>JADIYA010000008.1 GCA_016705545.1 Flavobacteriales bacterium
GTTTGCCGTTGCTACACCTACGTGGTGGAAGGATGCTTGCGCATGTACGAGATCGATGAGAAAGGCGTGGAGCACAACCTTCAGTTCGCGCTGGAGAACGAGTGGATCGTGGACATCGGCAGCTTCCATGCGGAGAAGCCGAGCAGCCTCTTCATCGAGGCGTTGGAGGAGCACGGTGGTCTGCATCGAAGCACGCCGACCTGCTGCATCTCTATACCGAGCACCCGAAGTTCGACCGCAACTTCCGGGTGATCATCGAGGACCAGTTCGTGGAGCTGCAACAGCGCATGCTCCTGCGCAATGCTTCGAGCGCGGAGCAGCGCTACGAGCATTTCGTGACGCATCATCCGGGCCTGGTGGCGCGACTGCCCAACGTGCATATCGCCTCCTACCTGGGCGTCACGCCGGAGTTCTTGAGCCGGCTGCGCGCGAAGAAGGCCACGCGCACGGATCCTTGATCTGGATCAAGGTCATTTCTTGATCGGGGCCATGAGCCGGGACCTACCGGCCGGGAACCTTTGCGCTAACCAGCGAACCCGATGAAGCACAACCTGCTACTCACCCTGCCGATAGCCCTGCTGCTCGGCTGCCAGGCACCGGTTACCCGACCAGCACCACTACGAATACCTCAACGACCATGAGCAAATCCAACGACCAGACCGCTATCAAGGAACTCCTGTTCGCCTACCGCGATGCCCTCAACGCCTCCAGCGTGGACCAGGTGCTGCCACTGTACACCACCGACGGCGTGTTCATGCCAACCGGCTTCCCCACGGCTGTGGGAACCGAACAGGTCAGGGGCGCATACACCGGCGTGTTCTCCTCGATCAAGCTGAACATCGAGTTCTTCATCGACGAGATCGAAGTGGATAGGGATCACGCCTTTGCGCGTACCACCTCCAAAGGGACCACGCTCATCCACGCCACGGGTGAGACCGTGCCTGAGGAAAATCGCGAGTTGTTCGTCCTCAAGCGCACCGACGGTGGCTGGAAGATCGCGCGGTACATGTTCAACAAGATGAAGTGAGCGCAGGTGCGAGGGTAGTGGATCAGCCCTTCGGCTCCCACAATTCGATCTTGTTCCCTTCCGGATCGTACACCCAGGCAAAGCGGCCGTAGCCCTCGTCCTGGCGCTTGGGGTCGATGCGTACACCCGCTTCCTCCAGCTTCTTCAGCAGGCCATCGATGTCCTGCACGCGCAGGTTCAGCATGAACTGTTGCTTGCTGTCGAAGTAGTCGCTGTCGCGCTTGAACGGCGAGAACACCGTGGGGCCGGCATCCTGCTGCCAGATCCAGCCGTTCGCCTGGTCGTTGATGCCGAAGTGGTCGTTGTACCACTTGGCTAACGCCTTGTGGTCGTCCGAGCGGAAGAAGAGCCCGCCGATTCCGGTGACGTGCTTGGACATGCTATCCTCAATTCGGGGCAAATTAGCGGAACCGTTTGCCCAAGTGGGCTTCGATCGCGGTCATCATTGCCGGATCGGGTCAGAGGGGTATCATTGTTCGGCTTCAGCACATGGCATCGCTGAATAGAACCCTGAAGGCATGATCGAGAAAACGAATGGGGCCCGCGAAGCCTCCCAAGACCGTCTGAAGAGCATCCTTCCCAAGGGGCTGCAAGCGACCATGAGCTGGGTGTCTGTTTTCATCATCACCGCCTTTGGTGTGTACTTGCTGTACAAGCTTCAACGCATCGGAGGAGCCGATGACCAGTTCTGGCACAACATCATCAAGGACCAGGTCCCAGCCATGGTGGGTATTCCCATGGCCGGTCTGGCCGCGCTCTTCATGACGCTTGTGCTGCGTGCCGCCAATGGCCCCGTGGAATTCAACGCCCTTGGGATGGAATTCAAAGGAGGTTCGGGACCGATCGTTTTCTGGATCATCTGCTTCATCACCATCGTTCTATCGATCAAGCTCTTATGGCATGAGCCGATGTAAGCGGTGCAAGTCAGTTTCGGCGGCTGCCACTGGCCATTCATCTGGCTCGGAGCCTTTGGCCTATTGAAAGCCGTCGAATACCTCACGGCCTTGGGCCCGTCCGGGCGCGAATAGAATCCGCCGATGCCGGTGGAGAGTTTTGACCTAAGAAATTGTTCTTGCCAAGCAAGGCGCCCGAATCGCCTAGCTAACAACATGCGTGCGTGCCGGCTCCGGGGCTCGCATAGCCGGTTCAAAAAGTAGAGCGCAGCATCAAACCATCAGGCCTGACGGCGGGCCTTGTCGCTTGCTCACGTTCCAATGTCTGCTGCGAGGTTCTCGAGGACGCTCGCGCTGGCATCTAGCCCAGCTTGGCGGTCAGCGTGATGGGCACCGCCTTCAGCACCTGGCTGATGGGGCAGTTGACCTTGGCGTCTTCGGTGCACGCATCGAATGTCGCTTGGTCGATTCCGGGAACCTTCGCATCGAGGTGCAGGTCGATGCCCACGATGCCATTGCCCCCGGGCACGGGGCCCATGCGTACTTCAGCCGTGCAACGCAGCTCATCCGGCGTGAAGCCGTGGTTGCCCAGCACGAAGCTCAGCTTCATGGTGAAGCAGCTGGCGTGCGCAGCGGCGATGAGCTCCTCCGGGTTCGTGCCGGCCTTGCCGTCCTCGCTCACGAAGCGCGTGTGGAACGAGTGCGGGGTGTTGTTCAATACACCGCTGAGGGTGGTGACATGGCCGGTGCCTTCTTTTCCGGAACCGCTCCAGGTGGCGGTGGCTTTGCGATTGACGGGCATCTGAGTTCGTGTTGTGATTTTGAGTGCGTGAAAGTAGAGGTGCTCCTTCCACCGCGAGACACCTTCCCAAGGTCAACTGTTCACTTCATGCGCAGCACCGATACCCCGTTCTCGTCCGTGGTGAGCACCTCGCTCATGTGATCGAAGAAGGGCCGGACGCTCCTGTATGCGGCATCCACCTGCTCCGCGAAGTCAGCGGCGAGCACCTCGCGGTCAGTGAACGGATGACGGAACAGGAACTGGTTGCGGCGCAATAGATCGATGCCGGGATGGTCCTTGGAATAGCCCTTGGGTGCGGTCTTCACGCCTTCACCGATGACTTCGCCGAAGGTGCCGCGCAGCTTCTTGCCGTGGAGCAGCTTGCGCCAGGTCTCCAGGTCCTGGTCGATGTCCACGCGGATGCGCTTGAGGTCCGCGGGCTCGGGTGCGAAGAAGCCGCAGGCCACAAAGGAGCCGCCGGGCTTGATGCGCAAGCTGTAGCCGCCGCGCAACGCCGGTTTCACCCGACCGATGCTGGCGCCGAACCAGGTCTTGTAGGGCGGCTTGTCCTTGTGGAAACGGGTATCGTTGTAGATGCGGTACATGGCTTCCTTCCCTGTGTCGGTGGAGAGCTTGTCGTGCTTCCGCATGCGCTGGAGCAACGCATCGATGAAGGCGGCCACGTTGGTCTGCGCCGCCTGGTAGCGGTCCTTGTGATTCAGGAACCAGTCGCGGTCGTTGTGGCGCTCAAGGTCCTTCAGGAAATCGAGGGTGGCCGGTGCGATGCGGGTGGTGTCCTGTGCTGCGCGCTTCGTGCTCATCGCAACTTCCGTTCGCTTACGGTGATCGCCAGGTCGTTGATGCTCGCGTAGCGCTTGGCCATGTAACCGAGCTCATCGAACTCCCAATTCTCGTTGCCGTAGCTGCGGAACCAATGGCCGGCTTCATCGTGCCACTCGTACTCGAAGCGCACGGCGATGCGGTTGCCGCTGTGCGCCCAGTATTCCTTCTTCAAGCGGTAATCCAGTTCCCTGGCCCACTTGCGCTTCAGGAAGGCCACGATCTCCTCTCGACCGTTGATGAACTCGCTGCGGTTGCGCCATTCACTGTCCAGCGTGTACGCTTTCGCCACGCGTTCTGGATCCTTGCTGTTCCAAGCGTCCTCGGCCATCTGGATCTTCTGCTTGGCGGTTTCTTCGGTGAATGGAGGCAGCGGTGGTCTGGGGTCCATGGGTGGTTCGGTACAATGCCCGGTTGTGATAAAGTTGAGAAGAGGAAGGGACCCTCGCGGATCCCTTCCTCGTGACTACCGTCCGGTGGTCAGTTCATCTCGTACACCGCCTTGAAGGTGGCGGCGAAGTCCTTCATGTCCGTGGGCGTGGTGTTGCTCGCGCTGCGCTGCACAGGCTCCATCACATGGCCCTCGTTCAGGCACTGCACGAACTCGATGAGGCGCTTGGCGACGTTGGGGCCGGCGCCCATCTGCTGCACCATGGCCTGCTCGGCCTGATCGTACGGGAACTGCACGTAGCTGAGGTCGGGCTTGCCGATGGCCGAACCAAGGATGCCAGCGGCTTCATTGTAGGACATATCGCGGGGTCCCAGCACGTACTCCACGCTCTTGCCGCTGAAGTCCAGCGACAGTAAATGCGCGAGTGCCTTGGCACCGATATCGCGCGTGGCCACCATCGGGATCTTCAGGTCGGCTTTCACCGGAGAGCCCATGATGCCCGCCTGCTTGATCATGCCGGCCTGCCCCAACGTGTTCTCCATGAAGTAGGTGGCACGCAGGTGCAGCACGTCCAACCCGGGGATCGCATTCATTGCCTGCTCCATCCGGTACAGGCCGTTCACTACGCCATTGCCCTCTGGCAAGTGGGCGCCCACGCTGCTCAGCGTGACGAGCTTCTTCAATCCGGTGGCTTTCGCGGCGGCAGCGAAGGCATTCACGTGCTTCACCTGGTGGGCCGTGTAGTCGGCGCTGGTCCAGTCCATCGGGACCATGAAGTAGGCGGCATCCACGCCCGTGAGGGCCTTGGTGACGAGCGCGGCGTCGCTGGTATCTCCAGTGAAGAGGATGGCGCCCTTGTCGGTCAGCGTTTTTGCCTTCGCGGCATCGCGGCTGATGATGCGCACGGTGTGTCCAGCGGCCAAGAGGCCGAGGGCGACGGGCTTGCCGGTGTTGCCGGTAGCTCCAGTGATCAGGTAGGTGCTCATTATGTTGTTGTGCTGGTTGTTCGGGTTTGTTGGGGCGGGCCCCGGAGTTTATTCCGGGGTGACCGGACTTACTTCTTCAGGAGTTTGAAGGCATGGTTCCACTGGTTGCGGGCGAAGCCGGGGATGCACCAGAGGATGCACAGCGGCTCGATGGCCCGCGCGCCTTCCACGCCGCCCATGTCCTCGCTCTCCCAACCGAACTGGTCGAGGATCGCAATCACTTCCTTCTTTGCGTTGGCATCGTTGCCGCAGATGAACATCGTAGGCTTCACGCCGCCGAAGTCGGGGTTCACCATGAAGGCGTTGCCCACACTGTTGAAGGCCTTCACGAAGTTGGCCTTGGGACTGGCCTTCTGCAGCTGTTCCATCAGGCTCTCCTCGAGCGTGGTGAAGTAGTGCAGCACACCGTTGGTCGGTGGCGCATCCGCGATGGGGTTCGTTGCGTCGATCACCGTCTTGCCCGCGAGGTCCGCGCTGTCGCAAAGGCGGATCGCCGCTTCGGCCGCTGACCCTTTCGTGGCCAGCACGAAGATGTCCGCCCACTTCGCCACTTCCTTGTGGTTGCCCACTTTGCCGCTGGGGTTCTTGGCCAGCCAGTCCGCCACCTTGCCGGCGTCGCGCGTGGCGATCATCACCTGATGGCCGTGCTTCATGAATCCGCTGGCGAGCACTTGGCCCACCATGCCTGTACCGAGTATGCCGACTTTCTTGCTCATGTTCATGTTGTGTTATTGTTGTATTTACAACCGTCGAAGGCCAAGGTCAGGCTTGTTGGTCCAGCATAGCACTAGCACGCACGAGGTCCTGCGCCAGTGCCGCGCCATTCTCCTTGCCAAGCAGCTTGGTATAGCGCGCGTACATCTTGCCCCAGGCCGTCTTGATCCGCTGCTCGGCGCCAATGGCCTCCGGGGTGGGATACACCAGCATCGACTTGCCCTCGCTGGAGCGCGAGACGAAGCCCCGTTCTTCCAGTTTATCCAGCATCCGCGTGATGGTGCTGGGGGTCAGCTGCATCTCTTTGGCGATGTCGCCGGCACGGATGCCCGGTCGTTTCACCACGGTCATCACGATAAAGCCCTGAGTAGGTGAGATCTCCGCTTCGGCGAACTCCTCATCCGCGATGCGCGAGATGCTGCGTGCCATGGCGTTCGCTGCATGGTAGAGGCAGTTGCAGTAGGAACTCTTCGTCTCGTTCACGGGGCGAACATAGCGCATATAGTTGTATTTGCAACTATCGACTGAGTTTGTGTTCTCGATGATGCATATCCCCGACCCAACCTGACACCGTGCAATCCATCGGGACACTTGGCGAGCAGCCGTCACGGACCAAGGCGGGCGCAAGTGCTCACCAGACAATGGAGCGCGCAGCACGAAGCGCTCACCTCTTCTTCGCTCCTGCCCTCGCCATGTCCTCATCCTCCAGCACCGCCTGGCACAACAATGACCGCAGCTGCTCCGCATCCATTGTTCTGAGGCTCGTGAAGTCGCGCCAGTACACCTTCTTGCGGCCGCCCTTTTCCACGAACCCGGCTTCATCCACGAGGAGGTTTCCGCGCGTGAATCCGAAGCGCACACCAGCGTAGGTCTTCTTCCTTCCCCAGAGCACGCGCGCGGGCCAGATGAAGCAGATGTCCTTGTGGCGCTTGTAGAAAGGCACATTGAAGGAGATACGCTCCCTCGCATCGGGGATGCAGTCCTGCACGATGGCGCGGAGCTTCTCGGTGATAGCGAGCTCATCCGGCGGCAGGAAAGCGAGGCACTCCTCCACGGAGCGGAACTTCATGTGCTGCATGGGCTCACCACGGGCCATGGGCGGAAGTTCGAGCATGGCGGGTCCGGATCCAATCCTACTGTCCTCCCTGGAGCGAAGCTGTAAGCGAGAATCGCACTCGAAGTGATTTGCCAATGGGGCGCCATGGCGGTTTGCGATCCCCGGTCCTGCGGTCCAGGTCAGATCCATGAACGGCAGCTTCGTTCGGGCGCCGCGAGCAACCTTTGCCCGCATATGAGCAGCAATTCCAGCGGAGGTCCGGCGATCAGGATCAGCTTGCATGATTCGATCCACCTGATTCACCGCGAGGATTGGGAATTGGTGGCCAAGGAGGCCGGTCCTTACCTGCAGTACGATTACCTGTGCGCCTTAGAGGATGCCATGGCCGGCAGCATGGAATTCCGCTACGCGATCCACTATTGCGAGCAGAACCTGCCGATGGGGATCGTCTATTTCCAGTTGGTCGACCTGGTGGATCATGGCAGCAGCTACCGCGAAGCGTTGGGCCGCTTAGGCAAGGCGCTTGGCAGCCGCACGCTGAAGGAGATGCGGCTGCGCACATTGGTGAACGGCAATGTGTTCCACTGCGGCGATCATGGTTCCTTCTTCCGGCACGGTGTGGACGCGGCATACCGCTTCAAGGCGGTGGAAGACACCTTGTGGAAGCTCGGCACCGCCGACTACTTCCATCCGAAGGTTTCAGCGCTGCTGTTGAAGGACATGCCTGCACCGCGCACCGAAGGCGCCGAGAGCCTCACCGATCGCGGCTACCACGCCATGGCCATGGATGTGAACATGGTGCTCGACGTGGATCCCGAGTGGCAGGACCTATCGGGGTACGCGCAAGCCTTGAACTCGAAATCGCGCACGCGCCTGAATGCGCTGATGGCCCGCTCATCCGCGCTGTTGATCCGTGAATTGCCAGCGCATGAGATCCTGGAGTCCACCGATGACCTCCAGCGACTCTTCAACAACGTGCTCGATCGTTCTCCCTTCTCCTTCGGACGCCTGAACATGCAGGTGTATGCAGCATGGAAGGAACAGCTCGGTGATCGGCTGCTGTTCCGTGGCTTCTACCTCAACGACGAACTCGTGGGCTTCAGCTCGGCCTGTGTTGTGGGCGATACCCTTGATGTGCAGTACGTGGGCATCGACTACGCGCGGAACGAGGAGCACGCGATCTACCAGCGCATGCTCGTGGACCTGCTCGACTTCGCATTGCGCAATAATGTCCAGCGCATCAACTACGGCCGCACCGCCGAGCAGGCCAAGAGCAACCTGGGAGCTCTGCCGCATGGCACTCGCATATACGTGAAGCACCGAAACGCCATCGCGAACAAACTGATCGGTCCCTTCCTCCGGTCGGTTGAGCCGGGAGCATTCGAGCTGCGATCGCCGTTCAAGAAGGTCCTGGCCTGAATGGACTCACTCACGCAGATCGTCCTGGGCGCCGCAGTGGGCGAATTGGTTCTGGGGAAGAAGGTCGGCAACAAGGCGATCCTCTGGGGCGCCATCGCAGGTACGATCCCCGACCTCGATGTGCTCACCAGGCCTTTCGTGGATGGCCTGCGAGCGAACGAACTGCATCGCGGTGTAACGCATTCAATCCTTTTCAGCGCGGTGATGGCGCCGCTGTTGGGCTGGTGGCTCAAACGGCACCGACGGTCCTTGCTCGCCGTCTTCGTAGCGCTGGTGGCCGCGGTGCCCCTGCTAGGTGAGCTACCGATGACGGCGAAGCTGGTCGTCGGTCTCGTTACCGCTGCGATCATCGCGCTCATCCTCTGGCGCTCTCGAGGGACTGATGAAGCCACAAGCCGCGAATGGTCCTGGCTGTTCTGGTGGTCCTTGGTCACGCATCCGCTGCTCGACTGCCACACCAACTGGGGCACGCAACTGCTCTGGCCGCTGCCAGTGAAGGTCGCCTTCAACAACATCTTCGTGGTGGACCCCTTCTACACGGTGCCTTTCCTCATCTGCGTAGCAGCAACCATGTTCCATCAGCGCACAAGTCGACGCCGCCGATGGATCAACGGTTTCGGGCTCATGCTCAGTTCGAGCTACATGGCGCTCACGCTGATCCTCAAACTGATCGTGCACACGGGCGTCGCGCGATCGCTGGATCAGCAGGCGGTTCCCCACCTAGCGATCAGCACCCTGCCCACACCCTTCAACGCCGTGCTATGGACCGCCACCGTGGAAACAAATGATGCATTCCTGATCGGTTACCGCTCGCTATTGGACGAGAAAACCGACTTCGACTTCATCCGCGTCCCGAAGAACCGGCAACTGCTAGGCCGTTGGGCCGAGCACCGTAACATGCAACGGCTCGCCCACCTCACCCATGGACAATACGTGGTTCAATCGGAAAACGACACGCTCGTGCTGAGCGATATCCGGTTCGGGCAGACCGGATCACCATCTCCGGAAACACCCTTCTTCATGCGATACCGATTGATCCCCGAGGGCGATGACCTGCGGGTGGAAGTCGTGCACCCGCCAGCGTTGGATAAGGAGAAGTTCAATGCCGCTATCGCAGAACTGTGGACGAGGTTGAAGGGTGTGTGAATTCAGGAAGGGTGAAAGGGCAAGCGAGCACCGAGGGCCAGCTCCACGCATACTGCCGTCCGCCTAGCTGAACTGCGCCACCACCATGAACATGAGCGCTAACGTCACGGCCCAGTAGCCGAAGTTAACCATCATGTACTTGACCGACTTGCGCTCGAACAGCGCATTGGCGACGATGATGGGCAGGATCACGATGATGGAGAGGATCACGCTGTGTGCGAGGCCGTGGGTCCAGCTGCTGTAGCGAGCCACATAACCGTCCACGTGCCCCTTCAGCTCCGCGCCGAATGCCGTGGTGGCGTCGATGCCCATGCCGTGCTCCATCACCGGACGAAAGAAGGCATCGAACATGGTGCCGTGGTCCGCGAAGACCTTATACGCCAGGCCGAAGAGGAAAGCCATCACAAAGCTCGCGCCGAAGATCACCGGCATGTTGCCGCCCTTCACCTTCTCATCGGTCATGTCGGCGGCCTTCATCCAGGCATTGCCGAAAGCCTTTGGGTGGTACCAGATGAAGCCGATGAGCATCGGCAACAGAGCTGCAACGAGTTGAACGAGCCAATTGATCTGCATGGGTGGTTGGGGTTCGGTATGCAGTCAAAGCTATCAACCTCGCCCATCCATCAGTCCCAATGCTGCGCGGCATGCACTAAAGCCCGCAGGCCGAAACCAATCAACGCGATACCGATGATGGCATGTACGCGCTTCAGTGTTGCAGGCGATAGGATCGGTTTCAATCGTGGCGCGAGCAGCGCCTTGGCCAGATCGGTGATGAGGATGCCGGCGAGCGCCCCTCCCAGGAAGAAGGACATTCCATTGACAGCTGCGAACCTGCCTGCTGCATGCATCACCAGTCCCAGCCAAACGGCGAAGACGAACGGGTTGATGAAATTGACCACGAAGCCGCTGGCGAACAACGCGAGGCGGCTCATCCGGCGCTGACTCGCGTCCGCGTCAGGCATGAGTTGCGGAGCGATCAGGTAACGAATGCCCAAGCCGGCAAGGAGCGCACCTGCGGCGATCGCCATCCAAGGCCCCACGATCCATTGCTGAAGCACGCGCGCCACGCCGGAGAGGCAGATGAGGACGATCAGCAGATCCGAACAGATGATGCCCAAGGCGACGAGCACACCGCCGCGCGCGCCATGTTCCAAAGCGGCCTTGAGCAGGGTGAAGAAGACCGGGCCGATGAGGATCACGGTGGCAAGGCCGAAGCCGAGTCCTTCGAGAAAGGGCATGGCGGAAAAGTAGGTTGGCTGTGTGGTGCACAGGACGGAGGAGAAAGCAGTGAGAATCCGGTTGGTGCGAGATGCGGTGACAAAGGACAAGGGGCACCCTTCTGACTTGCGCAAGACCGTGACGTAAGAGATCGGCCTCATGTTCCCGATGCATGCGAAATAGATCCCTAGATTCGATGCGTTCGCGACCGAAATGAAGCACGGAGCCGAACTGATACGGAACAAAGCGCCTTGATCGCGGCTATTCACCATTCACTAACACCTCCAACCCTTATCGACATGGAAAAGCGCAGCAAAGACAAACCTTGGAAACTGAAGACCCCACCCGGCACTTCGGAATACACCATGCACGTGGAAGAGAAGGATGGCAAGGAAGTCCTCGTATGCACCGTCGGCAAGACCGTTCTGCTATATGACATCCGATGCATCAACGACCTGCACGCGATGCTGAAGAAGCACGGCGACTGGATGGAACTCGGCGGCGCCGATGAGCAGAAGCCCGCGAAGGAAGGCACGGTGGAAGCCTGGGGCCGCAGCGAGAAGAACCCCGTGAAGGGCTGGTATGGCCTCAAGAAGGGACTGCGCGGAAGGTTCGGCGTTTATCTGCCGCCGTTGATGGAGGCGCTCGGTCTAGCGGAACTCACGCACGAGGCGAAGGGCAACAAGATGCGGGTGAAGTAGGCACAGGAGGCGGGGACGTCCAGACCCCACCCGATCATGGCAGAATGAGGGTTGTAGCTTTGGCTTCGCACAGCCACCAGGCCCATGAGCAAGACCCTTTCAAAGCCAAACGTCAAAGTCGATCTGAACGGCCATAGCAAGAACGGCTTGGCGAAGAAGGCGGTTGTGTCCGCCAAAGCCGGTACAGTGAAGGCGGAGCGCCTCCCCGTGATGAAGACCTATAAGATCTTCATCGGAGGCAAGTTCCCGCGCACCGAGAGCGGGCGCTATTATCAACCAAAGGGCACGGACGGCAAGCCGCTTGCGAACATTTGCCGCAGTAGCCGGAAGGATGTACGCGATGCGGTGGTGGCCGCACGCAGTGCTTTCGGTGGCTGGTCCGGACGGAGCGCCTTCAATCGCGGTCAGATCCTGTATCGCATCGGCGAAATGCTGGAAGGCCGCAGCGTGCAATTCATTCACGAGTTGATGTTGCACGGCGCCACGCAGAAACAAGCGGAAGCCGAGGTGGCGGCCGCTATCGATCTCTGGATCCACTACGCCGGTTGGTGCGACAAGTACCAGGCCGTCTTCAGCAGCGTGAACCCCACCAACAGCAGCCACTTCAACTTCAGCGTGCAGGAACCCACCGGCGTGGTAGGCATCATGGCGGGTGGCAGCAACGGCCTGCTGGAATTGGTGAGCCTCCTCGCCCCGGTGATCACCGGCGGCAACACCTGCGTGGTGGTGGCCAGCGAAATGCATCCGCTTCCGGCCGTCACCTTCACCGAAGTGCTCGCCACCAGCGATCTGCCCGGCGGCGTGGTGAACCTGATGACCGGCTTCCGCAGCGAACTGTTGAAGCCTCTTGTTGCACACATGGATGTGAACGCCATCGTTGTCGCGGACGCCTCGAAGGAAGAGCGCACCCTTCTGGAGACGGAGGCTACGTGCAACCTGAAGCGTGTCGTTCATCCGAAGCTTGGTGATGCGGGGCAAACGCCCTACGCCATTCTGGATACGCAGGAAGTGAAGACCACCTGGCACCCGATTGAGCGCGGACAGGGAGGGGGTGGAGGGTATTGAGCGCGGCTGCATGGGCATCGGCTTCTGAACCGCCGCGTTTCCCCGTCCTGGATCAAGCTGATCGCCGTTCGGCGCCGCCCGCAACTTGGAGGCTAAGCAGCGCCTTTCGCAGCCTTCGATTCACATGAATGAGGGCCTCCCCTTCCACCTACATTTGCCCACCGCTAGACTTTAGACAGGTTCTAAATAGCCTGATCTAGTGGCGAATACACATGCTGAACATCATCAATCTGCACGCCCGCATCGAAGGCAAGGACATCCTGAAGGGACTGAACCTGACGGTTAAAGCAGGCGAGGTCCACGCCATCATGGGTCCGAATGGCTCCGGTAAGAGCACCTTGGCCAATGTGTTAGCGGGCCGCGAAGAGTATGAAGTGACGGAGGGCTCCGTGACCTACCTCGGCGAAGACTTGCTGGAACTGGCCCCAGAGGAGCGCGCGTGGAAGGGCATCTTCCTCGCCTTCCAATATCCGGTGGAGATCCCCGGCGTGAGCAACATGAACTTCCTGCGCACGGCGATGAACGAGACGCGCAAAGCGAACGGCCTGGCGGAACTCGGTGGCAAGGACTTCCTCACGCTCGTCCGCGAACGCGCCAAGCTGGTGGAGATGGACGCCGACCTGATGAACCGCAACCTCAATGTGGGCTTCAGCGGGGGCGAGAAAAAGCGCAACGAGATCTTCCAGATGGCAATGCTGGAGCCGAAGCTGGGCATCCTCGACGAGACCGACAGCGGCCTGGACATCGATGCGCTGCGCATCGTGGCCGGTGGCGTGAACAAGCTGCGCTCGAAGGACAACGCCTTCATCGTGGTGACGCACTACCAGCGCCTGCTGGACTACATCGTGCCCGACGTGGTGCACGTGATGGCCGATGGCCGCATCATCAAGAGCGGACCGAAGGAACTGGCGCTGGAGCTGGAGGCGAAGGGCTACGATTGGGTGAAAGAGATGGTCTGTAAGGGCGGGAAATTTCCAGCCCCAACCAAATGACAACAACGACCGCCATCGACCCCAAGGCCAACGTGCTCCCGCTGCGCGAGGGAAGCACCTGGCCCGGCGCCGCCGAAGCACTGGCCCAGGTACACACGCTGCCCGTTCCCACCAGCAAGACCGAGGCGTGGAAGTACACCCGCGTGGCCAAGCTATTCAGCCAGCCGTACGCCGCACCGAAGGGTGATGCGAACGTGGCGCTGCCCGCCCGCCTTCCCTTCGATGTCAGGCGTGTGGTCTTCGTGAATGGACACTTCCGCGCGGACCTGAGCGATGACCTCAAGGGCCAGAAGGGACTGGTGATCGATAGCCTGAAGCACCACCTCTCCCACGGCCCGGTGAAGGAGCACTACGGCACGCTGGCACCCACCACCGAGCGCCTCTTCACCGCCATGAACACCGCTGCGCCAACCGACGGCCTGATCCTGCTGGTGACCAAGGGTGTGAAGGTGGAGCGGCCGATCCACGTGCTTCATGTCACCACATGGGAGCGCCAGTTGGTGCAACCGCGTGACCTCTTCATGCTGCAAGAGGGCGCCGAGGCCGAAGTGATCATCGAGCACATCGCGATGGATACGCCCGAGGCCTTCGTCAACAGCGTGCGCGAGTGCGTGGTGGGCGAGGGCGCACGCCTCACGGTCCACAAGCTGCAGCACGAGGTCAATGGCCCGGCGAACATCAGCTTCGAGGGTGTGCGCGTGTCATCCAAAGGCCACTTCAGCATCAGCACCACGACACTGGATGGCGCACTGATCCGCAACGAGGTGAAGGTGTCACTGGCCGGCCCCGAGGCGCATGCCGAACTGAACGGTGTGTACCTGTTGAACGGCAGCACGCACTGCGACAACCACACCTACATCGGTCACGACGTGCCGGACTGCACCAGCGACGAGCTCTACAAGGGCATCGTGGCGGGCAAGGGCACCAGCGTGTTCAACGGCAAGGTTTACGTGAAACAGGATGCGCAGCGCACCCGCGCTTACCAGAGCAACGCCAACATCCTGCTGGGCGATGATGCCAAGGTGTACACCAAGCCCGAGCTGGAGATCTACGCCGACGACGTGAAGTGCAGTCACGGATGCACCATCGGTCGCCTGGACGAGAAGGGCCTGTTCTACCTGCGTAGCCGCGGGGTGAGCGAGGCCGAGGCGCGCAAGCTGATGTCCCATGCCTTCATCACCGAGGTGCTGGAGCGGGTGCAGAACGATGAGTGGAAGGCGGTGTTGACCAGCCTAATTGACGCCAAGCTCGCAACGCTATGAGAGTCAACCGCAACGACGTAACAACGCAACCGGAACGCCACGTCCCTGTTCGCGTTGCATTGCGTTTTGCATTCGTCGCGTCGTCGCGTCGTCGCGGTTCAACCCATTCGCGATCATGAAACCCGCAGCGGTGAAACCCGCCTTCGACGTGGAGGAGATCCGTGCGCAGTTCCCCATCCTGAAGGAACTGGTGCATGACCAACCGCTGGTGTACTTCGACAACGCCGCGACTAGCCAGAAGCCGCGCCGCGTGATAAAGACCGAGAGCGCCTTCTACGCCACGATCAACGCCAACGTGCACCGCGGCGTGCACACGCTGAGCACCAAGGCCACCGAGGCGCAGGAGGCCGCGCGCCAGATCGTCCGCAGGCACATCAACGCGAAGCATACGCACGAGGTGATCTTCACCAGCGGCACCACGGCGGGCCTGAACCTAGCGGCGTTCAGCCTGGGGCAGTTGCTGCTGAAGAAGGGTGACGAGGTCCTCATCAGTGGGATGGAGCACCACGCGAACATCGTCCCCTGGCAGTTGGCATGCGAGCGGCACGGGGCGAAACTGAAGGTAATCCCGGTGACGGATAGTGGGGAATTGGAACCGCGACGACGCGACGACGCGACGGAATACTTCAATGACCGGACGAAGGTGTTCGCTATTTCGCATGTGAGCAACACGCTGGGCACGATCAACCCGGTGAAGGAGCTGATCGCTGAAGCAAAGAAGCGCGGCATCATCTCCGTGGTGGACGGAGCGCAGGCGATCGCGCACCTGAACGTGGACGTGCAGGACCTTGGCTGCGACCTCTACGCGTTCAGCGGACACAAGGCCTATGGTCCCACGGGCACGGGCGTGCTCTACGGCCGCGAGGAGCTGCTGGAGCGCATGCCCCCCTGGCAGGGCGGCGGCGAGATGATCGACGTGGTCACCTTCGAGAAGACCACCTACGCCAAGCTGCCCTTCAAGTTCGAGGCTGGCACGCCGCACATCGCGGGCATCATCGGGCTGGGCGAGGCCATCCGCTGGATGGAGGACTACGACAAACAGGCGATGGCGAAGCACGAGCACATGCTGCTGGAGCATGCGACCAAGGAGCTGCTCACCATCGATGGCCTGCGCATCATCGGCACCGCGAAGGAGAAAGTGGGCGTGATCAGCTTCGTCATCGAAGGCTGTCCACCACTACGACCTCGGCACCCTGCTCGACCAGCAGGGCATCGCCGTGCGCACGGGCCACCACTGCACCCAGCCGCTGATGGAGCGCTTCGGCGTGAGCGGAACGACGCGGGCGAGCTTCGCGTGCTTCAATACGGTGGAGGAGGTGGAGGTGATGGTGGCGGCGACGAAGAAGGCGGTGACAATGCTGAGATGAGCGCAACGATGACATTGGCGCAGACCCAACAAGAGCTCATCTCCGAGTTCGCCATGTTCTCCGACTGGCAGGACCGCTACGAGCACCTGATCGAGCTGGGCAAGGACCTGCCGCTGATCGCGCCGGAGCACAAGACCGACGACAACCTGGTGCGCGGCTGCCAGAGCCGGGTGTGGCTTCACGCTTCACCCCGCAACGGCCACATCCACTTCACCGCCGACAGCGATGCGATGATCACCAAGGGCATCGTGGCCCTGCTGGTGCGCGTGTTCAACGACCGCACGCCGCAGGAGATCCTTGGGGCGTCAACGGACTTCATCGACCAGATCGGTCTGCGCGCGCACCTGAGCCCGAACCGTGCGAACGGGCTCAGCGCGATGATCGATCAGATGAAGAGGTATGCAGTGGCGTTTTCTGCTAACACCAAGCAAGCATGAGCAGGGAGCTTGGCATTTGGAACGTCCACTCCGAGGGTCTATGCCACAAGGTCTATGGTCATTGGCCATGCATCGACGGGTCTGCATGGCCAAAGACCATAGATCATGGACCTCGGACATTCATTCCCTCCAAGTCATGACCCCAGAGGAAAAGAAACACCTGGAAGACCGCGTGATCGACATGCTGCGGACGATCTACGACCCCGAGATCCCTGTGGATGTGTATGAGCTGGGCCTGATCTACGAGGTGAACATCGGTGACGACGCACATGTGGGCATCAAAATGACCTTGACCAGTCCCTCGTGCCCGGTGGCGGAAAGCATGCCCAACGAGGTGGAGCAGAAGGTGGCCGGTGTGCAAGGCGTGAGCAGCGCCAAGGTGGAGATCACCTTCGAGCCGCCTTGGGATAGGAGCATGATGAGCGAGGCGGCGCAGTGGAGCTGGGCTCATGTAGGCTCCGCTTTCCGCGGGCCCCCGGGGGGGCCGCACGGGGCGGGGCGCCCAGTTCAACCACCAAACCGGTAGCACGCCGGCGGCTTTCTTTCCGCGGAGGGGAAGGAGCGAACGACGTTGACCAGCCGCCGCGGGCTGAAGGCACCTTCGTGAAGGAAATTTTACTGGTGAAGGGAGACGGCGGCCAGGCCCACGGTGCCAGAGGCGAACGCTGGCTCCGAGTTCGGGGGGGTGCTACACCGCAGCGTGGCACCTTTTCCTGGTCAAGACAAGGTGCCACGGCTTCCAAGGAACCGGATCGCTGAGATCGACGCGCCACGGGTGATACGCTCCAGCCTGAATTCCAGGTGGCGGGATATCTCCCCTGTTCCGGGCGGGTGAGGCCGGGGCCGGGGCGGCCGCGGCGGCATCCGCAGGGGGGGTCGCACGAGCGGGGGAACTTCCCTCAGCGGAGGCCCCTGCCAACGGTGGCGACTGCACCGGGGCGGGCCCGCAAGGAGCCGTCGAGCGCTCCGAGGGGAGGAGGCGGGCCGCCGGACCGAGGGAACTGCTAAAGGAACATGGTTTGACCGAGCCGGATACCGCTGGGTTGCTACACCGTGCAGTTCACCGGTGAAGGCGTACGCGAGGCGCATCGGTTGATGGTGGAACGCTGATCCATGTCCGAGATCATCAACAAAGTCGCCTCCTCCGGCATCATCACCCTCAATCTCGAGGAGTTCTACCCGGCTGGGGAGCGCGTGGTCTTTGACCTCAAGCCCTTACTGTGGCAAGAAGTTGCGTTGAAGGAGGATGGTCTGCGCGCCTTCTGCAAGGAGCATGACTGGTCGCAATACCAAGGCAAGTTCATGACGGTGCATTGCACCGCGGATGCCATCGTTCCCACATGGGCCTATATGCTGTTGGCCACGCACCTGCAACCCTTCGCTGCCTTCGTGACGCAGGGCGATGCCGAGCAACTGGAACGCGCCGTGTTCACCCGCTTCGTGCAGCAACTGGATGTGGAGCCTTACCGCAACTCTCGTGTGGTGGTGAAGGGCTGCAGCAAGTTGCCGGTGCCATTGAACGCGTATGTGGAGCTGAGCGCGAAGCTGGTGCCCGTGGTGAAGAGCTTGATGTTCGGCGAGCCTTGTAGTACGGTGCCGCTGTACAAGGCGCCGAAGGGCTGAACGTACTTTCGGCGCTCCCACAGCGGGATGCAACAGATGCGCTGGCTTCTTCTTTTCTTATTGATCCTGGGCAGGGGGATTGCTTCGGCGCAGCCCGACACCGTGAACGTGCCGCACAGCACCAATGGATGGTACCTCACCGCGCACGGCACCATCCGCGTGCTCGTGATCTTCTGCGAGCTCGACTACGACAAGACCCCATCGCGCGACCCGCAGCCCAACGGCGCTGATCACTGGCCCAAGGGCAAATTGCCGCTCTGGGCCGATGAGCTCTTCGATCCGCATCCGGCCCCAGCCTACCTCGGCCGCATCACGCGCTACTACCACGACATGAGCCTGGGCCGCTACACCATGCTCGGCGACTACATCGACACGGTGTTCACCATCCGCGAGAGCGAGCACCCCACGTTGGGCAACGTGCACAGCATCGGCTCGCTCGCAGTGAAGGAGGCCAACAAGATGGACGCGCTGCGCACGAAGCATGGTTTGGGCATCGCCGACTTCGACCGCTGGAAGCGCGGCGGCCAGCCCGGCAAGCCGAAGCGCGAAGGCCCTGACAGTCCGCACAGCTATGATCATGTGATGGTGATCACGCGCAACAGCGGACTCACGCACAACCAGGGCAGCGTGGATCCGGGCAGCCCCGGCAAGCTCTTCGGCTTCGAGAGCGATTCGCAGAGCCGCTTCGGCGGCATGTACGGCATGCCCTTCGAGATCCTGCAGCACGAGTACAACCACATGCTCTTCGGCGGCAACAACTTCCACAGCGGCGGCGGCAACGCGAACATCTTCACCCGCTATTTCCTGTGCATGCAGGGCGGCTGGAGCATGATGGGCGGATCGAACAGCGCGCTGCTCACCGGCAACGCCTGGGACCGTCGGCGCCTGGGCTGGACCGCGCCCGATAGCCCCTATCCCATCGCCGCGCGCGATGCGCAGGGCCAAATCGTGAACGCCGACCTTGATCCGCTCATGGGTGACACCGGCGTCTTCATCCTCCGCGATTTCATGAGCACCGGCGATGCCCTGCGCGTGAAGCTGCCGCACCTCAGCAGCACGGAATACCCGCAATTCCTCTGGCTGGAGAACCACCAGACCTCGAGGCGCAACGGGAAGCTGAGCGATGCCTTCCATTACGAGCACGTCGATCCATGCGTGAAGGGCGCCGTTCCCGGGATCTACGCTTTCGTGCAGGTGGATCGCGAGAAGATGAGCGGCACCGACATCTTCGGCGGGCAATCGGACTACTTCCGCGCGGTACCGGCGAGCGGCTTCCACGACTACTTGCTGCGCGGCGACACCATCCGCTACGAATGCCTGTGGCCCGGACCAACGGCACCGCTCGTGCAGCGCAAGTCGCACGGCAACGCGCTTACCGGAGGAAGCGAACTGGAAATCGTGCTCTTCGACACCGGCCAGGACGAGCTCAAGGGGATCCCGCCGCGCATCATCGTTGACAACGGCGCATTCCAGGATGCCTCCCTCTTCTTCGGCAATGCGCGTCAGGCCTTCGTGCCGGGCATCCATGCGGGCCTCGGCCTCGGCACCAATCCGCCCTTGGCCAACATGCTCACCTGGACCAACACGCAGGGACGGCCCTTGCACAAGAGCGCAGGGCCCGACAACCGGACGGTGCACCTTACGGACATCGCCATCGACCTGGTGGAGCAGCGCGGCGATGGCGGCATCGTGGTGCGCGTAGCCCGCAATCGCGTGCGCATCACCGGCGAAGCGCGTTTCTGCGCCGATAGCATCGTGCTGCATCGGCCCATCGACCGCGAACTGCCTGCTCTGCAAGCCGAGCGCGGCGCCACCATCCGCATCGACAGGAGCATCACCCCCACGCGCGCCGACAAGCCGGAACGCACGGGCGCCAAGCGCTGGTGGAGCCATGCCACGCGCTTCACGCTGATCGATGGTGCACGCATGCGCTTCGATGAGAAAGCAACGCTCTCCCTCGAGAATGGCAGCGTGCTGCATCTGCTCACTGGCAGCTCGATCGACCTGCACAAAAAGGCGCGGATCAAGCTTGATCCCGATTCCCGAATCGTGCTGCACGGCGATGCACTGGTGCGCGGCACGCGCAAGCAGCTGCGCAAGCTCAAGCGCTCAGGCCGAATGCAGCACATGCCATGAGGCTGGGCACATGGTCGCGTGGCGCGCTGGTCCTGGTCGCAGCAGTGTTCACGTTCGCGGCCTTGCGTTACAGGATCATCGGCACCGATGGACAGGCCTGGCGCAATGCGATCAACGGCGATGGGCATGGTTACCACGGCTACCTCGTCGGCCTCGTTCAACACGGGAATCCGGCGAAGGCACCGATCAATCCCGCCTTCCTCACCCCGGCGGGCGATGGACACGCGATCCAATACACGGCGGGTGCTCCGCTGATGCAAGCGCCGTTCTTCATCGTTTCGCATGCCGTGGCTACCCTTCGCGGCACCGGAGATGACAAGTGCCTTGGCATCGAGTATCAGATCGGTGTGGTGCTCGCGGCGATCACTTGGTCGCTCATCGGCCTATGGCTGATCGCACGGATGCTCGATCGCGCCCGCATCGCGGATCGCGTCGTGGCATTCACGATGCTGCTCGTGGGCCTTGGCAGCGGCCTGATCCACTACGCGGTGATCGCGCCCGCCCTCTCACATGCCTATGGCTTCGCGGCGGTGTGCTGGTGCCTGTTCGAGGCGCATCGTGCTCTCCACGGCGACACGGATGCATGGCCGCGCCTGGGTCTGACTTTCGCGCTGGTGGTGCTGGTGCGGCCAACGTTGGGCTTGGTGGCGCTTATGCTGCCGGTCGTCGCCTTGGCCTCTGGCGGACGAGCGTGGCCGATGATCAAGCTCAAGTCCGTGATGATGGCCGCATTGATCGGCTCCGGCCTCTTGCTCGTGCAACCGGTTTTCTGGAAGCTGCAATGCGGCGCTTGGCTGGTGGATGGGTATGCCGGAGAAGGCTTCAACTGGCAGAGTCCGCGTTTGTGGTCGGTGCTTTTCGGCGCTCGCAAGGGCCTCTTCTTCTACTGGCCCGCCCTGCTGCTCATGCTTCCGGCCCTCGCGTGGGCCTTGTACCGGAAACCGCTCATCGCTGCGCCCGTCGCCCTTGGCTTCACCGCCCTCGCGTTCGTTACCAGCGCTTGGTGGAATTGGTATTACGGACACAGCTACGGCATGCGCGCATTGCTCGATGCGCTGCCCGTGGTGGGCGTGCTCGTCGCCGTTTGGCTGCATGCGCTCGCTTCAGGAATGCGGAACGCGATCATGCTGCTCGCCTCCCCGCTGATCGCCCTGCAGCTCTTCCACGCGTGGCAATACGAGGCCGGCATCCTGCATCCCTTCAACATGGACAAGGAGAAGTACGCGCTGGTCTTCCTGCGCGGCGATGAGGGCTCGCGCAACCGATTCGGCGATGCGAACGTGGCCGAGCTCTTCGCGCCGCACGGCATGGACACCCTTGCCTTGGCTGAGCTCTCCGGCGATTCCATCAACCACCTGAGCGGCGCATGGCCCTACAGCCCGGCGCTGCGAATCAGCGGGGAACGGCTCCCTGTTGAACGTGAGCTCTTCGCGAACATCGAATTGCGCCGAAAGGCATCCGATCATTTCGCCTCCGACACCGTGCTGCTCGTGTTCACCTACGCCACGGAAGGTCAGCAACGCATGCACGTGACCTTCCCGATGAACGACATCCGCCGCATGGACGACAGGCTTTGGCGGCACTGGCGCTACGCCTTCAACATGCCGAAGGCCGAGCCCGGCGAAGAAGTCGCCATCTACCTCTGGCAGCCAGGCTTGGGCCGCGTGCTCATCCGAGATCTGCGCGTGACGGTGCGCGCGGTGCGCGATCAGTAGGCCCGCACGTTCTTGCCTTCGTGGTAGTTGATGAAGGCACGGTTCACCACGCGGTTGCCGCCGGGTGTGGGGTAGTCGCCGGTGAAGTACCAGTCGCCCGTGTGCTGCGGGCAGGCGGCGTGCAGGCCCTCGATGCTCTGGTACACCAGGCGCACCTCCGCGTTGATCCCGTCCGGTGTGAGCAGCTCGGCGATCTTGTCGCTGATCTGCTGTGCGGTGAACGGCTTGTAGATGTCCTGCACCACGTTGTGCTGCTCCGCCAGCGGTCGGCCCACCATCGCCAGCGCGCGGTCGTACACATCGTCGATGACGTTCTCCTGCTTGGTCTCCTTGAGCAACGCGATGGCTGCACGGAAGGCCACAAGGTCTCCGAGCTTAGCCATGTCGATGCCGTAGCAATCGGGGTAGCGGATCTGCGGTGCGCTGCTCACCACCACGATGCGCTTGGGACCGAGGCGGTTGAGCATCTTGAGGATGCTCTGCTTAAGCGTGGTGCCGCGCACGATGCTATCGTCGATAACCACGAGGCTGTCGATGCCCGGGCGCACGGTGCCATAGGTGATGTCGTATACGTGGGCCACGAGGTCGTCGCGGTCGTTGTCGTTGGTGATGAAGGTGCGCAGCTTGGCATCCTTGATCGCCACCTTCTCAAGCCGCGGGCGCAAGGCGAGGATCGCGTGCAGCGCATTGGCATCAGGATGCGGGCCCAGTTCCAGGATGCGGCGCTCCTTCAGCGCATTGAGGCGGTCCTCCATCTCCTTCAGCATGCCGTAGCAGGCCACTTCGGCGGTGTTGGGGATGAAGCTGAAAACGGTGTTCTCCAGGTCGTGGTCAACGGATTCGAGGATGGCCGGGCAAACGCTGCGGCCCAGGGCGATGCGTTCCTGATACACATCGCGATCGCTGCCCCGGCTGAAGTAGATGCGCTCGAAGCTGCACGCGCGCTTCTCCATCGGCTCGCGCACCAGCTGTTCGGCGTAGCTGCCATCCTTCTTGATGATCAGGGCGTGGCCCGGCGTGAGCTCCTGCACCTCTTCGGTGCGCACGTTGAAGGCGGTCTGAATGGCGGGCCGTTCGCTGGCTACCACGACCACTTCATCATCGGCGTACCAGTAGGCCGGGCGGATGCCGCTGGGATCACGCAGCACGAAGGCATCGCCGTGGCCCATCATGCCGGCCAGCGCATAGCCGCCGTCGAAATCGATGGCGCTGTTCACCAGGATCTGCCGCACATCGAGCTTCTCGGCGATCACTTGGGTAATCTGCTTCTCGGAATAGCCGAGCTGGCGATGGATGGCCGCGATGCGCTCGTTCTCCACGTCGAGGTAGTGTCCGATCTTCTCCAGCACCGTCATGGTGTCGGAGCGCTCCTTGGGGTGCTGGCCGATGGAGACGAGCAGGTCGAAGAGCTCATCGACATTGGTCATGTTGAAGTTGCCGGCCACCACCAGGTTGCGCGTCATCCAGTTGTTCAACCGGCGGCGCGGGTGGCAATTCTCCAGACCCTGGTTCCCGAAGGTGGCATAACGCAGGTGCCCGAGCAGCACCTCACCAGCGAAGGGCATGGATTGCTTCAGGCGTTCGGCATCGATCGCGGCGGCGGGATCATCGGCAATGGCATCGGCGTAGCCCTTGTCCACCTTGGCGAAGAGCCGTTGGATGGCCTGCCTGTCAGTGCTGCGTTCACGGTCGATGTAGTTGAGGCCGGGCGTTGGATCAATCTTGATGCTGGCGATGCCCGCGCCGTCCTGGCCGCGGTTGTGCTGCTTCTCCATGAGCAGGTAGAGCCGCTTCAACCCATAAAGTGCCGATCCGTACTTATCCTGGTAGAAACCGAGGGGCTTGCGGAGGCGGATGAGCGCGATGCCGCACTCGTGCTTGATGGCTTCACTCATGCTTTGTTCGCCGTGGCTCTTAGCGAAGGCGATGGGATACCCTCAGCAGGGCGGCCAAAGGTACCCAACCGCCTCCTGGCCCGGTTCGTCAAAGCCGCTTCCCGCCCAAGCAACTTCGTTGGGTCAGGGGCTGTCTTCACCCCGTACTTTGGCACTTAGCATTCAGGACCTTGCGCCTTCTGCTTTCTATATCGCTGCTGATCCTTTCGGGCTACTTGATGAGCGCGCCTCCCAAGGCCACCTTCACGGAGAACAAGGGCCAATGGCCGGAGCATGTGCTTTACCGTGCGCTGATCCCCGGCGGGGCCATGTTCGTGGAGCGTTCTGCGTTCACCTACGTGCTTTACAGCAATAGCCCGCTGCGGCACCACGGCCACGCTCACGATGGCCACGACCGCAGCGATGAGGGCAAGGCGCACGCATACCGGGTGCATTTCGAGGGAGGGGCGGCGAGAATGCACTACGGATCAGGTAGCCGATCCCACTATGAGAATTTCTTCATCGGTGACGATGAGCACTCCTGGGGCACGGGCTGCGCGGTATTCGAAGAGGTGAACTTGGATGAAGTATGGCCCGGCATCGATCTGCGCATCAGCGGGAAGGAAGGGATCAAGTACGACTTCATCGTTGCGCCGGGATTCGATCCGAGCGCGATCAAATTGCGCTATGAAGGGCACGACGAGCTCATGATTGATCGAGGCCAGGTGCGCGTGAAGTTGTCAACGGGCACGGTGACCGAAGGCGTGCCAGAGACATGGAAGGAGCAACTGACCAGTGCTGACTGTGACGGAGGCAAATTGAACCTGACCTACGCCGCACCTGAAGCACACCCGTGCGCGTACCGGTTGAACGGGGACCTGCTCACCTTCACCGTGGAACAGCCCAAAGGCGCCCGCCTCACGATCGACCCGCTACTCACCTTCGGCAGCTATAGCGGCAGCACGGCAGACAATTTCGGTTTCACGGCCACCTACGACCACGATGGCCACCTCTACGGCGCGGGCATCGTATTCAACACGGGCTATCCGCTCACGCTCGGCGTGCTGCAAGACTTCTTCTCAGGCGGCAACATCGATGTGGGCATCAGCAAGTGGAGCACCGACGGCAGTTCGTTGGAATGGAGCACCTACCTCGGCGGCAACGGCAGTGAGAGCCCGCACAGCTTGGTGGTGAACGATCAGGATGAGCTCTATGTGCTGGGCGCAACCGGATCGAGCGACTTCCCCACCACTGCCGGGGCATTCGATGCGAGCTTCAACCCAGGCGGAGGCGCGGTCACCTGGACGAACATCTTGGGTGGTTACGGCTTCACGCTCCCCAATGGATCGGATGCGTATGTCGCGCACATGAACGCCGCGGCAACTGCTCTTGTAGGAAGCACCTACCTCGGTGGCAGCGGCCACGATGGGATCAACAACTCCACCGCGCTCACCCACAATTACGGCGACAACTTCCGGGGCGAGATCGCGCTGGACGCTGCAGGCAACCCCGTGGTGGCCACAAGCACGCGCAGCACCGATATGCCTACCAGCCCCGGCGCTCCGCAAGGCAGCAACGGGGGCGGACAGGACGCCTACCTCGCGCGACTAGATCCAACGCTCACCACGCTGACCATAGGCACCTACTTCGGCGGCTCTAGCGATGAGAACGGTCTGGGGGTGCAATTCGACAGTACGGGGCGCATCTTCTTGACCGGTGGCACCACCAGCGACAACCTGCCTTTGGCCGGCATGCCATTCGACAGCACGCCCAACGGAGGCGCCGATGGATACGTGGCCCGCTATGCTCCCGGCGGCGCGCTCCTCAGCACCACCTACCTCGGCACCTCGGCATACGACCAGTGCTACTTCGTGCAATTGAACATCACCGACGAAGTGTACGTGGTGGGCCAAACGCACGGGGCCTATCCGGTAACGCCAGGCAAATACACCAACGCGGGCAGCTCGCAATTCATCCATAAGCTCGACAACGCGCTGAGCGCTTCGCTGTGGAGCACGCGCGTGGGCAATGGCACGATCACGCAGGACCTCAGCCCCACAGCCTTCCTGGTGAGCGATTGCGGACAGATCTACCTCAGCGGTTGGGCGGGCAGCACCAACGGCAATGCGGGTAATAGCGGCAGCACGACCACCGGGTCGCCTGTTACGGCCGATGCCTTCCAGAGCACCACCACCGGAAGCGATGTGTACCTGATGGTTCTGCAGCCCGAAGCCACCGCCCTGGCCTACGCCACGTTCTTCGGAGGTGGCAGCTCGGAGCATGTCGATGGCGGAACCTCGCGATTCGACAAGAACGGCACCGTGTACCAAGCCGTGTGCGCAGGCTGCGGCAGCAACGACGATTTCCCCACCACACCGGGCGCGTGGAGCCAGACCAACAACAGCTTCAACTGCAACCTGGGCGTCTTCAAGTTCGACCTCAGCCCGGCACAGGCCATCATAGGCATCAACGGGCCGAATAGCATCTGCGCGGGCACGGCTGCGCAGTTCACCAACAACAGCATCGGCGGCACCGACTTCCTCTGGGACTTCGGCGATGGCAGCCCGACGAGCACGGCACAGGCCCCATCGCACACATACAGCACAGCTGGCGAATACACGGTGACCATGGTGCTCAGCGACAACAGCGGCTGCGCACCGGGGGACACGGCAATGCTCACCATCACCATTCTGCCGCTGCCCATCGCAATCGCTGATCCGGTCGCACCGATCTGCCCGGGAGGCGATGTGCAATTGAGCGCCAGCGGCGGCGACACCTATAGCTGGTCACCATCAACGGGCCTCAGCAGCACATCGATCGCGAATCCCGTGGCGAGTCCGGGAATCACCACCACATACACCGTAACGGTGAGCAACGTTTGCGGGAGCGACACGGAACAGGTCACCGCAACAGTGATCGTGCCGGCCTATACGCTCACGCCCGACACGAACATCTGCCTCGGTGCGAGCATCATGCTGCAAGCCACGGGCGGCGGTTCCTACGCGTGGCAGCCTGATCCTACTCTCAGCGCAACGGGCATCGCGAATCCGATGGCCTCGCCCGATACGGTCACCACGTATCACATCACCATCACCACCCCGGAGGGCTGCGTCGTCACGGATTCCGTCACGGTCGGCGTGTACTTCGCGCCCCCGCAGCCGCAACTGCAGGACACCACGATCTGCTTCGGCACCAGCGCGCAGCTGATCGCTACGCCCGCCGACAGCTACACCTGGGAGCCCGCCAACGGGATCAGCACATTCAATGTGCAATCGCCGATCGTGTCGCCCACGGTCCCCACGCTCTACATCGTTCACTTGATGAACTCCTGCGGCTCCCTCACGGATAGCGCCTTCGTGGACATCATCTATGTCACTGCGGATGCGTGGCCCGATACGCTGGTATGCCCCGGATACCCGGTGCCCTTGGGGGCGAGCGGCGGGGTCACCTATGCCTGGACGCCCGCTGCCGGGTTGAGCAGCACGAGCATTGCCGATCCCATCGCGATGCCCGATGCAAGCACGCTCTATCAGGTGGTGGCATTCGATGCCATGGGCTGCAGCGATACGGCCTTCGCATTCGTAGAGCTGCGACCGTGGCCCGAAGTGCAGGCTGGGCCTGACATGCTGATCGAGTACGGCACCATGGTGCAACTCACCGCATCGGGCAATGGCGATTGGGTGTGGATGCCCACCACGGGTTTGAACGATCCGAGCAGCCTGTCGCCATTCGTGCGGCCGGAAGAGAGCATCACCTACACGGTGACGCTCACCGATAGCGTGGGCTGCACCAAGACTGATCAGCTCACCATCATCGTCACCGGAAGCCTTTACATCCCCAACACCTTCACGCCCGATGGCGATGGCTTCAACGATTTCTTCTTCGCTCTGGGCAAGGACATCGGAGAGATCGAATTGCTCGTCTTCGATCGCTGGGGCCTGCTCATCTGGAGCACCGACAAGCTGGGTGGCCGTTGGGACGGCACCTATCAAGGCACGCCCTCGCCCATCGACACCTATGTATGGAAAGTGAAGGCCAAGGAACTCAGCGGCCGCAAGTACGATGCGGTCGGGCATGTGAACCTGCTGCGCTGATCATGCCGTGAAGGCGGACTTGGGCAGTGCGAGCCAATCCAGCGCTGCGCCGCTGAGCAGCAGCTCCTTCGTGGCCGCATCGTAGGGCATGCTCTTGATCAGCTCGCCTGGAACCAATTCGCCGAGCGGGAAAGGATAATCCGTGCCCATGGCCACCCGGTTCGCCCCGAAGAGGTCGACCACATGCTTCAGCACGGCGGGATCATGCACCAGCGCGTCGATCCAGAAGCGTCCGAGATAGGCCCGTGGGTTCACGTTGTTGTCCACGGCGCAGAGGTCCGGGCGCATGAGGAAGCCGTGCTCGATGCGGCCGAGCGTGGCGGGGAAGGATCCGCCTCCGTGCGCGAAGGCCACGCGCAGCTTCGGCAGTTTCTCGAAGAGCCCGCTGAAGATCATGCTCACGATGGCCGTGGTGGTCTCCACGGGCATTCCCACGAGCCAGGGCATCCAATATTTGTCCATGCGGTCGGCCCATCATGTCCCATGGATGCACGAACACCGCCATGCCCAGTTCCTCGCAGGCTTGGAACACCTGCAGCAGGCGCGGCTCACCGAGGTTCATGCCGTTGATGTGGGTGCCGATCTGGATGCCCGAGAGACCGATGCGCTTGCAGCGCTCAATCTCCTGCACGGCAAGCTCGGGATCCTGCATGGGCACGGTACCCAAGCCCGCGAACCGCGTTGGCCATTGCTGCACGATGGCTGCGATGTGGTCGTTGAGGAACATGGACAGATCCAGCGTGTCGAGCGGTTTGGCCCAGTAGCTGAACATCACCGGCACGGTGCTCAGCACCTGCACCTGCACGCGGTGCGCATCGCATTCAGTGATCCGTACGGACGGGTCCCAGCAATTGGCCTGCACCTCACGGAAGAACTTGTCGTCCATCATCATGCGCGCGCAGCCGGGCCTGTGGTGGTCGAGGTGGATGAAGCCCCGGTATCCATAGCGCGCCCCGAAGTCCGGGATGTTCTCCGGAAGGATGTGCGTGTGGATGTCGATGGAGAGGAGCTCGGCCATGCGCGTGCGCCTACACGAAGCGCGGATCAGCCTCCATCACGTGCCCGCATTGCTTGCAGGTGCGCAGGTCCGTGCTGGCGTAGAACTCGCGGAAACGAGGAAGGAAGTCCTTCTCGATGTTGTGCAGCACGAAGCGGTACTCGTGAAGGCGATTGTTGCATTTCTCGCAGTACCACTGCAGGCCATCGAGCATCTCACGGTCATCGCGCTTCACCTCAATGACCAGGCCCACAGTGTTCGGCCCACGGCGCGGCTGGTGCGGCACGTTTGCCGGCAGGAGGAACATCTCGCCTTGCTTGATCGGGATGGTCACCGCCTTGCCGTCCTCCTGGATGCCCACTTCGATATCGCCCTCGAGCTGGTAGAAGAGTTCTTCCGTTTCGTTGTAGTGGTAGTCCTTACGGGCATTGGGGCCGCCAACGATCATGACGATGTAGTCACCGGCATCAGCATAAAGGTTCTTATTGCCTACAGGCGGCTTCAGCAGATCGCGATGGTCGGCGATCCATTGTTGCAGGTTGAAGGGGCGGCGGATGGGCATGGCGTGCTCGATTGCCGCGAAAGGTAGTCCGGGGCCGTTTCAGTAGTGGCCCAGGCACAGGGATGCCCAGGTCAGTGCTTCACCGATCGGCCGGCTTGGAGCAGCGCGGCGCCATTGGCGCGCATCATGTCAACGGTGTATTGCTGGTCCTGCACGAATGCCAGCAATTGCCGATTCCACTTCACCATGGCGAACGGGAAATCCAACACATCGGTGTCGGCCCCTTCGTACTTGCCGGCCGGCAGCATGCTCATCTCCATCTCGATGGGCACCAAGTGCTCGAGTTCCGCTGGCACTTTGCCGCGTGTGTCAACGAGCATGCGCTTAGGGAGGAATCCCTCCTTCTGGAATACGATGGCGAATTCCTTCTGTAGTCCGAGGCCAAGGGCGAAGCGACCGCTCTTATCCGTCACCTGCGTTCCCACGATGTCATTGCCATCATAAACCACCACCTCGCAGCCAGGCAGCTTCTTGTCGCCGTCCGATATGCGGCCGGTAACCTCCAGTATGCGGGTATCGCTTTGCTGGGCCATCGCCCATGTGCTCAGGAGCGTGGTCAGAAAGGTGAGGGCATTGCGTTTCATGGGGGCCTTTTACCCCGCTGGCAGCCGGGTGGTTACGGGCTCAACGCAGCGGGGCGGGCCTAAAGGCCCGCCCCGTGCAGAATCGAATCAGATGAATCAGCGGACCACCATGCGCAGCGTAACGGCCTGACCTAAGCCATTGACCCGCACCGCGTAAGCACCAGGTGCCAGCTGGCCTTTCAGATTGAATGCGATCGATTGGCCTTTGGCCATGGTGACCTGCTCCGCGTGCACCACTCGGCCGCTGAGGTCCACGACGCTTACCTGCGTGACGCCATCGTGTGGACCAACCAAGCTGAATTCGCCGGTGCCCGGGTTCGGGTACAGGTTCCAAGCGGTTGCTGTCCCATCGGCCACGCCATCGCAGATGTCCACATTCACCAGCACGTAGTTCGCACTCAACGCAAGGCAGGTCCCGGTTGAAGTGACTTCCGTTGCGAGCAGGCCGGGCTCGGCGCCCACGAGGTCGCCGTTGTAGCTCACGCCCCACACGCGGTATAGGCCGAGCGGCGCGCTATTGAAATCGAGCGAGGCGCCCACAAGCACCGCCACGATCACGTCGTTGTCATCGGTGAGCACGAACGCGTATTGCTCTCCGCTGGCGCTGCTGGTGATGAAGTCGATGACATCGGCCTCGGTGTCCTGGCATACATCAAGGCTGAAGAAGCCGCCGCTGGTCTGCACCTGACCGCCATCACACACCACCGTTGGCGTCTCGCCGGTGAGGCAGATGTTGAACTGCCCGCCGTTACCGTCAGTGAAGTTGCTGTACACCTGCACCACATAGTCGGTGAAGGGCGAAGTGGCAATGACAATGGGGTCGATGGGATTGGTGTAGCAGCCCAACTCATTACCGCCGCAGGCATCGAAGATGGCAATGGCCCAATCCTCCATGGTTCCTGGATCGAAGTTGAGGGTGACCTCCGTGTTCTGATCCGCGTTGAACGTGTACCAGACATCGAACAGGTAGCTGCCCGTTGCATCGCAGCTGGGCACGGCGCCATCCATGTCCGCGTAGGTATTGTCACCCGAAACCGCATTGGCCGGGCAGTCATCGACGGCATTGATCCACAACGGCGCTGAGCTGACGCAATCGTCGTTCACCGGACTGCAATCGTTCACGACCACCGGTGCGCCGGCCACATCGAGCGCTCCGCAGATGATGCCCCCGCCCTGCACGAGCAGCGCGTTGACTTCAAAGCCGGTGGTGACACCCAGTTCAATCAGGCTCAAATCGATGGTGAGCGGATCATAGACCACCGTGTGAATGGTGTAGTTCCCCGCCTGCGCCACGCTGAAGACCGGGCTTCCGTTGAGTCCAACAATCACCAAGCCAGCGCCCTCCGTGAGGACATAACCCACCTCGAAGCCATCGGGCACGGTCGGCGCCACCGTGAACGTGGCGCTCACTTGGGCCTCGCCCATCATCAGGCAGACCGGGCTCGAGTCGATGGCCAGTTCACCGGCAGTGGCATCACACACGATGCAATTCTCCACCGTTATGGGTGCGCCCGTAGCATCAAGGCTCGCGCAGATGCTGTTGTCCGTGATGTACTGGAGCACATCGAAGCCGGTGGTGACGCCGAACTCAACGATGCCCAAATCCAAGGTGTTCGGATCGTACACCAAGGTGTGGATCGTGTAGTCTCCGGGTTGATCGACCTGGAAGAACGGGGCGATATCCGCTTCGATTATCAACAGGCCAGCACCTTGGGTGAGCACGTACAATGTCTCGTAACCCACAGGCACAACCGCGTCGCCGTTAGGCGTTGCCACGATGATCACGGACCCGCCGGCATCGAGGCAATAAGTGTCCTGGTCAGCGGTGATTGTTCCTGCATTGGCAAGGCAGACGCAATCCTCAACAGTGATCGGCGCACCCGCCGCATCGAGGCTGGCGCAGATCTCATTGTCGAGGATGAATTGGAGCACTTCGCCGCCGGTGGTGACGCCGAACTCAACGATGCCCAGGTCCAAGGTGGCTGGGTCGTACACCAGCGTGTGGATGGTGTAATCGCCAGCAGCGCTCACTGTGAAGGAGGGGGCAGCATCGGCATCTAGAATCACCAGATCGACCCCAGTGGTGAGAACGTAAACCACGCTGTAGCCACTGGGCACTACCGCGTTGCCGTCGGGTGTGGCGGAAATGGTGGCCTCACCAGCATCCAAGCAAACGGATTCATCATCTGCGGTGATGGTGCCGGCATCGGCTTCGCACTCAAGGCATTCAATCACAGCCACTGGAGCACCCACTACATCGAGGCTGCCGCAAACGGTTCCTCCACCTTGAATGAGCTGGCTGAGGATCTCACCCGCTTGCGTGACACCGAGCACCACGCCACTCAGGTCCAGGGTATTCGGGTCATACACCAACGTATGGATCACGTAGTCGCCCAAGACATCCACGAAGAATGCGGGCGTGGCTGAGGTCTGCACGATGGTGAGGTCCTGGCCGACGGTGAGCACATGGAGCACCTCATATCCGGTGGGCACGGTAGGCAGCGCATCGAAAGCGGCGTCGATCAGCGTCGGACCATCCTCCAAGCAAACCTCCGGGCGGTTCGGTGAAAGTGTGCTGGCGTCGGCATCGCAGGTGGCCGGAGCTGGGCCCTGCACGCAGATGGTGAAGGTGGAGGTCGTCGGCGCGGAGGCTTGGTAATGGAATACCCGAAGGAAGTAGGTGTTTCCGATGGTGAGCCCAGTGAAGTTCAAGCTCACGTCCACGCCAGTTGAGCCCTCGGCATAACAGATGATGGGCGCACCGTTGCAGCCCGTCGTGCCATCGCGCAGTTGCACCACCGCGTCGAATCCAGCGCTCACATCGACGTTCACCACATGCTCCGTGGCGGTGGCCACGAACGTGTACCAGACATCATCGTTCGGGTTTCCCAGGAAACCGGAGCAGCTCACTAATCCAGCTATGCTCCCTGTGGCGTTCTCCGTGGTTCCCGCCACCGGGTTGCAGACGGGATTCGGGCTGAGCTCGATGGCATTGGCGCAATCGTCGTTGGGCGGCACCAAGCCATTGGTGATGCAGATGGTGAACGTGTGGGTGACGGGTGCGATCGCTTCGTAATGGAACACACGCAGGAAGTAGGTATTGCCAATCGTGAGGCCCGTGAGGCTCATCACTTCGGTCTGCCCCGCACCAACCGCGTCCTGGCAGGTGATCGGTGATCCGTTGCAGCCGCCGCTGCCATCGCGCAGTTGCACCGCCGCATTGAACGAAGCGCTCGGCACCACGGTCACCGAGTGCTCCGCGGCGGTGGCCACGAAGGCGTACCACACATCGTCGTTCGCATTGGCCAGATTGCCCGAGCAATCAACAAGTCCGGGTATGCTCTCCGTCGCGTTCTCCGTGGTGCCCGTCACGGGGTCGCAAACGGCTCCTGGGGTGAGCATGATGGCATCGGCGCAGGCATCATTGGGGAGTGCCAAGCCAGTGGTCACGCAGATGGTGAACGTGTGCGTGGCTGGTGCGATCGCTTCGAAATGGAAAACACGCAGGAAGTAGGTCACGCCCACCGTGAGGCCTGTGAGGCTCATAGCTTCATTGATCCCGGCGCCACCTGCATTCTGGCAGCTGATCGGCGCGCCATTGCAGCCCCCGCTTCCATCGCGCAGCTGGATCACTGCATTGAATGAGGCGCTCGGCGCCACGATCACCGTGTGGTCAATGCTGGTGGCCACGAAACTGTACCAGACATCGTCATTCGGATTGGCCAGATTGCCCGTGCAGGTCACCAGCCCGGTAATGCTTGCGGTGGCGTTCTCCGTTGTGCCTGCCACCGGATCGCACGAGGACGAAGGGATGAGCTCGATAGCGCCGGCGCAGTTATCGTTGGGCGGCACGGTGCCCGTAGTGATGCAGATGGTGAAGGTGGTGGTGGCCGGAACCGTGGCCCCGTAGGTGAACACGCGCACCAGGTATTCGGTCCCCACGGTGAGGCCGGTAGCCTCCAGCACTTCGAGCCCGCCCGCGCTCACCACGTCCTGGCAATCGATGGGCGCACCGTTGCATGCGCCGCCCCGAATCTGGATCACCGCATCGAAATTGTTACTGCCCTGCACCAGGATCAGGTGGTCCGTAGCCGTTGCGGTGAAGCGGTACCACACATCGTCATCGGGCGTGGCATTGAAGCCATCACAGAGCACCGGTCCAGGAATGCTCTGCGTCGCACCAGCTACGTCGCCGGCCACGGGCGTGCAAGTTCCTCCCGGGGTGAGCACGATGGCGCCAGCGCAATCGTCGTTGGCAGGCTGCGCGAAGGCGGCCATCGGAGCAAGGCCGCAGACGGCAAGGAGACTGAAGAGAAGATGTCTGATCATGGTTAACGGTTTGGGTTCTGACAGTGGGCGTTGGCGGGGGCTGCCGCAGGTTCAGGACAAGGCAAATCCATGGTTCGTCGCCTCGTCCGTCTGGCAAGTCCGGCGGAATTCAGCTATTTGACTTCCACGCCACCGCATTGAGGGGCAAATATTCCGGTACTCGCAGGCCGATTCGTCCGATCCATCGATTGATTTATCCACAACCGGGAACCGCATACCCGGAAAAAGAGCGGGGCGGCCGAATCGGCCGCCCCGCAAAACTCGATTCCGAAGGATCAGCGGATCACGATGCGCTGCTCCTCACGGGTGTCGGTGGTCGACATCCGCAGCACATACGTGCCCTTGGCCAGATGCCCTGCCAAGCTGATCGGCATGCTGGAGGATTTGGCCACCATGCGCTGCTCCGCATAGGCCACGCGGCCCAAGGCGTCCATCACCTCAATCAGCACGCTGCCGTGCAGGTTTCCGGTGCGCACGATCATATTGCCATCGGTCGGGTTCGGGTACACGCCGAATACCGATTCGCTGAGACCCGGCGCTCCGGTGATGATGCCGATCATGTCCACCGTGTAATCCTCCACTTGGCCGTAGGTGCTGGTGTCGCACGGCGTGGGGTTCGGGGTGTTCGGATAGTTGGCACCCACATAGGTGTCGTGCAAGCGGACGCGCATGCGCGTTGTGCCAGCCGTAGCCGTGAGCGGCACGGTCACATTGCCATTGAAGGGGCCAATACCTACCGCAGAGCTGAAAATGATCTCGCCCGCATCGAACACGGAGTTATGGTCCCAATCCACCCAGGCCAACACCTGATCGGTGGAGAAACCACCAGCGGTGGTTACGCTCAACGGGTAGGATTGGCCGGCCACCACGGAAGCGGGCGTGCCCAGCGTGAAGTCCTCATAGCCCGCGTTGCTCGTGCTGTTGTTGTTGATGCCCGCGAAGGTCACATTGCTGATCTTCTCGAACTGCAGTGAGTTCGCGCTGGCCTCGCAGTAATCGCTCGGCGGCGCGCAAGGTGCTGCTGCCACGTTGATGGTGTACGGTCCCGTGGCGCCCACATCGGTGAGCACGGGGTAGTAGTACGTGCCGGCCGGCACGTTCGTGTATTGGATGGTCACGTTGTCGTTGCCGCAGCTCGTGGTCTCAAAAGAGGCGGCTTCCACGAAATCCGTGAATGGGCAGCCGATGAAGAGGTTGAGGAACGAATTATCGAAGGCTGGCGTGGTAGCGCAGTATGACAACGTGATGTTGGCGCATTCCGTGGTCGTGAAGGAGTGCCATACACTGGCGAAGCCGAGCTCTTCAGTATCGGTGGCACCGGTGTTGTCACCGCTGAAATCAACGCTGCCGGGCACATTGAGGCCTACTGGGGTCACAGCCGTGCAGAGGTCATTGGGCGGCGTGCCACCACCACCGCAAGCGGTTGTGATCACTTGGATGCTGTAAGCGCCCACCGGAGTATTCACCGGATCCACCATCACCGGGATGTAGTAGGTGCCGGCGGCCAATTCCGCGAAGCTCAGCGTGCAGTTGTCAACTGAAACGGTTCCAGTGAGAATTCCTGTGATGAAGTCAGGGCAACCCACGGACAGATTGACGAGGAAGTCGTCGAACTCAGAGCCGGACACGCAATAGTTGATGTCCACATTGGCGCAGGTCGCGATGGTGAACGCCTCCCATACGATCACGAACCCTGTGGTTCCGTCCTCGGTGGCTCCGGTGTTGTCACCGCTGAAGGTGTTGGAGCCAGGCACAGCGATGTTCACAGCGACGGCGCCGGTGCAATCATCATTCGGCGGGGTGCCGCCCCCGCCGCCGGAGGTCACGCATGTGGTGAAACCGAAGACGGTCTGAGCGGCCGCATAGGTCCAATAGTACACCCGGTAGCGGTAGGTGGTGCCCGGCGTGGTCGCGATGGTCAAGGTCTCCGTGGCCCCGCGCAGGGTGGCGTCCACGCAACCCAATGAGGTCAGTGCACCGCAAGCGCCGCTGAAGGCCTCCAGGATAGGGTCCATGCCGGTGGTGGCATCACCAGCACCAGTCACCGAGATTGTGGTGCTCACGTCCGTTGCCACGAAGCTGTACCAAACGTCGTTCGCAGCAGTGGCCAGGAAGGTGCTGCAGGTAGCGGGCGCCTGGGATTGAGTGGCGTCCTGAGTGGTGCCGTTCGTGGCGATGCAGGTGGCGTTCACGCCGATGGAGGTGGCGCCGGCGCAGTTGTCGTTCACCGGTGCGCTTCCGCCGCCTGATGAGATGTTCAGCACGTAGTCCTCGATCTCGCCGTAGCTGGCATCACCACATGGCGTGTCATTGAAGACATTGATGTAGTCCGCGCCGTCGTGCGTGTCGTGCAAGCGGATGCGCATGCGCGTAGTGCCTACTGAAGCTGTAACCGGGATCGTGATGTTGCCCGTGTAGATATCGAGCGCACCAATGGCCGAGACCAGCACTTGCTCGCCGGCATCGCTGAAATCGAAATCCTGGTTGTAGTCAATCCAAGCCAGCACCTGGCTCTCGCTGAACCCGGTGGTGAGCGTCGTGGTGTTCACGTTCACGCTCAACGCGTAAGTCATGCCCGTGGTCACATTGCCCGCCGGCGTGGGGTACAAGGTGTAGGCCGGTGCAATGGGAGCCACATTGGCCGTAGAGTTGTTGATGTTGGAGAACGTGACGTTGACGATGCGCTCATCGAGATCGAAATCGATGGAGCCTGAGGCGCTCGCCGCACAATAGCCGCCACCACGCGAAACGAGGCCATTGCTGTTATTGTGCTTCAGCTGCGCTTGCGGGGCACGGCGCAGGGCGGCACCGGCGACACTGGGCCGACCCGCATTGGACCGCGTATCCATGCGCGACTGTGCCGCAAGGCCGAGAGCACCGGCCACGGCCAGGCCGCATCCGAGTGCCCGAAGGGTAAAGAGATTCATCATCGTGGTTTGGGTTTGAGGCGGCGAAGTGACGCACCAGCCCCTGAGTTTCCAAACTGAATCTGCGCTTATTCGGCGAAATCAGGCGTTACGATTGCAGTTCACAAGAACCTGTGGGTTTAGCAGCGCAGCCTTAACGGCAGATGCTATTTGAGCCGTCTAGTTTCGCCGGCGACGCATGAAAACCACCTTTGCCCGCTACCCGGTGCTCACCTTCGTGGCTCTCACGCTGGGGTTCCAATTCGCCGTGGTCGGCTTCGTCGATTGGCACCTTCCCGAAGGAGCGCGCATTCACGATGATCATACGGCGCACAATGTGTTCCGCCTCAGGGCCTTCGGACCGCTGCTCTTCGCCGTGTTGCTCACGGCCTGGTTCGAGGGCCGTGCCGGGCTCCGCAACCTATTCGGCGCCTTCTTCAAATGGCGCGTGGGGCCCCAGTGGTATGCGCTGGCCTTTGGCTGGAAGTTCCTTTTCACCTATGTGGGCATCACTGTCATCTGGCTCCTGGGCATCAAGGGATGGCCGGGCTGGGCCACTGGCAACGGCGCTGACGGCTTCGTTCATAATCTCGAGCTCCTGTTGAAGAACATGCCCTTCATCGTGGGCATCGCCTTGGTAGAGGAAACAGCATGGATGAAATACTGCGTGACCCGGATGCAGGAGCGATACAGTGCCTTCCGTTCCTGCCTGCTCGTAGGCATCGGCTGGGGCCTATGGTATTTGCCCATGCTGCTGGTAGGCGAGGGCGTGCCCGATGGATACCCCTGGCCGGTATTCCTGCTGAGCATGGTCTGCCTCACGATCCTGCTGGGCTGGACGTACAACATGACGCATAGTGGCACGGTGCTGCTGATCATGCAGATCGTGAGCAACTGCGCCTTCTTCATCATCCCCGTACTGCCCGATTGGCACGCGGGCGACGCTACCTACGTCACCGGCTTCGTGGTGGTCAACTTCATCAGCGCCGTAACGCTCGTGCTTGTGTACGGCTGGCGGGAACTGGGCACCGGACAACGTGCGCGCTGGAGCGATGGCTTCGCTCCCAAGAGTTAAGCACGCCAATCGCGGCCTATACCCTATCGTTCGATGTCCTGGTTCAATTCTGGTGCTGGGAGAGGGACGTCCGCGATTTGTCCTTAATAGCTGATGGTCACCCCTACCCCTAGGCCCATGTCGCTGTCGTAGTGAGCTTTAATCGCCCACGTCTTGTCCAGCACATAGCGCAGGCCGGCCATGTATTCCAGATCGGTGTTGTACATCAGGTCCATGCGCATGCGGGGCGTGAGCGGGATGTCTTCGCGCATCAGTTGCGACCGGAGTTGGCCATCGGTGTCGATGCGCATGTCAAAGACCAAGAGCATCGGCAGGGTGTACTGGAATCCGATGTGCCCTACGCTGCGGCTGTTCTTGGTGTTGGTCTGCCCGAAGAGGTTGTCCTCCGGATCGTTGCCGCCGTGTCCCTCGCGTGTGCGCCAGTCCAGGCCCACGTTCACGAACAGCCACTGCATCTTGCCAAAGTAGCGGCCAAAGTGGGTCTCCACCTCCTGGCCATGCTCCTCCGTATAGCCAAGGCGCCATTCGCTCTGCAAGTTCCAGCGCTTGTTCATGTACATCGCTTCGCCGTCGTTGCCGTTGGTGGCGAAGTCGTTCTGCACCATGAAGTGCCATTCCTTGTCGTCGCGGGCGAAGAGGCGGGCGGCCTTCTTCGCATCAGGCAGTACCGGGTTGGGGGCCGTGCCTTCGTAACTGAACACGCGCCCCATGCCGCTCATCATGTGGTACAGGATGTGGCAATGGAAGAACCAGTCGCCCGTTTCGGTGGCGGCGAACTCGATCGTGTCGGTCTCCATGGGCATGATGTCGAGCACGTTCTTCAGCGGGGCATGGTCGCCCTGGCCGTTCACCACGCGGAAGAAGTGGCCGTGAAGGTGCATGGGATGCCGCATCATGCTGTTGTTGTACAGGATGATGCGCACGTTCTCGCCCTTGCGGATCAGGATGCGGTCGGTCTCCGAAACGGTCTTGTTGTCGATGGCCCAGAGGTAGCGGTTCATGTTGCCGGTGAGCTCGAAGCGCATCTCCCTTACCGGACCGGGCGGCAGCGCGGTGGGGGTGGGTGAGCGCAGCATGGCGTAGTTGAGCGTCACGATGTCGGACAGCGCATTGCTGTTGTACCGGTCGTTGCCATGGATCCGTGTGGGCGTTCTCCTTCGCACCGGTGATCTCGGGGTACATCACCACGTTCATGTCCATCTGCTGGAGGCTCATGTTCATGCCCATGTCATCGAGGTCGCCGTTCATCTTCATCATGTCGTTCATCATCTCCATCCCTTCGAAGTACTTCAGCGGTTGCAGCGGTGCGGCGAGTTGCCGGATGCCGCTGCCGAGCCACAAGGAGGTGGAGCGTACGCGGTCCTCGCTGGTGGCGACCAGTTCATAGGCCGTGCTGTCCGCCGGGATGGTCACGATGATGTCGTAGGTCTCGGCGATGCCCATGATGAAGCGGTCGACTTCCACCGGTTCCACATCGATGCCGTCGCTGGCCACCACGGTCATCTTCCCACCGGCATAGGTGATCCAGAAGTAGCTGCTCGCGCCCCCGTTGATCAGGCGCACGCGCACGCGCTCGCCAGCCTTGAACTGCGGCGCCTCGTCCACGGATTTGCCGTTGGCGAAGAGGAGGTCGTAGTACACATCGCTCACGTCCATCGCGTTCATGCGCTTCCACTCGTTGGTGAGCTTCACGCCGAGCGCGCCGTCCTTGATGGCATCGCTGTAGCTCTGCACCGTGCCCGGACGGATCCGGTGCTTCTTGATGGCGCTCCAATCGTTCGCGCTGTGCAGGCGACGATGCACCTCGAAGGGCTTCATGTCCGTCCACTCGCTGAGGATGAGCACCTGTTCGGGCATCGGTTCCGCATGGCGCTTGTGGATGATGAGCGCGCCGTGCATGCCGTTCTGCTCCTGCAGCTTGGTGTGCGAGTGGTACCAGTAGGTGCCGCTCTGCAGCAGCGGGAACTTGTACACCTGCGTTTCACCGGCCTTGATGGGCGCAGTAGTGAGGTAGGGAACACCATCCAGTTGATAGGGAAGGATGATGCCGTGCCAGTGCAGGGAGGTCTCCTCCTTCTCCATGGCATTGTGCACCGCGATCTCTGCCGTATCGCCCTCGGTGAAGGTGAGCGTGGGCATCGGCATCTGCCCGTTCACCGTGAACGCCTTGCGCGCCTTGCCGGTGTAGTTGACAATGGTGTCCCGGATGGTAAGGTCATAGCGCGTCGTGCGCGGAGTGAAGTCGCCGCCCGGCGTGTTGGTGCCCAGCGCATGCCCGGGACTGCCGCTCTGCGCGAACACACCACCCGCGAGCAGCAGGTACAGAAGCGCCACCAGGATAGCGAGCGTGCGGAGGAAGCGAAGCAGGTCCATGAGGCGTGATCGCAAGCGTTACTTCGTGATGGTCTCCTTCACACTCCCGCAGGTGAGCATCATGGAACCGTAGAACGGGTTCTTGATGCCTTTCTCCTGGCTCAACCAGTCCGCTCCGCCTTCATACATGGGGCAGTGATCGTAATAGACCGGCTCCGGGCGGGGCGCGACCTTCACCAGGGTGAGCATGTGCGGTGACAGTTCGGCGAAGGCCTTGCGCTGGGTTTCAATGTCCGTCTTCGATGCGATACCCGCACTGATGTTCGCGAGCGGTTCCATCACCTGCATCCACACACCATGCAGCTCATGTCCCATGCGTTCCATCTGCACGGCCTTCACCGCAGTGGACAATTCGGAAGCGTGTGCGGCAGCCTTCTTCGCATCCGAGGCCACAAGCGCATCCTTCGATGCGAAGTAGGCCGCGAAGAGACCATTCAACTGATCGGACGGGGGGGTGGCTGGACGTTGTGTCGCAAGTGGATCGCCTGAGGTCGTGATGTGTCCCGTGTGGTCCGTGCCATTGCTTCATGTCCAGCATGGACCGCCGTGGCACGGGCTTTCTTGAACGTGCGCTCATACTGGCAGCAACCGGGCAGCGCTGCGTAGGCGGCATCGGGGGCCAGGTAGCGCTCGTTGTCGTAGCCCGCGTGGGCGATCCGTTGCAGCACGGCATCCACATCGGTGCGGGTGCTGTCGATGGTGATGCGCGCCGTCTTCGCGTCCACATCCCAGTCGGCTTCGGCCTCGCCCTTCACGAAGGCGGCCTTCTCGATGGTCTTTTCGCACATGGGGCAATCGCCATCGATGCGGACGGTGGTTGTCCGTGCGTTCTTGATCTGGGCGTTGCAACTGCTGAAGACCAGCAGTGCGGGCAACGCGATGAGGGAGAGGAGGGTTCTCATGAGTCGATGGTGTTGAGGTCTGTTGTTCGGGTTCATTGATCGAGCTTCACCCACTTCAGGCGCAGGCTGTTGCTCACCACGCTCACGCTGCTGAAGGCCATGGCCGCACCGGCGATCTGTTCTGGCGGATGAGGCTGACGGTCTTCCGCGAGAGCGTGATCGCGCGTGGGATGGCGTTGAGGTCGGTGCTGATGAGCGTCATGCGCGCCACGTCCATGGCGATGTCGCTGCCCTGGCCCATGGCGATGCTCACGTCGGCCTTGGCGAGCGCTTCGCTGTCGTTGATGCCGTCGCCCACCATGGCCACCACGTGCCCTTGCTGCTGCAAGCCGGTGACGAAGGCGGCCTTGTCCTTGGGCAGTACTTCACTGCGGAAGTCCTCGATGCCCACGGCCTTGGCCACGGCCTCTGCGGTGCGTCGCGAATCGCCGGTCTGCATGAAGACCTTGATGCCGGCGCCTTCAGGCGCGCAATGGCTTCCGCGGCGGATGGCTTGATGCGATCCGCGATGGCGATGGCGGCGCGCACGGCCTTCCTGAGATGTCGCACCACCGCCTCTGCCAAGGGATGTTCCGACCGTGACTCGATCAACGAACAACGCGTTCGCCACTTCGGCATCGTCGAGGCCCATGGCCTCCACCACCTCCGGTTTGCCTTCGGTGATGGTGCCGGTCTTGTCCAGCACGATGGCGGTGATGTTCCGCGCGCGCTCCAGGCTCTCGGCGTCCTTGATCAGGATGCCGTTCTGCGCGCCCTTGCCCATGCCGGCCATGATGGCGGTGGGTGTGGCCAGGCCAAGTGCACAGGGGCAGGCGATCACCAGCACGGTGACCAGGGCCAACAGTCCTTGTGTGAACGCATGCTCGCCACCGAAGATCCACCACACCACGGCGCTCAGCAGCGCGATGCCGATGACGATGGGCACGAAGACGGCGGCGATCTTGTCCACCAGCTTCTGCACGGGCGCCTTGCTGCCCTGCGCGTCCTGCACGGTGCGCACGATCTGCGCCAGCAGGGTGGCGGCCCCGACCTTGCGGGCCTTCATGCGCAAGCTGCCCTTCTGGTTGATGGTGCCGGCCAGCACCTGCGCGCCCACGAGCTTCGCCACGGGCACCGGCTCACCGCTGAGCATGCTCTCGTCCACGTAGCTCTCGCCGCCGATCACCTCCCCGTCCACCGCGATGCTCTCGCCGGGACGCACCACCAGGATGTCGTCCACGTTCACATCGGCGATGGGCACTTCACTGGTCTGGCCGTTGCTCCCTTCGCGCAGCACGGTGCTGGGGCGCAGGCCCATCAGCTTCTTGATAGCGCTGCTGGTACCGGCCTTGGCGCGTTCCTCCAGGAACTTGCCGAGCAGGATGAAGGTGATGACCACCGCCGCCGCCTCGAAGTAGACGTGGGGCATCAGCCCGCGGCTGGTCCAGAACGATGGGTAGGTCGTGTTGAAGACGCTGAATACATAGGCCACGCCCGTGCTCAGGGCGACCAGCGTGTCCATGTTGGCGCTGCGGTGCTTCGCCTGTTTCCACGCGTTGATGAAGAAGGAGCGGCCGAAGACGAGCACCACCGGCGTGCTCAGGGCCCACATCACGAAGTTGGCCCAGGGCTCGTGCATCATGAACATGCCGATGACCACCAGCGGTGTGCTCAGTGCGATCGACGCCCACAGACGCTGCTTCAGTGAGGTCATGCGTGCGCGCTGGATCGCCTCCAGGTCGGCGGTGGCCTCGTGCTCTTCGCTGATGAGCAGGTCGTAGCCGATGCTCTGCACCACGGCGCGCATGCGGCGCTCATCGATCACGCCGGGCACGTACTCCACCTGCACGGTGTTGGTGGCCAGGTTCACGGCTGCGTTCAGCACACCGGGTTGGGCGAGCAGCATGCTCTCCACGCTGCTCACGCAACTGGCGCAGGTCATGCCCGTCACGGGAAAGGTGCGCCTCAGGGTGGGCACATCGTACCCGTTGTCGCGGATGGCCTTCACCACATCACGCACGGCCTCCACGGGTGTGGTGCTCTCGATCACCGCGCTGCGGTTGTTCAATTCCACGTGGTGCGCTCCCACCGAGGGAACGGTCCCCAAGGCCTTGTCCACGATCAGCGCGCAGTGCTCGCTGTCCATGTTCTCCACGGGCAGTACCAGGGTGCTTTTCTCGGCGGTCATGGCAATTGGTGCTTATGCGGCTTGTGCGATAAGGCCGTAACCAGCGGGTTTGAGGGCGTTCAGCAGATCATCGATCGAGAGGCTGCCCTTCACCACTTCGATCTCGGCCAGCTTCTCCACATGGTCCAGCGCGCACTTATCACGCCGGGCAGCTTGTTCAGGATGGTGCCCACGCTGTTGGCGCAACCCGCGCAGGTAACGCCGGTGGTGGTGAAGCGGTGCTGTTCGGTGGCCACGTTGGCGCCTGCCGGATGGCGGCCACCGCCTCGCGTACGGCCTGGCGGGCGGGTGCTGGTCGGGTGGCCACTGGGCCAGGTCCACTCGGAGCGCGATGGCGGGCACCGTGCGGATGGCCTTCTCACGCGCAGCGCGGAATGCGGGCTGTTCACGTCGAGCAGGGGAGGGCGATGTTGGTGTTGTCCATGGTCGTTGGTGTTTGTGGGGACAAGCACCGACGACGGTGGCCGACGCGTTACATCCTCGTGGGAAAGGTTTATATCACCTTCCACGTGGTCGAGCGGGTGCGACCGCTGCCAAGCTCCTTGAACGCCGTGGGCGTCATGCCCGTGAGCTTCTTGAACTGTGCGCTGAGGTGCGCCACGCCGCTGAAACCCGTGCGGTCCGCGATCTCGCTCATCGTCATCTCCCCGTACTTGATCAGCTCCTTCACCCGCTCCAGGCGTTGCAGAAGGAAATACTGTTCGATGGTGATGCCCTCCACCTGCGTGAAGAGCGCTGAGAGCCCCGAGTATTCCTTGTGCAGAACGCGCTCAGGTGTCTCCGAGCTTCACCCGGCCCTGCACGGCGCCTTCATGGGCACCAGGTTCACGATCGCTGCCTTGATGCGCGCGATATCACCGCCTCGCGATCATCCACCAGTTCGAATCCTCCAAACGCAACGCACCGCGTAACGCATCAGCTCATCGGGGCGTGGCTCCCGGAGCAGTTCCACCTCGCCGAGGTCGATATGCTTCACCGGAAGGCCCTGCCTCGAGCACCCGCGCACGGCAGCCCGGCAACGGTCGCAGACCATGTTGCGGATGGTGAGGTGGCCGCGCCGGGGGGCCCCCCCCCCCCCCCCCCCCCCCCCCCCCCCCCCCCCCCCCCCCCCCCCCCCCCCCCCCCCCCCCCCCCCCCCCCCCCCCCCCCCCCCCCCCCCCCCCCCCCCCCCCCCCCCCCCCCCCCCCCCCCCCCCCCCCCCCCCGCCCGCCCCCGGGGCCCCCAGCCGCCACCCGCAGGCGCGCGGGCCCCCGCTCCGTCAGCGGGGGTCGCGCGCCAAAGGCGAGACACCGGGCCTTTCCGGCCCTGTGTCCCTAGGCATCTCCGGTTCAGCTCGGTCAGCCCTTATCCACCACCCTCGGCACCTTGAAGTAATCGCTGTCCTTAACCGGTGCGTTCATCAAGGCTTCCTTCTTCGTGATCGTCGTCTCGGCTACATCCTCGCGGAGCACATCCGCCTCATCGGTCATGAAGATCAGCGGCGCCACACCGGCGGTGTCCACCTCGTTGAGCTTTTCCACGAAGGTGAGCACCTTCTCCATGTCGGCGAGTATCGCGGCGCGCGCGGCCGGGTCGCTGTAATCGAGCCGGGCGAGCTCGGCTATCCGGTCGAGGGTGGCTTCTTCGATCTTCACGGCCGCGAAGTTGGCGATTGGCCCGCATCCCTGTCCAATAAAGGCCCCTCGAGCACCTCGTATACGCGTTTCCTTAACGCGGGCACGTCGGCATCACTGAGGCCAATGGTTGAAATAGGGGCATGGATCACCGTCCGGGCGATGCCCGGCCGCCCGCGCGAAAGCAGCTCGGTCGGCTCACCAAAGAGCCTCCAATGGTCAATGAAGGTCACCGGCACGATGGGCGCCTGCTTCTCGATGGCCAGCTTGAAGGCGCCGTCCTTGAACGGTTTCATGCGCGGCGTGAAAGCCGGGATGGTCCCCTCCGGGAAAATGGCGATGCTGGTGCCGCGGTCGATGGCTTGCGCCGCCTTGCGGAAGGCCCTCGCCGCCTCGCCCCGGTCGGTCCGGTTCACCGCGATGTTCATGCCCTTGAAGAACATGTTGAAGAGCGGCCACTTCAACAGCTCATACTTGCCGATGAACAGGAAGTAGCGCGGTATCACATTGTACATCTGGATGATGTCGATGTAGCTGCTGTGATTGCAGCAGATCACGTACGGCGGCTCGGGCAATGGCGCGCTGCGCACGATGCGCGGAGGCACCCCGCTGGCATAGGCCAGGTATCGGGCCCAGATGCGCTTCAGGCGGAAAGCCTTGTAGTAGCGTCGCGGGGTATAAAGCAGGATGCGGAACGGGACATAGAGCAGCACCAACGAGCTGAAGAACACGAAGATGAACCAGCCCTTGTAGATCAGGCGCAACGGCAGGAAGAGCCACTTGGTCAAGGGACTACGGCGGCTCTCGCCATCGCGCACCTTGAATCGCTCTGCTGGAATGGCCTCGCTCATGATCGGTTCGCCGCTGCCCATGGCGTCGGCGTTGAAAGGCGGCGAAGGTATCTGCCGCGCGCACCGGTACTTTCGCCGGCCATGCCCCGCATCCTCACAGGCATCCAGAGCACCGGCACGCCGCACCTCGGCAACGTGCTCGGGGCCATCGCCCCCGCCATCGCCGAGAGCCTCAAGCCCGGCAACGACAGCTTCCTCTTCATCGCCGACCTGCACGCGCTCACGCAGATCAAGGATGCTGTCCTGCTGCGCGGCAACACCTATAGTGTGGCAGCGGCCTGGCTCGCCTCCGGATTAGACACGCAGCGCACGGTGTTCTACCGCCAAAGCGATGTGCCGGAGGTCAGCGAGCTCACGTGGTACCTCAGCTGCTTCTTCCCCTACTCGCGGCTCGCGCTTGCGCACAGCTTCAAGGACAAGGCCGACCGTTTGGAGGACGTGAATGGCGGGCTTTTCACCTACCCCATGCTCATGGCTGCCGACATCCTCCTCTATGACGCGGAGGTGGTGCCCGTGGGCAAGGACCAGAAGCAGCACCTCGAATTCACGCGCGACGTGGCCGAGCGTTTCAACCACCAGATGGGCGAGACGCTGGTGCTGCCTGAAGCGCGCATCGATGAGCAGGTGATGCTGGTGCCCGGCACCGATGGTGAGAAGATGAGCAAGAGCCGCAACAACCTCATCCGCCTCTTCGCGCCGGAGAAGGAGCTGAAGCAGGATGTGATGGGCATCGTCACGGACAGCGCGCCGCTCGAAGCACCGAAGGACCCGGAGGCGAACAACGTCTATAAGCTCTTCAAGCTCTTGGCGCCCGCTGATGCGGTGAGCGCGATGGCGGATAGGTTCCGCGCCGGCGGCTACGGCTATGGCCACGCGAAGAAGGAACTGCTCGCCGCGCTGCTCGATGGCTACCGCACCGAGCGCGACACTTACGCCCGCCTCATGAACGATAAGGCCGAGCTGGATGCGCGGCTGAAGGAAGGCGCGGACAAGGCGCGCAACGTGGCGAGCGGAGTGCTGAAGAGGGTGAGGGTGAAGTTGGGTTACTGACCCTTCTCCAGCTTTCCTTGATACTGCCGGTACAGCTGCTTCTGGTGATCATCGAGCGCGATGCGACGGCCTTGGATGAAGGCCCAGCGCACATCGTTGCCGCGCATGTCGAGGGCATCGCCCTGCGAGACGATGAGCGTGGCGTCCTTGCCCACGGTGAGGCTGCCGCAGCGCTGATCGATGCCGAGCAAGGCGGCAGCATCCAGCGTGATGGCCCGTAACGCATCTTCGGATGAAAGACCATACGCGCGCGCGGTGCCAGCGGTGAAAGGCAAGTTTCGCGCGCCGGCATGCTCGTGGTCGCCGGTGTAGCTGAGGCAGAAGCGGATGCCGCGCTCCTTCAGCAATGCGGGCAGTTTGTAAGGCAGGTCGATGTCATCCTCGGGCCGCATGGGCAGGCTGTGCGTACGGCGCAGGACTACATCCACCTTGTTGTCGCGCAACAGGTCCGCCACGCGCCAGGCATCGTAGCCGCCCACGATCACGGTGCGCTTCACGCCCTCGGCTTTCGTGAATTGCACGGCCTCGGTGATCTCGCGCGCGGCATCGGCGCGAACGAAAAGCGCCTTGCTGCCATCGAAGAGGCCGCGCAGCGCTTCCAAGCGCACGTCGACAATCGCGGGTGACTTCGTAGCCGAGTAAGCCTTCGCATTGCGGAAGAACTGCCGAAGCTCATCAAGTTTCTTGGCGCGTTCGTCCTTCTTCTCGCTGTCGGTCTCGCCCGGCTCGGCCCACCAGCCTTGGCGCTGATAGGCGGAAGGCCATGACATGAACACACCATCGTCGGCCTTCACGATTGCACCGTCGTTGTCCCAGGCATCGAGCTGCACCACGCTGCTGGTGCCCGCGATGGTGAGCCCGCGCGGAGCCACTTGCGCCAGCAGCACGCCATTGGATCGAATGGTGGGCGTTACGCGCGAGTCGCTCTTGTAGGCAGAAATGGCACGCAGCTCGGGCTCGTAGCGGCCCACGTCCTGCTTGTCCACCGTGGCGCGCGTCTGCTCCACTTCAACAAGGCCCAAGGGGGAATCGGGAAGGATGAAGCCCGGATAGACATGCTGGCCCTTCGCATGGATCACGGTGTCATACTGCGCCTTCACGCCATAGTCGAAGCCCACGTAGTCGATGCGGCCACTGCGGAAGCCCACGGCTCCATCGTCGATCACCTTGCCGTCGCCGACGTGGACGGTGCACCCGGTGATGAGGATCGATCTGGATTGCGGCGGGGCGGGCGTGGGGATTTGAGCGTAGCCGTGAATCGGCAGCCATAGCAACCATGACCATGCCATCCCTCGCAGGCTGGTTGATCTGAAAGGTCGACCCTTCCCCGCTCCAGGCCGGGATGACCGGTCGACGCTACGAGTGCCCCGTAGCGAGGGCTTTGCGCTATTCATGGATATGATCTCCATCGTGCAGGTATTCATCCTCGCCCAGATCCTCGCAGCACCATAGGCGCGGTCTTTCACGGCCCGCCTTGCGCGTGGGCGCGCCATCGGCTTTGGCCTGCATCATGGCGCGCACCAGGCGGTCGCGCTCGCCGGCGATCCACGCGCGCTGCTCACGGTCCTTCGCTTCATCGAAATAACAGACGCCGTCCACATAGGTCTTCAGCGCGCGTGCATCGATGCTCAGCGGATCCGTGTTCCAGAGCACCAGGTCGGCGTCCTTGCCGGGTTCGATGCTGCCGATGCGGTGATCGAGCTTCAGCATCCGCGCCGGGTTCAAGGTCACCATCTTCCACGCCTCCTCAGCGCTCACACCGCCGTATTTCACGGCCTTGGCGGCTTCCTGATTGAGACGGCGGCTCATCTCGGCATCGTCGCTGTTGATGCCGGTATTCACGCCATTGCGGTGAAGCAGCGCGGCATTGTACGGGATGGCCTCGTTCACTTCCTGCTTGTAGGCCCACCAATCGCTGAATGTGCTCGCGCTCGTTCCGTGCGCCTTCATCGCCGGCGCCACCTTGTAACCTTCGAGGATGTGGGTGAAGGTGTTCACGGTGAAGCGCATGCTGTCCGCAACATGCATCAACATGGCGATCTCGCTCTGCACGTAGCTGTGGCAGCTGATGTCGCGCTCGCCGCGCAGGATCTCGGCCAAGGCCTCCAGGCGCAGGTCGCGGCGCGGCGCGGCCTTGCCGGTCCGCTCCTTCGGCTTCATCGCGTTCCAGCGATCATGTTCAGCCTGGTACCCGCGTGCTTGATGGAACGCATCGTAGAACGCCTGCTCAACCCCCATGCGCGTTTGCGGGAAGCGCGAACTGGGGCCCCAGTTGCTCTGCTTCACATTCTCACCCAGCGCGAACTTGATGCGGGGCCGTGCGCCTTCCAGGAGCAGGCTATCGGCGCCATGACCCCAGCGCAGCTTGATCACCGCGCTCTGCCCGCCAATCACGTTGGCGCTGCCGTGGAGCTGCTGCACAGTGGTGACGCCCCCGGATAGGTTGCGGTAGATATTGATGTCGTCTGGATTCACCACATCGCCGATGCGCACCTCACTGGTGATGTGGTGCGAGCCCTCGTTCACGCCGCGCGAGATGGCGATGTGGGAATGCTCATCGATGATGCCGCAGGTGAGGTGCCTGCCCGTGCCATCCACCTCGAACACGGATGGCTTGGTCTTGCCGGGGAACACCGCGGGTACATCCAGCTTCTCACCCACCGCCTTCACCATGCCTCCGTGGATCAGTACATCCGTGTTGCGCAGGATGCCCTTCGATGTGTTCGTCCATACCGTGGCATTACGGATCACGATGGTCTCTGCCTTTGGAGCCTCCTTCCATCCATAGCCCACGAGCGGAAAGGTGATCGAACCGACGAGCTGCGCGGCTTTCTTCTCCTCCTTCTCATCCTTATCCTTCTTCTCCGAACCGCCTTCAGCTCTCCGCACCGCGCTCCACACGAACCAAGCACCGCCTGGGCGCTGGCCTTGACCATCCCATACGCCGCCGCCGCCATGCACGCTGCCATTGAGACGCGTGATCTCCTCGGGCTTGCCCTTCGGCGACCAGCTTATACTCACAACACCGCCGCTGACCTCCAGTCGCGCCTTCACCTTCAGGCTGTCGGGTTCATCGGGTTTGCGCACATGGGCCTCGTGCTTGCCGGGCTCGCCGCTCACTTCTAGATGAAGAATCGCATCCGCGAGGTTGAGGTTGTAGGTGCCCGCAAGCTTCAGCTTGCCGGGATCATCGATCGTGAAGCGCTTGCCCTCCACCCAGGTCTCATGGATGGTGTTCTTCTCATGCAAGAGATGGTGCGAGGTGATGAGGAAGCTCGCGCGCATGCCGGGCCTCAGCGCTCCGTATCGCTGATCCAATCCGAATAGGCGCGCTGGTTCCACGGTCAGCTTCTCGATGGCCTTGGCGCTGTCGAGCCCGCTGGCCACCAGCTTGCGCAGGTCCTTCCACAGGTCCTTCAGTTCCTTGCGTCCATGCGTCGTCAGGGCGAAGGCAATGCCCGCGCTATCGAGCAGATAGGCGTTGCGCATGGCGAGCTCCCAATGCTTCAGGCGCGCGTAGCTCACTTCGAGGGCATCGTAGGGATCCTCCACATCGTAGGCCTCGGGCTGCGCGAACGGCACGATCAGCGGCATGCCTGCGGCTTTGATCTCCGGCAAGCGCGCGTACTCATCGCCCGCGCCTTTCAACAAACCGGTCAGCCCGAACTCCTTCAGCAATCGGCTCCAACGCGGCACGTCGTTGCGATCGCTCGCTTCGGTCACGATGCGGCCCTTGAGCTGCGCTGCGAGTGATTCGAGCACGGCATCAGGTTCCTTCGAGGCGGCCTGTTCATACCAGCGCGCATCATGCATGGCCTGGCGCAACAACGCGATGCTGCCCATGAGCGAACTGGGATAGTTGTCGGGCGAGCTGCCCTTGCGGAAGCTGAAGTGCGCAGCGGCATCGGGTTGAACGATGCACTTCACCGGTGCCTCATCATTCAACGCGATGGCCGCTGAGGTTCCGCGCGCGATACCATCCATGCGGTGCGCCACGGCCAGAGCAAAGCCTTGTTCGCGCAGCTTGCCGGCCTTCTCCCCATCGGACTTGTACAGTTCGTGCGCACGTGCGTCAGCGCGCAGAGCGCTATTCCAATGACGCGCGCCTTTGTTCTCGGCCTTGCGCTCCTCGTTGGTGCTGGCCGCTAGCCCAAGGTCGCTGTACGGCTCGATCAGCGCGGGCCAGAGGTGCAGCCCGTTGAGGTCGCGCACCACCGCATCAGCAGGGACGATCACACCAGCGCCTGCTGCCACCACCTCGCCATCGCGGATAAGCAAGGTGGCCTTCGCGACAACCGTGCGCGCATCGGTGTGCAGGATGGCATTAGTGAAGGCGAAGACCTTGGGCGCGGCATCGCGCACGTGAGATGGCGGAGCGGAAGTCTGCGCATGGGCAAGGAGCGGTGCGCAGAACAGCGCGGCGAGTATCAGACGCATGTGATGCGGACGAATGTAGAGGCTGTTGCGTGCGCGATCAGGGGTGATTCACCGCTCGTCCCAGCATCCATGCCAAGATGCTCTTCACTCCCGCTTGCCGATGTGCTGCTCCAGCCACCCGAAAACGGTATCGTGCCACTGCTTCGAGTTCTGCGGCTTCAGCACCCAGTGGTTCTCATCCGGGAAGCGGAGGTACTTCGATTCGATGCCCTTGCTTTGGCATGCGGTGAAGGTGCCGATGCCTTGTGTGAGCGGCACACGGAAATCCTTGTCGCCATGGATCACCAGCATGGGCGCGCGCCATTGCGCCACGTGCAGCATGGGGTTGAAGGCCTCGTAGTTCTCCGGCTTCGCGAATACGCTGCCTCCATTCTCCCAATCGGTGAACCAGAGTTCCTCGGTGCTGTAGCCCATGGCGCGCGTATCGAAGATGCCGCAGTGCGATACCAGGCACTTGAATGCATCGGGCCAATTGCCGGCGATCCAATTCATCATGAAGCCGCCGTACGAAGCACCCAAGGCCGCTGCGCGCGCGCCATCGAGGAAGGCGTACTTGCTCAGCGCGAAGGCCCAGCCTTTCTGCAGGTCCTCCAAGGGACGATCGCCCCAATGCTGGTTGATCGCATCGGTGAAGGCCTGGCCGTAGCCGGTGCTGCCGTGAAAGTCGATCATCACTACTGCATATCCAGCACCCGCATAGGTCTGAGGGTTCCAGCGGTAGCTCCAGGCATCGCCGAAGCTGCCCTGCGGACCACCATGCACGAGGAAGGCCACTGGGTACTTCCGGCCTTCCTCGTAATTGGCCGGCTTCAGCACGTAACCGTGCACCGTCTCGTTATTCCATCCGGGAAAGCTGAATTGCTCGTACGCGCCAAAGGCCTTCTCCTTCAAGCCCGCATTGAATGCGGTGAGCGGCATGGCATCGGCATCGATGAAGGCCGCCTTGGGCTTGGCCGCATAGAGTTGCGCCGGGCCGCTGAGGCCGCTCTTCAGGAACACAAAGCCCTTGGGCGTTTCAGCGAAGGCATCGAGGTGACCATCGCGGCTCAAGGGCAGCACCTGGCCGCTCTTGATGTCGATGCGGAAGAGGCGGTGCTTGCCCAGATCATCGGCGGTCACGAGCAAGCTGCTGCCATCGCGGCTCCACTTCATATCCGCCACGCTGCGGTCCCATTCGGAGGCAAGCGTCCTGGTCTTGCCTGTTGCGATATCGCGCAATCGGATCTCGAATCGGTCGGCCTCGTAGCCGGGTCGCTTCATGGCCTTGTAGGCGAGGGTCTTGCCGTCCGGCGAAATCACGGGCGCCGCGTCCCACGCCGGGTTCTCAGCGGTGAGGTTCTGCGCCGCACCACCGGAAACGGGCACGCTGTAAATGTCGAAATTGGTGCTCCAAGGCTCACGGGTCCCGGCTGCGCGCAAGCTGAAGAAGACCGTGCTGCCATCGGCGCTGTAGCAGAAGTCCTCATTGCCGCCGAAGGGTCTCGAGGGCACATCGCCGTCGAGGCCATCGGTGAGCGCGATCGGCGCTGCTTCGGGTTTGTTCAGGTCGATGTAGAAGAGGTGGTTGCGCGTGCCATCCTTCCAGGTGTCCCAGTGGCGCAGGAAGAGCTTGTCGTACACCGTACCGCTGGCCTTCGCTGCTTCACGCGTTTCCCGGATCTTCTCGGTGCAGGTGATCTCGAAGCCCTTGCATTCGGGGAACACAGCCATGGCCACCACCAGGCCTTTACCGGTGGGAGAAATGCGGTAGTCCTCCACGTCCAGCGGAAGCGTGGTTACTTGCACGGCATGTGTGCCTGTGGCATCGGCCCGCCATACCTGATTGCTGCCGCTGCGCGCGCTGAGGAAGAAGAAGCCAGAGCCATCAGCGAGCCACTGCACGCCATTGGCGCCGCCCTCGCTCGCCGGCAATTTCAATTCGGGCTTCGCGGGATCAACGAGGTCTTTCATCCATAGCGTGCTCACGCCTCGGTTCTTCTCCATATCGGTGGCGCGCACGCTGAAGATGGCCTTGGTTCCTGCTGGATCCACAGCAAGGCCGCTGATGCGATCGATCAGGAGCAGATCGTTGTAGATGAAGGGGGCGAGCTTGCCTGCCGGGGCCGGCTGCGCGAAGGCGAGGAGGGGTGCGAGAAGCAGCGTGAAGAGGGCAATGCGTTTCATGCGATTGGGATGAGCGAAGGGCGAAGGTCGGCAACAGGGTTGAAGCCGCCGCATACCTTCGGCGCATGTCGAAGAACATCTCCTCCCTTTCCGGCCGCGACGGCAAGGAGCTCGAGGATCCGCTTTGGGAGCGCCTTCAGCAAGCGGCTTCCGCCACCGGCACGCCCGAGGATCGCGCCCTCACGCAGATCGCCGACGACTTCCTCATCGGCGAAGCCATTACCTATGGCACCAGTTCGTTCTACGACTTCCTGAAGAAGGAGAACCAAGGCAAGAAGGCCTACGTGTGCAACGGCAGCGCCTGCTTGGTAGCCGGCACGCAGGAGAAGGTGCATCATGAGCTAGCGAAGCACTTCAAGCCCGAGGAGATCGGCCACATGTGCTGCCTGGGCAGATGCCACGAGAACAGCGCATTCAACGTGGGCGGATTGAATCACAGTGGGGATGCGATTGACCGCTTGCCCGAAATCATGGCCGGAACCGGTGCAGCATCAACCCAACGGGGCGACTACACCGGATTCGCGAACATGGACACCTACCACGCGGGCACTTCCATGGCCTCGCCCATCCTCATGGCGACGATGCCTTCACTTGCGGAATTCTATGCGGTGTGGGAGCAGGTGCTGAAGAGCGATAGCGCCGATGTGCTGAACGAGATCAAGACCGCGACGATTCGTGGGCGCGGCGGCGCGGGCTTTCCCATGGGTTTCAAGCTCGAGGCCTGCCGCAACGCAGAAGACACCACCGGCAATGGCACGCCGCGCAAGTACATCGTGTGCAACGCCGACGAGGGCGATCCGGCGGCGTTCAGCGACCGCTACCTGCTGGAGCAGCGCCCGCACCGCGTGCTGCTGGGCATGATGATCGCTGGCTATTGCGTGGGCGCGGATACGGGTGTGCTGTATATCCGCGCGGAATACCCGGAAGCGGTGGAGATTGTGAAGCAAGCTGTGCGCGACTTGGAAGCCAATGGCTGGATCGGGCACGACATCAAAGGCAGCGGCTTCAACTATCGCTTCAAGGTGATCAAGGCGGCGGGCGCTTACGTGTGCGGTGAAGAGACCGCTCTGCTCAACAGCATCGAAGGCAAGCGCGGCGAGGTGCGCACGCGGCCGCCCTATCCCGCGCAGCAAGGGCTCTTCAACCGCCCTACCGTGGTGAACAACGTGGAGACCCTGGCTTGCGTGCCCTGGGTCATCGCCAATGGCGGCGCGGCCTTCGCGAAGCTGGGCAGCGAGAAGAGCAACGGCAGCAAGCTCGTGTGCCTCGACAGCGGCTTCAAGCGCCCCGGCATCTACGAGGTGGAATGCGGCACTCCGCTCGCGCAGGTGATTGACGAACTCGGCGGTGGCTTCTCGCGCCCCACCAAGGCGCTGCACATCGGTGGCCCACTGGGCGGCATTGTTCCACTGCAGAAGATCAACGCGCTCGGCATCGACTTCGAGAGCTTCCAGAAAGAAGGCTTCCTCCTAGGCCATGCCAGCGTACTGAGCATCCCGCAGGACTTTCCGATGGTGGATTACCTGGAGCACCTCTTCGAGTTCACCTCGCTAGAGAGCTGCGGCAAGTGCTTCCCGTGCCGCATCGGCAGCACGCGCGGCAAGGAGCTGATCGCTGGCGCGAAGACCGGTCGCAAGATCGATCGCGCGCTCTTCAACGACCTGATCGAGACCATGGAGATCGGCTCCTTGTGCGCGCTGGGCGGAGGACTGCCGCTGGGCGTGAAGAACGCGTTGCAGTATTTCCGCACGGAGCTCGACGCGTTCTTCGCGTGAAGGGCCTCGGTTGCTGGTTCTCACTGTTCAGCGATGGCCTTACGCGCGTTGCTCTGATACCCGCTTCAGGTTAGCGGTTCCGCACACTCCACGGTGGAAAAGGGGGCTAGCCCTTCCCGTCCGGTTCGGAGCAGGCGCCTAGCTTCGATTCACCAAACCAAACCTCCATGAACACGAAAGTCGTACTCGCAGCGCTTGCCGCATCGGTCGCCGCCTTCCTGCTCGGATGGGGCATCTTTGGCATTGCCCTGCACAGCTACTCCGAAGCGGCCATGAACAAGTTCGAGGGTTTCATGAAGGCCGAGGAGAATTGGAGCTGGCTCTCGCTCATCGCCGCCAACGTGGCCTATGGCTGCATGATGGCATTCATCATGTGGCGCATGGGCATCACTTCAGCGAAGGCCGCGCTGTTGCCCGGCTTCATAATCGGGCTGCTGCTCACGGCCAACTTCGACCTGATGATGCATGCCATGAGCAACCTATTCTATGAGCGCATGTTCATTGTGGTCGATGCGATTGCAGGCGGCGTGCTGGCTGCGCTCACTGCCGCAGTCGCCGGGTTGGTGCTCGGCAGCGGAAGCAAGGCCTCGTAGGGGCATCCTTGGCGATTCGTCGAGCTTGCCTTGCTCGGCGGGGGTGTCCCTGATGCGCTCCGGATCAGGCTTCGGCGCGTGCCGTTTCCCTTACCCCCAAACCCATCGCTGCCTTCACGAATGCGATGAACAAGGGGTGCGGCTTGGCCACAGTGCTGCGGTACTCGGGGTGGAACTGCACGCCGATGAACCACGGGTGGCCCTTGATCTCGACGATCTCCACGAGCTTGCCCTGCGGGTTGATGCCAGAGGCCACCATGCCCGCCTTCTCGTAGGACTTCAGGTAAGCGTTGTTGAACTCGTAGCGGTGCCGGTGCCGCTCGCTGATGTCGCGCTTGCCATAGACCGCGCGCGCCATGCTGCCTTCCTCGAGTTTGCAGGCATAGGCGCCTAAGCGCATGGTTCCGCCCTTGTCGGCGATGGCCTTCTGCTCCTCCATCATCGCGATCACCGGATGCGTGGTGTCCGCGTTCATCTCGGTGCTGTTGGCGTCTGTGTAACCGAGCACGTTGCGGCCGAATTCGATCACCGCGCACTGCATGCCCAGGCAGATGCCGAGGAAGGGAACCTTGTTCTCGCGTGCGTACTTGATCGCTTCGATCTTGCCCTCGATGCCGCGATGACCGAAGCCCGGCGCCACCAGGATGCCGCTGAGTCCGCTGAGGTGCTTGGTTACATTCTTCGCCGTGAGCTTCTCGCTGTGCACCCACTTGATGTGGACCTTGAGCTCGTTGGCGGCACCGGCGTGCTCCAATGCTTCCTTGATGCTCTTGTAGGCATCCTTCAGTTCCACGTACTTGCCCACAAGGCCGATATGCACCTCGCCCTTCGGTTCTTTGTAGCGGCGCAGGAAATCCTTCCAGGCGTCGAGGTCGGCATCGGGGAAGGTGGTCACACCGAGCTTCCTCAGCACCACTTCATCGAGCCGCTCCTGCTGCATCATCAAGGGCACGTCATAGATGGTCTCGGCGTCGCGGCTCTCGATCACGGCCTCTGCGTCCACATTGCAGAACAGGGCGATCTTCTCCTTCATGCCCTTCTGCATGGGGTGCTCGGTGCGGCACACGAGCACATCGGGCTGAACGCCGAGACTCAGCAACTCCTTCACGCTGTGCTGCGTGGGCTTGGTCTTCAATTCTCCGGTGGTGCCCAGGTAGGGCAGCAGGGTGAGATGAATGGTGAGGCAGTCCTTGCCTTTGGCCCACTTCAACTGACGGATGGCCTCGATGTAAGGCAGGCTCTCGATATCACCCACCGTGCCGCCCACTTCGGTGATCACGAAATCGTAGATTCCCTTGCGCCCAAGCGCCTGAATATGCGCCTTGATCTCATCGGTGATGTGCGGGATCACCTGCACGGTCTTGCCCAGGTATTCGCCGCGCCGCTCTTTGCTGATGACGTTCTGGTAGATGCGGCCCGTGGTGACGTTGTTGGCCTTGCTGGTAGGCACATCGAGGAAGCGCTCGTAGTGACCCAGGTCGAGGTCGGTCTCGGCACCATCCTCTGTTACGAAGCATTCGCCATGCTCGTACGGATTGAGCGTGCCCGGATCCACATTGATGTAGGGATCGAGCTTCTGGATAGTGACCGTGAAGCCGCGCGCCTGCAGCAATTTGGCCAAGGAGGCCGAGATGATGCCTTTGCCGAGGCTGGAGGTGACCCCTCCGGTAACGAAAATGTATTTGGTGGAGCCCGTCATCGCCGATGGAAAGGGCCCTGAATGGGAGCCGCGATCACGGGGTGTAAATGTAGGCGCCCGGCCGGAAAGAGAAAGGGCTGCCGCAGCATTGCCGCGACAGCCCTTCATGTTCAAACGCTCAGTAGCGGTAAGCGTCGCTCTTGAACGGACCGTTCTTCGGCACGCCGATGTACTTGGCCTGTTCGTCGGTGAGTTCCTCCAGCTCTACGCCGATCTTGGCGAGGTGCAGGCTGGCCACCATCTCATCGAGGTGCTTGGGCAGCACGTACACCTTGTTCTCGTAGTTCGCGTGGTTCTTCCACAATTCAATCTGCGCCAGCGTCTGGTTGGTGAAGCTGTTGCTCATCACGAAGCTGGGGTGGCCCGTGGCGCAGCCCAGGTTCACCAAGCGGCCCTCGGCCAGGATGATCACATCCTTGCCGTCAATGGTGTACTTGTCCACCTGCGGCTTGATCTCCACCTTGGTCTTGCCGTAGGCCTTGTTCAGCCAAGCCATGTCGATCTCGTTATCGAAGTGGCCGATGTTGCACACGATGGCCTTGTCCTTCATCTTGCGGAAGGCGGCCTCCGTGACGATGTTGAAGTTGCCCGTGGTGGTGATGATGATGTCAGCCCGATGCACGTTGGGCACCAGCTTCTTCACCTCGAAGCCGTCCATGGCCGCTTGCAGGGCGCAGATGGGATCGATCTCGGTAACGATCACGCGGGCACCAGCACCGCGCAGTGATGCGGCCGTACCCTTGCCCACATCGCCGTAGCCGCACACGATGGCCACCTTGCCGGCCATCATGATGTCGGTGGCGCGACGGATGGCATCCACCGCGCTCTCCTTGCAGCCGTACTTGTTGTCGAACTTGCTCTTGGTGACGCTGTCGTTCACGTTGATCGCAGGCATCACGAGCGTTCCGTTCCGTTCGCGGTCCATCAAGCGCAGCACGCCGGTCGTTGTTTCTTCGCTCAAACCGCGAATGCCGTTGACCAGCTCAGGATACTTGTCGAAGACCATGTTGGTGAGGTCGCCGCCATCATCGAGGATCATGTTCAAGGGCTGGCCTCCTTCGAACGCGAAGAGCGTCTGCTCGATGCACCAATCGAACTCCTCGTTGTTCATGCCCTTCCAAGCGTACACCGGGATGCCCGCCTTCGCGATGGCCGCTGCGGCGTGGTCCTGCGTGCTGAAGATGTTGCAGCTGCTCCAGCTCACCTCGGCGCCGAGTTCCTTCAAGGTCTCGATGAGCACCGCCGTCTGGATGGTCATGTGCAGGCAACCGGCAATGCGCGCGCCCTTCAGCGGCTTCTCCTTGCCGTGCTTGGCGCGCAGTGCCATGAGGCCGGGCATCTCCGCCTCGGCCAACTCGATTTCCTTGCGGCCCCATTCGGCAAGGGCCATGTCCTTCACTTTGTACTTCACTTGCTCGATGGTCTTGGTGCTCATTGTTCCGTTGATGGGTGTGTGCCGCTATGACGCTAGCGGCCCGCGAAAGTAGCCTCTTAACGGGTAACAGCAGCTGAAGCGGTATGTTCGCAACGATGAGCAGGGTCCTGAATCGGATCGAACAGGCCAGGCGCCAGGGGCAAAAGCTCTTGGCCGTGCTCATCGACCCCGATTTCGGGACTGATGAGGCCGCGCTTGAGCGCATGGTCCAGAACGCGTGCATGGCCAAGGCCGACCTGATCTTCGTGGGCGGAAGCCTGCTGACCTCCTCTTCGTTCGACCGGTGCGTGGAACTGGTGAAGCGATGGAGCAGGCAGCCCGTGGTGCTTTTCCCAGGCAGCCCTTCGCAGCTCAGCGCGCACGCGGATGCGGTGCTCTTCCTCTCGCTGATCAGCGGGCGCAACGCGGAAATGCTCATTGGGCATCACGTCACCGCCGCGCCCACGGTGAAGGCGCTCGGCATTGAAGCGATCCCGACAGGCTATATGCTCGTGGATGGCGGACGCACCACCACTGCTCATTATGTGAGCCAGTCCTCGCCCATCCCGCACGATAAGCGGGCATCGCCGCAGCCACCGCTTTGGCCGGTGAGCTGCTCGGACTGCGCGCCATCTATCTGGATACCGGGAGCGGCGCACCGAAGAGCGTTTCGCCGGCCATGGTCGCTTCCGTGCGTGCGACGGTCGCATTGCCCATCATCGTGGGCGGCGGCATCCGCGATGAGCAACAAGCGCGCGCCTTGTGCGAAGCGGGCGCCGATGTGCTCGTGGTGGGCACGGCCATCGAGCAGGACCCGGAGATCGTCTTCGCGCTGAGCGAGGCCGTGCATGGGTGAGCCGCTACATTCACCGGCATGCGGAGCATCGCGCTCGTCTTCCTTTGGCTGGCCGCCTCCGTTTCGCGCGGCCAAACGGATTCTCTGCTGCGCGTATGGAATGATGCCGCCCAGCCCGATTCGGCGAGGCTGAAGGCCGTGCAGATCCTCGCCTGGAAGGCGGTGTTCGAGCAACCCGACAGCGGCATGGCCCTGGCGCGCAAGCAGCTCGATTTCGCACGCCGGGTGGAATCGCAGGTCGCGCAGTTCGAGGCCAGTACCACCCTCGCCGTGGGCAGCAGCATGAAGAGCGATTACGAGGCCGCGCTCAACCACCTGCATGCCTGCCTAGCGCTATCGAAAGCGATGAAGGACCCCAAGCGCGAGGCCAACACCTACAGCAACCTCAGCAATGTCTACCGCAGCCTCGGTGACCTTCCGATGGCGCTCACGCAGCTGCAGAAGAGCCTGCGCATCGACATGGAGCTCCAGAACAAGGATGGCTTAGCCGGCACCTACAACAACATGGGCACCATCCAGACCGAGCTGAACAACCACCGCGAAGCATTGAGCCACTACGAGCGGAGCGCTGCGCTGGCGGAGGAGCTCGATAGCGATCGCGGCCGGGCCCAAGCCGCCTTGAACTTGGGAAGCGCCTACTTGAATCTGGGCCGGCCCGATACGGCAGCGCTGCTCTTCGTGCGCGGGCTGGAGCTGTACAAGAGGATCGGGCGCAGGCTTGAGCAGGGCATGGCCTTCAACAATCTGGGGCGTGCCTATGGGCAGCTGGGTCGCGGTGCCGAGGCGTTCGCGAGCCTCGATTCCGCCGAGCGGATACTCTCCTCACTTGGCAGCGCGCGCCAGTTGGTGCGCACGCACGTGAATCGCGGCAACCTGCTCATCGACCTGAAGCGGGCACGGGAGGCCATCGCCGCCTGCCGCGCAGGCGAGAGCATAGCGCTATCCGCCAACCTGCTGCAGCAACGCGTCGAATGCTTGCAGTGCCTGCACCGTGCGCACGAGCTCGCCGGTGATTTCCGGAACGCATACGCCGCGCAATCCGCTTACATGAGCGTGAATGATTCGCTGCTGCGGCTCAACAATAGCAAGGAGGTCACACGGCTGGAGGTGACACGGGCATTCCAGGACCGCATGCTCGCGGACAGTCTCGACAACGTTCGCCGCATGCACGAGCAGGAGCTGCATGCGCAAGAGCGGATCGCGAGCGAAAAGGAGCGCCGCAACCTCTTCCTCTACGCCGGCCTGGGCGTGCTCGCACTCTCCGCAGGACTGTGGAACCGCCTGCGCTATACGCGCCGATCGCGAGCAGCCATCCAGCTCGAAAAGGATCGAAGCGAGAACCTGTTGCTCAACATCCTGCCTGTGGCCGTCGCGGAGGAATTGAAGGACAAAGGCGAAGCGGAGGCGCGGCTCTTAGACCAAGTCACCGTGCTCTTCACGGATTTCAAGGGCTTCACTACGCTCAGCGAGCAGGTCACGCCCAAGCAGCTCGTGAAGGACCTTCATGAGTGCTTCAGCGCCTTCGACCGCATCTGCGCCAAGCACGGCATCGAGAAGATCAAGACCATCGGCGATGCGTACATGGCGGCTGGTGGATTGCCTACGCCCAATGACACGCACGCCCTGGATGCGATCCAAGCCGCTCTGGAGATGCGTGATTTCATCGCGGAGGGCAAGCAGCGGAAGATCGAAGCCGGCCTGCCGTACTTCGAGATCCGCATCGGCATGCACAGCGGGCCCGTTGTGGCTGGCGTGGTGGGCGAGAAGAAATTCGCTTACGACATTTGGGGCGATACCGTAAACACCGCTTCACGCATGGAAAGCAGCGGCGAAGCAGGACGGGTGAACATCAGCGAGGCGACGTATGCGCTGGTTCGTGATGCCACGACTCCGCTCGGCGAACCAGCGTTCGACTTCACCCCGCGCGGAAAAGTGCAGGCCAAGGGCAAAGGCGAAATGGAGATGTACTTCGTGGAACCGGTGCGAAGTTGAATCCGCGCAGCCGATCATCGTGCCACCATCAGTCTTGTATGGAACGCGGCTCCGTATCGGTCATGCGCCTCTACCTCATAAAGGCCGGATGACAGGTCGGCTACATCGATGGGAACGCCAGATGCCGCAAGCACCTCTTTCACGATGCGGCCTTGGACATCGCGCATGATTACGCGCACTGCTCCTCCCGGCACTGAAATGCGCATCACGTCGTCTGCCGGATTGGGCCATGCGATCAGCGTCTCAATGCTGGTCGACGGTGAGCCAAGCGAAAGTCCCGTAATAAGCCCGCCATGCGAAGGGGCCGCATTGGTGCCGCCGATGAGATCGACAACCGGAACGCCATCCGAGAACACGACGAGTTGTCCATCGCCCGAAGGAGCGTCGCCCGATTCAGCAAAGCGAAGCATGTAGCACGCCTCCGGCTCCAGTTCCACCCACAGCTCCTCCAAGCCATCGGTACTGTAGGGCCCACCTTGCGCCACCACTTGCGCGTTGGCATTGGTGATGGACCAGAACAGCGAGTCGGGCGGGGTGCTCATGTTCACCACCACGTTCAAGAGGTAGGTGCTCGCTTCTCCGGGCGCGATATCCATCGGGACCAAGAGCACGTTGCCATCCGGATCCTCATCGGGCTCACCATTCACGCTGATGATGTGGAATTCCAGCTGATCGCCGGGGTCAACGGGCACTGAGGGCAATGCGGGTTGGCGCACTTCGCCTTGTGACGCCGGCACGGCCAGAATCCAATTGAATGTGTTCACTACGAGGCCGTTCTTCCACGTCTCCACTACGCAGGTGCCCATCGTGGCCGATCCGGCATTCTGGATCTTGAGCACGGGCACACTTTCACCCTCACAAGCGTATCGCAAGCCGGTATAGTCCAGGATCCTGGCGTCGAAGGTGGTTTGTGCGGTGCAATTGATTGCGAAGGCGCATGATATGAGGAAGAGTACCGGCTTCATTCCCGAGCAGCTTGTTGCCTAGTTGCCTGACATTCGCGGGTGTGAAGATCAGTCCCGGATGACCAATCGGCCACTAAGGACCTCTTTGTCGGTAACGGCTGATACCAGGTAGATGCCAGAGGCCATGCCATCCGGCAGTTCCAGGATCACGTCCAGCGGCATCCCCTCCTGACGGCCGAATCGATGATTGATCACGCTCCGGCCTGCCAGGTCCACCACTACAATATCAACGTGGGGCGATCGACCGGAAGGGGACGAAAGCAACAGCCGCACGGTTCCGCCATCATTCGGATTCGGGTAGAGCATCAAGCGCGATTCTGTCAACTCCGAAGCAGAACGAGCCAGTTCAGCACCGGTGCATGGGTCGATGGTGAGAAGGCACGCATCGCCCCAAGCCTCACCATCGCGGCACCAGGAGGCTCCATTGTCGAAGCTCGCTCGAACGTCAACTTGATACGTCATGCCGCATTCGAGGCCGACGGTGTTCACCCAATACTTTCCTGTGGCGCTGGTCTTCACGATTTCAGCCGGCTCGCCAGCAACCCGGAACCGGAACTGGTAGCGGTTGGCATTCACCCAGTTGCAGCTCGCGTTCCTCCGCCGCACGGGGCGGGCATGCACCAGCACATTGCTGCCGATCGATCGGTTCTGTCCGCAGCTCAGATTCGGATTGCCCGGCTGGTCGAGCAACCGGGTGCCCGGGCACTGCGCAGCGGCATTGTCGATGCGGAACCGGCAGGCTGCCCCCCATGCAGCGTAGTTGCCGGTGACCCTTGCGCGTGCCTTCACATTGTAGAGGACCCCTTCCTGGAGCTGGTTGCCGCTCCAGCCATTGACCAGGAAGTGACAGGCGCGCGTGGCGCTAACAGGCATGCCGTTGCTGGTGGCGTGGCTCTGGAAGCGCTTGAAACTGTAACCGCCGTTGGGGTCGAAGAACCAGATCTGGTAACCACTGCCAGCGTTGTCGATGCCGTACTGCGCGGTCACGTCGGCATTCGCGTTGAGCACCACGTATTCAGCGCCACATGGAGCCGTTCGCCAATCGAGCTTATCGCAACTGGTGAAGGTGACGCGATCGTTCCCGAGCGGCAGGCAGAAACCCTCGCCACCCGCGATGGCGCTCATCCCGCCATCGCCAAAACCGTCCTTGTTGTCAATGATGCGCCGCAACGAGCCATTGCCCTCGCGAAGGATGTAGCCGCCGCCTGCAATGCCATCGCCACCGGCATCCATCACCCGCAGTTGATAGCAGCCTTCCGGCAGGCAGCATCCATTGATCAAAGTCTGTGCACCGCCCGAAATGCCGCCGCCCGTGCAATGAATGGTGCCGCCATCAGCGGATCGGATCTCATAAGCGGTCTCGTTGGCCGCCTCATCGGTCCGCAGTTCCAGATCAATAGGGTACGAGCATGCTTGGAGTGTCCCGGCGCGAAGGCCTTTGGAATAGGGTTCTTCGAGGTCTGCGGCCACGAGCAGCGTATTGCCACCGCGCTTCACGCGCACTACCGCATCGGGGGCTAGGCTCCTCGTTTGATCCTCGGCCTTGAAGGTGTAGCAGCCGGGCGGCAGATCGAGTTCGTCGGTCACCTCGGAATTGCTCTCATCGTAAGGCCCACCCGTTGCCACCACTTGGTTCAGTTGATTCGTCACGCTCCACACGATGGCGCCGGGATCATCTCCTAGTTCGACGCGCACTTCCATCTCACCGCCATTTGCGAGTGCTGGCGTATCGCTCAGGTCAATCGCAAGGATGTTGCCCAACGGATCCTCATCGGGCTCGTCATTCACGCTGATGATGTGGAACTCCAGTTGGTCGCCGGGGTCCACGGGCACGGATGGCAATGCGGGTTGGCGCACCTCACCTTGCAGCGCCGGCACGGCCAGGATCCAGTTGAAGGTGTTCACCATGAGACCGTTCTTCCAGGTCTCCACCACGCAGGTGCCCATCGTGGCCGACCCGGCATTCTGGATCTTGAGCACAGGTGTTCCGCTGCCCTCACAGGCGTATCGCAGACCGCTGTACTCCAGGATCTTGGCGTCGTAGGTGGATTGCCCAGCGCAAGCGAGCGATGCGATGCCGGCAAACAGGGGGAGCAATGATCGGAGCATGGATTCAGGTTTTCGCCCCACATAGCTACTTGCTGATCGCCGCACACGCAATAGAACTTTCGTTAGGGGCCGTCAGAGCCGCACGCTCACCCCTCCCAGCAGATTCAACGGTGCCTGCGGATAGAGCCCAACGAACTCCTGCCTACGCCCATCGCTCACGTAGCTGTACACCCAGCCATTGCTCTCATAGAGCTCACTGAAGAGGTTGCGCAGCGTCAGGTTGAAGTCGATGCCCTTCGTGCCTTTGGCCAACCAGGTTGCATTCAGTCGGAGGTCGTTCACCATGAAGGGGTCTAGCATGCGGTCCGGGCTCGCGCTGAGATCGAGGAATTGACGGCCGACATACTTGGTCGCCAAGGTGAGATCCGCGGTCCCGCGCTTGCTCTTCCAGGCGTGAATGGTCAATTCGCTGCCCGCCACGACGCCCGGTGCGAATGGGAGCTCGCTCTCGGCATAGGTGTACGCGGCCTGACCGCCATTGTCCCAATCATCGACGTACTCAGTGAACGCGCGCACGCGACTCCGGCTGAACGCGGCATTCGCCCGCCAGGTGAGGCGCTTGCTGATCCGCAATGCACCCATCAATTCGGCGCCTGCACGGTAGCTCCTGGCCACGTTGGTGCGCAAGGCAGCGCCCACGTCGTTCAATTCACCGGTGAGCACCAGCTGATCCGCATAATCCATGAGGTAGCAATTGACGCCCATGCTCATGCCCCCGGTGCGCCGCTCATAGCCAAGCTCATAGTCCAAGAGGCGCTCACTGCGCGGACGGCTGCTGGGCGTGGTCTCCTGAAGATCCTCGCGATTGGGTTCCCGGTTGGCTACGGCGATTGAAGCGTACGCCCGATCGCTGTTGCTCATGCTCCAGGTGACGCCGGCCTTGGGGTTGAAGAAGCTGAAGGCGATGGGCTGCTGCTCCCGAACGAACCCGGCGTTGAGCATCTCCAAGCGGTGGGAAACGCTCCGGAACTGCAGATCGCCGTATGCGTCGATATTGTGGCGCACCGCATAGGTGAGCTTCACGAAGGCGCTCAGATCCGACTTGCGCGCGTCGTTGTCGTAATAGCGATCGCCGATTTCCGTGCTCCCGGCGTACCGCGCCCAGATCAACTCTCCGAAATGCTTGCCCCTATAGTCGCTGTAGCTGGCTCCGAGCACGAGCCGGTGCTTGCCCAGGCCGATGTCCGCATTCGCATTCGCACCTAACAGGGTGTTGTCGAGCCAGCGGCGGCGGATGAGGTCGCTGGTGGCCGTGGTGTCACCATTGATCACGGCGGGCGCTATGCCGTACGCGGTCAGCTCATCATCTTCCTTGAACTGCTCGAAGTAGCCCGCCCCGTCCACGCGGAAGAGCGTGGCATTCAGCGTCACGTTCGGTGAGAGTCGCTGGTCAAAGAGCAGCTGGTAATGCGCCTGATCGTAGTTGTCCACCTCGTTCTCGTAGGTGTATGGATTGAACGTGCGATTGGTATCGATCACATCGCGCGGAACACCGCCCCACGCCTGGTACGTGATCTCCTTCCCCCGGAAGGTGATGAACCGCAGCGAGCGCTTCGCCCCCACCCATGCGCCTTGCAGGAAGTAGCTCTTGAGGTCGGCGCTGGCTCGGTCCACATAGCCATCGGTGGTGATGGAAGAGAGCCGCGCATCGAGGCTGAATCGCCCATCGATCAAACCGGTCCCGGCGCTCACGCTATAGCGCTTCGTGCTGAAGGAGCCGCCACTCACGCTCAGCAGCGCCCATGGTTCCCGCTTCACCGCCGTGGTGCGGATGTTCACGCTGGCGCCGAATGCAGCCGGGCCATTGGTGCTGCTGCCAACGCCGCGCTGCACCTCGATGTCCTCCATGCTGCTCGCGAGGTCCGGCAGGTTCACCAGGAAGGCGCCCTGGCTCTCGGCATCGTTGAAGGGCACGCCATTGAGGGTGATGTTGGTGCGCGTTCCATCGGTCCCGCGGATGCGCAGGTAGGTGTAGCCGATACCCGTGCCCCCATCGCTGGTGGCCACCACGCCCGGCTGCTGCTCGAGTAGGAATGGAAGGTCGATCCCCGTGTTGATGCGATCGATCTGCTCTCTGCGCACCACGCTCTTGGCGAAAGGCGCGCGATCACCTGCACGCAGGGCAGTGACTTCAGCCGCCCCGAGAAACATGGCCGCCCGAGTCATCCGAAGGGTCACGTTCTCGGTGGCTGCAATGAGCATCGTGTCGATTGGGACATACCCGAGATGCTGCGCGCGTAACCGTAGCTCGCCTTCACCGACCCCGCTGATTTCGAAGCGGCCGTTCCGATCGGTAGCCGCGCCGAAGCGCCCATCGGCACCCACCACCACGCTCACGTCCGCCAGCGGAAGGCCGGCCACATCGACGATCGTGCCCGAAAGGCGCGACTGCGCGAGCAATGCCGGGGCAAGGCTCAGGAACGTGACGAGCGTGATGAGCTGCTTCATGTGCTTCCGTGTTGAAGGCTTGCACGGAAGCGCCCACGCGCTGGGCCTGATTCCTTGGCAGCATTACCTGCCCAGGTTCATCGGGTCTGATCTCAGCTTCCACCAGCGGCGGAGCACCCCGTTGCAAGACGAGGCGAAACTAATGCGCTCCTGTGGCAGGGCCCCGGAAAAAACGAGCCCCGACAGATGCCGGGGCTCGTGAAACTTGATGACCGAAGCTCAATGCTCCTCTTCGTCGTGGTCGAGCGGAGTGATCTGGCTCACCCAATCCTCCGATTTGCCGGGCTTGCTGTAATCGTAAGGCCAGCGGTGCACCGTTGGGATCGGGCCAGGCCAATTGCCATGGATGTGCTCCACCGGCGTTGTCCATTCCAGCGTATTGCTCTTCCACGGGTTCTGAACGGCCTTGGGCCCGCGGAACACGCTGTAGAAGAAGTTATAGGTGAAGATCACCTGGCCCAGCGCCCCGACAATGGCGAACAGGGTGACAATCACATTCAGATCGATCACGGTATCGAACATGGGGAACTCCGTGTAATCGTAATAGCGGCGGGGAGCACCGGCAAGGCCGATGAAGTGCATCGGGAAGAAGACACCGAAGGCGCACACCAGCGTGATCCAGAAGTGGGCATAACCCAGCTTCGTGTTCATCATCTTGCCGTACATCTTCGGGAACCAGTGATAGATTCCGGCGAACATGCCGAAGATGGCGCTCATGCCCATCACGATGTGGAAGTGCGCCACCACGAAATAGGTATCGTGCACGGCGATGTCGAGGGCGCTATCGGCGAGGATGATGCCCGTAAGTCCGCCAGCGATGAATGTGGCCACCAGGCCGATGCTGAAGAGCATGCCCGGCGTGAAGATGATGTTGCCGCGCCAGAGCGTCGTGATGTAGTTGAACACCTTCACCGCGCTGGGAATGGCGATTAACAAGGTGGTGGCCACGAACACGCTGCCAAGGAAGGGGTTCATGCCGGTCACGAACATGTGGTGGCCCCAGACGATGAAGCTGAGGAAGCCGATCGCTAGGATGGAGCCGATCATGGCCCGGTATCCGAAGATGGGCTTGCGCGCATTGGTGGAGATGATCTCGGAGGTAATGCCCAGAGCGGGCAGCAGCACGATGTACACCTCCGGGTGGCCCAGGAACCAGAACAGGTGCTGGAAGAGGATGGGGCTGCCACCGGTCTGCTCCAGCGCTTCGCCGGCCAAATGGATATCGCTCAGGTAGAAGCTGGTGCCCAAGCTGCGGTCGAGCAGCAAGAGCAGCGCTGCGCTGAGCAGTACGGGGAAGCTCAGCACGCCGAGCACGGCGGTAAGGAAGAGCGCCCAGATGGTCAGCGGCAAGCGCGTCATCTTCATGCCCTTCGTGCGCAAGTTCAGGATGGTGACCACGTAGTTGAGGCCGCCCATGAGCGAACTGGCGATGAAGAGCGTCATGCTCACCAGCCAGAGCGTCATGCCGGTCCCGGAACCCGGAATGGCCTTGGGCAACGCGCTCAACGGCGGATAGATGGTCCATCCGGCGCTGGCGGGACCGCCTTCCACGAACAAGGAAGAGAGCATCACCACACTGCTGAGGAAGAAGAACCAGTAGCTGAGCATGTTGATGAAGCCGCTGGCCATGTCGCGCGCGCCCACCTGCAAGGGGATCAGCAGGTTGGCGAACGTGCCGCTCAACCCGCCCGTGAGCACGAAGAACACCATGATGGTGCCGTGAATCGTGACCAGCGCCAGGTACATGTTGCTATCGAGCACGCCACCGGGCGCCCACTTATCGCCCAAGAAGAAGTTGGTGAACGCGAAACCCTCGCCCGGCCAAGCCAATTGCAGGCGGAAGATCAGGCTCATGATCACGGCCACCCAGGCCATGAAGATGGCGGTGACCAGGAACTGCTTCCCGATCATCTTGTGATCTTGCGAGAACACCCATTTGGAGATGAAGCTCTCCTCGTGGTGGTGATGCGCGTGGCCGGCATCGTGCCCGGCGTGTGCGGCATGCGCGGTTGCGCCCATGGTCGTTTGTGCTTACAGGTTCATTGTCCGGAAGGCAGCGCGGCCACAGCCATGCTATCCTTCGGGGCGGTCATGCTTGAATCAACTGGAGCCGGTTCGGCTGCCGGCTCGGCTCCTTCAAAGGGCTTCTTGTTCGCCTCCGCCACCCACGCATCGAACTCGTCGGGTGTGGTGACGATGAGCGGCATCTGCATGTTGTAGTGGCTGGCGCCGCAGATCTTATTGCAAAGCAGCAAGAAGTCGAAGGTGTATTCCCCTTTCCCCTCTGCTTGCCGTTGCGCGTTGATCTCCGCCACTTGGCGCATCACCTCGGGAACGGTGCGCATGCTGTCGGTGGTGATCGTGGGCACCACTTTCATGCTCGTGGTCATGCCGGGCACCGCATTCATCTGGATGCGCAGGTGCGGGATGAAAGCGCTGTGGATGATGTCGCGGCTCCGGATGAGGATAAGGGCCTCTTTGCGCACAGGCAGGTAGAAATCCTTGGTCACCACGTCATCGGCGCCATGCAGGTAGGTGCTGGCCGCTCCGTTCGCCTTGATGTCCTGCTGCATCACCATGCGCAGGTTCACGATGCGTGCGGCCATCCGGTCGAGGTAGGCGATTCGGTGCTCCAGTTCCTCAACCTTGGAGTCGGGCAGCAGTCCTTCCAGGGCCGTCTTGGCCTCGGCTTTCTCCTGCGCGATCTCGGCCATGCGCTTCTCAATGGCGTTCGCCGTGACGATCCCGAGCGGATTATCGCCATTGATCAGCCGGTAATCGGTTGCCCCGAGCACGCCATCCTTGCCGGGATAGCGGGCCGTCCAGTCGAACTGCTTGGCGTACAGCTCCACTTGCACGGCTTCGGGGCTGGCCGGACCAGTGATCTGCTGCCAAGTGTTGAGACCGTAGATGATGATGACGAAGAGCACCAATGCAGGCACCACGGTCCAAAGCAGCTCGAGCTTGTTGTTATGCGGCTGCCAGAAGGCGCGACGGTCCTTGCTGTAGGTGTATTTGCCAGCGTAGTAGAAGAGCAGGAGGTTGGTGAGAAAGAAGACCGGTATCAGGATCCACCAGTTGAAGTCGAGCAGCGCATCGGTGTCGGCACCCTGGGTGCTCGCGGCCACGGGCAGCATCTTATCCCCGTAAGCGACCACTAGCCAGATGAAGAATCCGAAGTAGGCGATCGGGAATAGCCACATGAGCGTGGCGTTCATCCGATTGTCAGCGTCCGAGATATCCTCTTCGCGCTTCCCGCGCAGCTTGGAGGTGAGCTCATACACGCGTGCCAACTGGGCCACCGCGAGGATGCCCAGGACCACGACGATCAGGATCAGGAGCTTGGTCATTGTCCGCTATGCTTCAACCCGGCAGGCAGGCGTTGTGTTCACGAGGTCAGATGCTATGATGTACGCTCTCCTCCAGGTAGGGATGGTTCACAGGTGTGAGCGGGGCCTTGGCCAGGGTGCCGAGCACCACACGGATGAAGGCCCCGAGGAAGAGCACGAAAAGGCCTGCATCGAGCATGCCGATGCCGTGGAAGTCGTGGCCGTTGGCGCCGGGCATCACCATCATGTTCACATCGAGCCAATGCCCGATGAAGATCACGGTGCCCACGCCGATGAGGAAACGCGGGTTGCGCTTGGCATCACGGCTCATCAGCATCGCCATGGGCACGGCGAAGTTGATGAAGAAGATGGTCCAGAGCAGGCCGGGATGATGGTCGATGCGGTCCTGGAAGTAAGTCACCTCTTCCGGGATGTTGGCGTACCAGATCAGCATGAACTGGGAGAAGTAGAGGTAGGTCCAGAGGAAGCTGATGGCGAACACCCACTTGCCCATATCGTGGATGTGGCTGTTGTTCACCTGCGGCAGGTAGCCCTTGCGCTTCAGGTAGAGCACGAGGATCACTCCGGTGATCATGGCGCTCACCCACATGCCGCTGAAGACGTACCAGCCGTAGAGGGTGCTGAACCAGTGCGCGTCGATGCTCATGAGCCAGTCCCAGGCTAGGGTGCTGCTGAACACAGCGAAGAACACCAGGAATAGGGCGCCGCGGCGGTAGGCGAGCAGGTGCGTGCGCACGAGGCTCTCGCCGGTGAGGCCGTCCATCTCCAGGCTCTTCTTGCGGAACCAACGCGCGGCGAACACGAAGGTGGCCAGGTACACCAGCGATCGCACCCAGAAGAAGGGCTTGCTCAGGAAGGCCCTCTTTCCATCCATGATCGCATCGTAGTTAGGGCCGCCCTTCACGTAGAGGCTGTCATCCATCCAATGGTAGATGTGGTGCAGGCCGAAAGTGCCTGCGGCGAGCACGATGATCATCACGATCGCGCCCACGGGAATCCAGCCCATGATGGCCTCGTACACGCGCTTCACCAGCACGCTCCAAGCGGTCTCAGTAGCGTTCTGGAGCGCATAGAAGAACAGGGCGCCCAAGCCGATGCCCAGGAAGAAGAAGCCATTGACGAGCAGGGCGCTCCAAGTGCGCTGGTGGTGGTCGCTATGGTCGCCGATCACGCCTGCGATGGTGGCGATCGCGCCCAAGCCGATCAACGCCATGCTCAGCGTGCTCGCCCGTTTGCTGATGGTGAAGTTCATCGCGTTTCCGTTCTGCTGGTTCACATCGCGGCCTGGGCCTCCGGCTCACGGGTCATTTTTCCGCCGTTCTGCAGGAACTGCACGTAGTGCGTCACATGCCAGCGCTCTTCCTTGGAGAGTTGCGAGGCGTGCGAGCCCATGGCCACGTTCTTTCCCCAATGCAGGCTATGGAAGATCTTGCCTTCGGGCAGGTCCTTCAAGGGGCCATTGTAGGCGCCCGGCGGCGGGTACTTGCCATTGTTCACCACGGGACCATCGCCCTGACCTGTTGCGCCGTGGCAATGCATGCAGAACTTCTCATAGATCGCCTTGCCGTTATCCACGGTGGCTTGCGTCATTGCGATGGGGCTCTTCAACTCTGCGCCGGCCGCCTCATAGCCCTCGGGCGTGTTCGGGAAGGGGTAAGGGGCATTCAGCATGGCCATGCCAGCATCCTCATTAAAGGCGATGGTGCCGGGAACGGGTTTGCGGGCAGTGACGCGATCGCGCTGGGTTCGGGCCTTCTCCTCGGTGTGGTAGTAAGGGTCCTGACCATAGTCCACGTAGGCCTCGATGGCCGGGCTGCGGTACATATCGGGCATGTACTCCACGCCAGGGCTGTTGGGGTCGCTCTTGCCGCAAGCCGCCAGAAGGGCGATCACGGAAAGCGCGGCAAGGGTCTTGGCGGTGCGCATGGTACTCAGCATTGGCGCTCGTTGATCTCGGTCACAGGGCTCTGGCGCAGCAGCTCGGCGATGGCTTCAGCGCTGTGTCCATGGTTGTCGGCTGTGCGCACCTCGATGATGAACTTATCGTTGGTGCTGCGCGGGTCGGGGTTGCGCGCAGGCATGCCGGGCAAGGTCTTGTTGCGGATCAGGTAAGTGATGGCCATGCCGTGCGCGGCGCAGAGCACGGTGAACTCAAAGGTGACCGGGATGAAGGCCGGCACGTTCTGGTAGTAGTGGAAGCTGGGCTTGCCGCCGATGTTCATCGGCCAATCGAAGATGTTGAAGTACCAGATGCCGAGCACGGCCAGCGCGGTGCCGGTGATGCCGAACATGAAGCTCACGATGCCCAGCCGCGTGCGCGTGATGCCGATGATCGGGTCGATGCCGTGGACCGGGAAGGGCGAGAATACGTCCTTCACCTTCACGCCTGCGGACACGAGCTTGCGCGCGCCGTCCTTGAGCTGCTCGGGATCGTCGTAAACGGCGTAGATGACCTTATTCGCCATGGCGCTCAATGGTGGTGGTGTTTAGCGGCTTCCTGCTTGTAGCTCTCGCCGCTCACTTTCAGAATGGACTTCACCTCGTTCAGCGCCAGCACCGGGAAGTAGCGGGCGAAGAGCAGGTAGAGCGTGAAGAAGATGCCGATGGTGCCCAGGAACACGCCCACATCCACCCATGTGGGGTGGAACATGGTCCAAGCGCTGGGCAGGTAGTCGCGGTGCAGACTGGTGACGATGATCACGAAGCGCTCGAACCACATGCCTATGTTCACGATGATGCTCATGAAGAAGGTGAAGCCCAGATGCGTGCGCAGCTTCTTGAACCAGAAGAGCTGCGGGCTGATCACGTTGCAGGTCATCATGCTCCAGTAGGCCCACCAGTAGGGGCCGGTGGCGCGGTTGATGAAGGCGTAGCTCTCGTACTCCACGCCGCTGTACCAGCTGATGAAGAGCTCGGTGATGTACGCCACGCCCACGATGGAGCCCGTGACGATGATCACGATGTTCATGTACTCGATGTGCTTCTTGGTGATGTACGCCTCGAGGTGCATCACCTTGCGCATCACCAGCAGCAGGGTCTGCACCATGGCGAAACCGCTGAATACGGCGCCGCTCACGAAGTAGGGCGGGAAGATGGTGGTGTGCCAGCCGGGCACGATCGAGGTGGCGAAGTCGAAGCTCACCACGCTGTGCACCGAGAACACCAGCGGGGTGGCAATGCCGGCGAGCACCAGGCTCACCTCCTCAAAGCGGGTCCAGGCCTTGGCGTTGCCCGTCCAGCCGAAGCTGAGGATGCCATAGACCTTCTTCATCATCGGCTTGGTCACCTTGTCGCGGATGGTGGCGAAGTCGGGGATGAGGCCGATGTACCAGAACACGAGCGATACGCTGAAGTAGGTGCTGATCGCGAACACGTCCCAGAGCAGCGGGCTGTTGAAGTTCACCCAGAGGCTGCCGAACTGGTTGGGCAGCGGGAGCACCCAATAGGCCATCCAGATCCGGCCCATGTGGATGCCGGGGAAGGTGGCCGCCATGATCACGGCGAAGATGGTCATGGCCTCAGCGCTGCGGTTGATGGCCATGCGCCACTTCTGGCGGAAGAGCAGGAGCACCGCGCTGATGAGCGTGCCGGCATGGCCGATGCCCACCCACCACACGAAGTTGGTGATGTCCCAGGCCCAGTCAACGGTCTTGTTCAGGCCCCAGGTGCCGATGCCCTTGCTGATCAGGTACAGGATGCAGCCCGTACCGTAGGCGGCGATCAGGCTGGCAATGGTCATCAGGATGTACCAGCCGCGCGGGGCCTTGTTCTCAATCGGCCGCACGATATCCTCGGTGATATCGTGGTAGGTCTTATGACCGAGGATGAGCGGTTCGCGGATCGCTGCTTCTGCGTGCATGGGTCCTGGTCGTTTCGCTTAGGCGTGATGTGCGGCTTCGTCCGTGTTGCGCACCTTCACGAGGTAGTTCACATTGGGCTTCACGCCGATTTCCTCGAGCATGTGGTAGCTGCGGTCGCCGTCGGCCAGGCCGCGCGCCTTGCTGCCCTTGTCGTTGAGGTCGCCGAAGACGATGGCGCCTGTGCCGCAGGCCGCGCTGCAGGCGGTCTCGATGTCGCCATCCTTCACCGGTCGGCCTTCCTTCTTCGCCTTGAGCTTGCCGGCCTGGATGCTCTGCACGCACATGCTGCACTTCTCGATCACGCCGCGCGCGCGCACGGTCACATCGGGGTTCAGCACCATGCGGCCGAGGTCGTCCCAAGCCGGGTTGGTCTCGGCGAACTTGTCAGTGACGTAATTGAACCAGTTGAAGCGCCGCACCTTGTAGGGGCAGTTATTGGCGCAGTAACGCGTGCCGATGCAGCGGTTGTAGGCCATCTGGTTGAGGCCCTCGTTGCTGTGCGTGGTGGCGGCAACCGGGCACACCGTTTCGCACGGAGCGTGATTGCAGTGCTGGCACATCACCGGCATGAAGAAGACCGACGGGCTGGCCGACGGCTCCTCCATCTTGGAGTACAGGCCGATCTTGCCCTCACCCGCAGCGCGCCCTTCGGCCCATTTGGTATCGCTGCTGAAGTAGCGGTCGATGCGCAGCCAGTGCATCTCGCGGCTGCGGCGCACCTCGTCCTTGCCCACCACAGGGATGTTGTTCTCACTGTTGCACGCCGTGACACAAGCGCCGCAGCCGATGCAGGTGTTCAGGTCGATGCTCAGGCCCCAGCGGTGGCCCACGCCTTCCACAGGGTGCTCCGCCCACAAGTCGAACTCGGCCACCGGCTTGCGATCGCGCGCGTCAATCGCGCCGTCCTCGTTCACGTCATCGTGCACGGGAAGGGTGTGCGGCTTGTTGTATGCGTCCCTGTCGCCCGCCTTGTACACCGCGAAGGAAGTCTCCTTCACGATGCTGTGGCGATCCATGTGCGTGAGGTGCGTCTGTGTGATGGCCATCGGGTAGGTCTCGCCCGTGGCGCTCACGCTCACATTCATGGCATCGTAGCTCACCGCGCCATTCCTCAGGCTGGTGAAGGGATAGGCATTCTGCCCCACGGGCTTGCGCTCGCCGTTGTGATTGGTGACCACGGCCGCCTTGCCCACCTTTTCGCCATTGGCGCCACGGCCATAGCCGAGGGCGATCGCGATGGTGCCTTCGCGCTGTCCGGGGCTTGGTACCACGGGCAGCTTCAATTCCACTTCGCCCACCTTCACGCTTACCAGGCCGGCCGGGCTCTGCTCACCCAAGTAGTCGGGCAGGCCGAGCCTGCGTGCATCGGCGAAGCTCATGCACACGTAGTTGTCCCATGTGATCTTGGTGAGCGGATCGGGCATCTCCTGCAACCAAGGGTTGTTGGCGTGCTGGCCATCGCCGATGGCTTCGGTGGTGTACAGGCTCAATTCCCACTCACCAGCGCCATTGGCCGCTTGCTTCGCGGCGGCGCCCGCGGCGGCCACATCGCCCGCGAAAGCCACGCCGGAGGCGGGCATCGGTTGCGAAGTGAGCACACCATCGTGCAGGCTCTGGTTCCAAACCGTTGCGAAGTCTCCGCCACCGTGCGCGGCGAGGTTCTGCTCCCAGGTCTGCTTAATGAAGTCGAGCCATTTGGCATCGCTGCCGCTCCATTTGAGCAGGCTGGCCTGCCAGGAGCGCGTGTCGAAGAGGCGGCTGATCACCGGCTGCTGCAAGGCGTATTGGCCGGTCTTGGGCATGTGGTCGCCCCAGCTCTCTAGGAAGTGATTGTCGGGGCACATCCACTGGCAGAGGCTCGCGGTCTCATCAGCATAGCGCGCGCAGCTCACGGTGAGGCCCACCTTCTCCAATCCGCTCTTGAACTCCGCAGCGTTGGGCAGGCTGTAGGCTGGATTCACGCCGGCCATGATCAGCGCACCGATGCTGCCCGCGTTCATGTCCTTCACCAGCTGTGCCACTGCGGCATCGTCGCCTTGGAAGAACCAGGTGTGGTTGTCCAGGTCGATGGTGCTGCCGTAGTTGCCGAGCATGTTGTTGATGCTGTTCACCAGCACCTGCGTGCCTTCATCGTTGCTGCCGCAGACCACGAGGCCCTTGCCGCGTGCGTTCCAGAGCGCATCGGCAGCATGGTTCAATTCAGCGTTGTCCAAGCCGCCGCCCAACGTGGCGCCGCCGCTCTTGCGGGCAATGGCATCGTGCAGGGCGATCACCGCCAGCGGGAGCTCACTCGGCTTCAAGGCCACACGGGCATCGGCATTGGCCCCGCTGATGCTCATGCGGGATTCCACCTGCCAATGCTTGTTCATGGCGCCATCCGGATTGCGGCGGGTGGCGTATTGCCAGGCGTACTCGGTGGTGCTGCCCCAGCTGCTGAGGAAGTCAGCGCCAATGCTCACCACCACATCGGCCTTGGTGAAGTCGTAGCCTGGGAACACGCGCTTACCGAAGCTCTTCAGGTTAGCGTTGGTAAGGCCGCTGTAGCTGATGGTATCATGCTGCACATGCTCCACCGTGGCGTGCATGGCTTGCAAGCCGGCAACGGCCGCGCGGGTGCTGGGGCTGATGATGGTGGGCGTGAGCACCACGATGCGCTTGCCAGCGGCCGAGGCATCGGCCAGGCCTTTGCTGATGGCGCCATCGGCTTCGGCCCACTTCACACCTACATGCTTGCCTTCGTTCCGCTTGCGCGGGCCTTTCAGCCGCTCGCCGTCATAGAGCGAGAGCACGGAGCTGTTGATGCGCGCGTTCACCACGCCCTTGTCGAGCCAAGGGTTGCGGTTGATGCCGAAGCGCGGGTTGCCCTTGATGTGGATCGGGCGCCCTTCGCGGGTCTTTACCAGAATGCTGGCGAAATCCTGACCATCGTAGAAGGTGCTCGCGTACCAGTTCGCAACGCCGGGGGTGATCTCCTCGGGCTTGCTCACGTAGGGGATGCTCTTCACCACCGGGGTCTCGCAAGCGGCAAGCGTGGCGGCGCCCACAGAGAACCCCAGGAACTTGAGGAAGTCGCGGCGGTTGGTGCTGGCCCCGTTGAGATTGCTGTCGCCCAGGACTTGGTCAATGGCCAAGGGCTGTGCGAATTCGCCCTCGCGGGCCTTGATCGCCTCAGGGTCCTGACGCAGGTCGGCCGCGTCCATCCAGTACTGCTTCGTGCTCGACATCGTGCGCGCGGTTCTTAGTAGTGACACTTGGCGCATTCCCAGCCGCCAAGCTCCTTTACACTGATCTTGTCGTCCTCGAGGTACTTCTTCAACTCCTCGTGGCCCAGTTTGGCGTCGTTGTTCAAGCGCGCCATCACTTCATCGTAGTAGCCGTTGCCAGCCATCTTCACCTCGGTCTTATTGTGGCAGTCGATGCACCACCCCATGGTGAGCGGGCTCCACTGCTCGGCCACGTCCATCTGCTCATCGATTGGACCATGGCAGGTCTGGCATTCGATCTTGCCCACGGCCACATGCTGGGCGTGATTGAAGTAGGCGTGGTCGGGCAGGTTATGCACCTTCACCCAGCGCACCGGCTCTTCCTTGCCGGTGTAGGCGCCCTTCTCGGGGTCCCAGCCTGCATGCTTGTAGATTTTCTGGATCTCCTTGGTGCCCGCTTCGGTGCGACCAGCGTTCACCGCTTTGTGGCAGTTCATGCACACATTGGTGCTGGGGATGCCGGCGTGCTTGCTCTTCTCCGCGCTGCTGTGGCAGTACTGGCAGTTGATCGCGAGGTTGCCCTTATCGGCCTTGCCCGCGTGCAGCGTGTGGTTGAAGAGGATGGGCTGCTCGGGCTTGTAGTGCGGCACTTCATCGCCGCCGTAAACACCGATCACCCATGCCGCATCCCAAAGATTCAGGATCACCCACACGGTGAGGAACAGACCCACGAAGCTCATGAAGACCTTGTGGTCCCATGCCCATGCACGGAAGCGCTGCATACGGGTTGATTCCGGCAACGGACCCTTGCCTTCAGCCTCGTTCACGGCATTGGCGAGGCTTCGCTTGACACCGCTGAGAGAAAGACCCACCACCAAAAAGAGAAGGGCCAGCACCAAGAGCCACAGCCAATTGTTGGAACCCGTATCCCCGCTAGCGGTTTCCTCACCTGGTGGTGGCGGTGGCGGTGCCGGTGGTGCGTAGTTCTCAACGAAGTAGAAGACGGCGTCAATCTCCTCGTTCGTAAGGGACACCGGAGTCATGACTACGGGCTTGTACTCCTCCCAGATGGCTGTGGCCATCTCATTGCCTGTCTTCAGGTAGGCTTGGCTGTTCTTCACCCAAGCATAGAGGTCGCCCTTGCCTTCCCATTTGGCCTTCGCGCCTTTCAGCGCGGGACCGGTCATCTTGGTGTCCACCTTGTGGCAGCTGGCGCAATTGCCCTTGAAGAGCTTCTCCCCTGCTGCGTACTGCGCGGCATCGGCCGGTTGCGCGTGGGCAGCGGTGAGGCTGAGGGACAGGAAGAGTGCGAGCGTGGAGCGGATGGACCCTTTGGAACGTCGTGAAAGACAAGCTGGAAGCGGCATTCCGTGCAGGTTAGAAGGGGAGGGATCCCTTAAGACGGCGGCAAAAATAACCGGGGACCAATACGGCGAAAGGAGCCGGATCAACCTTGCCATGCCTGCGTCATTATTTAGAGAGAGTCTAAACAAGAGCGATGTTGGCGAAGCCGCGCCGGTCGCGGATCACAGGCGAAGCGGGGGCATACTTTTGGCCACCGAAGAATCCGTGAATCCAATTCATTTCATCCTCCTCGCGCTCCTCGCGCCATCGTTGGCACCCGCACAGGAGACGCCGACGCGATACTTCGAGCCGCACAGGGCGGCCGCGGATACCCCAGTCGCATCCACCGGATCTCCAGGGCGCCTTTCAGTGCAAGCCGACCCGAAGGTGGAACGCTTGATGGAACGCTTCACTTCGATGAAGCACGCTCAGCCAGGTTTTCGGGTCCAGGTCTTTCTCGGTGAGCGCAAGCTGGCAGAAGACGCCAAGCGGGCATTCTTACTGAAGAATCCCGAATCACCGGCTTACCTGAGCTGGTTCGCGCCGAATTGGCGGCTTCGCGTGGGCGATTGCCGAACGCGTTTGGAGGCCGAGCGTTTGCTGCGCGACTTGAAGCCGCTGTACCCCGGCAGCTACATCGTGCCGGACGAGATTGAGATGCCGCGCTGAGCGCGGTTCGGTTGCGGGGGTGGCCCGCATGACTATGCTGCCGCCCAAGGAGAGTCGGAGACCTCCAGAACGAGGAATCAACCGGCAACCAGCCAACCCGCAACCTGTCATTGCGGCGAATGCCGAACACCCCCAACCTTACAGCTTGAACGCCTTCTTCACCGCACCAAGGGCGTTCAGTTCCTCCCACGGGAAGAGCTTCACCTTCACGGTCTTCTGCCGACCGGCGTTGTCGAATTGCTTGGTGACCACTTCGCTCTTGCGGCCCATGTGGCCGTAAGCCGCGGTTTCACTGTAGATCGGGGTGCGGAGCTTGAAGCGCTTCTCGATGAAGTAGGGGCGCATGTCGAACTCAGGCAGCTTGGCGATGGTCATCGCGATCGCGCCGTCGTTCATTTCCACCTTGCTCGTGCCGTAGGTGTTCACATAGAAGCCCACGGGTTCGGCAACACCGATTGCATAGGCTACCTGCACGAGCACCTCGTCGCATACGCCCGCCGCCACCAAGTGCTTGGCCACGTGGCGCGCAGCATAGGCCGCGCTGCGATCCACCTTGCTGGGGTCCTTGCCGCTGAAGGCACCGCCGCCGTGCGCGCCTTTGCCGCCGTAGGTGTCCACGATGATCTTGCGGCCCGTGAGTCCGGTATCGCCGTGCGGACCGCCGATCACGAACTTGCCCGTGGGGTTGATGTGGTACTTGATGTCCTTGCCGAAGAGGGCCTGCACGCGCTTGGGCAACTGCTTCACCACGCGCGGCACCAGGATGTTGATCATGTCATCCTTGATCTTCGCGAGCATCTTGGCGTCCTTGTCGAAGTCGTCGTGCTGGGTGCTCACCACGATGGCGTCGATCCGCAGCGGCTTGCCGTCGTCGGCATACTCGATGGTCACCTGGCTCTTCGCATCGGGGCGGAGGTAGGGCATCTTGCTGTTCTTCTCGCGGCGGATGGCGGCGAGCTCGCGCAGGAGCATGTGGCTGATCTCCAGCGGCAGCGGCATGTAGTTGTCGGTGTCGCGGCAGGCGTAGCCGAACATCATGCCCTGGTCACCGGCGCCTTGCTCCTCGGGCTTCTTGCGCTCCACGCCCATGTTGATGTCGGGGCTCTGCTCGTGAATGGCGCTGAGCACGCCGCAGCTGTGCGCCTCGAACATGTACTCGCTCTTGGTGTAGCCGATGCGCTCGATCACATCGCGGGCGATCTGCTGCACATCGAGGTAGGCCTTGCTCTTCACTTCACCGGCGAGCACCACCTGGCCGGTGGTCACCAAGGTCTCGCACGCCACCTTGCTGCTGGGGTCGAAGGCGAGGAAGTGGTCGATGAGGGCATCGCTGATCTGATCAGCCACTTTATCGGGGTGGCCTTCGCTGACGGACTCGGAAGTGAAGAGGTATGGCATCGGGGCGGGCGCTGTTTTGCGGGTCGCAAAGGAAACGTTTGCCGCGCAACCGATCAACAGGTCATTTGCCCGTGAGCTCCTTGAACACCTCCTCCAGCCCGCGCTCGCTCTTCTGCAAGCCCAGCACTTTCAGCCCGTGCTTCACGGCGAATTCGAAGACAGCCGGCCGCACATCGGTACCGGCATCATGTGCGATGAGCCAGGTGTGGCCCTCCTTGCGCTTCGCATGGCGCACGCCGATGAGGCCCAACAGTTGGTTCGCGGCGGGTGATCGGTCGAACTCCACTTCGATCACCTCTTGCTCATGATGGCGCGAGCGCAAGCTGCTGGCCGTATCATCTGCGACGATCCGGCCCTTGTCGATGATGATCACGCGGTCGCAGATGGCCTCGACCTCCTGCATGATGTGCGTGCTGAGCATCACCGTTTTCTCGCGGCCGAGGTCTTTGATCAGCGCGCGGATGTCCACGAGCTGATTGGGATCGAGGCCGCTGGTGGGCTCGTCGAGGATGAGCACTTCGGGATCATGGATCAGCGCTTGCGCAAGCCCCACGCGCTGGCGGTAGCCTTTGCTCAACTGGCCCACGCGCTTGTGCTGCTCGGGGCCGAGGCCTACGCGGTCGATCAAGTCGGTCACCAATGAAGCACGGTGCTTCAACCCATGCACGCCGGCCACGAAGTCGAGGTGCTCGCGCACGTACAGGTCGACGTAGAGCGGATTGTGCTCGGGCAGATAGCCCACGCGGCGACGCACCTCCATGCTCTTGGTGCGCGTGTCGAAGCCGCAGACCTCGGCCTCGCCATCCGAGGGCGGGATGAAGCAGGTCAGGATCTTCATCATGGTGCTCTTCCCCGCGCCATTCGGCCCCAGGAAGCCCACCACCTCGCCCTTGCCGATGGTGAAGCTCACGCCGGCAAGCGCTTCCTGCTTGCCGTAGCGCTTGAACACATGGCGCACCGCGATGGACATGCGGCGAAAGTAGGCGACACGCGCAGGGCCGCACGACCGCTCCTGAAAGCGGGTGCTGACAAATCAGCGAGGATGGCGTCACTCCTTCGTCACCGTCGCCGCCAGGTACTCCCGGTTCAACCGCGCGATGTGCTCCAGGCTGATCCCCTTCGGGCATTCCACCTCGCAGGCGCCGGTGTTGCTGCAATTGCCGAAGCCCTCTTTGTCCATCTGCTCCACCATGGCCAGCGCACGGCGCTTCGCTTCAGGACGACCCTGCGGCAACAAGGCGAGTTGCGAGACTTTCGCCGCTGTGAAGAGCATGGCTGAGCCGTTCGGGCATGTGGCCACGCACGCACCGCACCCGATGCAGGTGGCCGCATCGAAGGCCTTGTCGGCATCGTGCTTCGGGATGGGCACCGCATTGCCATCGACGAGGTTGCCGCTGGTGTTCACGCTCACGAAGCCGCCGGCTGCTTGGATGCGATCGAAGGCGCTGCGGTTGGTCGCCAAGTCCTTGATCACGGGGAAAGCCGTGCTGCGCCAAGGTTCCACATAGATGGTGTCGCCATCCTTGAACTTGCGCATGTGCAACTGGCAGGTGGTGATGCCGCGGCCCGGGCCGTGCGCCTCGCCATTGATGAAGAGGCTGCACATGCCGCAGATGCCTTCACGGCAATCATGATCGAAGGCGATGGGGTCCTTGCCTTTGCGCACGAGCTGATCGTTCAGCACGTCCAGCATCTCCAGGAAGCTCATGTCCTCGGAAACGTCGTGCACGGGGTAGGTCTCCATGCGGCCTTTGTCGTTCGGTCCGCTCTGGCGCCAGATCTTCAACGTCAATTTCATGTTGCCCATTTGGCTATCGGGTTGTGTCAGGTCGACCCGGAGGGTCGACGCTGCTGGAGTCCTATTTGTATGAACGTTGCGTCAGCTTCACTTCCTCGAACGTGAGCGGCTCCTTGTGCAGGTTCGCCTTGCCGGCATCGCCGGTCCACTCCCACGCGGCAACGTATGCGTAGTTGGCATCGTCGCGCTTGGCTTCGCCCTGCTGCGGACCTTCGGTTTCCGCATATTCCTCTCGGAAGTGACCACCGCAGCTCTCTTTGCGGTTGAGCGCATCCACGCACATCAGTTCGCCGAGTTCCAGGAAGTCGGCCACACGTCCCGCCTTTTCCAGCTCTTGGTTGAACTCGTTCGCCTTGCCGGTCACGCGAACATCGCGATAGAACTCCTCACGGATCTGGCGGATCTCAGCGATCGCTTCCTGAAGGCCCTGAGCGTTGCGAGCCATGCCGCACTTGTCCCACATCACCTTGCCCAGGCGGCGGTGGAACTCATCCACCGGCTTGCTGCCTTTGTTGTTCAGGAAGTGGTTGATGCGGTCAGTGACCTCCTTCTCAGCGGCATCGAACTCCGGACGCTTCGTGTCGATAGGCCCGGTGCGGATGTCATCGGCGAGGTAATCACCAACGGTGTAGGGAATCACGAAGTACCCATCGGCCAGACCTTGCATCAACGCTGATGCACCCAACCGATTCGCGCCATGATCGCTGAAGTTCGCTTCGCCGAGCGCGAACAGGCCGGGCACGGTGGTCTGCAGGTTGTAATCGACCCAGAGGCCGCCCATGGTGTAGTGAACCGCAGGGTAGATCTTCATCGCGTGGTCGTAGGGATTCTCGCCGACGATGTTCTCATACATGTCGAAGAGGTTCCCGTACTTCTCGCTCACCACGGCACGGCCGAGCTCGGTGATCTTCTCCTTGCTCGGGTTCTCGATCTTCAAGATGTTCGCCTGCTGCTTGCCGTAGCGTTCGATCGCCGCACTGAAATCCAGGTACACGGCCTCCCCGGTCTTGTTCACGCCATAACCTGCATCGCAGCGCTCTTTGGCAGCGCGACTCGCAACGTCGCGTGGAACCAAGTTGCCGAAGGCCGGGTAGCGGCGCTCCAGGTAGTAATCGCGATCGGCTTCCGGGATGTCGCTGCCTTTCTTCCGGCCATCGCGTATCGCTTTCGCATCCTCGAGGTTCTTCGGCACCCAGATGCGGCCATCGTTGCGCAGCGATTCGCTCATCAGCGTGAGCTTGCTCTGGTGCGTGCCGCTCACCGGGATGCAGGTCGGGTGGATCTGCGTGTAGCACGGGTTGCCGAAGTAGGCTCCGCGCTTGTGCGCCTTCCATGCGGCGGTGACATTGCTGCCCATGGCGTTCGTGCTCAGGAAGAACACATTGCCGTAGCCGCCCGTGCACAGCAGCACGGCGTGCGCGCCATGTCGCTCGATCTCCCCGGTGATCAAGTTGCGGGCGATGATGCCGCGCGCCTTGCCATCAACGATGACGACATCGAGCATCTCGTGGCGATCGAACATCTGCACAGCGCCTTTGCCCACCTGGCGCATCAACGCGCTGTAAGCGCCCAGCAGCAGTTGCTGGCCAGTCTGCCCGCGCGCATAGAATGTGCGGCTCACCTGCACGCCACCGAAGCTTCGGTTATCGAGCAGTCCTCCGTAGTCGCGGGCAAAGGGCACGCCTTGCGCCACGCACTGGTCGATGATGTTCGCGCTCACTTCCGCGAGACGGTACACGTTGGCTTCGCGAGCACGATAGTCGCCGCCCTTCACGGTGTCATAGAACAAGCGGTAGGTGCTGTCGCCGTCGTTCTGGTAGTTCTTGGCGGCGTTGATACCACCCTGAGCGGCGATGCTGTGCGCCCGACGGGCGCTGTCCTGGAAGCAGAAGGCCTTCACGTTGTAGCCCATCTCGGCCAACGATGCGGCGGCAGCGCCACCGGCGAGGCCCGTGCCCACCACGATCACGTCGATGCGGCGCTTGTTGGCCGGCGCCACGATGCGCATGTGGCCCTTGTGGTAGGTCCACTTCTTGTCGATGGGGCCGGGAGGGATCTTGCTGTCTAATGCCATGTTCAGCGGTGGGTTGGGGGTTGCAGGTTGGCAATGGTTGAGGGTTGGGGCCAACCCCCAACTTCATCAACGTTCAACCTGCAACCAACGAGTGCCATGTGCGAGCGGCGCGCTAGCGGTTAACGAACATCCAAACCGGTATCAGTGCGAAGAGGATCGGGACCACCACGCCGAAGAAGACACCGACGCTCTTGATGATGGGCGTATAGCGCGGGTGATTGAGGCCAAGGCTCTGGAAGCTGCTCTGGAAGCCATGCAGCAAGTGGAAGGCGAGCACCGCCATGGACGCCACGTAGAGCGCGACGTACCACAGCTCGGAGAAGGCTGCCGCAACAACAGCGTAGAGATCCTTGTTGCCATCGGCATCGAGACCAAGGCCGCCCCAATGCATCTCGTACCAGAAGCGCTTCATGTGGATGACCAGGAAGACCAGGATCAGCGTGCCCAGCAGGGCCATGTTGCCGCTGGCCCAGCTGCGGTTGGCACCGGCGTTCTCCTTCGCGTAACGCACCGGCCGCGCCTTTCGGTTCTGGAACGCGAGCAGGATGCCATCGAACGCATGGAAAAGGATGCTGAAGTAGAGCAGGTAGCTCACGGCCTTCACCACCGGGAAGGTGGTCATGAACTTGGCATAGGCGTTGAACTTCAACTGGCCCTCCGGGCTCATGTCGAGCAACTGGAGGTTGCCCGCGAGGTGGGCGATCAGGAACACGGAAAGGAAAAGGCCCGTGAGGGCCATCCAGTACTTCTTCGCGAGTGAGGAACCGAGGATCGCTGATCGTGCCATGATGCTCTAGCAACAACGAACGGGGTGGAAGCGTTCGCGCGGCGAATGTAGAAGCCTGCGACGAACGCGTTCCTGCCAATCGGCAGGAGTTCTCAGTCGTTCCGAAGGATCCGGCCATCCTCGTGGATGGTGATGGGGGCCTCAGGCACATCGGCCCGGGTCAATTCGATCACCTCCTTCACGGCCCGCCCCTCCTCATCGGGCACCGGCCCGCCCTCCCCTTCCTGCTTGACGGCGATCAGCTTGCCATCGATGAAGCGGCCCGTGCGGTCAATGCGGATGCGCGCGATGGGGGCCACGCCGTTGTGGCCGCTGAGGTTGAACGCGCGTAGGTGGCGAAGTTGCCGAGGCTGTATGCGATAAAGCGGTCCTTGTACAGGTCGATGGCGCGCGTGATGTGCGGACCATGGCCGAAGACGATGTCGGCGCCAGCATCGATCACAGCGCGTGCGAAGGCGTATGGATCACCGCGATTCTCCCCGAGGAACTCCTCGTTCATCTTCTTGATGTGCCGATGGCCTTTGCCCTCGGCGCCGCCATGGAAGGAGACGATCACGATGTCGCTCACGCTGTCGAGCCCGGCCACAATGGACTTGGCGCCTTCGAGGTCGCGGAAGTCAACCGTGCCGGTGTTGGGCGCGAAGGCGCAGAATCCGTAACGCACGCTGTCGAGCGTGAATACGGCGGTTGGGCGTGAGAGCAGGCCAGCGTTGTAGAGTCCTAACGAATCGAGCACGCGCCGTGTGGCCATCCGGCCCGGTTCGCCGAAGTCCCCCACATGGTTGTTGGCCACGCTGAGCACATCGAAGCCTGCATCCCTCAAGTAAGCGGCATAATGCTCCGGCGACCGGAACACATAACAGCTTGCCGGATCCTTGCACTGCTTTGGATGGCCCTCGCCATCCAGCAGCACGCCTTCGAGGTTGCCGAAGGTGAGGTGGGCATCACGCAGGATCGAATCCACCGGCGAGAGCAGGTCGAGGCCGTCGTTGGGCGGCAGGAAGCCCGCCTCAGGGTAATTGGTGCCGAGCATGATGTCGCCCACTCCGATGATCACGATCGTGTCAATGCGTGCAGAATCGCTCGGCAGGCTGTCATGCGCAAGCACGATGGCCGATTCCGCCTTGATCGGCGCCGCCTCACCAGGCGGCTCCATCGGTTCGGCTGGCCTTGCGATGCGCCCGGCCTTCACGAAGCGCTTGGTGTAATACTCAACGGCTGCGAGCGTGTCGTAGCGGATGCCGCGATGGCAGCTGTGCAGCATGCAGATGTCGCCCTTCTCGGTGACGCTGGCCACCATGGCCACGTGGCCCACTTGGTCCTTGCGCGCATCGCGCCCCTTGAAGAAGAGCAGGTCGCCGGGGGCGACTTCCGCGCGGTCGATGGTGGGAACCATGGCTGCCATGGCTGCCGAGGAATGCGGCAGCGCCATGCCATGCTGGCCATAGATGTGGCAAACGAAGCCGCTGCAATCGAACGTTCCCGCGCCTTTGGCTTTGTAACGGTATGGCTTGCCCACGTAGCTGTGGCCAATGGCGACGATTGAATCGGCCATCGATGCGGGCATCGGCACCTGTGGCTGAGCGCAGAGGGCCAGAGGCGCTGCGACCAAGCAGAGCTGAGCGATGCGGGCCGCGCTGATCATGCGGCGAAGCTACCCTCGTGGGCACGACCTCAAGGGGTGCTGCCGCGGACGCAACGTGTTTTCACACCTTGCTCAAAGGCCTGCGTTCAGCAGCTTGCCGCTGCCGATGAGCTTGTGCAGGGATGGCCTCTCCAACGTGTTGCGGATGGCCTCCACATGGTTCATGTTGTGGCAATCGCTGCCGAGCAACTCATAAGCGCCAGCATCGATCAGGCGCTCCGCGATCTCTTTCGCTGGACGGCCATAAGCGCCGGAGAGCGCCACGAGGTTCAACTGGAAGAGCACGCCGCGGTCCTTCAGCTTCTCATACTTGGGGAAGTCGTTGTGCCAATAGGCGTAGCGCTCCGGATGCGCGAGCACGGGCTTGTAACCCTGTGTCTGCATCTGGAAGATGAGCGAGAGCAGCACCTGCGGCTCACTGATGAAGGGCAACTCGAAGAGCAGGAGCTTATCGCCGAAGGTGAGCACCTCGCCTTCCACCACCTTACGCTCCAGGTCGTGGTCGAGGTAGTACTCCGCAGCGGCATCCACTTCGATCTCCAATCCCTGCCGCTTCACCTCCGCGCGCAGCTTCTGCAGCCCGCCGAGGATGATTTCCGGCGAGTTCTTGTACCCATCGGCCATGCTATGCGGCGTGGTGATCACCTTGCGGTAACCGAGCCCGTGCATGGCATGCAGCAGCTCCATGCTCTGCTCCAGGTTCTGCGCACCGTCGTCGATGCCCGGGATGAAGTGCGAATGGATGTCGCAGCGGAGCACGCTGAGATCCGCGGGGCCCATGGCCGGCTCCTTCTTCCCGAACAAGCCGCTGAACAGGCCCATCAGCGCTGCGCGTAATGTTCCTTGTAGTACTGCTGGTAAGCGCCGGTGGTCAGGTGCTCCAGCCATTCGGTATTGGCGAGGTACCAGTCGACGGTTCGCTCCAGGCCCACTTCGAAGGTGATGCTCGGTTTCCAACCCAGTTCGCGTTCGATCTTGCCGGCATCGATCGCGTAGCGCAGGTCGTGCCCGGCGCGGTCGGTGACGTACGTGATGAGCTTGGCGCTCTCCCCTGCCGCGCGGCCGAGCTTCTTGTCCATGATCGAGCAGAGCAGATGCACCAGGTCGATGTTCTTCCACTCGTTGTGCCCGCCGATGTTGTAGGTCTCGCCGTTCTTCCCATTGTGGAAAATGGTGTCGATGGCCGAGGCGTGGTCCTCCACCCAGAGCCAGTCGCGCACGTTCTCACCCTTGCCGTACACGGGCAAGGGCTTGCTGTTGCGGAGGTTGTTGATCATGAGCGGGATCAGCTTCTCCGGAAAGTGATGGCTTCCGTAGTTGTTGCTGCAATTGCTCACCACGAAGGGCAGCTTGTAGGTGTTGCCGTATGCCCGAACGAAGTGATCACTGGCGGCCTTGCTGGCGCTGTAAGGGCTCTGCGGGTCGTAAGGCGTGGTCTCCAGGAAGAGGCTGTCGTCGTGCAGTGAGCCATAGACCTCATCGGTGCTCACGTGGTAGAAGCGCTTGCCCTCCATGGCGCTCTTCCACGCCTCCTTCGCTGCATTGAGCAGGGTCACCGTGCCGAACACATTCGTGCGCACGAATGACAGCGGATCCGTGATGCTGCGGTCCACATGGCTCTCGGCGGCGAGGTGGATGATGCCATCGATGCCATGCTCCTTGATCACCTTGGCCACTGCCTCCGCATCGCAGATATCGGCCTTCACGAAGGTGTAGTTGGGCGCGTTCTCGATGTCGCGCAGGTTCTCCAGGTTGCCCGCATAGGTGAGTGCATCGAGGTTGATGATGCGGTACTGCGGGTACTTGTTCACGAAGCGGCGCACCACATGGCTGCCGATGAATCCGGCGCCGCCGGTGATGAGGAGGTTGCGTTGCATAGGGAGGGGTTATGCCGCGGAGACGCAAAGTCGCAGAGGGCCCAATGGCTCGAAGGAAGGCCGGCATCTGGCGGTGCCAGCACCCGATTCTCTGCGCCTCTGGGTCCCTGCGGCCATCTCTTACAGGCTCCAGTAGTTCAGGTCCTTGATCTTCTTCCGGAACACGCCCTTCAGGTCCACCAGCACGCCTTTCGGCTTCAGCATGCTCTTGAACCAGGCTTCGTCCTTGCCGGCGTATTCACTATGGTTCACGGCCACGATGATGGCATCGTACGGGCCTTTCATCTCAGGCGCCAGTTCGTAGCCGTACTCGTGCTTCACCTCGGCGGCATCGGCGTGCGGGTCGGTCACATCCACCGCGCAGCTGAAGCTCTTGAGCTCGTTCACCACGTCGGCGACCTTGCTGTTGCGGATGTCGGTGACGTTCTCCTTGAAGGTGGCGCCCATCACCAGGACGCGCGCATCGGTGGGATTGGTGCCGCTGGCGATCACCTTCTTCACGGTCTGCTTGGCCACGTAGCCGCCCATGCTATCGTTCACGAAGCGCCCACTGTCGATGATCTGCGCGTGGTAGCCGAGCTCCTTGGCCTTGTACACGAGGTAGTAGGGATCCACGCCGATGCAATGGCCGCCCACGAGGCCCGGCTGGAAGCGCAGGAAGTTCCACTTGGTCCCGGCCGCTTCGAGCACATCGTAGGTGTTGATCCCCATGCGGTTGAAGATGATCGAGAGCTCGTTGGTGAGGGCGATGTTCACGTCGCGCTGCGTGTTCTCGATGATCTTGCTCGCTTCGGCCACCTTGATGCTGCTGGCGCGGTGCACGCCGGCCTTCACCACCAGCTCATACACCTGGGCGATGATCTCCGCGCTCTCCGGGTCGCAGCCGCTGCTCACCTTCACGATGGTCTCGAGCGTGTGCTCCTTGTCGCCGGGGTTGATGCGCTCCGGCGAGTAGCCCACCTTGAAATCGTCCACGAACCTCAGGTTGCTCAAGCGCTCAAGCAAAGGCACGCAATCCTCTTCGGTGCAGCCCGGGTAAACGGTGCTCTCGTACACCACATAGTCGCCCTTCTTCAGCACCTGGCCCACGGTGCGCGTGGCGCCCAGCAGCGGACCCAGGTCGGGGATGTTCTGCTGATCGATCGGCGTGGGCACGGCCACGATGAAGAACTCAACGTCCTTCAGGTCCTTGATGTCCGCGGAGAAGTGGATGTCGCAGCCCTCGAAGTCCTCCGGCGGCAATTCATTGCTCGGATCCTCGCCACGGCGCATCATGTCCACGCGCTTCTGGTTGATGTCGAAGCCAACCACCTTGATGCGGCGCGCGAAGGCCAAGGCGATCGGGAGCCCTACGTAGCCCAGGCCGATCACGGCGAGCTTGGCTTCCTTCTTCAGCAGTCGGTCATACAGGTTGTTCATCCCTTTTCTCGTAGATGCGTTCGATGATCTCCACCACCTTGAGGCCCTCGAGGGCGTTGGTGGTGAGCGTTGTCCTTCCTTTCAGCGTGTCCACAACGTTCTCGATGATGAAGCCGTGGTTGTTGGCGCTGCCCTTGTAGGCGCCGTAGTCGTTGGCCGGATTGGTGGGCGCAAGCTCGGGCATGGTGTAGCCTTCGATGTGGCAATGCTCCACCTGGTCCATGTACTGCCCGCCGATCTTCACGCTGCCTTTGGAGCCGATGATGGTCATGCTGCTCTCCAGGTTCTTGTCCCACACGGACGTGCTGTAGTTGATGCAGCCCATGCCGCCGTTGCGCAGGCGGAAGCTCACGATGCCGGTGTCCTCGAAGGCGGTGAGGTCCTGGTGCGCGAAATCGGCGAAGCGGCCCTCGATCTCCGAAATGTCGCCGAAGAGCCAATACAGGATGTCGATGAAGTGGCTGAATTGCGTGAAGAGCGTTCCGCCATCGAGATCGGAACTGCCTTTCCAGGTGCCGGCCTTGTAATAGCGGGCGTCCCGGTTCCAGTAGCAGTTCACCTGCACCAGGTGGATATCGCCCAGCAGGCCTTGGTCCACCACGCCCTTGATCCATTGGCTCGGCGGCGAGTACCGGTTCTGCATCACGCCGAACACGGTGCGGTGCATGCGCAGCGCGGTGTGGATCACCGCTTCGCCGCTGGCTCTGGTGAGGGCCATGGGCTTCTCGCAGACCACGTGCTTGCGCGCCTCGAGGGCCTTGATGCTCTGCTCGGCGTGCAAACCATTGGGCGTGCAGATGTTCACCACCTCGATGCCAGGCACAGCTGCAAGCATGGCGTCCATATCGGTGAAGAAAGGGGCATCAAGCACCTCGATGCCAAGCTCACCCTTTGGCCTGGTGTCACACAAGGCCACCAGCTCGCATTCCGGATGCCGCTGGATCATCTCCGCATGCCGCTTGCCGATGTGGCCGCAGCCCACCACAGCGAACTTGATCTTTTGTTCCAAGGGCGTGGGCATGGCTCAAGCAATGCGCGTCACGCGCCCGCTCTTCAGTTCGTAGCGCTGACCACTCTCTGGGCATTCTGCCTCACCTGCATCGTTGAACTTCAGCTTGTGTCCGAACTCGCTCATCCAGCCGGTCTGCTTCGCGGGATTGCCTATCACCAGTGCATAGTCGGGTACTTCCTTCGTCACGACCGCACCGGCGCCGATGAAGGCAAACCGGCCAATGTCATGCCCGCAGATAATGGTGGCATTGGCCCCGATGGAAGCGCCCTTTTTCACAAGCGTGCGAAGGTATTGGTCCCTCCGGGCCACAGCGCTGCGCGGGTTGATGACGTTGGTGAACACGCACGAAGGTCCGAGGAAGACATCCTCCTCGCACTCCACGCCGGTATAGATGCTCACGTTGTTCTGCACCTTCACGTTGTTGCCCAGCTTCACGCCGGGGCTCACCACCACGTTCTGGCCGATGTTGCAACGCTCTCCGATCACGCAGCCGGGCATAAGGTGGGAGAAGTGCCAAATGCGGGTGCCCTCACCGATAGTGCAGCCCTCGTCGATGACGGCGGTGGGGTGGGCGGTGTAGGGCATGGAGATGGACCTGCCTGCCGCAGGCAGGGCCGCGAATGTACCGAAGGCAACTATCTTCGGCACGAAGCCTTAATCGCATGGATGTCAATGAAATACGCCGAACGTGGAGGCGGTTGATTTGGCCGTTCGCGATTGGCCTGCTGCTCCTCTTTTGCGGAGTGCTCTTCAATAGCCTTGGTAGCAACCGCCCTACACCTCAGACACTGAGTCTCCTTATCGGCGTGTTTGGGACGATGCTTTCGCTCTTCACGGGGCACAAAATGTTCAAGTTCCACCGCTGGCTGCAGGAAAAGGAACGATGAGGATTCCTACTTCCTCACATACCCCTCGAAGCTGAAGTGCTCCTTTTCGTTCAGCTCTTCCTCGGTGAGTGACTTGAAGTAGTCGTAGGTGATCTTCAGGCCCTCGGCGCGCGCCACCCTCGGCTCCCAGCCGAGCAGCTTCCTCGCCAGCGTGATATCCGGCTGTCGCTGCATGGGATCATCCTGCGGCAGGGGCTTGTACACCACTTTCTGCGTAGTGCCGGTGAGCTTGATGATTTCCTCAGCGAACTGCGCGATGGTGATCTCGCTGGGGTTACCGACGTTCACCGGACCGGCGTAATCGCTGAGCAAGAGACGGTAGATGCCTTCCACCAGGTCGTCCACGTAGCAGAAGCTGCGGGTCTGCGAGCCGTCGCCGAACACGGACAGGTCCTCGCCGCGCAGCGCCTGGCCGATGAAAGCGGGCAGCACGCGGCCGTCGTTCAAGCGCATGCGCGGGCCATAGGTGTTGAAGATGCGCACGATGCGCGTCTCCAGCCCGTGGTAGGTGTGGTAGGCCATGGTGATGGCCTCCTGGAAGCGCTTGGCTTCGTCGTACACGCCGCGCGGACCGATGGGATTCACGTGGCCCCAATAGTCCTCGGTCTGCGGATGCACCTGCGGGTCGCCGTACACCTCGCTGGTGCTGGCTACAAGGATGCGCGCGCCCTTCGCCTTGGCAAGGCCGAGCAGATTGTGCGTGCCCAGCGAACTCACCTTCAAGGTCTGGATCGGGATCTTCAGGTAATCGATCGGCGAGGCCGGTGAAGCGAAGTGCAGGATGTACTTCAGCTCACCAGGCACATGCACGAACTTGGAGACATCGTGGTTGTAGAATTCGAAGTCCTCGCGCTTGAAGAGGTGCTCGATGTTCTTCAGCCGTCCGGTGATCAGGTTATCCATCCCGACCACGTGGTAGCCCTCCTTCAGGAAGCGGTCGCAGAGGTGCGAGCCGAGGAAACCGGCAGCACCGGTGATGAGGACTCGTTCGCGTTGCATGAGCAGAGAATTAGATGATCAGAGCATCAGGAAATGGAATCGCACTCCTCCACCGATCATCTGATTGCCAGATCATCTGATCTTCTGATCGGCATTCAGGCGTTCGCCTTTACGCGCACGTTCACAGGCTGTCGACCCACGCTCACGTACTGGAATCCGAGCTTCTCCATCTCATCCAAGTCGTAGAGGTTGCGGCCGTCGAAGATCACCTTCTCCTTGAGCAGTTCCGCCACGCGCTTGAAATCAGGCGTGCGGAACAAGGCCCACTCCGTGGCGATGATCAAGGCATCAGCGCCCTTCAGCGCTTCGTACTCATCGGCAGCGAATGCGATGCTGTTGCCCACCTGCTTCTTCACATTGGGCATGGCTTCGGGATCGAAGGCGGTGACGCTCGCTCCGGCCTTCAGCAGCGCATCGATCATGTACAGCGCCGGTGCCTCGCGTATATCGTCCGTGTCGGGCTTGAAGGCCAGGCCCCACAAGGCGAAGCGCTTGCCCTTGAGATCGCCATAGTGCTTAGTGATCTTGGGGATGATGGAGGTCTTCTGATCCTCGTTCACCTCCATCACCGCCTTGATGATCTGGAACTCGTAGCCCGCATCGTTGCCGCTCTTGGCCAGCGCCTGCACGTCCTTGGGGAAGCAGCTGCCGCCGTAGCCGATGCCGGGGAAGAGGAAGCGCTTGCCGATGCGGCTGTCGGTGCCGATGCCGATGCGCACCTTGTCCACGTCGGCGCCCACGCGCTCGCAGAAGTTCGCGATCTCGTTCATGAACGTGATCTTGGTGGCGAGGAAGGCGTTGGCGGCGTACTTGGTCAATTCCGCGCTGCGCTCATCCATGAAGATGATCGGATTCCCTTGTCGCACGAAGGGCTTGTAGAGGTCCTCCATCACTTTCTGCGCACGAGGACTGCTGGTGCCTACCACAACGCGATCAGGCTTCAGGAAGTCATCCACGGCGAAGCCTTCACGCAGGAACTCCGGATTGCTCACCACGTCGAACAGGTCCGCTTTGGCGTGCTTGGCCAGGGCGGCATGCACCTTCTCCGAAGTGCCCACGGGCACGGTGCTCTTGTCCACGATCACTTTATAATCGGTGATGATCTTCCCCAGGTCATCAGCCACGCCCAGCACGTACTTCAGGTCGGCGCTGCCGTCTTCGCCGGGCGGCGTCGGTAAGGCGAGGAAGATGATCTGCGCGTCCTTGATGGCGCTAGCCAGGTCGGTGGTGAAATGCAGTCGGCCCTGACGGATGTTGCGCTCGAAGAGCACATCGAGGTGGGGCTCGTAGATGGGCACTTTGCCATCCTTCATCATCTGCACCTTGTTCGCGTCGATGTCCACGCAGATCACGTGGTTGCCGGTCTCGGCGAAGCAGGTTCCTGTCACGAGGCCTACGTATCCTGTTCCTACTACTGCGATGTTCATGGGGTGATGGTGGTCGGGGCCGGAAAATTCCGGCCCGCACTGATCTATTGGTTGAAGAAGTTCCTCACGGAGGAAGTGATGTGCGCCAGCTGCTGCTCGTCGAGCTCGGTGCTCATGGGCATTGAGAGCACCTCGTGGGTGATGGATTCGGTCACGGGCAATGATCCTTCCGCGAAGCGGGCGGTCTTGTACGCGTTCTGCAGGTGGCAGGGTACAGGGTAGTAGATCATGGCCGGCACGCCGCGCTTCTCAAGATGTTCCTTGAGGGCGTCACGCTTACCACCAGCCACCCTCAGCGTGTATTGATGGAATACATGGGAACTGCTCTTGCTCCGCTCAGGGATGCTGAGTCCAGGGATGCTCGAGAACGCTGCATCGTATGCGGAAGCCGCGCGGTTGCGCGCCGCTGCATAGGCATCCAGCCTACGCAGCTTGATCCTCAGGATGGCGGCCTGCATGCTGTCCAAGCGGCTGTTCACGCCCACCACTTCGTGGTAGTAGCGCACATCGCTGCCATGATTGCACACGCGGCGGATCCTCTTCGCCAGCTCATCGTCGTTGGTGAAGATGGCCCCGCCATCGCCGTAGCAGCCCAGGTTCTTGCTGGGGAAGAAGCTGGTGGTGCCGATGTGGCCGATGGTGCCTGCTTTCTTCGTAGTGCCGTTGCTGAAGGTGTAGTCGCTTCCGATCGCCTGGCAATTATCCTCGATCACGGAGAGGCCGTGCTCCTTGGCGATGGCCATGATCGGCTCCATGTCCGCGCTTTGCCCGAAGAGGTGCACGGGCACGATGGCCTTGGTCCTCGGCGTGATCTTGCGCTTGATGTCTACCGGGTCGATGTTGAAGGTGCCGGGCTGTACATCGGCGAACACGGGCGTGAGGCCCAAGAGGCCGATCACTTCCACCGTGGCCACGAAGGTGAACGATGCGGTGATCACTTCATCACCCGGCTTCAGGTCCAGCGCCATCATGGCGATCTGCAGCGCATCGGTGCCGTTTGCGCAGCCGATGGCGTGCTTCGCGCCGAGGTAGGTCGAAAGTTCCTTCTCAAGATCCTTCACCTCAGGGCCGTTGATGAAGGCGGCCGTCTCCATCACGCGCAGCACTGCGGCATCCACCTCCCCTTTGATCGCGTGATACTGGCTCACCAGATCCACCATCTGGATCGGCTTCATCGGGGTCTTGGTCTGCATGCGTGCCGTGTTCGGTGAAAGCGGCGCCGAAGATAGAGCGCGACCGTTGCCAGCAGCGCCGCGCGAACAAGCGCCCGCCTCAGTCCGCGCTACTTTCGCCGCACGCTTCCCGGCACCTCCCCACCGCATGCGCGTCCTCCTGCTCCCAATGGTCCTCCTTCATGCTGCAGCATGCGCGCAGGAACTGAAGAGCATCCATCAGGCGGCCATCCCCTTGGTCAGCGTGCAAGTGGGCTATGCGCACCAGTGGCCTGGCGGCGACCTGGCCTCGCGCTTCCGCGATAACAGCAACCTGGGACTTGGCGTTTGGCGCAAGGGCGAATCACAATGGCTGGTCGGGGTCGAAGGCAGTTTCCTATTCGGCAACAAGGTGATCGAGCCGGGCATCCTGAGCAATGTGATCAATAGTGCCGGACAGGTGCTTGACCAGGACGGCGTCATGGCTGATGTGTTCTTGTTCCAGCGCGGTTGGACGGTGTTCGGCGTGGGCGGCAAGCTGCTGCCGGTGATCGGTCCCAACCCCAATAGCGGCCTGGTGCTGAAAGCAGGCGTCGGCTACATGCGCCATAAGGTGCGGGTGCAGACGCAGAAGAACGTTGTGCCGCAGCTCGAGGACGACTATCTCGAAGGCTATGACCGCCTCAGCGCCGGGCCCGCCGCTTTAGGCTACCTAGGCTATCAGCACTTCGGAAAGCGGCGCTTCGTGAACTACCACATCGGTGCGGAGGTCATGGCCGGGTTCACGCAGCCGTTGCGCGCTTTCAACTTCGACACGGAACAGCCCAACAGTGGCAATCGCTTCGACCTGCTCACTGGGATCCGCGCCGGACTGAGCCTGCCGATCTACCGCAAGCCCGACGAGAAGTTCCGCTATTGAATGGCCACCCTCCTCCATCTGGGCGTTGGGCTCTATCATCTCCTGATCCGCGCAGCGGCGCTCTTCTCGCCGAAGGCGAAGGCTTGGGTCAACGGCCGCAAAGGCATCTGGGAACGCCTTTCGAAGAAACGCGATGCGCTGCAAGGATGCATCTGGATGCACTGCGCGAGCGTGGGCGAATTCGAGCAAGGCCTGCCGGTGCTCGAGGCCCTGAGGCGTGATCGGCCCGAAGCTCCGGTGCTGATCACCTTCTTCAGCCCAAGCGGCTACGAAGCGCGGAAGGGCTTTTCATGGGCCACGCATGTCGATTACCTCCCAGCGGATGGACGACGGAACGCGGAACGATTCCTTGAGCTGGTCCAACCGAGCCTTGTGCTCTGGGTGAAGTACGAGTTCTGGCCGTGCTGGCTCATGGGCCTCCGATCGCATTCCATTCCAACGTATCTGATCTCCGGGATCTTCAGGCCGGAACAGGCCTTCTTCCGCTGGTACGGTGCAGCGCACCGGTCCATGCTGCGCTGCTTCACCCGCATCTTCGTGCAGGATGTACGATCACGCGCATTGCTCCAAAGCATAAGAATCGACGACGTCACGGTGAGCGGCGATACACGATTCGACCGCGTGGATGCGATCGCTCGAGAGGGCGCGCGTTTGCCGATCGGCCAAGCCTTTCACCGCGCCATGGATGCGCCCGTGCTGATCGCTGGCAGCACCTGGCCTGCGGATGAGGCCGTGATCGCGGAAGCGCTGCGCACCATGCCCAATGCACCGCGATTGACGATTGCACCGCATGAGCCCTCGCCTGCTTCCTTGCGCAGGATAGAACAGCGAATGCAGCGCCCCGTGGTGCGCTGGAGCGAACTGGAAGCGATGCTGCACGGCGTCTCGGCAGCTCAATCGCATGCCGCGTCACCGGATGAGGACCCGCTCTTCGCGCGCACCTTGCTGGTCGACCGGATGGGCATCCTTGCGCGCTTGTACCAGCATGCTGACATTGCATACGTCGGCGGCGGCTTCGGCGATGGCATACACAGCATCCTCGAAGCGGCGGCCTGGGGCAAACCGGTGGTCTTCGGGCCGCGCCACACCAAGTTCGCCGAGGCTGCAGGCCTGATCGAGGCGGGCGGCGGCTTCGAGGTGCGCAACGCGGAGCAACTGCGCGCAGTGCTCAAGCGGCTGCTGGCGGACCGTTCAGCGCGCGACGCTGCGGCGGCTGCGGCGCTCGGCTATGTGCGCGACCGTGTGGGTGCTACGGCGCGCATCACAAGCGGCATCGATGCAGCCTGATCACTTCTTCGCATCCTTCGAGAGATCGATGCGCACGGGCAGGTAGCGCGCAACGCCCATGGCATCGGCGCCGAAAGCGAGGTATTGATCCTTTCCGCTCCGCACCAGGTCCCAACCGCCGATGAAGTCGCGGGCCACATCGCCTTTGAGGATGGTCTTTATGCGGAAGCCTCCTTTGTCGTCAAAGAAGGCGTAGACAGAATTGGGCTTGCCGGGATCCTTTGGGCTGATGCGCTCTTTGAGCTTGCGCTGCTCGGCCAACTCGTCGCTGTCAATCAGGAAAAGGTAGAGCTGCTTGTCGAACACTGTGGCCAGCAGCTTACCGGTGACCGCGCTTCCGGTAATGGCCCAGCGCCGGTAAAGCGTGCTCCATTGCTGGTTCCAATCCTTATCAAGGCTGCGGGCCAGCACGGGCCCGTGGTAATAGGTGCGGCGCGCCCGACGCGTCTCGCCATCGATGCGTGAGACCGTGAAGCCCACTTCATTCACGATGTACCAGCCGCCATCGCCGCGCTCAAGCAGGTCAACCACATCGGTGACCCAATCCAGGCGCTTCTCCGATTTCTTCTTCTTGCTGTCCTCATCGTCGTCATCCTCAGCGACCTCAGAAGCTTCATTGCGCTCGGAGATCTCCTCGTCGCTGAGGGGCTCTCCGGTGAAGGGAAGCCAGCGCGCAGGCAGGTTGCCGGTGCTATCAGGCTCCATGGTGGCGATGAAGTTGCCTTCGAGCTTTCCGCTGCCTTCGCCATTGGTGGCGTAGATGCCCGCCCAGACGATGCCCTTGCCGAAATCGCGCAGGATGCCGCCGGTGGGCTGGGAGCCATCGGGCAGCCCAACCGGCATCGGTGCGATGTCACCCGCATCGAACCGATAGAGCAAGGTCTCATACGTGAATGCGCCGCCGCCATATGGTCGGCCCTTCGCTCGGAAGCGCAGGAGCACATAGCCGACGCCTTTCGAATCGATCGCGGCATCGAGAAGTTCCGAGCGCTCCGCCCGGGCATCGATGCGGAGCACGTGCTGCCAAACGGGGCTCATCCGGCGATCAACGGCCGTGAGCAGCCGAAACGCGCCGCCATCTGAATCAACCATGTGCGGCCCGCAGATCACCATATGGCTCGAGTCATGCGCGGCGAAAGCGCGGAAACGGTCCCGGGTCAGGGTCCCGGGCTTCACCACGACAGTGTTGAACACCTTGGCTTGAACGGGAAAGGAACAGATGGGGTCGAAAGAGGGCGGCGGCTTGGTGAGGTGCGGATCGAGGAACTGGTAGAAGAGGGAGACGTCCTCGTCGCGGCGGTTGCGGGCAATCATCACCGGCTTGCCATTGAACCACACGAGGTCGTCTAGGAAGAGCTGCTCCTGGCCCATCCGTTTCATGGCAGGCTCCATGCTGCGCTCATGGATGAGCTTCTCGTAATCGTACACGTCGATGCGCGGTCCTTTCTTGACATGGCTTCGCGCATCGAACTCCGGGCTCTGCATCACCATCACGGCCGTTGGGCTGCTGCGGAAGATGGCGTAGGGCGTCATCACAGCGATTGGCTTCTGCTCCGGGGCGAGGCGCACGCGCACCTTCACCTTGTCCTCGGGCTTGGTCTGGGCATCGGCTGCGGCAGGCAGCACCAGCATGGCCATCAGCAGGCCGGTCAACGATCGATTCATCACCTAGGTCTTTTGCGTGGGGCGTGAAAGTAGGGCGCCGCCTTCGGCCAGCACCGTGCCACGGATCAGCGTAGCTTGGGATTTCCGGTATGCCGATGCTCATCCCGCGCGGCCTTCTGGACCATGCGGCGCTCCCACGCCGCCTGAAGATCGGTGCCCGTCTGGTTCGCAAGGCAGAGCACCACGAAAAGCACATCGGCCAGCTCCTCGCCGAGATCCTTGGCCTTGTCGCTCTCCTTCTCGCTTTGCTCTCCATGGCGACGGGCCATGATGCGGGCCACCTCCCCCACCTCCTCCGTGAGCATGGCCATATTGGTGAGCGGGTCGAAATAGCGCACACCATGTGCTGCGATCCAAGCATCCACCTCATCGGCCAGGCGTCTAACAGGGGGCTTGCTTTCTAAATCAGAAACCCTAGCTTCGCTTTCCATGAGCAGCCGATTTTTCAACAAAGGTGTGTGGCTTGCCGTGAATCACGCGCTGCGTTTCCTTGCTGTCGGGCTTTTGGTATTCGGAGTCAACGAGCGCACCGCCGCGCAAGACCTTGTACAAGCAGCGGTTGACGGATTGCAGGATGCCGAGCACGCGCGCACGGCGAGCCAGCTCATTCAGCAGCAACCCGAAGTGCTGATGGCGCGCTTTGATGTCCGCACGCGCAACATGATGCTCCATGTGGCCGAAAGCGCCTCAATCAGCCGGAATCAGATCAACGCCTTGCTCGCGCCATTGGGCTTGCAGGTCCGCTGCTACAGCCGCGGCGCAGTGCGAGATACCCCGTTCCGCCATGTGAATGCTGACGAATGCGGCGATCCATTGCCGCTTGACCGATGATGAACAAGCGCCTTAGCCAGTTCCTTGCACTAGGCATGTTCCCCGGCATACGGGCGATGATGCTGGCGGGGGCCTTGCTTTGCGCATCTGCAGGCTGGTCTCAGTGCACCAACCTCACCGCCTTCGGCACAGTTACGGCCCCAACGAACAGCATGGCGCTCACCATCAGCACCTGCACCTTCCAGTCCGAGTACAATACGGTCAACGGAATCGTGGCGGGCGCTACCTATACGGTGACCAGTTCGTGCGGAGGCTACATCACGATCCGTCGTGGTACCTATAACGGAGCGCTGGTAGCCAATGGGAACACACCGGTGAGCTTCACCGCGCCCGTGGCCGGGACCTATTACTTGCATTTCAACACCAATGCGGCGTGCGGTACGGCCTCGATCTGCTGCACCACCACGATCACCTGCACCTCATGCGGGGCTGGCGGAGGAGGATGCCTTAACACGATCGCCTATGGGTCCGCTTCGGCACCCACCAACAACACACCGCTCACCATTAACACCTGCACGTACCAGAGCGAGTACAACACGATCACGGGCATCGCAGCGGGCGCCACGTACACCATTACGAATTCGTGTGGCGGCTACATCACCGTGAGGCAGGGCGCCTACAACGGCCCGGTGGTGTCGCAGGGCACCTCATCGCTCACCTTCACGGCCACGGTGGCTGGCACCTATTACATCCACTACAACACCAGCGCGGCCTGCGGCACAGCGTCGATATGCTGCACCACTAGCATCACCTGCACTTCTTGCACAGGCGCTCCGCCGCCCGGCACATGCACAGCCGTGAACATCCCCAGCCTTCCCGTCACCGGGCAGCCGGTGATATGCCATCCCTCAAATCTGATCACGGCAGCGAACGTCACCAGCCTGTGCGGCACGGGCAGCACACTGTACTTAGGTGGCAATGAGGCGCTCTACACCGTTACGCCCACCACCACCGGCAACTACATCATCAATTACACCGGGCAGTCGTGGAGCTCGATCTGGGTATTCAGCGGCAACTGCCCGGCCGCCGGAGGACTTTGCCAAGGATCTGTGAGCGGTGTTGGGGCCAGTCAATCGCTGTCGCTCACGTTGACCGCAGGCGTGCAGTACTGGATCCTCTTCGACACTTGGCCTTCGCCGCCAAGCCCCTGCCCCGGCACCTTCAGCATCACCACTTCCAATGTTCCACCTCCTGCTGTGGCGAGCGATTGCAACCAAGCGGTGAACATCTGCACGAACATCAATTTCCAGATCGACCCGAACGGCTACGGCAGTGTTTATGAGATTCCGGCATTGGGCTCCACGGGGAATCCGGATTATCTCGCGGATGGAGTGCCCAGCCCTTGGGGAACCGACAACTGGGGCTGCCTGCGCGCCGGTGAGTTGAACAGCACCTGGATGGTGATCAACGTGCTCACGGGCGGCTCACTCACCTTCACCTTCGGTGGCCTGGGAACGCAAGCCGGCTTCTACGATTGGATCATGTACCCTTACGGCATAGGTACATGCGCACAGGTGGCGGGGAATCTGGTCCCTCCGGTCCGCTGCAATTGGAATGGTGTGTCTTATGGCGGAACCGGCCTTGCGGCTCCCCCCCCTGCTGGTGGCGACCCGACGAACTACGAGCCTCCACTGAACGTGGCGTCACAGACGCAATGGCTCATCTGCTTCAGCAACTGGAGCTCGGTGACTACTGGAGTGCCCTTGCAGTTCGGCGGCACCGCGGTGGTGAGCTGCACCACGCTTCCGGTGGAGCTATTGCTCTTCGATGCGCAAGCGCAGGCCAACGCTGTGGCGCTCGAATGGGTAACGGCGAATGAATCCAACTCGTCGCGCTTCATCGTGGAGCGCTCAAGCGACGGCGAAGCTTGGAGCGAGCTGTTGACCATGCCCGCAGCTGGCACGTCGAACAGCCCGCGCGTGTACAAGATGGAGGACCGGGCGCCGATCGTGGGCAATGCATACTACCGACTCCGCATGCTTGACCTCGATGGCAGCGAGGCCCTCTCGCAGGTGCGGTCCGTGCGGTTCAACCCCAGCGCCCGAGTTGCACCCAATCCAGCTACAGGGCCTTTCGCCGTGACCGGAGTCGGTGCTGATCAGCGCGTTCAGCTCTTCGATGCGATGGGGCGCGAGGTGCCCATTTCCATGGTGCGCGGGGAGAATGATCGGGCACTTGTCGATCCGCTCAGTGCGCCTCCGGGCGTGTACCAGCTCCGGATCGCAGGGGATCACGCAACCGTGGTCCGCGTGGCGATTGAGCGCTGAGCGCTATTCCTTCAGCTTGCTATCGATGATGATGGTCACCGGCCCATCGTTCACCAGGCCCACTTCCATCATGGCGCCGAATTCCCCGCTCTGCACGCGGCGTCCCAGCAGTTCGGCTAAGCGCTGTTTCGCGCGCAGGTAAAGCGGCATGGCTTCTTCGGGCCGCGCCGCTCGGATATAACTGGGCCGATTTCCCTTGGCGGTGCTGGCGTGGAGGGTGAACTGGCTCACCACGAGCAATTCGCCGTGCGCCTGGATGATGTCGAGGTTCATCACGCCCTCGGCATCGGGGAAGAGCCGCATGCGGATAATCTTGCCGCAGAGCCACTCCAGGTCCGCTTCCGAATCGCCGGTCTCGATGCCGAGCAGTACGAGCAAGCCTGCGCCGATGCGCGCGTGCTCACGTTCATCGATGCGCACGCTCGCTTCCCTCACGCGTTGGATCACGGCGCGCATCTCAGTAGCCGTTCTTCTCGAACCAGGCCTTCACCCGCGCATGCTTCTCGGCGTCGGTGCCCTTGCCCTGGATGGCATCGCGCCAGGTGCCGTACATGGGATTAGGCAGCAGGATGAAGTACTGCGAGAGGCTGTCGTGCAAGTCATTCAACTGGTCCCAACCGTGGTTGACGCCGCGGTCCTTGAAGCGCTCATCGAAATCGCGCAGCTGATCGCCCACCAGCAGCAGCACCTGATGCGTGGCCTTCACGCGTTCGCGGCGCTCGGTCTTGTCGCTCGTGCCCTCCATGAGCAGCAGGTGCTTCTCGTCGGCATCCGGGAAGCCAAGGTCCTGCAGGTTCTTCAAGGTGCTGGCCTTCTCGCGGATATCGCGGTTGGTGATGTAGAAGACCTCGCATCCGGCCGACTTGGCGTATTGCAAGAAGCCAAGTGCTCCGGGGCTGGCTTTCGCGGCGGATTTGTCCGTCCACTCGCGCCATGTGGCTTGATCGAATGTCCGATCATGCTTGATCGCGCTCACCTGATACGGACTGTTGTCGAGCACGGTCTCATCAATATCCACGATGACAGCCAACGGGCGCCGGTCCCATTCCATGCTGTCCACCATCTGCTTCTCCGCGTCGATGGCCGTGAGATTCGTTTCTAATTTCCAGGTCGCGTGATCATAGCCCTGCACGTAAAGCCAATGCGCCTCCGCGGAGGCATGCTGCCAGATCACCGCATCGGTTCCCTGCTGCGCGAGCAAGGACTCATGATTCTCCGCTGCAGCTATATGCTTTGGGCTGGAGCAGGAGATCAGCGCCGTGAGTGGAACAGCTGCTGACAAAATGAGCCAAGGGTTCATTCGTGCATTCATGGCAACGCATTGTTCAGTCCTGGCGATAGGTGCTCTCATCATCCACGCCTTCAAGCATGTCAAGATAGCTGCGGTAGCGGCTCGGCGCGATGGCTCCTTCTTCGACCGCCTTGCGCACGGCGCAGCCTGGCTCCTCCTTGTGCTTGCAGTCGTTGAAGCGGCAATCGCCCTTGCGCTTGAACATCTCGGGGAACTGGTCTCCGATGTGGTGCTCTTCCAGGTCAACGAGGCCGAAGCCCTTGATGCCCGGTGTATCGATGACGTAGGAAGCCGCATGCCCCCCGAGATGCAACTCATGCATCTCCGCGTAGGTGGTGGTATGCACGCCCTTGCCGCTGGCCTCGCTCACCTCGAGGGTGAAAAGGTCGAGCGCGGGGTCGATGGCGTTGATCAAGGTGCTCTTGCCCACTCCGCTGTGACCGCTGATGAGCGTGACCTTGCCGGCGAGCAGCTCCTTCACTTCATCGATGCCCGTGCCCTCGATGGCCGAGGTGATGATGGTGCGGTAGCCGGCGCCTTCATACACCTCTTGATATTCAGCCAGCAGTTCGAGCTCCTCTTCGGTCTTCAGGTCGTCCACCTTGTTGAATGCGATGACCGCAGGCACCTGATAGGTCTCCGCAGTGACCAGGAACCGATCGATGAAGCCGAAGCTGGTTCGCGGCCTGGCAATCGCGACCATGAGCAGCGCCAGGTCGAGGTTGGCGGCGATCACATGCTTGTGATGGCTCAGGTTCACGCTGCGCCGAACGAGGTAGTTGCGGCGGTCGTGCAGGTCGGTGATGGTTCCGGGATGCTCGGCTTCGCGTGAAGGCTCAAAGGTGATGCGGTCGCCGACGGCAAGCGGGTTGGTGCTGTTCCACCCTTTGATGCGCAGCTGACCGCGCGCCACGCACGCATGGCGACTGCCATCGTCGGCGCGGACGAGGTAGCGGCTGCCGGTGCTGCGAAGGACCAATCCAAAAGGCATCGTGCAAAGAAAGGCCGGGGCAAGGGGCGGCGATAGCTTCACGGCTGGCCCACCTTTGGACCGTTCCATGACCATGCGCTCGCTGCTGCTCCTGCTGCTCATCGCTTCACATAGCGCGCAGGGGCAATTGCTCGACAGCATCGGCCAATTCCTGCAGGAACCGCCCAGATTCGTGGCACGGCTCGATGTGCGCGGCGGTTTCATCAGCAACCGCAGCGTGCGGTTCGTCGGGGTGAAGGCCGGCATCGATCACGGGAGGAGATTCCAGTACGGCCTGGGCTACTCCTTGCTCTTTCCCTCGGAGGCGCGCGATGCGCAAGTGGAAGGACGCACGGAAAGCGGGTTCCTGCGAATGGGCTATGTGGCTCCCTATGTGGACTACGCCTTCTATCAGCGCGGCCATTGGGAAGCGCGCATACCCGTGCAGCTCGGCTTCGGCGCCGGCTCGCTGAGCTACCGCGATGCCGAAGGGAAGCGCCGCACCATCGCCCGCACAGGGCTCATTCTGTACGAGCCGGCCATGACCGTGCAGTACCGCTTCCTCCGCTACTTCGCGCTGGGTGCGGGCTGGGGCTTCCGCCTGGTGATCCAGACCGGCGATGATCTGGGCGAAAGGCTCACCGCACCGGTGTATCTCTTCGGCCTGCGCGTGTTCCTAGGGGACATGTGGCGCGATGTGCGCGGCGCGCAGGAATGAGCGCGACTACCTTCGCCGCCATCATGGCTGAGGGCTTCGACTTGCGCAGTGAGCAGCGCTCCGCATCCGACAAGGAGCTGGAGCAAGTGCTGCGGCCGCGACGCTTCGAGGAGTTCGCGGGGCAGAAGGCCGTGACCGACAACCTGAAGGTCTTCGTGCAGGCGGCCAAGCACCGCGGCGAAGCGTTGGACCATGTGCTCCTGCATGGCCCTCCCGGATTGGGCAAGACCACCTTGGCCAACATCATCGCGCAAGAGATGGGCGTGGGCATCCGCATCACCAGCGGACCGGTGCTCGACAAGCCCGCCGACCTCGCCGGGCTGCTCACCAACCTGGAGCCGCACGACGTGCTCTTCATCGACGAGATCCACCGGCTCACGCCCGTGATCGAGGAGTACCTGTACAGCGCCATGGAGGACTATCGCATCGACCTGGTGATCGATGCCGGGCCGAACGCTCGCACCGTGCAGATCGCGCTGAACCCCTTCACGCTCGTTGGCGCCACCACGCGCAGCGGCTTGCTCACCGCACCATTGCGCGCGCGCTTCGGCATCAACAGCCGCCTCGATTACTACGACAGCGCCACGCTCAAAGGAATCATCAAACGAAGCGCAGGCCTGCTCCAAGTACCCATCGTTGAGGATGCGGCCGAGGAGATCTCCAAGCGGAGTCGTGGCACGCCGCGCATCGCTAACGCCTTGCTCCGTCGCGTGCGCGATTTCGCGCAGATCCAGAGCGACGGCACCATCGAGCTGCCCATCGCGCAGCACGCGCTCAAAGCATTGAACGTGGATGCGCACGGCCTCGATGAGATGGACAACCGCATCCTCAGCGCGATCATCGACAAATTCAGCGGTGGCCCGGTGGGCCTGAATACGGTGGCCACGGCCGTGGGCGAAGAGGCCGGCACCATCGAGGAGGTGTACGAGCCCTTCCTGATCATGGAGGGCTACCTGCAGCGCACGCCGCGCGGCAGGCAGGCCACCGAGCGCGCATACCGCCACCTGGGCCGCGTGCCCAGCGTGAAGCCGGGGAGCCTGTTCGAGTAGCGGGGCCTCGCCGCGCGCTTCACTCCTTGTGGGTATTGCCGGCCCGCTCAGGCGCGGTCACCTTTGGCTCAACAAATACCGATAGCCATGCGCCGCGCATTCAACCTCAGTTTCGCTCTAGTTGCATTCTCATCCCTGATGGTACAAGCGCCGGCACTCGCCGGGACCGGGCGCGAGAATCCCGAGGAAGTGGTCTTCACCGGCTGGCTCCGGGTAGAGGACCGCAATGTGAATGACCTCGTGCTGGTGGTGGAAACGGCCGAGCACTGCCTTTACGCGGAGGTGCTGCCCAGCGGGCGCTTCATCGTGACCGTTCCTGTGGGCTCACAAGCGAAGGTCGCCTTCATCAAGCCCGGCCACATCACCAAGGAAATCGAGCTCGATACCCGCCACAGCATGTCCAACCGCAAAGCGGCCCGCGCTAACCGCAACGTAAAGTTCGATGTGGTGCTGGAGGCCGAGAGCAAGCGGCCGGGCAGGAATTACGATGGGCCCGTAGGCACTCTCGGTTTCCATAAAGGAACGGGCACCACCAAGGTGCGGCACACCTTGAACGTGGTGGCCGCGGATCACGTGCGCAAGACTCCTTGAAGGAGAGACCATTTTCCGGTCCGGCTACTTTCGCCGGGCCATGGCCACCGCTACCCCTCAGCAGAACCCCGTGGCCACGAAGAGGAGCGAATCGCTCCTCTTCGTCATTGCCATCGCGTTGTCGCTGGCTGCGTTGGGCTTCCGCCGCCCCGATGCCTTCACGATGCCCTGGTTCTACGGCGAGGAAGGACGCGATTTCTTCGCTGATGCCTACAACACGGGATGGGCGTCCCTCTTCAACACGGCGAATGGATACTTCCATCTGTATCCGAGGCTCATGGCCAACTTGGGCGTTGGGCTCGGCGTGCCGGTGGAGCGCATGCCGTGGGTGAACCTCATCGCCGCACTGCTCATCTATTTCGTCGTTTGGCGAACCGCTTGGAAGCGCTTTCCGGGCTCGCTCGCAGCACGCTTCTTCGCCGTGGCCGCGATCACGCTGGTTCCGCTCGGCAATGAGATCTGGATGAACCAGACCAATGTGCAATGGCCGCTCTCACTGCTGATCGTGCTCTCCCTATCCGGAAGAAGACCTCGGCCAACGCGCGTGAACTCGGTTGTGCAACTCGTCGTGCTTTGCCTCGCTTGCTTCACGGGACCCTACGCGCTGGTGCTTGCACCCTTGGCGGCCTGGAGCGCATGGGTGCATTGGCGGGAGCGCAATGAGAGGGGCCTTGAAGCGCTCGCGGCACCGGCGATGGTACTCGCTGCGGCGCTGATCGTCTCGCTATCGCTAAGTAGCCACGGAAGCGTGCAGCGCACGGATGGCGCGTTCGATCCTTTCAATCCGGGCTTCGTGCAAGCCGCGTTCTTCCAGCTCTGGTTCGCTATGATCGGCAAAGGCATTCACACGATGTCCCTCGGAGCGCAATGCGCGGGGCTCGCCATCGGGATTGCGCTGCTGATCGCGTTGTGGCGTCAGGCGTCCGGACCAAGCGTGTTCACCCGCATGGCGCTCTTTGCGGCTGGACTTCAGTTCGCAGCGGTGCTGGTGAGTTACCGGGGCCAGCCCGAATTCCTTTCGCCCTACTACGCAGGCATCCGGAATTTCTATTTGCCTGCCGTGCTGGTCGCGTGGGCCGCGCTTTCCGCATTCGAACTGAAGGGCTTACGCTCAACAGCCCTCGCAGCAACGCTCATGCTGTGGTGGTGCGCACAGACTGCCTTCTTCGCAGGTCAGCAGCGTTTCCGGGATACCCCGGTTTCCGTTGACCTCACTCCGCTCAAGCGCGGCGAGGCTGTTGAAGTGCCGATTGACCCGCAGGGCTGGACCATGCGTTTGGAACCGCGGCCCTGAAGTGGGTCCTATTTGAACGCCGCGATGCCCGTGACTTCCTGTCCGGTGATCAGCAGGTGGATATCGTGCGTGCCTTCGTAGGTCACCACGCTCTCGAGGTTCATCATGTGGCGCATGATGGGATACTCGTTGGTGATGCCCATGCCGCCGAGGATCTGCCGCGCTTCGCGGGCCACGGTGAGCGCGAGGTGCACATTGTTTCGCTTAGCCATGCTGATCTGCGCAGTGGTGGCACGTCCTTCGTTGCGCAGCACGCCTAAGCGCCAGGTGAGCAGTTGTGCCTTGGTGATCTCGGTGATCATCTCGGCGAGCTTCTTCTGCGTGAGCTGGAAGCCACCGATGGGCTTGCCGAACTGGATGCGCTGCTTGCTGTAGCGCAGGGCCGTGTCGTAGCACTCCATGGCCACGCCGAGCGTTCCCCATGCGATTCCGTACCGGGCACTGTCGAGGCAGCCGAGTGGGGCACCGAGACCGCTCTTGTTCGGCAGCAAGTTGGCCTTGGGCACTTTCACATTGTCGAAGACCAGTTCACCGGTGGGGCTGGCGCGGAGCGAAAGCTTCCCGTGGGTGGTGGGCGTGGTGAAGCCTTCCACGCCGCGCTCCACGAGCAAGCCATGGATCCGCCCTTCAGTGTTCTCGGCCTTCGCCCACACCACGGCCACATCGGCCAGCGGGCTGTTGCTGATCCACATCTTGGCACCGTTGAGCAGGTAGTGGTCGCCCTTGTCCTGGAACACGGTGACCATGCCGCCAGGATTGCTGCCATGATCGGGCTCGGTGAGCCCGAAGCAGCCGATCTTCTTGCCCTGGGCCATCAGCGGCAACCACTTCTTCTTCTGCTCCTCGCTGCCGTACTTCCAGATGGGGTACATGACCAGTGAGCCCTGCACGCTGCACAGGCTGCGCAAGCCGCTATCGCAGCGCTCAATCTCCTGCATGATGAGCCCATAGCTGATCTGGTCGAGGCCCATGCCGCCGTACTCAGCAGGCACCATGGGCCCGAAGGCACCGATCTCAGCGAGGCCAGGGATGATGTCCGCACTGAAGCTGGCCTGCTCAAAGCGCTCTTCGATGATCGGCTTCAAATGCTTGCTCACATGCTTGCGCGCGGTGTCGCGGATCAGCTTGTGCTCCTCGGTCAGCAGCTCATCGACAAGGTAATGGTCGTGGCTCTGGAACAGGTCGGTAGCGGCTTTCGGCTGTGCGGTTGTGGTGCTCATGGCAATGCTGTGCGGGCCGCGAAAGTAGGCAGCGACCCGGCGGCGGTGCCCCGGATACCTTTGGCGCCGATGCAAGGCGAAGCGCGCTTCTTCGATCCGCTCACGGCCATGTGGGCCAGTGGCGTGTTCCTGAGCTGCCTCTTGGTGCTGGCCACGGTGAACATCGGATCTCCGCGTAAGTGGCGGGTGCTGCGGCAAGCGGCATTCCGAGCGCGCTTGGGCCAGCAGATCCTGCGTGAGGAGGTGGACACCAGCGACCGCAACGTGCTCGGGCTGCTGGCGGTAGCGGTGGCCGCCATCGCCATGCTGCTTTGGCAGGCCGCCATGGTCTTCCAAGGGCAGGCACCCGCTTATTGGATGATATTCCTCGCTGTGGCCGCTGCTCTCCTGGCCCAGGCGCTGCTGCTTCAACTGGTCGCCTGGATCGCCAGGACGGATACCGGAATAACCGAGTACATCTACACAGGCGCACTGCTGCATGCGGCCTTGGGCATCGTGGCGCTGCCTATATCGATGTTGGCCGCGTACCGTCCCGAGATGCGCGATTGGTTGATCGCCATCGGCCTTGGCCTCCTAGCCATCGGCCTGCTGTACCGATGGTTGCGAGGCGCGTTGATCGGGCTAGGCGAGGGGGTGCCGGTGCGCTATATTCTGCTCTACATTTGCGCCGCTGAAATCGGACCCTTGGCGCTCGCGCTTGACGCCCTTCTGAACAGCACTGCCCAACTCTCCTAAGCTGCCTGGCCTTGAAGATCAAACGGATCCTCGTTTCGCAGCCCGCGCCCACGGACGAGAAGTCCCCTTACCACGAGCTCTCGCGCAAGCTCAACCTGAAGATTGATTTCCGGCCATTCATCAAGATCGAGCCGGTGGCAGGCCAGGACTTCCGCCAGGAGCGCATCAACATCCTCGACCACTCGGCCATCGTGCTCACGAGCCGAAACGCGGTGGACCATTTCTTCCGCATGTGCAAGGAGCTGCGGATCACCGTGCCCGAATCGATGAAGTACTTCTGCGTGAGCGAGAGCGTGGCCTACTACGTTCAGAAGTACATCGTGTACCGCAAGCGCAAGGTCTTCATCGGCAAGCAGAGCTTCAGCGACCTTGTTGATGTGATCAAGAAGCACAAGGACGAGAAGTACCTGGTGCCCTGCAGCGACATCCAGAAAGCGGAGATACCCGAGTTGCTCGACCGGGTTGGCGTGAAGTACACCAACTCGGTGTTCTACCGCACTGTGGCAAGTGACCTGAGCGACATCAAGGAGCTCGAATATGACATGCTGGTGTTCTTCAGCCCCGGCGGCATCGAGAGCCTGAAGAAGAACTTCCCGAAGTTCAAGCAGAACGGCGTGTTCATAGCGGCCTTCGGACCCACCACCGCCAAAGCCGTGGTGGACAACGGCTTCCGCCTTGACCTGCAAGCCCCATTGCCGGAGGCTCCCAGCATGACCGGCGCCATGGAGCTCTTCATCAAGCGTGAGGCGAAGAAGAAGTAGGAGCCTGTTTTTAATCTCTTGAACGAAGGACCTAGAGGCTGTTTTTCGTTCAGGCACAGCCTGAAAATCACCGCATGCCATGACTACGGGATTACTTTCAGGCGAAGCATGGGCGGAAAAGTGACCAAGGGACGAGTTTGAAGAGATCCTGAACAGGCTTTAAGGGGGCGGTCCGTCACCTCGCGGCACCGCTCGCGGATCCGATTGCCATCCATGGCAGAACAGCGGCATACCTTCCCCAAGAGCGAACGCTTATGCGGTCGCCTGCGCATGAAGGAAGTGGCCACCTCCGGCAAGTCCGTGAACGAGGCTTCCATCCGTTTGGTGGGCAAGCTCATGGAGTTGCCCACCCTCGCTCCGGCCCAGGTGGCCTTCGCCGTTCCCAGCCGTAACCTGAAGCGCGCAGTGGACCGCAACCGCATGAAGCGCCTGATGCGCGAAGCCTACCGCATGCACAAGCACGGCCACCTCAAGGCGCTCGCCGCGCGCGAGCAGCAGTGCGCATGGCTTTTCATCTTCCAGGGCCGGGCGCCCATCACTTTTTCCGAGACGCGCCTCAGACTAACGCGCGCGATTGACCGTTGGATGGACCAGCATGGTGTCTAAAGCGCTCGCCCTGCCGTTGATCGCCTTGGTTCGCATCTACCAAGGCGCCGTGTCGCCATTGCTCCCCGGAGCATGCCGCTACACCCCGAGCTGTTCCGAATACGGATTGCTCGCCCTGCGCCGCCATGGCGCCTTCCGCGGCGGCTGGCTCACCCTCAAGCGCTTCCTATCTTGTCACCCATGGGGCGGTCATGGACACGACCCTGTTCCCGAATCAAACGAGAGTCATGAACATGCGTAGCACTTCGCGCGCGCCGCGCTGGCGCACCTGGACCGCCGCTGCCGCCATCGGCCTGACCGGCGCAATCACCATCGCCGCTGGCGACAACTACTTCGAGATCGGCAAGAACCTCGAGGTGTTCACCGACCTCTACAAGGAGCTGAACATCTACTACGTGGACGACACGCAGCCCGGCAAGCTGATGAAGACCGGGATTGACGCGATGCTCAGCTCGCTCGACCCGTACACCCAATACATCCCCGAGAGCGACATCGAGGACTACCGCTTCCAGACCACGGGCCAGTATGGCGGGATCGGCGCCTTGATCAAGCGTAAGGGCGATCTGGTGGTGGTGAGCGAGCCCTACGAGAACTACCCGGCCATGAAGGCGGGCATCTGGGCCGGCGATGAGATCATGGAGGTGGACGGCCGCAAGGTGACCGGCATGAACACCGACGAGGTGAGCAAGCTCCTCAAAGGCCAGAGCGGCACCACGGTGAAGCTGATCATGCAGCGGAACGGCAATGCCAGCGCGCACACCCTTACGCGCGAAGAGATCAAGATCCCCGATGTGCCCTACAAAGGCATCGTGGACCAAGCGAACCATGTGGGCTATATCAAGCTCAACGCCTTCACCCAGACCGCCAGCGCCGATGTGCGCGCGGCCCTGAAGGAAGTGAAGGAGCAGGGCGCCTCGCGGCTCATCCTCGACCTGCGCGGCAACGGAGGCGGCTTGCTGCGCGAAGCGGTGAGCATCGTGAATCTCTTCGTGCCGAAGAACCAGCTTGTGGTGGAGACCCGCGGCCGCATCAGCGAATGGGACAAGACCTACAAGACCTTGAGCGATCCCGTTGACAGCGAAATCCCGCTGGTGGTGCTCGTTGATGGCCAGAGCGCCAGCGCCAGCGAGATCGTGAGCGGCGCCTTGCAGGACCTCGACCGCGCCGTGATCATCGGCGACCGCACTTACGGCAAAGGGCTGGTGCAGCAGACCAAGGACCTGATCTACAACAGCAAGCTCAAGGTGACCGTAGCGAAGTACTACATCCCCAGTGGCCGCTGCATCCAGAAACTGGATTACGCGCACCGCGACAGCTCGGGCAAAGCGACCGAGGTGAAGGTGGTGGAGACCGCGGCATTCAAGACGCTCAACGGCCGTAAGGTCGAAGAGGGCCGTGGCATCATGCCCGACCTGGAAGTGATGGAACCTGAGCTGGCCAAGGTGGTCGGGGGATTGTTCGAGGCTGATCTCTTCTTCGACTTCGCCACCAAGTACCGGTTGGAGCATCCCGAGATCGGGCCTGCAGAGGACTTCACCATCACCGATGCACTGTACCGGTCCTTCGTGGACTTCGTCAAGGACAAGCAATTCGATTACGATTCGGAGAGCATGGAAGCCCTCGCCGCGCTGACGGATAAAGTGAAGAAGGAGCGCTATTTCGATCACGCACAGGACGAGCTAGAAGCGCTGCGCAAAGAGCTCGCGCCCGACCGCACCGAGGACCTTGCCCGCTTCCGCACCGACATCGAGGAAGTGCTGCGCAACGAGATCGTGGCACGATACCATTTCCAGACGGGCCGGGCCAAAGCCGCCATGGGCACCGATCCATACGTGAAGAAGGCCATCGACCTTTTCGCCTCCGGAGGCGTGGCGCCCATCCTCGCCGGCACCAAGAACTAGCCGCTGGCCGCGATGGCGCATAACGGCCTGCGCATCGCATTCCGGCGTACGCATGTGGCTGCACTGGCCCTGTGCGCCGTGTTCCTTCCGTGGAGCACGGCCTTCCTGAGCATGGCGCAGATGCTGCTCGCCGCGAATTGGATCGCTAGCGGCTTCATGCTCGGTGATTGGCGGCGGCGCTGGCGATCGGTGCTCAGCGCGCCCTCACTGGCCTTCATGTCCTTCTTCCTACTGCACATCGCTGGCCTTCTGTGGACGGACGATTTGGGTTGGGGCCTCGACCTCTGCCGGATCCTGGCACCGGTGCTCGTGCTCGGCGTGATCCTCAGTGGCAGTGATCGGTTGAGCAGTGCCGAATTCCTCGTTGTCCTTCGCTTGGGCGCCTGGAGCGCGATCCTGTGCGGCGTGTTCGGGCTGCTGTTCAGCGGTGCGCGCGCCGAGGATTACCGCGGCCTCTCGATGTTCATCAGCCACATTCGCTTAGCGCTGCTGCTCTGCATGGCCGTTGCGGTCCTGCTCTGGCGCTTGCCGAAATCCACCTGGCAGATCGCAGCTCATGTGCTGGGAACCTTGATCGCCATTTACCTGCTCGCCCGGCTGGGCAGCATCCAAGGCTTCGTGATCCTGGCGCTCTTGGGCCTGATGGCTGCATGGAAGCTCACCGCGAAACGCCCGACAACCACGCGTTGGATGATCCGCACTCTACTCCTTGCCACGGCACTCGCGCCCTTGGCGATGGTCCGAACGGCCTGGCACGCGCGCTCCTTTCCTGTTGCCGCAGCTCTGGAGGCGCGCAGCGCAGGCGGCGAGCCATACAGCCACGACACCCTGAGCACGCAGACCGAGAACGGGACGCACGTTTGGACCTATGTGGCCTGGGGCGAACTGGATCGGGCCTGGCGCATGCGGAGCAAGCACGGGCTCTACAGCCAGGACGGCTTGGGCCATCCGCTGCTCTCGACCGTGGCGCGCTACCTGTCCTCGAAGGGCCTTCGCAAGGATAGCCTCGGGGTGATGGCGCTCACCGACGAGGATGTGCTGGCGATCGAGCAAGGCGTACCGAGCGCGCATCACCGGCAAGGATCGCTGAGCGCTCGCGTGGATGAAGTGCTCTTCGAACTTGATCAGTACCGCACCACCGGGCAGGCCGGTGGCCATTCAGTGGCCATGCGCATCGAATTCCTGCGCGCAGGCTGGGCCATTGCGCGCGCGAATTGGGTCATCGGCGTGGGCACCGGTGATACTCCAGGAGCCTTCGCCATGCACTACGACCGCACGCGCAGCAGGCTCGCACCGCAATGGCGCCTGCGCGCGCACAACCAATACCTCACCTTGTGGATCTCGTTCGGCATCCTTGGCCTCGCGTGGTCGCTCTTCACGTGGTGCTGGCCTGCTTGGAAGCTCGGTGCATGGCGGAACCCGCTGTTCATCGCCTGGGCCATCGCATTCGGCATTTCGTGCCTCACTGACGATACCATTGAGACGCAGGCCGGGGCCACCTTCTTCGCACTCTTCTACGCGCTGCTCGTTTTCGCAGCGCCACGCGATGAGCTCACTGCTCCAGGGCCTGCATCACCATCCCCGCCGTGATGGCGCCGATGTGCGCGAGCGCATCCCCGGCGGGATCAGCATCAGGCGCCACCAGGGCATACGCATCGGCGCCGATCGGCCCCCACCTGCCCGGATGAATCGGACGCTTCGGCGAATAGAGCCCGATCGCGCGGATGCCGCAGGCAGCAGCGATGTGCAGCGGTCCGGTGCTCGCAGCAACCAACGCATCGCACGCGCCGATCAACGCGATGAGCTGGTCGAGCCGCAGCTTGCCGCCTGCATCGATCACATGCGGCCCCGTGCCCGCGAGCAACGGCCTATAGCGCTCCGCCTCGGCTGCTGTGCCAGTGATGATCACCCGGTAGCGCGCGGGGTCGAGCATGGCGATGAGCGAGTTGAACCGCTCGAGGCCCCATTCCACCGCGCTGCCCTGGGAGAGCGGATGCAATATCACGTGCCGAAAGCCGGGGCGGAGCAGCGCTCCGACGATTTCATCAGCAGGCGGCGGCGTGAATCCGCCAAGTGATGCAAGCCGCTGTAGGCTGAGCGTTTCATCAAGGCCGAGCGGCGCAAGCAGCTTGATGTTCAGTTGCGCTTCGTGCAGGTCGCTGCGCTTGCGACTGAAGGAGACCCGCTCGTTGCAGGTGAGCCAGTGCCACCAGCGGTGGCTGGTGCCGATGCGCACCGGGATATCAGCGTGCTTGGCCCATGCAGCGACATCGCGCCGCGGGAACACGTGCAGGATGGCGTCCGCTCCGAGCCTGCGCAACCGGATCACGGCAGCATGGTCACCGACATCATGCAGCTCCTCCAACGCGATGGCCTGATCGATATGCGCGGAGCAGGCCAGCACGGGCAAGGTGTAACGCCTTCCGATGAAGGTGATGCGCGTGCCTGGCATCCGCTCCTTGATCAATCCGGCCATGGGCAGGGTGAGCATCACATCACCGATGCTGTCCGTGCGGCTGATGATGATGTGCTCAGGCCTTCGCATCCCTCACGTGCAATTGTCGCAGCTTGCTGTACTTCAACCTGACCGCGCGCGCGCTGAGCAAAGCGATCTTCCATCCGGCCCAGCCATCGACGAAGCCGAGCAGCAGCAGGTAGCCCTGCATGAACTTGAATGCCGGCGCCAGCCAGAGTTTCCATCGCGGGGCGCGCTTGCCGCGCGCATGCAGCGCGCGCGCATGGAGCGTGCTGTACCGCTCAATGCGCTCCAGGTGGTCCTGTACGCTGTGGTAGCTGTAATGGAGCAGGTCTCCGTGCAGCTCAGTGACCTTGCAGCCAGGCGGGAGCACGAGCTCCTCGTGCACATGATCGCCCTGCCACAGCGTGCCCTCCTTCGGGAAGAGGCGAACCTTGGAATCAGGGTACCAACCGCCGTGACGCACCCAATGGCCGCAATAATTCGTGAGGCGCTTCAGGCGGAAGGCTCCGGAGAAACCTTCGCGCTTGCGGCGAAGCAGGTCTTCGCGCAACGCTTCGCTGAGCGCCTCATCGGCATCAAGCGAGAGGATGTGATCGTGCCGGGCGAGATCGTTGGCGAAGTTCTTCTGATCGCTGTATCCGGTCCAAGGCCGAACATGCACCTGCGCACCGTGGCTGCTGGCGATGGCTCGCGTGGCATCGGTGCTTTCCGCATCCACCACGATCACCTCATCGGCGATGCCGTGCAGGGAACCGAGGCAGCGATCGATATTGCGCTCTTCATTGCGCGTGATGATGACCGCTGAGATGGGCACGGCGGAAAGCTAAGCCGGGGCGCCGGAGCCATGCTCCAACGCCCCGGCAGCCAAGCGGCAGGGCTCAGTACAGATGCTCCACGACGATGCGTCCGGAGCGCACGGCTTCCCCATCGCGCACGATGCGGTAGCCGTACAGGCCATTGGCGAGGAAAGCAGTCGTGATCGTCGCACGGCCGTTGTCGATCCGCTTGGTGAGCACCTGGCGGCCCGTGGCATCGATCAGCTCAAAACTGAGACGGCCCTGCGCGAGATCGCCGGTCACATCCACGAAGAAGTCGCGATCGGCAGGTTGCGGGAAGAGGCGCACGCCCCCGGCCTGTTGCTCCTCAACACCCTGTGGCAGTTCAACGGTGACCTGCACGCGCTCGCTCTCGCAGGCCACGTAAGGAAGGCTCACTTCCCAATCGTAGAAGAAGTAGTAATACGCGGTGGCGTTGCCCCCGGTGGCACTGCTGCCCGTCATGCTGCCGTATGCGCCCAAAGCATAGGGATACGCCTGCGCGCTGCCCACGCCATCGCGCCAGAGGCCCACCGTGTTCCCGGTCAGCCGCAGTCCGTAGTTGCCAGGACCAGGCACGACGAAGTTCAGGTTCACCCGGCTCTCGCCATTGGGAACGTTGAAGGTGCCCTGCTGGATCACGTTCGCGTTCGCATCGACCAGAGCGAAGGTGCGGTTGCCTGCTGCATTCGCATAGACCTTCACGCTGCGTATGCTGAAGACCTGGTTGGCCGTGAAGAGCTGATAATTATTGCTGTTGGTGTGGTACTGGCCGCTGGTGGTGTTATCGGGCTTCGCGCCGTAGCTGCTCACCACGCCGTTGGTGTTGGCTGCGGAGCACCAATAACTGGTGGTGGCGTTCAGGACGGGGGTTTCCCAGCTGTTGCCGCTGCCTACGGCAGTACCGCCGGTGGCTGCATCATACCAGGTGATGTTGCTGCCGGTGGCGATCAGCGTGGCGGTGCCGGGGCCCGGCAATTGAACATCGCTGGATGCGGGCGCGGCCGGGGCTTCGATCACTGTGACCTGCACGGGTGCGGAAGAGAGAGTGCCGCAACCGTTGTCGAACGTGACGCTGTAGCTGCCGCTCTGCGTAGGGGAAATGCTGGCAGATGTCTGTCCGGAGCTCCAGGTGATGTCGTTCGCGATGCTGCTGGTGAGCGTGAAGGGCGAGCCGGCGCAGAAGGTGGTGAAGCCGCTGGGGGTGATGGATGGCGCGGTGCTCGGCGGGCCTTGCAGCACGGTGGTCTGCGAGAAGCCGCTGAACTCTCCGCTGCATTCTGCTTCAACCTGGAATTCATAGGACAGGCACGGATCGAGGCCGTTCACGGTCACGGTGGGCTCGTCGATGTTGCTGATCACGGTCCAATCGGTGGTGCCCACCGCACGGTAGCGCACGGTGAAGAGGCTGGCACTGCTCACCCAGGCGTAGGTGCCATCCGTGCCTTGGCGCGTGGCCTGTCCGCCGAAGGGAGCGGGGCAAGAGCTGCATTCATTCATCATCAGCTGAAGGCTGTTGCCCGAGCTGATGCGGCCGCCGGTGACGGTGTTGTTGGGCAGGTTGCCCACTTGCTCCACGCCTTCGAAGAGCTTGGTGCGGATGTACAATGCGCCTTGCACGGGATCAGCGTTCACCAGCGCCATGAAGGTGGGGCAGGGCGCGCTGTACATGAGGCCGATGACCCCGGCCGTGAGCGGGCAGGCGAAGCTGGTGCCGCTGGTGTTGCCGTAACCGCCGCCGATGCTGGTGGTGCGCACGCTGGAGCCCGGTGCGCCCACGTCGATGGTGGTGAGGCCCCATGCGCTGAAGGTGCGCGTATCGTTCACGTCTGTGGCCGTGACACTGATCATGAAGTCGCTCGGGCAGGCCGTGGGCAGATCGCCCACCGCATCCACGTTCACGGCGTTATTGGCGGTGGCGCCGCAATTGAGGATGCCGGCCGTCCCGAGGGTGTCGAACATGGCGCACCACATCGGCGAGTTCGCGGGCTGCCCGCCATCGATGCCCCAACTGGCGCTGGTGGCCACCACGAAGGCGCCGCGATCGCCATTGCTGCTGGTGTAGAGGCGGCGCATGCGCAAGGGATAGGTGTAGGCCGCTACCACGGCGCTTTCACTCGTGCCGCCGTAGTTCACGGGCATCATCTTCACATTCCAATTGGCGCCCACCACGCCGAGGCTGTTGTTGCCCACGGCGCCCACCATGCCTGCGCACTGGGTGCCGTGGCTGCCGCTGTACACGTTGTCGTTGTTGTTGGGCGTGTTCCAGCCGCGACGGTCATCGATGTACAGGTTGCCATCGTCGTCGATGCCGTTGCCGGGGATCTCATCGTAGTTGAGCCACGCGTTGGCAGCCAAGTCAGGATGCGTGAGGTCAGCGTTCTCGATGATGCAGACCACGATGGTATCGCCCGTGGCCGTGACACCGCCGGTGGTGATGTCCCATGCCGCTTCGCTGTCGATGTTCTGGTGGTGCCACACCTGGCCGTACTGGGCATCGTCGGGCACGATGCGCTCCTTCACCACGTGGTTGTTCTGCGCCAGTTGGATTCCGGGGTGCGCCCAAACGGCACGCAGCATGGCCCATTGCGTCTGCAGGGCAGGATCGAAATGCAGGAGCCAGGCGCGCATCTCGGGACTCACTTCCTCCACCACGCGCATACCGGTGGGTCGGTCGTCGAGGAACGAGAGGTCCCGCGCGATGGCGTAGGGGTCGGCGCCGGGCTTGGTCATTACCAGCACATCGCCGGGGATGTACTCGGTATCATTGAGCTGCGCGCTGGCTGAGCCGATGAGAAGGGAGGCCGAAAGGCAAAGGGTCAGGGAACGGTTCATGGTCTGGGGCTGGTTCAGGACAAACTTAGGGGGCCGATGGTTCACGCTGGGGCGGCCGGGACAGAGTATGGCACCCGCCTGACGGATGTACTTGGAAGGCCGATGGGTTCCTCAGCCCTTCCCTTCCGAAGGCTTGCGGTCCATGCGGCTGAGCATGCCCTGCACGATGGACACGATGAGGCTGAAGCCCAAGGCCCACCAGAAGCGCGGCGCATCGATCTCGAAGCCGGGCACGAGGTTATCGGCGAGCATGACCAACCCGGCATTGATCACCAAGAGGAAAAGGCCCAGGCTGAGCAAGGTGATGGGCAGGGTGAAGAGGATGAGGATCGGCTTGAGGAACGCGTTGAGCAGGGCCAGCACGGCGGCGGTGAGGATGGCCGTGAGCAGGCCATTGGTGGTTTCCATGTCGCCGAGGGCGACCCCGCGCAGGAGCAGGTCGGCCACGAGCACCGCAATGGTGCCGATGAGGATGCGGAGCAGGACATTCATGGGTGAAAAATAGGAAAGGGCCTCTCGGCCCCTTCCCATGGACTCGGCTGCGGCTCACTCTTTCACCAACTTCACCGTCGCCGCGCGGCCGCCGTGCCCGATCACCATGAAGTAGCTGCCGCTGGATTGGTCGCTCAGGTCGAGCGTGCGCTCGTAACGCCCTTTGAATCCCACGATGCGCTCCTGGTAAACGCGCTCGCCCTTGGCGTCGTGAACATCAACGGTGAGGTCGCCGCGCTCGGGCATGTCGAACTGCACCCGGAAGAAGCCATTGCTCGGATTCGGGAAGGCGCGCAATTCCTCCAACGGAAGCTCCTTGTCAACCGCCACGCCCTTCTTGCGCAGCACGGCCTTCTCCTCCTCGCTCAGCTTCCTGGCCTCCACGCGCACGCGCACTTCGCGGCGCATGTCCTTACCCATCTCACGGCGCAATTCATCCATCTCGCGGCGCAGCTGATCCATCTCACGGCGCAGCTCATCGCGCGAGCGTTCATCGGTGCCGTTCCACTGGAAGCCTTGCATGCCATCATTTCCCTTGAAGTAGGCGCGCATCTCACGCTCGCCGAGCGCGCCCGTGTGCTCCTGCACCTGTCCGTCGCGCTGTGCGGTGACGGTGACCTGATCGCCGGGCTTCATCGCGCGGATGCGCTCGGCCAAGGCATCGAAGTCGGCCACGGCCTCGCCGTTGATCGCCGTGATGCGGTCGCCGGCCTTCAAGCCCATCTTCTCCGCGGCGCTGCCCTCTTCCACGCTGCCGATCATGACGCCGTCCTGCTCATCCTCCTCATCGCCGGGGGTTACGCCAAGGAAGGCGCGCTTCTCGCTGCTCCATGAGCCCATCTCGCCCAGCTTGCCCAGCTCGCTGAGCTCCTGCAACTCGCCGAGCTTCTCCAATTCCTTCAACGATTCGCCATCGAATCGGAAGGCGTACGACTCGGACTTCCGCTCGGCCAGCTCCGCGCTCCCCTTCATGGCCTTGCCGGCACGGAGCCACTCCACCTTCACCTCGTCACCGGGCTTGTGCGAGCGCACAAGCTCCACAAGGCTTTCCGGACCATCCACGGTCTGGTCGTCCAATTCAACGATGATGTCGCCCTCTTTCAAACCCAGTTCCGCGGCAGGGGTCCCCTCCACCACTTCGATCACCACGGCTCCTTGCTTCACCGCTGACTTGCCCTTCTTGTCCTCGTCGTTCAGGTTGCGCGTGCTCACGCCCAAGTACGCCGAGGGCTCACCGATGAAGGCCATGGGCGCGTCGGGCGGCATGGGTGCGAGCGGTGCCATGGGCGCCATGCGCATGAACATATCGGCGTCCTCGCCATCGCCGAAGCCGCGGATATCGATCGTGATGTCGCGCTCGCCGTCTCCGAGCTTCATATGATTCAGCACGCCGAGATCGCGCAGCGCCTCTTGCATCTGCGCATCGTCGTTGGCGTCGAACTCCTTGGTAACGCGTTTGGTCTCGCCGTTCTCGGTGGTCACCACTTCGATGCGCACCTTGCGGTCGGGCACCGGCACCTGAGGCTCTTGCTGCAAGCCGATCACGGAGGCCAGCGGAAGGAAGAGGAAGGTCTTGAACATGGCGTTTCGGTTTGAAGTGCCGCCAAGCTATCCGCGCTCCGGGTCGAATTGTTCCACCGGAACTTGAAAGAACGTTAAGCGGCGGGGCGGATGGTTGACACCGGGGCCAACGGATCACTCCCCGGTGAAGCGGTCCATGTCGCGGCGGTCGCGCTTGGTGGGCCGGCCCTCCCCTGCTGGTCGGTTCTGCGCTTTCACTAGGCGGGCCAACTCCAGCTTCTCCAAGTCCTCGAATGCGGTGCGCTCAGCCATGAGTCCCGGAACCAGTTTGGCGCCCACCCGCGATGCGGGCATCTCCAGGACCTCCCAGCTGCGCCAGATGGGCGGCTCGCGCAGGGCGATCAGGTCGCCGGGCTTCACTTCAACGGAAGGCTTCACCACGCGGCCGTTCACCTGCACCTGCTCGCGGCGCACGGCGTCGGTGGCAAGGCTGCGCGTCTTGAAGAGGCGCACGCACCAGAGGAATTTGTCGATGCGCATGAGGGCGAAGTAAGGGCCGCCTCCCGGTTCAAGCCCGGGATGACCACGCGGAGGCGCAGAGAATCCAAAGCGATACCACGTGGCCCGCCCTCTGCGGCTCTGCGGCCATCCCCGCATTTCTCCACGATCCCCCTACCTTTTCCACATTCCCGCCCCGGCCGGACCTCCCGGGGTACTTTCGCGGCCCGGATACCATCCGGAATGCCCAAAGACAACAGTATCAAGTCCGTCCTGATCATCGGATCAGGACCGATCGTCATCGGCCAAGCCTGCGAATTCGACTACTCCGGTAGCCAGGCCAGCCGCTCCCTCCGCAACGAAGGCATCGAGGTCACGCTGATCAACAGCAACCCGGCCACCATCATGACCGATCCGGTCACGGCGGACAATGTCTACCTGAAGCCGCTCACCACGGAGAGCATCGAGGAGATCCTCAAGAAGCATAGGATCGACGCCGTGCTGCCCACCATGGGCGGACAGACCGCCCTCAACCTCGCCATCGAGTGCGAGAAGCTCGGCATCTGGCAGCAGTACGGCGTGCGCATGATCGGGGTGGACACCAAGGCCATCGACATCACCGAGAACCGCGAGCAGTTCCGCCTCTTGATGGAGCGCATCGGCGTGCCCATGGCGCCCAGCAAGACCGTCACCAGCTTCCTCGAAGGCAAGAAGGTGGCGCAGGAGTTCGGCTTCCCGCTGGTGATCCGCGCCAGCTACACGCTAGGCGGTGCGGGCGCCAGCTTCGTGAAGGACCCCGCCGAGTTCGACAAGCTGCTCAAGCACGGCCTGCAGATCAGCCCCATCCACGAGGTGATGATCGACAAGGCCCTGCTCGGCTGGAAGGAGTACGAGCTGGAGCTGCTGCGCGACAAGGACGACAACGTCACCATCATCTGCAGCATCGAGAACTTCGATCCGATGGGCATCCACACCGGCGACAGCATCACCGTGGCGCCGGCCATGACCCTCAGCGACCGCACCTACCAGCGCATGCGCACCGAGGCCATCAAGATGATGCGCGCCATCGGCGACTTCGCGGGCGGTTGCAACGTGCAGTTCGCGGTGAGCCCCGATGAGCACGAGCACATCTACGCCATCGAGATCAACCCGCGCGTGAGCCGCAGCAGCGCGCTCGCCAGCAAGGCCACGGGCTACCCCATCGCCAAGATCGCCAGCAAGCTCGCCATCGGCTATCGCCTTGATGAGCTGGAGAACCCCATCACCGGCACCAGCGCCTTCTTCGAGCCCACGCTCGATTACGTCATCGTGAAAGTGCCGCGCTGGAACTTCGACAAGTTCGAAGGCAGCGACCGTCGCCTCGGCGTGCAGATGAAGAGCGTCGGCGAGACGATGGGCATCGGTCGCAGTTTTCAAGAGGCGTTGCAGAAGGCGTGTCAAAGTCTCGAGATCAAACGCAACGGTCTGGGCGCCGACGGCAAGGAGACCCGCGACGCGGCCGTGCTCTTGGACAGTCTCGCCAACCCGAGCTGGAGCCGCCTCTTCCACGTGTACGATGCTATCAAGCTGGGCATTCCGTTCAGCAAGATCCACGAGTTGACGCGCATCGACATCTGGTTCTTGAAGCAGATCGAGGACATGATCCTCACCGAAAAGGAAGTTGAGAAATACACGCTCGATACCCTGCCGCGCGACCTCTTCTTCGAAGCGAAGCAGAAAGGCTACGCGGACAGACAGGTCGCGCATTTGCTCGGCTGCCTCGAAAGCCAGGTCTATAAGAAGCGGAACGAGCTCGGCATCAAACGCGTGTACAAATTGGTGGACACCTGCGCCGGTGAGTTCCCCGCGAAGACGCCTTACTACTACAGCACCTTCGAGGAGGAGAACGAGAGCGTGCGCAGCGACCGCAAGAAGATCGTGGTGCTCGGCAGCGGCCCCAACCGCATCGGCCAGGGCATCGAATTCGATTACAGCTGCGTGCATGGCGTGCTCGCCGCGAAGGAGATGGGCTACGAGACCATCATGATCAACTGCAACCCGGAGACGGTGAGCACCGACTTCGACACCGCCGACAAGCTCTACTTCGAGCCGGTGTTCTGGGAGCACATCTACGACATCATCCAGCACGAACAGCCCGAGGGCGTAATCGTACAACTCGGCGGACAGACCGCATTGAAGCTCGCCGAGAAACTGGAGAAGTACGGCATCAAGATCATCGGCACCAGCTTCGCCGCGCTGGACATGGCCGAGGACCGCGAACGTTTCTCATCGCTCCTGCGCGATCTCGGCATCCCGTATCCCGCCTTCGCTGCGGTGAACAACGCCGAAGAAGCCGTGCGACTGAGCCGCGAGCTCGGCTTCCCGCTGCTGGTGCGCCCCAGCTACGTGCTCGGTGGCCAGAAGATGAAGATCGTGATCAACGAGGAGGAGCTCGTGGACCAGGTGCTGGACATCCTGCGCCTGATGCCCGACAACCGCATCCTCATCGATCACTTCCTCGATGGCGCCATCGAAGCGGAGAGCGATTCCATCTGCGACGGCGAGATGGTGCGCATCATCGGCATCATGGAGCACATCGAACCGGCGGGCATCCACAGCGGCGACAGCAACGCGGTGCTACCGCCCTTCGACCTCAGCGAAAAGGTGATCTCGCAGATCCGCGAGCACACGCACAAGATCGCCCTCGCCCTCAAGACCGTGGGCCTGGTGAACATCCAGTTCGCCGTGAAGAACGAAGTGGTGTACGTGATCGAAGCCAACCCGCGCGCCAGCCGCACCGTGCCTTTCATCGCGAAGGCCTACGGCGAGCCCTACGTGAATTGGGCCACCAAGGTGATGCTCGGCGCCAAGCTCAAGGACTTCCAGTTCAAGCCGCGCCTCGATGGCTACGCGATCAAGGTGCCCGTCTTCAGTTTCGACAAGTTCCCGAACGTGGACAAGAGCCTGGGGCCTGAGATGAAGAGCACCGGGGAGGCGATCTACTTCATTAAGGACTTGAAAGACCCCTTTTTCCGTCAAGTGTATGGCGAACGCTCCATGTACCTCAGTAGGTAGGCCATGAAGTGCGCAGCCAAGATGATCTGGTCTGCCTTGTTTTGGGCGGGTCTCGTCGTCTCCTGCGCACCGCCAACAGGTCAGGATCATACGGGGTCGAGTGGACAACAAGGTGTCTTCTCTGCGATCGGTGAATGGGAACTCGATTCAGTCGTAGGTGCTTCACGGCCGTGGGGAACTGATGTGATCATCATTACGAGTGGCAACGAATTCTGGCGCTTTGCCCAGGGCAAGGATCGCTATTTGGTCGATAGCTGCTTGTAGGTGAAGGATTCAACGGTGGTTCTTGGGCAAGAGGTGAAGTATCAGTTGCACGTGATCGATAGCACGTCCTTCAGTATCGCATCGAATGGCACCACCCTGATCTATCGCAATCTTGATCGTCGGTGGAAGTCGGACTTTGCAAAGACACTGGCGGAACTCCGAGCCGGTGATGCGCTCTACAGAAGAGTCACCGGTTGGTGGAAGTTGCGACAGGCAAGCTGGAGGCCTGTCAAGCTGGTGAACTATCCCGATGAAGTGAATGACTTCACACTGCTTTTAGGGCGTGACGGTATAGCCCGCTTCTATGTTGAGAACGATCCTGATTCGGCGATCGAGTACAGTTGGGAACCCGCAGACAGTGCCATTGGCCTTAGGTCGTGGGTGCATCGTTGGAGCACGGGCACCCATCTTTACGATACAAGAGAACCGCATGGTCATGAGCATGGACGCGCGACTCTGGGACACCTTGTACTTTGAACGGTGTGAGCCACTTATTGAAATGAAGTAGTTCCATGAAGAGCACCGGCGAGGCGATCTATTTCATCAAGGACCTGAAGGATCCGTTCTTCAGGCAGGTGTATGGGGAGCGGCGCATGTACTTGAGCAGATAGGGTGCTGGACGATGAGCGCAGAGAAGACGCATCGCTCATGGGACAATCTACTTGCGAGCGGGTTGTTCATTGCCTTTGGCGTCATTTGGTTCGCTAGTTTTTGGAGAGTGCCGATTGCACCTGGGGATCTGATGGAGGTAAGGCGAGTTGCGCGCAGCGCACCGGAGTTGCATCGTGGCGCTAAGGGCAGTCGATCGATCGAGGTCAAGGTCCTTGGAGAGCAAGGGGCCTACTTCATAAGTGACTATGTATTGAAGTGCACCGAGAAGACCGTTCTCCTTCGATCTGTTCAGGTTGGCGATACCTTGATGATCGGTGTGAGGGATCCTCGTTCGACTGAGGTTTACGCTTTACGCGATCATGAACGATCCTACATCGATCTGGAAGCGTGTATCCGTGGCTCAATGTCCGACCGTAGGTGGGGCCTGATCATAGGGCCGGTCATCGTACTGGTTACCCTGCTCTTCTGGTTCCTGAAAAGGCGTTTACCTTTCCTGAAATGAAGGCCACCGGCGGACGATCTACTATCGAGGACCTGAAGGAAGAGCCTGCCCGCAATTCGATGCGGAGTTCTTCAGGTAGGCATATGGGGAGCGGAGCATGTACTTGAGCAGGTAGGCCCGGAACACCTTGGACATATGCGTACCCGAAGGCTTTCACCTGAAGAAGCAGCTGAGGAATCTGCACGAGAAAGGGCCGGGTGGCTTGCACTCTACCAGGGGCCAGATCCTGACCGTGCGAAGCGTGCTGCTGATCTCACGTATAACGGTGCGCGTGGATTGTTGACTGCGCACGTGATGCAGAACCTAAAGCGTCTGGACGAGCTGATTGACCATATGCACGCCAGAACCCAGACCAAGGAACACGCGATAGAACTGCTTGAATTCGCAGCACAAGAAGTGTACGACCAAGTGAAGATCATCAGCTTCTTTGAAAGCTGGATGAAGGCCATCCTGCTTGCAAGAGGTTATTGGATACACGGTTTTGAGGGGAAGCGGCTTAACCCTTTGCGCAATGCGATCAAGAAGCGCCCGCAAAAAATTGCTGATGTACTATCCCAAGGCATTACCGCTGAAGAGGTTTCGGAGTATACAATAGGGATGAGCACATTACTGGACCCGGCGTACTTGGAAGTGATCGGACTGCCGATTGAATTGACTAATATGGCTTTCATTATCAATGATGACCGTGGCAAGATCCATTTGAAACATGACCTCATCATGCTTCAAGGGAAGGACATTGTGAATGATCTCCGTAAGCTGAAGAACTACGCAACGAGCTTGATCAACAAGATGCACGAGGCACAGCAAGCCGCGAAAGCACAGCCGACAGCAAGGTTGTAGTAGCGCGCAACAGATGAGACCACCGCAGGGTGTCCTCCCAAACCACCGCAGTGGTCTCCCGCGGTCCTGAGGCTCTGCGAAGGATGGCGGGGGACCCTGCGGCTCGTAGCCGTGATCACCGCGCTCCCGCAAGCGGTGTGCTACTTCCCCGGGCACGTCATCATGCAACTCGTGGTGATCAGTCCATCGCCATTCACGATCTGCCTGAACTTGACGTCCTTCCAGCTCACGGTAACGCGGTCGCCATCCACGCACACGGTGGCCGTCTTACCATCGTCTGCGAAGTCCAGCGTCTCCACCTCGTTGCCGGAGTAGTAGTAGTACTTCACGGACACCTCGCCCTCATCGGGCTCCGCATCGTGGTTCACCATCGTGTATTCCGTGGTTTCCGTGGGAATGCTACCCAGCTTGAGCGTGACGATCTCGAAGCCATCGTCCATCACCAAGGTCGTGCATCCGTTGGTTCCTTTCACCTCCTGGTCGCTGGAGCTGCCACCCAGGGTGCTGAAGTAGTTGTTGCCATCCTTGCAGGCGCCCTGGGCTTGCGCATGCATGGAGCAGGTGATGGAAGGAAAACGAGGAGGCCGATGAGAAGAACACTGTTGGAGCGCATGGTGGATCGGTAGGTGAGTTGGTCGGACTAAAATATCGACTCTAGACCACCGCAGGGTGTCCCTCAAAACCTCCGCCGGGTCTCCCGCGTCGCGAGGCTCTGCGAAGCGATGGCGGGAACCTTGCGGCACAGGACCCGTCTTTAGAGAAGAGACACAACTTCGTGCTCCTAATGGGTGTAAAGCCCATGAGCTTTCATCCAAAGCCCATCAGCTTTGTTCCGGAAGGCAACAGCTTCGTTGCAAATGGCATGAGGTCAGGACCATTCCCCATGAGGTTTGGGGCAGAAGGCATTAGCTCCGCGTCGTTCCTCATGAGCTTTGGGACAAACCTGATGAGCTTCAGCATAAACCTGATCAGGTTCGTGGCGAAAGGCATGATGTCCGGAGCATTCCTCATGAGCTTTGGGACAAAGTCCATGAGCTTCAGCGTAAACCTCATGAGGATTGAGGCAAAAGGCATGAGGTTCAAGGCATTCCTCATGAGCTCTGGGACGAAGTCCTTGAGCTTCAGCGTAAACCTCCTGAGGTTTGAGGCAAAAAGCATGAGGTTCAAGGCATTCCTCATGAGCTTTGGGGCAAACCTGATCAGGTCCAGGGCAAAAGGCATGAGGTCCAGGCCATTTCTAATGGTTCAGGCCCTTAAGGGGTGACCTTGACCACAGCAGGGCGTCCTCCCAAACCACCGCCCGGTCTATCCGCTGCTCGTGAGGCTGTCAATGCGAGGCTTTTGCGAAACGACGAGCGGGCGACCCTGCGGCTCGAAACAGCTGTCACGCACCTCGTTCATGCCCAGTGCATATGCTCTCATTCGTACCGGGATCACATGTGCTCCTCGAGAGAACGCATCCTGTGGCATCACCGATTCGTCGTGACATGGCCGGCAAGAAGTCCTGGGCTGCGCGAGCAGGGCAACGGCTCGTCACAATGCTGGCCCTTGCCTGGGCCGGAATAGCCGTTGGCCGATCGCTGGACCTTGCCCCGCACGGACCGGATAGCTTGAGCGGACCTATCCGCACCAATCATGAGAACACTACCAACCATCGCGCTCTTCTGTTGCACAGCCCTCTGGTCCGCAATCGCCGTGGCGCAGACGGACCATGAAGTATTGGTGAACAGCCGCGGCACGAATGCGGTGCTGCGCTACGACCTGAGCGGCAACTTCCTCGGGGAGTTCGTGGCCGCTGGTTCCGGTGGTTTGGTCGGTCCGGAGGACATCTTCTTCCATCCGGATGGCTCCGTGCTGGTCACCGGTTTCGGCAATACGGCGATAAAGCGATACGATGGGGCCACGGGAGGTTTCCTCGGGGATTTCAGCACAGGTTATTTGCTGAATACACCATCGAAAATGTCGATGGGCCCGGACAGCCTCCTGTATGTAACGCAATGGGGCACCACACAGAACAAGGTGTGCGCTTCGATCTGGATGGCGCGTTCGTGGATGAGTTCACCACCACTGGAGTAGCCAACGGCCTTGGTCATTTCTGGGATTCCATTGGGCGGTTCTACATCTCGGTGTATGGGAACGGTGGCACCGGCACCGTGCAGCGATTCGCCGCCGATGGGGCCCTGCTGGACATCTTCATCGACAGCTCGATCCTGCAAGGCCCCACCGATCTGTGGCAGGACGACAACGGTGACGTGCTCGTACAGGACTGGACAACGGGAGCGGTGCTGCGCTTTGACAGCACCGGCGCGTTCCTGAGCACCTACATCAGCGGTCTTTCGAATCCGGAAGGGCACGCGTTCCTGCCCAACGGCGACCTGCTCATGGGCGATTGGGGTGAAGATGCCGTTCACCGGCTCGGTGCATCCGGCAATTCCCTCGGCTACTTCACCAGCGGCAACGGCCTCACCGACCCCAACTGCGTGCGGGTGCGTGAGGTGCCGCTCACCGGTGTGAGCGAATTCGCCGGAGGCGTAGCTGCTTTGCGGGTAGCGCCGAATGTCGGTGCGGGTCCGTTCGAGGTGCTGTTGGAGGAGCCGCTGGCTTCGGATGCGCGCATGGTGGTACTGGATGCCACAGGCTGTATGGTGGAGCGCGTGCCGTTGGCAGGACCGGCCAACGGATCATCGCGCGTTCGTTGGCATCCGGATGACGGGCTCGCTCCCGGCAGCTATCACATCGTCTTGCACCATGGTGCCATGCGGTGGCATGCCCGGATCACGCTAGTGGAATAAGCGTCCTCTTCCTGCCATGATCCTCAGATGGATCACGGCAGGGCGCGTTCCTGAAGCCTATGAGCAACGCACGTTGTCATCCCGACATATTCAACCGAAGGGTGTCCGCTGCATTCGTTTGCCACCTCCTCGCCCCAAGCGCTCCGCAGGCTCGGGCCCTTGTGCTGTTCCGATCGCGCCAACTCCCGCCCTCCATCTACTGCACGTGGTAATCAACCAGTTGGTACCGGTAACCAGTAGTGCCTGCTGCGAAGTAGTCGTACCACTTCACGCGTCCGATGCCTTCCACCCAATAGTCGCGCGGGTACTTCCACGCGGGGATCACGGGGAACCCGCCGTAGGAGTAGCAAGTGCCCGTCATCAGGTACGACTGGAAGATTCCGGCGGGCACCGACACCGGCACCAATGCGGAGCCTACGCTGTAATGGATGGAGACCGTGCTCGGCGCGGGAATGGAATCCACCCAGATGACCTGGCCGAGGTTGGTGGATGCGAAGAGCACCACACCGTAGCGGCCAAGCAGATAGTCAGCCGAGTCGCGCCAGTATTCGATTATGCCCGAGACCACGCCGTTCGCAGCCAGCCGCACCACGCTCCACGTTTGGCCATCGAGCACGGTGTCGCCTGAGATGAAGAGGCTGTCGCGCCGGTAGTAGGTCGGGTCCGGCACGTCCATGGAATCCACGCGGTGGCGGTCGTACACCCAGTAATTGCCGCTGTCGAGCTGGCTGAAGGCCGATACGGAGAGGTGTGCGGGTGTTGTGTCCGGTGAAGGGCAGGCCGTTTCCTCCTCCTTGCGGCAGGCGGTGAGCAGCACGGCGGCGCACAGGGCGGGCAGGAACAGGGTGGTTCTCATGGTGGTTCGGTCGGGCGTTGAACGCTCGTGGTCCGCGCCTATTGCGGGGAACCGATGAAGGGCGCTTGACCCTCTCAGGGTATCCTACGCGACCTCCGCCAGGTCTGTTCTCCGTCGCGAGGCAGTTACTGCAAGGCTTTGCGAAGCAGTGCGAAGCAATGAGCGAACGACCCTGCGGCCCGCTGCTTCGCGGAGCCTCGCAGTGACAGCCGTGATCAATCGTTCAGCGCCGCCACGAAGGCGTCGGTCAGTGAGCCAAGGTGCCTCTCCGCCACTACTTTGGCGAAATGCGATCGACCTGTTCTGTGTTCTGTGGCGTCAGCCTCGATGGCTTCATTGCCCGTCCCGATGGTGCGCTGGACTTCCTGGAAGGCGATGGCACAGCCGAAATGGGCGATCATGGCTACGAGGCCTTCATCGCTGGCGTCGATGCGATCGTGATGGGCCGCCACACCTTCGAGGTGGTGCTGGGCTTCGGGCAGTGGCCCTACACGAAGAAGGTCTTCGTGCTCAGCAGTGGGAACGTGGACCTCTCAGTTGCTCGGCAGCGCGGCGCCGATGTGGAGCTGCTGCATGCATCTCCCGAGGAGGTGGTGCATCAGCTGGCCGCGCGGGGCTGCAAGCACCTGTACATCGATGGCGGCGCCACCGTGCAGCGCTTCCTCCGCGCCGGGCTGATCGACCGCCTCATCGTCACGCACGTGCCCGTGCTCATCGGCCAGGGCATCCCGTTATTCGGTCCATTGGAGAAGGACATCCGCTGGAAGCTGGTTGCCAGCCGGAGCTTCCCGGGCGGATTGGTGCAGAGCGAGTACGCCCGGTAGCGGCGCGCGCTGCCTTCCGCCACGATCCCGAACTTCGGCCCGATGGCCAAGGCAGCTGACTTGCGCAGATCCGGTTTCTGGACCACCGTGGTGCTCTATGGCTTGGCACTGGCCGGGCTGGTCTTCTTCCTGAAGTACATCGAGTACCGCTTCTGGGTCCGCGACCTTCGGATGGAGGTGTACGTGGGCGTGGTGGCCGTGCTGTTCACGGCATTGGGCATCTGGGTGGGCAAGAAGCTGCTGGAGGGCCGGCCGGCCGATGCGCCGCCCGCTCCTCCCCCTCCTCCAGGACCGAACCAGGCGGTCATCGCCGATCTAGGGATCAGTGCGCGCGAGCTGGAGGTGCTCGGGCTCATGGCCAAGGGTTGCTCCAACCAGGAGATCGCCGATCAGCTCTTCATCTCCCTGCCCACGGTGAAGTCGCACTCCTCGAACCTCTTCGTGAAGCTGGATGTGGGCAGGCGCACCCAGGCCGTGCACAAAGCCAAAGAGCTCGGCATCCTGCCATGAACCGGTCAGACCGAAGTATGGATCTTCGCCTCAACCAGCCGGATTCATACCAAAGGATGAGGGCCGGACGCCGCCACCAGCCGTGCTTCGCAGCCACAACACAAAACCCATGAACAAGACAGTCCTCACCTACGGGATCATCGCCGGCCTCATCGTCACGGTCATGATGTGGCTCACCCTCGGCAGCGGCGAGCACGACTTCGACAACGGACTCTGGATCGGGTACACTACCATGGTCGTGGCCTTCAGCACCATCTTCTTCGCCGTGAAGTCCTTCCGCGATAAGCAGAACAACGGAGCCATCGGCTTCGGCAAGGCTTTCCTGATCGGGCTGTACATCACGCTCATCGCCTCCACCATGTACGTGGCTTCCTGGATGGTGCTCAGCGCCACCACCGGACAGGAATTCATGACCGAGTACTATGAGCACGAGAAGGCCAAGATGGAGAGCAGCGGCATGCCCGCTCCGGAAGTGGAGGCCAAGCTGAAGGAGATGGAGGATATGATGGAACTCTACAACAACAATCCCGTGTTCAAGGCCGGGATCACCTACACGGAGATCCTGCCGATCGGACTGTTGATCAGCCTTGTCTGCGCGGGCTTGCTGAAGCGACGGAGCGCTGCGCAGGCCGGGTGAGGAGCGGCGATTGATGCAGGCACGGCGCAGTGGCTCATCCAGCCAGGCATCACCGATTCCTGCATCAGCCTGTCGATGAGCAGCACCTCAACGAGCACCTCACCTGTGCGCAGGCGCACAAACGCGGATGCACGCTTCGGGGCCTGCAAGGGCCCGGTATTCCATAAAGGACCGGTGGGTCTGCTGGATGAATGCTTGCGCCGACCAGGGCTGCGGTTCACCTGAAGCGTTAAAGACTGCCATTGCCGGCCAGCTGCGGCCAACGGCATCTTAACCTAGATGCCTATTGCTGGAAGCATGCGCGTGAAAAGCTCGGTTCTCCTGGTCCTGGTATTGGTGTTCCTGCTGTGCTCGTTCCACCATGAGACAGCCCCGGCCTTCCACGCGCAACGCTCAGCGAATGCGGATGGTGATCCGCTCGAATTCGACATCGTGCAGCGCACCTGCGCGCTGGAGGTGGTGATGGAGGCACTGGCCCTGGACCGGGAACACTTCGTCAACGAACGCGACGATAGCTTGATGCCGGTGCCATTGGATGCACAGCCGGTCGGCGCCCAGCTGGCCTGCCTGCCGCCTCCACGGTAGATGTGGCTATGCCGGCCGCAGATCCAGCTCAGCCCAACAAGCCCCGCATCTTCGCCATCAACCAAGGAGCCATCGCCGTCACGATCGGCACCAGCACCCAGATGCGGCCCTGCGCAATATTGTAGTCGTAGAGCAACTCGCTCCATGGCTTCTTGAAGAGGAAATGCCCGGCGCCGAACTCGAAGCCGAGCGTCATCAGCAGCCAGAGCAACCCAATGCTCCAAGCCTCTTGCGCAGAGGTCGGCCCCAGCCAGCGGATGCTGGCCCATGTCGCCACGAGGATCAGTGCGCATAGCATCACCGTGCTGATGACGAGCCCCATGGTAAGACCCGTCTGCGGGATGATGAGCTTGATGCGCACGGTCCCGTTCAGGATGGCGAGCACCATGAGCACGAACCAGAGGAGGATGGCTTTCCACCACATGCCGGGATGTTTTATGCAAGGTGATGACAATGCGGTGCAGCTGAACTGACACACATCAATCTGCCATACTGATCGCAGAGCGGGGTTGATCATCGACGCAACCAATGGGTTGAGGATGGCCGCCGTATCAGTTCAGGGACTTCCCCACGGCCCACCGCGCGTCACGTTCGCGAACTCGGTCCCATTGAAGCGGAACAACCCGCCGCTGAAGCCGAACCACAGCGTTCCGCGGCTATCCTCCAGCACCGCCTGCACACCGAAGTTCTGGATCAGGTGCGGGCGCTCCGTGCGATCGAAGAGCGTGAAGCTGTTGCCACCGTTGCTGAGCGAAGTCGAAGGGTCATAGCGGTAGGCGCCCACACCCACCGAGCAGACCCACACCTTCCCTGACCGCTCGGCGAACACCATGTAAACGTCGCTGTCCGTGAGCCCCTTCACATCGGCGAAGCGCGTGAAGGTCCGGCCATCGTAGCGCGCCACGCCCCCCTCCTTGATCGGCGGAAAGTCAGAAGTGATGGACCCGAACCATAGGTTGCCTTGGGCATCCTCCACGATGCGCGTGACGTTGTTGCTGCACAAGCCATCCATCTTCGTGAAGTGCGTGAAGCGTTCGCCACCTTCAATGAGCGGCGCCGAAGGGTCATACTTCGTCGCGCCGTATCCATCGCGTCCGAACCAGATGTTCCCCTTGCTGTCCTCCATCAGTGCCCACACTTTGCCTGCCACCCACTTGTGTGAAGGTTCCTTGATCGCTGGGGTGGGAATGTTGAAGGGCTGGAAGCGCTTGCCATCAAAACGGAATGCGCCATCGTTGGTGCCGGCCCACAAGGTGCCGTTGCGGTCCACGAGCAGCACGCATCCCGCACCGTGCAATCCTTCGAGTGTCTTGAAGGCCGTGAACGTGGTGCCATCGTAGCGTGTAGCACCATCGTGCGAACCGATCCAGATGTGGCCTTGCGTGTCCTCTACGATGCTGCACGCCACCATGTCTGCCAGGCCATGCTCCGTGGTGAAGTAGGTCAACCGTTCACCTTGAACGACCATCGGCGTTGGTGCGTACCGGATCACGCCATCGCCCACCGTGCCGAACCAGAGGTTGCCCTTGCTGTCCTCGAAGGCCGCTACGATGTAGGCGCTGAGCTGGGTGGTGTCCAGAGGTGCAACCACCTGTGCTGGTGGAACCACGCGCCGGGCGTCTGCCGTCGGTCCTTGGGGCTGTGCATTGCACGAAGCCATGACCAGCGTGCAACCGATGGAGGCTGGCGTGAATAGAGATCGGGGATTGAACATGCGTTGGAGCGGAAACACAACAAGGTAGGGTGGCGGATGTCGCGTGCCGAGGGTCGTCCGCACAGGGCAGCGGGCAGACCACTGCTCCGTCCTAATCCGTCTTCACCAGCTTGAAGAACACCTGGTCGCTGCCCGTATCAAAGCGCACGGTGTACACCCCCGGGACCTCATCCAACTCGAAGCGATGGACAGGGCCGCGGATATTCTCCTGGCGAAAGACCACCCTGCCATGCACGTCAACGATTTCCAAGTGGACGGGCGCGGAATAGGTGCTATGGACAGTGACCTGGCCGCTGGTCGGATTCGGGGCCACCGCAATGGTGGGCTCTGCGGCCTCTTCCATACCACTAGTTAAGCAAGCGCCGTAGATGTCAAGTAAGTAGTCGATCTGCGCTTGCATGGCGCCGTGATAGTCCAGCGCATCGTATTCGGCGAGGTACACCTCGTAGCGCCCGGTCCCGAAAGCGCTTTGATTGTCGAGGTCATCCAGCCAGGCCTGCAGGTCAGCGCCGGTCTCCGGGATCAACGTCTTGTAGTACTGAAGCATCTCGCACAGCTGCTGGCTGAAGCCATAGTCGGTTTCCAATTCCAGTGCCAGCGCAGGAGAAGGGGCCAGGCCCCAGAAGTGGAAGAGCGGTGACATGTTCACGCCCATCGCATCCGAGGCCGCTTCGATGATCTCATCGGACTCTTTGAAGATATCGTCCCAAACGCCCGGGTTGATGAGGTCCTGCTGATAGAACACGTTGTTCATGCCGTGGAAGGAGGCCCACCCGAATTGCTTGGCCATCTCCACGTACTTGGCATGCCCGCGGTGCTGGTAACGCAATTCATCGCAGATGTCGGCCGGCAGGAGCGGGTCACAGGACATGTTCACGTTGTTCCTGAAGTTGTGGCTCACCATCCAGTCCACGGCCGCCTGGTCCAGCGTGAGCAGCTGGAATTCCGAATGCTTGAACGCTTCATCCAGCGGCACACCGTAAAGCTCATTGAAGACATGGACCGCATAGATGTTGACGAGGGTCTCCCGTTCCGTGGTCATTTTCGGGTGGGCGGCCGCATGTCCCAACTCGTGGAAGGTGGTGCTCAGGGCAGAAAGCTGCGGGTTCGGGCTGAGCACGCGCGTGGGGTAATACCCCGTGCCGCCCAAGGGACCAAAGGGAGCATAGAACTCCCCGATCACCTGCGGATAGCCGATCCCGAATGCGCCAACGGGCAGCTTCGTGTCCACGGAGAAATACTCCGCCTTGCTCCGTGCTTCGGCCGGTCGTCCGCCCATGTAGTTGTACGCATCCATGATGGCGTTCCACTGCGTCAGCAGGGACGTCGGATCTAACAGGCCCTGAACATGCGTCCACGGCAAGGTCATCATGAATTTGTCCGCTTCCATGTCCACCCATTCGGTGGTATGCGCGGCGAGTGCGGCCTGCCACTCGGCCACCGGGGTCAAGTGATCGGTGCGCATGGAGAAGTAGGGAGACCGCACCGCCTGATCGATGACGACGTCGAACCAGCCGAGTGCCGAGGGTTCCGGCACCTTGATGTAGATGCATCCGCCCAGCGGGCTGATGATCTGCGTGCTGATCGCATCCAGCGGAAAGTCGCACGTGATCCGGCTGAGGCGATTCGTCCAGGTGGGCGTGATGTCCGCGTCCTGCGTGCCGATCTGGGCCATCAGCCCGGCCCCGACCAGTCCGGCGGGAATGGTGATCGTCACGATCTCTCCGGGTGCGGCATAATAGCCCGTGGGCCGTTTGGCGGGATCCAGGTCGAAGGCCGTGATGGCTGCAGGAATGTGCACATGGGTCCCGTTGATGGGCACGACTGCATTCGCGATCCGGGGCGCATCCGGATCGACGGGTCCGGGAAAGACGGACGAAAAGGCGAAGACGACACCTTCCATGGCTGCGATGGTGCCATCGGTCAACTGGGCATCGAGGATGTACTGCTCGAATTCGATCAGCAGTCGTGTCTCAGGGGCCAGGGTGCTGATGTTCACGGGTTGCCGGTTCTCGAAGATCACCGGGTAGTTGGTCTCGTACTCTGTGATGTAGGTCAGGACCTCGTCCCGGATGGCAAGGAACACATCGGTGTATCCGAGGAGAATGATCTCGGAAACATAGGCCTCGCGCTGCACGAGGCTCAGCGGAATCGAATTGTCCACGTGGGCGATCATCGCCTGCAGCGCGGTGAGGATCCCCGCGGTGTCCACCGGGCAATTGAATTGTTCCGTGGCTTGCTCGGTGAACTGTCCGCCCTCATCCATGATAACCCCATCGAAGGTCAGTGTGTAAGAACCCTGACCGTAGCCGCAGCAGATGCCATCGCCATAGGTATCGTAGATCTCGAAGACCATGCACGCGGTCGTATCCACGCACACCGTATCGCTGTTGATGCCGCCGGTGGCGACCAACACGTTGTCCGCGAACAACTCCCAACTCGTTTCATTCGGGTAATTGTCCGGAACGATCGTGACGATGGCCTCCGTTTGTCCGACGGGACATTGGGCAAGTGCCACGAAGGGGCAGCACAGCGCAGCGAGCACGAAAAGGCAAGTACGGGTCATGATCCAGGTGTTGGCCCACTTGGGGCGATATGGTACACCAAGGATAGCGGAAAGGACCCACATGCCGGCGGTCGTCCGCCATCGCTTCGCAACCCCTCGCAAGCAGCGGACAGGCCTTATGTGGCAGGAGGAATAGACCTGGAACTGGTTCGGGTATACTCACGCCTTCGCTACCACTTCCCCCGCCTCCCGCAAATGCGTCTTCCGCGCCTTCCTGATCCTACAGCTCACCACCTTGTACTCAGGGCACATGGCCAGTGAATCGCTCACGCTGCAGCTTCGACGCGAAGCGGCGGAGCGGGTGATGATGTTGAGCATGATCTCCGGGAAGTGGAAGGTGCTGCTGAGGATGCCGGGGGCTTCACTCTTTGATCAATCTCCCCGACGAAGTCTTGCCACTTGGCGTGACCACGTGGTATAGATAAACACCAGAGGCCAGTGCACTAAGGTCAACAATCGTCTCGGTCCCCGAGAGCATGGTGTTGATGGTTCGCTTTCCGAACAGGTCAATAATGGCGAGGGAGGCTCCGGGCAAATCAGCAGGGAGTCGCACCGATGTGGGACCGCTAGTCGGGTTCGGGTAAATGAGAAGTTCGTTCTCCCGACCAACATCAGCGAAGCCCATCTCGAACAAGCAGGTATCTACAACCTCCGGAGCATATGCCAAGGAGTCATTCGCATAAAGTGGTTGCGACAGCATCGGCGGAGCGAATTCATTGAGTACTACATCGACCGTGGAGAACACGAATGACTCCTCGGACGAGACACCAACGGCCTGGAGTACGCAATCGTTCATCCCAGCGGAATCAAGCTTACTCAAATAGTATCGATAGGACGTATCCCAGATCTGATGCCCGGTGAGCATCGTGAGGGTGTTGTCGCCAGAATCCACGAAGTCCACCAGAAATTGAGAATACTCATTGCCATAGGCCCGCTGCCACTGCACGGCGCCCAAAGAATCCACTTTGAAGAAGAACACGTCGCCGAGCCCAGAGATGTCTGGCCTCAGTGTTGTCAGAATGAAACCACGGTCGAGTGTCGGGATAATCTTGGCCCCCCATGTCCACAACGGAAAGGTCATGTTGTAGCGCTTGCCTCCCAATGGAACACCCGCCGTATCCAATTCCAGCATGTAGATACTGGCCGAATCCATGGCACTGATGACATAACGACCGTTCACTTTCGAACTACCGGTGAACCGACCTTCGAAGCCCTCGACCCGTTTGCTCCACAGCGTATTCCCGTTCGGGTCCATCCTGGTGAGGATGCAGTTGTCGCTAACGACCTTCCAAACACTGTCGGCATGGAAGCCAAGTAGTGTCCCGCCACTCTCATCCACATGTGAAACCAGGTGCCAGCCAACCTTGTATCCAAGATCGTAAGTCTTGTTCCATTGTATGTTTCCGGCACCATCCAGTTTCACGACCATAGGAGCTACCGTGTCTATCTGCGCTGAGGCTGGCCTCTCCATGAGACCGGTAATCAAGTAACCACCGTCAGGGGTTTCTTCAAACGCCGGTTCCATCGCCCCGATGAATATCATGGAATACACAGGTGAATCATACTCCACCTTCCGGTTCCAATTGATGCCCCCCTCGGATGAAGTGTTGAAGATTCGGAAGGACCATTTATTACCAGACCAGAGACGGCTTCCGAATAGGAAAGAAAGGGTCCCATCAGATCGCATCCGTGACAGGGATCTATACTGCATGAAATTCGTGAGCGGCCCCGCCTCAATACCTCTGGTGAACAGCACAGTTCCTGCAGAATCAAATCGAGTGAGCATTATGCCGTCGTTACCTCCGAATCGCAGCGTAGAGCAGATCAGATATCCGCGAGGATCAGTTACAAGCTCCAAGTTCCCCATGCCCTCTTCATAGGCAAAGCCCTTGTTAAAGGGTGATTGTGAGTAACCAGTCACTGCTGCAAGCATAGAAGTGCCGACCAAGAGAAGTGCAAGCTACTTGGGACGTATCATGATAGACGATCATCTGTTAGAGCCAGGGATACTCCACCTGTTCCACCACCTCCCCCGCCTTCCTCAAATGCGCCTTCTTCGCTTTGCGGATCCTGCAGCTCACCACCTTGTACTCCGGGCACATCGCCAGTGAATCGCTCACGCTGCTGGTGATGATGTTCAGCATGATCTCCGGGAAGTGGAAGGTGCTGCTGAGGATGCCGGGCTTCACCTCGTCGGTGATGCGGGCCTTGATGTCCACCTTGCCGCGCGGGCTTTCCACGCAGACCATGTCGCCGTCGGCGATGCCGTTCTTCTGTGCGTCGGCGGGGTTGATCATCAGCACGTCCTCGGTGAGGATCTCGCCGTTGCCGGTGCGCCGCGTCATGGCGCCGCAGTTGTAGTGCTCCAGCTCGCGGTTGGTGGTGATGATGTAGGGGAAGTCCTTCTCGTTGGTGCGCACCTCGGGGCTCTTCTCCCAGTTGTTGAAGATGAACTTGCCGAGCCCGCGCTTGAAGCTGTCGGTGTGCAGGATCTTGGTGTCGGTGCCGTCGGGCTTCACGGGCCATTGCTTGCCGTTCTCGCCCAGTTCATCCCACTTCACCCCGGCGAAGAAGGGCACGATGCGGCTGATCTCCTCCAACACCCAGCGCGGGTGGTACTCCTTGCTGGCGTTGCCGCTGCGCCTGCCGGTCTTCGCGGCGTAGCGCTCCATGATGTCGCAGGTGATCTGCCCATCGCTCTTGGTGCCTTCAATGGGTTCAACCACGGCGTTGACACGTTGGATGCGGCGCTCGCCGTTGGTGAAGGTGCCGCTCTTCTCCAGGAAGCTGGCGGCGGGCAATACCACGTGGGCCATCTTGGCCGTCTCCGTCATGAAGAGCTCCTGCACCACGAAGAGCTCGAGCTCGGCGAGGGCCTTGCGCACGTGCAGGGTGTTGGGGTCCGTCTGGCCCATGTCCTCGCCGGCCACCCAGAACGCTTTGAGGGTGCCCTCGAGCATGGCGTCGTACATCTGCGGGATCTTCTTGCCGGCAACGTGCGGCAGCTCCACGCCGTAGAAGTTCTCGTACATCGTGATGTTCGCGGGATCGTCCACCGCGAAATAACCGGCGCCCTGGTGCGGCTGGCAGCCCATGTCGGCGGCGCCCTGCACGTTGTTCTGCCCGCGCAGCGGGTTCACGCCCACGCCGCGGCGACCGATGTTGCCGGTCATCATCGCCAGGTCGGCGATCTGCATCACGGTGAAGGTGCCCTGGTAGTGCTCGGTGACTCCCAGGCCGTGGAAGCTCATGGCGGCGGGACTGGTCGCGTAGGCGATGGCGGCTTCGCGCACGAGGTTGCGATCCACGCCCGTCTCGCGCTCCATCGCGGCGATGTCCACGCTGAGCACTTCCTGCTTGAAGTCCTCCCAGCCTTCGGTGCGTTTGTCGATGAACTCCTGTTTCACCAGCCCTCGCTGATGATGTAGTGCATCATCATGTTCAGCACCGCGACGTTGGTGCCCGGCTTCAACTGCAGGTGGTACTTGGCGTAGCGGGCCAGCTCGGTGCGGCGCGGGTCGATCACGATGAGGGTCTTCCCCTTCATGATCTGCTGCTTGATCTTGGCGCCGGTCACCGGGTGCGCATCGGTGGGGTTCGCACCGATCACCATGATGGTGTGCGTGTCCTTCAGGTCGTCGATGCTGTTGGTGGCCGCGCCGGTGCCGAAGGTCTTCTGCATGCCGAGGGCCGTGGGGCTGTGGCATACACGCGCGCACGCATCGATGTTGTTGGTGCCCACCTGCGCGCGGAAGAATTTCTGCATGAGGTAGTTCTCCTCGTTGGGGCAGCGCGCGCTGCTCACGCCGCCCAGCGCATCCGGACCGTGCTGCTCGCGGATGCGGATGAACTCGTCCACGATGAAGTCGTAGGCTTCGTCCCAGCTCACGGGCACGAACTCGCCGTTGCGTTTGATCAGCGGAGAGCGCAGCCGCTCGGGGTGATCATAGAACTTGAAGGCGTAGCGGCCCTTGAGGCAGGTGTGGCCCTGGTTGGCCTCCGCATCGTACGGTGCGGTGATGCCCGCCACCTTGCCATCCTTGACCTTCACCTCCAGGTTGCAGCCCACGCCGCAATAGGTGCATACGGTGCGCACCACCTCATCGGCCTTGGTCTCCTTGGCGCGGAACACATCGGTGATGGCGCTGGTGGGGCAGGCCTGCGCGCAGGCGCCGCAGCTCACGCAATCGCTGTCCTTGAAACTCTCGCTGGTGCCTTTGACGATGTGGTTGTCGAACCCGCGGCCGGCCATGGTGAGCACGAACTCGCCCTGCACCTCGTCGCATGCGCGTACGCACCGGTAGCAGCTGATGCACGCGCTGAGGTCCGATACCATATAAGGATGGCTCGTGTCCATCGGCGTGCTCAGGTGGTTCTTCCCCTTCGGGTAGCGCACACTATCGATGTCGAAGCCGATCTGCTGGACGACGTTATAGAGCTCGTTGGCGCCGTGGTCCTCTTTCTTCAGGCGCTCGGTGTCGTAATCGGTGAGCACCAGCTCCACGATGTTCTTGCGCAGCCGCTCCATGCGCGGGCTGTTGGTGGTGATGTACATGCCCTTGCCCACGGGGGTGTGGCAGCTGGCCATCACCCTGGTCGGACCATCTTCCTGCAAGGCCACTTCCACCGAACACACGCGGCAGCTGCCGAAGGGCTCCAGGTTCGGCGCGTCGCAGAGCGTGGGCACCGGGTTCGGACCGATGTGCCGGCGCATGAAGGCCAGCATCGTTTCGTTCTTGTTGATGGGGTATGCCTTGCCGTCGATGTAGGCGACGTCGACTTCAGTCTGGACCGCATTGCTCGTTGAAGGAGCGGACTGCGTGCGCGCCGAAGGAGGAGCGGAGGAGGAGCCTGCCCCGGTCCGCGAACCGGGGTGTTTGGCGGAGGGCGTGTTCATGGCGGAAGGCGTGAAGGCCGAAGATAGGCGGCGATGCCACCCTGCCAGCAGCATAAGCTCTGCCTTGCCGGGCTGACCGGCATTCATCAAATTCGCTCCATACGATCCCAGCACGCATTCACCGTGCACCACCACCTACCGTTCACGAACATGAAACGCACCATCGACCTCCAGGCCATCGGCGAACGAATCCAGTTCAACGATGCTCGCGAGCGTACCCATGGCCAACGCAGCGAGGCCACGCTCAGCCTCGGGCCCGGCAACAAAGGCCCAGGTCCGCATATCCATATCGGCCAGGACGAAGGCTTCAAGGTGGTGAGCGGGAAGCTGATCGTCACCATCGGGAAGAAGGAAGTGACCCTGGGGCCTGGCGAGAGCGCAGTGATCCGTTCCGGCGAGGCGCACAACTTCCGCAACGCGAGCACCACCGAGCGCGTGGAGGCGGAGTTCTGGTACGAGCCCGCCCTGAACATCGAGTGGATGCTGCAATCGCTGGGCGAGGGCGCGATGGAGAACGGTGGGGATTGGAACAAGATGCCTGTGCTGCCGGCGATGTACATCATGTGGAAGATGCGGAAGGAGTACCGCCTCGCGGGTATGCCCACATGGTTGCAGGATGCGATGTTCGGCACCTTCGCCTGGATCGCACGGCTCACCGGCGCGCATAAGCGGTGGCCCCTCCCTGCTGGTCTGGACTAAGTGAATCGCCGTCTGACCCAACCCACGGGCAGAGCGGCGCCACCTCTGGTCATGAGCGGTTCACGTTACGCCTTCTGCCGTACCAACCACCTGCTCAATGGGATTGCCTGAGCAGTTGCTCCGTTCACGATCCGACCATCTGCATTGCTTGCAAGAAGTCAAATGAGCTTCCACTTGCAACCGGCTCCTCGTCGCTCTGTGATGCCCCGATCAGTCCTCATGGACTGATCCATCCATCGAAGCATGCCTTACGAAGGCGATGATGAAGAATTTCCTTGCCCTGTTCGGACCACTTCATTGGGCCGCTGAACGAGGATACCGCAGGCAATCGCCGTCGGCATCATCACGCAACAGGACAATGCTGCATGCCTCATTCATCGCTGATCGCCATGCACTGGATGCAATCATGCGTCATGTCATCGCATCGTCCGTGTGCCTTGCCCATCAAGGCTTTCAGGCCATGAGCATGATTGATGCGCAATGCACCGATCAATCATCCGCAGCATGCATGCACTGCACTCATCCATCAAGACAACGCATCGAGATCATCATCATCGATCATCATCGCGAGCGCATCATCGGATGAACGCTCCAACGATTTCAACAAATGATGGTGAGCAACATTCTAGTCGCATGTAGCGTACACATGGTCAAACGATGCTAGGTTTGGCATCAAACCCATTTCACCATGGCTAAGAAAGCTGCAAAGAAAGCGACGAAGAAAGCTGCTAAGAAAGGTGCCAAGAAGGCCACCAAGAAAGCAGCGAAGAAGAAGAAGTAGTGTCGGTTCACCGACGCACGAAGGGGTCCGGTTCGCCGGGCCCCTTTGCTTTTTCACTCAATCGCTCATGCGCGCTATCGCCGCCAGCGAGGCTTCCGAATCATCACAGCAGAGTGATCGCACCGCGTGCCTTCATGGCCATCAATGGTCGCGAATCGTTTGCGCGATGCATCTACGGATTCGAAGTAGCCTATGGTCGCGATGCCATTCGGCGAGCGCTCATTCATGCTGATGTGATCCCCCAAGCTCATCGGACCCGGCAGGTGCAACCACTGAATAGAGGCTGCCTCATCTGTCATAGCCTTGGCCTCCCCGGAAGGAATCGCCTCATGCGCGACAGCGAAGTGTTCCGATGAGCGCCAAGAAGAAACGGGGATGAGCCTAGGCCCATCCCCGTTCACCCAGTGCACCAAAGCCGTTATTCCACGATGATCCGCTCGTGCAGCCGCAAAGGGCCCAGCTGCGCGACGCATATGTAGAGGCCCGCAGGAAGATCCGAAGCATCCCACTCGATGCGCTTGCCGATGCCGGCCTCGGCGCTGCCATTCGCGATGACCGCTACTTCAGCACCCGTCGCACTCAAAATCGTGACCCTAAGGTCGGTGCCGACCTCCAGGGCCGGCAGCATGATCAAGGTGCTGCTTCGCGTGGGATTCGGGTAGACCTGCATCCGGGCCTCTCCGTCCTGGAAAGCGCCATCACCATGCTCGAGCATCATCATCTGCGGTGGGCAGGTGAGGAAGCCGTTGTTCATCGCGGCGCTCTGATAGCCATTGTTCAGGTTGGTCACGGCCTGGCTGATCGTCGAGAGCGGATAAGTGGCTGCGCAACCGCCCACATGCTGGTTCGCCAGATTGAGGAGCTGTTGCGCGGTGAGGCCAGCAAAAGTGCCCGAGGCCACCACCATGTTCTTCAGGAGCAGGTTCGACGGGGCGAAGGATGGCAACAGCTCATCCATCCGGATATTCAAGGTGAGCGACACGATCTGCCCCACGATGGTATTCTGCACGGTGCTGCCAGGGTCGGTGGTTACACCGACGGGCAGCAACGATGGCGTGCCGTAGTTGGGAAGTGTATTGATCACCGCCTGCGCCGAGGTGAATCGCATGGTGCGCGACCCGCATCCGATCGTGATGCCCGTGGGGAAGGCCGCACTCCAGTTGGTCGTCATCAATCCCGCCACATTCCATTGCGTAGCATTCGCGCCCCAAGTGCCTTGCGCCTCGGTCCGCAATCCGCTGCATGCCCCAGTGGAAGCGGAGAGCGTGATCGTCGAGCTACATGAGCTAGAGCATCCGTTAGCACCGGTCACCGTGACTGAATAAGTGCCTGAAGCGCTCACAGTGGCCGTTGCTGAGGACTGCGAGGGAGACGTGCTCCAAGAGTAGGTGTACGGCGATTGGCCACCCGTTGCCGTCACGGATACGGTGCTCGTGCTCGCGTTCGATGAGCACGATACGGTAGGCCCTGAACCAGTGGTCAAGCTCACGGCATTGCTCGTGGCGCTGCATGTGCCGTTGCCCACCACCACCGTGTAGGTGCCAGCGAGGCTCGCATTATAGGCTGAAGAGGTGGCCCCGGAAATGTTGGTGCCATTGCGCCGCCACTGGTAAGTGAGGCCCGATCCGATATTCGCGCTCAAGGTCAGGGTGGCGCCATTGCAGAGGGCGCTGCTCCCATTGTAACTGATGGAGGCTGCCGGTGCTGCGCTCACCGTTACGGTGATGCCTGATGAAACCGTGCTGCACCCGTTGCTGGTCACCAGCACCGTGTAGGTGCCGGAAAGCGTGGCGGCATGGGTCGATCCGGTAGCGCCGCTGACGCTGGTTCCGTTTCGCCGCCACTGGTAAGTGAGGCCGGTACCGGTGTTGGCGCTCAAGGTCACGCTGCCGCCCGAGCAGAAGGCCGTTGCGCCGCCTGCCGAGATCGTCGCGGCTGGCGCGCTGCCCGTTGCCACGGTGGTGGCGGCACTCGTAGTGCTGCATGTGCCGTTGCTCACCACCACGGTGTAGCTGCCGCTCCCCGTCGCGGTGTAAGTCGAGGCTGTGGCGCCGCTGATGTTGTTCCCGTTGTTGCGCCATTGGTAGGTAAGCCCTGTGCCGGTATTGGCACTGAGCACCACACTGCCGCCGGTGCAGAAGCTCGTTGATCCACCGGCGGTGATCGTAGCGGTGGGCGAGGTGTTCGCCGTGACATTGGTTCCTGCGGAGGTGGTTGAGCAGCCACTGCTGGTCACAACGACCGTGTATGTCCCAGTCGTTGTTGCTGCATACGTCGAAGCGGTGGCGCCGCTCAGGTTCGTGCCGTTGCGCCGCCACTGGTAGGAGAAGCCAGTGCCCGTGTTCGCGCTCAAGGTCACGCTGCCTCCACTGCAGAAAGTGGTGGCTCCGCCTGCGCTTATTGTCGCTGTTGGCGCGCTGCCAATCGCCACTGTGGTGGCAGCACTGGTCGTGCTGCATCCGCCGTTGCTCACCACAAGGGTGTAGCTGCCTGCCAACGTCGCGGTATGACTGTTTGATGTGGCACCGCTGATGTTCGTGCCATTTCGCCTCCATTGATACGTGAGGCCAGAGCCGGTATTCCCGCTCAGCACCACATTGCCCCCGGTGCAGAAGCTGGTTGGCCCGCCTGCTGTGATCGTGGCGCTGGGCGAGGTGTTCACGGTGACGTTCGTACCAGCGGAGGTCGTTGAGCATCCGCTGCTGGTCACGACCACCGTGTAGGTGCCGGTCGTGGTCGCGGCATAGGTCGAAGCGGTGGCACCGCTCAGGTTCGTGCCGTTCCGACGCCATTGGTAGGAAAGGCCAGTGCCCGTGTTCGCGCTCAGCGTCACGCTCCCTCCGCTGCAGAAGGTAGTGGCACCGCCGGCGGTGATGGTTGCGGTGGTGGATCCACCAACCGTGACCGTCGTAGCTGTGCTCGTAGTGCTGCATCCGCCATTACTCACCACAACCGTATAGCTGCCTGCCAACGTTGCGGCATAACTGCTCGATGTGGCTCCACTGATGTTCGTGCCATTTCGCTTCCATTGATGCGTGAGGCCCGTGCCCGTGTTCGCGCTGAGCATCACGCTTCCACCGGAGCAGAAGCTCGTGGATCCGCCTGCCGTGATCGTGGCCGCAGGCGCGGTGGTCGTTGTCACGTAAACGGATGATGACGTTGCGCTGCAGCCACTGCCATTCGTCACGGTGACGGAATACTGCGCGGTCGTGCTCGCTGTGTAGGTCGAGGAATTCGCCCCGATGATCCATGCGCCATTGTTGCGCCATTGGTAGGTGAGGCCGCTACCGGTTGGCGCGCTCAGCAGCACGCTTCCTCCGGAGCAGAAGGTCGTAGGGCCTCCAGCGGTAACCGTCGTTGAGGGCAGCGAATTCACGGTCACGGTCACCTCCGACGATGTGCTGCCGCAGGAACCGCTGGTCACCACCACTGAGTAGTTGCCGGCCAAGGTGGCCGAATAGGTAGCCGAGGTGGCGCCGCTCAGGTTCGCGCCATTGCGCCGCCATTGATACGTGTAGCCAGTACCGGTGCTCGTGCTCAGCAGAACAGCGCCACCGCTGCAGAAAATGGTGGACCCACCAACGGTGATCGCCGCGGCGGGCGCGGTAGAGGTGCCCACGCATTGGCAGCTCGCGTTCAGCGCATCATTGACCGTGCAGGAATTGCCATCGTTGCATGCCGCACCAGGCTGCGCTGGCCCTCCGATCACGCCATTGCAATCCACTGCGGAACCAGAGGCCGTGGCCGTAGCCCCCAATGAAAGGTTGTAGTAGCTGCCGCTGGGCTCGACAGTGAGCTTCACTGCGCGAACCATATATGACTGTCCTGCTGTGAACGGCACCGTGGTGCTCGTATGCGATGTGCCGGGCAGCAGGCTCGTGGTGATCCGGGTGATCACGCCGGTGGTCGCGTTGATGCTGTACAAGTGGTAACCATCGACTGCTTCAGCCGATGCAGCCCATGTGAATGAAGCGAAGCCGTTCGAGTTCCCAACGACCAGGCTCGACGGTGGAGCGACCATCTTCTGTCGCAATGATGGGTCGCCCATCAAGCCCAAATGGCACCGGCCGATGCTCCCTTGCCACCCGTCGTGCAACGGGGTGTAAAGGCTCGAGTTGTTCATCGTCACCAACGTGCTGTACCCGATGTTGGCACCCATGCCCATGTGATGGAAGTACCATCCTGGGATCGCCGACCATACACTGGTGAGGGCCTGTCCGCTGCACAATGGCGCGCGCAGGAAGTTGTTCTTGTTGTCCCAATCGCCGAAGTAGCTCCCGAACGACATGTTGAACACGCCATTCATGTTGGTGGATGCATACTCCTGCGTGGTGCCCACGTTCGCCGCCCCGTTATAGGTGAGCACGCCGTTCACTGTTTGCTGGGAGCCGCCTCCGCAGCCGTAAGTCCACAGGTAGCTGTTGTTGTTCACCAGATTCGACATCGGGTAGGCCACCTGATTAGCGATGGTGATGTTCGCGGTGCCCACCAGCGGAGCCATGCTGCGCCAGCCCGAAGCGGCCAGCGGATAGCCGAGGTACTGGAAGTTGTCGAACATCATCCCGCGCTGGATCGGTGTCCACTGCTTCACCTTGTAGTTGTGCAGCTTGTTCAGGTAGGCGCGCGTGAGCTCGGTCTCACTTAAGCTGAAGGCCGGCATGTCGAACAGGTCCACTCGGCCCACTTGCAGCTCTACCGCGTTCGGGAAATTGCTCTGATCGAACTTGCCGTCACCAGGGACGTTTGCGTTCGCCGGCCGCTGCGTGCCCCCGTTGTTCACCGTGTTGTCGGTCCAGGTGCCGTTCAATTCTCCATAGTATCCATCGCAGGGCCATGCGCCACTGTGCTCGTCATGCCCGTCGGGAGCCTGATTGCCGGAATAGGGCACGGCCAAGTGACCCACGATGAAGAGTGCCTTGGTATTGGCCGGGTCAGCATTGTAATGCCCGACGATCGTGCTCTTCACCGTTGCCAGCGGTGTGGTGCGCGCCAGGTCCGTGCGCACCACCGCCCAACCATCTGCACGCAGGTCAGTCACCAAGGTGGCCAGTTCGTTGCTCAAGCTGCTGCTGAAGGTGTTGTCCACCAAGAGGATCATGCGGCCCCTGAAATCAACCGGGGGCACCGCGATGCCCGAGGCGATGTATCCCTGGCTCGTGACTCCGCCAGCCACGCGCACCACCCTGTACTCGTATTGTGTCCCCACGGCCACTGTGTTGTCGGCATAGCTGAGGGCGGAAGCTGCAGGCGTGGCGATGGCCGAGCCCCACGTGGTGGCATCAACCAGTTTCCGATAGATCGTGATTGACGTGGTGCTGGGCAAGGTGGTCCAGCTCAAGGTAATCCGTGCTGGCGAAGACTGCACGGTGGCGGTCAAAGGCACTGCGGCTTTCTGCGAATGGGTCTGCGCGAGCGCTGACACTGTGGATGCGAGGAGTACAACGACCAATGCCGCCGCCTGAATGAGTCCTGATCCGCTGCTCTTCATGTTCTCAATCTTGCTCGTTCCGTGGTCTTTTGTTTCAGTCAATCCTTCCGAACCGTTGCCCCAACACGTATAACCAGCGAGCGCGAATCGGCTCGGTAGGCGGCACATCATTCGGAATCTCTTGACCGACAGCGCCGAAGCTAGAAGGTTGCACCCGAATACAGATGGTCTTGGGCCGCGGAAGAGACTGCCTCCACCGCACCATTGCCCGGTTCATCCGGCACACTTCGGCGCTCGCACCGCATCACGCCGGGTTCGTCGGCAAAAGACCCTATTCTACCAAAGCACCCAGGCCATCGGCGAATGCGGCATGAGCGAAGAAGCCTCCCGTGAAGGAGGCTTCTTAAGGGTTGTTAAGCCGGTTTCACTGTTTCACGAACCTTGCTATGACATTGCGTCCTTGACCATCGGTGGCGCGCACCAGATAAACGCCCTGCGACCAGCGATCCAAGTCCAGTCGCACGGTTCTGTCGATGACCTGATCAGCGAGCATCAATCGGCCATCAGCGCTGAGCACTTCATAGTGGTGTGCGTCAGCCGGTAGCTGCAGGGCGATCTGTCCATTCGCCGGGTTGGGCTGCAGAAAAATCGCATCCATCGGCGCTTCAGTCACGCCAACGCTGAACTCAACGGCAAGCACGCTCGTGTTGGTCCGGATGGGTTCGTTGAAGTCGAAGAAGATGTCCGCCTCATTCTCGAGCACTTGGCCGATGCCCAGACCGCTCGCAGGACGCAAACGGAAACTTGCGAAACCCTGGCTGCCAAGCAGGTCCGTAGTGCTGTCGGGCAAGTTGATTCCGGCGAAGTCGAAGCGGAGCACGCGACCGTCGAGCAATTGCGCGGTGAACCCATGCGATGCGGCGAGAATCTGCAGCGAAGTGAGGTCGAATAGCTCGGAGATCGTGTCCGTGAGATGCACATTGATCGCTTCTGCGGTGCCGGTGTTCTGGAAGCGGATGGTGTAATCCACATGCGCATCGAGGTCGAGGAAGTAGATTTCGTCGCTGGTCCGGCTGCTGGTAGTGGCTAGCTTGTCGTTCGGGTCGTAGGCGCCGACGATGGTGCGCGTGATGGTGTAAGTATCGTTAGCTGGATCGCTGTCGACAGGACTCGCCATGGCGCTTGCTGTGCCATTCACAACGGTGCCGATCAACCCGGCGTTGGCAGGCACGGCCAGGTTGACAACGAATTGCACCGTGCTGAAGGGTGCCAGGGCGGCGATGGTCCAATCCACCGACCCGCCGCCTGCTGCAGTAGGCGATCCGCTTGCTGAAGTGAAGAGCAGCAAGGGGTCGTAAGTCAGTCCGACATCAACGCCGGTGATAGCGTATGGACCATCGTTCGCGATGGTGAGCGTGTATGACACAGGGAAACCAGGGCGATGAACCCCAGCCTGCAGCACAACGAAGGCGTCTGGGCCTCCGAGGGGATCCATCGAGACATCAATGACCTCGGCCATGTTAGCCGCGTCCAGGGTGAAGGACGCCGGGAGCGTCGGACACAGCGCGGCGTAGCCGGCGATCGGCGCATCGAGCTCATAGGCATCGTAGAACAACTCGGCGGCATAGAGGCCGTCGGCATCCGTCAACATGAAATGATTGCCTGGCTGCACGGTGAGGACGCGATACGGCAGGCCGATATCGGATCCGCTCTGCACGCAATCGCCATCCAGGTCGGCATACACCACGCCGCTCACGCTGCCGCAGGGATCGATTGACACTGGCACATCTACTTGGAAGGACTGCGAGCACCAGCCGCCGCTAGTGCCAGGAGGCGTTGAGGGCGTATTGCCCGCGCTCACCCAGATCACATAACTGCCAGGTGCGAGGTTCGTTGCCGTGAACACGTTGCCATCGAGCACGCCATTCACGGTACCGGGGTTCACGATGATCGAGTCCGCATCCGTGAACTCCATCACGAATCCGCCAGTGCTGCCACCGGGACAACTGCCCGAGACCGCTAAGCTCACGACCTCGGGATTCATCGGCCCGACCACATCCAATCCGCTCACCGTACCCATGCAGCCATTATCATCACTGACCGTGACGCTATAGCTCTCTCCAACGCACATCGCACTGAAGTAGAGTCCATTGGGGCTTGCGCCGCCGGTTGGGCCGACTGGATCGAAGGTTACCGTGTAGGGCATGGTTGCACCGCTCAACGGGATATAATAGTTCCAGTAGGCATCGCACGCGCCCGCGCAAGACCACGCCGGAAATGGATCAACGATTGGCGGGAACAGGTCTGGCGTGAGGATCACGGTGGCATCACTGGAAAGCTCATTGCCGAGGTTGTCGGTGACCGTGAGCGTGTAAGTGCCGGGCGGCACATCAGAAAGTCCCGTAGTGCCCTGGCCTATTGGCGGCGTCGGGGTCCATAAGAAGGTGTAGGGCGCCGTGCCGCCCCATACCGAAGCAATGATGTTGCCGGTAGCGCTTCCGCAGGTGGCGTGCTGAACGCTGAATGCGATGTTGAGCGGACCGCCTTGCGCGAAGAGGATTGGAGCGAGCAACAAGAGGAGTGAAGCGAGTAAGGTCCGAAACATGTGCGGTGGTTTGGTTGCAGGCAAGACGCATGCTGGGTGCAACCGGGTTGCCCAAGACGAGTGGCCGTTAATACTTGCCAACCGCGAGCATCCCATGCGCGCAACGTCATTCGTATGCGCGCATAACGTCCGACCTTTGCGTGCATGAACATCCATCCCAGACTGATCGAGACCAGATTGGCCACGCTCGAGCGCGCGGCGAATGAGGTGGTCGAGGTGCGGGTCAAGCCGGATGTGAAGTTGGACGCGGAGGGAGTCGGTGAGATCGTGCGCGCCAAGCGGCAATTGTGCGCCACGGAGGCCGCGGACATCCTCATGGTCCTGCCACACGATGTGGATTTCGAGCTGAACGTGCTCGCCATCGACCACCATGCGCTCAATGGCGGTTGCGGCCTTGCGCGACGATTGGCCTTCGCAGCTACGAATCCGTTCAATGAGCGCTTGGCGCGGATCTACTTCCGCTATCACCCGCGCGACGGGGAGACCGAGGTCTTCCTGGATGAGGCCGATGCACGGGCCTGGCTCACGCAGGGATTAGCGCAGCCGTCGCTCTCGTAGCATTCAATCCTTCACGAGCTTCATCAGCTCCTTCAGGTCAGGCGCCAGGATGATCTCGATGCGGCGGTTCTTCGCCTTATCGGTCGCATCAACCGGCACGAATTCGCTGCGACCTGCGGCAGTCACGCGCAATGGATCGAGCTTGCTGCTTTCCTGCATGATGCGCACCACGCTGGTCGCGCGAAGCACGCTCAGGTCCCAGTTATCCTTCACCGCACTGCCGCCGAGCACCTTGTCGGTATCCGTGTGGCCTTCCACGAGCACGTTCAATTCCTTCTCCCCTTCGATGGCCTTGGCCAGCTTGATGATCAGCTCCTTCCCTTTCGCATCGACCGTATAGCTGCCGCTCGGGAAGAGCAGTTTGTTCTCCATGCTCACGTAAACGCGGCCATCCTTCTGCACCACGGTAAGGCCCTTGCCCTCGAATCCGGTGAGCGCCGCGCTCACTCGGTCCTTCAGCCCTTTCATGGCAGCATCCTTCGCGGCGAGCTCGGCTTGCAGCGCAACCAGCTCTGCTTCGCGCGCGGCAAGAGCCGCCTGCTTATCGCCTATGCGTTTGGCCAGCGACGCCACCGAATCCTCCCGGTTCATCAGGTCGAGGCGGAGTGCTTCAAGGTCGCTGAGCAGCTTGCGGTTCTCCGTGCCGCTGCCAGCAAGCAGCTTATTGTACTTCTCCAGGAGTTCGTTGTTGAGCTTGTTGATCTTGTCGTACTGAACCGTCATGGTGCGCAATGAAGTGCCCATCACCGAGGTGTCCTGTTCAAGGCGCACCAGACGCCGCTTCATTTCGTCGTTGCTCCCGCGCAGCTCCGTCAAGGCCGTTTCAGCTTCGCGGGCCTTGGTGCCAGCGGCATCGGCCTCAGCCAGTGCGGCGCTCGCTCGGGCCTTCTCTTCTTCGTACTTGCGGTTGGGCACGCACGCTGCGAGCAGGAACGTGGCCGTGAGGAGGATGAAGGACGTGTTGCTGGTGATGCGCATGGTAGGTCGTTCGACTGCCAAAGGTGCCGCCCGTTACCTGTGCGGGCATGATTCATGGAACATTATTTTTGAACAGCGCGTTCCATCCGCGCGAACCGCATGGCCATGCACACGCTCCCGAAGGATTGGGCATACGCCCCCGCGCTCGATGCCGAACTGAAGCGCTATTTGCTGCTTGGGTACCTGCAAAAAGTCGAATGCTCCTTCACCGCACGGAAGCTTTACCCGCACCTATCGGAGCTGGAGGCGCATATCGTTGAGTTGCGCGCCTTGCAACTGCAGCTTGAACGGATGCAGCTAGCACTGGTGGGCGACATCATCGGTTTCCATGCCGACACGGGCCATGCGGTCCGCGAACCGTTGCCGAGCGACCCATGGATCGGCGTGGTGGAAGAGGTGATCAGCGCATCGCTGCCACAATTGCATTCGGTGCTCGCCGATGGTCGGGCACTGCGCGATGAGATCGCGAAGGGTATCCGTTTCGGTCCGGTGGGTCTGCTGCCGCTTGAGCCGAAGGCAGGATGGCTGCTTCTGCGAGCGGGCCGCGATGCGAGCGCTTATGCATTCGAGCTCGCCCTGGTGCGATCGCCCTACGGAGATGACCCCCTTACGATCCTGCGCACGCGCTATGTCACGAGCTACAGCATGAGCATCGCAAACACCTTCGAGCGGATCAAAGGCGAGCTGATCGCGCGTCGGCCGCAGTTGCCGAATCCTGCGGTCTATGCGTTCGAAACGGACTTGAGCCTGCCAAGGATCGAGACGTACATACCGGTGGCCAAGCAACTGCTCTACGAGGTGATCCGAAACGCTGCCTAAGGCTCAGCGGTTGCCGTGCGGCTCCATCCACACTGTGCGGAGGTCACGGTACTCCATGCCATTGATCGGGAAGTCCTTCACCCACGGCTGCACCAGGCGCACGGATCGCTCATGGTAGAGCGGGATGAATGGCAGGTTCTCCATCAGCCGGTCCTCAGCGAGCGCCAGCAGCCGCATCCGCTCCGAAGATTCGGACGTCCTGCCCGCAAGCGCGAAGAGCGAATCGAACCGTGCATCCCGGTGCCGCGTGCTGTTGAGGAATGAAGGCTCACTGGTGTCGGCAGGCGCGTTGCGGCCATAGAAGAGCGCGAGGAAGTTCTCGGGGTCGGGATGGTCGACGATCCAGCCTTCGCGCCAGAGCAATGGCTGGCCCTGCTCCACCCGCTGAAAATGCTGCTCTGCGGGCAGCACGCTGGTTATCACACGCGCTCCAAGCTCCCGTTCGAGCATGTTCTGCGCGGCCTCAGCCACTTTCACATAGCCGAACCCGTTGTTATTCACCTGCAAATGCACGGTGGGCAGTCCCTTGCCTCCCTCATACCCCGCTTCTGCGAGAAGGCGCCGCGCCTCCACCGGATCGAAATGGAGCCCACGAACCAACTCATACGGATAGCCGCTCAGGCCCGGAGCCACCGCACCGTGGTCGGCCACCAGAGCAAGTCCATCGAGTACGCTGTCAACAAGCGCCTGCCGGTCAATGGCCAATGCGAATGCACGCCGTACACGCGGATCGTCGAATGGAGGCCTGCGTGTATTGAGTCCATAGAACTGGATGGATAGCGCCGATGCCATCTGCACGGCATACCCCGCGTCCGGGCGCATAGCGTCGGTCCTGCCGACAGGCAGCTCATATACCACGCTCAGGGCTCCATTCAGGAAGGCCTCGAGTTCCTTTTCCTTGTCAGGCTCGAACGTGTATCGCACGGCATCGAGGTAAGGGAGCGTTGCACCATCAGCATCGGTGCCCCAATAGTGCGGCCACCTCTCCATCACCATCGCATTACCACGATCGAAGCTCTTCACGCGGAAAGGGCCGGTGCCCACAGGCCGCCATCGAGCATCGGCTCCATATTGCTCCAGGGCTTCCGAGGGATACACCCAGCAGCCTTGGTGCGCCAATACATGCAGAAACACGGGCCAGGGCGCCGTAAGTTCGATGCGCAAGGTGCGATCATCGGGCACACTGATGCCCTTCACCGGTTCCGTGGCCGGAGCGCCACTGGCGTAATGGGCGTTGGCGCCGACCACGCGGTCCTGCAGGAGCCAGAACATGAAGTTCTCAGCATCCTGGGTGCAGATGCGGGTCAGGCAAAGCGCAACATCCGCAGCCTTGAGCAAGCGGCCCTTCCCGTCCGGGAAACAGTCCGCGTCATGGAATCGTACGCCTTCACGCAGGGTGAAGGTATAGGAGAGGCCAGATGGGTCAACGGCCCAGGATTCGGCGAGGCCCGGAACAATGGAGAGGTCCTGGGGATTCATGCGCACAAGCCCCTCGTAGATCTGGGCACCGATGCGATGCGCTGCGGCTTGCTGAAGGCTGAGGGGGAAAAGGCTGCGCAGCTCTTCGCTCTCATTGGCGCTGAACACGCCACCGTAATACTTGCCCGATGGTGATTTGCGTTCACGAGGCGCATCCGGGCCGCCGCAGCCGATGATCAGAACCAGAACAACGAGTAAGGGTGCCTTGCGGCCTGGGAACGACATTGTGGATGGTGGCGGGTAAATGTACCGGGGCGCTCTACGCTGGTGCGGGGCGCTCAAAAGCGTCCATCAACAGCGTCTTGGTGAAGAGGATGCCCCTGCGGCAAGGACGTTCAGCCGGTACATTTCCGCGATCGCATGCATGAATCAATCGGCTCCACGCGCACGGCACGCGCTGCTCCGCTGCTTGCATGCGGGCTGATTGCCGTGCTCGTGGCAGGCAGCGCCAAGGCGCAATCGAACCTGCGCGAGCGATGGGTGAAGCCGGTGCGCGACACTCTGCGCATCGATACTGTGAGCCTGGTGCCCGGGAGCCTCGCGCTGATCGCCGATAGCCTGCCGGTGCCGCCGGAGCGCTACGTCGTACTGCCCTATCAGGGCCTGGTCGTATGGAAGAACGCCCCCGATTCGGTGCTCGCACGCTACCGCGCCATGCCCTTTATGCTTGGCGGCCGGTTCCAGCACAAGGACCCGGCGCGCATCACCAGCGATCCCGCGCGGCCCGACCCCTTCCGCTATGAACCGCCGAAGCAAGAAGCCGACCTCATGGGACTTCGCGGATTGCAGCGCAGCGGCAGCATCTCACGCGGCGTGCTCTTCGGCAACAACCAGGACCTTTCGGTGAACTCCACCCTGAACCTGCAGCTCGGCGGGCGCATCACGGACCGCATCGGCGTCGCCGCCAGCATCACCGATAACAACATCCCCATCCAATCCGGGGGCAACACCGCAGAGCTCCAGGACTTCGACCAGGTATTCATCAAGCTCTTCGAGGAGAGCGATCGCGGACCTGGCAACCGATGGGAGCTGATCGCCGGCGATTTCGTGCTGCAGAAGCCGAAGAGCCACTTCCTCACCTACCTGAAGAAGGCGAAGGGCCTGAGCTATGACCTGAACGGGCGCTTGGGCGACGCGCGTACCAGCACCGGTGTGAGCGCGGCCATCAGTAAGGGCAAATTCGCGCGCAACGTGATCCAGGGCCTCGAAGGCGTGCAGGGCCCGTATCGTCTGCGCGGGAACGAGATCGGTTCCGTGATCATCGTTCTCTCAGGCAGCGAGCGCGTGTACATCGACGGCCAGCTGATGAACCGCGGTCAGGAGAACGACTACGTGATCGACTACAACACCGCGGAGCTCAGCTTCACGGCGCGCCAGCTCGTCACCAAGGACCGCCGCATCACCGTGGAGTTCCAATACTCCGACAAGAACTACGCGCGCTCGCTCCTGCGCTTCGATCAATCCATCCAGAAAGGCCGCACCACGTTGCGCTTCAATGGATACAGCGAACAGGACCACCGCAACCAGCCCTTGCAGCAAGGCCTTACCGAAACGGAGCGGCGCGTGCTCGCGGACGCCGGTGATGATCCGCTTGCCGCAGCCACCATCGGCGTTGACAGCACGGGGTATCTCACGGATCAAGTGCTTTACCGCCGCACGGACTCGCTAGGCTATGATCCGGTCTTCGTGTACAGCACCGATCCTGCCGTTGCGCTGTACCGTGTGGTCTTCAGCCAGGTGGGCGCTGGGACCGGCGACTACGTGCTGCAGGAATTCACGCCCAACGGCCGCGTGTTCCGGTGGGTGCCGCCAGACACCGTCGATGGCGCAGTGGTGCGCCGTGGCGACCACGCGCCGGTGCGACTGCTGGTGGCGCCGCGCGCGCAGCAGCTGCTCACGCTCGGCGTGGAGCACCGCTTCAGCGCCCGTTCGAACGTGGCCGCTGAGGGCGCTTTCAGCCACCTCGATGCCAATACGTTCAGCGCACTGGACCGCGCAGATGACGATGGCTTCGGCCTGCTCCTGAAGGGAACGCATGCGATCCCCATCAGCGCGAATGACAGCTCGCTCCATCTCGTACTGAGCGCCGAAGCGGAAGGCGTGAGCCGGAACTTCCGCTTCGTGGAACGCTATCGCGCCGTGGAATTCGATCGCAACTGGAATGTGCTCGGCCTCAACCTCGCCTCGGATCAACTGCTCGCCGGCGCAACCCTTGGCGTGCGCGGCAACAAGCTGGGGCGCGCATCGTACGGCTTCGGCACTTTCCAGGCCGATGGCCTCTACTCAGGATGGAAGCACGACCTGCAGAGCGATCTCCGTTGGAAACGATTCGATTTGGCAGGCACAGCGAGCTGGCTGCGCGCCGACGCGTCCCGCAGCAGCGACTTCCTGCGCAATAAGGGCCAAGCGCGCTACAGGCTGAAGCCGCTCACCTTCGGCCTGAAGAGCGAAAACGAACGGAACAGGTTCACTACGGAACTAACGACCGGGCTGCAAGCGGGATCCTATGCCTTCGAGGACCTGGAGGCCTTCGTGCAATCGCCCGACTCCGCACGCAACAAGTGGCGGGCCTCGGCCGGCCGACGAACGGACCATGCCCTGCGCGATGGCGCGCTCCGCACAAGCACCATTGCCGATGCCTACTCCGCAACCGTGGACCTCGCGCGGAATCCGCGCAACCGCTTCGCCGCCACCGGCACCTATCGCGCACTGAGCATCGTGGATAGCACGCTCACCGCGCAGAAGCCGCAGGACACCTACCTGGCCCGCGTGGATTACGACCTCACGCTGTGGAAGGGCGTGGCCATCCTGGACCTCTTCAATGAATTCAGCTCCGGCCTCGAGCAGCGCCGCGAATACCTCTATGTGCAGGTTCCCGCTGGCCAGGGCCTTTACATCTGGAACGACTACAACGGCAACGGCATCAAGGAGCTGAACGAATTCGAGCTGGCCAACTTCGCTTATGAAGCGGACTACTTGCGCGTGTTCGTGCCGAGCAACGACTACGTGCGGAGCTTCGGCAATCAATCCAGCGCCTCGCTCGACCTGCGCCCCGGCGTGAAGTGGGCCGATGCCAAAGGACCGATGGGCCTCGTGGGCAAATTCTCGGACCTGTTCTCAATGCGCGTGGACCGCCGCTCGGCCAACCCCGATCCGCTCAAGGTGCTTGATCCATTCGCACCGGAACGCACCGATACCCTGCTCACTTCCTTCGCATCAAACGTTCGCAACACCGTGTATTACGACCGCGCCAGCCGGATCTGGAGCGTGGATCACACCTGGCAGAGCGATCGCTCGCGCAACCTATTGTTGAACGGTTACGAATCGCGCTCACGCGAGGCGAACACCGTTCGCGCACGCATCAACATCACCCGCCGATGGACGCTCGATGTGGAAGGCGAGCGCGGCCGGTCAGGCAATTCCTCGGACCTGCTCTCGGGCCGCTCATGGGCCATTGAACAGGACGCGCTGCGCCCACGGCTCACCTGGCAACCGAACACCAGCGTGCGCGCATTAGCATCGTACAAGGCCACGAGCAAGCGCAATCGCGCGGAGTTCGGCGGCGAGAAGGCCGATTCGCATGACTTCGGTCTCGAGTTCAGGTACAATACGGCGGGCAAGGGCGGCCTGCAGGTCACGGCGAACTGGGTGGAGATCCGATTCGAGGGCGCCGTGAACAGCGCGCTCGGCAATGAGATGCTGAGCGGCCTGCGGCCGGGCACCAACGGGACCTGGAGCGTGAGCCTGCAGCGCAACCTCAGCGGCAACCTGCAAGTGGACCTTACCTATAATGGACGGCGCAGCGAAGGCGCGCCCGTGATCCATGTGGGCGGGGCGCAGGTCCGCGCGTTCTTCTAGGACTACTTCAAGTTGAAGTTCGCCTTCGATACGAGCGAGCCGGCCTCGTAGATCTCCACGATGTACTGACCTGTGCGAAGCTCTTCACCGCCTGTCCAGAAAACGCAGGCATCAAGCGGCTGGTTCTGGTAGTTCACATCGCGCTTGGCACTGTACTCGCCTTCGACGCCGTTGAACTTGAAGCGGTTGTTGCCCTCGTTCGTGGGGAGCACCTTGCCATCGGGGCTGATCACGCGCATGTAAAGCGTCTTGTCGCCCGCATCGGTCACCTTGTTCTCGCCCAAGGTGAAGCAGCATTTGATCATCTCCGCCTTGCTTGCACGCTCGGTGTCGACCTGTTTGCCGCTGTTGCGCACGAAGAGCGCTCCGGCCGAAATGGTGGTGGTGTGCAGCACCGCCCCCTTGGCCACCTTGCCCGCAAGCGCCTCCTTCTCGGTTGCCAGTGCCTGCTTCTGCGCCTTCTCCTCGCCCAGCTCTTGGGTGAGCTGCTGCTTCTCGGCGGTGAGCTCTTGATTGGCGCGGTTCAGGGAATCGATCTGGGCGATGTAGTTCTTCATGATCGAGCGCAGCGTCTCGGCTTCCTTCTTCGCCTTCGCAAGGCTGTAATTCCCGCTCTTCACCTTGTCCATCAGTTCCTGGATCTGCTGCTTCTGCAATTCCAGTTCCTGGCGGATGGTATCGTTCTCGGTCTGCAGGGAATCGTAGCTGTTAAGGGTACGTTCCAGCATACCTAGCACATCTTCATTGCGGGTCTCGAGGGCGGCCACCTGCTGTTGGCCCACCTCCACTTCCTTGCCACGCTGCATCAGCAGCCATAGCATCACCACGTTACTGATCAGCAACAGGACCACCAGCAGCAGCAGGCCGGTGTTCGAGCGGTTCTTCCCCGCTTGCGGTGAGTTCGGTTCCATACGTTGAGGGAGGCGTTACAGCGGGCTAAATTACTCCCGCTCGGGGGGGCATCCTCCGTACGCAGGCCCGCTTATCAACACGAGCATGGGAAAACCACGCAGCACGCTTGGCATCTGGCTGCACGATGCATGGGGGCTGCTCGTGCCGCAGCGATGCGCGGGTTGCGACACGGCCCTGCTCAGCCACGAGGATTGCTTGTGCGACACCTGCTTGCGTGAGCTGCCACGCACGCACTTCAACAACGATCCGCTGAATCCCGTGGAGCGGCTATTCCACGGGAAAGTGGAACTGGCCTCCGCGGGCGCACTCCTTAAATTCAGCGCCCACGGCATGGTGCAACGCATCCTGCACCGCATCAAATACAAGCACGACCGTGAAGCAGCGATGCTCATCGGGCAACTGATGGGCGAAGAGCTGAAGGCCTGCCGCCGGTTCGACGGGATCGATGCGGTGATCGCCGTGCCCTTGCACCCGCGGAAGGAAAGGCAGCGCGGCTTCAACCAGAGCCGGCTCCTGGCCGAGGGCATCTCCAAGGTGCTTCCGGTCGAACCCATGCACCGGTACCTGCAACGCGCCGAGTGCACCGGCACGCAAACGCGCAAGGGTCGCCTGGATCGCTGGCGCAATGTGAAGCAAGCCTTCGAGCTCACGGACCCGTTGGCCTTGCGTGACCGCCATGTGCTGCTTGTGGATGATGTGGTCACCACCGGGGCCACGGCGGAAGCGTGCGCCGCAGCGATCCTCACGGCCCCCGGTGCGCGCGTGAGCCTGTTCACCGCAGCCACTGCATAGCGGGTACTTTCGCGGCCCGCATTGAAGAACGCATGAACACTCCTTCGAAGAAGAACTCCGCCGAACGCGTCGCTGCATACGATTCGCTTGGCCCCCAGTGGAAGGAGCTCCTCGATGAAGAGCGCGACCCTATTGCAGCCATGGCCAACTTCTCCGCGCTCATCAAGGAGACCTTCGGTTGGCACTGGGTAGGCTTCTATCGCGTAGTAGGCGCGGAACTGGTGCTCGGGCCCTTCCAAGGTCCGGTGGCCTGCAGCCGCATCGGTTTCGGCAAGGGGGTCTGCGGAAGCGCTTGGAAGGAGGAGCGCACGATGGTGGTGCCCGACGTCGGGCAATTCCCTGGGCACATCGCGTGCAGTCCGCATTCGCAATCAGAAATCGTTGTTCCATTGCGCGACAGCGGTGGCCGCGTAGCCGCCGTGCTCGATATTGACAGTGCTGTGCTTGACGATTTCGGCACCGTTGACGTACACGGATTGGAGACCCTTTGTGAAACACTGCAACCCCTGTTCGAATGATGCGAGCAGCCGGCGCCGTGCTCTTCGCGCTGTTCGTCTCCGGATGCGCGCAAGTGCGCGAAATATCAGGCGGGCCCAAGGATGAAGCAGGCCCTAGCCTGGTGAGCGCGTCACCAGTCGCCGGCAGCTTGCGGTTCGTTGGTGGCCGTTTCGCGCTTCGCTTCGATGAGCGCGTGCAAGTGAAGCGACCCGCAGGCGGATTGCTGGTTTCACCCCCGTTGGACCCGCCACCCGTAATCAAGTTGACTGGTGCTCGCGAAGTGGAAGTGAGTTGGAGCGGTCCGCTGCGACCGGGTACCACCTACAGCTTCGCCTTAGGCGAGGCCATCCAGGACCTGACTGAAGGCAATCCGGCCGCAGGTCTCACCTACATCTTCAGTACGGGCGATGCGCTTGACAGCCTCACGATCGCCGGCGTTGTATCCAATGCCTACACCTTGGCACCGCAGGAAGGTGTGCTCGTTTCGGCCTATGCCCCGGAAGACTCTTCGGCATTCACGCAAGGCCGGCCCGCCTTCGCTGCAAGAACTGACAAAGAAGGGCGATTCGTCCTGCGCCACTTGCCGGACCAAGTGCTGCGCATCACTGCATTGAAGGACCTTAACGGCAACTACAGATATGACCTGCCCGCGGAAGAAATAGCTTTCGGGTCGGAACTGATACCGCCGCGTGCGCCCAGTGACAGCCTGGCCAAGCCTTTGAGCCTGCGACTCTTTCAAGAGGCCAGTGCGCAGCAGCGCGTGATTTCCTCCTCCATCACCGATGATCGTGCATGGCGGATAGTGCTCGCGCGGCCGGCGGAACGCATCGCCGTTCGCGATCTGGCCCGCGAAGGCGGTACGCTGACATGGGCGTCGGAGTGGGGCGTCATGCGGGACACCGTTCACATCTGGCCTTCGGACACCACCGCGCTCGGTGAGGGCCGCTATGAGCTGAGCACTGAGGAAGGCGCGCTGGACACCCTGCGGTACCGGCCGATGCGACCGATGCCATTCGCCCTCAACGTGCACGCAGTCAAGTCCATGGCAACCAAGGGGGACAGCCCAATGATCCGGGCTTCGCGCCCCATCGCTCAAATCGATTCGCGTATGGTGCGCTTGTTCGCCGACAGTTCGGAAATCACATGCAGCCTGAAGCCCGACAGTTCCGATTCGCGCTCAATGACCGTGCAGGTCGATGGACCACTGCCCTTATCAGCACAGCTGGTGCTCCTGCCCAAAGCACTGCGTGATATCTATGGCGGCACGCACGACACCCTGCGAATCGTGCTGGGAGCCTCACCGGCGTCGGCCACGGGAATCCTGCGCGTGACCGTTGTCTCGGAACAGGAAGTGGGCGGACAGCTAAGTCTGGAGTTGCTCGACGCGCGCGGCATCGTGGTGCATAAGCAAGTCGATGTAAGCCCGGGTGAGCGCGTGAGCTGGGAGCGCTTGGAGCCGGGCAATCATTCGCTTCGCTTGATCGAGGATGCCAATAGTAATGGCCGATGGGATGCTGGGCATTGGCAAGAGCAGCGCCAACCGGAGCGGGTTCGTCTGCATGGCGAGGCCATACAGGTTCGCGCAGGCTGGGACCTTGGCATCGACTGGAGATTGAAGGGCGATTAGCGCGCGCTGCACCTGCGGAACCCTGATCGGCAGGGACCGTAGAAAGCCGGCCACGAACCACTCTTCGGCGGCTTGAATGAGCCCTCAAGACCTGAACCGCGCATACTGGCGCCTGCTCGCGCTCGGCTACCTGGCCGCCTCGACACTAGCCCTGGTGGCGCAGCCGAGCAGCGCTTTGCCTACCCGCGGGAAGACCTTCTGGACCACCTTCATGCAGAATGGCTTCGGGGCCCAATCCCTGAAACTGCATGTTGCAAGCCCCATTGCGACCACTGGGACCATCAGTATCCCCGGTCTTGGCTGGAGCCAGCCCTTCAGCGTGGGCGCGAACAGCGTAGCGATCATCGACGTGCCCACATCAGCGGAGCTCACCGGCTCAGGCGCCATCCAGAATCGCGGCGTGCTGGTACAGGCCCAGGATACCGTGAACGTATTCATGGCCAGCTTTCAGAACTACACGCATGACCTGAGCCAGGTGCTGCCCATGACATCGTTGGGCACCACATACCGTGTTGATGCGCACAACGGTTTACCCAACTTCAACAACCTTCACAAGAGCGAATTCGCCGTGCTGGCCACGGAGGACGGAACGCAAGTGCGGATCACGCCATCGGCGCTCACGGCCAACGGCCAAGCGGCAGGGGTGCCTTTCATCGTAAACCTGGATGCCGGCCAAGCCTATCAGGTGCAGGCCGCAACAGATCTGCTGAACCTCACCGGCAGCCTAATCGAAGCCACCGTCCAGAGCGGGCCTTGCCGTCCGTTCGTTGTGATCGGCGGCAGCATGTGCGGCACCTCACCCAATGGCTGTTCTGCTTGCGACCACCTCTTCGAGCAATGCCTGCCGGTATCCGCTTGGGGTACACGCTACCACACGGTCATGGCCCAAGGCGCCACCACCATCACCTACCGCGTGATGGCGCATTCCGACGGCACCTTGGTGACCATTGCCGGGGGCGCACCTATCCTGCTCAACGCAGGCCAGCGTCATGAGGTGAACGGCGCCACTGCGCCGGTCTGCATCGAAGCCACGCAACCCGTGAGCGTTGCGCAGATCATGGAAGGCTACAGTTGCGCCGGCAATGGCGACCCCTCGCTCGTGATCCTCTCACCGGAGGAACGCACGTCGCGCAGCGCTCGCTTCCACACCAGCAACAGCCCGCAGGTCAACGTGCATAGCCTGAGCATCGTGGTGCCGGTCTCGGCTACCGGACAGGTTCAGATCGACGGCGTTCAGGTGAACCCTGCGCTCTTCCAACCTTATGCGAATTGCGCGGACCGGGCGCATGCCAAGGTGCCCGTGGCAGCGGGCCAGCACTGGATCACCTGCCCGGCCGGATTCCAGGCCTACGCCTTCGGCATCGGTTTCGGCGAGAGCTACGCTTCGTCGGTACACGACATTGCACGGATCAGCACTCAGCAGGACAGCACGGTTTGCGGCGCCGGCACCATCACGCTGAGCAGCCCCACTCCGCTCAACAATGCGGAATGGGTGGCCTTGAGCGCACCGGGCACGGTGATCGGAACCGGCAACAGCATCACCATCACGCCTACGCAGAGCGAGAGCTACCGTGTGAGCGGCCTGCTCCCCGTGAGCGGCTGCCCTAGCGAGTTCACCTACAATGTGGGCATCCCGCTCACCATTCCGACCTTGCTGACAGCGAATGGGCAGCCGACAATCAACGTGTGCCAATACGAGCCGGTGCAACTGGGCCTTGTGCCACCGCCGGATCCGGCCTGGTTCGACATCAACTGGTGGCCAGCCAACAGCCTGAGCAACGCCAACTCGAACGCGCCGGTGGCTGGACCTCTGACCTCTACTTGGTACGGCGTTCAAGTGATGAGCCCGACCGGTTGCGGCGATATGATCGATAGCATCCTCGTGACTGTGCAGCCCGGTGCCATCGTGGAATTGGGTGTGAGCGCTCAGCCCGCCACGGTGTGCCTGGGCAACAACACGCAGCTGAATAGCCGTGTGCTCCGCGCAGTGGCGCATGACGAATTCGACGCGCCTCTGAGCCCGATGTGGGCTGCGGTGCAAGGCGGCGGGATCAGCACAGCATGCGGAAGCGCGAATGGATCCGCGCTCTACTTCAACGGCAATGGACAACGAAGCGCGCAGACGGCGGCCTTCAACACCATAGGTGGCGGCTTCGTGCGCTTCCGATTGAAGATCGCCAATGGCATCGCGCCCTGCGAGGATGCCGATCCCGGGGACGACGTGGTGCTTGAATTCTCGAACAACAACGGCCTCAATTGGACGGCGGTCGCCACGTACAACGAAACGGCTTTCCCGGACTTCACGCCGGTCAATGCGCCCATACCGGTAGCCGCGCAGACCGCGAGCAGCATGTTCAGGCTGCGCCAGCTCGCCAACCAGGGAGCGGGGCACGACAACTGGGCCATCGACGATTTGCTGCTCACCCGTTACGATGATGCCTTCGCGAGCTACGCCTGGTCTCAAGCCGGAACGCTCAGCAACCCGACGAGCCATGCGCCTGTGGCTACGCCGGTAACGAGCGGCTGGTATGTGCTCAGCGCCACGGACCCGACCGCAGGCTGCGTGTACAAGGACTCCGTGTACGTGACCGTGGTTCCGGCCTTCAATCTCAACGTCACTCCCAGCACTACGCTCTGCTCGCTCACCGGCGTGCAATTGAATGCTTCGCCCAGTTCGGGATCGGACATCAGCTATAGCTGGACCCCGGACAACGGCTCGCTCAATGACGCATCCATCGCTGACCCCATGGCCAGCCCTGCGCAGACAACGACCTACTCCGTGACCGCGACCAGCGGCGATGGCTGCATAGCCAGCGGGCAGACCACCATCACCGTGGGGCAGCTCTTCGCGATGAGCATCACTGCTGCGCAGACCACGCTCTGCCCCGGACAGAGCACGCCTCTGAACGCCACGGTGAATGGCAGCGGGGGCATGACGTATTCATGGACGGGTGCCGGCCTTAGCAACGACACCGTCGCCAATCCAACGGCTGCGCCTAACGCCACCACCACCTACACCTGCACCGCAACGCACACAGCCACCGGCTGCCAGCTCAGCGCTTCGATCACCATCGCAGTGAACAGCGGATACAGCGCCGATGCCGGCGCTGACCTTACGCTCTGCACCACACTCGGCCATCAACTCACCGTCCAGCATAATGTCAGCAACGCCACCTATAGCTGGACGCCCGCTGCGAACCTGAACTCCGGCAGCATCCAATCCCCCTCGATTCTTGTTGACGCCAGCGGCACATATACCGTGACCGTGACCGATGCATTCGGCTGCTCGGTGAGCGATCAAGTGACCATCACGCACGCCTTCGCCGGCGTTCCTTCATCGCAGAACGTTAGTGCTTGCGCTGCCGCGCCGCCCACGCTCACCGCTCCTGCTACGGGCGTGAGCTACTTGTGGAGCACCGGTGCAACAACGCCTTCTATCGTGCCCATCCAGAGCGGCCCGCACACGGTGACCATCACCGATGCGAATGGCTGTCAGGCGATCAGCACGTTCAACGTCACGCTGCACACCATGCCGATCGTGGACCTGGGCCCCGACCTGAGCGTGTGCGGAGCATCGCCGCAGAACTTGAATGCGGGCAATTCCGGCGCAGCATACGCGTGGAGCACCGGCGCACAAACGCAGACCATCCTCGCATCGACCAGCGGCAACTACAGCGTCACGGTGACCTCGCCGCAAGGCTGCAGTGCCAGCGACGCGGTGAGCGTGCAGTTCAATGCGATGCCTATTGACATGTTGCAGGACGTGAGCGCCTGCATCACGTCGCCGCCGACCTTGAATGCGGGCAACCCGGGATCCGCATTTGCTTGGAGCACCGGTGCCACCGTGCAATCCATCACGCCCGCGAGCAGCGGCATCTACAGCGTGATGGTAACCACCGCGCAGGGATGCGCCGCCACCTTCGATGCCGCGGTGACACTGGCACCGGAGATCACGGTGATGCTGGGCAACGACACCACCATCTGCCAGGGCCAGCCCATCACCCTCGATGCGGGCAACGCTGGCGCTTCGTTCGCCTGGAGCACCGGTGCGCAAACGCAGAGCATCAGCACAAGTGCAGCTGGCAACTATTCCGTCACGGTGAGCAACGGCTTCTGCTCCGCTGCCGATGCCATCGACATCGTCTTGGCACCCGCACCGGTTAACGTATTGGGCAATGTGGTGCGCTGCATCGGGGACAACGCCGTGCTCGATGCAGGGAATGCCGGTGCCACCTACCTCTGGAGCACAGGCGCCATTTCGCGAACGATCACGGTGACTTCAAGCGGAATCTACTCCGTGACCGTGACCAACGCCGCTGGATGCGCGAGCACCTTCAGCGCGAACGCCGAGTTCATCGCACCGCCAACTGTGGAGCTGGGCGCCGACACCGTACTCTGTGAAGGCCAGTTGCTGCGGCTCGACGCAGGCAATCCGGGCAGCACTTATCTATGGAGCAATGGCAGCCATTCACGAGCAATCATGGTAGGCCAGCCCGGCACCTATTCGGTGTCAGTGAACAATGGAGCCTGCTCGCGCTCCGATGCCATCGTTGTGCATTTCAATCCCTCGCCCGCGCGCATGGCGGTGAACGAATTCCACGCGTGTCTCGACGATGAGCCCCGCTACGTGGTGATCGATGCAGGCAATCCCGGCTCGCGCTACGATTGGAGCACCGGCGCCACCACCCGCGTGATCATGGCCAGCGCCTACGGCTGGTACTATGTGCACATCACCAACCAGTATGATTGCGCCACCGCCGACAGCGCGCGCGTGATCGAGCATTGCCCCGCCACCATCTTCATCCCGAACACCTTCACCCCTAACGGCGACGGCGTGAACGACATTTTCCTTCCGCAAGGCAAGAGCATCGCCACCATGGTGCTGCGGGTGTTCAACCGCTGGGGCGAGCAGCTCTTCGAGAGCGACGACCCCACACTGGGTTGGGACGGCACCTATGCTGGAGAGATCGTACCGGACGACATGTATGTATGGCGCCTCGAATACGCCTTCTACACGGATAAGGAGGGCACCGTCGGTGTCACGCAGAATCAGCTCGGTCACATTCAAGTCCTGCGTTAGAGGCGCAGGTCGAAATCGTCGGCTTCCATGGCCACCGGGAATCTCGCGCGGAAATCCTCGAGCGCGTTCCACTCGAAAGAGCCAGTGGCAATGCCCTCTTGAGATGACTCCACACAAGCCATCAACTCGCCGCGCGGATCGATGAGCACGCTTTCTCCACTGTAGTGGATGCCCTTGCCATCCATGCCCACGCGGTTCACTCCGGCCACATGGCACTGGTTCTCGATGGCCCGCGCGATCAACAGCTGGCTCCATGGGAAACGCCGCGCTTCCGGCCAATTGGCCACGTATAGGATCGCGTCATAGTCGCCCCTATTGCGCGCGAATACAGGGAAGCGCAGGTCGAAGCAGATCTGCAACAGGATGCGCCAACCGCGCCAGTTCACCACTACGCGCTCGCTGCCTGCGGCATAGTGCTCTGTCTCCTTCGCGAAACGGAAGAGGTGGCGCTTGTCATACGCGGTCACCTCGCCATCGGGCCTCACGAAGAGGCCGCGGTTGAAGCATCTGCCTTCCTGCGTGATGATCGCGCTGCCATATATCGCTGCATCCAGCAATGCAGCCTGTGCACGCATCCAGTCCACAGTGGGACCATCCATGGCTTCCGCCAGCTCAGCGCTGCGCATGCTGAAGCCGGTGGTGAACATCTCCGGAAGCACGATCAGGTCCGTTACGCCCTTCAAAGGCGCGATGGCCTCCGCGAACATGCGGCGGTTGGCATCAGCATCCTCCCAATGGAGCATGCGCTGCACAATGGAGACCTTCAGATCCGGCATAGGCGTTCAATCGCGGCGTCCAAGGTATCGTCGCGCTTGGCGAAGCAGAAGCGGAGCAGCCGCTGATCGGCGCGCGGCTGCTTGTAGAAGGGCGATAGCGGAATGCTCGCAACGCCGTGATCGCGCGTCACGCGCTCGGCGAAGGCGCGGTCGCCCTCATCGCTAATGGCATTGTAATCAGCGGTCTGGAAGTAGCTGCCTTCGCAGGGCAGCAGTCGGAAGCGCGAGCCGCGCATGCCCTCAGCGAAGCGATCGCGTTTGGCCTGATAAAGCGCGTGAACCTGCGCGTAGTTGGATGGATCCGCGATGTAGGCGGCAAGGGCATGCTGCATCGGCGTGCTCACGCTGAACACATTGAACTGGTGCGCCTTGCGGAACTCGGCCATGAGCTCCTTCGGGGCGAGCGCGTAGCCCATCTTCCAACCAGTGGCGTGGAAGACCTTGCCGAAGCTGAAGACCACGAAGGCCCGTTCGCGCAGCTCGGGATGGTTGATCGCCGATGCGTGCGGCTCGCCATCGAAGACCAGGTGCTCGTACACTTCGTCGCTGAGCAGCAGGATGTCCGTGCCGCGCAGCATCGCGGCGATGCGCTTCATATCCGCATCGCGCAGGATGGTGCCCGCCGGATTGTGCGGCGTGTTGATCATGAGCAAGCGGGTGCGCGGGGTGACGGCCTGCGCCACGGCGTCGTGGTCGAAACGCATATCGGCACCGAGGCGAACATGCACCGCCTTGCCACCGAAGAGCTCCACGGCAGGCGCGTAGCAATCGTAGGCTGGATCAACGATGATGACCTCATCGCCCGCATGCACCATGGCCGCGATGAGGGTGAAGATGGCTTGCGTTGCACCGGCGGTGATGTTGACCTCGGAACCGGGATCGTAGGCATGGCCATAGAGACGTTCCGCTTTGGCCGCTATGGCCTCGCGCAGCGCTGGCAGTCCCGGCATGGGCGCATACTGGTTGTGACCAGCGCGCATGGCGGTGTGCACCAGATCGCTCAGGCGCTCATCAATGGCAAAGTCGGGGAAGCCCTGCCCCAGGTTGATGGCGCCATGCTCTTGGGCGAGCTGGCTCATCACGGTGAAGATGGTGGTGCCCACGTCGGGCAGTTTCGAGCGCAGGGTCAAGGGCATGGGCCGAAGCTAAACTTGGAACCATGCAGGAACTTCGGGCTTGATCACTGAGCAAGCGCGCGATATGTTTGGCGCGGCGCCGATGAAGGAACCGATCCGGGTAGTTGAGCTGTTCGCTGGGGTCGGTGGCTTCCGCATCGGTCTGGAGCGGGCATCGGAGCGCTTCCGGGTGGTGTGGAGCAACCAATGGGAGCCGGCGCGGAAGAAGCAGGATGCCTCAGAGGTCTATGTGGCCCGCTTTGGTGCGCAAGGCCATGTGAACCGCGACATCGCGACGGTGCCGGCCAATGCGATCCCCGATCACGATCTGCTCGTGGGCGGCTTCCCCTGCCAGGACTACTCGGTGGCCAAGACCCTGAAGCAAGCGAAGGGCATCGCGGGGAAGAAAGGCGTGCTCTGGTGGGAGATCCACCGCATCCTCGATGCCAAGCGACCGCCGTATCTCTTCTTGGAGAACGTGGACCGTTTGCTCAAATCACCGGTGAAGCAGCGCGGGCGCGACTTCGCCGTGATGCTGGCATCGCTGGCCGACCTCGGCTACGCTGTGGAATGGCGCGTGATCAATGCGGCTGATTACGGCATGCCGCAACGCAGGCGGCGCGTCTTCTTCTTGGGTTGCCATGCCAGCACGCGGATGGCCGGCGCGATGAAAGATGCGAATCCATGGGAGTGGATCGCGAGCACCGGGCTCTTCGCCGAGGCGTTCCCCGCAGCACTGGGCGCGACGGGTGCTGCGGCGTTCGGCATCGAAGGCGACCTCGCACAGGTGACCCAGCGATTCAATAAAGGGACGAACACGGCCAAGGGCCCCTTCGCGGAAGCCGGCATGATGCATGGCCGGAAGGTGTGGGCGACAAGCGTGGTGCCGGCCTACGATGGTGCGCGCACCACGCTCGGCTCGGTGCTGCAACCGGAGAGCAAGGTGCCAACGAGCTTCCGTATCAGCGCGCATCAGCTCGCGCAATGGAAATACCTGAAGGGGAGCAAGAGCGAGACGCGCACCAGCAAGAGCAACGGATTCGCATACCGCTATTCCGAAGGCGCCATGGTCTTCCCGGATGCATTGGATAAGCCGTCGCGCACCATCATCACTGGCGAAGGCGGGTCATCGCCATCACGCTTCAAGCATGTGGTGCGAACCGGCAAAGGCATTCTGCGCAGGCTCACGCCAATCGAGCTTGAGCGCCTCAACATGTTCCCAGACGACCACACCAAGGGTGCAAGCGATGCACGGCGCGCCTTCTTCATGGGCAATGCGCTCGTGGTGGGCATCGTGGAGCGTGTGGGCGCGGTGCTGATGGAGCGCGCCGGCAAGGCAGCAGCTACCCCCAGCGTGAAGAGCGCCCATCCGAGGGGAGGGCGCAAGCCCTGAACCACTCAGAATTTGCTCAGCCGGTATTTCCGACCGTTGCTCTTGAAGAGGTATCCGTTGCCCTCGGTGCGCTTCTCCAGTCCATCCTCCTCGGCGAAGAGCTTCGCGAAGTACTCTGCCACTTGCGCATCGGTCATGGTTACTGCCTTGCCGTTGTTGAGCGCCTCGGCGATGTATGCATCCACCAGTTGCGGAAAGGCCTGCCCGAAGAGTCCCGCCGTGGCGAACACATCAAGGCCCACCACCTTGTCGCCGCTGATCGCGATCACGCCGACCACATCGCTGTTCGCGGCGGGCAAGCCCAGAAGCTTCTCGCGGTAACGCTGCCGGTCGGCCTGGAATTCCTTGTCCTGCATCAAATGGGCATAGCTGCCGCTGCGCGTATCCGTCTCGTTCTTCTTGATGTCCTTGGCCACTTCCTCCCACACGCGGGTCTGCTCTTTATCGACTGCTGCGGCCCTTCGCGCCTTTTGACCCACTACGCCTATGGTGCCTTTGAATTCATGGCCGCTGGCGCCGGCTTGCCAACGTCCGTGCTCCACGCAGAAAGCTCCGATGTTCATGGTGGCGCCCGGCGGCACGATTACGTCCTGCGCCAGCATACGGTCTTGCTTCCCGCCCACCACCACTTCGCCTTGCATAAGGTAGATGGTGTCCTTCGAGGTGTTCTCCACCTGCAACGTGTTCACCGTGGCGCCGCCTTCCTGCTCCTTCACCTTCAACCGGCCATCCTGAAGGGCCTTGTTCATGGGCACCAGCTCGCCCATGTCCTTGTAAGCATCTCGATAGGTGTCGTTGCCTAAGATGGGGATGAGGCGGAGCTTCTCGCAGGTGAAGCGCCCTGAGACCTCGGGAGCGAATACGGGCTGGAGGTTCTCCGCATTCATCTGGGCTGTGCCGATGAAGGTGGCAAAGGCGAATGGGGCAGCAAGCCCGAGGCGGAAGGGCAGGGTGTGGAGCATGGTTCGGGGATTGGTGATTAGCGGTACACGCCGCCCGAGGAACGGTTCATTCCCTGACGGGCGCGTATTGGAAGAGCCAACTCCTCATAATGCGCCAAAAGCCGCATGGAACGATGATCCGGGGCCATTGACCAACTTCGCCTTGATGTTCTATGGACTATTGAAGACCTTGGTGCGAATCTGCACAGCGATCTATTTCAAGCGGATCGTGGTGACGGGTCTGGAGAAGCTGCCCGATCGCGGCCCAGCCATCATCGTGGCCAACCACCCGAACACGCTCATGGATCCACTGCTGATCGCTGCAGAAGTGAAGCAGCGCATCGGCTTCGTGGCGAATGCGGGATTGTTCCGCAACCGCTTGCTAACCGCCATGTTCCGGTACTTCCACGTGATCCCCATCTTCCGGAAGAAGGATGTGGCGCCCGGCGAGAAACCCGACAACACGCAAGCCTTCGCGCAATGCCATGCCTACCTCGCGCAAGGCGGTACCTTCCTCATCTTCCCCGAAGGGAGCAGCTACTACGAGATCAACCTGCGTGAGTTCAAGACCGGCACGGCGCGCATCGCCTTGAGTTATGCGGGGGCGGGCGAGATTCTCATCGTACCCATCGCGCTCGACTATTCCGATGCGATCCAGTTCCGCAGCATGGTGCGCGTTACGGTAGGCAAGCCGATCATGGCCTCAGCGTATCGCGAAGCATACCGGCATAACGAAACCGAGGTCGTCGAGGCCTTGACGTCCGAAATCCGGAAAGCGCTGGCCAAGAAGCTGCCATGGACCACCGGCAAGGACCAAGAGGACCTGCTCATCAAGGCGCACACCTTCTACACGACCTACGCGACCCCTGCCGACCTGCATGAGGACCCGCATCGGTCGCTCATCGTGCGCAAGCAGCTCGCCGATGCCCTGCACCGTTTGCGCGAGGCGCGACCTGAGCTGTACACGCGTACCGGAGCCCGACTGCTCTCCTTCTTCGACACCCTGCGCTCCGATCGACTCACGCCCGGCTTCTACTCCAGTGCGTTCCTGAAGAAGAGTTTCCGCTTGCTGTGCATCGGCTATCTGTCGGAGCTCTTGCTGCTCGCGCCGTTCTACCTGTTCGGATTGATCACCAATTACCTCCCGTACATCCTGCCCTCGCAAATATTCAAGGCATCGCGACTCGACATCGAGTACAAGGCACCGGTTCAGATGGTCGTCGGCTTGATCTGCTTCCCGATGCTCTATGCGCTCGAGACCTGGGCCTTTCATAAGTGCATCGACCAGCGCGCATGGACCAACCTGCTATTCCTGCTCGTGCTGCCGATTGCGGGATATGCGACCATGTGGTACTGGACCGAGCTCCAGCGTTTCGCGCGCATGCTGCGCTTCCGCTTTGTTGTGCCGGCCGCGCGTAAGCACGAAATGCTCCACGAGCGCGATGCCATCCTGGAGGCCATTGCCGAGGCCCGTAAGAGCTTGTGAGCATTGAGGCTCGCTCCGGATCAGAAGGGGCCGATAGATCCCGAAGCGCGCTTCGCCGCTGCGGGATCATGTTCATTCACTGCCGGCCCGTATCCATCGAGGGGGTGTTCGGACAAGATCATTTAAGATGGCAGCGCTAGGGCGTGCATCGCTGGGTGCCTATACGTCCTCAGCGCTTATCCAAACCCTCGAAGTAGCCTTTGTTGTGGCCCAGGCTGAAGAAGCTGATGAAGAGGGCGATGTAGCTCAGGTAGAACACCGACTGGATCGAGATGACCAGCTTGCCGATCCCGCTGATCGGATAGTACTCGCCGAAGCCGATGGTGCTGGTGATGACGAATGACACGTAAACGGCATCGGTCCATCGGGTCAATGGCAGATTCATGTACTGGCCGGCCATGTGCAGCACCGCGAAGGCGAAGACAACTTCCAGGTAGTTGATGAAGATAAGCAGCTTGGAACGGCGATAGGAACGGGGCGAGGGCAGCGCATCGGAAGCGAAGATCAAGGTGGGGATGTACAAGAGCGTCTCCGCAGTGAACCAGATAACCAACCCGAACACCACGGGCTCGTTCCACCAGCCCATCCAGAGCACAACCAAGGGAAAGATCGTCTTGAGGAGCACGAAGACCTCAACGGCCAGATCCTGATGCACAGGACCGGATCGCCAGAACGCATGCTTGATGTAAACACCCGGGAAGAGGAACTGCGATGCAGCGAGCATCAGGCGCACCAGTTTCTCGAGCCCAGCATCCTCCTCGAACGAATTGTTCCAGATCGCCACCACGTTCTTCCATCGCCGCTCCAAGGTGCTGTGCCGCTCACCCTCATTCATGGAGGGCTTGCCCATCAGGAGCTTGTTCATCGTCTTCCGCATGGCTCAGCAGCGCGATTCAGGCGCATGCCAGAAAGGTATGGAGGCGCTTAACGCCGCAGCATGCAGTTCATCAAGGCGTGGCCTATCCGTTTGGAACGCGCGAAGGCGGCCCATCCGGACCGCCTTCATCACATGCCGGTATTCGTGTCGACTACTTCTTCAGGTCGAAGCGATCGAGCTCCATCACCTTCACCCAGGCCTTCACGAAGTCCCTCACGAACTTCTCCTTGCTATCGTTCTGGGCGTACACCTCGGCGATGGCGCGCAGTTGCGAGTTGCTGCCGAAGACGAGATCCACGCGGGTGCCGGTCCATTTCACGGCGCCGGTCTTGCGGTCACGTCCCTCATAAATGCCGGCGTGGCCGTTGCTCAAGGCTGTCCATGCCGTGCCCATGTCGAGCAGGTTGGTGAAGAAATCGTTGGTGAGTTGGCCAGGCTTGCTGGTGAATGCACCGTGCTTGCTGCCGCCGGTGTTGGCGCCCAGCACTCGCAGGCCACCTACGAGCACCGTCATCTCCGGCGCGCTCAGGGTGAGCAGCTGTGCACGGTCGATGAGCATCTCTTCAGCCGGCACGCTGTACAGCTTCTTCTGGTAGTTACGGAAGCCATCGGCCTGAGGCTCCATCACCGCAAAGCTCTCCACGTCGGTATGCTCCTGGCTAGCATCGCCGCGGCCGCTGGTGAAGGGCACAGTGATGCTGAAGCCCGCATCCTTCGCGGCCTTCTCTACTGCAACGCAACCGCCAAGCACGATCAGATCGGCCATGGACACTTGCTTCCCGTTGGACTTGAACTCAGACTGGATCCTCTCCAGCGCGCCAAGCACCTTGCTCAGTTGCGCGGGGTCGTTCGCTTCCCAGAACTTCTGCGGAGCTAAACGCACACGTGCACCATTGGCGCCACCGCGCTTGTCGCTTCCACGGAAAGTCGAAGCTGAAGCCCACGCCGTGGCGACGAGCTCGCCCATGCTGAGGCCGCTCGCAAGGATGCTACTCTTCAATGCGGCAACATCGGCATCTGCGAGCTTGGTTCCGGCGGGAATGGGATCTTGCCAGATCAGGTCCTCCTTCGGCACTTCAGGACCGAGGTAAAGGCTCTTGGGGCCCATGTCGCGGTGGGTGAGCTTGAACCAGGCGCGGGCGTATGCATCGGCGAAGGCCTGCGGGTCTTTGTGGAAGCGACGGCTGATCGGCTCATAGATCGGGTCGAAGCGCAGCGAAAGGTCCGCCGTGGTCATCGCGGGACGGTGCTTCACGTTGGGGTCGTGCGCGTCGGGGATCATGTGCTCGGGCTTCACATCCTTGGCCAGCCACTGCCAGCCTCCGGCGGGGCTCTTCACCAGTTCCCACTCGTAGCCGAAGAGCATGTCGAAGTAGCCGTTGTCCCACTTGGTGGGATTCGGCTTCCATGCGCCTTCGAGACCGCTGGTGATGGTGTCCTTGCCCTTGCCGCTGCCCATGGAGTTCTTCCAGCCGAAACCTTGCGCCTCGATCGGCGCACCTTCGGGTGCAGGACCTACATTCGATTCCGGACCGGCACCGTGCATCTTGCCGAAGGTGTGACCACCTGCTGTGAGCGCCACGGTCTCTTCGTCGTTCATGGCCATGCGCTTGAAGGTCTCGCGCACGTCCTTGCCGCTGGCCACGGGATCGGGATTTCCATCAGGGCCCTGCGGGTTCACGTAGATGAGGCCCATCTGCACCGCCGCGAGCGGGTTCTCCAGATCGCGGTTGCCACTGTAGCGGCTGTTGGGCTTGTCGCTGGTGGCGAGCCATTCGCCTTCACTGCCCCAGTAGATGTCCTCCTCGGGCGCGTAGATGTCCTCGCGGCCACCGCCGAAACCGAAGGTGGTGAAACCCATGCTCTCCATGGCCACATTGCCAGCCAGCACGTAGAGGTCGGCCCAGCTGAGGCTGTTGCCGTACTTCTGCTTGATGGGCCACAGCAGGCGGCGCGCCTTGTCCAGGTTGCCGTTGTCCGGCCAACTATTCAGCGGGGCGAAGCGCTGGTTGCCGTTGCCTGCTCCGCCACGGCCATCGGCGGTGCGGTAGGTGCCCGCCGCGTGCCAGGCCATGCGGATCATGAGACCGCCGTAGTGGCCCCAGTCTGCCGGCCACCACTCCTGCGAGTCGGTCATCAGCTTGGTGAGGTCGGCCTTCACGGCCTTCAGATCGAGCTTGGAGAAGGCCTCGCGGTAGTTGAAGTCGGGGTCCATGGGATTGGACACCTTCTGGTGCTGGTGCAGGATGCTGAGGTCCAACTGCTCGGGCCACCAATCCTTGTTGCGGGTGCCGCGGCCAGCTACCGGCAGGCGCTGCGCGCCGTGCATAACAGGGCATTTGCCTTCAGACTTGGGGGTAACGCCCTCGAGCGGGGCGCCGTGTTGATGTTCGTGTGCCATGAAGCGTGATTGGATTAAGGGAGCGCGAAGTTGCGACATCAAAAGGCCGACCCGACTGACACGTGACAGTGGTCACCATCGCCGATATGATCCAGGGCGGTAAGGCCGATGATGGGATGCCTCAGGGCAAGCGGGTGCCGATGGAGCCCCACCAAGGATGCACCTCATACTTCAGCCGACCTGCCTTCACGAAGGGGTCCTTCAGCAGCTGCTCCTCCACTTCCTCGCGCGTGTCGCAATCGTAGAGCAGCAATCCTCGCCAGCCGGATTCGTTCTTCCCGAACGGCCCGGCCATGACGATCAGGCCACGCTTGCCCTGCGCATCCTGATGCGCGAGATGCTCTGCTTGCAAGGTGGCGGCAGTGAGGCTGTCCAGCGCTGGTCCATCGCCTTTCGTGTACAGCACGAACCAGTACTGCTTCATGTGGTAGGTGCTGTCGGCGATGGTGACATCGAAGGTGCGCTGCGCGGACGATGGCATGGCCGCAGCGAGCAGCAGGAGGAACAAGAGGGCGCGCATGTGGAATCGGTTGTGGTGTGCAAGGTCGGCAATCGCTCACCACGAATGCGTCATCGTTCAGCCTTTGCTGCATCAAATGGTTCGCCGCCATCCGCCTACTTTGGCCGCATGTCAGCACCTGGTAGTCCATCGCGCAAGGCGCCGGATGCGCTCCTCATCATCGCCGTCGTTCTCGCCTTGGCCGTGGCCTGCACCTGGCTGGTTCCCGCGGGCTCCTTCGAGCGGGTAGAGGTGCAGGCCGAGGCGGGCACCCGCACGGCCGTAGTGCCCGGCACCTACCACGCCGTGGATGCCACTCCGGTGCCCTGGTACGGCTTCTTCACCGCTCCGGTGAAAGGCTTCACGGACCATCAGGCCGCCATGATCATCGCCTTCGTGCTGTTGATCGGCGGCGCCTTCGCCGTGCTGAACGCGACAGGTGCGATCGATGCAGGGCTTTTCCGCGTGCTGCGGTGGGCGCAGGAGCATCCGAGCCGGAAACGACTGGTGATCCCCATGCTCATGCTGGCCTTCAGCATCGGGGGCAACACCTTCGGCATGGCCGAGGAAGTGCTGGTCTTCTTGATGATCACCATACCGCTGGCGCGCAGCATGGGCTGGGATGCCGTGGTGGGCGTGGCCATCCCCTTCCTTGGATCCGGCGTGGGCTTCGCTGGCGCGGCGTTCAACCCGTTCACGGTGGGCATCGCTCAAGGACTGAGCGAGTTGCCGCTCTTCAGCGGCTGGGAGTTCCGCATGGTGCAATGGGCAGTGCTCACGTTGATCGCGATCGTGTTCGTGATGCGCTATGCAGCGAGGATCGAGAAGGACCCGAAATCCGGATTGCTTCATGGCCGGGCCCATGCGGGCGCAGATACCGGCGGCCTAGGCGAACGGCCCTTGACCGGCCGGCGCATCGCGGTGCTGGTGCTCTTCGCGTTCACTATCGTGATACTCATCATCGGAGTGAACAAGTTCGATTGGTACATCGAGGAGATCGCAGGCCTCTTCATCGGCATGGGCGTGCTGGCGGCGATCATCGGCGGCGTGAGCGCCGAGAAGGCGGCCAAGAGCTTCGTGGCAGGCGCGCGCGACATGGTGGGCGCGGCCTTGCTCATCGGCTTGAGCCGCAGCGTGCTGATCGTGATGCAAGAAGGCCAGGTGGTGGATACTGTGCTCCACGGGATGAGCGCTGCCATCAGCGGGCTGCCCGCCATGGTCTCGGCCCAGCTCATGTTCTTCGTGCAGTTCGCCATCAACTTCTTCGTGCCCAGCGGCAGCGGGCAGGCCGCGCTCACCATGCCGGTGATGACCCCTTTGGCCGACCTGCTGCACATACCCCGGCAAAGCGCTGTAATCGCCTTCCAGCTCGGCGATGGCCTGTGCAACTTCGTCATCCCTACGAGCGGGGTCACCATGGGCATCCTCGAGATCGCCGGCATCCCTTTCAACCTGTGGCTGAAATGGATCTGGAAGCTCATGCTGTGGCTGGTCCTGGCCGGCATGGTGTTCCTTGGGGCGAGCGTGGCGGTGTTCGCTGGCTAGGGCCCGTCATCGCTCCTACCTTCGGCCCCGCAATTCCACCCAGCCATGGTCTTCGTTCACAGCCTGCTCCGTTACGCCGTGATCCTGCTGGTGCTGGTCGCCTTCCTGGTGAACCTGCGCGGCTGGCTGATGCAGCGGCCCATCATCATCTGGGAACGTATGGCCACCATCTGGGCCATGATCATCTGCCACATCCAGCTCGTTTTCGGGATCGTGCTGTACGCCACCAACGCCGCAGCCTTCCACAGCAAGGATGCCGGTGCCTGGCAGAATTACATCATGCATGTTCACATCGGCAGCATGGTGCTCGCCATCGCGCTGGTCACAGCTGGCCGGATGCTGAGCAAACGTGCCCAGGATGAGCGGCGAAAGCAGATGCTCATCGCTATTCCCTATGGTATCGCCCTGGCGCTGATGCTCTACGCCACACCTTGGCCGCTAACGGAGATCGGCCGCACCTTCGGCAAGGGTTGGCTATGATCCGCAAGGCATCAGTCATCTCGCCACTGGTGCTGCTCGTGATCGCCTGCGGCAACGCCATGGCTCCTTCGCCGGCCGCTGCCGATGGAGCGCCCAAAGGCGCACAGGTATATAAGATGCATTGCGAGCTATGCCATGGCGCCAATGGGAAATTGGGCTTCAACGATGCCAAGGACCTGACCGCCTCTGTGCTGAGCCGAGCTGAGATGATCATGCAGGTCTCCAATGGCAAGGGGAAGATGATGCCCTACAAGAACGTGCTCACGGCGAAGGAGGTCGAGGCGGTGGTGGACTACACCCGCACGCTCGGCAAGACACGATGATTGAATCGCTCGAGATCGCTGGCAAGGCCGAGAAGGCGGTGCTCGTGGGGCTCATCACCGACGCGCAATCGCCTGAGCAGGTGAAGGAGTACCTCGACGAGCTCGAGTTCCTGGCCACCACCGCGAACATCGCCACGCTGAAGCGCTTCACCCAGCGCCTGCACACGCCCGATGGCCGCTCGTACATCGGCAGCGGCAAGCTCACGGAGGTGAAGGAGTGGATGGAGGCCAACGGCGCGGACTGCGTGATCTTCGATGATGAGCTCACGCCTGCCCAGCAACGCAACCTGGAGAAGGCCATCGCCAAACCGGTGCTCGACCGTCCGCGGTTGATCCTGGACATCTTCGCACGAAGGGCCCGCAGCGCGCATGCCAAGAAACAGGTGGAGCTGGCGCAGTATGAATACATGCTGCCGCGCCTGACCAAATTGTGGACTCACCTGGAGCGCCAACGCGGCGGCACCGGCACGCGCGGCGGCGCGGGCGAAAAGGAGATCGAGACCGACCGGCGCTTGATCCGCGACCGCATCGCGCTGCTCAAAGGCCAGCTCAAGGACATCGACAAGCAGATGGCCACCCAGCGCGGCAACAGGGGCAAGCTGGTGCGCGTGGCGGTGGTGGGCTACACCAACGTGGGAAAGAGCACCTTGATGACCGTGCTGAGCAAGAGCGCCGTATTCGCCGAGAACAAGCTCTTCGCCACGCTCGACACCACCGTGCGCAAAGTGGTGCTTGGCAACCTGCCCTTCCTCCTCAGCGATACCGTGGGCTTCATCCGCAAGCTGCCGCACCAACTGATCGAGAGCTTCAAGAGCACCTTGGATGAAACGCGCGAGGCTGACCTGCTCCTGCATGTGGTGGACATCAGTCACCACAACTTCGAGGAACAGTACGAGACCGTGAAGCAGACGCTGAACGAGATCGGCGCCGGCTCTACCCCCGTGATCGTGATCTTCAACAAGATCGATGCATACCGGCCCGCGCATCATGACCCGGACGATCTCGCCCCGAAGCGCGTGGAGCAATTCACGCTGGAAGAACTGAAGGCCACCTGGATCGCGCGCATGACCAACGAGGAATGCATCTTCATCAGCGCAGCCGACCGTACCAACATCGATGGGCTGCGAAAGCTTCTCTACGAGCGCGTGAAGGCGCTGCACATCGCGCGCTATCCTTACGAGAGCGATCTTCTGTTCAAGGACGAGTACTTGGAAGGTTGAGGGTGGCGGGTGGTCCCGGGTCCAGCTCGGGGTGACGTGGTTGAGGGTTGAGCGTTACGCATCACCCATGAACCCCGTGGTTCAGGTCATTCCTAGCTGCGCGAAGGAACAACCCCCAACCGGCGGCTGATCCCTGCGCGCAACGCCATGAACCGCCGCTCCCAGAAGCGGTACACGAGCCAGCTCATGGCGATGCAAGCGATCCAGTACAGCAGCAACGGCAGGAAGAGACCCGCTTCGTGCTCCACCGCAAACCAGCGATTGAAGACATAGCGCATGGGCTGATGCACGAGATAGAGCGCATAGCTCACGAGACTGATGAAGATGATGCCACGGCCCCAGCGCGGCGCGCGCGTCCAGCTCGAGAGCACAGGGAGCAGCAGCGCCATTGACAGCGCATTCAACGTGAAGTAGTGCGTGCTGCTGAAGGAGAGCCGCTCCGAACCATAGGCTACGGCGCACCCGAGCATGCCCGCCGTGCCGACGATCAGCATCGGCCAACGCACTTGCCTAAATGCCGACGGGAAGCACGCATGCAACCAGGCTGCAAGGATTCCCCAGCCGATGGCATCGAGACGCGTGATCGCGAGCTTGCGCAGGCCCTGCTCCATGTGCCATAGCGTTGGTGCCTCAGGTGCCAATTGGAAGCGCAAGAGCATCGGCGCGACGATGAAGAGCAAGGCCAGCAGCAGGTAAGCGCGCTTTGCCGCAAGGCTCGTGAGTGCGATTACGCTGAAGAGCAGAATCGGGAAGAGCAGGTAGAACCACTCCTCCACCACCAACGACCAAGACTCCCAGAAGAAGAGGTCCACCGGTTTGTACAGGTTCTGCATGAAGACCACGTAGATCCATGTGTTGCGGTTGATCACACCACCATTCAATCCAGCCTGGACCAGTGCGATGTTCACCGCTAGGAAAAGGTAGTAGTTGGGCAGTGTGCGCAGCCAGCGACGCTGCCAGAAATCGAGCAGGCGGCGGTGCCACGGCTCACCCTCCAAAGCCGCAGCGCGCAGCAGGATCCCGCCGATCAGGTAACCGCTTAGCACGAAGAAGAGGTCCACGCCATCCACGTGCGGAGGCAGCACGATGCCCGGCACGGCCGCGCGCAGCACATCGGCGCTGTGCCAGAACACCACCAGCAGGATCGCCGCGGCGCGCATGAGGTCGAGGCCGAAGACGCGGGATTGCATCGGGGTGAAAGTACCCGGGAGCTCCTCAATCGAACGCCTGCATATCACAAAGCCTGCGATACTGCCCGCCAAATGCGAACAGCTCCGCGTGCGTGCCGCGCTCCACGATGGCGCCCTCCACGATCACGCAGATCTCGTCGCAATGCTGGATGGTGCTCAGGCGGTGCGCGATCACCAAACTCGTGCGGCCCTCCATCATCTTGAAGAGCGCATCCTGCACCAAGCGCTCGCTCTCGGTATCCAAGGCACTGGTGGCCTCGTCGAGGATGAGGATCGGCGGGTTCTTCAGCACGGCGCGCGCGATGGCGAGGCGCTGCTTCTGGCCCCCGCTGAGCCGGTTGCCCATGTCGCCGATCATGGTCTGGTAGCCGCTATCGAGCTTCGTGATGAACTCGTGCGCATTCGCCACCTGCGCAGCGCGCTCAATGTCGGCCATGCTCATGCCCGGCTGCCCGAAGGCGATGTTCGCCGCCACAGTGTCGTTGAAGAGGATGCTGTCCTGCGTCACGATGCCCATGAGCCCACGCAGGTCCTGGATCCTGAGATCACGGACATCGATACCATCGATCAGCACCTTCCCGCCGGTGGCATCATAGAAGCGCGGCAGGAGTCCGGCCAAGGTGCTCTTGCCGCCGCCACTGGTGCCCACGAGCGCCACGCTGCGGCCTTTAGGTATCAACAGGTCGATTGTTCGCAGGACTGCTTTCTCATCGTAAGCGAACTGCACGGCCTTGAACTCCACACGGTCGTTGAACGCGGCGATGGGCCGTGCATCGGGCTTCTCCTTCACGCTGTTCTCAATGGCGAGCAGCTCGAAGATCCGCTCCGCACTGGCGCCGCCCTTCTTGATCCAGTAGTAGCCCGTGGTGAAACCTTTGGCCGGTGCGAGCAACTGGCTGAAGAGGATGATGTAGCCGATGAACTCGCCGCCGCTCAGCGTGGCTCCCTCGCCGATCACCAGCTGCCCGCCGAAGTACACGAGTGTCACCATCACCAGCGCGCCGAGGAACTCACTGAGCGGCGAAGCCATGTCGCGGCGGCGCAGCGTGAACACGTTGAGCTTGTTCAGCATCTCGTTCTCGCGGCGGAAGCGGCGGCGCATCTGCTCCTCGCCGTTGAAGGCCTTCACAACGCGCATGCCGGTGAGGGTCTCTTCCACCGTGCTCAGCAGGTCGGCGGCCTTCTGCTGCGCGCGCAAGCCTTCCTTCCGCAGGCTCTTGCCCACGCGGCCGATCAGCAGGCCGCTCACGGGCAGCAGCAGCAGCGCGATGAGCGTGAGCTTCCAGGAGATGCCGATCATCAGCGATAGCGATAGCAGGATCGTGATCGGCTCACGGAACACCATCTCGATGTAGTTCATGATGCTGAACTCCACTTCCTGCACATCGTTGGTGATGCGCGCGATGGTGTTGCCTTTGCGCTCGCCGGTGTGGAAGCGCATGGGCAGGTCGAGGATCTTATCGTACACCTCGTTGCGCAGGTCACGCACGGCGCGGTTGCGCAGGATGCCGATGGCCCAGAGCGCGAAATAGCGGGTGAGGTTCTTCAGCAGGAAACAAAAAGCCACCACCACGCAGATGAAGACAAGACCGCCCATCTGCCCATGCTCCTGTATGTAGGCTGCCATGCGCCAGTTGAAGAGTTCCGGCAGGCGCTTGATGCCTTCGAGGCTGAACTCGACCGCTGGGCGGCCGCTGGGCGGCGGCGTTTGCCCGAAGAGCAGGTTGAGGAAGGGGATGAACACGAGCAGCGAACCCAGGTGGAAGACCGTGCTCACGAGGTTGAACACCACATTGAGCACTGCATAGCGCCGGTAGGGCCGGGCATAACGGAGGATGCGGAAGAAGTTGCGCATGCTGCGCGGCGAATGTAGGGGCGCTTATAAGGGCCGGAGATTTCGCGCCCCCACAAGCCCCGCCTACATTCGCGGCCGATGGACAGCCTGAGACAGAACAAGGTGAACAGCCTGCTCCTAAAGGAGATGGCAGCGGTATTCCAGCAGGAAGGGCGGGCGCTGCTCCCCGGTGGCCTGATCACGGTCACGGGCGTGCGCTGCAGCCCAGATCTCGGCGTGGCTAAGGTGTACCTGAGCCTCTTCCCCGTGAAGGACAAGTCCGAAGTGATGTCGCGGATCAAGGAGCAGGGCCACCGCTTGCGCGGGGTGCTCGGCAGTCGCATCGGCAAACAGATGCGCGTGGTGCCCGAGCTGCTCTTCTACCTGGATGATTCGCTGGACCGCGCGGAGGCCATTGACAAATTGCTGAAAGGCTAGCATGCAGTACGATCCTGTCAAGCGCCGCCTCGGTGTGGTGTTCAACCGCACTCCCGTACTGCGCAAGCTGTTCTACCGCCTTCTCGATTTGCTGCTGCTGCGCTGCTGGCACATCCAGCGCGAGCTTCGGGCGTGGATGGCGAATCGCAATGCCGAAGGCAAGCCCGTTGAAGCCATCTACGACGCGGGCGCAGGCTTCGGGCAGTACAGCTACTGGCTCAGCGGCCAATTGCCCAAGGCACGCATCACCGCCATCGATGTGAAGGATGAGCAAGTAGCGGACTGCAATGCCTTCTTCCAGCGTATCGGCCGGCCGCAGGTGAAGTTCGAGGTAGGCGATGTGACCAAATTCCAACAGCCCAACTGTTTCGACCTGGTGGTGTGCGTGGATGTGATGGAGCACATCCTGGAGGACGAAGCCGCGCTGCGTTGCTACAGCACCTCGTTCAAGACCGGCGGCATGCTCATCATCAGCACGCCCAGCGACCAGGGCGGCAGCGATGTCCACGAGGAAGGCGAAGGCTCCTTCATCGAGGAGCACGTGCGCGACGGTTACAACATCGACGACATCCGTGCGAAGGCGCTGCGCAACGGCTTCTCCAAAGTGGAAGCGCGCTACAGCTACGGCGCCCCCGGCAAGATCAGCTGGAAGCTGAGTATGAAGTGGCCGCTGCTGATGCTGCAAGCGAGCAAAGTCTTCTTCATCGTGCTACCGGTCTACTACCTCATCGCCTACCCCATCGCCTTCGTGCTGAACATGGCCGATGTGCGCATGACGCACAGCACGGGGACGGGACTGGTGGTGAAGGCGTGGAAGTAGCCATGCGCTCCTGTGCACACGCCATCAACAACCCTACTGTTGAGGCACAGGTTCCGTCGTCGATTCCTCAGCCTTGGCCTTTCGCTTCGGCAATATCCGGTAGCCGAACGTCAAAACGAGCTGCTGGTTCATGAGCGGGGAGATCAACCCGTCGGTATGGTCTTTCACGTCCTGGAGTCCATGGTAGTACCGCACACCGGCCTGGGTCAGTTC
>JADIYA010000009.1 GCA_016705545.1 Flavobacteriales bacterium
TGCGGTGAGCATGTCCCCTGCATGGATCTCGTTCAATTCCAACGCGCATCTTCGCCCCATGCCCTCCCGCGCCTTCGACCGCCGCACGCTGATGCTCGTGACCGTGGCCGCGCTCGGCTATTTCGTTGACATCTACGACCTCGTGCTCTTCAACGTGGTGAAGCGCGAGAGCCTCGAGTTCATCCTCGGCGCCGGGCATCCCGATATCAAGGACCGCGGCATCGACCTCTTCAACATCCAGATGCTCGGCATGCTGGTGGGCGGCGTGCTCTGGGGCGTATGGGGCGATAAGAAGGGCCGCATCACCGTGCTCTTCGGCAGCATCCTGCTCTACTCCATCGCCAACATCGCCAACGCCTTCACCTTCGACCTGGTGAGCTACGGCGCGGTGCGCTTCATCGCGGGCGTGGGCCTCGCGGGCGAACTGGGCGCGGGCATCACGCTGATCGCCGAGACCATGCCCCGCGAGAAACGCGGCTGGGGCACCATGATCGTGGTCACCGTGGGCGCGCTGGGCGCCGTGGCGGCGAGCTTCGTGGGCGGCTATGGCGAGGGCATCAGCGCGTTCATCGAATCGTTCACCGGCTACCGCCTGATGAATTGGCAGGTGGCCTACGTCGTGGGCGGCGCCATGGGCCTCACGCTGCTCGTGCTGCGCATGGGCACCTTCGAGAGCGGCCTGTACAAGAGCGCGGAGAAGAGCGAGGTGGAGCGCGGCAGCTTGCGCATGCTCTTCGGCGATCGCACGCGCGTGATGCGCTACCTGAAGACCATCCTCATCGGCGTGCCCATCTGGTACGTGATCGGATTGCTCGTGAGCCTGAGCCAGGATGTCTTCGTGCCCGAGCTCGGCATCGATACCAGCGCGCTCGATGCCGCCGACAAGCAGCGCATCAACGGCACCGCCATCCGCTACGCCTACATCGGCCTCAGCCTCGGCGACCTCCTCAGCGGGCTCTTGAGCCAATGGCAGCGCAGCCGCCGCAAGGTGATCATGCTCTACCTCGGCCTCAACCTCGCGCTCACGCTCTTCTTCCTCTTCGGCATGCGCGGCGCCACCATCGCCACCTACAACTGGATGTGCCTTGCTGCTGGGCATGGCCACGGGCTACTGGGTCATCTTCGCCACCGTGGCCAGCGAGCAGTTCGGCACCAACCTGCGCGGCACCGTGGCCATCACCGCGCCCAACTTCGTGCGCGGCAGCATCTACCCCATCACCATGCTCTTCCGTGCCTTGGTAGTGCCCGTGGGCAATATCACCGCAGCGCTGCTCGTGGGCCTGCTCTGCATCGGCGGCGCCTTCTGGGCCGTGCGCCGCAGCACCGAGACCTTCAGCAAGGGGGGGGGGGGGGGGGGGGGGGGGGGGGGGGGGGCCGCCGGGGGGGGGGGGCGCGGCGCGCGGGGGGGGGGGGGGGGGGGGGGGGGGGGGGGGGGGGGGGGGGGGGGGGGGGGGGGGGGGGGGGGGGGGGGGGGGGGGGGGGGGGGGGGGGGGGGGGGGGGGGGGGGGGGCGGGGGGCCGGGGGGGCCCCGGGCCCGGGGGGGGGCCGGGGCCGGGGGGGGGGGGGGGGGGGGGGGGGGGGGGGGGGGGGGGGGGGGGGGGGGGGGGGGGGGGGGGGGGGGGGGGGGGGGGGGGGGGGGGGGGGGGGGGGGGGAGAGCAAGAACCTGGATTTCGTGGAGGAGTGAGCCTCACGCCTCTTCCTCCGCCTCGTCACTGCTAGTGCCCAACAGCGAGCCCAGCACATCGCCGAAGCGGTGCCCGCGCGTGAGCTTGCTGCGCCCGATGCGGCTATGCTCGGCCATGCCGTGCAGCATGAACTCCATCCAGAGCGGCACTTCTTCAGGCTTCAGGTACGGATGCTTGCCGGTGACCTTCTCGCGCAGGCCCGGCACCGTGGCCAATAGCGCGAGGTGCTCCTCGTCCTTGGCATCAGACAGCAGGTCCAGCTGATCGTTATCGAACCAGTCGAGCAGTGCGGAATAATCGTCGCGGCCCTGCGACTTGCGGCTCGCCTGCTCAGCGGCCCGACGCGCCTTCACGGCATCGGGGAAGAGCTCCTTGAACACGTTGCGGATGGCGGTGGCGATGAGAATGCGCGCCACGCTGTCGGCCCCTTCCTGCTCGCCCTCGTACACCAGCTCGATCTTGCCGTTGATGGCGGGCACCACGGCCCACAGGTCGGCGATGCGCGCCACGGTGCGCTCCTCACCGTTGCGCAGCGCGCGCAGCTCGGCCGCGCCGATCAGGCTCTCCAGCGCGCTGATGGTGAGGCGCGCGCTCACGCCGCTCTTCGGATCAACGAATTCGCTGGAGCGGGCCTCCATCGCGATGCGCTCCACGAGCACGCGCAACAGGTCAGGCACGCGCACACGGGTGGCCTGCTCGTTCGTGGTGCGCGCCTCTTGCGCGGTGATGCGCATGCCCAGCTCGATGCTCTCCGGATAATGCGTGAGGATCTGCGCCTGGATGCGGTCCTTCAGCGGGGTGATGATGGCGCCGCGGTTGGTGTAGTCCTCCGGGTTGGCGGTGAACACGAATTGGATGTCGAGCGGTAGCCGCAGCTTGAAGCCGCGGATCTGCACATCGCCCTCCTGCAGGATGTTGAAGAGCGCCACCTGGATGCGCGGCTGCAGGTCGGGCAGTTCGTTGATGACGAAGATGCCGCGATGGCTGCGCGGGATCAGGCCGAAGTGGATCACGCGCTCATCGCTGTAATCGAGCTTGAGGTTGGCGGCCTTGATGGGATCGCTGTCGCCGATGAGGTCGGCCACGGTGACATCGGGCGTGGCGAGCTTCTCGGTGTAGCGCTGGTCGCGGTGCAGCCAGGTGATGGGCGTGGCATCGCCCTTCTCCGCAATCAGATCCTTCGCGAAGCGCGAGATCGGCGCCAGCGGATCGTCGTTGATCTCGCTGCCCTGCACCACGGGGATCCATTCATCGAGCAGCTGCACGAGTGAACGTGCCATGCGCGTCTTCGCCTGTCCGCGCAGGCCGAGCAGATTGATGCTGTGGCCGGCGAGGATCGCTCGCTCAAGCGCGGGGATCACGGTGTCGGCATAGCCGTGGATGCCCTCGAAGAGCGGCTGCCCAGCGCGGATCCGGGCAATGAGGTTGGCGCGGAGCTCGGCCTTCACGGAGCGGGGCGCGTAGCCGCTCTTCTTGAGTTCGCCGAGGGTGGTCGGGGCGGCGAATTCGCCGCCCTTACGATGGGTGCTCATGATGATCTCCTGTTGGAAGCATGATCGCGGAACACCATGTCCGCGAGGCCTTGCAGGCCGGTGTAAAAGGCGCGGCCCTGGTTGGCCTCAGTGAAGCGCTCGATGAAGCGCTGGAGGTACGGGTCGCGCGCGATCATGAAGGTGGTGATGGGGATCTGCGCCTTGCGCGCGCGAGCAGCAGCATCGAGGCAGCGCGCCACGATGAAGTCATCGAGCCCGAAGCTGTTCATGTAGTATTCGCCGTCGCGCTTGATGCAGCTGGGCTTGCCGTCGGTGATCATCACGATGCGGCGGTTGCGCACCTTGCGGCGCCGGAGCAGGTCCATGGCCAGTTCGAGGCCGGCCACGGTGTTGGTGTGGAAGGGCCCCACTTGCAGGTAGGGCAGGTCCTTCAGGCTCACCTGCCACGCGTCGTTGCCGAAGACGACGATGTCGAGCGTGTCCTTCGGGTAGCGGCGCTTGATCAGCTCGGCCAGCGCCATGGCCACCTTCTTGGCCGGCGTGATGCGGTCCTCGCCGTAGAGGATCATGCTGTGGCTGATGTCCATCATGAGCACCGTGGCGCAGGCGCTCTGGTGCTCGGTCTCGATCACTTCCAGGTCGTCCTCGCTCATGCGCAGGTCGTCGATGCCGCGCTGCTGCGCATTGCGGATGCTGTCGCTCATGGCCACCTGCTCAATGCGGTCGCCGAAGCGGAAGGCGCGCCGATCACTGGTGGGCTCATCGCCGGGGCCGGCCTTGCGCAGGCCGTGGCTGCCGCGCTCGCTCTTCTTCAGCTTGCCGAAGACCTGGTCCAGCGCGCGCTCGCGGATCAGCTTCTCGGCCTTGCCGGTGAGCGGTGTCTTCCCGCCTTTCGTTGGCCGGCCGATCATGCCGTGCTTCCTCAAATCGTCCTCGAACTCCTTGCGGCCGTATGCCTTCGTGTAGAAGCCGTGCTCCTTGTCCAGCTCGTCCATCCAGTCGAGCGCCTCTTCCACATCGCCGCTGGTATGGGTAAGCAGCTCGATGAAGAGCGGCAGCAAGCGCTCGAAGGGCGTGCTATCGTCCTGCGGCGGAACGTACTTGGCGAAGCGGTGCCCGAGCATGCAGCGAAGTAACAGCGGGAAGCGGCCGGGTTCCGGGGCGGGGGGACGTGAGCGGATTAAACGGCCCGAAGGCCCCCCCCCCCCCCCCCCCCGGCGGGGGGGGGGGGGGGGGGTTCCCCCCCCCCCCCCCCCCCCCCCCGCCCCGCGCCCCCCCCCCCCCCCCCCCCCCCCCCCGGGGGCCACAGGCGAGGAGCCCCCCCCCCCCCCCGAGCCCCGGCGCCCGGCCCCCCCCCCCCGCGCCCCCCCCCCCCCCCCCCCCCCCCCCCCCCCCCCGGCGGCCCCCCCCCCCCCCCCCCGCCCCCCCCCCCCCCCCCCCCCGGGGGGCGGCCCCCCCCGGGCCCCCCGGGGGCCGGGGGGGCGGGGGGGGGCCCCGGCCCCCCCCCCCCCCCCCCCCGGGCGGCGGCGGGGGGGGCCCCCCGCGCCCCGCGGGGGGGGCCCCCCCGCCCCCCCCCCCCGGCCCCCCCCCCCCCCGCCCCCCGGGGGGCGGCCCCGGCCGCCCCCCCCCGGCGCCCGCCGCCCCGGGGCCCCCGCGGCCCCCCCCGCCCCCCCCCCCCCCCCCCCCCCCCCCCCCCCCCCCCCCCCCCCCCCCCCCCCCCCCCCGGCCGCCCCGCCCCCGGGGCCCCCCCGGGGGGGGGGGGGGGGGGGGGGCGGGGGGCGGCCCGGCGGGGGCGGCGGGGGGGCGCCCCGGCCCCCCCCCCCCCGCGGGCCGGGCGCCCGCCGGGCCCCCGGGGGCCGCCCCCCCCCGCCGGCCCCGGCCCCCCCCCCCCCCGGCGCCCCCCGGGCGCCCCCCCGGGGGCCCCCCGGGCCCCCCCCCCCCGCCCCCCCCCGGCCCCCCCCCCCCCCCCGCCCCCCCCCGCCGGGGCCCCCGGGGGGCCCCCCCCCCGGCCCCCCCCGGGGGGCCCCCGGGGGGGGGCCCCCCGGGGGGCGCCCCGCCCCCCCCGGGCCCCCGGCGGCCCCGGGGGGGGCCCCCCCGGCCCCCCCCCCCCGGGGGGGCGGGCCGCCCCCCCCCGCCGCCCCCCCCGCCCCCCCCCCCCGCCGCCCGGCCCCCCGCCCCGCCCGCCCGGGCGGGGGCCCCCCCGGGGGCGCCCCCCGGCGGGGGGCGGGCGGGGGGCCGCCCCCCGGGGGGGGCCCCCCCCCCGCCCCCCCCGGGCGCCCCCCCGGGGGCGGGGGCCCGCCCGCCGGCCCCCCCGGGGGGGGCCCGGGGCGGGGGCGCCCGGCCGGGGCCCCCCCCCCCCCGGGCGGGGGCCGGCGCCCCCCCGGGGCGGGCCGCCCCGCCCCGGGGGCGCCCCCCGCCGCCCCCCCCCCCCCCCCCCCCGCCCCCCCCCCCCCCCCCCCGGGGGGCGCCCGGCCCCCCCCCCCGGGCGGGCCCCCCCCCGCCCCCGGGGCCCCCCGGGGCGGGGCCGGCCGCCGCGCCCGGGGGCGGCGGGGGGCCCCCCGGCCGCCCCCCCCGCCCCCCGCCCGGGGGGGCGGGCGCCCCCCCCCCCCCGGCCGGGCGCGGCGGGGGGCGGCCCCGCGGCCGGGCCCCCCGGCCCCCCCGCGGGGGGGGGGGCCCCCGGGGGGCCCCGGCCCCCCCGGGGCCCCCCCCCGCCGCCCCCCGGCCCCGGGGCCCCCCCCCCCCCCCCCCCCCCCCCCCGGGGGGGCGGGCCCCCCCCCCCCCCCGGGCCCCCCCCCCGGGGGGGGGCGGGGCGCCCCCCCCCCCGGCCCCCCGCCCCGGCCCCCCCCCCCCCCCCCCGGGCCCCGCCCGGGCCCCCCCCCGGGGTGGCCCCCGGGGGGGCCGCCCCCCCCGGCGGCCCGGGGGCGGGGGGGGGTTCGCCGCCCGGGGGGGGGGGGGCCACAGTGATGAACAGTGGCACGAATGACCGTCCGCCACGGCCCGGTGCAGCCACACAGCTACCTTGCCCACCCCTCAACTGAACGCATGAACGCACGCCACGCTTCCCTCTCGGCCCTCCTGTGCCTGGGTCTGCTGCAACCCGCCACCGCCCAGCAAGCCCTCACCAACAAGGACATCTGGGCCAGCCCGCTCTTCAGCGCCGAGTTCGTTGGCGGCTTGGCCAGCATGAAGGATGGCCTGCACTACACCGTGCTCGAGGAGGAGGCCGGCGAGGGAGCGATCAATCAGTACGCCTATCGCACGGGCAACAAGGTGGCCACGCTTGTGAAATCCAGCGAGCTGGTGCCGGCGGGCAGCAAAGAGCCCATCGGCATTGAGGGCTACAGCTTCAGCGGCGATGAGAAGAAGCTGCTATTCGAGACGGAGAGCGAGCCGATCTACCGCTACAGCTTCTTCGCGCACAACCACGTCTTCGACCGCGCGAGCAAGAAGCTGGTGCCGTTGAGCGATACGAAGAAGGCCAAGCAGCGCCTGGCCACGTTCAGCCCCGATGGCAGCAAGGCCGCCTTCGTGCGCGACAACAACCTCTTCGTGGTGGACCTGGGCACGATGAAGGAGGAGCAGATCACCAACGACGGTGAGTGGAACAAGGTGCTGAATGGCGCCACCGATTGGGTGTATGAGGAGGAATTCACCCTGGTGCAGGGCTATGCGTGGAGCCCCGACGGCAGCAAGCTCCTGTACCTGCGCAGCGACGAGAGCGGCGTGAAGGAATTCGACCTGACGCTCTACAAGAACCAGCTCTACCCGAGCGAGTACCGCTTCAAGTACCCGAAGGCCGGCGAGGACAACAGCAGGATCTCCTTGCACCTGCGCGACCTCAGCGGCGGCCTCACCTACAGCATCCCATTGGGCACGGAAGAGACGGACATCTACGTTGCCCGATTGGGCTTCACGCCGAAGGGCGAGCCGTGGTTCATGCGTTTGAACCGCTTGCAGAACGAGAAGGTGCTCTGCACCGTGAAGCTGCCGCCGCCCGGCACCAAGGCACGTCCGGTTCCCACCGAGATCTACACGGAGACCAGCCCCACCTACATCGAGGTCACCGACGATCTCTTCTTCCTGGCTGATGGCAGCGGCTTCATCCTCACCAGCGAGAAGGATGGCTGGAACCACATCTACCGCGTGAACCTGAAGGATGGCTCGCAGTTGCAATTGACACGCGGCGCATGGGATGTGGTCGGCGTGAAGGGCATCGACGAGAAAGGGCAGCGCGTGATCTTCACCGCAGCCAAGAGCGCGCCCGAGAACCAGGAGGTGCTGGCCACGCCGCTGAGCGGCAAAGGCGTGATGCAACTATCGCCGTTGGGTGGTGTGAACGATGCGGAGTTCAGCACGGGCTTCCGCTTCTTCATCAACACGCGCAGCACGCTGAATACGCCGCCGGTGATCACCCTGCACGATGGCAGCGGCAAGCAGGTGAAGGTGCTGAAGGACAACGCCAAGCTGGCGAGGACCTGCACCGATTACGGCATGCTGCCCCGTGAGTTCTTCACCTTTACCACGAGCGAGGGCGTGGAGCTGCGCGGCTGGATGATGAAGCCCGCGAACTTCCAGAGCCGGGAGCGCTACCCCGTGCTGCTCACGCAATACAGCGGTCCGAACAGCAATCAGGTGCTCGACTCCTGGGGCGGGCGCAACAACCTATGGCACACCCTGCTCGCGCAGAAGGGCTACATCGTGGTGTGCGTCGATCCGCGCGGTACGGGCCATCGCGGGCGCGACTTCCGCCACATCACCTACGGCCAATTGGGCAAGTACGAGACGGTCGACCACATGGCCACCGCCCAATGGCTGGGCCAGCAGCCGTGGGTGGACAAGGAGCGCATCGGCATCTGGGGCTGGAGCTACGGCGGCTACATGAGCAGCCTCTGCATCACCAAGGGCGCCGACCTCTTCAAGGCCGCCATCGCCGTGGCGCCCGTGACCAATTGGCGCTACTACGACAGCATCTACACCGAGCGCTACATGGGCCTGCCCAAGGACAACGGCAAGGGCTACGACGACAACAGCCCGGTGTTCCACGTGAACAAGCTGAAGGGGAACTACTTCCTCATCCACGGCCTGGCCGACGACAATGTGCATTACCAGAACGCCGCCGAGATGACCAACGCGCTCATCAAGGCCAACAAGCCCTTCGACCAGTTCATGTATCCCGATCGCAACCACGGGATCGGCGGCGGTACGACACGGCTGCACCTGTATGAGATGATGACCGAGTGGCTGACCCGGAATCTTTAGGGGCCTGTTCATAAGCCGGATCGGCAGCGAGCGCGCCAGTTCCGCATCCGCTACTTTTGCCCTGTATGGCGCACTCGCGCCCAGTGGATGAACGAAGGTCATCACCCGCCACCGCATCGCAACCATCAGCAAGGCTGCGTGGACCGCTACGAGGCCATGCTCCGCAAGGGCACCAATGTCTTCTTCGACGTGGAGGACCTTGAATTGGTGATTGACCACTACCTGCAGGAGAACGATGCGCGGCGCGCCAAGGAAGCGCTCGACTTCGCCATGGCGCAGCACCCGGGATCGGTGGAGCTGATGTACAGCGAGGCCGTGGTGCTCATGAACCTCGGGCGCTTGAACAAGGCCCTCGAGGTGCTCGACGCCTTGGGCAAACTGGAGCCTTGGAGCGCCGAGGTGCACCTGCACAAGGGCAGCATCCACAGCCAGCTCCGCAACTACCGCCGGGCCATTGAGCACTACCGCCGCGCGCTGGAGCTCGCCGATGAAGGCCACGATGAGATCCTGCTCGACCTTGCCTTCGAGCACGAGAGCCTGGGCAAATACGACGAAGCCATCGACCTGCTGAAGCGCGGCCTCGACGTGAACCCTGAGAACGAAGGCCTGCTCTACGAGCTCGCGCATTGCTTCGAGCTCTCCGGCGCGGACCAAGGCGCGATCGCCTTCTTCCGTGAGTTCACCAATGAGCACCCGTACAGCCTGGTGGCGTGGTACAGCCTGGGCAACGCCCTCTCCCGCCTCGACCGGATCGATGAGAGCAACGAGGCATTGGAATACTGCCTCGCGATCAACGAGGAATTCGGCTCGGCGCTCTTCACCAAGGCGCGCAACATGCTGGTGAAAGGCGATTATGCCGGAGCCGTGACCTGCTACGAGGAGGTCCTCGCCATCGAAGGCCCGCAGGCCGTCACCTTCAGCTACATCGGCGAATGCTACGAGAAGATGGAGCGCCATGAGCAAGCGCTGATCCACTACGACCAGGCCTTGGCACTGGATCCGAACTGGGTGGACGCGTGGATCGGGCGCGGCGTGGTGAAGGACATCCAAGGCAAGCTCACCGAGGCCGTGAAGGACCTGGAGACAGCGGTTCGCCTCGCGCCGGATTCGGGCGACGCGTGGTACTACTACGCGAATGCGCTTGGCCGCAACGAACGGTACGAGGAATCACTGTCAGCCTACACCCGACTGAACAACCTCGACGCGGGCAACCTCGATGGCTGGCTCGATCACGCCGACCTGCTGCTCGGCCTCAAGAGCCCCGAGGCAGCCATGCTGAAATTGCGCGAAGGCGACCAGGTCCACCGCATGAATCCGCGCTACCGTTACCGCCTGGCCAGCTACCTGCTTCGCGCGGGCCAGCAGCAGCAGGGACTGCTCGAACTGGAAGAAGCGCTCATGGCCGATCACGCGGGCCATGCGCAATTCCTGGAGCACTACCCCGAGGCCTCGGCCATGCCCCAGGTGATCCATCTCCTGGGACTCTACGCTCCATGAACTATACGCTCTCGCATATCCCGGAACGCACGGCAAAGCCGCGCGAGCACGGGCTCACCATGGTGATGGACAAGGGTTTGGCCATTCGCCAGGCCGAGGACATGATCGAGGCGAGCGGCCAGCTGACCGACCTGGTGAAGCTGGGCTTCGGCACGTCGTTCATCACCAACAAGCTGAAGGAGAAGATCAAGCTGTACCAGAAGGCCGGCATCCGCGTCTATCTGGGCGGAACGCTCTTCGAGGCCTTCGTGGCGCGCGGGCAATACAAGGACTACCGCAAGCTCCTTGATCAATTCGGCCTCGATACCGCTGAAGTGAGCGACGGCTCCATCAACATGCCGCAGAAGGAGAAGTGCCGCTATATCACCGATCTGGCCAAGCATGTCACGGTGCTCAGCGAGGTGGGCAGCAAGGAGAGCGGCATCCTGATCAGCCCATCGAAATGGGTGAGCATGATGAACGCGGAGCTGGATGCAGGCAGCTGGAAGGTGATCGCTGAAGCACGGGAGAGCGGCACCGTGGGCATCTATCGCCCCAGCGGGCATGCCCATACCCAGCTCGTGAACCGCATCCTGGCCAAGGTGCCCGCCGAGCACATCATGTGGGAGGCTCCGCAGAAGGCGCAGCAGGTCTGGTTCATCAAGCAGCTCGGCGCCAATGTGAACCTGGGCAACATCGCTCCCGAAGAGGTGATCCCCCTTGAAACGCTCCGCCTGGGCCTGCGCGGCGACACCTTCTTCCAGAACCTGCCCGAAGCAGTGGCCGAGAAGCTCCGGCAAGTGAAGCCCGAGAACTGACAGGCGCTCCAGGATTACTTGGAAAACTCCCTGTCCGAACGGGCCGGATGGATGGCGCACCGCACCTACCTTCGCGCTAACCAACTCAAACCACGACCCATGAAATCAACGGATACCTTCGCCCTCGCGGCGTTGGTGGCCGTCACCGTCGGTGAGCGCCCAGCGCCACCTCACCGAGACCTTCCCGCGATGCCAACATCACGACCACCCCCGACGTGATCTACGGCACCAACATCGATTTCCTCACCAGCAACCTGGCCTCACCGGATCTTACGGCCAACGTCACCGAGCTGCAGACGGCCGTGACCCTGGGCAACCCCATCCCTGCCGCCTACTTCGACCCTATGGACCCGAGCACCGCCGTGAAGGTGACCAACGTGCGCATGGATGTCTATGAGCCGAGCCAGAGCATCGATACCGAGATGCAGCGCCCGCTGGTTGTTTACATCCACACCGGCAATGCACTGCCTCCGCCCATCAACGGCAGCCCCAATGGCACGCGCAAGGACAGCAGCGCCGTTGAAGCCTGCACCCGCATGGCCAAGCGCGGCTACGTAGCGGTGAGCATGAGCTACCGCTTGGGCTGGAACCCGCTGGCCGCAACCGAGCTCGAGCGCCGCGGCAGCTTGCTGAACGCCATCTACCGCGCCCTTCACGATGTGCGCCAGTGCGTGCGCTTCATGAAGGCCAACGCCACTACCTACCGCATCAATCCGAACAAGATCATCGTCCTGGGCGAAGGCACCGGAGGCTACATCAGCCTGGCCCACGCCACCCTCGATGACGTGCAGGAGCTCTACATCGAGAAGTTCCGCCCCGACCCCTTCGATCCCACGGTGAGCTTCGTGGACCCTGCCTGGTTGGGGATATCCAAGGACTTGGGCGGCCAGCTGAACCTCTACCGGCCGAACGGCCAGACCAGAGCCACAGTTCTGCGTGAATCTCGGTGGCGCGCTCGCCGACACGAGCTGGCTTGATGCTGGCGACCATCCGATGGTGGCCTTCCACACGGTGTTCGATCCGTTCGCGCCCTTCACCGAGGGCATCGCGATCGTGCCTTACCACCGGCGGCCCGGTGGTGCCCGTGCAAGGCAGCAATCTGTTCATGGAACTGGTGAATGATTACGGCAACAACGCCAGCTTCGCCTCCCTGCCAGAGGGCGAACCCTACACCGACCGCGCGCCCGCGACCCTACGGCAGCACCCAGACCCACGGTGCCAACAGCGTGGTGATCAATACCGATGTGGAAGGCCTGTTCCCCATGGTGCGCCCCGCATGGCCTGCTCCCGCACAGGAAGAAGCCAGCCCTTGGCAGTGGTGGGACCCGAACGGCGCCCTCGCACAGACCGTGGTCAGCGCCGGGCCCGCCTCCCATCACCGCTGGTCAGGCCGCCAGCGCCAGCAACCCCGACATGAGCCCCACCAAGGGCCGGGCGTACCTGGATACCGTCATGGGCTACCATGAACCTGCGCATCGTTAGGGCCTTGCAACTCGGACCATGCACGTTCGTCGGCATCGACGAGGTCACGAACAATGCTGGTGAAGTGAGCGTTTGGCCGAACCCCGCCACGGACAATATGAACGTAAGCGAATGCGCAGGGCTAACCTCGTGCGCCGCTACCGCTTGCTCGACATCAATGGCCGCACCGTAGGCACCGGCAATCCTGCAGCGCAGCGATTCACCATCGAGCGCAACGGGCTCGTGGCCGGAACCTACCTGGTTGAATTGGAAGTGGAGAACGGCCGCATCGTGCGCAAGCTGATGCTCGACTAGGCTGCATTGTTTCTTCTTGGAGAAGGGCTGCCGCAAGGCGGCCCTTTTCTTTGCGCCCATCATGGAACGCATCACGGAGCGCGAATCGCGCCACAACGACCTCGAGCAAAAATCCACGCGTGAATTGCTGCTGGGGATCAATGCCGAGGACCGGCTCGTGGCCGATGCCGTCGCCGAGGCGATACCCGCGATCGAAGCGCTCGTGGATGCGATCGTTGACCGCATGCGTCGCGGGGGCCGGCTCTTCTACCTGGGCGCGGGAACGAGCGGAAGATTGGGCATCGTGGATGCGAGCGAGTGCCCGCCCACGTTCGGCGTGCCGCACGGCCTGGTGATCGGCCTCATCGCGGGCGGTGACAGCGCCATCCGCAAAGCAGTGGAGTTCGCTGAGGATGATCGCGAGCAGGGCTGGAAGGACCTGGAGGAGCATGCCATAGGAGCGGACGATGCCGTGATCGGCATCGCCGCCAGCGGAAGCACGCCGTATGTCGCGGGCGCATTGGAGCGCTGCAACGCCGAAGGCATCCTCACGGCATGCATCACCTGCAATCCGGGTAGCCCCGTGAGCCTGGTGGCCAAGCATCCCATCGTAGCCGCTGTCGGCCCCGAATACGTCACCGGCAGCACGCGCATGAAGAGCGGCACCGCGCAGAAGCTCATCCTGAACATGATCAGCACCGCAGCCATGATCAAGCTCGGCCGCGTGAAGGGCAATCGCATGGTCGACATGCAGCTGAGCAACAACAAGCTCATCGACCGCGGCACGCGCATGGTGATGGACGGGCTCGGCATCGGCTATGATGAGGCCAACGACCTGCTGAAAAGGTACGGCAGCGTGCGGAAGGCGGTGGAGAGCCGCCGATGAACAACTAGACGCCGTGCACGACATCGAGCCTTTCTGGAACTGGCGGCACAAGTACACCAGTGAAGAGGATGAGCGCTCGCCCTTCTTCGGCGAGGAGCACAGCGAGATCTACTTCACCAACGCCGTGTACAACCACCTGATCCACCCGCAATGGGACAGCTTCGGGAGCAGCACGCTCTACATGAAGGTGCTCTTCGCCGACTACGAGGATGGCTTCGCGATCCTGGAGCTCATCGGCGAGTGGAACGACCTGCTGCACAACGACGTGATGACGCTCAAGCGGAACATCATCGAGCACCTGATGGCCAACCGCATCCAGCGCTTCATCCTCATCGGTGAGAACGTGCTCAACTTCCACGCGAGCGACGACGAGTACTACGCCGAGTGGTTCGACGAGGTGAACGAGGCCGATGGCTGGATCGCGCTGCTCAACTTCCGCCCGCACGTGCTCGAGGACATGCAAGCGGCGAACATCGACCAGTACTTCCTGCTCGGCGGCAAGCTCGATGCACTGCGCTGGCGGACGCTAGGTCCGGAAGAGCTCTACGAGGTGGTCGGCGCCGTGGTGATGAAGCGGCTGGGCCCCTAGAACCCGCCGATCTTCACCGTCATGCGCGCCATGTAATTGCGCAGCGCATCGGGCGCCGTGTAAGGCAGCTCGAGATCGCTCGTCCACAAGTAGGAAGCGCCGAAACCCACGCGGAAGGCCTCCACCACGGTGACCTCAAGCTCAAGGCCCGGCTCCACCGCCACGAAGGCCTGCCCATCGGTGCGGTTACGGCGATCGCTATTGCTGCCGCTGTTCGAGCGCGGGTAGCTGTAGGACACGCTGCCCAAGCCGATGAGCACGGGAACAGTCAGATGGACCGCATGCTTGCCCAGGATCATCGGCTCGATCAACAGACCGCCGTAGCCGTAGCGCAGCTCGAGACCGCTCACATCCTCGGTGCCGAAATCACGCAGGAATTGCTCATAGGCCACATTCTTGATCGTGCTGCTGCTCCATGCGCCGCCCAGGCCCAGCGCCACCTTGTGCTCGAGGATGAAGGCACCGCTGAAGCCAAGCAGGAGCACATCAGCGCCCATCACGTTGGTCAGTTTCGGCGTGAAACCGAAGTAGCCGCCGGTCACGGAGGTGCTGTCGTTGAACAGGGCCTTGGGCTTCGGTTTCTCCTGGGCCGATGCGGTGAACGCTGCAAGTAGCGATAGGGCGAAGAGAAGGGGTCGGTTCATCATGGCCGAAAGGTATCGGCTCAGGATCGCCTTTTCTGCAGCATGCGCCATACGTGCCGGTCGATCGGCAGCGACACCGCTTCCTCTGCGGGCTGCGCGCGCGGCACCCAGCGGAACACTTCCTGATCGCCGGGGCCAGCGATTCCTGAGAACGGATCCTGCACCACCCAGATGGCATCGCATTCCGCAACGCGGAAGGTGAAGTACACGCTCACCACCTGCATCGGCGCGGAGTGGAAAGCGCTCTGCTGAAAGAAATCCGTGGTGTAGAAATGCTCCACGTCCAAAGCCTCCACGGCCATCTCCTCCCGGATCTCGCGGATCACGCAATCCTTCAAGCCTTCGCCATACTCCAAGCCACCCCCGGGGAACTTGGTGATGCGCTGTCCCTTGATCAGCTCATCGGCAACAAGGACCTGCGTCCGTTCCGCATTCAGCAACAAGCCGTAGGCGCGGATCGTGAACATGGCCTCAGAACGCTGGTTCGAGTTTCACGCTCTTCAAATGCTCATCGAGCGAATCGTCGGCCACCTCGCGCCTCATCAGCGTCAGGTCGGTCACTGCGCGCTCACCGCGGTAATGCTCATTCTCCAGCATGGCCCAGGCCTGCTCGAACTGCGCGGCCTTGAGCGGACCGGCGATCAGCAGCATGGGCTGCATCGGGACATCGACACCGAGCTTCTTGATGCGCTTGTTCGCGCGCACGTGATCCAGCAAGCGCTGCTGCAATGCGCTGATCGGCCCGACCGGCTCAACGCCCACATAGATGCGCTTGCGGTCATCCGAATGGCGGATACCATCGAGCTTCAGCCGGAAGCCGCGCTGGCCGGATGCGCCACGCACAATGGAATCGCTCAATGTGGATTCGTACTCCGGCGGGAGCTCGCTCTCGATCAGCGTGATGCCCGGAAGCCGATAGAAGCACTCGAAGCGCCCGATGCGGTCGCGCAAGGCATGGCGCGTCTGCATCACCCAAGCCAGCGCATCGCTGGGCACATCGATGCTCACGCGGTACTGGCAGGTGTACACCAGCGAGTCGAAGAGCGTGAGGGCGTCAACCGCCGCCTTGCGGGCCATGGCGCAAAAGAAGCCGCCCGAAGCGCCGGTCAACCGCCGCTCGTTACCGCGAAGGCAACAGGTCATTGGTGAAAAGCCGCACGATCCGGGGTACGCGCATACTGATCGTGCCCCGATCGCGGTTGTTCAATCACTCCAACCAAAAAATCGTTCGCCATGGTCCGACCCTTGACCTTGTCGTTGGCGCTGGCGTTGGCCGCAGGCCTCGCCGCGCAGAGCTCCGAATCGATCCAGCTCCGCTTCGCGCTCGATAGCCACGAGCTCGCGGCTGCAGAGCGCGCCGCCCTGCTGCGCGCCTGCGACGATCCGGAAGCGCACCGCATCACGCGCATCACCCTGCACGGCCACACCGACGTACGCGGCAGCTTCGCCTATAATGAAGCCCTGAGCCGTCGCCGTGTGGATGCCGTGCGCGAGGCCCTCACCGGCACCTGCTTCGCCGGCAGGCCCATCGAAGTGACCTGGAGCGGTGAGCGCATGCCCGCGACGCAGGGCGCCTCCGAGACCGACCATGCCTTGAACCGCCGCGTGCACGTGGAACTGCACTTCGGCGACGCCCCGCTCCCATCGGCTGCTCTTTGTGCCCATCCCAAAGTGAAACCGCTGCTCCCGGGCATCGACAAGCCTCGCGAGCAGCATGTCGCATCCCGCGCAACCCATCGATGTGCTGATGAGCGACGGCGTGCGCGTGAAGATTCCGGCGAATGCTATCGTGGACGCCCAAGGCAGGCCGGCAGAAGGTGATGTTGAACTCAGCTACCGCAGCTTCAACGAGCCCTACGAGATCATCGCGAGCGGCATCCCGATGCACGTGAGCACACCAGCAGGAATTGGGCACATGGAGACCGCCGGCATGTACGAGCTGTACGCCAGCGCCAACGGGGAACAACTGAGCCTCGCTGAAGGCGCGATCATCAATCTCGAGCGCCCAGTGGAGCAGCGGCTCGGCGAGGGATTCGTGGGTTGGGAATTGAATGCCAGCACCGGCGATTGGCAGCCGAGCGGCCAAGTGAGCGCTACGCCAGTGAGCGCAGTGCGATCTTCTGCGGCAACCGAGGCCACCAGCCTCTACTGGCAGAAGCTCTGGGACCTCGAGCGCGAGAAGCGGCCCGACACCACGCTCTTCGAGGCACGCCGCGCCAGCGCGCGCTACTGTCACCTCACGCCCTGCGACACTGCCGCTTCCGGAAACAGCTGGATCCGCAAGCGCGACCGCTTCAAGCGCCTGGCTGGCGTTCCTGAGATCCGCGTGGTGGGCTACAAAGGCCTGTACGACGCAGACCGCATCGTCTTCGTGGTGCAGGTCGACAACAAGAATGACAAGCAATTCCCCGATTGGCGCCGCGTGCCGCACAAAGCCATCTGGGAATACTCGGGCCCGGAATCACGGGCGATGTTCAAGCGGCTCTATGGGCGCCGGCACCTCTTCCAGGACATCCATCTCCACATGAAGACCGGACAAGAAGAAGGCACGCTCTGGCTCAAAGAGAACGGCGAATGGCTGCAGTTGCCCGTGAGCGCGAAGTGGAACCGCAGCTCGCCGCTGAAGGTCGCGCGCTGGGACCGCGCCATGGTGCTCTATGCAAAGGCGCTCGACAAGAGGAAGGCGCGCTTCGACGGCGATGTGCTGCGCAGCGCCAACCGCTACAAGCGCGAGCACGCCGATATGCCGCTCACAGCATGGAAGCACGCACGCCGCGCCATGAACGAAAGCGAACAAGCCATGGTGCTCGAACCTTGGCGCGAATACGCCGCCACGCGCCGTCCGGTGAACTGGGAAATGGGCAATGCCAACTTCGCTGCGGTGCGCAACACTTTCGGCCTCGATGGCTTCGGACTGTACAACATCGACCGCATCATGAAGATGGCCGAGCAACAGAACGTGCTGGCCAGCGCCGTGCTACCCGATGGCACGCCCTTCCAATGGGTGAATGCCTACGCCGTGCTGCGCGACGAGAACTCCGTGATCACCTATTGGGGCAATGGCACCGGCACACGCGACAACCTTTTGGTGGCACCCGGCAAGATGAAATCGCTCTTCCTCGTGGATCGCGACGGCAAGGTGGCCCGCGCCGATGTGGCTCCGTTGAACAGCAAGGAACCGCGTGTGGTGCTGAAAGCGCATCCGTTGGATGAACCAAAGAGCCTGGACGAGCTGCGCGCGGATGCCGATCGTTGAGCTAGCTTCGGGCGCATGAGAACGTCCGCGCTCGCTTTCGCTTCGGCGCTTTCATGCCTCGCAGCAGCCCAATTCCAATGGGAACAACTGCCTGATTTCCCTGGCACGGCGAGGGATGATGCGGCTGCCTTCAGCATCGATTGCGACGTGTACGTTGGGACCGGCATGCAGGTGGGCTGGTCGTTGACGAACGACTTCTGGAGGTACGACTCCTTCTCTCAGACCTGGAGCCCATCAACCACGTTACCGGCGTCACCCCGTCAATACTGCACAGCGCAAAGCCTGTTCAGCCAAGGCTACCTGTTCGGCGGCCTGGATGCCTCCGGTCCGCTATCCGAGCTCTGGTCCTTCGACCCGGGCTCGCAATCCTGGATCCAGCGTGCCTCACTGCCCGGTGCTGGTCGCTACGCATGCGGATCATTCGTTTTGGCCAACAGCCTCTATATCTGCGGAGGGATCATCGCCGGCGGAACTGCGTTGAACGAGTTGTGGAAGTACGACCCCTTCACGGATTCCTGGGAACAGCGCTCGTCCCTCCCCGGTGTGGGCAGGCACCGGATGGCCACTGCTGAAGGCGGATTCGTCGCAGGTGGCGCTGATTCCAGTTATGCCCCATTGGATGAGTGCTGGCAATACAACTCATTCGGGGACCAATGGGCATCGCTGCCAGCATTGCCCGAAGGCCGGTTCGGCGGAAGCGGTGCGAGTTGGCTAAGTGGGATACTTTTCGTTGCAGGTGCCATTGATAATGCCACTTTCAGGGCATCTGCCTTCCATTATACCGGGGCAGGCTGGGAACTCTCAGAAGCCGCGTTGCCGAGCGAGCGGCGTGGAGGCGTCGTTGCAGTATCCGGCTGCGCTGGTGGCTGGAACTTCCTGAATTACGGCCTTGGACTCGATGGCACAATGGCACGCCGGAACGATTGGTTCGGGACCTCGTTCGCTTTCTCAATCGGCGAACAATCGCCGTCATCCTTCAGCGTAATCCCGAATCCCGCTACTGAGGCGATACGCTTGCCTGAGGGCATGTCATACAATGAGGCCATCATCATCAATGCCCAGGGTGTCGTGGTGGTCCGAATCAGCGAGCACCGAGGGCTTACGCTTCCCGTCCATCATCTCTCAGCTGGTGCTTACTTGTTGCGACTTCGATTGAACGAGGGCTTTAGCACCGCACGCTTCATCAAGCTCCCCTGATGCAATTCATCTCCCCTGACCTCGACGCCTATTGCGAGGCCCGCAGCGGCGAGGAGCCTTGGTACCTGAAGGAACTCGCCGCCGAAACGCGCGAGAAGGTGCACATGCCCGCCATGCTCAGCGGCCATCTGCAAGGCCGCTTCCTGGCCATGATCAGTCAGCTTGTTCGGCCGCGCATCGCCGTTGAGATCGGCACCTACACCGGCTACAGCGCGCTCTGCCTGGCTGAAGGGCTCGCTCACGGTGGCATGCTGCACACCATCGACATTGACCCCTACCTGCCGGAGATGGTGCATCGCTACATCGAGAAGGCCGGCATGCTCGACCGCATCACCATGCACCATCGGCCAGCGCTTGAGGTGATCCCGGAACTCCCCTCCCCTTTCGACCTCGTGTTCATCGACGCCGACAAACAGAACTACCCCGCTTACCTCGAAGCCGTCCTTCCGCGCATGGCAAAGGGCGGGATCATCATCGCCGATAATGTGCTCTGGAGCGGCAAGGTGCTGGCGCCTCCGCAAGAGCGCGATGAGCAGACCGCCGCGCTGATCCGATTCGCTGACCTGGTGAACGCGGATCCCCGGCTCGACCCGGTGATGATCCCGCTGCGCGATGGAGTGCTCGTTGTGCGCGTGAAGTGACAGACGTCAGGCGGGCGTACCTTCGTTCGGTCCCAACTTCACCGCCATGGAAGCACAACTCTTCTACAAGGAACTGGGCCGACTGCTCTACGCGATAGCGGCTGCGGATGGAAAGGTTTCCGACAAGGAGGTGCGCACCCTGAAGCGCGTGGTGAGCGAACAGCTGGTGCCTCAGGAAGTGAGCACCGATCACTTCGGCACAGACCAGGCTTACATCACTGAATTCGAGTTCGAGGTGCTGGCCGAGCGCGGCGCTTCCGTGGAGGGTGCCTCCGACTCCTTCATCGCCTACATGGCCCGGCACCGGCATGACCTCACCGCTGAGCGCAAGGGGCTGATCTATCGCTGCGCCGATGCCGTGGCCAGCGCTTTCCACGGCGTGGGCAAAGCCGAACTGCCCTTGTTGATCGAGCTGCACAAGCACCTGCTTTAGCCCAGTACCGCAGCCCGCTATCTTGGGCGCGTGCGCATCGTCGATCTCCGCTCCGATACCGTAACGCGGCCCACGCCCGCCATGCGCGAGGCCATGCTCCGCGCTGAACTGGGCGACGACGTCTTTGGTGAGGACCCTACCGTGAACGCCTTGGAAGAGCGCATGGCCGCGCTCTTCGGGCACGAGTCCGCGCTGTTCTGCCCCAGCGGCACCATGACCAACCAGATTGCGATCAACGTGCATACGCGTCCCGGTGACGAGGTGCTCTGCGAGGAAGGCGCGCACGTGTACCGCTACGAAGGAGGCGGCATGATGGCCAACAGCGGCTGCAGCGTGAAGCACCTTCCCGCCGACCGCGGTCGCTTCACTGTCGCCGATGTCGAAGCGGCCATCAACGACCGCAACGCCGCCTACCTGGCCAACACGCGGCTGGTGGTGATCGAGAACACCGTGAACCGCGGCGGCGGCGCCGTGTGGGACATTGCAGAAACAGCGCGCATCCGGAATACCTGCGATTCCCATGGCCTTGCGCTCCATCTCGATGGCGCGCGCCTCTTCAACGCCCTGATCATCGACGGCAGCTCAACGGCGGATTGGGGCCGCATCTTCCACAGCATCTCCATCTGCCTGAGCAAGGGCTTGGGCGCGCCGGTGGGCAGCGTGCTCATCGGCGATCGGACCTTCATCCATCAGGCCCGTCGCGTACGAAAGCGCTTCGGCGGCGGCATGCGGCAGGCGGGCATGCTCGCGGCGGCGGGCCTGCATGCGCTCGATCATCATGTGAAGCGCCTCGCCGATGACCATGCGCGCGCGCGGCTCATCGGCGCAGCGATCAGCGCACGACCCTGGTGTGAGCGCCTGATGCCGATTGACACCAACATCATCATCTATGACCTGCGCGCTGAACGCACGGCGAAGGAGCATGTGGCGCTGCTCGAGTCGAAGGGCATCCGATGCTTCGCCATCGGCCCAAGCCAGGTGCGCATGGTCACCCACCTCGATATCGGCGACGAAGACGCCGAGCGGACCATCGCCGCGCTGAACAGCATCACTGCATGAAAGCCGCCCTCCTCGCTGCCATCGCCTTCACCCTTGCATCCTGCACCGGTGCGCAATACCTTGAGAAGGGCACGTTCGATGGCATCGAGGTCGCTTACCGTTGGAACCACCCGCCGGGCAAGCCCAGCGAGCTGCTCCTGCGCTTGAAGAACATCGCTGACACCGACCGTTCCATCGCGCTGGCCATCGATCTCTACTACCAGGGCCGCACCGTGGAAACCTTCGAAGCCGATACCTGCTTGCGTCCCGGCATGCTGCTCACGGGCAAGCTCAACGGAATCCATTTCATCCCGGAGCGCCTTACCACCGATCAGATCAAGGATAGCGGCGCTCAGGTTGAAGTGACGCGTACGGATGTGACCAAGGCCCCCTGCCCGTGATCAAGCGCAATGCCATCGACCGTGCGTTGCCAGCGCTGATCGCCGCGCTGCTGATCGCTTCCGGACTGCTGCTCTGGTGGCATCACCGCGAAACCGAGCGGCGCACGGCGGACCTGGCGGGCATGGGCCTCCTGCGTGCCCAGCAGATGCTTGCTGTCCGGGTCGAAGCCATGTTCCATGAATGGGAGGAGGACGCCATTGAGGAATCGGCCTCCATCGCCGAAGGCATCAGCGATGAGCAGATGATCCTGCGCTGGAAAGGGCTCCTGCGTTCGCATTGGCCCGTGATTTCCATCCGCCTGGCCGACGAGTTCGGCAACGAGACCAGCATGTACCGAACCGACACGGCCTTCCTGCTCGTGCGCACGCAGCAAGGCGGCCCGGACAGCCTGCCCATGGCTTATACCATCAGCGAGCGTGGCATGGACACCGTGCCGAAACCGTGGGGCGCATTCGGGCGCTACGACCCGCGTGAGCGGATCTGGTTCAGCAAGGCGCTGGAGAACCGACGGGAGGAACCCGTCTGGAGCGAGCGCCAGTTCGGCGATAGTGTGCAGCGGGTATTGCAGGTTAGTCACCTGATCCGCAGCCAGAGTCCCGAGCAGCCTTTCCGCGTGCTGCTGCTCGATATCGATCTCGGCCGCGCCCCCTCCATGGATGCCCGATCCCCCAACCTGGTGCGCTACGGCATGCTGCTGATAAATGGCGACGCCCGCGTGTACGCCAGCAACCCGGCTGCTGCGGAAGAGCCCATGGCCATGGTGCTCGCCCGGGCGCTGCCTACCTGGATCGAACGGAAATTCAACAAGTCCATCTATTTGGAGGAGGCGGGCCTGGCCTACGCTGTTCAAGTGAGTCCCGTACAACTGAACGGCTGCCAGCTGTATGCAGCCATGTGCATCGAAGCCACGGAATTCGAGGAGCTCACGGGCAGCGAGCGGCGCGCCAACCTCATCGCGGTGGTCATCGTGGCCACCTTGGCCGCATTGCTCATCCTGCTCGCTTGGAGAGGCCGGATGCGGCGACGCGCTTCCGGAATCCTCGCATTGCAGGCGCGCCAGCTGCAGGATCGCCTCACGAAGGCCACAGGTGAGCGTGAGGTGCTGAGCCGTGAGGTGCATCACCGTGTGAAGAACAACCTGCAGGTGGTGAGCAGCTTGCTGAACCTCCAGGCCTCCTCGCTCGACGATCCGCACGTTCGGGACGAATTCCTGCGCGGCAAGCGCCGGATCGACACGATCGCGCTGGTCCACCATCGGCTGTATGACCAGCCTGACCTGCGCAACATCAATCTCGATTCCTTCCTGCGGCAGCTCACGGAGTCCATCGCCGGCATGCACGACGGACTGCGCTCGACGGTGAGCATCGGTGTTGAAGCCAATGGCCTGAAATGCGACCAGGACACCGCCATCGAACTGGGCATCATCGTGTGCGAATTGGTGAACAACGCCTTTCAGCATGCATTCCCGCATGCCACGGGCGGCCACATCGATCTCACGGCTTCGCGTGTGGAGGGCGACCTGTACCGATTAGTAGTGAGCAACAACGGCGTTCCGCCCGCGAATGGCGCACGCAGCGGTCCAGGCAAGCTGGGACTTGAGATCGTGGAGGCCTTGGCCGAGCAGCTCGATGGCAGCCTGCACATGCGCAACGAGGGTCATGCAGCCTTCGAGGTGCTCTTCCGCATGCGGCAAACGGGCACCTCAGCGGAAACCGACGAGACCCAAGGCACCAAGTAGGCCGCCGCTCGCCCTGAGCAACGTGATCTCCGCCACCTTGGCATCGAAGCCGGCTACAATGGACTGCCGCTCGGCATTCGCCAGGTCCAACTGGGCCTGGCGGAACTGAAGGCCGGTGAGCTGCCCGGCTTGGAACAGCTCGCGCGTGCGATCGAAGTTGAGCTGGGCCGTGGTCACGGCATCACCTTGGATCCTCAATACTTCACGCTGGCTGCGCCACGTGGTGAAGGCATTGCGCACATCGCGCTCCACTTGGAGGCGGGCCTGCTGCTCGGCGAGCTGGGCGTTCTCGGCTCGCAGTCTCGCTTGCTCCGTTTGGGTGCTGATGCGCCCGCCATCGAATAAGGGCACGCTGACCGTGACGCCTGCATTGAGGCCTTGCGTGTACGTGCCGAGCACGAGTCCTACCCCATTGCGCTGATCGTTCACGCCATAGTTCGCGCTCAGGTCGAGACGTGGCCAGCGCAACGATCGCGCGATCCGCTGATCCACTTCCGCAGCGCGCACTTGCGCGGTGGCCGATGCGAGTTGCACGTTGCCTTGCAGGGCCTCCTGCACCAGTTGCTCCACCGATAAGCCTTGCGCGTAGGTGATGCTTCGCGAAACGTTCAAAAGCGCATCGGGTGCCCGGCCCATCAGCACGTTCAGGTCGCGCGCACTGCGTTCCCGCCGCTGGCGTGCGAGTATGTACGCGGTGCTGTCGGACTGCAGATCCACTTGGGCGTTGAGCACATCCAATCGGCCCGTGCCGCCTAAAGCCGCCTTCCCTTGCTGTCGCTGGTAACGGTCGGCGCTGATCCCGAGGATGCGCTGTGCAATGGACACATCCTCGTCCAACGCGGCAATGGCGTAATACAGCGCGATGACCTGCGTGAGCGTGCCCTCGACTTGGGCGCGCGTGCGGAGATCGGCCAGTTGGGCGCTCAACTGCGCGCGTTCGAGGTTGGCGAAATTGCCCATGCCATTGAAGAGCGTGTAGGTGAGGCCTACTTGCCCTCCGAGGGAGGTGTTCACCACGCCGGTGCGCTCCACATCGGGTATCCCTTCGGTGAAGTCGAGCCGGGTGTCCTGATTGCTGTAGTTGCCGCGTCCAGAGGCATCGAAGCGCGGCAGCAGGCCCGCGTTGCCCGCCGTGGCCTGCGCATCCGCGATTGCCGCCTCGTTCCTCGCGATGCTTATGCCGTGCTCGTTGGCGAGCGCGAGCTGAATCGCATCGGACAGCGTGAGCGTATCCTGCGCGAACAGCACGGCAGCGCAAACGAAGGCACTAGTGCTCGCGATGATCCTCAAGGTTCTCATAAGGTAGTTCGATCACGGCGGGTTCAACGGATTCGGCGCTCGGCCTCTCTGCGTTCCAGGCCCAACCCATGAAGCGCCGCAGTTCGTTCAGCGCGGCCATGAGCACCGGAATGAGGATAAGCGTGACGAATGTGGCGATGGCCAGGCCGTACGCTACGGTGATGGCCATGGGAATGAGGAACTGCGCCTGGAAGCTCTTGTTCAACGTGATGGGCAACAGGCCGGCCACCGTGGTGAGCGAGGTGAGCAGGATGGGCCGCAGGCGCGAAAGCGCTGCGCTGCGCAGCGCTTCGTGGAAAGGCATGCGCTCCTTCATGTTATCGTTGAACGTGCTCAATAGAACAAGCGAATCGTTGACCATGACGCCGATCAGGGCGATCATTCCGAAAAAGCTGAAGAGGCTGATCTGCACGCCATGCAACCAATGCCCCCAAGCGATGCCGATGAAGCCGAAGGGGATGCAGAGCAGCACCACGAGCATCTGCCAGAAGCTGCGCAGCGTGATCACGATCATGGCGAACATGATGATCAGCGTGATGGGCATCACACGCATGGCGCTGGTGCCCACCTTGCGGCTCTGCTCTCCCTGGCCCTCGAAGCTGTAACTGAGACCGGGGTACTTGGCAAGCAGCGGCGGCATCACCTCGGCAGCGATCACGCCCTGCGCATCGGTGGCGCTCTGGGCGCTGCTCGCCAGGTCGGCCTCCACGCGCACTTCCCGCTGGCCATCGAGGTGATTGATGGCGCGGATGCCGCGCTCGATGTGATAAGTGACCAGTTCGCTCAACGGGATCTGCCGTCCGTCGATGGTGCGGATGCGCATATCCTCTAAGTCGCGGAGCGATGCGCGCGCAGCTTCCGCGAAGCGCACTTGGATCTTCACCTCATCCTCGCCGCGCTGCACGCGCTGGGTCTCAAGGCCGAAGAAGCCCTGCCGCACCTGACCGGCGATCTCCTGGGCGTTAAGGCCCAGCAGGAACGCCTTCTCCTTAAGCTGCAGCACCACCTCCCTGTTGCCCGGGCGGTCACTATCCACCACATCGCGAAGGCTCGGAAGCTCCCGCAGTTCCGACCGCAACTCGGTCTTGGCTGCGTTGAGCTCCGATAATTCGTTGCTGCGCAGCGATACCGACACGGGCTTGCCGAAGGGCGTGGCCAACCCGAATGTGAGGTTCTGCACACCCGGAACCGTACCGGCCAGCTCCCTGATCCGGTTGCTGAAGTCTTCCGCCCGGAAGCCGCGCTGCTCGCCATCGAGCAGGATGATGTTGAGCTTGCCCTGCTCCGCACGAGGTCCCAGCATGGACTGGACCTTGAGCACCACGTCCTGGCTGTCCTCACGGTTGGCGCTCAGTTCATCGTTGAGCTTCCAAACGAGTTGCTCGATGCGCTGGAGTTCGCTCAGGACGATTGATTCCCGCGTGCCTGTGACCATCTCCAGCTCAACAGCCACATCATCGCGCTCGATCACCGGGAAGAAGGTGGTCTTGATCACGCCTTTCCCAACGAAGCCGATGGTGGTTGCCAACAGGAAGAAGGAGATGCCCACCGTGAGCATCTTGTGGCGCATGATCCGATCGAAGAATGGACCGTAGCGCTTATCGCGCAGCCAACCCATGAAACCATCCATGCGTGCCTCGAAGCGGTTCTTCTGCCGCGTGAGGCCCTTGGAGTGCGCCACGTGCGCTGGCAGGGTGAAGGCTGCTTCCACCAGGGAAAAGCCAAGCGTGGCTATCGTGACGAAGGCAAGGGCCGGCGCGAAATCACCCAAGCGGCCCTCGATGAAGAAGAAGGTGCTGAAAGCGGCAACCGTGGTGAGCACCGAGCTGATCACAGCAGGGAGCACCTTCCTGATACCGATGAATGCAGCCTTCACCGGCGGATGCCCGCGCTCGAATTCCTGGTAGATGCTCTCGGTGATCACGATGCCATCATCCACCAGGATGCCCACCACGAGGATCATCCCGAAGAGGCTCATGACGTTGATGGTGATGAAGGAGGGCGCCAGGATGAACATGCCGGCGAACGCGACAGGTATGCCCACCGCCACCCAGAAAGCAAGGCGCCAATTGAGGAAGAGCGCCAGCGTGATGAGCACCAGGATGAACCCCTGCAGGCCGTTCTCCACGAGCATCTCGATCCGCTGCCTGAGCACGGTGGTCGCGTCGTTGATGATCGTGGCCCTGACCGCGCTGTCGCGCGCGTTGAAGTCCTCCATGTACTTCAAGGTGGTCTCAGCGATGAAGAGGATGTCCTCGCTCACCGTGCTGCTCACCGTGACCACCACGCTCGGCACGCCGTTCACGTAGCTTCGTGCAGGGTCATCGGCCCAGGCATCGCGCACATCGGCCACGTCCTGCAAGCGCAGGATCCGGCCATCGGCTCCAGCTCTCACCACGGTGTTGCGCAGGCCCTCGGCTTCCACGCGCTTATCGCGCATGCGGATCAGCAGCTCCTCGTCGCTCGTCTTGATCTTGCCGCCGGTGACATCGAGGTTCGCGGCCCTCACCGCCGCAGCGGCCTGTACGAAACTGAGGTTGTTGGCACGCAGGTCGGCTTCGCGGAAGGCCACCTCGATCTCTTCCTCCGGAAAGCCGCTGAGCTCCACCTTGCTGATGCCATCGACCGAGCGCAGGTCCTGCTCCACGCGGCGGGCCATGGCCTTCAGTGCCCGCAGGTCGACACCCTCGCCACTGAGCGCGAAGCTCACCGCAGGGCGGATATTCTCCAGCTTGAATGTGCGGATGGGCTCCATGCCTTCAGGCAGCTGCGGAATCCGATCCACCGCGTTCTTCACATCTTGGAGCACCCCATCCGTGTCGTATCCCTTGACCACCTCGACCGTGATGATGCCGCCATTCTCCTGGCTCACGCTGCTCACGCGCTCCACGCCGCTCACGCCTTTCACATCATCCTCGATGCGGAGCACGACGCCCTCCTCCACCTCTTCCGGCGCGGCGCCCGGATAGATGATCTGCACCTGGATGGTGCGGCTCTCCACTTCCGGGAAGAGCGAGCTGCGCGTGGACCTCAGGCCGAAGAAACCGAAGATGAAGATGAGCACCATCACGGTGTTCACAGCCACGGGGTACTTGATGAAGTATGCGGTCAGGCCTTTCATGGCATCATCGGCGCTACGCGCATCCCTTCATGAGCGCCACTGAGTCGATCGGTCACCACCACCTGTCCGTTCACAAGGCCTCTTACAACGGCCTGCTCCACGCCTTGGTGCGTCACCTCCACCGGCTGCTTCACCAGCATGCTATCCTTCACGGTGTACAACGACGCATCCTCCAACAAGGCGCTGCGCGGCACACTCACGGCTTCGCTCACCGATCCGGCCTGGATGCTCCCGGTGAGGTATTGGCCATCGCGCATCCCTTGACCGTTCACCTGCACGAAGAGCTTCACCGTTTGCGTGCCGATATCTATGTTCTCTCCGACCCGGATGATGCGGCCCTTGAAGGTTCCGGGGACTTCGTTGCTGGCAAGGCGCAGCGTATCGCCCACCTTCACGAAGGCCAACTCGCCCGCACCGATGGCCGTCTCCAATTCCAATGAGCCTGGCGCGATGAACTCGCCAAGTCGCGTGCCCGGTGTCACGATCGTGCCCGCTTCAATGCCCGCTCCCACCACCACGCCATCGAATGGCGCCGTGATGGTGTACTTGCCAAGCCGCTCGTATAGCGCTCGAATGCCGTAGTATTGATCCAGGACTCCACGGCCCGCGAGGTAATTGCGTTCCTGCTCGCTCACCAGCTTCGGGAAATCAGGTAACTGGCCTTCCACCGGTATGCTCTTCAGATAGCTATCCCATTTCGACGCGACATCCGGCAGATCGATGCGGAGGTCAGGCACCAGCTGCACCAGGGTCCGGATGAAGCCGCTCTGCTGCGCGCTTAGCTGTGCACGTACCTCACCGTTATCAATGCGGAACAGGACCTCGCCTTCGGCGAAGCTCACACCCTCGCGGAAATCCTTGCCGGTGCGCAGCACGGTGCCGCCCACTTCCGCGGTGATCACCATGCGGTCCATGGCGCGCAGCCTGCCAGTTACGGGAATGCTCAACTGCACGGGGCCGTTCTGTGCCACCAGTGTTCGAACCATGCGTGCTTGTGAGGCTGGCGTGGACCGCTCGGTCTCGGCCTTGCTGCTCTTCAATTCATTGCAGGTGACCACGCCACCTACCATGAGCACAAGGCCCAAGACGATAGATAGGCGTCTTCTCAAAAGCTCGTTCATGCGCGGATGGATCGGATGATGAATTCGGGGACGGACTTGCGGCGCTTGATGATCATGCGGCGGAAGGCCTCGTCGGTGATGCCGTGTATGTGCGTGATCATGGGCCGGGCGATGAACGGATGCGCGCACAGCGCCATGATGTTCACCAGCAGCTCGCGTGGATCGATGTCGATGATCTCGCCACGCTCACGGGCCTCGGACACGAGCCTCAGGAAGACCTGGCGGCTCTCCATGCCCCGGTCGATGAAGGCGCGCAGCCCCTCGGGGTCGCGGTTCACCTCATTGGCGATGAAGAGCGGGAGCTGCGGGTTCTCCGTCATGCGATCGAGGTAGGCGGCCACGAAAGCCTCGATGGCCTCGAAAAGGTGCTCGCGCCCTTTGAGCGAATCCCAGATGCAGCCGAATTGCTTCTCCACCCCGCCCTTGAACACGCCCTCGAAGAGCCGCTGCTTGTCGCGGAAGTAGTAGTGCAGCAGCGCCTTGTTGATGCCGGCCTCATCGGCCACCTCCTGCATGCGGGTGCCCGCCATGCCCTTGCGGATGAAGACCGCCCGCGCCGCTTCGAGGATGCGCTGCTCGGTGGTTTCTTCCTTGACGGGGGCCATGCGGGCCCAATATTAACCATTTGGTTAAACCTGATGGTGAGGCGCTATGACCAACCGTTGGTGCGCCGCACGGGTGCAGGCAGCGGCTGCGGGCGTCAAGGCACCGGCATCAGCCGGCCGGGCATGGGCGCTAGCTTTGGCACACCATGCGGAACCACTGCGCGCTTGCCCTCCTGATGCTCATGCCCACATTCGTCGATGCAGCCGTCGGCGTAGTGGTTGAATCGAAGGTGTACCACACCCCGGGCGTCGGCCCTCGGGTGGAAGTGAGCATGGCCTTCCTCGCCGGGACGCTGATCACAGCGCCGAACGCGGCCGGCTTCATGCAAGCGCGCGTGGAAGCGCTCACCCTGATCGAGCAGAATGGGGCCATCAAAGCCTTCGCGAAGACCGAGGTGCTCGGGCCGGAGCGGCTCGATTCGATCCAGATCGACCTGATCCACCAGGAGACATTCATGCTGGCGCCGGGGAGCTACGAACTGGTGCTGGAGCTGCGCGACCTGAACAGCTCCGACACCACGGTTACCCGGCACCGTTCACCGCTGGCCATCGGAGAGGCACCGGCTGGCGTGAGCATCAGCGATCTGCTGCTCGCCGAGCGGATCGAGCCCGCCACGGCCGAGCGTCCTCGCGCATCCGGCTATTGGCCCGTGCCGCTGTTGAGCGATTACCTGCCTTCCGCCATCGCCAGCCTGGGCCTCTATGCCGAGGTGTACGGCACAGATGCGGCCTTCGGCGCGGATAGCCTCTTCCTCTTGAATGTGCAGATCGAGGACTTCGAGCACAAGCGGGTGCAAGGCGCCTTCAAGCGGAGCATGCGCGCCAAGGCGGCCCCCGTGGTACCGGTGGCGTTGGAGATGCCCATCGGCGAGCTGCCCAGCGGCAATTACGTGGCGGTGGTAGAGGCCCGCGACCGCAGCGGAGCACTCATCACGCGGCGCGAACTCTTCTTCCAGCGCAACAATCCGATCCAGCGCAGCTACGACCTCGAATCCATGGCTACCCTCGACCTCAGCAACACCTTCGCCGGCGCGCTCACCGACCGCGACACGCTCGCCGAGCACTTGCTGAGCATGCGGCCCATCGCCGATCCGTTGGAGCGGAAGATCATCGACGACTGCTGGAAGGACCATGACATTGACCTCATGCGCCGGTTCTTCTACAGCTTCTGGATGAACCGTGGCGGCGCGGACCCGGAAGGCGCATGGAACGCCTATCGCGCGGAAGTGATCAAGGTGAACAAGCTCTTCGGCTGCCGCGTGCAGAAAGGCTATCAGACCGACCGTGGGATGGTCTTCCTGAAGTACGGTGCCCCGAACACCATGATGGACCGCTTGAATGAGATGGATGCCTACCCGTACACCATCTGGCATTACTACCGCGCCGGCCGCTTCACCAACCGGCGCTTCGTGTTCTACCAGCCCGATCTCGCGAGCACCTGCATGCAATTGCTGCACAGCGAAGTGCCGGGCGAGATCCAGAACCCGCGCTGGAACCAGATCCTGCACTCGCGCAATGTGGCCATGCCGAATGTGGACCCGGCCAAGGTCGACTCCTACAGCGGCGAGCGCGCGAACGAATTCTTCCAGATGCCGCGCTGACCGGCGCAAGCCGATGCGCGCCACCTTTGCCGCCGCATGAACCGGACGGCGGTCGTCATCCTCAACTACAATGGCCGGGCCTGGCTCGAGCGCTTCCTGTCGGGGGTGCTTGCCCACAGCCCAGGCGCCGATGTGATCGTTGCGGACAATAGCAGCACGGATGATTCCCGCACCTGGTTGCGCGCCACGCATCCAAGCGTCCGATGCATCGCGCTGGAGAGGAATCTTGGCTTCGCTGGTGGCTACAACGCGGCGCTCGCGCAAGTGGAGGCCGATCGCTACGTGCTCCTGAACAGCGATGTGGAAGTGACGCCGGGCTGGCTCAATCGGCTCAACGCATACATGGATGCGCACCCGCGCATGGCGGCCTGTCAGCCCAAGGTGCTATCCTACGCGGCGCCGCAGCAATTCGAGCACGCTGGTGCCGCAGGCGGCTGCATCGACCGCAATGGCTACCCCTTCTGCCGCGGCCGCATCTTCGAGCTCACGGAGCAGGACAACGGCCAGTACAACGACGATCGCGCCGTGTTCTGGGCCACGGGCGCGTGCCTGATGATCCGGAGCGATGCCTTCCGCGCAGCGGGCGGATTCGATGACGCGCTCTTCGCGCACATGGAAGAGATCGACCTATGCTGGCGACTGCGCCGCATGGGCTGGAGCATCGGGTACACGAGCGCGGCGCGCGTGCTGCACGTGGGCGGCGGTGCGCTCGGCTACGGCCATCCCTTCAAGACCTACCTCAATTTCCGCAACAGCCTCATCGTGCTCACCAAGAACCTGAAGTCGCGCGCGCTCTGGCTGCGGCTGCTGCGCCGATTGGTGCTCGATGGCTTTGCCGCGCTGAAGTTCCTGCTCGAAGGGCATCCCGGCCATGCTTGGCAGGTGGTGCGCGCGCATTGGTCGTACTTCGCTGCGCTGCCGCGCGTGCTGCGCCAACGTCATGAGCTGATGCGGGTCGAGCGCGACCCGGACCTCACCGGCCTCTACCTGCGCAGCATCGCCTACGACCGCTTCATCATCGGATGGCGCCGCTTCGACCAGCTCGATGCAACGGCCTTCGTTCAGGAGCGTTCCAGCAGGTGAAGCAACGCTAAGCGGTAGCCATCGAGGCCCAGGCCCATGATGCTGCCCGCGCACGCTGCGCCCACGATGGATTCATGCCGGAAAGGCTCGCGCGCCAGCAGGTTGCTGATGTGCACCTCCACCACCGGCACGCGCACGGCGGCCACAGCATCCCGTATGGCCACCGAGGTGTGAGTATCCTCCGGCATTCAGCACCACGCCCAGGAAAGCGCCATCGGCTTGCTGAATGGCGGTGACGAGTTCCCCTTCGAGGTTGGTCTGCTCATGCTCGATCACCACCTGCGGCAGTGTCTCGCGCATTTCAACCAGGTACTCCTCGAATGAGCGGCCGCCGTACACCGAAGGCTCGCGCGTACCCAGCAGGTTCAGGTTCGGACCGTTGAGGATGAGGATGCGTGACGATGCGCTCATGCGGGCGAAGTTCGCAATCCCTGCGGTGCGAGGAACCATCCACATCGCCGCGTTGGCATTGCGCACCGGAGCGCACGGCCGGTGCGGCACATGCCGCTTCACCTTCGCACGCATGGATTGGGACAAGGCGCTGCGCGGATTCCGCATGCACCTGAAGCTGGAACGCTCACTGAGCGACCGCACCCTTGCAGCCTACCTCACCGACCTGGCCAAGCTGCGCGCATACGCGGAGGAGCAGGTGCCTCCCATCGCACCGGACGCCTTCGCCCTCGATGATCTGCAGGCATTCATCTCGACGATAGCAAGGGGCGGCGCAGCGGCTACCAGCCAAGCGCGCCTCCTCAGCGCGGTGCGCATGTTCCATCGCTACCTGCGCAAGGAGAAATCGATCGCCGATGATCCGAGCGCGCTGCTCAGCAGTCCGCGCTTGGGCCGCAAGCTGCCCGTGTTCCTCACGCTCGATGAGATCAACGCCATCTGCGACGCCATCGACCTGAGCAAACCGATGGCCCATCGCGACCGCGCCATGGTAGAGACGCTCTACGGTTGCGGCCTGCGCGTGAGCGAGCTCTGCGGATTACGGATCTCGAGGATCAGCGCAGCGGAGGGATTCGTGCGCGTGGTGGGCAAGGGCGACAAGGAGCGATTGGTCCCCATCGGCGCGGAGGCGCTGCATTGGATCGGACTCTACCAGGCTCATGAGCGCGGCCATCTCCCGGTGAAGAAAAGCGCGGAGGACATCCTCTTCCTGAACCAGCGCGGAAGCGGCATCTCGCGCATGTGGGTCTTCAAGCTGGTGCGCGCGCTCGCGGTGAAGGCCGGCGTGCGCAAAGCCATCGGCCCGCACACCTTCCGTCACTCCTTCGCCACGCACTTGGTCGAGGGCGGCGCCGACCTGCGCGCGGTACAGGAGATGCTGGGCCACGCGAGCATCACCACCACCGAGATCTATACGCACCTCGACCGCGAATACCTCCGCAGCAGCATCCTGCAATTCCATCCGCGCGGGCGCTCGTGAGGCCTTGGCCTTGCCCGATAACTTGCCCGCCGAATGCGAACGGTCGTCCTCCCGCTGCTGATCTTATCGGCCGCTGCCTGCGCCCAGCAGCCGTGGTCCATCGGCGCGCGCGGCCACTACGGCTTCTTATGGGCGCACCGCCCGGCCAGCTGGATCCTCGTGGAAGGACATGCCGGGGCCACTGAGTTGTTCGTGGAACGGCAAGTGGAAGGCGACAGGGCTTGGCACCGGTCGTACGGGATGCCTCGCTACGGGGTGCTCGCCGTCCATACGCGCATGGCGAACCCGGAGCGGATCGGCGACGCCATCAACCTGATGCCCTACCTCACTTTCCCGCTCGCCCAAGGCGAGCGCTTGAGCTTCGGCTTGCGGGTTGGATGGGGCGTGGGCTACATCGCCAAACCCTTCGACCGGCTTGAGAACACGCGGCAGATCGCCATCGGCTCACGGATCAACGGCGCCCTGCAGCTGATGCCTGAGCTGCGCTATGATGCTGGACGCCTTGGCCTGCACTTTGGCCTCAGCCTCGATCATTGGAGCAATGGCAGCGCGAGGCAGCCGAACCTCGGCCTGAACTTCCTCAGCCTCGCACTTGGCGCATCATACGCGTTGGGCCATGCGCCACCACAGCGCACCGTGCCCGAGACGCGTGGGTTCGAGCGCGAGCGCCGCGAGTTCTGCGTGGTGGGCGCATTCGGCATGAGTGAGAGCGGCCGTCCGCTCAACGGGCAGTACAGCGTGTACGTGCTCAGCGCCGACGCGAGCTGGCGCGTGGGCGGCAAGGGCGCGCTGTGCGCAGGCATCGATGCCTTCAACAAGGGCGACTTGCCCACGGTGCTCCCCGGCCTTGAAGGAAGGAGCCGGGCGGAGCTCACCCAAGCGGGCGCGCACATCGGCGGCTCGTTGCTCATGGGCCGCGGCGAATTGCTCTTCCACTTCGGCGGCTACCTCTTCTCCCCGGAACCCGATGATGCACCGGTGTACCAGCGCACGGGCATGCGCTACCGGCTGGGCAAGCACCTGCTCGCCAGCGTTTGCCTCAAGACGCACTTCGCCACCGCCGACCATTGGGAGTTCGGCATCGGATACCGATGGAACTGAAGCACCTCCTCCCCTTCCTGATCATCGCGCTCGCAAGCTGCCAGCGCGATCAATGGGACGATTGCGTGACCAGCACCGGTGCCACGCAAGTGGAAGAGCGCGCTGTCCCTGGATTCAGCTCCATCGAGATCGAGGACCGAATCGACCTTGCGTTCGAAGCGCGCGCGATTGGCAGCGTGGCGGTGGAAGGCGGTGCCAACCTCATCGGCCAAGTGGTCACGGAAGTGAAGGACGGCACGCTCTTCATCCGCAACGACATGCGCTGCCGATGGGTGCGCAGCTTCAAGCCGCGGATCACCGTGCACGTGCCGGTGGAGGGCATCTGCCGCATCACCCTGCGCGGCACAGGCGACATCAGCTGCACCGATACGCTGCACTGCACCACCCTCCTCCTCGAGCAATGGGGTGCGGAAGGCAGCACCGATCTGAAGGTGGATGTTGACCGTCTCGACATCGCACTGCATACCGGCGCGGGCGATGCGCTGATCACAGGCGCATGCAACGAAGCGAACCTCTACAGCGGCATCATGGCGCCCATCGATGCGAGCGGGCTTCGCGCGAGCACCGTCCGCGTGAACAACAGCAGCGTGGCGAACATGCGCTGCTGGGCGGTGAATGCGCTGGATGCGCAGGTGCGCAGCGTGGGCGACGTGTACTACAAAGGCGATCCCGCCAGCGTTCAGAGCGTGATCACGGGAAGCGGGCGCTTGATCCCGGAGTAGAAGGCTCAGTCGCGGACCCAGGTGCCACGCGCAGCGGCCTCGCCATTCCGTGCGAGCACGCGGTAGCCGTACACGCCAGAGGGAAGCGCACTGGCATCGAATTCCATCCGTGCATCCGGGATGAGCCGCTGCATCACCAATCGCCCGGTCGCATCGCGCAGTTCGAAGAGGCCACCTGCCTCAGCGCCATTCAGCAGCACCTGCACCATGGCCGACCCCGGGTTCGGCACCAGGTTGACCGTACTGGCGAAGGGCGCGATGTGCACGACACGGGTGCTGGAATACGCGGCCGCTCCATCCTCATCGACCTGATGCAAGCGGTAATAATTCACGCCTTGCAAGGGTTGCTCATCGACGAGCCGATAGTCAATCGCCTGTGCGCTGCTCCCAGCAGCCTGCACATGCCCGATGGACTCGAAGGACTGGCCATCGCTTGAACGCTCAACGCTGAAGTATGCTGTACCCGATTCGCTCGCCGTGCGCCATTCCAGGTTCACACCAGTGCCTTCACGGTGCGCATCGAAGCTCAGCAACTCAACAGGAAGGACCGTGCAATCGAGCGACGCGCCGTTCTGCAGGATCCAATCCAGGCTGAAACCGTTACTGCTCTGGCTCCAGTTGCTGATGTACATGAGGTAGACCTGTCCGATCACGACCTGCATGCCGGGGACCCATCCGCAGCGTTGCGGCGCGATCAATGGGCAGGCGTCGAAGGTGGCGGGGATGCCATAGCTCACCGCCGTACTGGCGAACTGCGGCGGCGAGTAGGTCGCGTGGCCCATGCCGGTAGCGTAGCTGCCGGTGCTCGCGAATGTTGCGGGACCGCTTGATGCGGCGCACCGGATCGGTGGGCCACTGGGCGGACAGAGCGTTCCGGGCGTGGTGCCAGGAGGATAGGGGCCCCACACCGCCCAATCGTAATCATCAGCGCCGAGCGGGTTGATGGAGAAGCCGAGGTCGCCAGAGGCGCTGGGCGAGAACACGTACCAGGTCCCTTGGAATTCGGTCACGTCTAGGCAGCCGGAGTTCGTTGGATTGATGTCGGCCACATTGCCTGTATTGGTGGTGTTGTTGCCGATGGACACATTGCTGCAGATGGTCATGGCACCAAGGCAGTCCTCCTGCGGCGGCGGCGGCGGCACGCAGGTCACCGTGCCGGCGTAGGTGGTGCCGGCGGCTGGCGGCGTGCCGGAGTTGAACAACGTGGAGCCGCCGATGGTGAGGATGTAGGAGTTGTCCGTTTGCCAAGCGCCCGAGGCGTTGTAGGTGAGCACCACCGTGCCGCCGATATTCACGCCGAACTGCACGGAGACCGAAGGCGATCCGAAGGGAACCGTGTAGTACTGGAAGGGCCCTCCGTTGATGCTCACGCCCACATTCGAGGTGCCCCAGCCATCGCTGAAGTTGTCGAAGAGCGTGAGCGTATACACGCAATCGCCTGCGGGTGGCGTGGAGCAGGTGATGGCCAACGGCGCGCAGGTGGCGTTGGTGGCGCAATTGTAGAGGTCGATCAGCACACGGAGCTGCCCGGTAAAGCCTGCTGTCCAGGTCACCGTGGATTGCAGTCCGCAGAAGTCATCATTATAGCCGAGCGAACCGCCACCGGCGTTGTTGTACAGGGTGATCTGCGTATCGAATGAGGCGCCGCAGGTGCTGAAGGTGTACGTGTTGCCCGTCACCACGTTGATCAGAGCGTACTGGCCGCCTTGCACACAGGGCACGTTGGTGGTGCCGGGACAGTTGGGCGTGACGGCTGCGCCGGTGAGCACGTTGTTGTTAGGGCATTGGCCGTTGTCCCAGAGAAGAGTGGGTTTTGGTGGCGGGGGGGGGGGCGGTCCCCGCCCCCCGACCGGGTGGTCCCCCCCCCCCCTTAAAAATTCCCCCCCCCCCCCCCTTTGGTCCCCCCGCACGGGTAAGGAATAAATCCTGGCCACCTAACAGTGCTCCGCTTCGTTCCGCAACAATGAACGCTTCACTCCTTCTCCCCGTCGCCGAGGTCCAGCCAGCGCAGAACTTCGGATGCCGCCCATGCCGCCCGACTCCATGCGCTTTGCCGTCTTCGCCTCCATGGACACGCTCCCTTCGTGCTCTCCGTGGCGGGGAGCCCGCCGGATCCCGGTGGGCTCCGCGAGGCGCCCCCGGGGGCGGCCCGTTTGCCCCCCCCCCACACACGCGGGGGGGGGCCCCCCGGAAGGCGCGGCATCCCCGCGCACCTTGGGCGTGCTGGGGCTGGTGCGCGGGGAGGGAAGCGGAGGCGCGCGCCGTCGGCCCGCCTTTGAGGGGGGGCGGCGGGCCGGGGGGCGGCGAGGCGGCGGTCGGCCATCAGCGCCAAGGCCGCATTGCTCGGCGCCTTCGTCGCTGCGGGGATTCCGCCGGCCGAGGTGCTCGCGCTCATCCACGCCCATGCGCCGGAGATCTTCAACCCGTGGCGGATCCTGCGCGGCGACCGCCTCTCGCAGCAGCGCATGCGCGACTTCCTGGAGTCGTTCCTGCCCGTGAAGCGCTTCGAGGAATTGGGCATGCCCTTCTTCGTGAGCACCACCGATTTCACCACCGGCCGACAACGCATCTTCTCCAGCGGTGATCTGGTGCCTCCACTGCTGGCCGCCAGCGCGGTGCCCATGATCTTCCCAGCCGTGGAGATCAATGGCACTCCATATGTGGACGGCGGCCTCAGCAACAACCTGCCCATCGAGCCCTTCGACGACCGGCGCGCGGAGGTGATCGCCGTGTACGTGAATCCACTGGCGCCGCTCAATGGCCGCATCGGCTTCTGGGACACCTTCGACCGCACCGTGCACCTGGGCTTCCGCGAAATGGTGGCGCGCTCGGCACAAGGATGCCGCTTGCTCATCGAGCCGCCCGACCTCGCCGCATTCAGCGCCTTCAGCCTGTATGATGCCGACCTGATCCGCGCCATCGGGTTCGCGCACGCCAAGCAGGTCCTCGCCCTCGCGAAGTGATGAGCATCCCATCCGCCTGATGGCCGGTGAACGCACCACAAGGCAATCGCGCATCTTCGCCGCGCATGAGCAAAGCCCTTCGGAAAAAGGCCACGGAACTCCTGGGCTTCGGCATGCCCAAGCAGGCGGTCTTCGATACGCTGGTGCTGGAGCACCCGGAGGCCAAACCGAAGAAGATCGCCGAGCTCCTGCGCTACATGCCCACGCAATGGGCTCGGGAGAAATTCCGCAATGCGCACTGGGCACTCCTGGGCATCATCGCACTATCGGCCGCGCTGCGCGTGCTCCGCTCATTGCTGGAGAAGGACATCCAGTTCGATCAGGCCACGGCCTACTTTGAGCCTGGTCCCCATTGCCACCTTGCTCGTTGGGTGGAGCCTCTTTCGCTGGCAAGGGCAAGTGTTCGAGTGGGTGGGCTGGGGGAACCTGCTCAGCGCTACCACCCTATTGAACGCCCTGAGCGCCGCAGCCAGGGGCGAAGGGGATGCATGGACGATCGCGCTGACCGCCCTCTCCGTGTGCATCGGTGCGCTGTCGATCTACTTGGCGCGGAACGCATTCGCGAAGCCGAAGGAAGAGAAGGATCCGCTGGGCGGGCCGGTGCGATACATGTTCCCCGTGGAGGAACTCAGCTGAGGTCCGCCTACATTTCCCGCGCCTTCCGATCCATGCTTCGCACGCTAGCCTTCGGGCTGTTCCTCATTTCATTCCCAAGCGCCGCGCAGGATGGCGTCTTCCACATCTTCCACAACAACAAGATGCTCGGCACCATCGACGTGCTGCGCGTGGCCAAAGGGGACAGCGTGACCTATTCGATGATCTCACGCTCGGACTTCACTTTCCTGTGGAAACGGCAGGTGCACACGGTGGCGCGCACGATGCATGTTGATGGGCGCGTGACCAACTGCCTCACCACCGTGCACGAAAGCGGCGCGCTCCGTGACAGCAGCGCGCTCCGGTGCATCGGCGGACGCGGGCTCTATGTGGTGCATCCTGAAAAAGTGTACAGCGCCGACCTCCCGAAGAATCCATGGACAACGGCGCGCATGTATTACGATGAGCCCGTGGGGCAGGACAGCATCTTCGTGGAGAGCGAGCTCTTCGAGTGCCCCTTGGAGCGCATCGCCCCGGGCGAGTACATCCTGAAGCTGCCGAACAAGGAGAAGAACCACTACGTGTACCGCGACGGCATCCTGCAGGAGATCCGCGTGGACCGCGGCTGGTTGGGATTGGTATTCCGGAGGGCGAGTTGACCAAGGTCGTTGTAAAGGCCGAGCAGCACCCGGCGCAGCTTCAACTGATCGGGGCCGCATCGGCATGGGATCTTGCTCGGTGAGGAAGCAGCGGTTAGCTTCATCCTCCCAAAACCCAAGGCCATGCGAACCATTCGTATCGTCCTATCCATCGGTATCGTCACCGCTACCGCGTGCAGCACCAGCGACCCGTCGGTGGAACAAGCCCGAACGGCTAGCCCGAAGGGCTGCGGTCCTACGCTGTTGCACGATCAGGACTGGTACGCGAGCGGCAAGGTCCAGCCGATGCTGCCGGGCCTTGATGTGCTGAGCTATCCGATCACCATCGATGCTGCATTGCCCGCATCGCGCCGCGATAGCATCCAGCGCTACTTCGATCAGGGCCTTGTGCTCGCTTATGGATTCAACCACGCCGAGGCCGCGCGGAGCTTCTGGCAAGGCACACGGCTCGATAGCACCAACGCCCTTTGCTGGTGGGGATTCGCGTACGTGCTCGGTCCGAACTACAACGCAGGCATGGAGCCCGACAACTATCAGCGCGCTCATGCGGCCATTACGCGCGCGAAAGGGCTAATGGCGTCCTGCACCCCCAAGGAGCAAGCGCTCATCGAGGCGATGGCCTTGCGCTACACGCCTGAAGCTCCAGAGGACCGCAGCGCCTTGGACAAGGCCTACAGCGATGCCTTGCGCAAGGTGGCCGCCGAATTCCCGCAGGATGCGGACGTCGCCACCCTTTTCGCCGAATCGCTCATGGACCAGCATCCGTGGGACCTGTGGGAGAAGGACGGTGCCGAGAAACCCTGGACGCCGGAGATCATCGCGGCGCTTGAGCGCGGCATGCGCGATTTCCCGGAGCACCCCGGCGCGCACCACCTGTACATCCATGCGGTGGAGGCCTCGCGCACGCCGGAGCGTGCATTGCCCAGCGCGGCCTTCCTCGCCGATGCCGTGCCCGGCTCCGGTCATCTGGTGCACATGCCCTCACATATCTACATCCGCACCGGCCGCTACCACGAGGGCGTGCTCGCTAACCAGCGTTCCGTAACCATTGACAGCGCCTACACCGCGAGCTGCCATGCGCAAGGCGTGTATCCCATCGCGTACTTCCCGCACAACATCCACTTCCTCAGCGCGTGCGCTGCATTCGCAGGCGAGCGGGAACTGGCCTGGAGCAGTGCGCTCAACCTGCGCGCCCACCTCGCCCAGGACCTCATGCACATCCCGGACTTCGCCACGCTCCAGCACTTCGATGCGTTCCCATGGATGGTAGCCGTGAAGCTGGAGATGTGGGACAAGCTGGCTGCCGAGAAAGCACCGGCCGACAGCCTGCGCTACGCCAAGGGGCTCTGGCATTTTGCACAGGGCATGCGCCATGTGCGCAACGGCGATGCGCGAACAGCGCGCGCAGCGTTGGAGCAGCTAGGTGCGGTGGAGGCGGACACCGCCTTGGCCGATGTGAAGCTCTGGGGCATCAACGCCGCGCTGGACGTGCTCAAGGTCGCGCACAACGTGCTGGAGGGTGAAGTGCTCGCAGCGGAGGGCGACATGAGCCAAGCCTTGGAACGCCTGCGGGAAGCCGTGGACGCAGAGGATATGCTGCAATACCAAGAGCCGCCTGACTGGAGCTTTCCGGCGCGGCATGACTACGGCGCGCTGCTCCTGAAAGCAGGCAAGGCGAAGAACGCTGAAGATGTCTTCCGACAGGACCTGGTGTACTGGCCGGAGAACGGCTACGCGTTGCAGGGACTGCATGATGCCCTCCTGGCTCAAGGGCACACGGCCGATGCGGAAGGGCTGAAGCCACGCATCGCTCAGGCTTGGAAGCATGCCGACGGGGCTCAACGATCAGTTGCGCATGAATAGGAAGGCCGCCGGCAAGGATCTGCGAAGCCCAATGCATCGCGGAACGACCGAAGCGGATCCGATCGAGGCATCCCGTTCAAACAAACTCGTCTACTCGGCATCCCACCAACAATGAAACATCTCCTATTCCTGATCGCGGCCCTTGCTTCTGCGCGGAGTGCATCCGCCGCGCTCACCGCGCAAGCAACCGTCTGGAATGAGACCTGCGGCAATGCCAACGGTGCCATACAGGTCGACGCCACCGGTGGCCAATGGCCGATGACCATCGCTTGGTCCACGGGTGCAACAGAATGGACCATCACCGACCTCACGCCCGGCTGGTACATCTTCACCATCACCGATGACGCCAGCCAGGTGCTGGTGGATAGCGCTGAGGTACTGGCCGTGCCCTACCTCGAGTGGCAAGGCTACGCCAGCGCGCCGCAGGCCGGGCTCTTCGGCTGCGGCGGGTGCAATGCGGGGCTTCACATCCCGGAGAATCCGGCGGACCTGTTGTGGTACAACATCGAAGGCTACGCGTCATTCTCACCGGATCCCTTCGCGTCCTTCCCCGGTAGTGGCTGGTTCTTCGGTCCGTATTGCGCCAACGAATACCCGCAGATCACCATCACGGACAACACCGGGTGCACGGGCACGGTGACGATCGATCAGCTCAATGTCTCACAAGGCGGCCCCATGGCCCTGCTTGATGTGGAGGGCGCATGCCTTGGTGCGAATGGCAACCTCACCGTTGAGGTGATGGCCTACCACGTGGTGCGCACCGAATATTACGAGGATCCGTACGGAATGAGCTGTCCGCCCGAGACGCTGGATGTGACCGTGCCTGATCTGGGGCCCTTCTGCGGGCAGGTGTCCGGATCGCTCTTCTTCGACCACGACCAGGATTGCGCGCAAGATGTAACCGATGAGCCGATCCCGTTCCGGGTGATGGAGATCACGCCAGGACCAGAGCATGCGATCACGAATGCGCAGGGCCTTTTCAGCCGCAACCTCGGCTACGGGGCGTACACGCTCGATCAGCAAGCGGGCACCGAACTCATCCAATTGTGCCCTGCGAACGATCCCATACCATTCACCTTATCGGGTGGAACACCGCTCGTCACCATCGACATTGCGGACAGCAGCGCGATCCCATTCGACCTCGCGCTCTACGGCGCGCATGGTCCTACGCGCGTCGGGTTCAACGCGAGCTACCACCTCGACGTGCGCAACCTCTCCGGGGCGCTCTCGGGTCCAATCACGCTCGCCTTCGTCATCGATCCGGAGCTCACGTACGTGGGTGCATCACCATCGCCGACCACCATTGCTGGCAATACGCTCGCTTGGGACCTGCCCGCATTGGGCGCCTTCGGCAGCGCCGATGTCCATATCACGTTGAATGTGCCGGCGAACATCAACCTGCTCGGCACAGCGGTGACCTGCTCCGCCTCGGTGTCGAACAGCGTAGGTGAGGCGACGCTGGCGAACAACGCGATCGCGCTCACGAGCACCATCACCGCCGCCGTCGACCCGAACGACAAGACCGTGCGCACCAGCAGCGGAACCAGCGCCACGCAGTACTTCATCGGTACGGATGCCTGGCTGGACTACACGGTGCGCTTCCAGAACACCGGCACCGATACGGCCTTCACCGTGGTGATCGTGGATACGCTGCCCGCTGCAGTGGATCCATTGAGCTTCCAGCCCGGCGCTGCATCGCATCCATTCGATGTGGCCATGAGTGGCGATGGCCTCGTCACCTTCACCTTCTCGAACATCCTGCTGCCCGACAGCAACGTGAACGAACCGGCGAGCCACGGACTCATCGGCTTCCGCGTAAGACTGGATGAGCCCGTGCTGCCCGGCACGCTCATCAGCAACGCGGCCGACATCTTCTTCGATTTCAACCCGCCGATCCGCACCAACGATGCAGTGGTGGTCACGGAGGTTAGCACGAACATCGGCGGACCGGGCGCGGACACCTGGGCGCTGGCACCGAATCCTGCGGACGATCACATGCGCATCGTCGGGCTGATGGCGAGCGGTGCCCGGTTCCGCGTATTCTGCACCGATGGCCGCGTGATGCTTGCCGGAAAGCTGGAGGCGGATGGGCGCATCGCCGTGGATGCGCTGGCGCCAGGCGCGTATATGATCGAGGTGGACGCGGGAGGCGTGCGGAGCGCGTTGCGATTCGTGCGGCGATAGCGCTACGGGATCAGCAAGTCCCAGTACACCAATCCTGAGAGGAGCGCACCATGCGTGGCAGCGATGGTCCAGAGGATCCTGCGATGACGGGGCGAGCGGATGGCGCTGCGCACAATGAACGCGGTGCAAGCGAATAGGACCAAAGGCGACCATGCCGAACCCGGCATGATCCGGTCCGTGGCATCAGCCAGGCCCATGTAGAATACGCCCTCATGAACCAGCAGCGTGCCGCTGAGGCCTATGGTTAGCGCGCTTGCCAGACCCACCGACAGCCATGGCAGTCCGCTGATGAGCCTGCGCGAGCGGATGCACGTCACGATCCAGATGAGCATGAGCGCGAACGCCCATATCCCGGAGAGGAGAGCGAGCGCGCCAACGCCAGCGACAGCCCACCACAACCACCGCTGGTGGAAGGGCGTGAGGTAGTCCCTCAGCCGTTCATACTCGGGCCGTGCGCCGAAGAGCATGGCCATGTCCACCGTGCGATCGCCCTTCGCGAGTTCCTCCTTCAGGTCGAAGGTGACGCGCTGGTTGAAGTCGTGGTAGAAGTAGAGATGCGCTTGGGCTTCCTGCGGATCGAACAGCACGCTGAACAAAGTGCCTTCGCCCATCTTCGACCGGCACGCGGTCATGATGGAGAGCACCTGCTCGGCCTCCTCGAACGACGCACCGCTCCCGCTCAGCAGCAATTCGCGACCGGCCTGCAAACGCGGAATGGGGATCGTGGCGGGATCGCTGCACGTGCCCATGCGCCAGTTGCCCACCGCATAGGTCGGGTCGTGGCCCATGATCATGGTATCGTTCTCCACGATGAGGTAGTCGCCATGGCGGTCCGCGAAGAAGAGCATGGATCGGGTAAGCCAGCTGAAGTCGTAGGTGCGCATCCGTGCTGCGGCTTCATGCACCGTGGCGCAGGTGCGCATCAGCATCGGCATCAGGTCATCGAACCGTACCTGTTGCCGGCCAGGAACAGGCGTTACCTGGTGTGGCTGGATGGTCAGCCCATCGAACACCAGCCCGGCCTCGTTCATGCCCAACTGCGGTCCCATCTGCCGCAGGGGATGGCCGTTGAAATGATCGAAGTAGATGGCACCGTACTCACCATTGCGACCCTGCGCGAAACGCACCTGCGCGTTGATGCTCCAGGCGTCCTCGTTGCAACCGATGTAGGTGCGGCCGTCGTGCGTGGACTTGAAGACGGTGCAGGCGTTGGCAGTGCCAGCCATCCATGCGATAGCCAAGCAGGCAAGCCACGTGCGTTTGTCCATGAGGCAGGAATGCGAAAGGCCCGTCCAACGTAACGGTTCAAGCAACATCGTCGCGGTCCTGATACCTTCGCCGCAAGGGGGGGCTGCGCGGCCACGATGCCGCCATCAACATCATGCGGCGCATCATCCAGAGCACCGGCGCCGAGGTGATCCACCTGGGGCACGACCGCAGCGTGGAGGACGTGGTGAACACCGCGATCCAGGAGGACGCGCACGCCATCGCGATGACGAGCTACCAGGGCGGGCACACGGAGTACTTCAAGTACATGCACGACCTGCTGAAGGAGAAGGGCGCGGGGCACATCAAGATCTTCGGCGGCGGCGGCGGGACGATCCTGCCCGAGGAGATCAAGGAACTGCACGACTACGGCATCACGCGGCTGTACCACCCGGATGATGGTCGTGCGATGGGCCTGCAGGGCATGATCAACGACATGCTGGAAAAGGCCGACTACGACCTGAGCGACAAGGTGAACGGCGAAGCCAAGAAGCTGAGCCCGCAGAACTGGCCGGCCATCGCCAAGCTGATCAGCACGGCGGAGAACCATCCGGAGGTCTTCGCCACCATCGCGGACGAGATCCACAAGAAGGCCGAAGCGAGCAAGGCACCGGTGCTGGGCATCACGGGCACGGGCGGCGCGGGCAAGAGCAGCATGGTGGATGAGCTGATCCGCCGCTTCATCCTGGATCAGCCCACGAAGACCATCGGCGTGATCAGCGTGGACCCGAGCAAGCGCAAGACCGGCGGCGCGCTGCTGGGCGACCGCATCCGCATGAACAGCATCCGCGGCGAGCGCGTGTACATGCGTTCACTGGCCACGCGCCAGAGCAACCTCGCGCTGAGCAAGCACGTGAAGGAAGCCGTGAGCGTGCTGAAGGCCGCGGGCTTCGACCTGATCGTCCTGGAGACGAGCGGCATCGGCCAGAGCGATACCGAGATCCTCGACCACAGCGACGTTTCGCTCTACATCATGACGCCGGAGTTCGGCGCGGCCACGCAGCTGGAGAAGATCGACATGCTCGACTTCGCCGACGTGGTGGCCATCAACAAGTTCGACAAGCGCGGCGCCCTCGATGCCGTGCGCGATGTGAAGAAGCAGTACAAGCGCAACCACCAGCTGTGGGACGCCGACGATGACACGCTCCCCGTGGTCGGCACCATCGCCAGCCAGTTCAACGACCCCGGCACCAACAACCTGTATGTGCGGTTGATGGAGACGATCAAGAAGAAGACCGGCGTCGACTTCCACAGCACCTTCCACGCGCACGACGAGATGAGCGAGAAGGTGTGGATCATCCCGCCCGCGAAGAGCCGCTACCTCAGCGAGATCAGCGAGAACAATCGCCGCTACGATGCCCACGTGCGCAAGCAGGCGGAGATCGCGGATAAGCTATACGGGCTCTATTCAGCTGTCATCACCTTCGGGGGACCGGATCTGCTCGAAGCCGCCAAGCCCACGAGCCAGCAGCCCAAGCCACCGCCGAGCAAGCTCGAGGCCCAGGGCTTGCCAGCTCGAAGCCCTCATTCGCAAGTTCGAAGAGCCACGCAAAGACCTCGACCCGCACCTCTGGTCCATGCTCACCGGCTGGAAGGGCGAAGAAGAGAAGTACAGCGGCGAGTTCTACACCTACCTCGTCCGCGGCAAGGAGATCAAGGTCCCCAACCACACCGAGAGCCTCAGTCACCTGAAGATCCCGAAAGTCGCGCTGCCGAAGTTCCGCAGCTGGGGCGACAAGGTGCGCTGGGCCATGCAGGAGAACACGCCCGGCTTCTTCCCCTACACCGCGGGCATCTATCCCTTCAAGCGCACCGGCGAGGACCCCGCGCGCATGTTCGCCGGCGAGGGCGGACCCGAGCGCACCAACAAGCGCTTCCACTACGTGAGCCAGGGCCTGCCCGCCAAGCGCCTCAGCACCGCGTTCGACAGCGTCACGCTCTACGGCCACGATCCCGGTCGTCGTCCGGACATCTACGGCAAGGTGGGCAACAGCGGCGTGAGCATCTGCTGCCTCGACGATGCCAAGAAGCTCTACAGCGGCTTCGACCTCAGCGCGCCCACCACCAGCGTGAGCATGACCATCAACGGTCCCGCGCCCATGCTGCTCGGCTTCTTCATGAACGCGGCGATCGACCAGAACTGCGAGAAGTACATCCGCGCCAATGGCCTGGAAGCGGAGGTGGAAGGAAGATCGGAACGCTGGGCTCGGTGAGCGAGCCACGGCCGAAGACGGAACACAGCCGAAGCTCGAGGCGGGCAGCTGGCGCCACACCACGCATCCCTGAAGGCAACGACGGCCTCGGCCTCCTGCTCCTCGGCATCACCGGCGACCAAGTCCTCCCCCCCGACGTCTACGCCAAGATCAAGGCCGACACCCTCGCGCAGGTCCGCGGCACCGTGCAGGCCGACATCCTCAAGGAAGACCAGGCGCAGAACACCTGCATCTTCAGCACCGAGTTCGCGCTGCGCTTGATGGGCGACGTGCAGCAGTACTTCATCGAGCAGAAGGTCCGCAACTTCTACAGCGTCAGCATCAGCGGCTACCACATCGCGGAGGCCGGCGCCAACCCCATCAGCCAGCTCGCCTTCACCCTGGCCAACGGCTTCACCTACGTGGAGTACTACCTCAGCCGGGGCATGGACATCAACGCCTTCGCGCCCAACCTGAGCTTCTTCTTCAGCAACGGCATGGACCCCGAGTACGCCGTGATGGGCCGCGTGGCGCGCCGCCTCTGGGCCAAGGCGCTCAAGCACCGCTACGGCGCCGACGAGCGCAGCCAGATGCTCAAGTACCACATCCAGACCAGCGGCCGCAGCCTCCACGCGCAGGAGATCGACTTCAACGACATCCGCACCACGCTGCAGGCGCTGTACGCCATCTACGACAACTGCAACAGCCTGCACACCAACGCCTACGACGAGGCCATCACCACGCCCACCGAGGAAAGCGTGCGCCGCGCCATGGCCATCCAGCTCATCATCAACAAGGAGCTCGGCCTGGCCAAGAACGAGAACCCGCTGCAAGGCTCCTTCATCATCGAAGAGCTCACCGACCTGGTGGAAGAAGCCGTGCTCACCGAGTTCGACCGCATCACCGAACGCGGCGGCGTGCTCGGCGCCATGGAGACCATGTACCAGCGCAGCCGCATCCAGGAGGAAAGCCTCTACTACGAAACGCTGAAGCACACCGGCGAATACCCGATCATCGGCGTGAACACCTTCCTCAGCAGCAAGGGCTCACCCACCATCCTGCCCAAGGAAGTGATCCGCGCCACCGAGGAAGAGAAGGAAGGAACAAGGTGGAGAACGTGGCAACAGGGCCGAACCGCCGCAGGGAGGCAGGGAGCGGCGGCGAAAAGGAACGAAGAAAACATGTTCGCTGTGTTGATGGAGGCGACGAAATATTGCTCGCTGGGACAGCTAACGGCGGCGATGTTCGAGGTGGGGGGGCAGTACAGACGGAATATGTAAGCTCTTCGAGGTCGGCGGGAACATGCGGATCTTGAAGGTCATACACGGTTATCCGCCGCTGTACAGCGCAGGATCCGAGGTTTACAGCCAGTCCATTTGCGAAGAACTATCCAAGCGCCATGAGGTGGTTGTCTTTTCACGCGAGGAGAACCCCTTCGCGCCAGACATGACCATCCGGATTACTGAAGTGCATCCGGGACTTGCGGTTCATCTGGTGAACATGCCCAGAGCGAAGGATGGTTATCGCCATGCCGAACTCGATGCTCGGTTCGCAGAGTTGGTTCGATCCTTTAAGCCGGATGTTGCACATATCGGCCACCTCAATCACTTGTCCACCGGCATCGTGGATGTGCTGGAGAGGGCGGGAATTCCGATCGTGTTCACGCTGCACGACTTCTGGTTGATGTGTCCGCGGCCAATTCCTTCAACGGAACTTCGGACAAGGCCGATTGCATGAACTGTGCGATGGGCAGGAGATCGGAAGTGCGCAACGACCTGCTACTCTTCGGCATTTCCAGGTGTCGATTGCAGGATAAGCGATGAAGAGGGTTACTGGTCGAAATGGGTCGCGACAAGAATGTATGAGATGCACAGATTGGCGTCTGCCGTGGATCTCTTCATCGCGCCATCCAAGTATTTGCGTACACGTTTCATTGATGAGTTCGGCGTTGAAGCAAGTAAGGTCATGTACCTCGACTACGGCTTCCCCACGGAATACTTGGTCGCGACCACGAAGCGCGATGCCTATCCCAAGTTCCGATTTGGATATATCGGCACGCACATCCCGGCGAAAGGAGTGAACCTGCTCATCGAAGCCTTTGACGGACTTGGTGATGGTGCCGAACTCTACATCTGGGGCGCGAAGGACCACCAGAGCACTGCCGCGCTTCAGGCCATGGCTGCTTCTCGAAAAGGCATCCACTTCATGGGTGCATATGTCAACCAGAACCTCGCCAACGAGGTCTTTGCCCGGGTGGACTGCATCGTGGTGCCGTCCATCTGGATGGAGAACTCGCCCCTGGTCATACACGAAGCGCAAGCGTGCGGCATACCTGTGATCACGGCTGAAGCCGGTGGAATGGCGGAATATGTGCAACATCAGGTCAACGGGCTGCTCTTCAAGCATAGGTCCATCGAAGACCTGCGGGAGCAGATGAGTTGGGCCTGCATGCATCCCAAGGAAATGGAACGGCTCGGACGTAGAGGCTATCTGTTCTCGACAACTGGCTTAGTTCCCTCCATCGTGGATCATTGCGCAGTCTTGGAGGACGTGTACACACAGCTGATCGCCCGGTCATGAGCAAACTGTGGCGCATAACCCTGGATACCAATCCAGAGGATTGCAACCTGAGTTGCACCATGTGCGAGGAGCACAGTGAGCACAGCGATTTCATCCAGCGACTCTACGAGCGAACAGGTGTCAGACGCAGGCGGATGCCCTTTACCATGGTTCGGGACATCATGGAGCAAGCGAGAGCCATGGGTGTCCGCGAGATCATCCCTTCGACAATGGGTGAACCGCTGCTCTACCGTCAGATGGATGAAGTCTTCGCGCTCGCAGCGGAGTTGGGGATGAAGATCAACCTAACGACCAACGGCACCTTCCCAAAGAAGTCAGTAGAGGAGTGGGCGGCGCTCATCGTTCCTGTCACCTCGGACGTCAAGATCTCATGGAACGGTGCAACGAAGGAAACGGCGGAGGCCGTGATGAAGGGACTGAAGTTCGAGCAAGCCTTGGACAATGTCAGGCGCTTTGTAAAAGTCAGAGATGATCACTTCGAGAGAGCAGGTTACTACTGCCGCGTTACCCTCCAACTTACGTTCATGCAGAACAACATGCACGAACTTCCCGATATCATTCGACTCGCAGCCGACGTGGGTGTTGACCGTGTGAAGGGTCACCACCTGTGGGCACATTTCAAAGAGATCGAGGAACTCAGTTTCAAGTCGTCGCCAGAGGCCATTGAGCATTGGAACGGCATTGTTGAAGCTGCACGGGACGCAGCAGATGAATTCAGGAGGCATGATGGCCGCCCTGTTCTTCTGGAGAACATCGAGCCATTGAAGCCAGTAGTTGGGCACGCAGTGCCAGAGGACTATGATTGCCCTTTCCTCGGCAAGGAGTTGTGGGTATCGGCCACGGGTAAGATCTCGCCGTGTTGTGCGCCTGATGAACAAAGGCAGTCGCTAGGTGATTTTGGGAATGTGAACGAGATCAGTCTTGAAGAGACGCTGCACGGAGCCAATTACCGCAGCTTGGTGATGGATTACAAGACAAGGCCATTGTGTATGACCTGCAACATGAGGAAACCAACAACATGATGCATCACCAGATCATTGATGGTTTCCGGCCGATACTCGAAGGAGTTGTTGGGATCGATGCTGCCGTGCTCTATGGATCCGTTGCTCGGCAGGAAGCAACCCCGAACTCTGATATCGATGTTGCGCTGATCGTCGATGAAAGGTTCAGTAGCGAAGCGCTGACGAACGCCTTGGTGAAGGCATCGCCTAAACCCGATCGTGTAATGCGGGTTGATATGCGGAACAAGGTGGTGGCGTTCTTTCAAGGCATGCGGTTGAAGACTGAGTTCTCCATACATCGGAGCAAGGAGTCCTTCTCGCGCGATTTGACAGGGGTCTGCTGATTCCTCGTGACCTTCTCCCGCAGGCCATTCTGATCGATAGGTCGGGCCACCTGCTTGGTAGACTTGAAGGCGTCTTGGATATCGGATACCGACCGAGCACGGTCCAGGACCTAGTGGACAAGTTCATCTACGAGTTCGACAATGCATCGACGTTCCATCGAAGAAGCGATGGCTATCGAGCCCTCTACTTCTATCAGATCGCTCTGCACTGTGTGGTCCAGTTGCTCAATATGAAAATCGCCCAGGACCGTTTCCAGTTCCTTCCCAGAAATCTCTTGGTGAACATAACTGATGGGACCTTCCGCGAAAGGTTGTACCGGTTGAGCGGCTCCATGTTTCTGCCGGAAATGAATGGGAAGAAGCGTGAATTGCTGGATCTGTTGTACGAGACACTGGATGATCTCGCTTTCGAGAAGCTAGCCGACGTTCGCGCGACCTGTGAACAGATCTATGAGCGAGATCGATATTGGAACCTGCGGGCCGTCGGCACCTACAACCCCAAGGTCCGTTGGTCAAATCTCTTGCGCTCTTCTGCACCTGCGCTGATGAATGAGGACATGCTTGCGACATTGGTGGCTGATCATGATGTGCATACGGTCGTTGACCTTCGAGCGCCACGGGAGTTGGAAGAGCATCCCCATCCACGGGAGAAATGGCCCATCGGCCGATACGTGCATGCTCCATTGGATCCATGGAGTCAACCGGATTGGTTCAAAACAGCGGAGTACCAGCGGGGGTAACCAGCAGGTGGCCTATCGCTTCTTTGCGCTTGCTTGTCGTGAGAGTATTTCTGTTGTAGTTCGCGCACTTGCTGAAGTGCCAAACGGCAAGGGGCTTTGATACACTGCCATGCAGGAAAGGACCGTACGGGCATCATCGTCACATTGCTTCATCTAGTCGCCGGAGCCGACCACGAAACTGTGCAGACGGATTACTTGGCTAGCGAGTCGGATACGTACGGCTACAACTTGAAAATAGTGTTGGACATCATTGAGCAAGAGGGCGGCGTGGAACAGTACCTGTTGAACTGCGGGCTATCTCAAGAGGAGGTGAATGCCTTGAAGATCCGGATGTGTCATCTGTAATTGAACGGTTCAGGAACGAACGTCATTGATCATCACGAACCCGGCCTGACATGCTTGATGAGAATAGAACCATGGAGTGGAGGACGATCCGGGTCGCAAAGGATGGTCTGGGCTTCCTGTTTCATGATCAGCCGCTGTGGCAAGGTCGTTTCCGTCGCGTTCTGAAGTTCCATGCACCGGGCTTGGCCCCAGTGCTAGGTAACGAGGGCTGGTATCACATCGATATACACGGCCAACCAGTTTATCCGGAACGGTATGACCGAGCGTTCGGCTATTACAACGACCGAGCAGCAGTGTGCGTTGGAGACGACTGGTTCCACATCGACCCACTAGGTCGCCGGGTGGGTTCGCAGTCGTTCGCATGGTGTGGGAACTTTCAAGAGGGCCGTTGTCCGGTGAGGGCGAGCGATGGCAGCTATCATCACATTCAAATCGATGGAACTTCGGCCTACTCTGATATATTCCGGTATGCCGGAGACTTTCGGGATGGCGTTGCATGTGTGAAAATGATGGACGGGTTGTTCATGCACATTGACCCACATGGGCAACCGATCCATGATGGCCGATACCTTGAACTGGGACCGTATCACAAAGGAATAGCCACGGCTTTGGACCAGAAGGGCTGGTTCCACATCGACGATCAGGGCAAGGAACTCTATCGTCACAGATTCAGAACGATCGAGCCTTTCTACAATGGCCAAGCGCTAGTCCGCGATCTCGATGGGAAGCAATTGGTACTGGACGAATTGGGCCGAACAGCTTTGGCTGTGTAAGTATCGTCCGTATGAAACCGGATGCTCTGGCCGGACGGGAACCCCGCGTGACGGATTGCAGCAGAATGCCCCACAGGCCGGTAATCCGGCCGAGGAGCAGCAGCGGAAAGCCGGACCCCGAGGCTTTGCGAGGGGGCACGCCCAAAGAACCACCAGGCGCAGAACACCTGCATCTTCAGCACTGAGTTCGCGCTGCGCTTGATGGGCGATGTGCAGCAGTACTTCATCGACAAGAAGGTCCGCAACTTCTACAGCGTCAGCATCAGCGGCTACCACATCGCGGAGGCCGGCGCCAACCCCATCAGCCAGCTGCCTTCACGCTGGCCAACGGCTCACCTACGTGGAGTACTACCTCAGCCGGGGCATGGACATCAACGCCTTCGCGCCCAACCTGAGCTTCTTCTTCAGCAACGGCATGGACCCCGAGTATGCCGTGATGGGCCGCGTGGCGCGCCGCCTCTGGGCCAAGGCGCTCAAGCACCGCTACGGCGCCGACGAGCGCAGCCAGATGCTCAAGTACCATATCCAGACCAGCGGCCGCAGCCTCCACGCGCAGGAGATCGACTTCAACGACATCCGCACCACGTTGCAGGCGCTCTACGCCATCTACGACAACTGCAACTCGCTCCACACGAACGCCTACGACGAGGCCATCACCACGCCTACCGAAGAAAGCGTGCGCCGCGCCATGGCCATCCAGCTCATCATCAATAAAGAGCTCGGCCTGGCCAAGAACGAGAACCCGTTGCAAGAGTCTTCATCATCGAAGAGCTCACCGACCTGGTGGAAGAGGCCGTACTCACCGAGTTCGACCGCATCACCGAACGCGGCGGCGTGCTCGGCGCCATGGAGACCATGTACCAGCGCAGCCGGATCCAGGAGGAGAGCCTCTATTACGAAACGTTGAAGCACACCGGCGAGTACCCGATCATCGGGGTGAATACTTTCTTGTCTAGTAAGGGTTCACCGACCATTCTTCGAAGGAGGTCATTCGAGCAACGGAAGAGGAAAGGAAGCACAGATCGCAACTGTCGAGAACCTGAAAAGCAGCCTACTCCAGAGGAAAGCAAGAAGGCGTTGCACGATCTTCAACAGGCAGCCATCAAGAACGAGAACATGTTCGCTGTTCTTATGGAGGCAACCAAGTACTGTTCGCTCGGTCAGCTCACACAAGCCATGTTCGAGGTGGGGGGGCAGTACAGAAGGAACATGTAGCCCCTCACACCGCCCCTATCTTTGCTGTATGACCAACCGCATCAGCAAAGGCAAACGCGGCATCAGGGTGGAGCTCGATGTGATGTTGGTGAAAGAAGGCGACTTCTGGGTGGCCTGGCGCCTGCGCTGCGTGTCACCGGTTATGGCAAGACCCCAGCCGAGGCCAAGAAGTCCTTCGCGGTGGAGGCCGACATCTTCTTCGAGGAAACGGCCAAGCGCGGCACCTTGGAGAAGCTGCTGATCGAGTATGGTTGGGTGCTGAGCAAGGACAATTTCCAGCCGCCCACCGGGGTGGACCAGGCGAGCGTGGTGAACCTGCTGCACGCGCAGGCCGGCAAGCCCACCTTCTTCACCCGCAAAGTGGCCATCCCGGCTTAACTCATGCGCCCGAAACCGATACCGCTCCGGGACTTTCTCAAGTACCTGCACAAGAAGGCTCGTCGGCTATGGCCGCAAGTCAGGCAGCCACGAGCGCTTCGACTACCCCGAACCCGACCGCAAACTCTTGCGACCGGTAACGGTGGATCGCCCACTACAGCAGGTGCCCAGCATATCCAGACCAACCTGATGACCCTCGGCATCACCTACGAGCAGTTCCTGAAGGAGCTGGTGGAGTATGGGATCGTGAAACAGAAGGAGTGTAAGGCCCCCTCATTCAGGCGCAGTCTAATGTAGAGATCTGATCTCGTGTGTGGTTGGTGTGATCGTCCTGTTGGAAGGTGGGCAGGTCAGAAGCGTGGGCTTGCGCGTTGGGGAGCTGTCCACGTTTCAACAGGAACGCGCGCGGGGTGAGGTTTCCCAGTGACTCATGGGGCCTTTCGTTGTTGTAGATCCATATCCAGCGTTCGGAGGCCTCGCGGACCTGGTGCATCGTCTCGAACAGGTTGGCGTCGAGCACCTCCTCGCGATAGGTGCGATTGAAGCGCTCGATCAAGCCGTTCTGCATCGGCCTGGCCTTCTGGATGAAGGCCAGCTCGATGCCTTGCTGCTCGCACCAGAGCTCCAATGCTTGCGCGACGAACTCGGGTCCGTTGTCCACGCGGATGCGCTCGGGCTTGCCGCGCCACTCGATTAGGCGGTCCAGCTCGCGGATCACGCGAACGCTGCTGATCGACGTGCCCACGGCGATGCACAGCGCCTCGCGATTGTGATCATCTATGATGTTGAGCGTCCTGAACTTGCGACCGCTGGCAAGCGCATCGTGCATGAAGTCCATGCTCCAGGTGATGTTCGGGCCTATCGGCAGCACCAAGGGCTGCTTGACCCGTGCGGGGACACGACGCTTGTGCTTGCGGCGTTGGTTCAGGCCCAGCATGCAATAGAGACGGGCCGTGCGCTTGCGGTTGATGAGCGCCCTCCGCGCGAAGCTTGGCATGCATCTTCCGCAGGCCCCAGCGCGGATGCCGCACCGCCAAGGATCGCAAGCGGTCCATGGTGGCATGGTCCACCTGCCGCCGATGCTTGTAGCGGAGGACCGAGCCGCTCAGCCCTACCAGGTCGCATGCCCGTCGCAGGCTCATCTTGCGCTGGCTCGCAAGAATGAGCGCCAGTTCCCTGCGCCGCGACGGGCCTAGAGCTTTCCCGCCAGTATGTCCTTCAGTGCCTGCTTGTCAAGGCAGGCGTCCGTATAGAGCTTCTCCAGGCGGTTGTAGCGCACGCGCAGCTCCTTCAGCTCCTTGAGCAGGTTGGCGTCAAGACCGCCGTACTTGCTCTTCCACTGGTAGAAGGTCGGCTGGCTCACGCCATGCTCCCTGCAGATATCCGAGACCTTCTTGCCGGCCTCATGCTCGCGCAGCATCGAAATGATCTGCGACTCAGTGAACTTGCTCTTTCTCATGCTTCCCAAGTTTAGGTGGTTGTTCTGTTAACAACCGCACCTGTTAGGGGGCCCCTGAAGCGAGATCGACTTCCATCCCTTCCTGAGTGCAGCGGGCCAGAACCCCATGAACAGCCAGTACCTGGATGTGCTGCGCTTCCGCCAGTTCAAGCTCCACCGCAACGTGGATGTGTACTGGGACGACTGGGAGATGTGCTTCCGCTTCGAGACGCTGTACGCCGGGAAACTGCCCAAGATGCCCCAGCCGCTGGCTAGGCCGGTACGGCGGAAGTCTATGGAGCGGAGAACTGCCGCCAAGGCATAGACAACGTGATCAAGTGGAGCTGAGAGAGGCTACAAATTACTGCTCACTGGGGCAGCTCACGGCCGCGATGTTCGAGGTGGGGGGCAGTATCAGAGCAATATGTGGCCAAGCCGGACGACTTCAAGCACAGTGATCCGTAAGCCATAAAGCAGTATTCCTTCACTACTGGAGGAATCTTCAACTTTGAACACGTCATCTGAGTCAGAAGAACTCCTATTGATAATGTAGTTGAACATGAATGCCAGCGCCGACCGCCAAGAGATAATCCCGCAACTGGTTGGCCGCCAATCAGCAACGTCTTTTACTATGTTTTTGCTTGCGTACGATGTTGAAAGCATACCCATCGGTTGGATGTGGAGTTCCGCCGTAAGAGTTTTGCGAATGGAGTAGCCAACTTCAAAACCTAGCATCGTTTGCTTCCTCTTTCCGAGCGGAAACCCGAAGCGAAAAGCGACAGGGAAATATAGAGAGACTGAAGTTTGAGTAACGCACATGGATCAGACCAATTGGTAATCCACAACCCATCTGGCGCCTGATCTTGTGCTACCGCTACATCGAAGCCATGCCCTTGGTAATGAAGACCAGTATACAGATAGGTCGCTTGAAAGTTCTTAAACGCATGGACCTCAATGTTCAAACCACCGCCCCCGCTTAAACGACCGAATGTCGTGAACTCGTGGCGATAGTATTTCGAGACGGAATAATGGGGGTATGCTGCATCAAAGCTTGGATCCCTCTCAAGTCCCATTTGGTTTGATACAACCATGTATCCCTCAACGGATAGACGGATCAGACGGTCGCCAATTTTAATAGTCTCGTTATTGCCGTTCTGTTGCGCTGGCAGCTTGAAACATGCCGAGGACATTATGAGAATAAGGGAAGCGGTTCTAAGCGAACGGTGGAGGTTTCGTTTCATCAGTTTACCGTGTTGAAGCAAGTGACAAGGTCACTTGCCGTTATATCGGTCTCTTCGAAAGACAAGATATAGTTCTTGACGGTGTACCTGGTACTACCATCGAAGCTGGTTCTCGAGGAAATCGAGAGCCGCCGGCGAAGGATAGAATGCGCACGGCGATTCTTGGATTGCCCGAGTCGAAAAGTACGTCCTTGAGTCCTGATGGAATTCCCGAAAGCTGACCACCATTGCCAACAACGTTTCCTATTACTTCATTGTCTAACCACTTGTAGCGGAAGTTCATCCAGCCGGAGGAGCTGGAGGAGTATCGGTTCGTGTAGTTCCCGTTGTAGAGGTTCACTGCTGTGCCACCGATGGGTATCTCGACCAAGTATGCTGTGCAGCTATCGACTCCCGTTCCATGGTTGTGGTAGCTCACAACTTCGATGAAGGAAAGTACTCCTGCCGAGTTGCGCACATCAGCAACTGACGAGGTAATAGAATAAAGGTTCGTACGGTGAACTGCTTGAACACGACCATTCTTGCGGCGCTCGATGATGAGATTTGCTGTGTTGTATACAAGAACCCTTTCCACAAAGCCAAAGGCTCGCGAATTGGATGAATAGCTCTCCGAGAAAGTCCTTAGGCGCTGTTGTTGTGCGGATTCCACTTGTTGGCTTTGCTCCCCAAAGGCGGACAGCCCAGCGATGCCAAGTCCAATTGCGCCGTAGGTCAGCGCTGCCTGTGGGTCCGTAAGTTCAGTCATTCCTGCAAGCGTGGCCCGAACCAAAGCTCCGGAATTGCTCTTGCCCTCATCGATTGCGGTTTGGTATGCATCGGTCGCACTTTGCGCAGCACGATTCGAGTCAGAAGAAGGAGATGCGGTCGCTGCTGAAGAGGATTGCGTACCACTGCTGGCGGGCGCTCCAACTTTGTCGCCGGTACAATCTGCGGGTTCTGGTGGTGGTTCCTGCGCACAACGGCAAGTCACCCCAGAGGTGTGGCAGTTCGCCCAGCACTTACACCATTCAACCATACGGAGGCAACCGGCTCTGCGTTCGGGACATGCAGTCGCATCTGCGGCGTTCTGCCACACGACAGCGCCCTGTTCATAGTATTCCCTGCTCTGGGCCATGAGTTGAACTGGGAGCAGAAGGAGGGCCAGGCAAGTAGTTTCATCATCGAAGTTACTTAAGGTAGAGGAAGACCAGCTTCTCAGACCCCTCCACACCGCCTATCCCCGTCCGCATACTTCTTTCAGATGCTTGGGTGGCATCAGTTGCAGCTTTTGCGGTTAATAAGAGGGAGCGAGACATTGGGGCAGAGTAGTTCACCTGCACCTTTTGGAAGTTGTTGGCAGCCATCTCCTGACGCAAGTTACTCGAAACGTAACCGAACTGTTCTTGGGCAGCGAAGCAAACGTTTCCTTGGCTTTGCTCAGTGGATCTTCAAAACCACTTGCTCGAACAGGCCAGGAGTAGATGTCGTCGTATGATTCACTGTAACTCAAGAAGACGTAGAACTGACCGGGACCTAGCGCCTCCTCAACTGCAACCGGTCGTACTGAACCGCCTGTTGCCTTGTCCTCTTTCCGCTCTTTGGCGTTCTCTTGGGAGTTGGTGCAATAACGCGAGCAGTCATTCTTGAGAATAAAATCCGTGATGCCTTGCACAACCTCATTCAAGTCCTGCAGCCTCATCTTGTTATTCTGCATGATCCTGTTGTGCTTCTCCAGACTTGCATTGACCAGGTCAAAAACGCGTGACACTTCTGTGCGCAACTGGTCGCGATCAATGCCTAACTGAGCCATCTTGTCGAGGCCCGACTTGAAGTCGTCGAGGGTTTTGATGGCCAAAAGGATCGGGTTGAGTTCAGCCACCATTTGCTTGTATGCTGACGACTCAATCCCCTGATCTACGGCGGTCTGGACGACCTCTACGCCCAGCACGGATTTCTCTGCAATGTCGAGGGCCTTCAGTTGTCCAGCGGAAAGGGCTCGTGCCGGAATTGTTGTCGCCGGGTTGAGCTTCACAATCCCGATCATCAAATCACACGTCGTCTTCACCACGACCAACAATTCGGCTGTAGCAAGGCGAGCATCGGAGGTGGACCATTGGGGATTAGACATCAGGTCCTTCCGCTCATCTTGCAACATCTGCATATGTGCGACAGAGACTACGTAGCTATCAAAGGCAGCATCGTACTGTCGTGATAACTCCACATCGCGATAGCGACAAAGCTCCTTGCACAGAGTACTGTCACTTAACGCCCAACCTGAGCTAAACGGGAAGCTGGTTGCACAAAAGGCAACAAGGAGAACCCATCTCAGCGGCGTGCGGTACATCATCAACCTACAACTGGCGTTGTAAAAATAGTGGCAGAAGTGATTTCGCCAAATCGTCGATGCGGAACTTCGCGTGAGCGGGCGAAGCGGCAGCCCGGCGCAGGCAGGGCCTTGCGGATGCGAGCAACGAGGAGGCGACGAAGGAGGACCCCGCAGTGCCGCAGCCGCTGGCCCTGACAAGTCCGGCTATAGCGCAGCACGCGACCGGGCTGCTCCCGAGCTGAGGCTCTGCGAAGCGAAGGGATGAGCCGGGGCACGCCCAAAACCTCACCGCTGCCCCTCCCACTGCTCCACCACCGTCCGGATGATCCGCTGGTAGTGCCCCGCGATCCGCCGGGCCTCCTCGGCATCGCTGCATTCCTCGATCATGAAGCCATCCGGCGCTTCGCCGGTTACCAAGTACACGGCGGTGAGGCGCCATGCATCGGCCCGAGCTTCCAGTCCATCGATGAGCTGGCCGAGGTCGAGGCCGCTGAGGCGGATGACATATTCCTTGTCGTGGGGCATTCCGCCAGGTTAGCGATATTGGTGCGGAAAAGCCAGGCGAAATGAACTACGAGGTCTTTGATGGCGGTGACGCTATGTACCTGTCATGGTTGGCGGCCCATCCTCATGCGTTCGTACTCAACACATATCGCACCAAGGGAAGTGCCTTTGCCAAGGTCCATCGGGCCACCTGCTCGCACATCAGCAGTACGGTCGGCATACCCGAAGGTGGGTTCACTACAAGAGCCGATATCAAAGTTGGAGCGAATGCCGTTGAGGACTTTGTCGACTTCTTGGTTACCTACAAGACGATCGATGGAGGAGGAATTGCTCCATGTAAGTCCTGTCGCGCGACGACGGAGGTAATCCCTTGGCATCGCCCAGGAACTCTTTCTCGCAAGCCATGGACGCGGGAGGAGTTGCTTGTGCTATTAACCCTGTATGAGAAAATCCCGTTCGGCAAGTTCGACCAATCGAACCCCGTTCTCATTGAAGTTGCTGCTTGCATGTTGCGCACACCCGGTAGTGTCGCCATGAAGCTGAGCAACTTGGCCTCGCTGGATGCCAGCCTTGCCGCGCGCGGGATCAAAGGACTTACAGGTGCGAGTGCTTTGGACCGCCAGATATGGGAAGAGTACCATCGTCAACACGAAGAGCTCGCACCCCAAGGCGAAGCATTGCTGTCTGATCTTCTTACCGGCGACGCCGATGCGATCATTGAAGTGACGACCGATGCGATCGACGTACTGCGCCCACCGGTTGGTCCTACGGAGATGATGGTGAGTGCGAAGGCGCGTCGTGGCCAGAGCTTCTTTCGCCAAGCCGTACTCAATGCGTACGGCAGTCGCTGTGCCGTGACCGGCCTTAGCATCCGCGATCTGCTCGTGGCCTCGCACATCATCCCCTGGAACGCCGCCGAAGAGCACCGCCTAGATCCACAGAACGGCATCGCCCTCAACGCCCTCCACGACAAAGCCTTCGACCGCGGCCTGATCACCTTCGATACCGAGCTACGCCTCGTTTGCTCCAAAGCGCTCCGCGACCACTTCGCCGACGCGACCGTGAGCCAACACTTTAAAACCTACGAAGGCAAGCCACTGGCCATTCCCGCTGAGGCCGCCGGCCCGAAGGCCGAGTACCTGGAGTGGCACCGGAACAAGTACGGCTTCAAGACCTGAAGCCCTTCCGCTTCGCGGCCTATTCCACCACCACCACCAGCATCCCATCCACCCAATGGGCGCTCACGTGGTCCAGCGGTACCGGCCACCAATGGCCGGTGGCCCCGCGGCCTTTGCGCCCAGTGCGGCTGCAGGGGCTTGGGGCGCGCAGGTAGATGGATACTTCCTCCAGGCGTGCGATGGGCGCGGCCAACTGGGCCATGAGCACCACCCGCAGCCGCTGGCCTGCTGGCCACTGGCCTCGGGCGGCGAACTGCCGCAGGAGCTGGCGGCGCACGGCCTCCGGCAAGGCCCAACAGCCAAAGGCCTCGGTGGCATCCTTGCGCAGGTAGTGCCCGGTCATGTGGTACTTGCGCACCTGTGCGGCCCAGTAGCCATGGCCCTTGGCCAACAGGCGGGCCAGGCCTTCCCGGCCGCTGGGCAATGCGGCGATGCGCTTGCGCACCACGGCTTCGCAGTTGCGCAGCAGGGCCTCCAGGCTTTTGGCCAATGGCCGTGGGCCAATGAGCCTGCCGCTGCGCGGTGCACAGGCGTGTATGATGCTGCGGTGGAAGAGGACGAGGACATGCGTGCGCACCGGCGTGGAAGGGGTACCGGGCAGTTCCAAACCCATGGCAGCACGTGCGACCATGGGAGTGCAAGTAGGCAAGGCAACGAGGTTTCCGCAATCCCTACTAGTGGGGATTTTCCTGTCGCCTCCGCATACCCGTTGATCGCTTGCGCAGGAGGGCGCGCGAGGAGCGCAAGGCCCGAATTGCGTGGTGTGCTTCCATCGCGATGATGCGCACCGATGGTCCTGATGTGCGCATACCAGCGGAATGGTTGCGCGCTTCTGCCGCCTTGTTGCGCATCTCAGCGATCAAGTAGCGGTACATCGCCGCGTTGTTGCGCATAACCCCCGCTGAGTTGCGCACATCAGCGGAGTTGTTGCGCACTTCTGCCGCGATGTTGCGCAACTCAGCGATCAAGTAGCAGTACATCGCCGCATTGTTGCGCATAACCCCCGCTGAGTTGCGCTACAAAAGTCTGAGTTGCGCAACTCTCCGATCATGTTGCGGGACATAGGCAGGGTGCAGGCACGTTCGGAAAGGCCCGTGGGCAAAGGGGAAACCGGGGTTTTCCACGATCCATCGCAACACGGGGCCAGGGCTTTTCCGGTTGAAACCCCCGGCCAGCGAACCCACCAGGGCGCCGAGGCCGGAGTAGACCAGAAGCACTCGAAGCCGGACGGATAACGGACAACAACAACAAGAGAACCATGAAACTGATCAAAGCAGGGACCAGCCGGCTCAACGCCGAAGGTCTCATCGCCAAATCGGAGTACGTGGAAGGGATGATGACGAGCAACGCCAACTTCCCCACACCGAACCCGACGATCGCTTCGCTGACCGCAGCGCGGGAAGCACTGGTAACGGCTGTAGCCAACGCGAACAGCCGTGCCATTGCCGATATCGCGGTGCGCAACACGCTGGCCGTGGAACTTCGCATCCTGTTGGTGAACCTGGCGCGCTACGTGAACAACGTGGCAGCGGGTGATGTGGACAAGGCCGTGAGCAGCGGCTTCGAGCTGGCCAAAAAGCCGGAACCGACCACGCACCTTGATCCGCCGGTGAGGCTCGAAGCCCGCGTGAGCGACTTCGAAGGGTGCGTTGACCTGAGTTGGAAGCGCGTGGAGGACGCCCGCATGTACCAGGTGTACGTGACCGAGGGCGACCCCGCCACGGGTACCTGGGAAATGGTGGCTGTGAGCAGCCGCACCCGTACGCGCGTCACCGACCTCACGCCCGGCAAGTTCTACTCGTTCCGCGTAACCGCCCTTGGCCGCATTGGCGAAGGTCCTGCGAGCGACGTGGTGAGCGGACGTGCAGCGTAAGGCCAACGACCACTGACCGGCTGAACCCGGCAGCAACTTCCTCTTCGCAATGCACAAGGCCCCCGGGAGATCCTGGGGGCTTTGGCTTTGGGGTGGGCGGAGGTGTGCTGAAGGCCGAATACCTGGCGTGGCACCGGGAGGAGGTATCCGGGAAGCAGTGCCAGGGCCGCTTTCACCGCTCGAGCCTCCGCACGGCCCTACCATCAGCAACGAGGCGGCGGGACCCTGCGATCACGCGTCAGCGCGAACTTTTCCCTGGTGGCGCGTACTTCAAGATGAACTCGCTTGGCTTGCCCACCTCTTGCAGGATGCTGGTGTCGGCACCAGCAGGGAAGGACGGCGAGCCGGGTGCACTGCCATTCACTTCAGCTTCGGTGATGATGTCCCACCCAGCTATGCGCACATGGCTGGTATCGCTCATATCCACGTGCATCAGGCATTCCGTGCCATGGTAGTAGCGCACGTGCTTCCCATCGTCGGAATCCTCGATCCGTATCCGCGCTAAATCCTGGTCCGTGGGTATGCGCATCAGGTAGTAGCCCAGTCTAAAACTCAGTACGCTGTGCAAATGGTCCCTGAACGCGACTGCTAGCTCAGCAGGAGAGAGGATTGGCTGTTGCATACCCGAAGGAAGTAATTTTTTTCATTGAGCCCACAAAGGCTAGCCACTGAACCTTCCGGCGGAGGACGCAGCCGCACGAAGCCGGCGGGCCCCCAAGCCCGAATACCTGGAATACCACCGGAGCACGGTGTTCAGGAAGTATCCCCCTACCATCTTATCCGACCGTGATTGCTGGCTCATGTACCACCCGCCACCAACGAACCTCTCCGCATCTTCGGTGTACCGTTGCACCATGCGCTTACCACTGTCCGGTCTGCTTTGTGTCCTTTGCTTCCTCGCGGGAGCCCAGTACGACCGGTTCTCATTCCGCCACAACTACGCCTTCATCGAGGACGGTCCTGCGCTCACACCGTTGAAGGGCACCTACCGTGTGGAGTACATCGGGCGCGGTCAATACTGGACCGTGACCGATCCTCGATGGACGGTTCACCATCCCGGTCAGCCGCGCAGTTTGACCCCATGCATCAAGGTGAACGGCGCGCCCCTGATGGTGGTGGAAATGGACCGGATCTTCGGTTATCCGGATAACAAGCTGATCGTGCTGCGAGCAACGGACACCATGATCGTGGACCTGAATGAGGACGGGCGCTTGGAGACACTCATGTTGGAGCGCACCGCCAAGCTCGGTGTGCCACCACGTCCACCTGTGCTGCTGCCGTTCCGCAAGGGCTGGTTCTCCAATATCGACCTGGTGCTGGAGCCGAACACGATGGCACTCACCGAACGTTTCGACGCGCTTTGGGCGGAACAGGGTGCCGAGGTGCTCGCGCTCTACGACACCGCCCGCCACACCTTCACACTCAAGACCGACGGGTTTCGAACTGGTCTACCATGGGCTGATGTCGATCGCGACCCCAACTACGCGCGCCACCTGCTGGAGTTCCCGGCCAGCGGGCCAGGCGCACATTTCGAGTTGTACCTGCAGGACAGTACCAGTGTACCGAGCAAGGCGATGAGCCTTCGTGTGGACTTGCCGCCGGATGGCGAGACCAGCACCTGGGTGGATGTGACCGATATGCCCTACGGCAGGTACACCGCGTACCTGAAGTGGGGGAAGGAGGAGAGCCTGTTCTATCTGAGCTTCGGATGGTGAGCATGCGCATGCTCAGCCCAAAGACGATGTCCCACTAACATTGAGGAGGCGACCCTAGCCCAGCACTTCAAGGCGTGCGAAGGCAAGCCGCTGAGCCTGGTGGCATGAACCCGCTTCCATTTGCCCGATCCATAGACCGGCATGCATCGGGAACGAAGGTCACGGCGCGCCGACAACCGAATAGACCTTACTTCGTCTGCCCGTCAATCGACCCCCATCATGCGCACGCTGCTCACCACCTTTCTGGTCGTCCCGCTCACGTTCACCCTGCACGGGCAATCGCTCACGTGGGCATGGGCATGGGGTGCGGGCAGCGCCGGTTCCGAATTCGCCTCCGTTTCATGGGCGCCATCAGGTGCAGTGCACGTGCTGGGGAATTACGAGAACACCATCGATGCCCATGGCACCACGGTCACCAGCAGTGGCCAGGGCGATGCCTTCGTACAACAACTGGATCCCGCCGATGGCAACGTGCAATGGACGGCCGAAGCGCATCACACCGCGGATGTGACCATCCACGACGTGGCGTACCGCAACACAGGCGAGATCATCGTGTGCGGCACGGTGGCGCACAACGGCGATGCAGCGCAGTTCGGCGCGCTATCACTCGCGGCGCAGCCGTTCGGTACGCAAGCCTTCGTGGCCGCGCTTTCTCATATGGGTCAATGGAACTGGGTGAGCGGCGTGGCCGACCCGGTGAGCACGGAGGGCTTTCTGGTGAAGGTGGACGCGAACAACAACATCCTGCTGGGTTGCCGCTGGGGCACTGATCTGGCGGTGTACCGCTTCACCGGTCAAGGCGTGCAGGGCTGGGCGGCAACGGCCAACAGTTCAGGAAGCTCGGTGGATGCATACGCCATGGATGTAATGCCCGATGGCGACCTGGTGATCACTGGACGTTGCTACGGCACCGGCACCTTCGGCACGCACACCATCAGTGTGGTCGGCACCTTCTACGATGCCTTCGTGGCGCGCCTCAGTTCATCAGGAACATGGGAGTGGGCGGTGCGCGGCGGCGGAAGCCACTGGGATAAAGGCTTCGGTATCTGCGCCGACGCGTCGGGGAACGTGTACGTGGCCGGCACCTATCGCAACACCGCCACGTTCGGCGCTTTCCAGTTCACGGCCACCGGTGCCAACAACGATGGATGGATGGCCAAGCTGGACGGCAGCGGCCAGTGGCTCTGGGCCCTGAGCATGGCATCCATCGCCTATATGGAGGTGTACGACATGGACCTCGCACCCGCTGGTGATCGCCTCGCCCTTACCGGAAACTACTTTGTGAACGCCCCGACATTGGGAGGCTTCGTACTACCCGCACCGGCGATGAACGACGTGTACGTCGCCGAGATCGATACCGCGGGCCAGTTCCTTTCGGCCATGGGCTTCGGCAGCGCGCAGGGCGACCAAGGGCTGGCCATATCCTACGGTGCCAATGACGAATTGTACGTGGCAGGCACGGCAGGGGCCACGATGGTGCTGGGTGCCTATACGTTGGTGGGTGTGGCCACGCCCGATCTGTGGTTGGGCCGTCTCGATCCCGACATCAGCACCGGTCAAAGCGCTTCGACGCTTGTTGACGGTCTGCGCCTTTACCTGGATGAAAACGTACTGGTGCTCCGTGATCCCGAGGGAATAACGGGACTGCTTTCGCTCACGGACGCCATCGGCCGAACGCTGCTCCAAGCGCGCTTGAACGGCGCATCGGAGCATCGCATCGCATTGCCTGATCGGGCGGCCGGTATGATCTTCTGGCAACTGCACCGCGGTGAAGGCAAGATGCGGTCCGGCAAGCTATTCGCGCCACCCCGCTAAGCAGCTGAACGATCCCGCCGGCCTCAAGCCCGAATACCTGGAGTGATAGCGGGAGGAGATGTTCGGGAAGTAGGATCCTCAGCCCAGCCACTTCCGCAGGCGCTCCTTGATCTCGCGGAGCGTGCCCGGCGAGACTTCGCCAATGGCACCTTGCACCACCCGATCAGGCAGGGTGGTGAGTTGCGCGGCACGCACCACGCTTTCCATGCGTAGTCCTGTTCGATGGAAGTCCGGATGCCTGGCGTCGATGACCACGTCCAAGTCCTTCACCGCGCGTTGCACCTGGGAACTCACTGCGCAAACCAGCCAGTCGTTGAACGGAGGCACGGCGCCGAGGATGACGGCAGGCCGCATCTTGCGCTGGCCGTCGCCCTGAACGAAGGCCCAGCGAACCACATCGCCGGGTTTCATTTCCCGTAGTTCGGGTTCGGCTCCTTCAGCACCAAGCCACTGATGTCCGGCTCGTCCTCGCCATAGGCTGCTGCACCAAAGACGCTGGCAGCAGCGATCAGGTCCTCGTCATGTTCCCCCTTGGACTGCGATGGCCTCGCCTGGAGCAATTCCAGCAGGCGCTTCACCTTGGTGAGCACGCTCGCATCGTTCGTGTTCACGAGCGTTTCGACCAGTTCAAGTTTCAGGGCCTGAATGTCCATGATGCTCAAAAGTACGGCCTCATCACCTTCGATACCGAGCTGCGGCTGGTCTGTGCCCCGCATCTGGGCGTAGCCTGTGGGTACAGTCCATCATGACTGGTATTTGGCCCCTCCCAGCCCACCAAGCCCCCAGCGCCAGCGCTCAATGCTGGAACCCCGGTTCCCCATTGCCCGTTCAAGGCCGCGAGCCATGATCGCACAGACACATAGCCCGGAGCAGGTGGTGCGCGAAGCCTTGCGCGACCTGCCCGCCATGTGGAACAAGATGAAGGACCCCATTGCGCGGTTGCAACGGCGCATGCGCGTGGATAAGTCCTTGCGCATGGAGCCGCAGCTCTTCGGGTACCGCTCGCATGCGGGGAACAACTGGCTCATCGCCATACTGCCCACCAAGAAGGTGCTCAACATCGCTCCCTTCGTGTGGTACCGTGGCACGGATGGCTACTACCGCGCCGCGCGCATTGTGCAGGACGGCGTGTGCTACCACATCAGCCACCACGTGCTGGAGCAATACGCGAAACGATTCAACCGCACAGGCGATGGCTTTGTCCGTCTGAAAGAGTTCATCCGCGAGAACATGTCCTTCGGAACCGAGTACAACCTCGATGGCAACGACGTGCGCGTGGGCATTACCCAAGGCTACATCATCGGCACCTGGGTGGTGCCGCATCAGGTGGCGCAGCTCATCACCTTCGTTGACCACGGCAAGCTGCACACCGACCAACTGGAGCAGATGGACCGTTTGGACCAGCAGCGGGCAGAGAGCCTGCGTCCTGCGCGCATACCCGGTAGCCACGTGAAGCCCTGGGACCTTCCGCGGCCATCCGCTTAAGCAGGCATCCGGTTGCAGCCACCGGTGAACATTGCATTGCCGGGCATTCGTCCGCCGACGCCCCCGCCTCCTGTGGCGCCCATCAAGGCTCGGTCATCCCAAGAATGCTGGTCATCGGCGAACGCAGCCGCGCAACAACGGTCGATACAGTTGAGCGTTGCGCGCGTGAACAAGGAACTGAAGCCCGGCACCTGCCGCATCGTGCTGATGGGCGGTAATAGGCAAGAGCTGCAATCAGAAGGCTTCAGGCTGCTGTGACCCGCCGGCTGGCAATCACTTCCACCAGCCCCAACGACGCGATGAGCCCTTGCAACCAGAAGAGCTCCGTCATCAGCACTTGTACACCGATCCAGATCAAGGAGATGGCACCCAGGATCAGCGCCGTGTGCGCCGTGATGGGGGAACGACGAACAGTCAGCACAAAGCCGACCAAGTGGCCAATACCCAGCATGCCGAATAGGAAAGCTCCCGGCCAGAAGAAGTCGGCGAAGAGCGTGCTGTGCATGAAGTCGCGCGGCAGCTGAAGCAGGGATCCATCAGGCGCCAGCATCAGCAGCAGGCCGCCAGCCATGGCGTTCAGCGCAAGGAAGCCTTGAATGACCAGTAATGCGGTGCGCATGGGACGAATTTGGTGATCGCCGAGGAAGAAGGCAATGACGGCGATGATCCACGCGCGGAATGCTCGAAATGATCGGCGATATCAACGGATCAGGCACACGTGCCCGCTGATCTGGAGATCCATGGAGGTGGAGCGATCACGTGCTCGTCCGCGCCAAGCGTACACCCCGTCGGGCACCGGTGATCCCTGCGCAGTGCCATCCCAAGCCGCATCGCGCCCCGTGGCCGTGAAGAGCGCCCTCCCCCATCGATCATAGACGGTGAGTTCCAAGGTGGCGCCCGGGTTGGCCATCCACAGCGGTTGCCAGCGATCGTTGATGCCGTCGTTGTTCGGGGTAAAGGCATTCGGAGCGAACACCGGCGCGCCGCAGGCATCTGCCACCAGGATGGAGGCCGTTGCCGGACAGTGTTCGGGTGCCGATACCTGCACCGAGTAGGTCCCCGCTTGCTGCACCGCGATCGCCGCCGTGCTCGCGCCGGTGGACCAACTCACCGATGCATTCACCGGCAAGGGGCCCGGGTCGAGCACGAGGAAGGGGTCCGCGCAGAAATCGGCCACGGTATCGTTGGGCAGGTAGAGTTGCAAGGGCTCTGCGAGATGCACAAGGATGGTATCGGACACGATGCATCCGTTGAGGTCCTGGCGAACGCTGTACGCACCGGCGCTGTCGGCCACGATGGAGGTTCCTTCCTCGCCCGTGGACCAGGTGTAGGTGGCGCCATCGACGGGATCCTGCACGGCCAGCGTCACCGCATCGCACGCGTTGATGTCCGGCCCGAGCTGCGGCGCTGCGACCGCTTGCACGCTCACATCGTCCACGAAGTAGTAGCTGTAGAAGGTGAGCGGGAAATCCGTGGGCACTTCCGTGAACACCGTTGCCGCGCCATCGCGGAAGTTCCCGATGGTGATGTACGCGAATGCCGAATCGGCCACGAAGCAGCCGTGGATGCGCGTCCAGCCGTTCTTCTGATCGAGCATCAGGAGCGAGGTGTTCGTGACCTGCGGCGTGGCCGTGATCGCGAATTCGTCGGCGCGGTAAGGGGCCTGCGTGCTCAGCAGCGCACCGATGTCGTTCACCGCGTACTTCGAGACATCGGCGAGGCTCACGAAGAACTCCACCGCATAGGTGACCCCGGGGATCAGCGGCTCATCGAGTGCGCGCGTCACGTACTCGTGGTCGTTGTCCGTGGCAGTGGTGACGGCCGTGGTGGAATAGAAGCAATAGAAGCCCGCGTAGCCATTGCCGCTGCGGGCCGGCTCATAACCGGATTGGTTGTCCGGCACATTCATGCTGAAGGGAACGCCCAGGCAAGCGTTGAAGTAGTCGCTGGTGCCGGTGGTGGGGCGCGACCAACCCGTGGCGCGATCGATCTGGCTCACGTAATCGGGGCATTGCGAAAAGGTCTCGAAGTCCCCGTTCGGAACGAGGTTCTGCCCTTGCGCCTGCATCAGCAGCAGGGCTGCGGGTAGGAGCAGTGCATGCCTCACGCCTTGAAGATGCGATGAACGCGGCCCCGCGTTGCTTCACTGGAGACGGACGGTTGGGCGGCATGGCGGATGGTGCGCGAACCGATGCCTGCGACCCAGGCCCCCTGAAATGCGGAAGGCTGCCCCATGGGCAGCCTTCGCATGAACGCTCCGATCGATCAGAACTTCTTGTCGATCTTCTTGATCAGCTTGGGCATCTTCTCCTGCATGTCCTTCATCAGGTTCTCAGCGGCCTCCTCGCAGAGGGGCTTCAGCTTGTCCAGGTCCATCACGGGGATCCCCTTCACCATGGCCACGGACTTCTTCGCCGGGGCGTACTCCACGAAGTTGAAGACCTTCTCCCCTTCGCTGTTGAAGAGCATGATGTTCATCACGGCGGCTACGCCGGCGGTGCCCATGCCGCCCACGGCCACCTTGGGCTGGAACTTGAAACCGAGGTTGATGAACATGACGCCATCGGCCTTGCCCTTGAAGATCTCGAGCATCTTCATCTTGTTGCTGTTCTCCTTCTTCAGCGCATTCGGAATCAGCACCTTGTAGCCCGGGTAAGGCAGGGAGCCGTCCATGAGGCGGCTGCCGTCCTGATCGCTCTCGCCGAACTTGCTCTCGAAGGCCTTGTACTGCTCATTGCCGATCACGTCCGCCTCCGGCACGAAGTCGAAGGTGAATTCCTTGGCGTACAGGCCGAAGAAATCATCGTGGAACTTGGCCAGCACGGAGGTGAGGTCGAAGCGGTCGTCCTTGGCCAACGTGGCCACGCCTGCCGCCAGCGAAGCATCGCCGTTCAGATCGGACGTGTCGATGTACTTGTCCACATAGCAGGTCACAACGGCCACATTCTTCTTCTGCGCGGAGAGGAAGGTGGTGCTGGCGAGGGCGAATCCAAGAAGGAGGTGTCGTACGGTCATAATGAGTTGGTGTTGGGAATGCATGTTTTTCATGCGGGCCGCGAATGTAGCCCAAGCGACAGGCGGCCGGCGCCCGCGATGGCCGATTCCTCAAACGCTCGTCATCACCAGGCTCTCCGGCGTGAACCGCGCTCCAGCGAACTCGATCTCCCGCTCGCGCAGCAATGTGGTGCCGGTAGGCGTGAAACCATGGGCGCGCAGCACGCGCTCCCAATCGGCCTCTTCGTATTTCGTGAAGCCGAATGCCGTGAAAGGCATCTTCTCCATGGACGATCGCGTGCGCAGCACGGCGGTGAATGTCCCGCCCGGTTTCAGCACGCGGCGCACTTCACGCAGGTGGCTGCCCGGATCGTCCCAGAAGTAGACCACGTTGATGCAGAAGACCCGATCGAATGATGCGTCGGCGAACGGCATGCGGTCACTGGGCCCATGCGCAAGCGACAAGGCGCCGGATGCGATGAGTTCCGCATTCCGCTCCGTGGCTTGCTCAACCATCTCTTTGCTGAAGTCGAGGCCGTGCAAGCGCAAGGCCTTTGCTTGGCGCGCGAGGTCGCCGAAGAACAGGCCATTGCCGAATCCGATCTCGAGCACGCTCAGGCCGTCGCGCAGGTCGAGCGCCTTCCAAGCGCCTTCGTAGAGCGATCGATTGGCCGCGTTCATGCGCTCGCCCACCTTGCGCGCCATGAAGCCTTGCGGTTTCCGCAATTGCGCGGCCATCTGCTGCGGGGTGGGTCCCTTGAACAACAAGCGCAGGAATCGGTACGGGTTCATGCGCTAAAGATGACCGTGATCCTGGATCCGCGCCTTGGGCGATGCGCACCTGATGCGAACAAGGTTCCGCCCAGCCGCATCGCCTACCGCCGGCTGTTCACCCACCTCACCCCTACCAGCCGATCGAGGCGCTGCATGCGGTCGGTGTAGTAGAGCAGCACGGTGTAATCGTTCTCCGTCTCGAAGTGGCTGCCCTCGATGGTGGTGATATCGGCAGCGCTGGTCTCGCGCGCCAGCGTCACATAGCTGAAGTCGTAGAAGCCCTGCTTGAGCAGGATCGCCGCATGGTAGGCCTTGCGCTCCGCGTCCCATTGCATGCGGAAGGCGGGCTGGCACTGCCAATCGCTGAGCTGGCCATACACGTAGGGCTCCTGCATCAGGGGCGCTTCCATGGGCAGCACGAAATGCACGTTGAAGTAATCGGCGCCGAGCGGGTCGCCATCCACCATGTCGTTGCGCACGAGGTATTTCCCGTTGATGTCCTGCTGGCTGTTGTAGCGGCGGATGGTGCGCGGCGCCTCGGGCAGCAGCCAGGCATCGTACACGCGCTGGCCCAAGCCGGGCACGATGCGCTCGATGCGGTTGGTGATGAAGCGCTGGTCCTTCAGGTCGAAGTTGCGGAACTCGTTGCCGCCCATGAAGAGCGCTTGATCGGGGAAATCATACACCAGCTCGGAGCCGCGCACGAAGCGCGGCTGCGCACCGGTGCGGGCATCGTCCCATCGGAAGTTCTGCAGGATGGTGACGTGCAGCTCGCCGAAGGGGTCCTGCACGGGCAGGTTGTTGGTGTTGATGGTGAGGTCGACCTGTTGGGCAGCGTCGCGCAGGTCCACCTGCCGCGTGGGCGCCACGCGGGCATTGATGCTGGTGACCGGCTCCATCACGAGCATGCGGCGCGTGAGCACCAAGTCCTCTTCATCGCCGCCGCGGTACACCTTGATCAGGTAGTTGCCGCTGCGCATGGGCCGCATCTGGTCGTTGGGCACCACCACTTCGTAATGGATGAAAGGTTGCAGGGTGTTGTAGCTGAGCCGGCCGGGCGGCAGGTAGGCGTTGCTGGCGCCCTCGATATAGATGCCTACCGGCAGCTCCGATGGCTGCCACGCGTGATCGCAATGCACCAGGGTATAAGAGAGGTCCTCGATGTCGGGCGCGAGGTCGTCGAAGCGCAGCACCACTTGCTCAGTGCTGCCCAGCTCGATGATGGGCGCCGCCAGCTCGAAGCCCGCCTTGAAGCACTGCACCGTGCGGATGGTGGGGCTGTACACGCGGTCGGGCGTGAGTGCGCTGCTTGGCTGGGCACGCTCGAAAGCCTCATTGCCGCCGCTCGCAGGAACCGTGCTCGCGCAGGCCAGAAGCAGGATCGGAGAGAAGAAGGCCACGTGCATGCTCACACCACCGCTGCTGATCGCGGGCCACGAATGTAGGATCCACCGTGACCCGGGACATCCAGCATGGCCCGCGAGGTTCCCGTTGGTCGGCGAGGCCGGCTCTTGCTTGTTGAAAACCCGCTGTTGAAGCAGCTATCCGCACGACTTGGAGGCGAATGGTGCGCGACTACATTTGCCGCCGCCCTGCCGGACGGGGTACACGCAGCATGTCCAACACGATCCGGATCCGCAAAGGACTCGACATCCGCCTGAAGGGCGAAGCAGAGAAGGTCCTTGTGCAGGCTGATCCCGCGAAGGTCATCGCGATCAAACCGACCGATTTCCACGGCCTCGTGCCCAAGGTGCTGGTGAAGCCCGGCGACAAGGTGAAAGCGGGCACGCCCCTCTTCGCCGACAAATACAACGAGCGCGTGCTCTACACCAGCCCCGTGAGCGGCGAGGTGGCCGACGTGCTGCGCGGCGAGAAGCGCAAGGTGCTCGAGGTGCGCATCCTGGCCGATGCCCAGACCAACTACGAGGACTTCGGCACCGGCGATCCCAGCACCATGAACCGCGAGACCATCATCCAGAAGCTGCTCAAGAGCGGTGCCTGGCCGGTGATCACGCAGCGCCCGTACGACATCGTGGCCAACCCGGCCCAAGAGCCCAAGGCCATCTTCGTGAGCGCCTTCGACAGCGCGCCGCTAGCACCTGACCTTGACCTGGTTGTGCGCAACCACGGCGCCGATTTCCAGACCGGGCTCGATGCCTTGGCTAAGCTCACCAAAGGCAAGGTGCATCTGGGCGTGAGCGATAAGACCGCCGCGCGCGAATTCCTCGATGCCAAGGGCGTTACACGCCACAGCTTCAGCGGACCGCACCCGGCGGGCAACGTGGGCGTGCAGATCCATGCCATCAGCCCCATCAACAAGGGCGATCTGGTGTGGACCGTGAGCGTGCAAGATGTGATCCTCATCGGCCGCCTCTTCCGCCAAGGCCGCTTCGATGCCTCGCGCACAATCGCCGTAACCGGCAGTGAGGCACGCAATCCGAAATACGTGCGCACCATGATCGGCGCGCCCGTGAAGGACCTGATCGGCAGCGTTGAAGGCAAGGTGCGCGTGGTGAGCGGCAATTGCCTCACCGGCAACACGGTGGGCGCCGATGGCTTCCTCGGATTCTACCACGGCCAGGTGACCCTGCTGCCCGAAGGCGACACGCCCAAGTTCTTCATCACCGACGGCTGGGCCACGCCGGGCTTCAACACCTTCAGCGCCAACCGCAGCTTCCCGACCTGGCTCATGCCGGGCAAGAAGTTCGCGCCGGACACCAATCAGAACGGCGAGGAGCGGGCCTTCGTGATGAGCGGTCAGTATGAGCAGGTCTTCCCCTTCGACATCTACCCCGTTCACCTGCTGAAGGCCATCCTGGCCAACGACATCGAACAAATGGAGAAGCTGGGGCTTTATGAAGTGGCGCCGGAGGACTTCGCCCTGTGCGAGTTCGTTTGCACCAGCAAGATCAATTCGCAGAGCATCGTCCGCGCCGGACTCGATGCCCTGAAGAAGGAAACCACTTGAGCGATCGGCATGAAAGCGCTGCGGAACCTCGTCGATAAGGTAAAGCCCACCTTCGCCAAGGGCGGCAAGCTCGAGAAGCTGCACTGGGTCTTCGACGGCCTGGAGACCTTCCTCTTCACCCCCGGACACGCCACGGAGAAAGGCGCGCATATCCGCGACGGCATCGACCTGAAGCGGACCATGAGCATCGTGATCACGGCCATGCTGCCGTGCCTGCTCTTCGGCATGTGGAACGTGGGCAATCAGCACTTCCTCGCCCTGGGCCAGTTCGTGGAGCTCGGCGACGGCTTCTGGGACAAGTTCATCTTCGGCGCCATCAAGGTGCTGCCCATCGTGGTGGTGAGCTATGGTGTGGGCTTGGGCATCGAGTTCCTCTTCACCAGCATCAAGGGGCATCCCATTCAAGAAGGCTACCTGGTGAGCGGCATGCTCATCCCCTTGGTGATGCCCGTGGATACCCCGCTGTGGATGGTGGCCGTGGGCGCCGCCTTCGCCGTGGTGATCGGCAAGGAGGTGTTCGGCGGCACCGGAATGAACGTCGTGAATGTGGCGCTCACCGCGCGCGCCTTCCTCTTCTTCGCCTACCCCACCATGATGAGCGGCGATAAGGTGTGGGTGAACACCAGCGTGGAAGAAGGCCAGAAGGTGGTGGACGGCTTCAGCGGCGCCACTTCGTTGGGCCATGCGGCCAGCGGCGCCATTGACAAGGTGACGCCCATGATGCAATCGTTCTGGGGCTTCGAGGCCGGCAGCATCGGCGAGACCAGCGCCTTCGCCTGCCTGATCGGCGCCGCCATCCTCATCGTCACCGGCATCGGCAGTTGGCGCATCATGCTGGCCACCGTGCTCGGTGGCTCGGCCATGGCAGCACTCTTCAACTGGGTGGGCCCGCAGGTGGGCAACGCTTACATGCAGATCCCCGTGCTGCACCAGCTCATGCTCGGCAGCTTCATGTTCGGTATGGTCTTCATGGCCACCGATACGGTCACTGCGGCGCAGACCGATACCGGGAAGTGGATCTATGGCTTCCTCATCGGCGCCATGGCCATCCTCATCCGCGTGGTGAACCCCGCCTACCCCGAGGGCATGATGCTCGCCATCCTCTTCATGAACGTGATGGCCCCGCTGATCGACCACTATGTGGTACAGGCCAACATCAAGCGCCGCATGAAGCGTGCTGCGCTGCAAACCGCCTAACCGAACGCCATGGCCTTCGACAAGAACAGCAATTCGTTCACCTTCATCTTCGCCACCGTGATGGTGGTGGTGGTGGGCACCCTGCTGGCGGTGACCTTCCTGGCGCTGAAGCCCGCCTATGATGAGAACATCCGACGCGAGAAGATGCAGAACATCCTCGCCAGCGTGAAGGTGAAGGTCGACCGCGATGCGGCCCCAGCGAAGTACGATGAGCTGGTGAAGGAGACCCTGGTGGTGGATGCCAACGGCGCACCTACCGATGGCGATGCGTTCAGCCTCGATGTGCTGAAGCAGTATAAGGACTGGAAGGCCGGCGTGGGCAAGGCCGAGGACATGAAGTTCCCCGTTTACAAGGCCAATACCGAAGGCAAGGAACTCTTTGTCCTCCCCATGGTGGGCACCGGCCTTTGGGGTCCGGTGTGGGGCTACGTGAGCGTGGAGAGCGACGGACGCACCATCTACGGCAACACCTTCGACCACAAAGGCGAGACTCCCGGCTTGGGCGCTGAGATCTCGACGCCAATGTTCATTGACCAGTTCCCAGGCAAGACCATAACCGAAGAGGACGGCAGCTACACGGGCATCAAGGTCTATAAAGGCGGATCCGGAACCACCGACCCGCACGGGGTCGACGGCATCAGCGGCGGCACCATCACCAGCGATGGAGTGAATGAAATGCTGATGCGCACACTGGCCATATATGACAAGTACCTGAAATCCGTGGTGGCGCCTCCTGCACCGCCCGTCGTGGAAGCCATGCCATCTGACAGCCTTGCGTCCGATTCCACCTCCACTAGCCTTGTGAACCCATGAGCACCGCCACAGCAGCTCCAGCCGCAAAGCCTGCCGAAGGCCTCTTCAGCAAGAAGAACCGTAAGCTGATCACCGATCCGCTGAACGACAACAACCCCATCACCGTGCAGGTGTTGGGTATCTGCTCGGCCCTGGCCATCACCGTGAAAGTGCAGAACGCCATGGTGATGAGCCTGAGCGTGCTGGCCGTGGTGGTGGTGGGCAACATGGTGATCAGCGCCTTGCGCAACCTGATCCCCGGCCGTATCCGCATCATCGCCCAGCTGGTGATCGCGGCCGGTTTGGTGACGCTGGTCGATATCGTGCTGAAGGCCTATGTGTATGATGTGAGCAAGCAGGTGGGCGTGTACGTGGGCCTGATCATCACCAACTGCATCCTCATGGGCCGCTACGAGGCCTTCGCCATGGGCAACAAGGTGTGGCCCAGCGCGCTCGACGGACTGGGAAATTCCTTGGGCTATGCATGGATCCTGGTGGTGGTGGCCTTCTTCCGGGAGCTCTTCGGCAACGGCTCCCTGATGGGCATGCGCATCATCCCGGAGAGCTTCTATGCCGCCAACGGTGGCGCCTACTTCAACAACAACATGATGATACTGCCGCCCATGGCGCTCGTCCTGGTCGGTATCATCATCTGGATCCAGCGCGCCCGTAACACCAAGCTCATTGAGCAAGCCTAATCACGAAGCGCCATGAACCTCGTCAACATCTTCGTCAAGGCGATCTTCATCGACAACATGATCTTCGCCTACTTCCTGGGCATGTGCTCGTACCTGGCCGTGAGCAAGACGGTGAAGACGGCCGTGGGCTTGGGAGCCGCCGTGATCTTCGTGCTGGGCGTCACCGTGCCGGTGAACTACCTCCTCGAGAACTACGTGCTCAAGCAGGGCGCGCTCAGTTGGCTGGGCGCTGGCTTCGCCGATGTGGACCTGAGCTTCCTGGCCTTCATCATGTTCATCGCCGTCGTGGCCGCCATCGTGCAGCTCGTGGAGATGATCGTGGAGAAATTCGCGCCCGCACTCTATGGCGCGCTCGGCATCTTCCTGCCGCTCATCGCGGTGAACTGCTCCATCCTCGGCGGCGCCCTTTTCATGCAAGAGCGCCAGTACAGCACGGTGGCCGAGGCCACCACTTTCGCCGTGGGCAGCGGCGTGGGCTGGTTCCTGGCCATCGTGGCCATTGCTGCCATCCGCGAGAAGCTCCGCTACAGCGACATCCCCAAGCCGCTCCGTGGGCTGGGCATCACCTTCATCCTCACCGGCCTCATGGGCATCGCCTTTATGGCGTTCATGGGCATCAAGATCTGATCACCCGATGGGCTCGACGATCATCATCACCTTGGCGGTCTTCCTGACCGTGACCCTCTTGCTCGTGGGCGTGCTGCTCTACGCAAAGACGAAGCTCACGGCGAGCGGACTCGTCAAGATCCGCATCAATGGCGAGAAGACCGTGGAGGTCGCGGCCGGCAGCACCTTGCTCAGCACCCTCAGCGAGCAGAAGATCTTCCTGCCCAGCGCTTGCGGCGGCGGCGGAACCTGCGCCATGTGCAAGTGCCAGGTGCTCGAAGGCGGCGGCGAGATCCTCCCCACCGAAGCGCCCTACTTCAGCCGCAAGGCCATCGCCGAGAAATGGCGTTTGGGCTGCCAGGTGAAGGTGAAGCAGGACATGGACATCAAGGTGCCCGAGGAGATCTTCGGCATCAAGAAGTGGGAGTGCGAAGTGGTGAGCAACTACAACGTGGCCAGCTTCATCAAGGAATTCGTGGTGAAGCTGCCGCCCGGCGAGCACCTGCACTTCGAGGCCGGCGGCTACATCCAGATCGATGTGCCGCCCTGCGAAGTGGACTTCAAGGACATGGATATCACCGCTCACCCCGAGCTGGTAGCACTGGGCCGCGATCCCCAGGACTTCAAGCCCGAGTGGGACAAGTACAAGCTCTGGGACCTGAAGATGAAGAACCCCGAGCCCATCTTCCGCGCGTACTCCATGGCCAACCACCCGGCCGAGGGCAACATCGTGATGCTCAACATCCGCATCGCCACGCCGCCCTGGGACCGCGCCAAGAACGGCTGGATGGACGTGAATCCGGGCATCTGCTCGAGCTACGTGTTCAATTGCAAGCCCGGCGACAAGGTCACCATCAGCGGCCCCTACGGCGAGTTCTTCATCAAGGAGACCGGCGCCGAGATGCTCTACATCGGCGGCGGTGCCGGCATGGCCCCCATGCGCTCGCATCTCTTCCATCTCTTCCACACGCTGAAGAGCGGGCGAAAGGTGACCTACTGGTACGGTGGCCGCAGCAAGCGCGAGCTCTTCTATCTGGACCACTTCAACAGCATCGCGCGCGAATTCCCCAACTTCAAGTTCTTCGTGGTGCTCAGCGAGCCGCATCCCGACGACAACTGGAAAGTGAAGAAGGACGTGAACGATCCCGAGGGCGATGGCTTCACCGGCTTCGTGCACCAAGCGGTGATCGACCAGTACCTGAAGAAGCACGAAGCACCCGAGGACATCGAGTTCTACTTCTGCGGACCGCCCATGATGAACGCCGCCGTGCTGAAGATGGTGGACGACTGGGGCGTGCCCAAGGAGAATGTGAGCTTCGACGACTTCGGCGGATAACGCTTGTTCGCAATGCATGGAGCAGCCGGGCCGGATGGTCCGGCTGCTCCGCTTCCCGCCCCTACTTTCACGCCTCCGTGATCACATCCGCCGGATGCTGCGCTGCGCACTCCTCCTCATTGCCGCGTGCATCGCGCTCAGCGCTGCATGCCAGAGCGAGCCGGTGAATCAGCTTGCGGCGGACAGCAGCATCGTGTACCGCTTCGAGCTGAAGGAGGGAGCCCTCGTCATCGGCCGCATCGTCGCCGCCGATGCCGATTCGATCCACGTAGCCAGTGGCTCCTTCAGCCGGCACGACATCGCCCGGAGCGACATCACTCGGGCCAGTCGCTACAACGAAGGCAGCAACCGCTTCGGCAAGAACTGGTTCCCAGCGCCGGCACCATCGCGCAACCTCATCGGCGCAACGGCCATACCGATGAAGGCGCGTGAGATCCGATTCACCAGCACCTACCTGCTCTTCGATGCGCTCAGCGCTGGACTCACCAAGCGGCTCTCCGTGAGCGCCGGCCTCGAGAAGACCTCCTTGCTCAGCCAGTCTTCGGTTGGCGGCATCTATTTCGGCTCGCTGAAGTATGGCGTTCAGGTCGGCGATGGCCTGCATGTGGCGGCGCATGGCCAGGTCATCAGCATACCCTACGGCGGCTGGGCCTTCACCAACTCACGGCGCCTGAACCTCGGATTCCTTGGCGGCCTGGCCACCTTTGGTGACGAGAACCGCAACCTCACGCTTGGCTTCAGCTGGTCCGTGCTCGACTTCCGGTGGATCACCCGCTATCCGCTGATCACCGTGGGCGGCCAATGGCGCTTCGGCAAACGCATGGGCTTCGTCTCTGAGAACTGGGTGCTGCCAATCCCCGGCTCACCGTCTCCCTACTTCCTCTCGTACGCCCTGCGCGTCATGGGCACGCGCATCTGCGCCGACCTCGGGTTCATCAACAACGAGAACCTCGCGCAGTCCATCGCACCGGGGATTCCCTTTGCCTCCTTCAGCGTGAAATGGTAAGGATCCCGACCCTTTGATTTGCCAACCGACGATCCGCGCATGATCCGCTCCTGCACCATTTCCAGCATCGCCCTCGCAATCGCGCTAGGTTCATGCGGCCCCAAGAAGCCCGAATGGATCCGGCTCGAAGGCAATGCGCAAGGCACCACCTTCACCATCAATTACCTCGACTCAGTGGGCCGCGACCTCACCATGCCGGTCGACAGCCTCTTCCGCGTGATCGATCGGAGCCTGAGCCTGTGGGACAGCACAAGCACGGTGACGCGCTTCAATGCCGCAGCGGATAGCTTCAGCACCGATGACCGCCACTTCCAAGTGGTGCTCGCGCTTTCCAAGCAACAGTGGAGCGCAACGCAAGGCGCCTTCGACCCTACCGTGCTGCCGCTGGTGCGCGCTTGGGGCTTGGGCAAGGAAGGCCGTGCTGCGCTCGACACCGCTGCGGTCGATGGCATCATGCCATGCGTGGGCATGCCGCGCCTGTACATCCCCGATAGCTGGGAGCGGACAGCGGGATCAACTGCGCTCACCTTCCGCAAGAGCTCCCCGTGCGTGCAATTCGACCCCAACGGCATCGCGCAGGGCTACACGGTTGACCTGCTCGCGCTGCTATTGCGGCAACGGGGTATCGAGCGATTCATGGTTGAAGTCGGCGGCGAGGTGCGCGCCTCCGGACTCAATGAGCGCGGCGAGCCGTGGACGATCCAGATCGACAAACCGATGGACGGCGATGCGCATGAGCAACAGACCGTGGTGCGCTTGACTGACCGCAGTCTGGCCACCAGCGGCAACTACCGCAAGTTCATCGAGGTGAATGGCAGGCGCTACGGCCACACCATCGACCCGCGCACCGGAAGGCCCGCGATGAACGATCTGCTCAGCGCCAGCGTCATCGCCGACGATTGTGCGACCGCCGATGCGCTGGGCACCGCGCTGATGGTGATGGGCACGGACGCCGCAAAGGACTGGCTCGTGCAGCACCGCGAGGTGGACGCCTACCTGATCAGCGATGATGGGAAAGGCGGATATGCGGTGTGGAGCACTGCGGGTTGGCCTGAATGAACATGGCAGCTTGAAGCTCCAAGCTTCAAGCCCCGACCTCTTCCCGCTTGCATTTCTCCTCCGGTCGTGCGCCGCAGAAGCCGCAGCCGCCGCCCTCGGCCTGCACCAACGGGTTGTTGCTTGCGCAGGTGCCGGCGAATTCGCCCCCCTTCTTCGCCCAGATCTTCACGGCGATGCCCGCGAAGGCGAGAGCGAGAAGACTGATGCCGAGGAGTATGGTGATGAGGGCCGTGCTCATGCTCGAGGATTTGCAACCGGCGCGAAGGTAGAGTCCGACTGATGCCGATCAGCTCCGGGAATCAGCCGCGAAGGAATCTTCCGGCCATGAGCGAGCTCCGATTCCGACCGCGCTTCCGGTTCCGCACACCCCTGCACCCTGATGCCATCCGTGACCGCCTGCGCGCGCAGGTGCGCGATGCCAATCCGGCTGCTTACCGGCTCAAGGGCAACCTCCCCCACATGATCCTGCAACACCCACCCGATCAGCAGCGGCTGTGGACTCCGCAACTGGACATCGACTTGGAGATGGAACAGGAGCCCGGACAGGAGACCTTCACGGTGGTGCGGTGCATGATCGGTCCGGCGCCCACGGTGTGGATGATGTTCATGGGCGGCTACATCGCCCTAGGGCTGCTGGCCACCTTCGGGCTGGCCATCGGCTATCCGCAATTGCGGCTGAATGAATCGCCGTGGGGGCTGTACGGTGCGGCATTCCTGATGACAGCCGGCTTGGTCCTGTGGCTGTTGGCCCAAGTGGGCAAGCACCAAGCACGGGAGCAGATGCGCGCCTTGCTGCGCTTCATGGATGCCTCGCTTGGTTGCGATTGCCTGGCCGCAGCAGAAGAAGAGCGATCAAGCTGAAGGTCCACGCCCCTTCCCGATCCATCCCAAATGCGTGTGGTGGAAATCGTCGTTGAACTTGAGGCCGTAGCCGAAGATGCGGTCCATGCTGGCGTGGCCGAAGAGGATGACACCTGCCGCGGTGACCCAGCCCGACATGAGCACAAGGCCAGTGGCCAGGAGCACGGCGCCGACGCCCTTATGATGCAGCAGGTTGTAAGTGAACGCTCCGATACTGGAGTTCAACAGATAGCCCAGCATACCGATATCAGGCCCAACCAGCAACAACGCGTAAGTCCACCAGGTCGCGTCCGTGGCTACCAGATAGTACGCGCAAACGAGGAACTGCGCCAGCTCCTCCAGTCTCAGCATGTTCTTCATGCCTCAAGGATAGCGCAGCACACCCCACGGCTATCTTCCCCGCCATGTTCAAGGTGATCCGAAGCAGCGCCGGCGCGGGCAAGACGCACGCATTGGTGAAGCACTACCTCGGACTGTGCCTTGGCACCGCCAACACCACCGCCTATCGGCAAGTGCTCGCGCTCACCTTCACCAACAAGGCGGCCAGCGAGATGCGCGAGCGCGCCGTGGAATACCTGCGCAAGCTGAGCGCGCTGGATCTGGAGGAAGGCCACATGGCCGATGTGATGCAGTCGCTGGAAGCAACGAGCGGTGCCGCGCACGAGGAGATCGCGCGCCGGGCCGATGCCGTGCTGCGGCACATGCTGCACCATTATGGCGATGTGGCCATCAGCACCATCGATGCCTTCACGCGGCGCGTGGCCCGGCCCTTCGCGCGCGACCTGCGCTTGGATCAGTCACTGCGCATGACCACCGACACCGGCTGGTACCACGACCTGGCCGTGGATGCGCTGATCTCGGAAGCAGGAACCAACGAGGAAGTGACGCGCCTCCTGGTGCAGGCCTGTGAGCAGCTGCTCGAAGACGATGCGCCTTGGGACCCCGCGGATCGCTTGCGCGCGCTCATCCATGAACTCGAGAAGGAGCGTTCCATCAAGCCGCTTGAGGCACTGAGCCGGCTCGATGCGCACAGCGCGATGCGCATAGCGAAGAAACTGCTTGAAGCGATGCGCGCAGAGCGAGAGCGCATCCGCGGAGTAGGACAGGCCGGACTTCAATTCCTCTCCGGTGTGGATGTATCCGATGGTGCGTGGGCATACAACTATGGCATTCGCAGCTGGTTCTCGAAGCCGGCTTCGATTCGGCAAGACCTGGGGCAGCCATGAACGCCAACGTTGAGAAAGCCTTGCACTGCCGGCAAATGGCGATGCGGGCAAAGCCACCAAGGAGGAAAAGGGTGCATCGCTGCTGCAAGGAGGCGCTCGAGATGCACTATCAAGCGCAGGCGACCCTCGATTCTGCCCAGCGCCCCTACTTCCTCTTGCGCGCCATCCGCCGCGAGCTGCCCACGGCCTTCGCCCTGCACGAACTGAGCCGCCACCTGGAGTAGTTCAAGCACGATGATGGCGTGGCCTTTTTCAGCGACCTCACCCGCCGCGTGGCTGAGGTGGTGCGCGAGGAGCCCGCGCCTTGGATCCTCGAGCGCGTGGGCGAGCGCTACCTGCACTTCCTCATCGACGAATTCCAGGATACGAGCCTGCTCCAGTGGGAATGCCTGCTGCCGCTCATCGACAACGCCTTGGGCAAGGGCGGCAGCGCCTTCATCGTGGGCGATGCCAAGCAGGCCATCTACCGGTGGCGCAACGGCGAAGCGCAATTGCTCACCCGATTCCCCGCGTTGCACGGACGCGACGATGGAGAAATAGCGGTGGAGCGTGAGAAAGCGGTACGCCGCAACTACGTCGAAGGCGACCGGCTCGTGGCCAATCGGCGATCCTCCGCCACCATCGTCAACTTCAACAACGCGCTCTTCGAAGCACTACCATCGATCCTGCCCGAATCGTTGCGCAACGCCTACGTGGCCCAGGAACAAGCTCCATTCCGCACCGAGGAAGGCCTGGTGAACGTGAAGGTGCTCGCACCGGAAGTGAAGGGCGAGGAGGCCGAGGAAGCCGTGGCCCAGCACCTCGTGGAAGCCGTGGCAGAGGCGCTACACGATGGTTTCCTGCCGGGCGACATCGCCGTGCTGGTGCGCAGCAAGACCGTTGGCGCGCGCTGCGTGGAAGCCTTGAAAGCACAGGGCTACCAAGTGAGCTCTCCCGATGGCGGCAAATTGGCGAGCAGTGAATCGGCACAGCTGATCATCGACCTCCTGCATGTGCTTTACCGGCGCGATGAGAGCGCCGCCGCGCGTGCCTTGCAACGCATGGCTCGGATCACGGCTCCTGCTGATGCGGCAACAGTGAATCCATTCCCCGAGTCCCGTAAGGGGATCGCGCTCGAACGCATCGAACTGTGGCTGCGTGAACATGGAAGCCCAAGGTTGCGCACCACGCTCACCGGATTGATGGAGGCCCTCGCCGCCGCCTTTGGGCTCGATCCCGCGCTCGATGGCCAGCTCCTCGCTTTGCTCGATGAAGCCCACGACTTCGGCCTGCAGCATGGGCAGGACATCGCCGCATTCCTGGAGCACTGGGAACGCAAGGGGGGCGAACGCGCGGCAGTAGCTACCGCGTCGCGTGATGCCATCCAGGTCATGACCATCCACAAGGCGAAGGGCCTGGAGTTCCCGGTGGTGATCGTGCCCACCACGCAAATGCGCAGCGGGGGCAACAACAAAGAGCGCCAGTGGATCGACGCCAGTACCGAGATCAACGAGCTGCCCTATGCGTTGATTGCAACAGGTAAACCGATGAGCGAGCTCGGCCTTCCGGAACTCGTTGAGGAAGATGGCCTGAAGCTCTTGGATGAACTCAACCTGCTCTACGTCGCCTTCACACGGCCCAAGCAGCGCCTTTACGCATTGGCCAAGTCCGATCGCGCCGATCCTGTTACCAAGCAACTCATCGAATGGCTGGCCCCGCAGCAGAGCGGGGATCGATTCGTAAGCGGAGGGCGATCGGCACCTTGGCAACAAGCGGAAGACACGATGCCGGAGGTGCTTCACCCATCCGTCGGACACGCTGCGCAAGACCTCCCGCTGCGCTTCGAGGCGCCGGCCGACTGGGACCCTGCCGATCCCGACCCCTTGCGCCGCTTCGGCAACCTGGTGCATGATGCGCTCAGCCGCGTGAGGGTCGCGACGGACCTCCCGGCTGCGCTGCAGGCCATGCTGCGCGAAGACGCCGTGGAAGATGAAGAAGCCGTTGTGCTGCACGAGCGGCTTGAGCCCTTGCTGCAATCTGCCGCGCTTGCGCCATGGTTCATGCCCGGCCTCACCATTCGCAACGAGGCCACCATCATCACCGCCGAGGGCCATGCGCTGCGCCCGGACCGGATCGTGATCGATGGGAAAGCCGCCCGCGTTCTCGACATCAAGACCGGAGCCCCATCGCAGAGCCACCACGATCAAGTGCGCGGTTACATGGAGCCTTGGGCGCGCTCGGCTTCGCTCCGGTGGAAGGTGCCCTCCTGTACACCCGCAATGGCCAGGTAGAAACCGTGCAGAAGCGATGAGCACCACCTTCTGCACGAAGCCCTTCGATCAGCTCAGCACCCGCGAGCTGCATGATCTGCTGAAACTGCGCATCGATGTGTTCGTGGTGGAGCAGCATTGCCCATACCCTGAGCTCGATGGTCGCGACCTGGAGGCGCTGCACCTGCTTGGCCGTACCGCCGATGGCGCCTTGATCGCCTGCGCACGCATCCTTCCGCCAGCTGAAGATGGACTGCCACGGATCGGACGCGTAGCGGTGCATGAAGCACATCGTGCTCAAGGCATCGCGCATGCGCTGATGCGCTTCGCATTGGATGAGATCGAGCAGCGCTATGGATCGAATCGCTCGAAGCTCTCCGCGCAATCGCACCTGCAAGCCTTCTATGCGAAGCATGGCTTCAGCCCCGTGAGCGACGAGTACCTGGAGGATGGCATCCCGCACGTGGACATGGAGCGGCGGGAGGGTTGAGGCCACACGCATCGTGCCACAGCGCCAATTTGATGGGGGTCAAAAATGACCCCCCTGAAAATTTGGAGCACCCGGTGCAAGCGCTCAACTTCGTTCTCCCAATACCGATTGTCATGTTCCCGCATCCCGCATCCCGCATCCCGCATCCCGCATCACGGTTCACGGTTCAACGGCCTGAGGGCATGGCTGCTGGCGCTGGTTGCTTTCTGCGCGCATGATGCGGCGGCGCAGATGACCGTCACCCTCACCCTTTCCAATCACAACGGGTACAACATCACCTGCTTCGGCAAGAAGGATGGCACCATCGATGCAGCGGTGAGCGGCGGAACTCCTCCTTACTCATTTCTCTGGTCGAACCAGAGCACCGATGAGGATCTCGCGGACCTGGCCTCCGGCTTTTACCGTTTGGTGGTCACAGACGCGCTTAACGAAGTCGCAGAAGCGGAGATCACGCTCACCGAGCCAACCGCATTGCGGCTCGCTGCGGCGCCCTTCACCTACCCCAACGGGCTGAACCTGAGTTGCCACGAATGCTACAACGGAAGCATCGACGTGACGGTGACCGACGGCGTTCCGCCCTACACCTACGCATGGGACGATAATGCGACCTCCGCCGACCGCAGTGGCTTGGGCGCGCTCTCCTACACCTTGACGGTGACCGATGCGAACGGATGCCAAGTGAACTCCGAGCGCATCACCCTCACCCAGCCTGAGCGCAGCGACTGGCGCATGGATGGCAACACCGGTACCGACCCGGCCCAGCACTACCTCGGTACGCGCGACTCAACGGACTTCGTATTCAAGAGCAATGGGCAGGAACGGCTGCGGCTGCTAGGCAATGGCGAGCTGAAGCTCACCAGCCCTGTGCTGAATACCGGTGTGGTGCATATCGATGCCAATGGTGTATTGCGCGGCGGCGGCACCGGCTTCCCGGATGAGCCGCCCATGCCGGTAGAGCCATGCGGTGAGGAACTGCAAGGCCTGAAGTACTGGAACACGGGCGGGAATGCCTTCGACGACCCGCAATGCGACCAGGGACAATATGCCGGTGCTGGGCACGCATACGCCAACCTCGGGTAAGCTTCATTACCAGCGGCGCTGAGCGCATGCGCATCACCCCGGAAGGCAAGGTGGCCATTGGCACGGCACCGGTCGGCGCAATCGATTGGATACCGCCTGTACGTGGAGGATGGCATCGCCACACGCGATGTGCTGGTGAAACATGGCGCCTGGCCCGATTTCGTCTTCGCATCGGGCTATTCCTCCTTCCTTGGATGAACTCCGTGATTTCCTGCAACGGCACAAGCACCTGCCGCATGTGCCTTCAGCAGCGGAACTCGATGCACAGGGCGGCGTGGCCTTGGCTGAACATGCGAGTGCCCTTACGCGCACCGTAGAAGAGCAGGCGCTCTACATCCTGCAGCTCGAAGAGAAATACGGCTGCAGCGCTTGGAGCAGCGGATGGTGCACCTCGAAGCGTCGAAGCCATGAGCGCGCGACCCGTCATCGGTGCGCTCGCAGCGCTGCTGGACATGGTTGCATGCGCGCAAACACCCTATCCGGATCTCGCGATCCAGGATGCCGCGTGGACCAGCGGCACGCACCACTACGCCGTGACGCAGCCGATCAGCTCACCGGCCAGCGATGCCGTGCCGATCGAGATCACCGAAACTGCCGATGCGGAATTCGTCTCAGCGGCGCAAGTCAGGCTCACGCCGGGCTTCCATGCAGGCGCTTTCTCGGGCAGCGGCCAGTTCCGCGCGCGCATCGATCAAGGGCTGGGCACGCCCGCCGATGTGGTGCTGATCGCACCGGATCCCGCCACCAGCCTGCTGAACGGCGTGATGCACGTGCCCAAATGGGAAAAGGTGGAGATCGGGCTGCGGCTGCCGCAGGAGTATCAGGATGCGGTGGATCGGTTCTTCGCGAACTACTACAGTCTTGGAACAGATACGGTGGCCACATCATCGAACGTGGACTCCATACATGACCTGAATCCGTATGCCGACGATTCCTTGCAGTTGCTGATGACCTTGAATGACCCCGACAACTTAACAAGGCTGAAGTGGGGCTTCTACATGAAGGAGGGCAAGTGGACGAGCTCTTTGGATAATGCCGTGCTTGTCCTCGACCCGGACAATCCGATTTACCCATATGCCATTCGTTTCCGGATGGCCCCAGACAAGCAGGGCGATTGGCAATTCAGCCTCTCGCTGAAAGCGCCGGACACGAACACTTTGGCGAATGCGCAATTGGCGCAACATCTCAGCACGGGATACAGTTTCGTTTGCACGCCACCACTGGAAGACAACAAAGGCCCATTGAGCGTGAACCATGCCAATGGCCGATCCCTCAAGACCGCAACCGGCGAGCATTTTATGGCCTTGGGCACCAACATCGGCGCAGAGCGCGGCTCGCCCGCCACCTATCCGCCCGATTCGAATGCATTCACCCATCGCTTCGACATCGACCAGATCAAACTCTCCATGTCCCAACTGCACGAGGTGGGCGGCAATTTCATGCGCATTTGGCTCAGTGATAAAGTCTTCAGCCCGGAATGGGTGAACTTGGGCGTGTACGATGCCTATCAGGTTCCGAAGATGTGCGCATGGGACGACAACCCCAGCAACCCTTGCAACAATCAAGGCCAATGGTTCAAGCGCAGAGGCAACGGACAAACGCAGGCCTACGCATTCGACGAGGTGCTGGACCACGCCAGGGAGGCCAACATCTACTTCCAGGTCTGCGTGGATCCTTACCCAGGTATTGTCGCGTATGAAAGAGGTGGATGGGGCGCCAATCCGTACATCCGGAACTTCGTGAAGCCCTATCTCTTCGCGCAGGACAATCCCAACAACAACCCTTACAACATGCGCCGGTTCTATTACCAGGACGGCGACACCACCAACACCTCCGCAGGCCCCTTCTATTTCTGGAAACGCCGATACAAGTACATGCTCAACCGGTGGGGCTACGCGCCGCACTTCGCCATCATCGAGCCCTTCCAGGAAACTGGGCAGATACTCTCCTACCAAAACGACTCCCTCTTCAACAATTTGCCGCTTGCTTGCAACCATGCAAACACCGACAGCGCGCGCCGCGACATGTGCCGAGAGAGCAAAGGTGTTTGGGTAGCAGATCCCGAACTCCCGGATGTCCTCACACATTGGCTCAAGGACATGATCGGGCATGTGCGGGGCGATGTTGACCCTTGGAATCCTGCAAGCTCCGCACTCGGAGAGGACAAGAAGCTATTCCTGCTCAGTGGTGGCGGGGGGCCATGGTTGGGCGATCCGAATGCGGATCAGGCGGAGATCGATCGCTACAACCGCCCCTTCACCATTCCGGAGCTCGACTTGGTCGATATCCACGTTGGCTTCAATAATAGCTACAGGCTCGATAAGGCCAAGCCTGATTCGCGAAGCCACGAGGGGTACAGTAGCGCGCAAGCCCACTGGAACCGCTTTCCCTCACTAAACGCAGCGGTGGGCGAGCGCAAGCCTTTCAATCATGGGGAGTTCACGCATTACACCGGTTTCAGTCAACCCGGGTGGAACGATCTCGTTGAGGATATCTTCCACAATTACAATGTCTCCTTCCACAATGAGCTCTGGTCCTCCGCATTCAGTGGCAAGTTCGCCGCAGGCACCAGCTGGCTTTGGGAGCGCGTATTCTGGTGGCCGAGGTCTCTGAAGGAACCGCCACTGGACCTAAACAATAGTGGTCAAGGCATTCGCTCGGCCGCGCCTGGCGCTCTGAACAAGTTGGGGTTCGCCGTCTTTCCACCTATCTACATAAAGAATCAACCGGTTCATCAGCATTTCGAGCCACTGGCAGACCTGCTGAATCATCCTAGCTGGTTGGCGCTGAATTATTTCGAGAACGAGATCTCCGTCGGCGCCGTGTATGACACAGCTCAGGTAAACCCGAACCTGCTGGAGTGTTACTATCTGATGAGCAACGCGGGTGACGCGACCATCGGCTGGGTTCACAATCGGAAGTCGTCTTCAATGAACAACTTCTACATCGCTGTTCATGACACAATGCAGAACTTCTTCGGTTGCTTGACCCCGATGGATACAGCCTTGATGCTGCCAGGCCTATTTCCTGACACCGAGTACCACATCACATGGTTCCCTACTTGGGTGAACAGTACAATATGTCCATTGGACACGGTGTGGACGACCAACAGCGCAGGCGAACTCCTGCTTGACCTGAGCACGGCGCCTTTCGGCGATACCATCCGATATTACTCAGACACGCTGCACGCTGACTACGCATTCATTATCACGTTGGACGATTTCGTCAAAAGCAGATCCGTGGATGAGGTCAACACGCTTGTGGCCAAGGTTGATTGGGACTTCAACCTTTTCCCGAATCCCACGAGGCAGGATGTGTTCCTAAGCTTCTCGGATGACGTACCGAAGGAGATCATCCTCTACGACATTTCTGGCAGGGCAATAGCGCGTCATGCTGGCATCACTGCACGGACTCATCATTTGGCCGCCGGTGAACTGGCCAAGGGCCCCTATTTCGTGCAAGTCACTACGGGCGCAAAGTCGCACTCGAGGATACTCATCATCCATTGACCAATGAGAGCACTTAGCGTTTGTATTGGACTAGCTACTGTTGGTGGATTCGCTCAAGGACAGCCGACATTTGAAAGACTGTTAGACTGCAGCGGTTCTTATCAAGCGAGCCTCACCGAGCTGGCCAGCCATAATGTGCTAGTGGATGTTGCGTGGGGGCCCGGCATTACGCTGATGGATCCCTCAGGGAATGTCATTCATTCAAATTCCTTCTGGAGCGATTCGGTGCTGGGGATTGGCGCCATAAGGATGTATTCCGAGAACGAATTCTACTTCACGACCGGCTATATGCAGGCATCATGCCCATTCCCAGGGTCGGGAGGTGGTCGGCTCAACCCTGGTATAGGAAAGATGGATTCGCTCGGAAATGTCCTGAGCCTCCATCACTATGCGCTCAATTCGGATTGCTACAACTACGCGGGTAACCTGGAACTTGTCAGCAACAAGAACGTGCTGATGTGGGGTGCCGAGGACCTCTTCTTCGCGCTCAAAGTTGACTCAACCATGGCCCCAGTATGGGCCAGACGCTTCGGTGAAGAGGGCAGCTTCCGTTTCATCAAGGAACTCCCGAGCGGCGACCTGCTCGCAGGGTTTGACCTGCCAACTGCAGGGGCCTCAGTCGCTCGCTTGGATGCCAACGGCAATTTCATCTGGTGCAAGAGCTACATGCGGCCCTTGGGCCGGATGCATGATGCCATCGTGGAGTCCGATAGTTCTTTCATTATTACCGGATTCACCAGCAACACGAACGCGAAGCTGTTCATGATGGAGTTGGATGGTGATGGCGAGGTGCAATGGTGCCACGGTTATGGCAGCGGCGCGTATGACTGGTACACGCCGCAATGGTCACAGTTGGAACGGACGTTGGACGGCAATTACGCGGTGCTGGCTACACTTGGCCAAGGGGGCTTCTTCTTCCGCCCCTTTCTCATGAAGACTGACCTGAACGGCGACACGCTATGGGCCCGATCCGTGGGCGCTGATGGGTATATCTACCACACACGCGACCTCCTTGTTGCCTCGGATGGCGGTTATGTTTTCAGCGGTGTCGTCTGGGGCGATCTTCCGGACTTGAACAGCGGCCTGCTTTTCATCGTCGAGACAGATTCGCAGGGGGCGTTTTCATGGTTGAGCCGAACGCATACGGTTCAGCTCTACGATCTCTTCCCTACCGATAGCAGCTTTACGCTCACCTCAATCGATGGCGCCACCATGCACCAAGCATTCGTGAGCGATACTACTTACGCGCCGCTCACAGTTTATGACGCCTGCGAAGTGGCCAATGCGTTCCGCCCCTACCCAGACTACAAACGCGAGCGCATGCGTGTGCGCCCCAACCCCAATACCGGCCGCTTCACCGTGCAGTTCACAGACCCGCTCATGGCGGAGAGCTATTATAGCGTGTACGATGGCATGGGCAAATTGCTTTACCAGCGCCCGCTGCGCACCGGCGCCACGCTGGAGGAGGTGGATCTATCGCGCTTCGGCGCGGGCACCTACGTAATCCGCTTCACGGATAAGGAGGGGAGCTGTTACGAAAGGGTGGTGGTGGAGTAGTGGCTGACCGCTCCGCGCCCGGCGCTCAGGCGAACGCTTCATCCGCTTGCGCTTCCTTTGCCCACGACCGCCTCGCGCCATGACCCTCTCCTCCGCCCTGCTCGACCATGCCGTGGATCAACTGGCCACTTTGCCCGGCATCGGCCGGCGCACGGCCATGCGGCTCGCCTTGGAGCTGCTGCGCCGCGAACCGCAGGAGGTGGCGCGCTTCACCGAGGCCATCCGTCGCATGCGCGACGAGCTGCGCCGCTGCTCCCGGTGCTGCAACATCAGCGATGAAGAGCAATGCGCCATCTGCCGCGACCCGCGCCGTGACGCCGGCCTGATCTGCGTGGTGGAGGACATCCGCGACGTGATCGCGATCGAGGCCACGCGGCAATTCAATGGCCTGTACCACGTTCTGGGCGGCGTGATCAGCCCCATGGAAGGCATCGGCCCCGACGAACTGAATGCCGCGGAACTGTTCGATCGCGTGCGCCAGGAGAGCATCGCACCGAACGAAGCGCGGGTGAAAGAGGTGGTGCTTGCCCTCGGCGGCACCCTGGAGGGCGATACAACGGCCTTCTACCTGAACCGCCGCTTGAACGAGATGGGCGTGCTGGTCACCACCATTGCGCGCGGCATCAGCGTGGGGTCGAACCTGGATCAGGCCGATGAAGCCACCCTCGGCAGGAGCATCGTGGACCGGAAGCCGTACGAGCAATTGATGAAGCGATGAAGCTCAGCGTCATCATCGTCAATTACAACGTGCGGGCGTACCTGGAGCAATGCCTGCGCACGGTGTTCAAGGCGCTGGAGGGGATCAACGGCGAAGTGTTCGTGGTGGACAACCAGAGCACCGACGGCAGCGTGGAGATGGTGCGCGAGAAATTCCCGCTGGTAAAACTGATCGCGAATGCGGAGAACGTGGGCTTCAGCCGCGCGAACAACCAGGCCATCCGCGCCAGCATCGGTGAGCATGTCCTTTTGCTCAACCCCGACACGGTGGTGGGCGAGGATGTCTTCCGCAAGGTGCTCGCATTCCTCGATGCGCACCCGAAGGCGGGCGGCCTGGGCGTGCGCATGATCGATGGCACTGGCCACTTCCTGCCGGAGAGCAAGCGTGGACTGCCCACGCCTGCCGTGGCCTTCTACAAGATCATCGGCCTCACGCGCTTGTTCCCGCGCAGCCGTGTCTTCGGCCGCTACCACCTTGGCCATCTCCCCGAGCACGAGGCCGCGCGCATCGAGATCCTCTCTGGTGCCTGCATGTTCCTGCGGCGCAAGACCCTCGACGAAGTGGGCCTGCTCGACGAGAGCTTCTTCATGTACGGCGAGGACATCGACCTCAGCTACCGCATCACACTTGGTGGTTACGAGAACTGGTACTTCCCCGAGGCGCGCATCATCCACTACAAGGGCGAGAGCACCAAGAAGAGCAGCGTGAACTACGTGTTCGTGTTCTACAATGCCATGGCCATCTTCGCCCAGAAGCACTTCACGCGGCGCCGCACCGACGTGCTGGGCATGCTCATCACCGGCAGCATCTACCTCAGCGCCGCTGGCGCCATCGTGATGCGTTTCCTGCGCCGCGCCTTGCTGCCCATGACCGATGCGCTGATGGGCCTGGTCATCCTGTTCGGCTGGTCGCTCTTCATGGGCAAGACGGGCCTGTTCATGCAGCAGCTCACGGACCTCGCCCTCCCTTTCGGGCTCTCTCTGGCCGTGATCGGCATCGTGGGCGGCTACGACCTGCCTGTGCGCCTGATCAATGTGCTCAAGGCCACTGCGGCGATCTTCATCGGGCTGCTGCTCTGGTTCCGGCCCTTCGGAGCGAGCAATTTCCTCGAAGAGATCTTCCATGAATTCGAGTGGACGATCATCGGCCTGTGGACAGGGACCTCACTTGTGGCTGGCCTCGCCTCGCGGCTCCTGCTCCATCTGCTCCGCACCAAACCATACAGCCTGCGCACCCTCGACCGCAAGCGTGTGCTGGCCATCGGAAGTTCCGAAGAGCGCAAGCAAGCATTGGCGCTGCTTTGGCAAACGCACTTCGGCCTTGGGCGCCAGAAGCAGCTTGAGCCGCAGGATGTGCTGGCGGCCGATGCTGACGAGGCCATCCGCCGGAAGATCCGGAAGCATGGCATCGATGAGGTGGTGTTCTGCGCGAATGACCTTTCATGGGCCCGCATCATCGCACTCATCGAGGGATTGCGGCACGCCGGCGTGATGGTCAAGATCGCCCAGCCCGGCAGCGAGCACATCATCGGTCCCAACAGCGTGGAGAGCCTGCACGACCTGGACCTCATGGAGCCCCATGCCGTGAATGGCGATAGTGCCCGTCGTTCCAAGCGGCTCTTCGATGTGGTGATGGCGCTGGCATTGCTGGCCGCTTGGCCTGTTGCCGCCTGGTTCGTGGCGGACAAAGCAGGCCTGCTGAGCAATGCTTGGAACGTGCTCCTGGGCCAGCGCAGCTGGGTGGGCTATCGGCCGGGTGCTGAGCGGAGCCTGCGATTGCCCCAACTGCGCGCGGGCATCATCGACCCGCTGCCCACTGTGGCATCTCCCACCGCGGCCATGACCTTGCGGGCCAACACCGCATACGCCAAGGACTACAGCCCGATCAACGACCTGGAATTGCTGGTGCGCGGGTTCAAGAAGCTGGGTGATCAATAGCCAGATAGGTCGTTAGGCAGGTGGTTACATTTGGCCGCGCCCCAACCGGGCACCAGCGCCATGTCCCAGATTGAGATCCTGCTGCCCAAGATGGGCGAGAGCGTCGCAGAGGCCACCATCACCAAATGGCTGAAGAAGCCCGGCGATGCAGTCGCTGCCGACGAGCCGATCGTGGAGATCGCCACCGACAAGGTGGACAGTGAGGTGCCAGCGCCGGAGGCCGGCATCCTCAGTGAACAGCTGGTGAACGAAGGGGACGTGGTGAAAGTGGGCCAGCCCATCGCGCGCATCGGCACGGCAGCGGGTGCAAGCGCTCCTGCGGCAGCACCTGCTGCACCGGTTCCTGCGGCAGCGAAACCAGCGCCCGTGGCCAAAGCAGTTGCAGCGAGCAACGGGCACGCTGCCCCGGCTCTGGTGGAGGCCTCAGGCCCGGTGGCACGGACGGGTCCGAGCGGCAAGTTCTATAGCCCTCTGGTTCGCAACATCGCACAAAGCGAAGGCGTGTCCATGGCCGAACTGGAGTCCATCGCAGGATCAGGCGAGGGCGGCCGCGTAACGAAAAAGGACATCCTCGATTACCTGCCTGCCCGTGGTGGAGCAGCCATCCCGGCCCCGATCACCGCAGCGCCGATAGCTCCTACGGCCCCAGCTGCTGCCGCGGCAACTCCGGCACCACCTGCTGTTTCCGCCGCCGCAGGTGATGAACTCATCGAAATGGACCGCATGCGCCGCTTGATCGCCGACCATATGGTGATGAGCAAGCGCACCAGTCCGCACGTCACCAGCTTCGTAGAGGCGGACGTTACCAACCTGGTGCTCTGGCGCGAGAAGGTGAAGAAGGCCTTTGAGCAGCGCGAGGGTGAGAAACTCACCTTCACCCCGGTCTTCATCATGGCCATCGTGCAGGCCATCAAGGAGATGCCCATGGTGAACGTGCAGGTCGACGGCTACACCATCATCCGGAAGAAGGACATCAACATCGGCATGGCGGCAGCCCTCCCATCGGGCAACTTGATCGTGCCAGTGATCAGGAACGCCGACCAACTGAATCTGGTAGGCCTCGCCAAACGGGTGAATGACCTGGCCAACCGGGCACGTGCCGGCAAACTGCTCCCTGACGAGGTGGCCGGGGGCACCTACACCGTGACGAATGTGGGCACCTTCGGGAATGTGCTCGGCACCCCGGTGATCAACCAGCCCCAAGTGGCGATCATGGCCACTGGCGCCATCCGCAAGAAGCCGGCGGTGATCGAGACCCCCTCCGGCGACATGATCGCCATACGCCATCAGATGTTCCTGAGCCATAGCTATGATCATCGCGTTGTGGATGGCGCCTTGGGCGGCCGCTTTGTTCGGCGCGTAGCCGATATCCTGGAAGCCTGGAACATGGATCAGCCTTGGTGACCTGGGCCACCAAAGGATAAATTCTACTTTAGCCCCAATTCCCCAGAACCGAACGCGCAAAGCCGATGACCCCACGCTACCGTAGTCTTCTCGCCGCCGCATTCACCGTGCTCTCCACGGTGTCAATGGCCCAAGGGGGCAATACCTCTTTCAACTGGAAGTTCGAAGAGGCCTCGAAGCTGATGGAGGAGAAGCTCTACAACCAGGCCGCAGAGATCTGGAAGGAACTGGTGACCGAGCAGCCGGAAAACGCCAACCTGAATTATCGGCTGGGCCTGAGCTATTTCAGCTCTTTCAACCAAAAAGCCAAGGCGCTTCCTTACTTGGAGAAGGCATCTACGCTGCGCAAGGGAGGGAACTACGGCGGCTTCAACACCGCAGGCTACGATCCATTCGACCCGCGCGAGACCAATGCTCCAGTGGAAGTGGACTACTACCTGGGCAGGGCCTACCACCTCAACGAGAACTTCGATAAGGCTGATCTCTTCTACCAGAAGTTCCTCGACGGCGTTGATGCACGCCATGCCATCCGCCCGCTGGCGGTGCGCGGCAAGGAACAGACCGCCAACGCCCGTGAGCTGCGCAAGAACCCGCTGGGCTACCAGGTGAGCAATGTGGGCCCTGTGGTCAACAACGACCATCCCGATTTCAGCCCGGTGCTGTCCGTCGATGGCAACGCCCTGTTCTACACCTCACGGCGCGTACGCCCGGACAGCTCGAACAAGAGCGTGCTCGATCCCATCGCGGGCATGCCTTACGAGAACATCTACGTGAGCTATAAGGACCGCGAAGGCAACTGGCAGACCCCGGAACTGCTCAACATCAACCCCAGTGGCGCAGGTCACCTGGCCAGCGTGAACGTGGCCGCCGATGGACAGACGCTCTACATCTACCGCGATGATGGGGGTGATGGCAATATCTACGAGAGCAAGCTGGTCGGTGAGGTATGGACGGACCCCGTCCTCATGAGCAGCGACATCAATACGCGCTCTTGGGAAACGCACGGTGCCCTCACGGCCGATGGCAACACCTTCTACTTCATCAGCAATCGGCCGGGCGGGCAAGGCGGTCGCGACATCTATCGCGTGGTGCGCCTTCCGAATGGCCAATGGAGCAAGGCCCAGAACGTGGGCAACGTGGTGAATACGGCTTATGACGAAGACGGTGTGTTCATCCACCCCAATGGCCGCACCATGTACTTCAGCAGCATCGGCCACAACAGCATGGGCGGGTTCGACATCTTCCAGACCGAACAGCAGGACGATGGTACTTGGACCCCGCCGGTGAACCTGGGCTACCCGCTGAACACCGTCGATGACGACGTCTTCTTCATCACCACCGCCGACGGCCGCCGCGGCTATTTCAGCAGCGACCAGATCGGCGGCTTCGGCGAGAAGGACATCTACTTCGTGGATCTGCCCAGCGAGATGGAAGCCGAAGGGTTGGCGGTGCTCAAGGGCTACATCATCCCTGCACCCGGTGAGGAATTGCCCCCGAGCACCATCCTCTACGTGACCGATAAGACCACCGGCGAGGTGAAGACCTATAAGCCGCGCCAGCGCGATGGCGTGTACGTGGCCATCCTCCCGCCCTGCCGCGAGTACAACCTCGACTACCGCGTGAACGACAAGACCGTGCACACGGAGGACATCTTCGTTGAGTGCGAGAGCTCCTATCAGGAGATCAACAAGGAGATCTACCTCGCCCCGGTCTCTCTTGGCGGACCTGCCAGCATCGTGGACCTGCCCAAGGGCTCGCCTCCAGGAAAAAAGGAAACCGGTGTGCCGGTTACGCCGAAGGAGCCTGGCAAGGAGGGTATCGCGGAAACGGTGGAGACGATCAAGGATCCCGTGACCGGCAAGGAACGGCCCAAGACCGACGCCGAGAAAGAGAAGGAGAAGGTCGGGAAACACGTGGCCCCCGATGCCAGCTACGCGGATGAATTCGCCAAGTACTACGCCTACAACGTGAAGGACATCGATCAGGGCGATGAGCGTTGGAAGCAGTTCATTGACGTGGTGGTGAAGCTGATCGCAGAGAAAGGCGAGGCCCGGATCGTGATCGATGGCAGTGCGTCGAAAGTGCCCACCAAGACCTTCGGCACCAACGAGAACCTGAGCAAGCAGCGGATGGAAGACGCCCGCAAGCGACTGGTAGAAGCAGTGCAGGCGCGTGGCAGCGACCCTAACAAGCTCATGCTCGAAGCCGTGAACCATCTGGTGCAAGGCCCCCGCTACCAAGGCGACTACCAGAACACCGAGAAATACGGCAAGTTCCAATTCGTGAAGCTCAAAGCGCGGTAGCAGCGGAGCTTGTGAAGAACTCATGAGGCCCCGGTGATCCCGGGGCCTCCTCTTTCATGCACCTTCGTGGCATGCCCCTTCAACTCGAACGCCCCCTCGCCTTCTTCGACCTGGAGACCACCGGCACCCGCATCGGCAAGGACCGCATCGTCCAGGTCGGCATCGTGCGCTTGATGCCCGACGGCGCCCGCACGAGCTACCAGACCCTGGTGAATCCCCAGATGCCGATCCCTGCTGAAGCCACCGCCGTGCACGGCATCACCGACCTCGACGTGGCAATGGCACCGACGCTGGACGCCGTTGCGGAGGAGATCCTCAAGGAACTCGAAGGATGCGACCTCGCCGGTTTCAATGTGCTGCGCTTCGATGTGCCCTTCCTCGCTGAAGAGCTGTACCGCGTGGGCGTGGAATGGGATCATGCGAGCCTGCGGGTCGTGGATGTGCAGCGCATTTACCACCAGATGGAGCCGCGCAACCTGAGCGCTGCGCTCAAATTCTACTGCGGCCGTGAGCACGATGGCGCGCATGATGCGTTGGCCGATGTGGTGGCCACCGCCGATGTGCTGCTCGCACAATTGGAGCGCTATCCCGACAAGCTGCAAGGCACCACGGACTTCCTCGGAGAGCTCAGCGGCGACCGCAAACGCAGCCCCGATGCCGCAGGCAAGCTCAAGTTCGATGACAATGGGAGCATCTGCCTCACCTTCGGCAAGTACAACGGCTGGACGCTGGAGAACATCGGCCGCAACGACCCGGGCTACCTCCAGTGGCTGATGACCAAGGCTGAATTGCCCGGCAGCACCCTGGCCGTGATGCGCAATGCATTGGCTGATCTGAACGCATGAAACTGATCTGCATCGGCCGCAACTACGGCGAACATGCCAAGGAGCTCGGCAATGCCGTGCCGGAGGAGCCGGTGGTCTTCCTGAAGCCTGAGAGCGCGTTGATCCCACGCAACGGCCCGATCAGGCTGCCGTCCTTCAGCAACGATGTGCACCACGAGATCGAATTGGTCTTCGCCATCGCGCGGCGCAACGGCAAGGCCGTCGCCGACCGTGTGACCATCGGCCTGGACCTCACCGCGCGCGACCTGCAGCAGGAGCTGAAAACGAAAGGGCTACCCTGGGAAAAAGCGAAGGCCTTCGATGGCTCGGCATACGTGGCGGATTCCTTCACAGCGGTTGAATCCTTCCCGGCTGGCCACCACATCGAGTTCATGCTGAAGAAGAACGGGCAGGTGGTTCAGAGCGGCCATAGCAGCCAGATGATCTTCGATATCCCCGCCTTGATCGCCAACGTGGAGCGCTACATGCAGCTGGAAACCGATGACCTCCTGTTCACGGGCACGCCCGCCGGCGTAGGGCCATTGAAGGTTGGCGATGAGCTAGAGGGCTACATGCTCGGTGAGTTGCTCTTCGAGCGAACGGGTGAACGGCCCTTTCCGCCCCTAGGGAAGGCTAGATTTGCGGCCCATGACCAAGACCGTCCACGTCGGCAACATCGCCTGCGGTAGCGACCAGCTCTTCCTCATCTCCGGTCCTTGCGTGATCGAGACCGAGGACGTGATGCTGCGCACCGCCGAGAAGCTCAAAGAGGTGAGCGAGCGCCTGAAGCTGCCCATCATCTACAAGAGCAGCTTCACCAAGGACAACCGCAGCAGCGTCGATTTCTACCAAGGCCCCGGCCTGGACGAAGGGCTGAAGGTGCTCGCACGCATCAAGAAGGACTTCGGCTTCCCGATCCTCACTGACATCCACTACCCCAGCCAAGCCAAGCCTGCGGCCGAAGTGGTGGATGTGATCCAGATCCCCGCCTACCTGGTGATGCAGACCACCTTGGTGACCGAGGCCGCGAAGACCGGCGCGGTCATCAACCTGAAGCACGCCCAATTCCTCGCGCCGGAGAACATGATCAATCCGGCGAAGAAGTGCGAGAGCGTCGGCAACGGCAAGATCATCCTCACCGAGCGCGGCTACACCTTCGGATACAACGATCTGGTGGTGGACCCGCGTGCCTTCTACCACATGCGTAGGACCGGCTACCCGCTGGTCTTCGACATCACGCACAGCATCCGCAAGTACGGCATCCCCAGCGCCGACCCGCGCGGCGGCAACCGCGATGTGATGCCCACCATCGCCCGCGCCGGTGTGGCTGCTGGCGTGGACGGCGTGTTCATCGAGACGCATCCCGACCCCGCGACCGCCAAGTGCGACGCGGCCAGCCAGCTCTGCGTGTACGACCTCGAGGAATTCATCAAACCCCTGCTCGAATTGCACGCGGTGGAAGTGAAGCACCGTCAGTTAGCCGCAGAGACGCAGAGTCACTGAGAAAACCAACACGAACCAACCATCCGCATTCTCCGCGCCTTTGCGCCTCTGCGGCCAAACCACCACCATGGAACTCTACTTAGACAGCGCCGACATCAAGGAAATCGACGAAGCCTTCAAGCTCGGCTTCCTCACCGGCCTCACCACCACCCCGACGTTCATGCACCGCGGCGGGGTCACCAACATCGACAAGATGATCCTCGACCTCGCCAAGAAGGTGCCCATCCTTCAGGTGGAAGCCTTGGGCGAGACCGCCGAGGAAGTGGTGAAGGAGGCGGAGCGCCAGCTGAAGATGGGCCTTAAGAAGGACACAACCGTCTTCAAGATACCGGTGAGCCTCGAAGGCCTGCGCGCTTGCAAGATGCTCCGCAACAAGGGCATCATGGTGAACGTGCACCTGGTGTACACCATCCAGCAGGCATACATGGCCATGCAGGCCGGTGCCACCTACGTGTGCCCGCTCGTCGGCCGCCTGCAGGACCAGGGACATGACGCCCTCGCCCTCGTGGAACAGTGCGTGCGCGCCGTGAACTACTACGGCTACGATACCAAGATCATGTTCAGCAGCGTGCGCACCGTGGAGCATGTGCGCAATGCCGTGGACCTCGGCGTGCACACGATCACCGTGCCTTGGAAGCTGATGAAGCAGCTCACCGACAACCACTTCACGGCCATCGGCACCAAGCAGTTCTACGTGGACACGCGCCTGATCACCATGAAGGTGAAGGACGTGCTCTCGCGCAGCAACCCGGTCGTGAAGGACAGCGCCACCGTGAGCGAGGCCCTCGTGGAGATGACCAAGCACGGCTTCGGCGCGGTGATGGTGGTGGATGCCAAAGGCAAGAACCTCGGCGTCTTCACCGATGGCGGCCTGCGTCGCGGCATCGAGAAGGAAGGCAACAAGTTCCTCGCGAAGAAGTTGAGCGCATTGAAGTTCAATGCCCCCTTCACCATCAGTCCGGAAGCCTTGCTCGATGAAGCCCAGAAGGCCTTCAAGGAGCACAAGGTGGATACGCTGAGCGTGAGCGAGAACGGCAAACAGCTCGGCATGCTCGACATCCAGGACCTGATGAAGGCGATCGCGGGTTGAGGGTTAAAGGATGAACAGGTTTGGGGTTGAATGCACCTCAACCGATCGTACCATGCCACGCTTCATCCATAGCGAGCCCGAGCTCCTGCGCCGCTTGGCCAGGACCAAGGCCGTGCTCTTCGATTGGGATGGCGTCTTCAACGACGGCTTCAAGGATGCCGACGGCGGAAGCCCATTCAGCGAGGTGGGCAGCATGGGCGTCAACCTCCTGCGCTTCGCACTCTGGCTACGTAATGGAACGTTGCCAAAGGCCGCGGTGATCACCGGCCAGCACAACCCGTTCGCAGAACGCTTCGGTCAGCGCGAGCGGCTGCACGGCGTCTACATGGGCTTCACCAACAAGCCCGAAGCATTCGATGCATTCCTATCGACACACGGGCTGCAAGCCGACGAGGTGGCCTTCTTCTTCGATGATGTGCTGGACCTGCCGGTAGCTGCCCGATGCGGCTTGCGCGTGATGATCGGCAGCACTGTGACGGCCTGGCTCATCGAGCAGGCCATCGCTCGCGACGAGGTTGACATTGTTACAGCGAACAGCGGCGGCGACAATGGCTTACGAGAAGCGACGGATGCGGTGATCGCATTGCTAGGCCATGGTGCGCATGTGATCGCGCATCGCACAGCCTACTCCGAAACATACCAGCGTTACCTGGGCGAACGCCAAGCCGTGGAGCCGGTGGTGCTGCGCAACGCGCGCTAGCACTCCCCTACTTCAGCTTCACGGCGGTCACTACCGGCACATGCCCCATGGCCACCGCTGCTTCCTCGAACGAGGGAGGCCCGAACCGGCCGCGCGCATCATTGCCGAATCCATACGGCTCGTTGGGGATTCGAGCGCATTCGGGTCGAGCGCACCGTTGCTGTTCACATCGTGGAAGACCTTGATGGCATGTTTTCCGGGAGGCAAGCTCAGGAACACGACACGCGGCTTGGCCCCGTTTGCGGTCACCTCTTTGGTCAAGCACCCTTTCTCGGTTGTATATGCCTCATCACTCGGGCACACGGCCACCAGCAATTTGCCGCCAACGTCGGGCTTGCTCAGGACCATGTCGATGGTAAGCGAGGCCTGCGCTTGAGCGAGGCATGCTGTGAGAAGGCCGATGAGCAGGATCAGGGTTCGCATGGGAATCGCGCGTTGCTTGCCAAAGCATCCTTCAATCGGCGGTCGAAGTCCGTTGCGCTGATCTCGAATGCGCCCAAGGAGCGGGTGAAGGGGTTGATGTACTGCGAATCGAAGAGCATGAATCGTGCAGATCTGAGTTCAGCCGCGAGTGCGAAGAACGCCGCCTTGCCTGCATTGTTCACGCCGAAGAGGCTCTCGCCGAAGAAGGCCGCCCCCAGGGCCACACCGTAGATGCCGCCTACAAGCTTGCCCTCGCTCCAGGCCTCCACTGAATGCGCATGGCCTTGTCGATGAAGTTCGGTGTAGGCGTCAATCATGCGATCATCGATCCAGGTCTCGGCGCGATCGGCGCATCGGCGCATCACTTCTTCAAAGCAGCGATTCACCGTGATGGTGAAGCGACCGGTGCGGAGGTGGCGAGCGGTCGTAGTGTCGGGCTTCAAACTGGACAGTTCGAACACCGCTCGACGCACGGGCCGATGGATGTGGATCACCCCATCATCTTCAACCATCGGGAACCAGCCGCGCTGATAGAGCTGCAAGAGCACATCAGCAGAAAGACCGAGGTCCGCTTCAGCATCAACCATCACTTCACGGCACGCACCGTCCGCGTTGCACCATCCACACTGACCTGGAAGAACCAAAGGCCGCGCGGCAGTTCTTCCAACGACCCGACCTGCAAGGTTCCATTGGCGACCATCGCGCTGCGCCGAATGGAGGATCGGCCGGAAGCATCGAGGATGCTCACCGTCACGAGGCCATCGGCCATGCCCGGCACAACAAGCGTGAGCCGGTCCTCGAAAGGGATGGGATAGGCCAACAACCCTGAAGTGAATTCGCTTTCCGACAACGCTGTGGTGAGCGTGAGCCACGCATGCGCCTGCATGAAGTCGGGGATGCCGTAGCCCATGCTGTCGTTGGGCGTGAGGTAGAGGTGGGCGCTGCGTCGCACGGCGTCCATCAGATCATGCGCACTGCGCTGCGGATGCAATTGCCAGAGGCAGGCCACGAGTCCAGCGAGGATCGGCGAGCTGAAGGAAGTGCCATTGATCGCGGCCACGCTATCGCCCTCCAGCCGGAGTCCGATGGCCCCGGCGCCCATGGCCATCACATCGGGTTTCACGCGGCCATCGGCACTGGGGCCGAATGCGCTGAAGCCCGCATGCAACTCGTTCCCGCCCACCGCGCCCACCGTGAGGATATTGAAGGCATCGGCCGGCGCGCTGATGTAGTGCCATGCGCCCCAGCCATTGTTGCCCGCGCTCTGCACTGGGATCATGCCCTTCTGCGCGGCCATGCCCGCAGCGATGCTGATGCGCGTGGTGGCGCCATCGAGTTCCTCGTAGGTGTGGTTCAGGAGCGAATCGTCGTAGGTGGTATAGCCGAGTGAGGTGTTGAGCACATCGCAGCCAAGGCTGTCGAGCAGTTCCGCGCCAGCGATCCAGTTGTCCTCCTCCACCGGCATCTCGAAGGCGACCTCCTCGGTGCGCACCAAGGCGTAATCGGCGAGCGGCGCCGTGCCCTGCAGGTACCCGGGGAGGATGCCGGTCATGCACGAGAGCACGCTCCGGCCGTGCCAATGGTCATCGTACACATCGCCGTCGTGGTTCACCATGTCGCGGGTGAACACGATGCCCTCGCGTGCGCGCAGGTCTGCGAATGCGGCGAGCGAATCGGTGTCCTCGAAGCCGGAATCGAGCACGCCGATGAGCATGCCCTGGCCCTTGGCATCGATAGCATGAAGCTCGTGGCCGTTGAGCATGCTGATCTGTGTCCACGACCAGCCGTAATCCTCGGGCTGGCCTCCGCGCGATACCATGGGCGGCGGCGCCTCCAGGGTGAATTTCTCCAGTGGCTGCGGGGAAAGGGAGAGGCGATGGGTATTCCTCACGTTGCTCACGAAGGGCAGCTGTTCGATGGCATCCAGCGCATCGGTATCAGACGTCCGGATGGTGACGGCGTTGAACCACTTGCTGCGATTGATCAGCTGCACATCGCCGGTGGCGAGCACGGCGCTGATGTAAACCGGGTCCACGGGCAGATCACTCTCGTCGATGGAGATGCCTTGGTTCTGCCTCCGGGTGATCGAGCGTTCCGAGAGGTATTCCTGCGGCTCACCAATGGTGAAAGGCGTGGCGTCCTTATCCGTGAACTGCACCCAGTAGGTATCGGGGCCGGTCTGCGCCGAGATGCTGATCACGAACGACGAAAACAGAGTGGTGATCAGGATTCTCATGCTATTCAGTTCCATAAGCCACAGCGACCATGTCCAGTCGCCAGCATTCGAGACAGCCCGCTGCTTGTTGATTCTTGAACTCACGATACGTGCTCACCATGCCCAGATCCTTGGCCCAGCGCTCCTCGTAGTTATTCGTGCCGATCAGGTTCGCGGGCACGGTGTTCTTCACGAGCACCGTATTGGCATGACTGAGCCCGCCCCCTGACCACGCTTGCCCAACCTCCCGGAAAGCCACCTCCAGCTCGCCCTCCACGTTGTAAACGTTCACATCCCAACGCCGGCCATCTCGCACAGGGAAACTGAGCTTCTGCCTGCGGAGGTTCTCTTCTGCCACTTCAGCGGCGATGTTGTCCATGGTGCTGGTCCACACATCGCGCACCACCCAATTGCTATCGGCACCGAGCACCATCCGGTGTATCCGCCAAGCCGTTCGCCCAGCCGGATCCGTGTATTCCTCCACCACCTTCTCTTTCAACCGGTAGCTCACCGCGCCGATGTTCGGAACGGGATCATCGCGCCAAGCACTGTCCACCTGGTACTCGATCCACGCACCCACCTTCCGAGGGAAGTAGCCATAACCCATGTCGGGGGCTGGGGCCTCTTCCTTCTTGCAGGATGCGAGCACAGCAGCACCGATGACGATGGTGAGGAGGACTCGGGTCGGTTTCATGGTCTATGGCCTATCGATGAACCCGCCGCCGAGCACATCATCGCCATCATAGAAGACGGCGCTCTGCCCGGGTGCGATGCCTGCCACGGGGCGTGAAATTCCACTTGCACGCGTTCGCCATCCATTTTCAGGGTTCCGGGCGTGCCCTTGTCCTTGTAACGGATCTTCACGGTGGCCTCCATCTCTCCCACCAACGCCTCCACCAGCTGGAAGTTCGGCTTGCGCACCCACAAGCTGGTCCGGTTCAGGTCGCTCTTACGGCCCAGCACAACGGTATTGGACTCTGGCTGGATGTCGGTCACGTACATCGGCTCTCCGGTGGCGATACCCAGGCCTTTGCGCTGGCCGATGGTGAAGAAGGGGTAGCCATCATGCTCGCCGAGGGCCTCACCGCTGGTGCTCACGAGCTTTCCCTGGGCCAGTTTGGCCGTGGCCTCGGGCTCCTTGCGCTTGAGGAAGCCCCGGTAGTCGTTGTCCGGGATGAAGCAGATCTCATAGCTCTCGCTCTTCTGCGCCAGCTCGGGGAATCCGCTGTCCATGGCCATTTGGCGGATGGCGCTCTTGCGGAAGTGTCCGATGGGGAATCGCGTGCGCGCGAGGTTCTTCTGCTCGAGCCCCCAGAGCACATAGCTCTGGTCCTTGGTCTCATCGAGCCCCTTGCGCACGGCCCAACAGCCATCGGCATGCTGCAGCGATTGCGCGTAGTGCCCGGTGGCGATCAACTCGCACTCCATCATATCAGCGCTTGAGCAGGGCTTCCCATTTGATGAAGGTGTTGCATAGCACGCAGGGATTCGGCGTTCGGCCGGCCATGTACTCACGCGTGAAGTTGCCGATGATGGCATCGCCGAACTCCTCGCGGATGTCGATGATCATGTGGTGGAAGCCGCGGCTCACCGCCATGTTCCGCGCATCGTTGATGCTATCGAGGTCGCAGCAGCCCGTGATCCGCTTGCCACCGCTGGCATCGGCGTAGTCCCAGGTCTTCATGGTGACGCCGATCACCTCGTAGCCCTCATCATGCAGCATCAGCGCCGCTACGGAGCTGTCCACTCCGCCGCTCATGGCCACCAGTATGCGTCCGTTCTTGCTCATGCTCGTTCCGTCATGCCTCTTTCAAATTCCACCTGTCATTGATCCCCCGGTCACCCCAAGCGGGGCGAAGGAGCCTCTTTCAGTTCTCACTCCTCGCTCCTACTTCTGCTCCACCCCCGCCTTGTACAACACCTTCCGCAACAGCTTGCCCCTCTCATCATACTCCATCACCTCGCCCTCGAGCAGGTCATTCGCGTAAGTGCCCTCACGCTTCTTGGTCTGTCCTTCGAGCACGCGCTCCATGTCGGCCGGCAGTCCCATCGATTCATCGGGTTTGGCGGACTTCACCACCCACTTCCCGTTGTCGTGCCACTCGGTGAATTTGCCTCGCGCTTGCCCTTCTTGTAGGTGAGCTCGCTCTTGGGGCGCTCATCGTCGAAGTACTCGGTGAAGGTGCCGTTCTCCTTGCGCTCCTTCACCAGCTCGCCCTTGGCATAGAGCGCTTGCAGCTGCAATGATCCATCGGCATTGAAGTAGTACCAGGTCCCATCGCGCACGCCGTTCACCACATCGCCCTCGATCTCTTTCTTGCCGTTCGGATGGTAGAAGGTCATGCGGCCCTCGGCCTCACCGTTCACGTAGGTCGCTTCGCTCTTCAGCTTGCCATTGGCGAACCAGCTCTTACTCGGACCGTGCAGCTCACCGTTCACGCGCTCCTCGCGCTCGGCCACCTGCCCATCGGGGTAGTACGTGAGTTGCTCCCCGTGGAGCTTGCTGTCCCGGTATCGCTCCACCTTGCGTAAGCTGGCATCGGCGGCGTAGTAGTTCCACGTGCTGTCTTTCTGCTGCCCGATGTACCTGCCGCGGGCCATCACCGCACCGTTGAGGTGGTAGTGCTCCGCGCGGCTCGTTCGTCCATCGCCGGCGTGGAGCTGCATGGTGGTCAGGCGCCCCTTCTCGTCGTAGTGCCTGAACTCGCCCGTAGGCTTATCGTCGATGAACTGGCCTTTGTACCGCAGCTGACCATTGGGCCAGGATTTGCTCCACGCGCCCTGCTTGCGGCCTTTGGCATCGGTGGTGTTGGGTGTTGGCTGAGCGGCCGAAGAGAGCACCGCAAGGACGCACAGGACAATGAGGAAGGCATGGGTTCGCACGGCGCAAAAGTAGTTGAGGGGTGAAGGCCCCTCGAGGAGCAAAGACAAGGCCGATAGCGCCATAGCCGAACAGCAACCGGAGCGCCATCATCTTTGCGCCGCCTTGAGCGCGCGAGCACCCATTTCACGGAAGGACATCGATCGGCTGGCGGTCCCGGCGATCATCAGTGGCATCGCGGAGCCGGTGATCTCGCTGGTGGACACGGCCTTCGTGGGGCGATTGGGCACGGCCGACCTGGCTGCGGTGGGCATCGCGAGCAGCTTCTTCCTGCTGGTGGTATGGGTGCTGGCGCAAACGCGCAGCGCCGTGCTCGCCGTGGTGGCGCGCTACTTCGGCGAGGGCCGCGTGGATGCCATCACAGGGCTGGTGCCCATCGCGATCTGGATGAATTTCGCGTTGGGCTTCCTCTTCTTCGCCCTCACCACGGCCTTCGCCGAACCCATCTTCCGCATGTACAATGCCGATGGCGAGATCCTGGAGAAAGCGGTCGAGTATTACCGGATCCGCAGCTATGGCCACCCGATCGTGCTGGCCACCTTCGCCCTCACTGGCGCATTCCGCGGCATCCAGAACCTGAGCTGGGGCATGTGGATCAGCATCATCGGCGCGGCGGTGAACGGGGCGTTGAACCCGTTGCTGATCTTCGGCTGGGGACCGATCGAAGGGATGGGAATCGCCGGCAGCGCATGGGCCAGCCTGTTCGCGCAGGTCGTGATGTTCGGCATCGCCGTGTGGATCATGCAGGCACGCACGCCGTTCAGCATCATTCCGAAGAGCTGGCATCACCCGGAGCTGAAGGGCCTCTGGCTGCTCAGCACGAATCTCTTCGCACGAACCATCGCCCTCAACACCTGCTATTACATAGGCAACCGCTACGCAACGGGCTACGGCGAGGCGTACATCGGCGCGCATAGCATCGCCATGCAGATCTGGCTCTTCAGCGCCTTCTTCATCGACGGCTACGCGGCTGCCGGCAGTGTGCTGGTGGGGAGGCTCAATGGGGAGCGCAACTGGCGCGAGCTGCACCGGGTGAGCTGGCAGGTGGTGCGCATGAGCGTGCTGATCGGAGCGGTGCTGGCGCTGGTTTACCTCATTGGCTATCGCAGCATCGGCCATCTGTTCACGCAGGATGAGCGCGTGCTCGAACTGCTCTATGCTGTGTTCTGGATGGTGGTGATCACGCAGCCGATCAACGCGGTGGCCTTCGCCTTCGACGGCGTGTACAAGGGCCTCGGCAACGGCAAGATCCTGCGCAACGTGCTGCTGATCTCGGCCTTCGGCGTCTTCATCCCGGTGGCCTGGGGCATGCACCTGCTCGACGCCAAGCTCTTCGCGGTTTGGACCGCATTCCTCCTATGGATGGCCGTGCGCGGCCTGCTGCTCGCCGTGCACTTCGAGAAGCACCATCGGCCCGCCTAACTTCGTCCCATGCGAAGCCCGATTCTCGCGATCCTGCTCCTGGCCGCCGTGCAGGGCGCAGCCCAGGACTTCGGTGATTGGGACGATCCCCCGCAAAGCTGGCGCGACCGCATTTGGTTCGGCGGCGGATTGAATGTCGGCTTCGGAACGATCACCGCCGTACAGATCGATCCGGTGGTCGGCTACAAAGTGGATCAGAAGGGCCGTTATTCCATCGGCTTGGGCGGCACCTATTGGCATTTCCGGGACAACACGCCGGGCTACCAGTTCCGTGAGACGGGTCTCGGTTACCGTGCCTTCAACCGCTTCCGGGTGATTCCGCCGGTGTTCCTGCACGCGGAATTCCTGCACTTGCGGGTGCCGGTATGGAGCCCGACCGATCGCGGATTCGTGAACACTTGGGTGCCGCACGTGCTCGTGGGCGGCGGCTACATGCAGCGCATCAGCCCGGGCAGCTCGCTGTACGTGCAATTGCTCTACGAAGTGCTGCAAGATCCTAATAGCCGCTATCGCCTTTGGCGCGGGCCCATCCTCGGCGGTGGCATCGGCATCGGATTCTGAAGCATGGCCGCCCGCCGCGCGCTCCGCCGTCTCCGCAACATCGCGCTCGTCGCATCAGCGCTGCTGGTGATCGGTGCGGCTTGGTTCGCCATCGAAGTGCACGTATCAGCCCCGTTGTCCGAAGGAGAAACCGATCGAGTTCCTGCGCGAAGCCAGGGGCCCGATGGCCGCTGGCACGTAGGCCGCAATTGGCTCGGTCGCGATAGCCTTGGCCTATATGAGGCCTATGTCGAAGGCGGGGAGTTGGAGCGTGGCCTCGCCTATGGCGCACTGGCCAGCGAACTCATCGAAGAGCAGGAGCGGATCTTCGTGGGCCGCTTGCGCGAGATGGTGCCGGGAGCCGTGCGGCTCGATTACCTGAAGTACTTCACCGCTTGGTACAACCGTGACCTCGATGAGCACGTGCCGCACGAATACCTGCGCGAGATCTACGGCGTGAGCCGCTCCTTCGCCGATGCGTACGACTTCGTGGGGCCGAAGTACATGCGCGCCCTCAACTACCACGCGGCGCACGACATCGGCCATGCGCTCACCGACCTTGCCATGGTGGGCTGCACCTCATTCGCGGCGAAGGGAGAACGATCGGCCGACGGCCAGCTGATCATCGGCCGCAACTTCGACTTCTGGATGGGCGACGACTTCGCCCGGGAAAAGCTCATCCTCTTCATCAGGCCCGATGAAGGGATCCCGCACGTATTGGTGAGTTGGGGCGGCTTCATGGGGGCCGCTTCGGCCATGAACCTCGAGGGCCTAACCGTAACCATCAACGCCGCGCGCAGCGAACTGCCTTACGGAGCGCGCACCCCCATAGCGCTGCTGGCGCGCGCCATTGTGCAGCATGCCGCCACGATCGACGAGGCCATCGCCATCGCCGCAAAGCATGAGGTGTTCGTAAGCGAGAGCATCCTGGTGGCCAGTGCGCGCGATGGCCGCGCTGTCATCATCGAGAAAGCCCCGAATGGCATGGACGTGTACGATCCCGGCACCGATCTGCTCGTTTGCGCCAACCATTACCAGAGCGACCGATTCAAGGACAGCGCGCCCAACCAAGCCAACATCCGCGAGAGCGACAGCATGGCGCGCTTCAGGCGCATGCAGCAGCTCGTGGACTCGGCAGGCACGCTTGACCCGAGCAACGCGGCGGCGATCCTGCGCGAGCGCAAAGGATTCAACGGCGCTGAACTGGGCATGGGCAACCCGGCATCGATCAACCAGCTCATCGCGCATCATGCCGTGATCATGCAGCCCACCGAGCGCCGCCTTTACGTGAGCGCATGGCCCTACCAATTGGGCGCCTTCGCCTGCTACGACCTCCGTGACGTGTTCGCGCGCTGCGCTTCGGGAGACGGGCTCACCATCATCCGCGATACCGCGCGAACCATTGGTCCCGACCCATTCCTCATCACGCCTCAATTCGCCGAGCACCAGTGGTGGCAGCAGCAGCGCACGCGGATCGCAAGCAGCGTGCTTGCAGGAGCGCCCATCACCCTAACCGCTCAGGAAACGCAACGCTTCGTCGCGGCAGCGCCTGACAGCTACATCACGCACATGGCATTGGGCGATCTGCATCGCGCCCGCCAGGAGAACGTCCTAGCAGCGGAGCGATACAGCGCTGCGCTGCGCCTGCCCGTCGCATCGAAGAAAGAACGTGAACGCTTGGAGGAACGCTTGCGCGCTTGCACCTTGGCCGCCGCTGAGCCATGAGCGACCCGCACCCTTCCACCGAATCGCGCCTGATCAATCGCTTGCGGGCGCATGTAGAGGACCTGCGCACGCGCTCAACTTGGTACCGCGAACGGCTCGCCTCCATTGGCAGTCCGCGCACCGCCGAGGACTTCGATCACCTGCCCTTCACCACCAAGCAGGAACTGAGCGAACAGCATGGGCGCTTCCTCAGTGTGCCGCGACATGCCATCGCGGAGCATGTGTTCACCAGCGGCACCACCGGTAAGCCGGTGCCCTTCGCGCTTAGCGCCGCCGATGTGGATCGCTTGGGCGCCAATGAGCGCCAATCGCTCGCCACGGCCGGCATCACCGCCGCCGATACCGTGCAGATCACCACCACGCTCGACAAGCGCTTCATGGCCGGACTGGCTTATTGGCTCGGGCTTCGGTCCATCGGCGCTGGCGTGGTGCGCAGCGGTCCTGGCAATGCAGAGGGCCAGTGGGAGACGGCGATGGAGTGTGGGACCACCACGCTCATCGGTGTGCCTTCCTTCCTGTTGCGCATGCTGCGCGAATGGGAGAAGCGCGGGCTGCGCGTGGACCAAACGTCCATCACCCGCGCCGTGTGCATCGGTGAGCCCATCGCATCCGGATTCGGCGAGGCGAACCTGCTAGCGAAGCGGATCGCCGAGCTGTGCCCATTCCGATTGCACGGCACTTATGCCAGCACCGAGATGGCCACGGCTTGCACCGAAGCACGGCCTTTCGCGGGGCACGTCGTGCCCAGCGAACTCATGCACATCGAAGTGGTGGATGATGAAGGCAGGCCCGTGACCGAAGGCGAAGCCGGCGAAGTGGTGGCCACCCCCTTCGGGGTTGAGGCCATGCCGCTGCTCCGCTTCCGCACTGGTGATATATGCGCTTGGCGCATGGGCACTGATGGCTCAGGCAGACCTGCCTTGCTGCTCGGGCCTGTGCTCGGCCGAAAGGAGCAGCGCTTGAAGGTGAAGGGCACCACCCTATGGCCGCAGCAGGTGATCGATGCGCTGAACGCTGAACCCGATCTTGAAGGATTCGCCGTGGTGCGTGAGCGCGACGAGCATGGCGGCGATGCCCTTCGCGTGCTGGCCGCAGCCCCCGCTTCCGCGCTTCAAGACCTCGGGGACCGGCTGGCCGAAAGGCTGCGCGTGCGCCCCGCGGTGGAAGCCATCAGTCGTTCGGAACTCGATAAGCTGATCCATGACCCGCGGCAACGGAAACCGATGATCGTCATCGATCGAACGAAGGCATAGCGCTACTTATGCACTTGCACCAGACGAGTCCTTTGTCCCTCGCGCAAACACCAACTCCCAAATGGACGACCGCCATTCCAGTGATTCGGGCGCAGGCCGCTTCGACGTGCTGATCATTGGCGCTGGCCCTTCGGGAACCGTGGCGGCGGCCTGGCTCGCGAAGCAGGGCCATCGTGTGGCGGTGCTCGAGCGCGCCACCTTCCCGCGCTTCGTGATCGGCGAGAGCCTATTGCCCTTGAGCATGGGCCATTGGGATGAGACGGGCATGCTGCCCAAGCTGATGGAACAGGGCTACGCCATCAAGCGTGGAGCACGCTTCTTCCGCGCAGGCAAGCAGTTCGACGGCCTTCGGCGAGAATTACACCCAAGGCTGGACCTGGACCTGGCAGGTGCCGCGCGACCACTTCGATAACGTATTGGCCGACGAGGCGCCGGCTGGGCGCTGAGATCCTCTTTGATCACGAAGCGCTGCGCGTCGACCTCGACCATGGTGACGGCGTTGAATTGATCACCCGCCAACATGGAGCTGAGCACCGATTCACGGGGCGATTCCTCATTGATAGCAGCGGCTACGGCGGCACCTTGGTGAAGCTCCTCGGACTGCACGATGCCCCGGCCGGCAATGGGCGCATGGCGCTGTTCGCCCAAGTGCGCGAGACCGAGGAGCACCGCGCGCGCTACTTCGAGCCCATGCAGATCAGCTTCGAGGTGGTGGCGCGGGACCTCTGGTTCTGGAGCATCCCCTTCTCCGACGGCCGCACCTCCATCGGCTTCGTCGGCGACAACAGTCATTTCGCCGAGGCGATGGCATCCGGCTCCAATGCCATGGCCATGAACAGGATGCTGGAGAAGCAGAAGGCCTTCGACGACCGCTACGCGAAGGTCGAATTCGTGCATGGCCCCCAATGCATCCGCGAATACACGCACTACAACCAAGCCCTCACCGGAGAGCGCTATGTGCTCACCGGCAACTGCGCCGGCTTCCTCGATCCGGTGTTCAGCAGCGGGGTGGCCTTCGCCACCGAGAGCGGGCTGCGGGCCGCCAAGCTCCTCGACCGCCAGTTGCGCGGCGAGGCCATCGATTGGAAGAGCGAATACGAGGACCATATCCGCAGTGGCGCCGAGGTGTTCCGCACCTACGTGGACACCTGGTACGACGGCGACCTCCAAGACATCTTCTTCGCCGAAGAGGTGGAGCAATCGCACAAAGAGCGCATCGTCGAGGTGCTCGCGGGCTACTTGTGGGACAGCACCAATCCATACGTGAGCAAGCACGGCAAGGCGGTGCGGGCACTTGCGCAGACGATCCGATTGCGTGATGCCGAGCGACGTGCCAAGGCTGCCACGGGCCTACATTAGGCGCATACAAAAAGTGGCAGTACGCGCATGAAGGAAGCAGGACAGAATACCAGCATCGTGGATGAGAGCACCGCCGCCGACGCGCGCGCCGAGGCTCAGCGCATCGCTTTCGGCCCCGTGCTATTCCAAGCTTGCCAGGCCATGCGCAGAATCGGCCTGCTCGATGCGATGGCCAAGGCCCGGCGCGACGGGGCAACGGAGGCCGACCTGATCGCAGGCTGCGGATTGACGTCCTACGGCTTCCGTGTGCTCATCGACATGGCCCTCACCGCGAATGTGGCCTGGCAGCGCGGGGACCGTTACGGACTCACCAAGACAGGCCACATGCTCGCAACCGACGAGATGACGCGCGTGAACCTCGACTTCGTGGACGACGTGTGCTACAAAGGCCTCGTGCATCTCGAAGAGGCCGTGCGCACCGGAACGCCAGCGGGGCTGCGCGAACATGGTTCCTGGCCCACAGTGTACCAGGGCCTCGCCCACCTGCCGACGGCGTTCCGCAAGAGCTGGTTCGAATTCGACAACTATTACAGTGACCGTTCCTATCCCGAAGCGCTCAACATCGTGTTCCGCGACAAACCACGCGTGATCATGGACGTTGGCGCCAACAATGGGAAATGGAGCCTCGCTTGCCTGAGGCACGACCCTGATGTGCGCATGATCGCCGTGGACCTGCCCGGCCAGCTGCGCGACCTCGAGCGCAACATCACCCAAGCGGGCATGAGCGCGCGCGTGACCACCCACGCCGCTGACATGTTGGATTCCGCGAGCATCCTGCCAGCTGGCGCCGATGCCATTTGGATGAGCCAGTTCCTGGATTGCTTCAGCGAGGACGAAGTGGTGGCCATCCTGCAGAAGGCCAAGGCGGCCCTGAGCGCCGAGGCATCGCTGTGGATCATGGAGACCTTCATCGACCACCAGCGGTTCACGGCGGCCGAGTTCTCGCTCGCCGCAACTTCCCTTTACTTCACCGCCATTGCGAACGGCAACAGCCGCATGTACCGCGCTGAGCACTTCGAGCCCTTAGTGAAGCGTGCCGGACTGCGCATCGTTGAGCGCATGGTCGATGTGGGGCTCGGGCACAGCCTGCTGCGCTGCATGCGCTGATCAGCTCGCCGCGTGGATCTTCGAGAGCAGGTGGCCCTTGCCCACGAGCTCCGCGCAGGTGGCCACAGCACTCACCGTAACGCCCAGCAGTCCGTGGAGATTGAGGTTCTGCCCGGTGAGCAGCAGGTTGGGCACCTTGGTGCGCGGCGCGATGAAGGTGCGCAGCGGAGAGGCGCTGTCCTTGCGGATGCCGTACATGGTGCCGTCGGGCGTGCCGATATAATCGCGGAAGGTGAGCGGCGTGGTGCTGTGCACCGACTTAATCCCCGCGCGCAGACCTGGGAAGCGCTCCTCGATGATCCCGATGAGCTGCTCTTCGCGCGCGTGCTTGAACTCCAGGTAGGCGGGATCACGCTCCCCGGGCTCGGCAACGGTGCTGTGGCTGCCGGCCCATTGCTCCACCTCGCTGTAGCGCATGTAGGTCATCACGGTGATGGCATCGGCATGCGTTGTTGACTTCTGCGTGGCGGGCGTGGAGAGCATGTAGCCCGATGGCCATCGCGCCGGATCGTAATCCACGGCATCCCAGACACCGCCGTAGAGCATGCGGTACACGTTGTAGTTCAGGTACGGGAAAGCGCCGGGCTTCATCACCAAGTGAAGGGCGTGCGAGGCCACCGTGTTCGCCAATGATTTGATCCGCGAGCGATAGGCGGGCCGCACATGCCCCGGCTCGATCATGTCCATGAGCATCGCCGGATGGATGTTGGCGATGCACCATTTGCAGCTGAAGGAATCACCGGTCGCGGTGCGCACCGCGCGGATGCCGTCCGGCCCCATATCGAAGCCGCTGACCCGTGTGCGTGAGCGGATCTCCGCTCCCGCCGAACGCGCGTTGCTAGCCAGGTGCTTGGCGATCTGCGACCCGCCATCAACGCAGCGCCATGAGCTCTCCACATAAGTGTTCTGCACCAGCGCATGCACGTAGAAGGGCGAGGAATGATCTCCGGCATAGAGCGCGTTGTTCCCGCCAAGCACGGTCCGCAGCGTCTCATTCGGGGTGAGCGAGGCGATCACCTGCTCAGCATTCAACGAGAGGCGCTCATCCATCCAATCCTTGGAGTCGCTGTCGCGCACGCGGTAGAGCGGGAAGAGGTCGCAGGTCTCCTGCACCAAGCGCGCATAACGCTCAATGGCACTCCGCTCACCGGGGAAATGCTCAGCCAGCCGAGCCACGAAATTGTCCCAGCCTTGCGCGTACGGATAGCTCACGGGGTCATCCGGCAGCTCGATGCGGTCGAAGGCATCCATGTCCATGCGACGGAGCTTCAGCTTGTCCATGATGCCATAGTAGCTGAAGTACCGGTGCAGGTTCTGGCCCGGTTCAAGGCCGCCGATGTAATGCACGCCGGTATCGAACACGGTCTTGTCGCGGCTGAAGACCTGAAGCGTGCCACCGAGCTGATGGTTCTGCTCGAGCACGAGCACCTTCATGCCTTCGCGCGCCAGCGTCACGGCGCATTGCAGCCCGCCCAACCCGGCTCCGATGATCACTGCATCGTACTCGCTATCGCTCATAAGCTTGTCATTATGGCCAATTCATTCGAGGTGCGGCGCGATGCATGCGCCCATTCCACGCGCAGGCCGCATGCCGTGGCCATGCCCTCGAACTCCTCCCGGCTGATGAACTCCATCGGTTGATTGGTCCTGTTGAATCCGATCGCAACAGCGATCCGCTCGGTCCAGCGAGTGCGCGCATGACGCTCATCGCTGCTGCGGAAGCCGTCGCGAACATGGATCGCGCCGCCCGGCGCCAAGGCCTGCGAACAACGCTGGAGCACATGCCGTTGTTCTTCGGGCCGCAGGTAGTGCAGCACATCCTTCAGGATGATCGCATCCGATTCGCTGATCGGCGCATGCAGCGCATCGCCCTCCTGCACGGTGATTCCCGGCCAATGGCGGGCCGCGTGCTTCGCGATGGCGACCTTGTCCCGATCGCGCTCGACGGCCACAACGCGCCGCTCGGCGGAGCACCAATGCAACAGCAGTGTCACCATGCCGTGCCCGCTGCCCAGGTCCGCGATGCGCGCATCGGCAGGGATACGCTTGTTGAGCAGGGCGTGCAGCTCCTCATCCATCCGGGCCTTGATCCGCGTATGCCATTCGAGCGCCGGGCCCTTGTAGGTGAATGCGCGCACCAGCCGCTCCTGGAAATAGCGCGGTGTTTCCCGGTCACGACGCAGCGCCTCGTATTCGGACCTGAACCAGGCCGCAATGCCCTTGGTGCGGTCGCGAGCGCCGGCACCGAACCGCGGATCGCCAGGGGCGATGGGCGGCAACGGCCGCATGGTGATGGTGGCGTTCTTCAGCAGCGCGTCGCCCTTGGTCATGGCCTCGCCGAATCCATGCAGCAGCACAGGCACGATGGGGGCGCCGATCGTCTCGGCGATGTGGAAGGCGCCCTTGTGGAAACGGCCGATGCGCCCATCGCGCGAACGCGTGCCCTCCGGGAAGATGATCACCGAGACCCCTTGCGCGATCAGCTCGCGCGCGCGTTCCACGTTCAACTCCGTGCCATCCTCGCTGCGCAGGAAGCCCGCATAGCGCACCACCCGGCCGAAGAAGGGGCTGTTCCACACCCAGCGGTTGGTCATCATCACCGCGCGCGGGGTGATCATGAGCATGGCGAGGATGTCGATGAAGGAGGCATGGTTCGCGATCACGATCGCGGGCCTGTCCTTCAGCAGCGGCGCGAAGGAACGGATGTCCTTGCGCACATTGGCCATCGCGTACACGAGCGATCCCGCGAAGAGCCGCACGATGCTCCGCGTCCAATGCTGCTTGATGCGCTTGGGCGCAGGCACGAGCATGAAGAGCGCCCAGGCCACGCTCAACAGGATGCAGCCCAGCAGGAAGTAGCTGAACGCGAACAGGGAGAGCAGCAGCGCGAGCAGCGTGAACGGTTGCTTCCCCTTCTCGGCCCTATCGCCGATGAACAGGCCGAAGAGCGCAGGCTGCACCGTGAGCGCAACGGCCAGCAGGGCCGCCATGCCCGTTACGGCCAGCGCGGCGATGGAGCGCAACGCGGGATGCGCGGCCAGGAAGAGCGCTCCAGTACCGATGATCGTGGTGATGGCCGAGAGCACCACGGCGCTGCGGAACGAGCGCGTATGATCGGTACCGGTACGATGCCTGGCAAGCAGGCCCTCGGTGGTGAAGATGCAGTAGTCGTCACCGAGGCCGAAGATGAAGGTGCACACCATGATATTCACCAGGTCGAAGCGGATGTCGAGCAGCCCGCAGAGCCCGAGTATCCATGTCCAGCCGAGGGCCATGGGCAGGAAAGTGAGCAGCGCGAGTTCGATGCGGCCATAGGTGATGAGCAGTGCGAGGAAGACGATGGCGGTGGTGCGCCAAAGGATGCCCGAGAGGTCGTCATCGATCACCTGGGCCACATGCGCGCCGAGCATGCCGCGGTGCATCACTTCAACCCCATCCAGCGCGGTCATGCGGTCGCTCACCGCATCCACTTCAACGGGCGGCACCATCATGCGAACGGCCACGAGTGTTTCGCCATCCGCTGACCCGATGAATTCGCCAGGTAGGCGGAGACCTGCATGCGCGGCTCCATGGCGATCGTATCCTTCGACCTGCTGCAAGAACCCATCGAATGCGTCGGGCGTGAATCCGTTGCGCACGGCTGCTTCGCGAATGCGCTTCGCCAATCGAACCGCTCCATCAGCCTGGAACACATCGCTCCAGGACTTCAACTTCGATTGCTTGGTTCGTTCCGATGGATCAAGATCGCAAGGCAGCGCACCTTCCGCTCTTCCCGCGCTGCGCTCAACGGCAATCGCATCCTCCAGCCGCTGCCGCGCTTCTTCCTGTGTGCCGCCCACGCCCGTGATGAATACCGGCACCGCGCGATCACGGCTCCCTTCCATCCGGTCGCGCACTTGGCGCATGTCCTCCGGGATCAGGCTGAGCCGCTCCGGATCCGCATCCTGCTCTACCCGGCTGGCGAAGGGCAGCAGGCCAGCCGTGACGATGACGATGCCGAGCAGGGCGATCCATCGGCCCGCGCGCGGACGCGGCGCCGCCTGCGACCCCGCTTCTTCGTTGCTGATGCTCCTGCGCACGTGCACCGCGGGCACGAAATGCGGCAGCACCAGCAGCACCATGAACAGCGCACCGGCGAGCATGAATCCGGCGATCACCCCCAGATCGGCGAGCACCCTGCTGCTGGCGAAGGACAGCGCCCCGAAGGCGAGCACCGTGGTGACGCAGCCGAGCAGCATGGGCGCCGTGACTTCGCGCAAGGTGGCTGCTACATCGCGGCGATGGCGCAGGTGCGTGAGGAAGTGGAAGGAATAATCGAGTGCGATGCCGAGCAGCGCGGAGCCGGCGCCGATGGCTAGTCCGGAGATGCTGCCGCGCAAGAAGGCCAACGCGCCCACGCCAACCACGAAGCCGAAGAGCGGAGGCAGCAGGAAGATCGGCATGAAACGCAGGTCGCGGTAATACCAGAGCAACAGCAACAGCACCAGCGCGAGGGCAACTGCCGATGTGCGCATGGAATCGGTGCCAATGGCCGTGCGATTGGCCACCGCCATAGGCGCAGCTCCGAATGCAGCGGACCGGATGCCTCCCGAACGCACGGTATCCATGCACCTGTTCAGCATATCCATCATCCGCTCCGTATCCGCAGCGCCTTCCGCCGATGGCCAGAGCAAGGCCACGGCCATGCTGCTATCCGGACTGAAGAGCACGCCATCGATCAGTGCAGCACTGCCATCGAAGGCGACTGCCAACAATCGATCACGCAACGGCTGGGTCAGCCCGAAGGGATCGGTGAGAAGCCGCTCTGCATCGAACTCGCCGCCCGGTGCGGCAAGGGCGTTGCGCACGGCCGCCAACGCACTGTCAAGCGCACGGTCATCGGCCGCGACCAGCCACCGGAGCCGCTGCGCATCGGCATGCAGCGGGATGCGGTCGGTGATCCCGGTAAGGAGTTCCTCGGCCAATGCAGCATCGGGGCGGCAGAAGACGCTATCGACCAAGCCTTCGGCATTTTCATGCGCCAGCGCTACGAATCGATCGGCGGCAGAAACCAGGCTATCGCGGTCGGCGCCAACTCCAAAAAAGCCGATTGTAATGGGGCCTTGGGCGCCGCCTTGCTCCAGCAGCACGCGGTAGTGCCGAAGGGAAGGATCGTCCGGGAGCGCATCGAAGAGATCAGTGCTGAAGCGCGCCCGGCTCGCAGACCAAGCCGCGGCGGCTGCGACCAACATCGCCAGCAAGGCCCACACCCATCGCCTACCGTGCGTGCGCGCATAAATCCCAGAAATCGCTCCGCCCATGGCCTTGCGGGTAAACATAGGCTAAGGCCTACTTTCGTGGCCCGTTTGAATAAAATGAAGTCGAGCGCATCCCCCGCCACCGGCATTGATGCAATGGACCTGAATGCCTTCGTGGGCATTGTGCGGGGCGATCGGTTCGTGTCGGATGAGCCCAGTTGGGACCGTGTGCGCCGCTCATTCGCCTACCTGAGCGAAGTGGCGCACAAGCAGGTGGTGTACGGCATCAACACGGGCTTCGGGCCCATGGCCCAGCACGCGGTGAGCGCGGCAGATCATCAAGCGCTGCAATACAATCTGGTCAGGAGCCATGCATCGGGCACCGGCACGGATCTGCCTGAAGAAGCGGTGAAGGCCATGATGCTGGTGCGCGCCATCACCTTCCTGCATGGCCGCTCCGGCGTATCGGAACCCGTGGTGCGGCAATTGATCGCTTTCCTCGATCACGGTATCTGCCCGCGCGTGCCATCGTTGGGCGGTGTGGGCGCCAGCGGCGACCTCACCCAGCAGGCACACCTCTGCCTTGGGCTGATCGGCGAAGGGCGCGGCACGCACCATGGACGCAGCGACAGCATGTCAAGCATCCTAGAGCGTTGCGGGCTGAAGCCTGTTCACCTGCAGCTGCGCGATGGGCTGGCCATGCTCAATGGCACGGCAGCCATGACCGGCATCGGGCTGCTCAACGTGCAGCGGGCGCATACCCTCATCAATCACGCCATCGGGCTCTCAGCGCTGATCACCGAAGCCTTGGGCACCTGGACCGATCACTTGGGCGAGCCCCTCAACGGTGCCAAGCGGCACAAGGGCCAGCAAGAGGCTGCACGTCGCATGCGCGAGGCCCTTGCCGGAGCGCAATCAGTGCGCGATCGCATGGAGCACCTCTCGTCCAACGGCAGCGGCACCTTCAACCACATGGTGCAGGAACATTACAGCATCCGCTGCGTGCCGCAGGTCGTGGGCCCCATCCTCGACCGTGTGAATCAATGCGAGCGCACCCTGTTGGACGAGCTGCATTCAATCGATGACAATCCGCTGATCGACCCCGATAACGGCATCCACCACGGCGGCAATTTCCACGGCGACCAAGTATCGCTGGAGATGGACACGCTGCGCTTGGCCCTCGTGAAGCTTTGCATGCTGGCCGAACGGCAGCTCAACTTCCTGCTCAACGACAAGGTGAATCAGCGCTTCACGCCCTTCTTGAATCTGGAGGCACCTGGCCTGACGCTGGGCATGCAGGGCATGCAATTCACCGCCACCAGCACCACGGCCGAGTGCCAGGCTTTGTCCACCTCACTATACGTGCACAGCATCTCCAACAACAACGACAACCAGGACATCGTGAGCATGGGCACCAATGCCGCGCTGGCCACGGCCCGTGTCATCGGCCACGCCCAGCGCGTGCAATCGATCCTGGCAATCGCCGCGGCGCAAGCCGTTGACATCGCCGTTCTCCCGGACCGGCTATCGCCGGCTGGCAAGGCCATGCATTCGCTCATCCGCTCGGCGGCGGCACCCATACGTTCCACGAGCGATCCCGCTGCCGCCATCGACGCCGTGCACGATGCGCTGTATGTCGCAACACGCCCCTCCGCAAAATGAGCACCGTGAAATGGGCCTTGGTCACCGGCGCATCGCGCGGCATCGGCCGGGCCATCGCCCTCGACCTGGCACGCGTTCATGGCCTGAGCATCATCGTGAACTACGCATCGAACGAGGCCGCTGCGCGCGAAGTAGCCGACCTGCTGCGGGCTTCGGGAGTCGAATCCCACTTGGCCGCATTCGATGTGCGCGATGCCGATGCGGTGACGGCCGCTGTGGCTGAATGGCGCACGGCGCATCCGGAGGCGCGGCTGGAGGTGCTGGTGAACAACGCCGGCATCACGCGGGACAATCTGCTGGTGTTCATGAAGCCCGAGGATTGGCACGATGTGGTGGACACGCACCTCAATGGCTTCTTCAATGTGACCACGGCAGTGCTGCAGGGATTCGTGCGGCAGCGCGGCGGGCGCATCATCAATGTGGTCTCGCTCAGCGGTGCTAAAGGCGTTCCCGGCCAAGCGAACTACTCTGCCGCCAAGGCAGGCGTGATCGGCGCCACCCGATCCCTTGCTCAAGAGGTGGCCAAGCGCGGCATCACGGTGAATGCCGTGGCCCCGGGATTCATCGAGAGCGATATGACCAAGGACCTTCCGGTTGATCAATTGAAGGCGCTGGTACCCGTGGGCCGATTCGGCACGCCGGAGGAAGTCGCATCGGTGGTGAGCTTCCTGGCATCGCCCGGCGCGGCTTACATCACTGGTGAAGTGATCCATGTGAACGGAGGACTGCATTCGTAATGGAGCATCGCGTCGTCATCACCGGCATGGGTCTCTGGAGCTGCTTGGGCCAGAGCCTGCAAGAGGTGGAAGCCTCTTTGCGCGCTGGCCGTTCAGGCATCGGCTTCGCGCAAGGCCGCAAGGACATGGGCTACCGCAGCGCCCTCACGGGAATCGTACCCACGCCCGATCTGAAGAGCCGGCTCACGCGCCGCGAGCGCATCGGCATGGCTGAGCAGGCCAATTACGCCTTCGCCGCCACGGAGCAGGCCTTGGCGCAGGCCGGCATCGACCGCGCCTGGCTCGAAGCCAATGAGACCGGGATCATCTTCGGCAACGACAGCTCAGCGCTGGCCGTGATGGAATCGGTGGATACCATCCGCAAGAAGAACGACACCACCTTGGTGGGCTCCGGCGCCATCTTCCAAGGCATGAACTGCACGGTGACCATGAATTTGAGCACCATCCTCAAGCTCAAGGGCATCAACTTCACGCTGAGCGGCGCCTGCGCGAGCGGATCGCACGCCATCGGAATCGGGTACCTGCTGATCAAGCAAGGCTTGCAGCGCATGGTGATCTGCGGGGGCGCGCAGGAAGTGAACGACTATGCGTTCGGCAGTTTCGACGGGATCAGCGCCTTCAGCACCCGCGAGGACGATCCTGCCGGAGCGTCGCGGCCCTTCGATGCGAACCGCGACGGACTGGTGCCCAGCGGCGGTGCGGCTGCACTGATCGTCGAGAGCCTCGAATCGGCGCGCCAGCGCGGTGCCACCATCCTAGGTGAGATCACCGGCTACGGCTTCTCTTCCAACGGCGACCACATCTCCGACCCGAACCTCGACGGGCAAGTGCGCGCGCTGCGCATGGCCCTGGGCATGGCCGGCATCAGCGCAGCGGACATCGATTACGTGAATGCCCATGCCACGGGCACCCCCGTTGGCGACCGCATCGAGGCGCAGGCCATCGACGCGGTTTTCGGCCAGCGCCGGCCGTTCGTGAGCAGCACCAAGAGCATGACAGGGCACGAATGCTGGATGGCCGGTGCCAGCGAAGTGGTGTACTCGATGCTGATGATGCTAGGCGGGTTCGTCGCCCCGAACGTTAATTTGCGCCAGCCGGACGAGGACAGCTCCAAGCTGAACCTTGTCCGGGAGACCATCGAGGCACCCATCAACCGATTCCTTTCCAACTCCTTCGGCTTCGGCGGGACCAACTCCACATTGATCGTACAACGCTATCAGGACTGATTCACGCCATGGCCCATTCCGCCCATCGACAAGAGATCATCGAGAAGACCAAGAAATTCCTTAGCGAGGAGTTCGAGGTGGACCCTGACACGATCACGCCTGAGGCACCGTTGAAGGAGACCCTTGCGCTCGATAGCCTCGACTATGTGGACCTTGTGGTGGTGATCGAGGAGAATTTCGGTTTCAAGGTGAAGGGTGAGGACTTCTTGAAGATGACCACCTTCAACGACTTCTTCGACCATATCGAAGCGAACGTGCCCGCGCAGGCGTGAGCTCGCAAAACGGAACCTGGAAGGGAACCAGTCGCGGCACTCCGCTCGGCTATCGATTCTTCATCCTCATACTGCGGACCCTCGGCCCCCGGGTGGCGCATGCTTTCCTCTGGTTCGTGGTGCCATGGTACGCCATCACTGCACGTGCCAGCAATGAAGCCATCCGCGGTTACTTCCAACGGCTCCGGGCAACGGGCCATCGCGATCGACTCACCGTGATCGGATCCTACATGACCTTCGGCCGGTCGCTCATCGATCGTGCCGCCATGCGCGCTGGACGGGCCAGCGATTACACCTGGTTGAAGCTCGGAACCGTGCAGCCCTTGAGAGATGCAGGTGCTGGCGTGGTGATCAGCGCGCACGTGGGCAACTGGGAGCTCGCGGGCAATCTGCTCGGCCATCAGTCCGACATGCCCGTGCACGTGCTCATGCAGGATGCCGAGGTAGCGGCCATCGCACGTGCGCAGGAAGAGGGCCAGGAGCGGCGTGCCTTCAACGTGATCGCCATCAAGGACGACTTTTCGCATGTGTACGCTGCGGCCGCGGCCATGCGGGCCGGCGGACTGCTCTGCCTTCACGGCGATCGCTTCCTGCCTGGCGCCCGAACGGTTGCCCGTTCCTTCCTCGGATTCGATGCGCTCTTCCCGGTGGGCCCCTTCGCCCTCGCCCGCTCGCTACAGGTGCCGGTGAGCTACGCGTTCGTGGTGAATACGGCCCCGCTCTGCTACGCCTTCCACGCCACGGCCCCATTGCCGGCAGGCTCCTCCGTCGACACGCTCATCGATGCCTATGTGCAGGCGCTCGAGGAGGTGGTGAACAAGTATCCGCTCCAGTGGTTCAATTATTATGACTTTTGGCGCCATGACACAGGCACTGGCCAGCGGCGCTGACGCATTGACGCTGATCCCGCAGAAGTCGCCCTTCGTGCTCGTCGACACCTTGCTCGCCGCAACACCGGCACGTTACCACAGCGCATTCACCGTGCCGGCGGGTCATGTGCTGCTGCGCGGTAATGAGCTGAGCGAAGCCGGCTTGATGGAGAATGCAGCGCAGACCGCTGCAATGGGCGTTGGGCATCTGGCCAAGCTCCAAGGCGCACCGCCTCCCTTGGGCTTCATCGGCGCCCTCTCGCGCATCGAGGTGCTTGCCCTGCCCTCGGTCGGCGAGCGGATCGAGACGGTGGTTGAGCTGCGTCACGAAGTGATGAGCGCGCGCGTGCTCGAGGCCACGGTGCAGCGCGGGCAAGAGGTCATAGCACGGCTCGAATTGAAAGTCTTCATCATCGACGAGAACGCGACAGCATGATCGAGAGCACCGCAGAGCGGGCCATCACCTTCGGCGACCTGGACCCGATGGGCATCGTATGGCACGGCAATTACATCCGCTTCATGGAGCTCGGACGCGAGGCCTTCGGGCGGGCGCACGGCCTCGATTCCATACGGATGTACGATCAAGGCTACTACACCCCCATCGTGCGTGCCACCATCGACCACAAGGCCATGCTCAGCTACGGCGATACCGTAGTGGTCCGCGCATGGATCAAGCCGAGCCCAGCCGCCAAGATCATCTTCCAGTACGAGCTCACGCGCAAATCCGATCACGTGGTGGTGGCCACCGCCGAAACCGTGCAGGTATTCCTGGACCGCGATCGCAAGCTCCTGCTCGACGCGCCGGATTTCTACCGGGCCTGGCAGGAAGAGCACCAGCTCGTGGCCCGATGAGCGGAGCACCTATCTGGATCGGTGCAGCCCATTGCGTGAGCGCGCTCGGCGAAGGACCGCGGTTCCATCTGCAGCGCATGCGCGATGGCGGAACCGCATTGCGCACCGTCCCGGGCCTCACCGCTAAGCCGATGTTTGCGGGCCTGATCCCCGATGAGCTGCTGCCCGCAGGACCACGGCGCATCCAACGCCTTCTGGACCGTTGCCTGCTCGAACTGCTGGACGATCTGAAGCCCCGGCCGCATGAACGCTGGCTCCTCGTGGTCGCCACCACCAAAGGCGATATCGCCGCGATGGAACAGGGTGACGCCGCAGCGAGCGCATTGCCCTTGCTCGGTGAGCATGCACGCCAGCGCTGCGGCTTCGGCGCCCAGCCCTTGGTGGTCTCGCTCGCCTGCGCCTCAGGCACGGCAGCGTTCATCCTGGCGTGCAGCGCAATCGAGCAGGACCGGTACGACCATGCCATCGTCATCGGCGCTGATGCGCTCAGCCGATTCGTGCTGGAAGGATTCGCATCGCTCTATGCGCTTGACGCGGTGCCCTGCCGGCCCTTCGATGCTCATCGGGCGGGAACAACGCTTGGCGAAGCGTGCGCTGCCGTGGCGATCTCCAGGGATCGGGACCGCATCCCCGAGGTGATCGGCCGCTGGGTAGCCGGCAGCATCGCGCACGATGCCAATCACATCTCGGGTCCATCACGTACTGGCGAAGGACTCTTGCGCGCGGTGCAGAACGCCTTGCGAATAGCCGACCTGCGTGCATCCGATATCGCTGCGGTGAACGCGCATGGCACGGGCACCGCATACAACGACGCCATGGAGTCGATCGCCTTCGAGCGCTGCGGGCTCTCCGACGCTCCGCTGAGCGGGTACAAAGGCTGGTTCGGCCATACCCTTGGCGCTGCGGGGCTACTGGAGACGATCGTCGCCGTGCAGGCGCTGCGCGAAGGCACCGTGCTGCGCACCTTGGGCCTCAGCGAGCCAGGCGTGCCGGGCCGCGTGAACGCCATCAGCGCCGATGCGGCAGTACCGGGCCGCATGCTGCTGAAGACCTCTTCCGGATTCGGAGGATGCAATGCCGCTGTGATCATCGAAGCTGAATCATGAGCATCCTGGCCAGCACCGCTTATCACGATGGCGCATTCACCTCGGCCGGCGTGCGCTTCGCATGCGTGGATGGCGATGCCGATCAGCGCCTGGCCGCCGCATGGAATCAATTGCGTATCGACTACCCGCGCTTCCACCGCGCCGACCGCCTTTCACGCTTGCTGCTCTTGAGCGCAGCACCCTTCTTCGAGGCCAACGGTGCGCTGGCGGCCTGTGATCCCGAAACCATCGGCATGCTGCTCTGTACCTGCACCGGCAGCATGGAGAGCGATGCGCGCTACCAAGCGCTCTTGCGCGATGAGGGCGTGGCCAGTCCGGCCCTTTTCGTGCCCACGCTGCCCAGCATCGCCCTCGGCGAGCTCAGCATCCGCCATGGATTGCATGGCAGCGGTGTGTGCCTGATGATGCCAGCGCCTTCAGCCTCCGCCTTGGCGCCGGCGATCGGGATGTTGAAGCAGCAGGGCATGCGCCACATCGTGTGCGGCTGGGCCGATACCTTCGCCAGCCATGCCCGATCGGCCTTCGCCGCGATCGCCCTGGAAACCTGGGCCGATACCCACTTGAACCAACTCCAATCCTTGTTCGATGAGCACTGAGCCGACAACTGAACTGAAGCAGGACCTGAAAGCGCAAATCATCAAGCACCTGAACCTGCAGGACCGCACCGTGGAGAGCATTGCCGATGACACTCCGCTCTTCGGTGAAGGACTGGGGCTCGACAGCATCGATGTGTTGGAACTGATCGTCCTGATGGACCGCCAGTACGGCGTGCGCATCAGCGATCCGCAAGAAGGCCGGACCGTGTTCCAGAACGTGACCACGATGGCCGAACACATCTTGGCCAAGCGGTGAACGGACCGGCCATCGCGATCACCGGCGCTGGCGCCGTTTGTGCCATCGGAACTAGCACCGTCGAGATCGCGCATGCGCTCGCTGAAGGACGAAGCGGGATTGTTCCACGGCGGATCGGGAATTTCCCGGAGCTGCATGTCGGCGCCGTTGCGCTGAGCAACCCCGAGATCGCGCAACGCCTGGGGCTGGGCGCCGATGGCCCACGCTCGCGCACCGCGTTGCTGGCCATGCTCGCTGCGCGCGAGGCGGTGGGCGAAGGCACCCAACCGGATATGGCGGTGATCAGTGCGAGCACCGTTGGCGGCATGGACCTCACCGAGGACCTGTTCGACGATTGGCGCAAGGACCGGATGGAGCAAGCGAGGATCGCCCGTGAGCACCCGGTGAGCGCGCACACGATAGCCGTGGCCAGCACCATCGGATCGCGCGCCTTCCAAACCACCATCAGCACCGCGTGCAGCTCATCGGCCAACGCCATTGCCATGGGCGCCCGTTTACTGCAGCAAGGCCGGGCGCGGCGTATCCTGGCGGGTGGATCCGATCCGCTCTGCCGCTTCACCATGGCCGGATTCCGCGCACTGAGCGCGATGGATCCGCAGCACTGCCGCCCATTCAGTCCCGAGCGCAAGGGCATGAACCTCGGCGAAGGCGCGGCCTACCTGGTGCTCGAGCGCCTCGACGACGCCGTTCGCGATGGACGCGCGCCCTTGGCCCTGCTCGCCGGCTGGAGCAATCGCAACGATGCGCATCATGCCACGGCCACCTCGCCCGATGGGCACGGTCCGTATCAGGCCATGCAAGAAGCCATAGCCCGCGCCGGGCTGCAGCCAAGCGACATCGACCACATCAACGCGCACGGCACCGCCACCGACAACAACGACGACACCGAGCTGCGCGCCATGGAGCGGCTCTTCGATCCCGTGCCGCCGTTCACCAGCACGAAGGCGCTCACCGGCCATACGCTCGCCGCAGCGGGCGCGCTCGAAGCGGTGATCGCCCTGCAATGCCTCCGCATGGGACTGGTGCCGGCCGCGAGCATCGCGCATGCGCCGATGAGCGGGCACACCGCGATGCCTGTGGCCGCGCCGATGCGTGCAGCCCTGAAAGCGATCCTCAGCAGTTCCTTCGGCTTCGGCGGCAATTGCTCCGCACTCGTGATCACACGGCCCGCATGAGCATCGTCCGCAGCATATCACGGCTGGGCCCCATCGAAGGCGACCCCGCACCGATCCCGGGATCAGCGGCAAGGAGGCTCTCGAGCATTCAGCACGAGGCCTGCTTGATGGCGCTCGCAGCGCTGCATCGCGCAGGCGTCGCGCGTCCCGATGCCATCGTGGCCAGCACCGCGCTGGGCTGCCTCGATGACATTGAGCGCTTCCTCACCGAGCTGTACGACGCAGGCGATGCGTTGCTCTCACCGCTCCCCTTCATGCGATCAACGCACAACACGATGGCGGGCCAACTGGCGCTGATGCTGAGGTGCGATGGCCCGAACATCACGCATGCGCAAGGCTTCGATGGATTCCATGCCTCCTTGGTGGAAGCGGAGCTGCTGCTGAACGAACGGCCCGAGTGGAACGTGCTGGTGCTCGCGATCGATGAGCGCACGGCACTGCTGGATCGCTTGGCCCAAGCGCTGCAACCCGGAATCAATGTCGGCGGAGGAGGTGAAGCATTCCTGCTCACAGGCACAAACGACCAAGGCCTTGCCCGCATCACGTGGGCCGATTCGAGCACGGCGACGCCCCTGCTCGCCGATCCCGCCCTCCCCATCCACGGCTCCATGCTGGCCCGGCGCATGGGCGATGCCATTGCCGGCGGATTGCGATCTGCGCTGCGCATCGGTCCTAGTGGATCTACCGCAACCGATCTGCTGCTTTCGCCATGGTGACCCATGCGCGCACCCGATGGCCCTTCTTCGGGCTGCATGCGATCGCGATCGCTGGCCTTGCGCTCGGCTGGTGGAGCGCATGGCCCTTCGTGATCACCCTCCTCGCGCACCTGGCCTTGCTCGCATGGGGAAGCGCCACGCCGGGAGCTGGCTTCTTCATCGCGCATGCTCGGTCGCTGCCCGAAGGTCAACTCGCCCTCACCTACGACGATGGCCCGGCTCCGGACCGCACGCCGGCCTTGCTCGACCTGCTGAAGCGCGAGCAGGTGCAGGCCACCTTCTTCTTGATCGGCGAGCGCGTGGAGCGCGCACCGGAGCTCGCGAAACGCATCGTGGCTGAAGGGCATGCCATTGCTGTGCATACCCACCGTCACCCGTGGTGGTGGGGATTCATGCCCGCGTCCATCGCGAGCAAGGAAATCGCGCGTTGCGCGGAGGCCATTGTCAAGGCCACGGGCTCAGCACCTGCGCTCATGCGCCCTCCCTTCGGGGTTACCAGCCCGGCCACGGCCCGTGCCATGCGACGAAGCGGCCTTTTGCCTGTTGCTTGGGACCTTCGCAGCTTCGACACCATGAGCACCGATGCTGACGTCCTTGCCGCGCGGGTGGTGCCGCAGCTGAAGCGATCCTCGATCGTCTTGATGCACGACACGGCGCCCTCCGCCATCGAGCTCACCCAGGCGCTGATCCGCGAGGCCCGCACGCTTGGCAGGAAGTTCGTAAGGCTCGAAGCTGCCATGTTCCAGCTCCGCGCCGTCCTCGCGCCCCTTGCTTTGGGTACGATTTGCTCGATCCTGCATCCTCAGCTGGCATGTGCGCAGTCCCCACCGCAACCGATCGCCGCGAACGACCCCTTGGTGATGAAGCTGCGCGCTCAGGCCAAAGCCGACGCGAACGTGCAAGCGGCATTCACGCAAGAGAAGCACATCCAGGGCTTGGCGAAGCCGGTGACCAGCGAAGGGCGCTTCGCTTTCCAGGCGCCGGACCGGATGCGCTGGCAAGTGAGCTCCCCGGCTGAGATGACAGTTGTGGTGAATGGCAAAAGCGTGCGCATGCACGAGCAGGGCATGGAACGGGCGGTGAGCCCGCGTGAGAAACAGGTGTTCGCGGGCATCCAGCGATTGATCGGCGCCTTGCTCACCGGCAGCGCGTTCGCTGAAGGCGGGATGCCGGCGGAGTTCTTCCGCGATGGTGGTGCGCTACTGGTGGAACTGAAACCGGAACAGGCCGGCATGAAGAACAGGATCGACCGCATCCAGCTGCGCTTCTCCATCGCCACCATGGTCCTCGATGAGCTGCGCATCCTGCGTCCGAACGGCGATGCCACCATCACGCGCTTCCAAGACGCGCAGCGCGACGTACCCTTGCCCACGAGCACCTTCACGCTGCCATGACCGGATCCGAATCGCACGCGCTCTTCCTGATCGATGACCTGCCGAAAGCCGGCCCTGACGGGACAGCGCATGCGCGCGTGCAGGCCGATCATCCTATCCTTCAAGGGCATTTCCCCAGCAGGCCCGTGGTCCCCGGCGTTTGCTTGGTGGATCTCGTGCTGCGCGTTTGCAGCGCGTTGCTGGGCGCTGAGCATCGCATCATCCGCGCGCGCTCGATCAAATTCCTCATGCCCGTTGAGCCGTCCACGGCACCTGAATTGGTCGTGCACGCATCCGTGGTGCACGGCGAAGGATCCGTGAAAGCCGAAGCGCGGATCATGGCCGGCGAAACCGTGGCGATGAAGCTGACTGCAGAATTGGCCCCGGCACGCTGAAAAACACGCGCCATGCCGCCCATGATCGCCGTGGTGATGGCCACCTACAACAATGCCGGCACCCTGGCTGCCGTGATCGCTGGTGTGAAGCGCGTTGCACCTGGACCGGTGATCGTGGTGGACGATGGCAGCACGGACAGCACTGCGGAGATCCTGCGTGGCATCCAAGGCATTGAGAACTTGCGCGTGGAACCGAACAAAGGCAAGGGCCATGCGCTGCGCACCGGCTTCGCACATGCACGGGCCATCGGCTGCTCGCATGCGATCACGATCGATTCCGACGGGCAGCACGATGCGGATGACATCCCTGCCATTGCAGCAGCGATAAACAAACAGCCCGAGTCCATGGTGATGGGCGTGCGGAACATGGATCAGGCCAGCGTGCCGGGCCGCAGCTCCTTCGGCAACCGCTTCAGCAACTTCTGGTTCAAGGTGGAAACGGGCCTCACGCTGCGTGATACGCAGACCGGTTTCCGCGGCTGGCCCTTGATTCCGCTGGAAGGGATGCGCTGGCTCACCGACCGTTTCGGATTCGAGGTGGAGGCTATCGTGAAGCTGGCTTGGCGCGGAACGCCATTCGAACAGGTACCGGTGCGCGTGCGCTACGATTTCCCCGAGCGCGTGTCGCACTTCAAGCCCTTCCTCGATTTCTCCCGCATCAGCGTGCTGAATGCCTGGCTGGTGACCTGCGCGCTCGCTTGGTACTGGCCGAAGCGCTTGATCCTGCAAGGCGGCTTGTGGCGTGCGATCAAGGCCGAAGCTGTGCATCCGGAGGAAAGCTCCATGCGCAAGGCCTGCGCGATCGGCTTCGGCTTCTTCATGGGCATCGTGCCCATTTGGGGCTTGCAGCTCCTTATCGGGATTCCGCTGGCCTACCTATTCCGGCTGAATCGCGTGCTCTTCGTGGCGGCGGCCAACATCAGCATCCCACCGATGATCCCGGTGATCCTGTACGCCAGCTACCGGATGGGTGCGCCCTTCGCAGGAGCCGATGCCTACCTCCCAGCGAGCCTTGATGATCTTTCATTGGCCGGGATTCACGACCATATCGTGCAATACATCGTAGGTGCCGTGGCACTGGCCGTCTGCATGGGGCCATCGGCGTCGCCGTCGCTTTCCCGTTGCTGCGGATCTTCAGGCAGCGGTGAGCGAGGCAGGCACGGTTAATCCGCGCGCCCCCAATCCTTCTTGGTGAGCCAAGCTCCGAATTCCTTGCCCAGCTTGGCGTAGCCTTCACCGATGCGGCCGCTTGCATCGAAGTCGAAGCCCATGGCGTCCTGTGCAGGTGCGCGTTGGATCTCCACCTCTGCCAGGGCGACATCAGGAGCGCTCGTCTCATGCAAGGTGATCGTGGCCGTTATGTAGCCCGGCATCCGGGATATGCCCACGTTGTAGCCCGGCTCGGTATCAGTAGTATGCACTTTGATCGTGTAACGGGCATCGCTCTTATCCCGTCCAGCTTTGAGCGCCACCTTTCCCTTTGCAAGGCGCTCATTGAGCAATTCCTCGAATCGAGGCTCGTACACGTTGGCGCGAGCGGCCACCCACTTCTCCGCCCATGAATCGCCTTTGCCGGCCTCTTTCTCGTTGTGCTCCTTGCGCTTCTTCTCCACGTACTTCTCCTCCGTGAACTTGCCTACCACCATGTTCTCATAGCTATACACGAGCATCACGGACGATTCACCTGCGAGTGCGGAGAAATCACCTTTCTTGAGAACGGTGCGCATGGGTGAGGCACCGAACTGAGCGAAGCCCGGAGCAACGAGCACGAGGAATGCGGACAGTGCGAGCGAGCGAAGCATGGGTATTGGGGTTTGGGCTGCAATCTAGCTGCTTCCGGAGAAGCGTCGCTTCATTCTGAATGCAATGCAGGAGCATGGCATGCCCGAGGTCCGCGCAGACGATCATCTTTGCCCTCCCGCCGCCATGGCCACCACCCTCGTTCTATCGGCAACCCCACCCATCGCTCCGGCGTATGAGGCCGCCATGCAACGGCAGCAATACGCGGTGATCGACGTGGAGGTCACCGAAGGGGACCCCACGCGCGGGCGGGTGATGGAGGTGGCGGTGATCGCGCTGGATGGCAGCCAGGAGCGGCTTCGCTGGGACAGCTTGGTGCAACCGCGCGAGCGCGTTCCGTGGTTCACCCGCAAGCTCACTGGCATCGACGATGATCTATTGCGCCATGCACCCTGCTTCCATGAGATCGCCAGCACCTTGGCCACGCTCACGCAGGACCGCATCGTGGTGGCCCACAATGTCCGGTTCGACATGACTGCGCTGCGGCACGAGTTCGCGCGGGTGGGCCTCCCGTACGACCGGGCCACGATCTGCACCGAGCGCGTGGGCCGCAGGCTCATGCCCGCCCTCGAGCACTACAACCTCACGAGCCTCTGCCGGCACTTGGGCATCCACTTCCCGAAAGCCCATCGCGCCTTGGCCGATGCCGAGGCCACCGCGGAACTGCTCAAGCGCATGATCCAGGAGTTCGGCTCCGATGCTGTGCTGGGCGGCATGTTGCCCGAGCGGGTGGCCAAGCGCGCCTAGAAGCGGTCTTAAAAAAATCCCCTTCGGGCATAGCTGGGCCTTTTCGCGCCCATGCTTCGTTGCCCAACCCTTGCAGAACGTCCAACTCTGCGCAGGCGTCATTCCGGGCTTGACCCGGAACGCGCCTCGTCTGGCCGCGAAAATCCTCCGGCTCGCTTTCTTCCGAAAGGAATTTCAAGACCGGTTCTAGCCGAGCAGGGCATTGGTCGCCCACAGCACCCACATCACGATTGCGGCGCCGGTGCCGAAGAGGGCGAGTCGTATTCCAAGGCGTGAGCGCTTCACACTTGCAGCCGTGTAGCGCAACAAGTGCGTCCTGGCCCTGCGCTGGCCCCACCAGCCGAATGCGATGGCATAGAGACCGAGCACCAGCGCAAGTGAACAGAGATGCCCGGCGAACGCCAGCGGAATGCTCAAGGCGCCGAAGACCAGGGTCACCGTCGAGAGCGGCAGCCGGCGTTCCTCTTGTTTCATGGTTGTGCGCCGCGAAGCGCGGCATCGATTGAGAGCACCTGCGGGATCACCAGTTCGTCGCCTGTGTTGCGGATCACGTGCTGCGCGATCGCCGAACGCTCCTCTTCCGTTGCCTGATGGCGCATGCGCGCGCGCACCTGCTCCTCGGTGATGCCGTCGCGCGCCATCACCCTGCGGATCCGCTCCGGCTCCGGGCAGCTTACGGTGAGCACTTGATCGAAGCGCTTCCAGCCCTCGTTCTCGGCCATGAGCGCAGCCTCCATGATCACATAGGGGGCCTCCTGATCAAGCACCCACCGATCGAAATCAGCACGGACAGCCGGATGCACAATGGCGTTCACGGCTTGGCGCGCCTCTTCGTTCTTGAAAATGATCTCCGCCAACGCCGCTCGATCCAATCGTCCATCGCGGTAGATGCCCTGCCCGAACCGAGCGCTCAGCGCTGATTTCACGGCCGCATCGGTCTCCATCAACGATCGCGCTCGCTCATCGGCGTGGTACACGGGTATCCCGAGCACCGCGAAGACCTTGGCCACGGTGCTCTTTCCGCTGCCGATGCCGCCGGTGAGACCGATCCTCATCATGATGCCCGATGTCGCCCCGGTCAATCGACGCTATGGCTGAGATTCTTGCGATCAGGACTTGGCCGTCGCTTCATTCAACTGCATGGTGCTGTCCATGGCAATGGCGCTCTTCTCGAAGCGGAGCTTCACATTGTTGTCCACTTCAACAAGGATCGTGGTATCCGCCACCTCCAGCACCTTGCCGTGGATGCCGCTGATGGTGATCACCTTGGCGCCTTTCTGGAGTGCCTCGCGGAACTTCTTGGCATCCTTGGCCTTCTTCTGCTGGGGGCGGATCATGAAGAACCAGAAGACGACCATGAGGAGGCCCATCATGATCCAGAACTGAGGACCGCCACTGGCGCTGGGTTCCGAAGGTGCGGCTTGGAGGAGAATCGAGTGAAGGAGCATCGTTTCGTTGCTTAGGGTTTCGGGTTGGTCTCTGGGCCGAGCACTTCACCGGTGATGGTGAGCACGGTGCTGGCCGGCAAGGCATTGCTCACCACGGTGACGCTCTTGTGCTGCACGCCGCTGCGGCCCTCGCTGTCGAAGGCCACGGTGATCTCGCCGCCTGCGCCGGGCGCGATGGGTTCCTTGGGCCAGTCCTTTCCGACGGTGCAGCCGCAAGAGCCGTTCACGGCGGAGATCACCAGCGGGCTGCCCCCGGTGTTGCTGAAGGCGAATCGCATCTCCACGCGCTTGCCTTGAACCACCTTGCCCATGTCGTGCGCCGTGCGCTCGAAGTTGATGCGCGGGTAGTCCTCCTCATCGAGCTGCTCGTAGCCCGATGCGGGGAAGTTGATGTCGCGCGTGCTCACCTCGCCGCGCTCCCCGCTGTCCGTCAGGAAGCAGCCGTTCAGCACGAGCGCTAAGGCGAGGAGGAGAAAGGCGCGGTGCATAGGTTATCAGCTCTCGAGCAGTCCACGGCCCACCTTGCGGATGCGGCCATCGGCCTTCATCTCCGCGAAGAGCTTGTCGAGCACGCCGTTGATGAAGAGCTTGCTCTTCGGCGTGCTGTAGGCCTTGGCGATCTCGATGTATTCGTTCAGGGTGACCTTCACGGGGATCTGATCGAAGATGCGCGCCTCGGTGAGGGCCATCTTCATCAGGATCATGTCGGTGTAGGCGATCCGGTCCGTGTCCCAGTTGCTGGCCTTGGCGGCGATGAGCGCTTCGTGCTCGGAATCGAGCACGATGGATTGGCGGAAGAGGTCATTCACGAAGGCGCGCTCCTCCACGGGATCGTGCGTGAGGCCATTGAGGCATTGATCCCCGCCATCGGCCACGCGCCATTGCTCCAGCACGCGCTTCACGAGGCCAGCCGCCAGATCGAGATCCTCGAGCCAATAGATGCTGCGGCCCTCGAACACATCCTGGATGGACTCGCTGTTGGCGATCTGCTCGCTCAGGAGCTCTACGGCAAAGGCGCGGTCCTTCGTGAAGGAAGGTGCCGTTTCGGCCATGTAGGCCTTGTAGGCATCGCTCTCCTCCATGGCCTTGAACAGGGCGGTGAAGAGCTCCATGTGACCCACCCAGCTCACCCGGCGCTTCTCGCATTCGAGGCGCAGCCGCTCGCTCTGGGCGATGTCGCGCACGATCACATGCTCCACGAATCGCCGGCTGGGGTCAAGGTCCGCAGCAGTGGGCAGGTGCTTCTTCTTGCGGTCCTCCATCCGCAGTTCGGCCACGTGGCGCAATTCGCCGAAGGCGAGCAGCAGTGCCAGGTAGAGGTCGTGCGTGCGATCGATGCCCTGATGCAGCTCCTTCTCCACGGCGGCCGTGCTGGCATGCTCGCCCTGCCCGTAGGCATACAATGCTTGATAGACCTTGATGCGGAGGTAGCGGCGGTTCAGCATGGGGGATGGGAAGCGAGGCTCGGTGTCAGTTGGTTCTATCGCTTCTCGTCTGCTTCGGCTTCCTGCGATCCGTGCCCTTGTGCCAGCTTGCTCCAACCGGTCAATGCGCTCCGAACCGCCCTTCGGCTCCGCCTACCTTTGGCGCCCGATTGAAAACAAGGCATCGCTGGAAAGGCGGCCAAAAGTAGAAAGTTCCCCTCCGCGCCGATGCGACCGCTGCTGAAGCTGAACCCGTACTTCGCCAAATACCCTTGGCACCTGCTGCTGGGCACGCTCTTCATCGTGCTCAGCAACCTCTTCGCCGTGTACGCCCCGCAAGTGGTGCGCGAGGCCATCGACTTGATCACGGCCGGCTTCACGCAGCTGCAACTGCCTGCCGCTGAGCGCACGCTGGACGTGCCCGATACGCTTGAACGTTGGATCAGCTGGACGGGCATCGGGCTGAACGACCGGGTGCAGCGGCTGGGCGACGGCGGCGAACTGGCGCGCACCATCGTCTGGCTCGCCGGATTGCTCGCGCTGCTCTACCTGGCGCTTGCGCTGCTCAAGGGCTTCTTCCTCTTCCTCATGCGGCAGACGATAATCGTGGTGAGCCGGCTGATCGAATTCGATCTGAAGAACGACGTCTTCGACCACTACCAGCGCCTGGACCGGGCCTTCTACAAGCGCAACAGCACCGGCGACCTCATGAACCGCATCAGCGAGGACGTGGGCAAGGTGCGGATGTACCTCGGGCCTGCGGTGATGTACACCATCAACCTCGTGGTGCTCTTCGTGATGTGCATCGGCTTCATGTTGCACGTGAACACCGAACTCACCTTGTGGACGCTGGCCCCGCTCCCGCTGATGAGCATCGCCATCTATTACGTGAGCGACGTGATCAACCGCAAGAGCGCGCGCGTGCAGGAGCAACAGAGTCGTTTGAGCACCCTGGCCCAGGAGACCTTCAGCGGGATCCGCGTGCTGAAGGCCTATGCCAAGGAGCCGATGGCCGTGGACCGTTTCCGTGAGGCCGCCGGCGAATACCGCGCACGGAGCCTGGAACAGGCCAAGGTCGATGCGGTCTTCATGCCCGCCATCATGCTGCTGATCGGCGTGAGCTCCGTGCTCACCATCCTCGTGGGCGGCCTGAAGCTGATCAACGGCGACCCCAGCGTGACGGTTGGCAACATCGCCGAATTCATCATCTACGTGAACATGCTCACCTGGCCCTTCGCGAGCCTTGGATGGGTCACCTCGCTCATTCAGCAGGCCAGCGCCAGCATGGTGCGCATCGATGAGTTCCTCTCCACCGAACCGGCCATCGCCGATGCGGGCGATGAGCTCCAAGAGATCCACGGCGCCATCACCTTCAAGAAGGTCAGCTTCACCTACCCCGATACGGGGATCACCGCGCTGCGCGATGTGAGCTTCCACTTGCCCGCAGGAGGAACCCTCGCCGTGGTGGGCCACACCGGCAGCGGCAAGAGCACGCTCGCCGACCTGATCGCCCGCGCTTATGACCCCACCAGCGGACAGGTGCTCATTGATGGAATCGATGTGCGGCGGATCAAGCTCGCACGGCTGCGGCATCAGCTCGGCTTCGTCCCGCAGGACGTCTTCCTCTTCAGCGACAGCATCCGCAGCAACATCGCCTTCCGCTTGGAATCGTCGGCCGACGTGGAGGAACGGGTGGTGCAGGCGGCACGCACTGCGCAGGTGCACAACGACATCATCGGCTTCCCCAAGGGCTACGACACGTTGCTGGGCGAGCGCGGCATCACCCTGAGCGGCGGACAGAAACAGCGCGTGAGCATCGCCCGGGCCATCGCTGCACGACCGCGGATCCTGCTCTTCGACGATGCCCTGAGCGCCGTGGATACCGCCACGGAAGAGGCCATCCTGCGCGAGTTGCGCAGCGTGATGAAGGGCCGCACCACCGTGATCATCAGCCACCGCATCAGCGCCGTGCGCGACGCCGATCGCATCCTGGTGCTGGATCACGGGCGCGTGGTGGAAGAAGGCACGCACGCCGAGCTCATCGACAAGGGCGGCGTGTACAACCAGTTGCACGAAGAGCAATTGCTGGAGGAGGCGGAGGGCTGAGGAAACCCGATCGCATCACGCACGTCTTTCCGATTGAATGCATCATCCACATAGCGGTATCGCGGACAGGCTCTTGTGGCTCCTTCGCTTAGCGGCACTTCCGGGACTATTGGCGTTGGCTAACGTGGCTTACGGATCTGAAGGTGCCGATCCTCCTGGTTCCCCGGCGGTGAAGCCCTTGCCACTGAAGCGCGGCAGCCGCATGCTGCACCGCTCGCGTTCGAACACCACGCACGACACGCATTACCTCTTCGGCACCTCGGCCATCGCCATGGAAAGCGGACGCGGCTGCTACCAAGTGCATGACGTGCTGCTCCACAGTGCGAGTTTCTCGCCGGTGCAAGGCCTGGCCATTGGTGGCGGGGTGCAGGTGGCCTCGCTCGTGAGCAGTTTGGCCTCCCGCGAGCGCGAGCCCTTGCTGTTCGCGCGAGCCAGCTTCAGCGGGAAGCTCGGGGGCGGCGCGCACTTGGGCGGCTTCGCACTGGCCGCACGCACCAGCGTGAGCCCATCGGCGCGCGAGCGCAGCACCTTTCCCGTGAGCTTGGGCCTCGGCGGTGCGCAGCTCACCCTCGGCAACGACCGCGCCCACGCGACCATCTCCATTGGCGGAGCCATGGACGACCGGGGCATGAAGGACCGTCCACTATTCGGCCTGGCCGGGCTCGTGCACCTCACCGACCACTTCTGCCTGATCACCGAGCATTGGCAATTGCCATTCGGCCCCGACGGCTACCGTGTGCACGGCTATGGCGTGCGCTTCACGCACCGTGCCATGGCCCTCGATGCCGCCTTCGCCGTGAACCGCGAGCTCGCTGCCGGGCTTCTTGCGGGCGTGTCCGGGACGCGCGCGGGCCTACAGGCCCCGGCGTTGGGCGAAATCTCAGGGCCGAGGTGGTGGCCTGCCAACGAAGCCGGCGCCACACACGGGCGAGCCACCGGGCCATTGGCCATGATGCCCCCCGCCCGCCGGCTGTTCCCGACCGAAGGCTGAGCACCTGACGCCCCTCAACCGGTCACTGCGACCTCGGGAAATGAAACAGGAAGTGTTCAACCTCGCCAACTTTTCCACGTACAGACGGCCCGAATGAACTTGGCCGTTAGATTCGCAACCCTCTGCTTCGGCGCTGGATTGGAACCTCAGCGTCGGTATACGGGCAGATGGAACCTGCAAGGAAGAATGAAGCTCAACTGGGCCTTGCTATTGCCGTTGCTCTGGCTGCTGCCAGCGGCTGCACCCGCCCCTGCCCCATCGGCTGGTCCCTCGGTGGATGAAGTTCGCGAGCTCTACACGGAGATCGGACTTGAAGGCTGCGTGGCTGAGAGCGCCTTCAGCAAGGGATTCAGCAGCGTAGCGCGAAGGGCGGCCCGGCCGAAGGTGCTGGCCATCGCCGACATGACCTTGCCCAGCACGGCCAAGCGCCTCTCGATCATCGACCTGGAGAAGAAGGAATTGCTGCTCACCACCTACGTGGCGCATGGACAGGGCTCGGGCGAACTGCTCTGCACCAGCTTCAGCAACCGTCACGGCTCACATGCCACCAGCAAAGGGTTGTACCGCGTGGGCGCCGAGATCATCAGCCCCAAGCACGGCGCCGCGCTGCTGCTGCACGGCCTCGATGCCAACCTCAACTGCCAGGCACTCGCGCGTGAAGTAATCATGCACGGCGCCGATTACGTGAGCGAGGCCTTCATTGCCGAGCACGGACGGCTGGGCCGGAGCTGGGGATGCCCCGCCGTGAGCCGCACCGACATGCCGCGCATGATCGAATTGCTGGCCGACGGTGGATATCTGTACGTCCACGGCCGCTGAAGCGCGCTGGCCCGGTCTTTTCCTTCGCGGCGGCATTCCTGCTGCACATGCGTTCACTTCCCGCCTTGGGCATCTTGGCCCTGCTTGCGTCCTGCGCCTCCCCCATCGCCGAACCCGACATCGCGGAGCAGGCGCAGGCCATCGAGGCCGTGTTCGAGACGCCAGCCGCCTACACGGTGCGGACACTGGACCCAGCGGCCATCAGCGACTTCATCGCGAAGCATCCGGAGCACCTTCCTGATTCCAACGGCATCGCGGGCTTCTACCAGCGGCGCGGATTCCAATTCGCTTGGTTCGTGAACGATTCGCTCTCGCAGAGCGCAGCCGCCTTCCACAACCTGGTGACCAGCGCCGATACGGTGTACCGCGAACTCGGCTACGTGCGCGCGCGCCTCGATGAACTGATGCTGCGCGGGAAGGTCAACGGCGATCACGACTGCGACAGCTGCATGCAGCACATCGAGCTGGCCCTCACCGCGCAATTCTTCCGCTTCGCGGACAAGAAGTACGGCGGCACCGTGGGCAAGGACCTGCGCGAGCTCGACTGGTTCATCCCGCGCCGCAAGAAGAACTTCGACCGGCTGCTGGACTCGCTCGTGGCCGGCCGCATGGACCTATCGCCAGTGGAGCCGCTGCACCCGCAGTATGCGCAGCTCAAGTCGCAGTTGAAACGGTACCACGACCTCTCCTCCGTGCAGTGGCCTACACTGAGCCTCGGTGATCGCCGCAAGCTCGAGCCCGGGAACGAGGATCCACTGGTGCCCGAACTGCGGCAACGGTTGATGCTGCTCGGAGACTTCATCGCCACAGGCGACAGCGTGCTGCTCTTCAGCCCGGATTACGACAGCCTGCTCGTGGCCGCTGTGATGCGCTTCCAGGAGCGTCACGGCTTGCATCCCGATGGCGTGATCGGCAAGGGTGTGATCGCGCAGCTGAACATCTCACCAGCGGACCGCGCGCGCACGATGCTCGTGAACATGGAGCGCCTGCGCTGGGTGCCCGAGCAGAACGCCCCCGACCTGCTGCTGGTGAACATCCCCGAGTTCCGCCTTTACGTGCATGAAGCCGACACCGTGGCGTGGAGCATGGTGGTGGTGGTGGGCGCCACGGCCACGCGTACCGTGATCTTCAGCGATTCGCTCAGCACCATCGTCTTCAGCCCCACCTGGACGCCACCGCCCAGCATCGTGCGCGGAGAGATCATGCCTGCCCTTGCCAAGGACCCGAACTACCTCAAGAAGAAAGGCATGGAGGTGATCGGCGGATCGGAGAAGAATCCGGTCATCCGACAGAATCCTGGCGCGAGCAATGCGTTGGGCCGCGTGAAATTCCTCTTCCCCAACAGCTACAGCATCTACTTCCACGACACGCCCAGCAAGAGCTTCTTCGCCCGCGAGAGCCGCGCCTTCAGCCACGGCTGCATCCGCCTCGCCGAGCCGCAGCGCTTTGCCGAGTACCTGCTACGCGCCGATACGGCTTGGACCACGAAGAAGGTGAAGGAGGCCATGCACAGCGGCGAGGAGCAATATGTGCGGCTGAAGAAGAAACGCCCCGTGAGCATCGGCTACTTCACGGCCTGGGTGGATCGAAACGGCCTGTTGCACTTCCGCGACGATGTGTACGGCCACGATGCGCGGCTGGCGGAGGAGCTCTTCGCGCTGCCTGCATTGGAAATCTGATATCGCTTCAGGCTGTGGCCTGGAGCAACCGATCCGGGAACCGCCTACGCCTCCTGCATCTTCTTCGCCGCGCGCTTCCGCTCGTTCTCATCGAGCAGGATCTTGCGGATGCGCAGGCTCTTGGGCGTCACCTCCAGGTACTCGTCGTCGGCGATGTACTCCATGCACTCCTCGAGGCTGAACTTCACCGCAGGCGCGATGTTCAGCTTCTCGTCGGTGCCGCTGGCGCGCATGTTCGTGAGCTTCTTGGTGCGCACCACGTTCACCACCAGTTCCTCGCCGGGCTTGGGGCTCTCGCCGATCACCTGGCCCAGGTAGATCTCATCGCCTGGATCCACGAAGAACTTGCCGCGGTCCTGCAGCTTGTCGATGGCGTAGGCGACCACAGCGCCTTGCTCGCCGCTGACGATGCAGCCGGGACGCGGCGCGGCGATAGCGCCTTTGTGCGGCTCGTAGCCGGCGAAGCGGTGCGCGATGATGGCCTCGCCCTCGGTGGCGGTGAGCAGCGCGTTGCGCAGGCCAATGATCCCGCGCGCCGGGATCTTGAACTCGAGCACGGTGCGGTCGGCCTTCTGCTCGATGTTGAGGATCTCGCCCTTGCGTCGCGTCACGTGATCGATCACACGACTGCTGAATTGATCCGGCACCTGTACGGTGAGGAACTCGATCGGCTCGTGGCGCTCGCCATCGATCTCCTTGTACAGTACCTGCGGCTGACCGAGCTGGAACTCATAGCCCTCGCGGCGCATGGTCTCCACCAGGATGCTCAGGTGCAGGATGCCTCGGCCGAAGACCAGCAGACGGTCCGGGCTGTCGGTCTCTTGCAAGCGCATGGCCAGGTTCTTCTCGATCTCCTTGAAGAGCCGGTCGCGCACGTGGCGGCTGGTGACGAACTGGCCTTCCTTGCCGAAGAAGGGTGAGTTGTTGATGGTGAAGAGCATGCTCATGGTGGGCTCGTCCACCTTGAACTTGGGCAGGCCTTCGGGGTTCTCGGCATCGGCCACGGTATCACCGATATCGAAGTTCTCGAGGCCCATCACGGCCACGATCTCGCCGCAGCCCACTTCCTGCTTCACCTTCTCCTTGCCGAGGCCTTCGAAGACCATGAGCTCCTTCACCTGGCCCTTCTTCACGGTGCCGTCGTTCTTCATCAGCGTGATCGGCTGGCCGGGCTTGATGCTGCCGCGCGTGATGCGGCCCACGGCGATGCGGCCTTGGAAGCTGCTGTAGTCGAGACTGGTGATGCGCATCTGCAAGGTGCCCTCCACCATTTTAGGCGCGGGCACGTGCTCCAGGATCACATCGAGCAGGTGGCTCACATCCTCCGTCGGCGTCTTCCAATCGGGTCCCATCCAGCCTTGCTTGCTGCTGCCGTAGACCGTGGGGAAGTTGAGCTGATCCTCGCTCGCATCAAGCGCGAACATGAGGTCGAAGACGGCTTCATGAACTTCTTCCGGCGTGCAGTTCGGCTTGTCCACCTTGTTGATCACGACGACGGGCTTCAGGCCCAGCTCAATGGCCTTGCCCAGCACGAAGCGCGTTTGAGGCATGGGGCCCTCGAAGGCATCCACGAGCAGGATCACGCCATCGGCCATGTTAAGCACGCGCTCCACCTCACCGCCGAAATCGCTGTGGCCAGGGGTGTCGATGATGTTGATCTTGACGCCCTTGTAGCGCACACTCACGTTCTTGGCCAGGATGGTGATGCCGCGCTCGCGCTCCAGGTCGTTGTTGTCGAGGAGCAGGTCCTTCACTTCCTCGTTCACGCGGAACAGCTGGCATTGGTGAAGGATCTTGTCAACCAACGTGGTCTTGCCGTGGTCGACGTGGGCGATGATGGCGATATTGCGGAGCTCTTTCATGGGCGGGCCTGCGAAAAGGCGCGCGAAAGTAGGGCTTTGCGGCCTACAGGGAGTTCGCCGCAGCCTTCCGGCAACCTGTGCCCGGGTGTCTTGGCAGGAATTGGGAAAATCCCTCTTGCCCGTGCACGGGCAGGATCAACGCTTGGCGGCCTCCGCCTTGAACTTGGCGATGGCGTTGCGGGTGAACTCCGAGAGCACCAGCCGCCCGCTGATCCTGGCGCGCTCGATCAGCAGGGCATCCCAATCCTCGGTACCCTTCCACATCACCTGTTTGATGTCGGCCATGGCTTCTGGGCTGTAGGCAGCGAGTTCCTTGGCGTGCGCTTCGATCCTGGCATCCAATGCCTCGACGTTATCAAAGACTTCCGCGTAGATGCCGTGCTGCTCGCACCATTGCGCACTGCGGCGTGTGGCGGGCGTGGCGCTGAGCAGGCCGAAATGACCAGCGCCCACTTTGCGCTCCACCGCGGGCCCGACCACGAATGGACCGATGCCCACGGCGAGCTCGCTGAGGCGCGCACTGGCACTGCTGTGCGCATAGGCGATGTCCACCGCGCAGGCGAGGCCCACACCGCCGCCCACGCAATGGCTGTGGATGCGGCCGATGACGAATACAGGCACGGTCCGTATGGCGTTGATCACTCGCGCGAAGCCGCTGAAGAAGTCCAGTCCACGTGCTTCATCTTCAATGGCCACCAGCTCATCGAAGCTGGCGCCAGCGCAGAAGGCCTTGTCGCCGTCGCTCCGAAGGATGATGACGCGCGTTCCGGGATCCTTACCCGCCGTCGTGATCGCATCGGCGATTCCGCGCAGGATGTGGCCGGGCAGACTGTTGCTCTTGGGGTGATGGAAGATGATGGTGGCGATGCCGCCCTCGGTGCTGGAATTGACATAGCCGTCGCTCATGGGAATCAATTGCGGGCCGAAGCTAGATCGACTCACGGAAGATGGCATGACCGCGGCCGTCTTGGATCAGTGGGCACCCCTAACGAAAGTTCTATTGACTGATGGCGCGAGGTCCGGGACTTTCGCAACGCTCAATTCAGAAGACCATGCGGACCCGCACCTATGCTCCCTGGAGGACCCTCATACGGTGGAGCGTATCCATCACCTGCTGTGCGTTCTGTGGGTTTGTCAATGCGCAGAGCATCGAACGGAAGGCAGCGGTGGCGGCCGGCGGAAGCATCGATTCCGGCAATGCCTCTCTTGGCTGGTCATTGGGCCAGGCTGCGAGCGGCACCTATGCTGCGGATGAATTGATCACTGCTGGCGTGCAGCAGCCTGATGAGATCCGGCTCACGATCAACATGCGCGCTTTGCTCGATGGCCCATACAGGGAAGCCTCTGAATTGATGGACGACGGGCTCCGAACCAGTGCACTGCTCCCATTGCATGAGCCTTTCACCGCGCTGGGATACACGCATTCCGGCGGCGGCGGCGAACAGCTTCATCCTTCCGCCCTTTCGGTTTCAGGGCCTGATGCCGTGGTCGATTGGGTGCTGATCGAGTTGCGCGCACCCGATGGCGTGACCCTGATGGCCACGCGGTCGGCGGTGGTTCAGCGCGATGGCGATGTGGTGGGCATGGATGGCGAATCACCGGTAGAGCTGCCTGCGCTTCCGTCCGATTACCGCATCGCGATCCATCACCGGAACCACTTGCCGGTGCTCACCGCCAGCGTGATTCCGCTCGCACAGGGGCTCAACAGCATCGACTTCACCAATGGCAGCGCAGCCACCTATGGCAACGAGGCGCAACGCCTGCGCGGAAGCGTTCGCTTGCTCTGGGCTGGCGATGTGACCGGTGATGGCACCATCAAATACGTGGGCGAGGACAACGACCGCGATCCCATCCTGCAGGCCATCGGCGGAAGCGTGCCCACCAACACATCAAGCGGCTATGTGCCCGAGGACGTGAACCTGGATGGAGTGGTGAAATACGTGGGTGAGGACAACGACCGCGATCCCATCCTGCAGACCATCGGTGGCAGCGTGCCCACAAACACCCGCACGCAGCAAGTCCCCTGAACCATCCCGCCATGAAACGCTTCCTCCACATCCTGTGCGCCGCGCTGATCAGTGCTGGCGCTTTCGCACAAGCACCGCAAGGCTTCGACTTCCAAGGCGTGGCCCGGGATGCCGGGGGCCAAGTGCTCTCCTCACAGGCCATCGCCCTGCGGATCTCACTGCATGCGGAAGCGCCCGGAGGTCCGGTAGCCTATCAGGAAACCCACACGCTGACCACCAGCGCCTTCGGCCTATTCACCATCGCCGTGGGCGCAGGTACGCCAACGCAGGGAAGTTTCCCGGCCATCGCTTGGGGGGCCTCATCGCACTTCATACAAGTGGAGATGGATGCCTCGGGCGGTTCGTCATTCACTGACATGGGCACCACGCAATTGCTCAGCGTGCCTTATGCCTTGCATGCCCGTGCCGTCGATTGCTTCTCGGTCTCGCTGCTCGGCGATACGCTGAAGCAAGGGAACGGATGCTTCGTGATCATCCCGGGCATCAGCGCGGCCAATGGTGGGTGCCTCGACCTGGACGGTGATGGCGTGTACGACCATATCGGATGCAGCGATCCATTGGATTGCGACGACAACGACCCTACGGTGTTCCCCGGTGCTCCCGAGCTATGTGCCGACGGCAAGGACAACGATTGCGATGGCGCCATCGACAACAATTCGGATGTCAACGCTCATGCCACATGGCACCAGGATGCCGATGATGACAGTTACGGCGATGCTGCTGTGAGCCAGATAGCCTGCGCACAGCCAATCGGGTACGTCAGCAACAACGAGGATTGCGACGACACTGATCCCGCGCGCTTCCCCGGCCAAGGATGCAGCACGGTCTGTTCCGCGGCGGATCAGGATTGGATCGACCAGAACCAGGAGACTTACATGAACTTCGTCGCAGGCGCCTTCCAAGGCTGCTTGCTCGACAATGGATTCAGCATCCCAGCAGCACGGGCATGCGCGGAGGCGGTACTGGAGGAAGCACAGTTGGAAGGAAGCATCCCTGTGGGACAGCTCTGCCATTCCTGTGTGCTGGACCGCATGGAATGCCTGTTCAGCTCGTGCTTGAGCCAGTGTGTCGGTGGATTCGGAAGCGCGGGTTGCGTCGAGTGCGTGCAGCTCAATTGCGACCCCGCCTACATCAACTGCCTCGGCCTTACCGATGCGGATGGTGATGGCTGGACCTCCGGCTCGGATTGCGATGACGCCAACCCGGATCGCTACCCCGGCGCACCCGAACAATGCGACGCCATCGATAACAACTGCGATGGTCAAGTGGATGAAGGCGCACAGAACACCTGGTACCCGGACATGGATGGCGATGGCTTCGGAGACATGAACGCCGGTGTGGAAGCCTGCGACGCCCCCGGGCCGGAGTTCACCACGGATGGCCATGATTGCGATGACACCAACCCCAACGTGTTCCCGGCCCAAGGGTGCCCAGGCCTCGAGTGCGGCTTCTTCTACGGTGTTGACCAAGGCACTTGCGGTTCCGGCATATGCGAGAATGGAGTTTGCGTGCCGTGCGAGGACAATGACCAGGATGGGTTCACCAACTGCGACGGGGATTGCGACGACAACAATGCCGATGTGTTCCCTGGTGCGAACGAGCTCTGCGACGGCCTCGACAACGATTGCAACGGAACTGCGGATGAAGGCTTCACCTGGTACGAGGATTCCGATGGCGACGGATTCGGGACTACTTCGACCGGCACCTTCGATTGCATCCAGCCGCCCGGGTTCGTCTCCGTCTCGGGTGATTGCAATGATCAGGATATGAACATCTACCCGCTTGCTGGTCCGGGCATCGGATGCCCCTCGTGCTCCGCAGTTGATCAGCAATGGATCCAGGACAACTATCTGCAGCTTTGGAATGAGACCGGTAATGCCATGACCTTGTGCGAGGGTCAAACAGGACCCGGTGCGTGGCAGTGCGTCCTCAGCTACCTCCAGGTCGTAACACCACTTGCGCCCAGCTGCTTGCAATGCGCCGCCGAACGCGCCGTCTGCGCCATGAACAACTGCGGGCCACAATGCCTGCCCTGGCTGCTCGGTTCTAACGAGGTGGTTGCCGGCACCCCGCAATGCATCGAGTGCATGATCGCGAGCGGATGCCATGGCGCCTTCGCCACCTGCGCTGGCATGGTGGATTTGGACAGCGATGGCGTCCAGAGCCCACAGGACTGCAATGACAACAATAACACCGTGTACCCCGGAGCGCCGGAACCCTGCGATGGGCTCGATAATGATTGCAACGGGGTGGTGGACGATAACGGCTGCCCGGAGGTCTGTGACGGCATCGACAATACGGGCAACGGCCTGATCGACGCAGACGACCCGAACCTGGTACTGGTGCCCTGCGAGAACCAGACCGGCGTGTGCGGCGGGGCCATGAAGCCTGCTTCAAGCTGCGTGAACGGCGTTTGGCTCGTATGCACGGAAGCAGACTATGCGAACGCTTCCGCATCCTACAACGCGGCCGGTGAATTGTGCGACGGCGTGGACAACGACTGCGATGGCATCGTCGACGAGGACCCGATCGATGGCCAAACCTGGTACCGCGACCTGGACCTCGATGGTTTCGGCAACCTGAACAGCACCACGCAGTCCTGCAACCAACCAGCCGGCTACGTGAGCAACAGTTCCGATTGCGATGACAGCAACGCCTCCATCAACCCGGCGGCAACAGAGGCCTGCAACACCATTGACGATGATTGCGATGGGCTGGTGGATGAAGGCTTCAATACCCAGTCCGACCCATTGAACTGCGGCCAGTGCGGAATCACCTGCCCGCCAGGCTTCAGTTGCGTGAACGGGCAGTGCACGGAGTAGCGATCATCTCGAACGATAAGCAAAGCGCCTGAAGGTCTTCCTTCAGGCGCTTTGTCCATCTGCCCGCTCCCCGACCTGCATCGCCTTCTTGAGGCACCCAGTAATATCCGCACCGCACCATTTGAATCGTATTGGCATCCTGCACCGCGGAAACCAGCCATGGAGTGCAGTCTTCATGCAAGCGCAGCCCATTTGTTGATGCAGGCGTTGGTAAGGACCGGATGTCGTGCGCGTAACGTCCGTGGCATGCGATTTCCTTCGCGGCACGCGTTCCTCTTTCATGCGCTCCCGATTCGCCATCATCCTCCTCCTCGCCGTTCTTGCGGCTGGAGGCGCGAACGCCCAGCTCCGTCCGGGCTTCGACCCCGCCGAGGCCCGCGACCTCAGCGCACTCTGCGCCACGCACACCTTCAAGGAACTCTATGGTGACGATGCCGAGATGATCCCCGACGGCTACCAGCGCGTGTACGAATCGCCGGTGATGGGCATGGACAACAAATTCCAGTTGTTCCGGAAAGGAGACGCTGCCGTGCTGGAGATCCGCGGCTCCACATCGAGCGCGATCAGTTGGATGGAGAATATCCAAGCCGCCATGATCCCGGCCCAAGGCGTCATCCGCATCGATGGGCGCCCCTTCCCCTACCGCTTCGCCAGCGATACGGCGGCTTCGGTTCATGCCGGCTACGCTCTAGGCATCGCTTGCATCGCGAACGACGCGGTTGCGCGCATTCGCCAGCTCACCGAGAACGGCGTCCGCGACCTCATCATCACCGGCCACAGCCAGGGCGGAGCGCTCGCGCTGCTGCTGCGCGCCTACTTGCATCATCTGCCGTCATCGGCGACCGGTGCGACGCTGCGGATCAAGGCCTACGCCTTTGCGCACCCCATGGTGGGCAACCGTGCCTTCATGGATGAATTCACCGAAACGCACGCCAGCGGCCTTGGCTGCTTCAGCCTGGTGAATCCGGCGGACCCGGTGCCGCGGATGCCCTTGGCCTACGACGATGGCCGCTTGGTGAGCAGCGATCGCGTCTTCGCTGTGATCACCGGCCAGGAGCCGTTGGACCCGATGGGCCGCGTGCGTTCGGCGGCAATCAAGATGCTGCGCAGACCGATCACGGGGATCACCGCCTACCTGAGCGGTTCGGTAGAGAAGCGCATCGCCGGCTCCGTGGGCGAGGTGGAGCTGCCGCCGTACAGAAGCGAGATCAACTACGCACCGATGAAGGGCCGCATGGACCTGGAGCCATTCGCCTATCCCGTCTGCCTGAAGGATAGCAGCTGTTTGCGGAACGATTCGATCATGCGGGTGGAGCCCCGAGATGCCAATGGCCATTTCACCAATCCAGAGCTCTACCGCAAGGAGCCGACCTTTTATCAGCACAAGCCCTACAACTATCATGTGGCCGTGCTCAGGCGCTGGTTCCCGAAGGATTTCGAGGCGATCCGGATGAAGTGGCTGCCGGAGAATCTGTGAGCGCGATCAAAGGCTCAGCAGGTCCTTGAAGCGCGCGGCCTGCCTCCGGCTCACCTCGATGGCCTCCGGTTCGCCGTCCTTGCCCACGTGCTTGAGCTTCACCATGAGGCCGCCGCTGAACCACGGCTCGATCTTGTCCACCCAGCGCAGGTTGATGATGTGCTTGCGGTTGGCGCGGAAGAAGACGAGCGGATCGAGCTTCTCCTCCAGCTTGTTGAGCGAGCGCAGCACCAGCGGTTTCTGGTCGGCGAAGCGCACGCGCACGTAATTGCCCTCGCTCTCGAAGTACCGCACGTCCTTCAGCGTCACGAACCAGCATTTCTCACCATCCTTCAGGAAGATCTGATCGCGCTCATGGAGCATCTCGCGCGTCGGCGCTCCATCCTCCGACTGCTGCGGCAGCTTGTTGATGGCCTCCTCGAGCCGCGATGGCTCGATCGGCTTCATCAGGTAATCGAGCGCGTTCACGCGGAAAGCCTCCAGCGCGTGCTCATCGTAGGCCGTGACGAAGATCACCAGCGGCGCATGGTCGAGCGATTCGAGCAACTGGAAGCCGGTGCGGCCCGGCATGTTGATGTCGAGGAAGAGCAGGTCCGGCTTCTTCTCGGCGATCAGCGCTTCCGCCTCATCGGCGTTGGCCGCCTCACCGACGACCTCAATGGATTCGTGCTTCTCCAAGAGGGAGATGAGTTCCTTGCGCGCTAAGCGCTCGTCATCGACTACCAGGGCTTTCATTCGTTGGTCAGGTTGAGGGTTGTTGCTTCACTTCGTTCGCGATCACAGGTTGAATCGAAGGCTGTTTGGGGGTTGAAGGTTGATGGGAAGGCAGGTACAGGGTTGAGGGTCGGGTCAACCCTCAACTTCCGTCAACCTTCAACCTGAGTTCAAAGGCAACTCCACCTCCATGAGCACCATGCCCTCGTGGTTGCCGATGCGCATGGCGGCTTGTCCGCCGTAAATGAGCTCGAGGCGTTTGCGCGTGTTCCGCAGACCGATTCCGGAGCCGTTGACCTTTCCTGGCTCGTAATGCCCGCTGTTGGCCACGGACAATACCATGCCGTGAACGCCGCGCTGCGCGCCGATCACGAGGTCGCCGCCTTGCGGGAGCCGGGCCACGCCGTGGCGCACGGCATTCTCCACCAAGGTCTGCAGCAGCATGGGCGGCACGTGCTCACGCGCGAGCGAATCGTCCACGTTGAAGCGCACGCGCAAGCGCTCTTCGTAGCGCATGGCCTCCAGCGCCAGGTAGCTCTTCACGATATCGAGCTCCTCGCCGAGCGGAACGGTGCGGCGGCGAACAGTGGTCATGGCATTGCGCAGGATGGCGCTTAGCTGCGTGATGGCGCGCTTGGCCTGGTCTGGGTCCTCGTCGATGAGCGCGCGGATGCCGTTGAGCGCATTGAACATGAAGTGCGGGTTCATCTGCGCGCGCAACGTGCCCAACTGGTTCTCGCGGTTCGCAGTCTCTAGCCGCAGGTTGCGGATCTCCTCTCGCCGATGCCGCATGAAATAGCCGTAGGCGAAATAGAGAAAGCTCCATACCGCCAGCAACAAGGCCCAATTGATCAAACGCGCCACATGCTCCAAGGGCGCGCGCGACACGATGGCCGAGGCATCGCCGAGCACGGCGGAAACCAGCACGCCCTCGACGATGAATGCCGGCGCGCTGAGCACCACCGCAGCCAGTGCGATCCGGGGCAGCACCACACCAATGGGCCGCTCGAGCCAATGGCGGCGCACGATCACCGCGCGCAGCAAGTGGCTCACGCCGATACCGGTTGCCAGCTCGGGCAGCAGCATGCGCCAGAGCCGCGGATCATAAGTGCCATCGACCCACGAAGCCAGCAAGCTCAATCCGAAGTAGAGGCCCCAGCCGATGAGTTGCGCCGACCAGTAGATGGCCCAGCGCGGGATGCGCTGCGTGGGTCGTGAGCGCGCGGGATCCATGTTCGCCGCGCAAGTTACCCGCCCTTTCCGTGGACGCGATGCACCTACATGAGCGGCGCGAAGGCGTGGCGGAAGGCGCCCCTCCGAGCAGGCTACCTTGCCGCCGCCATGAACTTCCTCGGACATCTCTTCCTCAGCGGCGACGATCCGTTGGTGATCACCGGCAATTTCATGGCCGATGCGGTGAAGGGCCGCGACCTATCCCGTTTCGATCCTCGTCTGCAGCAAGGCATACGCCTGCATCGCCGCATAGACACCTTCACCGATGCGCACCGGACCGAGCACACAGGCCGCACTGCGCTTCGAACGCACACTGGCCACTACGCGCCCGTGGTGCTCGACCTCTTCTTCGACCACTTGCTCGCGCACCAATGGGAACGCTGGCACACGGAACCGTTGCACCGCTTCGCCGCGCGCATGTACGAGGTGCTGCAAGCCAACGCGGCGCACATGCCCGAGCGCACGCAGCGCATGCTGCCGTTCATGGTCGCGGGAGACTGGCTCACCAGCTATGCCCGCCTCGATGGCTTGGCCAGGGCATTGCACGGCCTCAGCCGGCGCGCGGTGAATGGTTCCCGGATGGCAGGCGCCGAACAGGTGCTCCTCGATCACCGTAGCCAATTCGAGCAGGAGTTCGAACCCTTCCTGCAAGGCATCATCGTACACGTGGCCGAAGCATGAAGCGCAGGTGGTGGGTGTTCGTAGCGGCCGCAGCGGCCTTCATCCTGGTGTACGCACTGGTGCAATGGACCGTGGTGAATGACGACCCAGTTGATCCATGGAGCGGCATCGAAGCGGAACGCGATCTCGACATCATCGCGAACGACACCCTGCGCGTGATCGTGCTGCGCGACCCCCTCGTGTGGGAAGAAACGCCGAAAGGCGAGCGCGGACTGGCATGGCAGTGGATCACGCGCTTTTCAAAGGCGCAAGGCCTGAACGTCAGCGCTGTGCCCATGCAGCATCCCGACGACATGCTCACCGCTCTCTGGGATGGCCGGGCCGACCTCATCGCTGCGCCGCTTTTCCTGGACCGTGCCGAACGGCGCCACTTCCATCAATCGGATCCCTTCGCGTCATCGGCGCCGATGATCGTCAGGCTGCGACCTGATGCGCGAGAAAGCACCGGTCCGGCGCTGGGTCCCGTCATGGACAGCGCTGCGCTCGCCATCTCCTCGCCTTTCGCGCACCACCGGTATTCAGGATGGAATAAATTCACGGTGCAGCGGGCGCTGCACGACAGCGTTGACACGGAGGAGGAACTGCTCACCGAGGTGCTCCTAGGCCGCATACCCGCCGCCATCGTATCGCGCCTGCGCGCCGAGCATGAAGCCGCGCGCCTCCCAGCCTTGCAATTCGAAGGACCCGCAGGCGAGGCGCTGCCTTGGCGATTCGTGATCCGCCGCAACGCACCGGCCCTGCGCAGATCAATGGAGGCCTGGCAGAGCGATGAACGCGAGCTCATGGCGTTGGCGAAATTGATCAAGGCGCATACGGCTCCGGTGCCGCCACCAGGTCCCTTGCGCGCGCGCCGCATGAAAGGCCTCGCCCACGATAGCATCTCGCCCTTCGACCAGTACTTCCGCGCGCACGCTTCGGGCCTAGCCTACGACTGGAAGCTGCTGGCCGCCATGGCCTGGAAGGAATCGCGATTCGACAGTACCGTGACCTCGCACAAAGGCGCCATGGGCATCATGCAGATCATGCCGCGCACCGCAGCCCGCTTCGGCCTCGATACCAGTAGCGTGGTTGAGGACCATATCCGCGCCGCTGCGCGCTACCTCGCCCGACTCGACACCATCTGGCTGCGCGCCATCCCCGACCGCCAGCAGCGCATGCGCTTCGTGCTGGCCAGCTACAATGCCGGCCCGGGCCACATCATCGATGCGCAGCGCCTGGCCGGCCAGTTAGGCCTCGACCCGACACGCTGGGATGGCCATGTGGAACGCGCAGTGCTGCTGCTGGCCAAGCCCCGGTTCTACCTCCGGCCCGGGATGAAGAACGGCTATTGCAAGGGTAGCCAGGTGTTCAACTACGTGCGCGGCGTATTGGCTGTGAGGGAGCAGTTGGGTGAAGGAGGAAAGAGGAAAAAGACTCCTTCGCCGCGCTCGGAGTGACCGGTTGCGGTTTGAACATGTCGCAAGGGACTCCTTCGTTGAGCCTGGTCTTCGGCAGGTTCTCCGCGACAAGGAAAACGCAACAAGCCGACTTCGTAGGATCCAGCGAATGGAATCGCAGCTAGGTCGAAGGCCGAATGGGCGCAGGAAGCTGGGCGCTACCTTGCGGGTCCCTAACCAGAATCATGAAGCGTTTCGCCGCACTCTCCACCATCGCCTTCGCCATCGGCCTGCAAGCCCAGGACCTGCCGCATCAGCTCGCGCCGCATGAAGTTCCGCTGATCCCGGCCTACAAAGAGGGCCTCGCCGCTGGCGCGCGCGGCATCTCCACCCCGCCACCCTTCGCACCGCGCACCATGGCCGAATGGGAGGAAGTGCAAACGCTCGTGATCACATGGACGAGCTTCCCCGGGATCCTCAAGCAGATCGTGCGCTACGCCAAAGACGAATGCGACGTGCTGATCGTGTGCAGCGATCAGGATGCCGTGATCAGCACCCTGCAGAACACCAGCAACGGCGGCCCCATCACAGACCTCGATAACATCAGCTTCCTCGAAGCGCCCTTTAACAGCATCTGGATGCGCGATTACGGTCCGGAGTGCATCTACGCCAACGAGGTGGACTCGCTCTACCTGCTCGATTGGATCTACAATCGCCCGCGCCCACTGGACAATGCGCTGAGCGACGAGATCGCTGCAGCGAAGAACATCGGCATCTACAGCACCACCGCTGCGCCATGGGACCTGGTGCATACCGGCGGCAACTTCATGGCCGATGGCTTCGGCACCGCATTCAGCAGCAACCTGGTGCTCGAGGAGAACGGCCCCAACGGCGACTACAACACCACGGTTCGCGATGCGGCCGGTGTGGACAACGTGATGAACCAGTTCATGGGCATCCAACCAGGCCGTTACATCAAGATGAGCACATTGCCCTACGACGGCATCCACCACATCGACATGCACATGAAGCTGCTCGATGAGGAGACCCTGCTGATCGGGGAGTTCCCTACCGGCGTAAGCGATGGCCCGCAGCTCGAGCAGAACATCCAGGCCATCATGGCCAACTACAACTCGGTGTTCGGAACGCCCTACCGCATCGCGCGCATCCCCATGCCGCCCAGCACTGGCGGCGCTTATCCACCGAGCGGCAGCTACCGCACCTACGCCAATAACATCTTCATCAATAAAACGGTGATCGTGCCCACCTACCGCGAGCAGTACGATACCACCGGTCTGCGGATCCTGCGCGAGAACCTCCCCGGCTACCGCGTGGTGGGCATCGATTGCGACGACAGCGGCAACAACATCATCAGCCAGAGCGGCGCCATCCATTGCATCACCAAGACCATCGGTGTGGCCGACCCCTTGTTGATCCGCCACCAGCGCCTCACCGATACCTACGAGACCGCCATCCCTTACGATGTGGAGGCCTACATCCGCCACAAGAGCGGCATCAGCGGCGCGGAGCTCTATTGGACCACCGACACCACGGCCGGTTACGCCCCCGTGGCCATGACCGCTGGCGCGAACAACACCTGGAACGCCTCGATCCCCGCGCATCCCGCTGGCAGCCTCATCTACTATTACATCCACGCCACAGCCAACAGCGGCAAGCAGCAGGTGCGCCCCATCACCGCGCCGCACGGCTGGTGGCGCTTCCGCGTGCTCGACATCAACGCGGGCATTGAAGCACAGGGTCCGGTCCTCACCGAAGTGTACCCCAACCCCACCAGCGACATCCTCGCCATCACCCTAGGCAGCACCAGCAATCAACGCGTGCGCATCAGCCTTCGCGATGCCTTGGGCCGCGAGGCCATGCTGATCCACGATGCACCCATGCATGCTGATGGCCGTGCCTTCGCCGACCTGCGCTACTTAAGCCCCGGCGCCTACCACCTGGTGGTAGAGAGCGCGAGCGGACGGCAAAGCGTGAAGGTGGTGAAGCGGTGACCTGGGATCAGCCTTGGCTGTGCATGGCCACCGCGTTGCCCTCGGTGTCCATGAAAGGCCGTGTAGCCGATGCTCGGGCGAGATCTGCGTCTTGGGCACCATGACTTTGCCGCCGGCTTTCTCCACGCGACTCAGCGCATCGCTCAGATCAGGATTGGCGTTCAGGCAGATCGCCGCACCTGTGGCGCTCGGCGTGTGCTGCCCGCTCTTCACCAACGCGCCCCCACCTTCCCGTTCATGCCATCGCCTGGAAAGGCCTGCATCTCCATGCCGGGGAAATCCATGGCCTCCATGGTGATTCCGAATACGTCCTCAGAAGTGTTGCGCGCGGTCAAGATCGCTCACGGCGATCTCGAACCAGTTCAGTGCATTCGTGGTATTGTCCATCTGTTCCGCGACGCCGGTTTTGTTGGCGATAAGCTGATGCGCAACCTATGTGGCAGAAGCAATCGCTCGTGCCGGCGAGTGATGGAGGTTCGTGGATTGATGGCAAGGTCATCACCGATAGGTGACATATGGCATAATCTGCGCACCGCAGTACTCGAGGATCTCCACCACGCTCCTTGGAGCCAACGCTTCTGCATGGCTCATTTGGCACAGGCCGAACACGGATCCCCATGAAACGAGAAGCCCCCGCTTGCGGCGGAGGGCTCGGTGCTTCGTTATGCGGTTAGCCGCGCTTCACTTGCACAGCGTTGGGGCCTTTGGGCTCTGCTCCACTTCGAAGGTGACCTTGTCGCCTTCGTGGACTGACTGAGTGTGCCGGTCTTGTGCTGAAGACTCCTTGCCGCCTTCATCGGGGTGATGAACCCGAAACCTTTCTCCGTATTGAAGAACTTCACTGTACCACTTGCCATTGGACTTGGGAATCGTACGGCGGTTGAATGCCGCGTGTTGACCTTGGTAAAAGCACCAAGGGGCGCAAGGTAGGCTTTCGGCCCGTGAAATGGATCGGACGTCTGCAATCCGCAGCTAGGTGAAGATGCAGCGGTGGATGCCCTGTTCCTGTCAGAGCGGCAGATGCAACGTGGATTTGGCCGTTTCATGGCCCCTGCTACATTTGGATTCGCCATCCCCTGCCCAGCCATGCGCGACGATCGTGAGGATGTTTACTCCAAGGCCGTGAGGGCCGGGAAGCGGACCTACTTCTTCGATGTGAAGAGCACACGCGCGGCCGTGACCCTCTTCCTCACCATCCGAGAGCAAAGCACACGCACGAGGACGGCACTGCGCACTACGACAAGCACAAGATCTTCCTCTACAAAGAGGACTTTCCGAGAAATTCATCGACGGCCTTCAGGACGCGGTGGACGGATTGAGCGGTTGCGCGCCACCGGCGATTATGGCAACGGCGCTGAGCACGCACAGCGCGAGCGACGCCGATGCGCCTCCCTTCACCGACGTGAACTTCCGAGGACCTCGACCGGAAGGATATCTGGAGCAAGCCTTACGCTTTCAGGGCACCCGCGATATCGGGCCTGAAGTAGCCGGGCCTTCAACACCTTGCCATCTTCACGGTATATCGGCTGCCATCGGCCCCGAGCTTGCTCATGTTGCTGCGTTGGATCTCGCGGAACACCTCGTCGATCTTGTGCTCGAGGCCCGTGCTTCAGCAAGGTGCCGCAGAGGATGTAGAGGATGTCGCCCAGCGCGTCAGCCACCTCGACAAGATCTCCGCGCAACGCAGCGTCGAGGTACTCCTCGTTCTCTTCGCGGATCAGCTTGTAACGGAGCAGGGCATCGCGGTCGCCGATGCCCGCCATGGGGGCATCGGCGTTGGCGATGCCGAAGGCCTCGTGGAAGGCGCGCACATGCGCGGTGGCCTCAGCGAGAGAACAGGAGCCTGGGTGGTGGTTGGATCCATGCGGCCGAAGGTATCGGGCGGCCATCGCACCGGTGCGCGGTGCCCGAGGATGGGCGACGCATGGCTCAGGAACGGTTAACACTCTTTAACGGCGGGCCATCAGGGCCTGCCCCCGCATATGGGGGCACCCCGGCACCTTTGCCTTCATTCAACCCTCCGCATGGAACCAGTCATTACGCAATCGGCGCAAGCCGTCACTTCAGAGAGCATCCGCCAGCTCAACGACCGGATCCAACAAGCCAGCGCCTTCGTGGACCTGATGGACCGGGAGATGGAAAAGACCATCGTGGGGCAGAAGGACATGGTGCAGAAGCTGCTCGTCGCCCTGCTCGCCGATGGCCATATCCTCTTCGAAGGCGTGCCCGGCCTGGCGAAGACGCTCGCGTCAAATCCCTGGCCAGCACCATCGATGTCGGCTTCAGCCGGATCCAGTTCACGCCGGACCTTCTCCCCGCCGACCTCATCGGCACCTTGATCTACAGCCAGCGCAACGAGGAGTTTACCGTGAAGAAGGGCCCCGTCTTCAGCAACTTCATCCTCGCGGACGAGATCAACCGCGCGCCGGCCAAAGGTGCAGAGCGCCTTGCTAGAGGCCATGCAGGAGCGCCAGGTCACCATCGGCTCCACCACTTACCCTTTGCCCGAGCCTTTCCTGGTGCTGGCCACCATGAACCCCATTGAACAGGAAGGCACCTATCCCCTGCCCGAAGCACAGACCGACCGTTTCATGCTGAAAGTGGTGCTGGACTATCCGCGCAAAGAGGAAGAAAAGCTCATCATCCGCCAGAACACACGTGCCGGGCAGCAGCCGCAGCCGCAACGCGTGGTCACCCCCGGCGGAGATCCTCACCGCCCGCCAGCTCGTCCGCGAGGTGTACATGGATGAGAAGATCGAGCAGTACATCGTGGATATCGTGCATGCCACCCGCAAGCCCCGATCAGCATAAACTGGGCGACCTGACGAGCATGATCCGCATTCGGCGGAAGCCCGCGCGCCAGCATCAACATGGCGCTCGCCGCGAAGGCGCTCGCCTTCACCAAGCGCCGCGGCTACGTGATCCCCGAGGATGTGCGCGCCGTGTGCCCCGATGTGTTCCGCCATCGGATCGGGCTCACCTACGAAGCCGAGGCCGAGAACATCACCGTGAATGAGATCATCGATCGCGTGCTGAACACGGTCGAGGTTCCCTGACGAAGGAGCAGCGGGCAGGGGCAGAGGCAAAGGATTGCGTGCGACTGCTGCCTGACCGCTGCCGATTGGCCATTGCCCGCAGATGAACACCGCCCAGCTACCAAGGAACTCCTGAAGAAGGTGCGGCTCATGGAGCTCAAGACCCGCGGCCTCAGCGATCACATCTTCAGCGGTGAGTACCACAGCGCCTTCAAAGGGCGCGGCATGGCCTTCAGCGAGGTGCGTGAATACAGCCCCGGCGATGAGGTACGCACCATCGACTGGAACGTGACGGCCCGCTTCGGGCACCCTTTTGTGAAGGTGTTCGAAGAGGAGCGCGAACTCACCGTGATGCTGCTGGCCGACCTCAGCGGTTCCGGCGATTTCGGGAGCACGCACCAGCACAAGCGGGAGCTGGTCACGGAGGTCTGCGCCACCATCGCCTTCAGCGCCATCAAGAACAACGACAAGGTGGGCCTGATCCTCTTCACGGATACGGTGGAGAAATTCATTCCGCCGAAGAAGGGCCGCGCACATCCTGCGCATCATCCGTGATCGACTCGAATTCACGCCCAAGGCAGCGGCACCGACATCGCCGGGGCCTTGCGCTACCTCAACAGCGTGATCAAGAAGCGCAGCATCGCCTTCCTCGTCAGCGACCTGCTGGCCAGCGGCTATGAGGACGCACTGAAGATCGCCAACCGACGGCACGACCTCGTGGTGCTGCACCGCCGATCCTCGCGAGGCCGAGCTGCCGGATATCGGACTGGTCGCATGGCCGATCCCCGGAGACAGGCGAACACGCTATGGATCGATACCGGCAGCAGCCGCGTGCGCAACGCGTACCGTGCCGCTGGCCTCAAGCACGCGCAGCCGCACCCGCGAGACCGCGCGCCGCGGGGCATGGACCATGCGGCATCGGCACCGACACCGGCTACGTGCCCCGATGCAGTTGTTGAAGCAGCGTGAAGGCGGACGATGAGCATGGCCTCGACTAGCAGCGATGATGGCGCAAGGCTGATGCAGGCGCAGGAACCGCACCCGTATCCGCCGGACTTGATCATCAGGATCCGCATCGGAGAGCATGGCTGGACATCAGGCCCTGAGCACCAGGCCGATGGTCCAGCGGTGAAGTGGCCAGCCATCGGCGATACGATCACCCGGCCATATCGAGGTCATCGGGATCAGCGAGGCGGACACTATGGATATGGCCGGCGCAGGCGGGCCTACGGGCAAAAGGGTCAGTGCCGCTTCACCATCACGTCCTTCGACACGGGCTATTGGGCCATCCCGCCCTTCAAGCTCGAACGTGGGCGAACGAGCCGTGGAGACCGAGCCCCTCTGCGCGTCGATGGCTTCGCGGTGGAGGACACGGCCGTGCCTGCCGACATCAAGCCCATCCAGCGCCTTCCTTCAGCCTGCTGACCTGGGCCCGGCAGCAATGGAAGTGGATCGCCGGTGCTGGGCCGCCACCTTATTGCTTGCGGGCCGCCGTCCTGTTGCCGATCCGCCGCATGCGCAAGGCGCAGGAGCCCGTGAAGGAAGCACCCATGGCCTTGCACCAGCGCGTGCTCGCTGCGCTCGATGCACTGGAGCAGGAGCGCTCTGGCAGCAAGGACAGCACAAGGCCTATCAATCGCGGCTCACCGACCTGCTGCGGGGCTACATCGAGGCGCGTTACCAGGTGCCGGCGCTGGAGCGCACCACCGATGAACTGATGCACGAGCTGCGCGTGAGGCCCCTGGAGAAACGAGCCCAAGTGCTGCTCGGCAACATGCTTCACAATGCGGACATGGTCAAGTTTGCCAAAGCGCTGCCCAGCCCGCAAGAGAACGAGCAGCTCATGGCCTCCGCGCGTCGCTTCGTGATGGCAACCGCAGAAACCGATCCCGCGCATGCGAAGGCCTGAAGCCGATATCGCCTACTGGATCTGGTGCACGGCAGCCGCGCTTGCCGTGGGCGCCTGCGCCTGGTTCGCCGTCAGCCGCTTCACCCTGGCGCATCCGGAATTGCTCTGGCTTGGTGCCTTGCTGCCGCTGGCCGCTGCGCTGCAAGCCTGGCGCGAGCGCAGAAGCGCGGGACTCACTCGGCTCAGCACGCTCAGCGCGCATCTTGGCAAGCGCGGCAGCTGGAAGGCCCGCGGGAAAGCGATGCCGCTGGCCCTCGGCATCGCCGGAACGGGAATGCTCATCATCGCGCTGGCCCGACCGCAAAGCCACGACACCCGGGAGGATGCACCAGGAAGGCATCGACATCGTGATTGCGATGGACATCTCCGGCAGCATGCTCGCCAAGGACCTGAAGCCCGATCGCCTCGAGGCGGCCAAGCGCACGGGCATCCGCTTCATCGATGCGCGGCCCAACGACCGCATCGGCTTGGTGGTGTACGAAGGCGAGGCCTTCACCCAATGCCCCCTCACCACCGACCACGCCACCCTGAAGCAGCTCATGGCCGATGCACGCTCCGGCCTGATCGAAGGCGGCACCGCGGTGGGCATGGGCCTGGCCACCGCCGTGAACCGCATGCGCGAGAGCGAGGCCGAGCAAGGTGGTGGTGCTGCTCACCGATGGCGTGAACAACACCGGGTCGGTGCAGCCGATCGACGCAGCGCACATCGCCGAGGCGCTAGGCGTGCGCGTCTATACCATCGGCGTGGGCACCCGCGGCAAGGCCCTCTCGCCCGTGGCGCGCTATCCCAATGGTCAATACAAATTCGAATACGTCGATGTGGACCTTGACGAGCCCACGATGCAGGAGATCGCCAAGCACACCGGGGGCAAGTACTTCCGGGCCACGGATGAGAAGCGGCTGCGCGAGATCACGAGGAGATCGATCAGCTCGAGCGGACCCGCATCGAAGTGGAGCAATTCACCAGCCGGAAAGAGGAATTCCACCCGTTCGCACTGCTCGGGGCGAGCCTGCTCTTCGCCGGATTCCTGATTGACCGCAGCGTGCTGCGCGGCATCGCATGAGCGCCCGCATCACATACCACTGGGGCATCATGGCCTGGGCCGCCATCGGCTTCGAGCTGCTGCTCACCTTGGCCGCTGCCGGTGCGTGGTGGTTCATCGCCCAGTGGGTGCCTTCCTTCCACATGGCCCGGCCGGACATGCTGCCCGCGCTGCTGGCTGGACCTGTGGCGCTGCTCATCTTCATCGCCAACACCGCCTGGCGCGACCGTGCGCTGCGCCGCTTCGCCCAGAGCGGCACCCTTGCCCGCATGATGCCCGGCGTGAGCGCCGCTCGAAACCTAGGTCGGTACCTGTTGTTGCGCACGGGCATCGGCCTCGCTGGCATCGCGCTGCTTGCCCCGCAGCTCGGCTCCCGCCCCGAAACCGTCAAGGGCAAGGGCATCGACCTGATGCTCTGCGTGGACGTGAGCAATAGCATGGAATGCGAGGACCTCCGTCCTAGCCGCATGATGGCCACGCGGCGCGCCATGCTCCAGCTCATCGATCGCTTGAAGGGAGACCGCCTCGGCATCGTGGTCTTCGCTGGCGATGCTTGCGTGCAATTGCCGCTCACCACCGACCGTAGCGCAGCCAAGCTCTTCATCCGCACCATCGGCACGCACTCCGTTGCCAACCAGGGCACGGCCATCGGCGCCGCCATCGACTTGGCGCTGCAGGCGTTCAGGAAGAGAGTCCGGCCGGCAAGGCCATCATCGTGATCAGCGATGGCGAGAACCACGAGGACGATGCGCCGCTGGCCGCTGAGCAAGCAGCTGCAGCCGGGATCGTCGTTCATGCCATCGGCATCGGCACCCCGCAAGGCGCACCCATCCCCGTGAAGAAAGGCGGCCAGAACCTCGGCTTCCGAAAGGACCGCAACGGCAGCACCGTGGTGACGCGGCTGAACGAGCCACTGCTCAGGCGCATCGCCTCTGCGGGCAATGGCACCTATGTGCGCTCCTCCAACAGCAACATGGGAATCGTGGAACTCGTGGAGCAACTCAAGCAGATGGAACAGGCCGAGGTGGGAAGCATGCGCTACACCGCCTACGACGATCAGTACCAATGGCCCTTGGGTGCGGCGCTGGCCTGCTTCGCCCTGTACCTGCTCGTTGGAGAACGGAGAAACCCGCGCGCGGTGTGGCGCGCATCCTTGCCATGAAACGCATCCTCCCTCCTGCCCTGCTCCTGTTCGCCGCCTGCTCCACGCCGGAGGAGCGCATGGCCGAGCGCGCGCTCCGGCTCGGCGCCTCCGCATACGACGCCGGTGAATTCCTGCTCGCGGACAGCCTCTTCACCAGTGCGCCCTTCGATGCGCGCGCGCTCTTCAATAGCGGCAACAGCGCCTTCCGTATGGCCCGATGGGGAGATGCCATTGAGCGCTACCGAGCTGCACAGCACCTCGACAGCGCTGCCGAGCACCACGCCAGCGTCCTCTACAACCTCGGCGCTGCGCACCTGGCCGATGCCCGCGACGCCGACTCCACCATCGTGCGCCTGAACCGCGACCTGGGCGCATTGCGGATCGAGGGCAGCGATATCGCGCAGGATGTGAGCACCTTCGTGCTCCGCGACAGCCTGCGCCGCGACCTCATGAAGCTCGAGCGCTCCATCGACTCTTCCTACGCCGCCGCCGTAAGCTGGAACAAGGCCGCGTTGCGCCTCGCCCCTGCGGACGACGATGCCCGCCGGAACCTGGTGCTGGCGCAGCGTGCATTCGATGCCCGCAGGCGTGCCCGCGAAGCGCAGGACCAGCGCAACAAGGACAAGGATGCGAACAAGGAACTGGGAGTGCGCGCGCTGGCGATCATGCAGCAGCCGACTCGCTCGTGGAGCAATACCGATTCAACAAGGCCTTGGAGCTCATGCAGCAGGGCCTTCGCGAGGACCCCAGCCTGAAGCAGAAGGAAGAATACATGAAGAAGCTGGAGACCGTGACCAACGCCGCGAAAGCCTCATGAGCATCCGGAACCACATCGCCACTGCTGGGCTCGTCCTTTGCGCTCTTGCCGCCAAGGCACAGTCAGACACCATGGGCGCGCGATCCGCCGATGCCTACTTCAATCGCGCATCGCGCCAATATGTAAAAGAAGACAAGAGCAGCGCCATGCGCGTGCTCGATGAAGGCTTGCGCGCGCACCCCGGCGATGCGAAGCTGCTGAAGCTCGCTGAACAGCTCCTGAAAGAAGAGCAGCAGCAGAATCAAGCCCAGCAGCAGCAACAACAGAAGCAGGAACAGCAACAAGAACAGGGGCAGGAGCAACAGCAGGCCAAGGAGCAAGATCAGCAGCAGGACCAGGAACGGGAACAGAATAGCGGCGGCATGGATAAGCGCGATGCGGAACGGATGCTCGACGAACTGAACAGGGGAAGAGCAGGATGTGCAGGAGCGCGTGCGGGCGCGCAGCATGCCGGCCGCAAGGCGCGAATCGAAAAGGACTGGTGATGATGAAACCGCTGCGCACACTCGTAACAATCCTGATCGCGGTCATTGCGGCACCGCTCGCACTCGCTCAGGAGATCACCTTCACCGCACAGGTGGACCGCAACCAGATCGCGGCCGGTGAGCACGTGAAGCTCACCATCACGCTCACCAACGCCCAGGAACGGTTCGAGGCGCCTGACCTCGGCGGCTTGGTGATCGTGCAAGGGCCTTTCGAGAGCAGCAGCTACAACTTCATCAACGGACGCTCCAGCAGCAACGTCAGCCGCACCTGGGTGCTCACCGCCACACGCCCGGGCCGCTACGTGATCGGCCCCGCGAAATCGCGCGTAGGCAAAGGCATGGTGGAGACCGATCCGATCACCATTGAGGTGACCAAGGGAAGCGCGGCGCCGCAGGAGCCCGCCGTGGCCCAGGGCCAGCATCGCGACCCGAACCTCTTCATCGCACTGAGCCTGAGCAAGAGCAAGGCGTACGTCGGCGAGCAAGTAGTGGCCACTTATCAGCTCTACAACCGTTACTCCGGGCTCGAAGCGCCGCAGATGGACCCGCCGAAACTCAACGGCTTCTGGAGCGAGGAGCTCGACACCCAAGGCGCGCGCTGGGAGGAGCGAATGGTGAATGGACTCGGCTACCGCGTGATCACCATCAAGCAGCAGTTGCTGATCCCGCAACGCGCGGGCACCCTGCGCATCGACCCCATGGGGCTCACTTGCATCGTGGGCCGAAGCTTCTTCAATCCGGGCCGCACCATCGATGTGAAGAGCAACGCCGTGGAACTCACTGCCCTTCCCCTGCCGGCCAACGCACCGGCTGGATTCAACGGTGCCGTGGGCGAGCTGGAACTCGCAGTGAAGGCCGACCGAACGGAAGTGAGCGTGGACGATGCGATCGAGGTGGAGGTGCGTCTCAGCGGCCGCGCCAACCTCAAGCTGATCGAGGCGCCGAAGCTCCAGTTCCCTTCGGACTTTGAAGTGTATGAGCCGCGCGTAACGGACCGCATCTCGCTGAGCACGGGCGGCATGAGCGGCTCACGCGGATTCCAGTACACCGTGATCCCGCGCCACGATGGATCCTTCGATCTCGGCTCCGTCAACATGAGCTACTTCGACCCGAAAGCCGGCGCGTACAAGACCCTCAACAGCGCACCGCTCAGCATCGTGGTAACACCGGGCGATGGGAAGGCCGGGAGCCCCATGGCCAATCGCGTGCAGCGCTCTGAAGTGGCCACGCTCGACAGCGACATCCGCTATATCCGAACCGGCGACCTTGAATTGCGCGAGAAGGACCGCTTCCTCTTCGGCTCATGGCCATGGGCTGCGGGCATGAGCGCTCCTCCCTTCGCCTATGCGCTGCTGCTGGTCTGGCACAGGAAGCGGCAACGCGAACGCGCGGACGCTACAGGCATGCGCCGGCGCGCTGCAGAGAAGCTCGCTCGTAAGCGCTTGCGCGAAGCCGAGGCCGCGATCAAGAGCAATGACCGGACGGCCTTCCATGGCGCGCTCTCCAAAGCGCTGCATGGCTACCTGGGTGACAAGTTGGGCCTTGGCCTTGCCGAAGCCAATGCTGTGCGCATCGCTGATCGGCTGCAACCGCATGCCGATGCACCCGCTATCGCCGCCGACGCCGTGCGCATCATCGCGGCGTGTGACATGGCCCGTTTCGCTCCGGTGGACGCGACACCGCAACAAGCACTGTACGACGACGCACTCCAACTCATCCAGCGCATCGAGCGCGCCGCTCACGCATGACCCGTGCACTGCCCCTCATCTGCGCCTGTGCCATGGCCCTACAGGCCTCCGCGCTCACGAAGACTGAAGCTGATTCGCTCGTGGCGATCGGACAACGCGCCTACGCCGAAGGCCGCTACCAGGAAGCGCTCTCCGCCTTCGACAGCACCGCCATCGGATTCCGATCCGCAGGCCTTTGCCTTGCATTGGGCAACTCGCACTACAAGCTCGGTGATGCGGCGCGCGCCATCCTTTGGTACGAGCGCGGATTGCGCCTCGCGCCCAACGATGGCGACCTGCAGGTGAACCTCGACCTGGCCAGTGAGCAGATCCGCGATCGCATTGCACAGAGCAGCACCACGGGGCTCGGAAAGACCTGGAGCATGCTACGCGGCAACAACCCCGATGCCTGGGCGCGCCATGCGCTCTTCGCGTGCCTGCTGCTCTTCATCGCGCTCGCCAGCGCACGGCTCACGCAAGGCCTCAAGCGGCAAGCCGCCCTCGCTCTTAGCGCCTTGGCGTTCATCGCCGTTGTTGCGTGCGTGACCATTGCTTGGTCAAGCCACCGGGAGGTCCGCTCCATGGGCGAGGCGATCATCATGGTAGCCAAAGTGGAGGCGCTTTCGGAGCCACGCAACGGCGCGAAGCCGCTCTTCGTGCTGCACCGCGGAGCGAAAGTGTCTGTTGCGCCCGATGCCGAAGGCTGGTGCGCGGTGAACCTGCCGAATGGCGCAACGGGCTGGGTGCTCACCACATCGCTCGAGCGCATCTGACGCCTGCTCGGAACCGCTACGAACTCTTCCGCGCGATCAGCTATGGGTGCTGACGGCTACTCGAGGATCACTTTGCCTCGCACCGCGCGATCACCGTTCACCGCTTCGTAGAAGTACATGCCCGCAGCGCGCCCACTGGCGTCCCACGGCAGTTGCAGCATGCCGCTCTCCGGTGCCTCCCCGAGATAGAGGCCGTGCACCAGCGCCCCGCTCAAATCGAATACGCGCACTTCGAGCGGGGCAGCGGGGTCCAAGCCAGTGATGCTGATGGTAGTGGCGCCCATGGCCGGGTTCGGGAAGGCTGTCGCTCGCAATTCATCGGCAAGCGCATCGGAGCCATCACCAGCCTCCGGTGCGATGGCCGCCATGCCCGGGCAGGAGAGCACGCCACTGTTCATGGTGCCGCCCTGATACCCGGAATTGATGTTGCGCACGATCGTGTTCACCGTGTTGAAAGTGTACGTCGTCACGCAGCCGCCGAGGGTCTGGTCCGCGAGGTCCGCCACCTGCTGAACGGTCCACCCGGCGAAAGTGCCTTGTGCGACCACCATATTCTTGAGCAGCACGGTGGCCGGGCTGAATGAGGCATTCACCTCATCGAAGCGGATGTTGAGCTTCAGCGCAGTGAGGTTGCCGAGGAAGGCATTGTTAATGGCCCCTGCAGGATTCACCGTGGTGCCCGTGGGCAGTAGAGCGAAATCTCCATAGAGCGGAAGGGCGGCAGCCACGGCTTGTGATGTAGTGAAGCGCACGAGCCTCTGTCCGCACCCGATCGTGAGGTAATTCGGCGCTGGGAACGCACCGGCGAAATTGGCATGCAAGTATGCCACTGAGGCTGAGGTGGTACTGACGGACCCCCAAGTGTTCTGCGTCTCCGTGCGGATCCCCACGCAGCTCCCACCAGCCAATGTGATCGTTGAAGAGCATGAGGCGGAGCAGCCATTGGCACCTGTAACGGTTGAGGTGTAAGTGCCCGAGGCAGCAACCGTTGCCGTAGCGGAGGCCTGCACGGGTGAGGTGTTCCACGAGTAGGTGTAAGGTGATTGCCCTCCGGTCGCAGCTACGCTTACCGTGCTGGTTCCTGCGTTCGCCGAGCAACTCACCACCGGTGCGGCTTTCACCGTGACCGTGGTGGCCGCTGATGTCGCGCTGCACCCGCCGTTCGCCACTACAACCGTGTAGGCACCGGAAAGCGTGGCCGTGTAGCTGCTGGCCGTGGCACCGCTGATCGTCGTGCCATCGCGCCGCCATTGGTAGGTGAGTCCCGTGCCCGCATTCGCGCTGAGCAGCACATTCCCGCCCGCACAGAAACTCGTGATCCCGCCCGCAGTGATCGTTGCGGTAGGTGCCGTGCTTACGGTAACCGTGGTAGCCGCACTCGTTGAACTGCAAGCCCCGCTGGTGACCAACACGGTATAGCTCCCCGCCGTTGAGGCCGTGTAGCTGCTCGTGGTCGCTCCGCTGAGGTTCGTGCCATTCCGGCGCCATTGATAGGTGTAACCCGTGCCGGCCGTGGCGCTGAGCACCACATTGCCTCCCGTGCAGAAACTCGTGGCGCCACCGGCCGTGATGCTTGCGGTGGGTGCAGCGTTCACCGTGACCGATGTGGCAGCGCTCGTTGTGCTGCAACCGCCGCTGGTCACCACCAGCGTATAACTGCCATTGGTCGTGGCGGTATAGGTGATTGCTGTAGCGCCACTGATATTGATGCCGTTCTTGCGCCACTGGTAAGTGAGGCCCGTGCCTGTGTTCGCATTCAGCACAACGCTTCCACCATTGCAGAACGTGGTTGCTCCACCGGCCGTGATCGTAGCCGAAGGCGCTGCGCTCACGGTCACCTGAGTGGCCGCGCTCGTGGTAGTGCATCCACCGCTGGTCACACGCACCGTATAGCTGCCGGTAGCGGCAGCCGTGTAGCTGCTGGCCGTGGCCCCGCTGATGTTGGTGCCGTTGTTCCGCCATTGGTAGGTATAGCCCGTGCCAGTTGCAGCGGTGAGCACCACATTGCCCCCGGTGCAGAAGCTCGTGGGACCGCTAGCCGTGACACTGACTGTAGGCGATGCATTCACCGCGACCGTGGCAGCCGCACTGGTGGTGGTGCATCCGCCATTCGTGACCACCACCGTGTAACTACCGGCCGTGGTGGCCGTGTAGCTGCTGGCTGTTGCACCACTGATGCTGGCACCATTGACCCTCCACTGATAGGTGAGCCCCGATCCCGTGTTCGCGCTCAGCACCACGCTTCCGCCATTGCAGAACGTGGTTGCTCCACCGGCGATGATCGTTGCCGAAGGCGCGGCGCTCACGATCACGGTCGTGGCCGCGCTCGTTGTGCTGCAGCCGTTGCCGGTCACCACCACCGTGTAGCTTCCAGAGGCAGTAGCAGAGTAGGTATTGGAGGTGGCGCCGCTGATGTTGGTGCCGTTGTTCCGCCATTGGTAGGCATAGCCAGTTCCAGTCGCAGCGGTGAGCAACACATTGCCCCCGGTGCAGAAACTCGTTGCACCGCTGGCCGTGACGCTGGCCGTGGGCGCCGCATTCACGGTGACCGATGTGGCCGCGCTCGTGGTGCTGCAGCCGCCGCTAGTGACCACAACGGTGTAGCTGCCTGCGGTGGTGGCTGTGTAGCTGCTCGTGGTGGCCCCGCTGATGTTGATGCCGTTCTTGCGCCACAGATGCGCTAGGCCTGTGCCCGTATTCGCGCTCAGCGTCACGCTTCCGCCATTGCAGAAAGTGGTGGCTCCGCCGGCGGAGATCGTTGCCGACGGCGCTGCGCTCACGGTCACGGTCGTGGCTGGGCTCGTGCTGCTGCATCCGCCGCTCGTGACCACTACCGTGTAGCTGCCGCTGGCTGTTGCCGTGTAACTGCTCGACGTGGCGCCGCTGATGCTGGTGCCGTTCTTCCGCCATTGGTAGGTGTAGCCCGTGCCGGTTGCGGCGCTGAGCACCACACTGCCGCCCGTGCAGAAGCTCGTTGCGCCGCCAGCCGAGATGCTGGCTGTTGGGGTTGATGGCGTGCCTACGCACTGGCAGCTGGCATTCCAAGTGTCGTTGGTCGTGCATGCGTTGTTGTCGTTGCAGGCGGTTCCCGCTACAGCGGTTCCACCGGGCACGCCGGCGCAATCAACTTGCTGCCCGCAGGCGGTCCCGATTGCGTAACGATAGATCACCCGCGACTTGTAGGGCTGCAGCGTGATTGATGCGCCCATCACGTTGCCGTCTGTATCCTTCCAGCAACCGGCAGGGATGCTGAAGACCTGCGCAGTGGCTTGCTCATTCACAAGGATCATCTGGCGCTGCAAGGGATCCACCGGCACGGCCGTCACGCGCTCAAGCGTAACATTATCCAGGTAGTAGATGCCCGCGGTGTAGCTGCTGGTGAACATGCACACGCCCTGGTCCGTTCGGTCGCTCTGGAAGAAATGCTCAACATCGCGACGGTTGGCATCGAAGGGGAATGGACGCTCACCGATCCGGAAGGGGTCATTGGCCTGGCTGTTAGCCTTGAATCCAACGACGAGTTCACCCATCACATCGCCCACCATGCTGAACTTCATCCGGTACCATGAGTCCTGCTGGACCCCTACCGTGGCACTATGATTCAGGTTATGGGTGCCATACGTTGCATTGCTGGTGAAACTGGTTTTCAGGCAGCCGACATCAAGCTTGGTGGTGTTGTGAGTGATCACTCCCTGGCTGGGCCAACCGGTCCAACCGGTCACGTTGCTCCCGAATGTGCCGTTCGGCACCGCCAACGTGGCTAGCACCTGCTGCACTTCCATGCTGGGGAGGTAGAGGGGGCTCCGCGTGCCGGTGGGGTCCTCATTCATCACCGCTTGCCAGCGCTCCAAGGTGTAATAGTCATGCGCCCCCGTGACCGAGTTGCGCAAGTAGATGCTGCGGTCGTTATAAGGGCTGAAGTAGCGGTTGCCCGTCCAAGTGCCGAAGTCCACGAAGTTGGCGCTGTACACATGGTACTGCTGGATGAGCAGCTGATCCTTGTTCAGGCTGTAGAAGACGTTGTTGCTGTAGACCGTGTTGTACGCCGGCACATGGAAGGGGGCCGTAGCTCCGGGGCCGTTGTAGTTGCTGTAGTCGGAGATGAAGAGCTGGATCTGGTTATTGAAGAGCACATTGTCCTCGATGCGGTTGCCGGTGAACAGCATGGTGTGGTCCACGTACATGCCGGATCCCTTGCAGTTCATCACGGTGTTGCCCTTCACCAGGATGTTCTTGTTGAACACATTGCCGAAGTAGATGCCCATGCAGATGGGCACGGAATGCACCCAGCCGATGGCGCTGCTCTCCACATCGCCGTTCAGGTCGCGCACCACGTTGTCGCGGATGATGGCGCCGTCGGTCTGATCGAAGGTGATGCCCGCGCCATCATTGAGGATGGCCATGCTATTGATGACCAGGTTGCGCTCCACGATGGCATTGTTGTTCACGGCGATGCCGCAATAGCCCACATTCTCAACACGGTTGTCGCGCACGGTCATGCCCGTTCCGTTGGTGCGGATGGCGATGTAACCCATGTTCTGCTCGCCGAGGCCCTTCACCATGGCGATGTTGGTGAAGGTGCACTGCTCGAGCACGGAATTATTATCGAGCAGCACCACCGCGCTGCCATAGGTGCGTTGCACATCGAGGTGGTGGAAGTGCTGATTGCTGCCGGTGCTGTAGATGGCCTGCCAGGTATCGGTGAAGGTGCAGTTGAAGGCCTCAAGGTCGGTGGTGCCGGAAAGGCGAAGACTGGCCGTGGTATGGTGACGGAAATGGATCTCGCTCACCTTGATGTGATGCCGCTGCCAGCCGCCGTATAGCCCGTAATCGGTCACCGCGGCCTCCACGAGCACCGTGTTCGGGTTCGCGTTGTTCGGGCACCAGAGGTAGAGCATGCCTGTGGCCCTGTCGTGGAACCACTCGCCGGGTGCATCGAGCAGCGCGAGCTTGTTGCGCATGAAATAGCCCCACTGCCAGGTGCCCAGGTTGTTGCCCGTTGCCGTGTGCGTGAGGGTGCTGTTGCTGAAGGCGGATACATAGGCTGTGTCGTAGCTCCAATTGGTGGTGCGGATCACAGCGGTGGCACCGGTCCAATAGCCGCTGGCCTGGTTCAGCTCGCTATCGGTGAGACTGGTGCTGGTGCCTTGGTCCACACGCAACCAACCGGTGTTGGGGAACCGCGCGATCTCTTGCAATGCGCCGTTCACGAACACTTGTTTCGTGGCTTGGCTCAAGGGCGCCTTCCAGATGTTGCCGCTGTGGAGCGTCCATCCCGTAACGGCCACGCTGCCCCTTGAGTATGGGTTGGGCGCCGGTGCCATAAGCACCCACCTCGATGTAGGCGGTGGCGTTCCCGCTGTTCAGGATGCTCAGCTTGCCACGGTACTCTCCGCCGCGTTGGAACAAGATGCGGTCGCCGGGCTGGAAGCTGCTGCTGAGCTGATTGGCGCGGTCGATGGTGCGCCAAGGCGTGGATTGGCTGGTTCCGTTGTTGCTGTCGTTGCCCGTGGGCGAGAGGTAGTAGGTGGCCGCGTTCACGGAAAGACCGCCAAGGACCAGTATCAGGGAGAGGAGCTCGCGCATAGGTTCAATGCCGCGGAGGTTCCGGATCCGGGCGCCGCGAAATTGGCCCGAACCCGCGCCGCTCTAGGCTTCCGCCATCAACAGGCCATCCACAATTCGACCAGCGGCACCTAGCGCCCGATAGAGCCTGATTGATCCGCAGTTACCCGGCGCAGAAGCTGTTTGAGCAATGGTCCAAGCAAGCGGCCAATGTTGATAACCGTGCTAAAAGGGTGGGGCAATCAACAGGAGTAGCAGAAGCCCGGTTTGCTGCTCCGGTGCGAGTGAATCAACAGCCGACGACTCTTCGGCCATAGGCCGAATGCCTGCGATCCCGGTTGGATTCGAACCAACGACCGCCTGCTTAGAAGGCAGGTGCTCTATCCAGCTGAGCTACGGGACCTTGGTCGGCAAAGGTGGCCATGAAAAAGGGCCAACCTCAGTTGACCCTTTTCATTGTCGGGGCGGCCAGATTCGAACTGACGACCTCCTGCTCCCAAAGCAGGCGCGATACCGGGCTACGCTACGCCCCGAACGAAAAAGACCCGGCTGGCGGGCCTTTGCGGAGAGGGGGGGATTCGAACCCCCGGTACAGTTTAACCCGTACGGCAGTTTAGCAAACTACTGGTTTAAGCCACTCACCCACCTCTCCGAGTGATTGTTGGAAAGAACGCTCCCTCAAAGGGAGCGCAAATATAGACGGCTCATCCGTACGCAGCAGACCACAGGATCGCGGGGCTACTTTTGCCGCCCTTCACCATTAAGCCCCCCACCTATGGCACGCGAAGTCGTCATCATTTCCGCAGCACGAACCCCCATCGGCTCCTTCGGCGGTAGCCTCTCGGAAGTCCCCGCCACCAAGCTCGGCGCTGCCGCGATCCAAGGCGCGCTCGCAAAAGCCGGGATCAAGGCCGAAGACGTGCAGGAAGTGATCATGGGCAGCGTGTTGCAGGCCAACCTGGGCCAAGCACCCGCCCGGCAAGCGGCCAAATTCGCCGGGCTACCGAACGAGGTGACCTGCACCACCGTGAACAAGGTGTGCGCCAGTGGCATGAAGGCGATCATGATGGCTGCACAGGACATCCTCCTGGGCGATGCCGACGTGGTGGTGGCCGGCGGCATGGAGAGCATGAGCCAGACGCCCTACTATGTCGAAAAGGCGCGTTACGGCTATCGCTTCGGCAATGGGGTGCTCATCGATGGCATTGGCAAGGACGGCCTCACCGATGTATACCACCAGACCGCCATGGGCGTGAGCGCCGAGCTCTGCGCCAAAGAGCATGGGATCTCCCGCGAAGAGCAGGATGCCTTCGCCATTGAGAGCTATACCCGAAGTGCTGCCGCGTGGTCCGCTGGCCGTTTCAAGGATGAAGTGGTACCGGTTACCGTGGTTACGCGCAAAGGCGATGTGCAAGTGAGCGAGGACGAGGAGTACAAGAACGTGAACTTCGACAAGGTGCCTGGGCTGAAGCCGGTATTCCAGAAGGATGGCACGGTGACCGCCGCCAACGCCAGCACCATCAACGACGGCGCCGCAGCATTGGTGCTCATGAGCGCTGATAAAGCAAAGGCCCTCGGCTTGAAGCCCATTGCGCGGATCCTCAGCTACGCCGATGCCGAGCAGGCCCCGGAGTGGTTCACCACCACCCCTGCGAAGGCATTGCCGCGCGCTGCAGAGAAGGCGTGCCTGAAGATGAGCGACATCCAATTCGTTGAGCTCAACGAAGCCTTCAGCGTGGTGGGCATCGCCAACACCAGGCTCATGGGCCTCGACCCCGCCAAGGTGAATGTGAATGGCGGCGCCGTGAGCCTAGGCCACCCGTTGGGGTGCAGCGGCGCGCGCATCATCGTCACGCTGATCAACGTGCTGAAGCAGAACAACGCCCGCTACGGCGGTGCCGGCATCTGCAATGGCGGTGGCGGCGCGAGCGCGATGGTGATTGAAGCGCTCTGAGCGCAGCGGCCATCAACAGCCGCGCGTTGAACCTGATCGCGCTGGGCCTCGGAAGGAACGATCCGCAGGGCGGAGCTTTGCGCTACGCGGATGAAAGCCCTCTGGACCATCGGCCTGCTGATCCTCAGCAACGCCTTCATGACTTTGGCCTGGTACGGCCACCTGCGCTTCAAGGAATTCGATTGGGGCAAAGGGCTCGGGCTCTTCGCCATCATCGGCATCAGCTGGGGCATCGCCTTCTTCGAGTACGTGCTGCAAGTACCGGCGAACCGCATCGGCAGCAATCTGCATGGCGGCCCGTTCACGCTGGTGCAACTGAAAGTGCTTCAAGAAGTGATCACGCTGGTGGTGTTCACGCTCTTCACGCTCGTTGCCTTCAAGCATGAAGCGCTGCGCTGGAACCATGCGCTGGCTGCTCTTTTCCTGGTGGCAGCGGTCTGGCTCGTGTTCAAGAAGTAGCGCGGGGCTGCAGGAAGGAGGTTGGCGCGAAGGCTGGTTGAGGGTTTATTCAGACCTTGTGCACCTGCTTAGCAAGTCAGTCAACCAGCAACCCTCAACCGGCCAGTCCGAGCGGCGCGAAGGACCAACCTTCACAACCTTCAACCTCCCCCATGCACTTCCCCCTGTTCGGTGAACTTGTTGTGATCCTCGCGCTGGCAGCGGGGATCCTGCTGGTGTTCCGCCGCTTCAGGCTGCCGGGCATCCTGGCATTCATCCTCACGGGCATGATCGCGGGTCCGCACGGCTGGGGCTGGGTGAAGGAAGTAGAGGAAGTGGAAGCTCTAGCGGAGATCGGCGTGGTCTTCCTGCTGTTCGTCATCGGCATGGAGTTCAGTTTGAAGAAGCTCGCGAGCCTGGGCAAGACGGTTTTCGGCGGCGGCGCGATGCAAGTGGGCCTCACCATCGTTGGCGTGACCGGCGTGCTTCATGCCTTCGGCGTGCGCACCGAGAGCGCGGTCTTCATCGGTTTCCTGGCCAGCTTGAGCAGCACCGCCATTGTGTTGCGCGTGCTGCAGGAAAAGGGCCGCATGGATAGCGCGCCGGGCCGCGTGGCCACAGCCATCCTCATCTTCCAGGACATCATCGTGGTGCCCATGATGCTCATCACGCCGCTTCTGGCTGGCCAGAGCCAGGACATCACCAGCGACCTCCTCCTGCTGCTCGGAAAGATGGCCCTGCTCCTGGCAGCCGTATTCATCGGCGGCCGCTACATGGTGCCCAGGCTGCTGCGCGCGGCGATCAAAGGGCGCGGCAATGAGCTCTTCATCATCACCATCGTCGTGATCTGCTTCGCTGCCGCCTTCACCACGCAGGCCATGGGGCTTTCCCTCGCGCTGGGCGCCTTCTTCGCGGGACTGGTGATCAGTGAGACCGAGCACGCCTACCACGCCACGGGCATCGTGCAGCCCTTCCACGAGCTCTTCCTGAGCTTCTTCTTCGTCTCCATCGGCATGCTGGTCGATGTGCGGCTCTTCCTTGATTCGCCCCTCACGATCATCGGACTCTTCGCTGGGGCCACCTTGCTGAAGGTGCTCGCCGCAGCGCTGGCCGTTTGGGTGCTGCGCTACCCGCTTCGCACCGCGCTGCACAGCGCGCTGGGCCTGTTCCAATTGGGCGAGTTCGGCTTCGTGCTCGCCATACCCGGACTGAAGCTGGGCCTGTTGAGCCAAGAGCATTACCAGCTCTTCCTCGCCGTAGCCATCCTTGGCATGGCCACCACGCCCTTCATGCTCGATCGCAGCGAGCGTATCGTGCGCAAGGTGTTCCTGCAATTCGTGCCCGCGCGGGTAAGCAACCGTCTCGACAGCCTCATGCGCGTGAAGCGCGAGCAGGAAAAGCGCATGGCCACCGTGCTCAAGGACCATGTGGTGATCATCGGCTTCGGGCTCAATGGGCAGAACGTGGCCACCGCCGCCATGGAGAGCGGAATCCGCTGCGCCGTGGTGGAAGAGGATCCCGACCTGGCCCGCAAAGCGCAGGCGATCGGACTGCCCGTGCTCCACGGTGATGCCACCAACGATCATGTGCTCCAAGAGGCGCATGTGGAACGCGCACGGGTCGTGGTGGTCGCGATCAGCGATCCCGAAGCCACCAAGAAGATCGTGGCCTGCATCAGGAGCATCAGCAGCGCCGTGTACATCATTGTGCGCACCCGCTACGTGCGCGAGATCCAGGCCAGCCTCGAAGCCGGCGCCAACGAAGTGATCCCTGAGGAATTCGAGACCAGCATCGAGATCTTCTATCGCGTGCTTCGCAAATACCTCGTGCCCGAGCAGCGCATCCAGGATCTCGTGGCCCGCATCCGCGGTGGGCACTACGGCATGCTGCGCGGCGTGAGCAGTTCACCGGCGGCGGCGCCCCAAGCACCATTGCCCATCCCAGGCATCGAGATCGCCACGCTACCGGTGACCTTGGGGCGCGGCAAGGTGGTGGGCCGGACCGTGGCGGAGATAGGACTGCGCGAGAAGTACGGCATCACCGTGCTCGCCATCCGGCGCAAGGAGAGGCACATCACCAACGTGACCGGCAGCACGCGCATCCTCACCGATGATGTGCTCTACCTGCTCGGAAGGCCGGAGGCCATCGTGCGGCTCGATCAGGAGTTGAGGTAATCGAAAAGGCTCGGGGTCGCTGATCCGCTCGCATCCGGGATTCTCGAATAGCGCGGTAAAGCGGGAATTCTGATGCTTGGCTGTCGTTGTCATGATTGCTCATAGAAGACCTGTCATCCGACGACTACCCGACCCAGCAACCGATCGCCCGATACCTTCGCCCCATGTCGCTCCAAGAGCTCGCGCAAAAGGTGGTTGCGCGGATGTACGACCATGACCCTTACAGCATCTGGCTCGGCATTGAGCGTCTGAAGGTGGAACCAGGGCTATGCGTGCTGCGGATGAGCGTGCGCGAAGAGATGCTCAATGGCTTCGCCATCGCCCATGGCGGGATCACCTACTCCCTCGCCGATAGCTGCCTCGCCTTCGCCTGCAACAGCCATGGCATCCAGAGCGTGAGCGTGGAGACCAGCATCAGCCACACCAAGGCCGTGAAGGCCGGCGATGTGCTCACCGCCACCAGTGAAGAGATGAGCCTCACACGGAGCATCGGCATCTACTACATCACCGTTACCAACCAGAACCGCGAACAAGTGGCCCTCTTCAAGGGGACCGTGTATCGCACGGGCAAGCCCTGGTTCCCGGAAACACATCCATAGACCTGAATGAAAGAAGCCTACATCGTTGACGCCGTGCGCACGCCCATTGGCAGCTTCGCCGGGGCCTTGGCGCCTGTTCGTGCTGACGACCTCGCCGCTCATGTGCTACGCGAATTGATGAAGCGCCACCCAGGGCTCGACCCCGCAGCCATCGACGACGTGATCATGGGATGCGCCAATCAGGCGGGCGAGGACAATCGCAATGTGGCCCGCATGGCCTTGCTGCTAGCGGGCCTGCCTGTAACCGTGCCGGGAGAGACCGTGAACCGGCTCTGCGCCTCAGGCATGAGCGCGGTGGTGGGTGCAGCGCGCGCCATCGCTGCTTCGAACGGAGATCTCTTCATCGCTGGCGGAGTGGAGCACATGACCCGCGGCCCTTGGGTAATGAACAAGACCAGCACACCCTACGGCCGCGATGCCCAGCTCTTCGATAGCAGCTTCGGCTGGCGCTTCGTGAACCCGCGCATGAAGGAGCAATTCGGCACCGAAGCCATGGGCGAGACGGCCGAGAACCTGCTTGATGCGAACCCCATCTCGCGCGAGGACCAGGATCGCTTCGCCCTGTGGAGCCAGCAAAAGGCGACTGCAGCGCAGGCTAGCGGCCGGCTCGCCCAGGAGATCGCACCAGTGCCGATCCCGCAGCGGAAAGGTGATCCAGTGCTCTTCACGCATGATGAATTCGTGAAGCCCAAGACCACGATTGACGGACTTTCCGCGCTGAAACCCGCATTCCGGAAGAACGGCACCGTAACCGCCGGTAACGCGAGCGGGCTCAACGATGGCGCTGCCGCTGTGCTGGTGGCCAGTGAGCTTGGCCTGAAACAGCATGGCCTCGCACCCAAGGCGCGCATCGTGAGCAGCGCAGTGGTGGGTGTGGAGCCGCGCATCATGGGCATCGGTCCTGTTAATGCCACTAAGCTTGCGCTGAAACGTGCTGGCCTCACCATGGAGCAGATTGACCTTTTCGAGCTGAATGAGGCCTTCGCGGCGCAGGTTCTGAGCTGTACCCGCTCGCTGGGCATCGCTGATGATGATCCACGGATGAACCCCAATGGTGGTGCCATTGCCTTAGGCCACCCGTTGGGCATGAGTGGCGCCCGTCTATTGCAAACCGCAGCCATTGAGCTTCAGGCACTTGGCAAGCGGTACGCGCTCTGCACCATGTGCATCGGCGTGGGCCAGGGATACGCCGTGGTCATTGAGCGCTGTTGAAATCCATCCGTCGATCAGACGGAACACTGGTTTCACATCAATGCTAGCTTGGCCGCCCTAAACGCCTGCTCCATGCTCCCTCAGGAACAGATAAACCTGTACATCGCCGAACGCCCGGAATGGCAGCGGAAGATGTTGGTGCGGCTGCGGCAGTTGATCCACTCTGTGGATGAAGAAATCGAGGAGACCTGGAAATGGAACAGTCCGCACTTCGATCACGACGGCATCATGATCGGCCTGCAAGCTTTCAAGGAGCACGTGGCCGTGTGGTTCCACAAGGGCGCGCTGATCAAGGACCCGAAGAAGCTCTTTGAGAAGGACGATACCAAGGGCATGCGCTCCTACAAGCTGCGTGAAACGGACACCATCAACGAAGCCGCTTTCGTTGATCTGGTGAAGCAAGCCGTGAAGGTGAACCTGAGCGGAGCCAAGCTATCGGACGCCAAGCCCGCCCGGAAGGCCCTCGTGGTGCCGCCTGAATTGGAGAATTGCTTGAAGAAGGATGAGGAAGCGTGGGCGCACTGGGAGAATTTCAGCTACACCCACAAGAAGGAATACGTGGAGTGGGTCAACGACGCCAAGCAGGACGAGACCCGGAAGCGCCGTATAGCGCAGGCGCTGGAAATGATCCGCGCCGGCGTTGGCAAAGAAGACAAGCACCGGGTGTGACCGGCATATCGAGAAACGAAAAAGCCCCCGTCGCCGGGGGCTTTTCATTTCAGGGTTGTGCCTTATTCAGCAGAGGAAGCCGCTGCATCACGCTTCTCCGTGTGCCTGGCGAAACGCTTGTTGAACTTGTCCACGCGGCCTGCAGTATCCACCAGCATCATCTTGCCGGTGTAGAAGGGATGGCTGGTGTAGCTGATGTCAAGCTTGATCAGGGGGTACTCGTTGCCGTCCTCCCATTTCATGCTGTCCTTGGTGGCTGCGCAACTCTTGCCGAGGAACATGTACTCATTGCTCATGTCCTTGAAAACCACCGTGCGGTAGTTCTCGGGGTGGATGCCTTTCTTCATGGCCTTTCTCGTTAGTGCCGCCCTCCTGCGAGCGGGGCGCAAATGTAGCCGTTAACCTCATTCGGGCAAGCCCTTGGGACACCCCGAAGGCAATGATCTGCCCATCCGTGCGTATGGGCATTCGGTTCCGGCCATCTTTGCCCGCCTTGAAGCCCACCCGCCTCCTACCCTTCCTCGCTGCCGCCGTGCTGCTGGTCAACTGCCGCAAGGACAAGCTCTTCACGGACGACCCGGTGACCTTGGATTTCAGCCAGACCGAGGTCCTTTTCGACACTGTTTTCACCCAGAACCCCTTCTCGGTGACCAAGCGCTTCCGGGTGCGCAACCCCAATTCGCAGGGGGTGCGGGTCGATATCGCCCTCGAGGGCGGCAACCCCTCCCCCTTCCGGATCAACGTCGATGGTGCTGCGGGCACCAGCTTCCAGGATGTCGAGATCCTTGGAGGCGACAGCATCTATGTGTTCGTGGAAGCGAGCCTGGATCAGACCGGCCAGAGCACTCCGCTGATCCACGAGGACCACATCGTGTTCCTCGCCAACGGCACTGAGCAGAAGGTGAAGCTGGTGGCCTGGGGACAGGATGCGCACTACTTCAGGCCCGATAGTTTCCCGAGCGGCCTGCCGGCATACAGCATCATCGCAGGACTAGATGACAATGGCAACAGCATCTGCGAGACCGTGACCTGGCCGAACGACAAGCCCTACGTGATCTACGGTTATGCGGTGGTTGACTCTTGCAGCAAGCTCATCATCGACCCAGGTGTCCGTGTGCATGTGCATGGCGGGGGCGGATTGTGGATCTACCGATGGGGCCGGATCGAAGCGAATGGAGAGGTGAACAGTCCGATCACATTCCAAAGCGACCGCCTCGAGGCGCTTTATGCCGAATTACCCGGCCAGTGGGAGCGGATCTGGATCAACGATGGCCCGGCCGGCGGCGACAACAAGTTGAAGAATGTCGTGATCAAGAACGCATTGGTGGGCGTGCAATGCGAGACCTGGCCTGGAGTGCCAGATGCAGTGACCAGCCAAGCCAAGCTGATCCTGGAGAACGTGAAGATCCGCAACTGCAGCGCGGCGGGGATCCTGAGCCGCAACTACCGGATCGATGCCGCCAACTTGCTGGTGAGCGATTGCGGTCAATATTGCCTGGCGCTCACCGGTGGCGGCGCGTACCGGTTCCGCCACATGACCGTGGCCAACTACTGGAGCTACGGCATCCGCAACACGCCGGCCTTCATCATGACCAACACCTACGCCGACATCAATGGCGAACTGCAGGTGCGGGACATCGACACCAGTGATTTCAGGAACAGCATCATCCACGGGGCCAACAACAACGAATTCAAGCTCGAGTTCAATGGGCTGGCCACGCCCGACATCGATTTCGACCGCATCATGCTGCGAACCGACCAGAGCACCTCGGACCTCGGCTTCTTCCCCTTCCAGGACCGGATCTACCGCAACCAGAACCACGGCTTCGTAAGCGTGCAGGACCGGGATTTCCACATCACTTCATCTGCTTTCGGGCGTAACAAGGCCGACGGTGCCGGCCCTTTCCTCGACCTCGACGGCATTGCACGGGGAGCTGATGGACTGCCCGACCTGGGTTGCTACGATTACGTGCCCTGATCAGCGCAGCCCGAGCAGGAAGCGCATGGTATCCACTCCATCGGCGTAGTCGCTGAGGGCCGGTCGTTGGGCTTCCCCGAAGGCGATGCCATCGCGCGCCACCACGCACTGGATCTTCTGCTCGTTGGCCTCTATGTACGCGAGCACCTCTTCCTTGCGGTCGTAGCGCTGGTAGAATAGCGCCGCAACAGGGCTCGCCAGCGCGGTATCCTCCTTCAAGAGTACGAAGCCGTTCTCGAGGAAGGGCACGCGGTCGAGCAGCCAGAGCGCGCGGGTGTAGTCGTAGTTGTTGCCGTACTTGTTGTGATGCACGATCGCCGACCAGGGGAAGAAGGCCTTGAAGACCCGGTCGAGGTCGAAACCGCGCGGAACGAGCAATTTGCTCACGTTGCGGCAGCCGAGACCGAAATAGCGGAACACATCCTCTCCCAATGCAGCCAGCTGATCATCAGTCTCGGAGCCATCGATCACGGCGATGCTCACGCGGTTCTTGCGCACGATGCGTGGCGCGTGGCGGAAATAATGATCGAAGTACCTGGCGGTGTTGTCACTACCGGTGGCGATCAGCGCATCCACCTCACCGAGCTTCCCCGCTAGCGTGATGAGGCCTTCCGATGTGCCGGGCAGGAAATGATCGAGCACATCGATCAGCGCGGGGATCAGCTCCGGCTCCTGTGAGGAGCATTTGATGCGTGCCCGGTGGCCCGAGAGGAACACGGTGATGACATCGTGAAGCCCGACCAGCGGCACGTTGCCCGCGAGGATGAGTCCGACGGTGCTTGGCCTGACCTCTTCGGCCTGAAGCTCCGGATAGCGCTCAAGCCACTCCGTTAGCGAGGCCCCGGCCAGCGAAGCGCCCCAAGCGCCGAAGGCGAAGCGCACATTCTCCTCCGTTGCCCAGCCGTTGTGCTGCTGCGCCCTGCGGATGAGGGAATCCAACATACCGTACTCACTCTCCGCAAGACCGATGGAATGCCCAGGCCACGGAGACCCAGCACCCAGAGCATTCATCACCGCGCCGAGCTGCTCGAGCGCCGATCGCCGTTGTTCAATTCCATTCATGCTCCTGAGGTGGTCACATCGCGCCGATCTGCCCGGCTATCTTCGCGGCGCTAAAAGTATCCCGCACCACCATGGCCATCGTGATCACCGACGAATGCATCAACTGCGGCGCCTGCGAGCCGGAGTGCCCCAACAATGCCATCTATGAGGGCGGCGCCGAATGGCGGCTGGCCGATGGTACCGCGCTCCACGGGCCACAGACCACCCCGATGGGCAACAGCTACGATGCCGATGCAGCCAATGCGCCCAAGGCCATGGACGTGTACTACATCGTGGCCGACAAATGCACCGAATGCACCGGCTTCCACGATGAGCCGCAATGCGCTGCCGTATGCCCGGTCGATTGCTGCGTGGACGACCCCGACCACCGCGAGACCAAGGAGCAGTTGATGGCCAAGAAGGAGTTCATGCACTTGTAGCGAACTGATGGTGAAGCCGCCGTTCGAGCTGCGCCAACGACGTGATTTCGGGCAGCTGATAAGCGGCTCATTCGCGCTGATGCGCCAGCATGGACGGCCCTTGTACCGCGCCATTGCCGTGAGCTGCCTTCCGCTCCTGCTCTTCGGGGCCTACCTCATCGGCGGGGGCTTCGGACAGATGTTGGGTGCGCGCACGCAAGACCCTTTCACTTCCACCGGTGACCGCTTCGCCTACGGCGGAATCATGATCGGCGTGGCCTACTTGCTCTTCGCGCTCTTGATCGTATTCCTGCATGCACTGGTGCATGAATTCCTCCGCGCGCACGACCGCGGCGAGGGGAGTTCAGCCACCACGAGTTTCCTGGTGAAACGCGCACTGGGCCGGCTCTTCCACTATCTCGGCATCCTGATCCTCCTAGGCTTGATGGCAGGCGGAGCGGCCGTGGTCTTCGTCTTGCTGATCCTGCTGGAGGAACCGGTGCTCAGCGTGGTGGCGGTCCTGGGCATGTTAGCCGCCGTGCTGGCCGTCACCACCTATGCATCGCTCGCGAGCGCGGCCCAGGCCGTTGAGCGCGCGGGCGTGACTACGGCGATGCATCGTTCCTTCATGCTGGTGCGCGGTGATTTCTGGCCCACGCTCGGAGTCTCGATGGTGATGGGCCTGATCGTGGGCGCCATCGGCTACATCGTGCAGATCCTGGGCGTTGTGGTGATGATGCTCCTGATGTTCCTGGGTGCTTCCGGCGATCCAGAGGCCATGAACTCAGTGATGCCGATGGTGATGTCGGTGTTCTTCGGATTGCAGTTCGGGGTGATGCTCTTCACCTATCCGCTTCCCTGCGCGTGCATGGTGCTGAAGTTCTGCAGTCGTGTTGAAGAGACCGAAGGGCATGGCCTGCGCTCGCGGATCGAGGCTTTCGATGCGATCTGAGCCTAATCAGCGCAGCCACTCCAACTCCACGCGCCGCTCGCCGGGATCGCGCCCCAAGCTGCGGCTGTCGCCGTAATAATTCACCAAAAGGCGGTCGCCATCGATGCCGCGCGCAAGCAGGTAGCCCCGCACGGCCTTCGCGCGCTGTTCGCTGAGCCAGAGATTGCGTGCCGGATCGCCACTGCGATCGGTGTGGCCGGTGATGAGGACCTTGTCCTGCGGCGATCGGGCCAACTGCTCGAACACCTCGTTGAGCAGCACGCGCTGATCGGGCTCGAGCGAAGTGCTGTTCCGCTCGAATCGGACGGTGAGGTTGCGGCCGGTGAGCGCTGCGAGATTGGCTGAAGGGTTCTCCTCGTTCCCACGGTCACGTGCATCCTTCACGTCGATCTCCAACCCGGTGAGACGGTCTTCCATGTCTTCCATGCGATCGCGCAGCTCCCAGAGCTCCCGACGCTGGTCCATCCGATCAATCCGCTGATTGATAGCGTCGAATTCCTGCTTCAGCCAACGGTCGCGCTTACGAATACGCGATAATGGAACAGCGCTGGATGCAGTTCCGCTGGTATCGGGAGCCGCTTGATCGGCAATGCCTTGCAGCAGGCCCCCGGCTAACTCGGGATCCGATCCCACGCCGCCCCCAGTGTCAGCCAGCCGCAGGTCCAGAGCGCAGAGATAATTCTCCTGGTCGAACACGGTGCCGCAGGTGCTGTTGATCCTCTCGACTTGTCCCGGCGGAACTTGCTCAGCCGCGAGCACATTCACCTGGCTCAACGGAAGCAGATCGGCCCGCAGCTGCCGCTCGAGTTCTTGCCGCTGGCTGCGCACGTAGTAATACACCGCCAGGTACTTGTCCTGTTCTGCGCCTCCGTCCACGCCGAATCGGGCGTTGCTCCAATCGATCCGTGTGAGGCGCTCCAATTGGCCACGCGTGCTGGGGCTCAGCGCAACGCGATCCGGGCCAGGATGCAGGTGATCAACAGCTGCCGCGATCAGTGCATCGATATCGGTGGCCATGGCAGCTGCCGGCAGATCGCTCTTCACGCCCTGCTTGGTGAAATGGACGCGCGCATCGAGGTAGGCGCCGATCGCCGATTCAACCAGCCTGTCGAGCATGACCGCATTTTCAGCAGGGGCATCGCTCAAGCGCTGCAGTTCGAAGGCAATGCCCGCGTTCAGGGCAGGCCTCCAGATGGCACGCAGCTCCAGGCTTGCATCCTCTTCCTCACCCGGGACCTCCACGATGATGTCGGTGCCATTGCTCGAGGAAACCAACCGAGGGGGTTGCGGCCAAGCGTATTGAGCGCTTGCCAGTGCAATCGCCCAAACCGGGAACCGGTATGCGCCATTCAGGATCATAGTCTTGCCTTCACGGCATTTCGAACGGCTTCAATCTGCAATCGCTCACGCGCCCAGCGCCATGCCTCGTTACGCGAGTCGAACACGCGGAATGGGAAGCGAGGACGGTGCACTTGCCGGAAGAACTCCAACTGGCCGCGGCATTGCGGGTTGGCCGTGTACACTGCCACCGGATGGCCCTGAGCGCGGCAAACGCGCACAAGCAGCGCACGAGCGCTGTCATCAACGGCCACGCTCGGTGCATGGTCGATCAGCACCGGCACGCGGCCCGTGGCATCCATGGCAGCCACCAACCGGATCATCTCCTTCATCACCTTAGGCTGCAACTGGGCGCCCTCCAGCAGGACAAGGTGCAGCACCCCTTCATCACGCCACAATTCGAAGGGCTGTTCAAAGGCGGGAGGCTCCCATTGAAGCATGCGGCAAGCTAGAAGCGCTGCGGTGGCTGGCATCGGCCAGTGCTCGGTGCGATCTCAACACCGCATGTGGATAAGGTCCATCGCCGGTGAGCGGCTACCTTGGTGGCATGAATGCCATTGAAAGACCAGCTTCCTCCGAATTCGCCGCTTACTACGCACCATACATCGCCCGCTGCGAAGGGGATGACCTGATCGCCGCTCTCACGATGACCTCTGAGCGCTTCGAATCGATGACCGCATCCCTTCCCGACACCATGGGCGATCACCGGTACGCTGAAGGCAAATGGTCGATCAAGGAGGTGTTGCAGCACTTGATCGACTGCGAGCGGGTGTTCGCCTACCGGGCCTTGCGCTTCGCGCGCAACGATGCTACCGAGCTGCATGGCTTTGATGAAGATGCCTATGCGCCTGCTTCGGAGGCCGACCGCCGCACCTTGGCAGATCTGCGCATGGAGCACGCGGCCGTGCGCTCAGCGAGCATCGCCTTGTTCAAGAGCTTCTCGGCGGCCATGCTGCTGCGTTCCGGGAGCGCTAACGGGAACCGGTTCACGGTGCGTGCACTGGGTTGGGCGATCGCCGGTCACGAGCTGCACCACCTGGATGTGATCAACCAACGCTACCTCGCACATGGCTAAGACGATTCAGCGCTGGTTCGACCAGTATGGCGAGAGCCATCAGAACCCTGTGAATAAGCTCATCCACTGGATATGCGTGCCCACCATCTTCTTCTGCGTGGTCGGGCTGATCGCATCCCTACCGCCTGACGAACTTCCCTACATCGGTCGCATCCCATGGGCGAAGCTCACGGTCGGAGCGGTGGTGCTCGGGTTCTACTTGCCGCGCTCGTTCACGCTAGCCATCGGCATGGCGTTGTGGGGATACGCCTGCCTGTGGATGTCAAAGGCCCTGATCGATCACGCGCCCTGGCCGCTCTGGGCCATCTGCCTTGTGCTCTTCGCGGCTGCCTGGGTCGGCCAATTCATCGGCCACCACATCGAAGGCAAGAAGCCGAGCTTCCTGACGGACCTTCAATTCCTGCTCGTCGGGCCCGCTTGGCTGATGGGATTCATCTACCGTCGGCTAGGCATCCCTTATTGAGCGCTGCGAGCTCAGTGCAACTCGCGGATCATGCGAAGCAACGCGCTGCGGACACCATCACGGCCATTTGCAAGCGCATCGGGCGTGGGCTGCACGCGGTGCTTGGGTTGCTCTCCGCGATCGGGCGGTGCATCGCTCTCGCCTTCGGGGATGTAGCGGAGCAAGGGAATCTCGAGTCGCAAGCCCGAATTCGGTGCGAACACGGTCGCCGTGCGGCCACCCGTGAAGCTGTGCGCATTGGTGGCGGTCTCCTCTCCGATCAAACGCGCCCGCCCGGTCCGGTGCGCAATCATCGCCAGCAACGCAGCGGCATCGCGAGTGCCCCCGTCGCACACCACATAAACCCGCCCGCCATAGGCCTCCCGGTCGGGGGTAACGAGAGCCAGTCGCGGATCATCGGGACGCAAAGAAGCGCTGCCTTGCTGCGGTGGCAGATAGTTGCGGTCCACGCTCGCAACGAACTCATCAGGCAAACGAACCGCACCCGGGAGCGCATGCGGCTGCGTTGCACGAACGGTGATGCCCTGCACCAGCCTGAACGGCTCACGTGCAATGGAAGCGAACACCCATTCGGCCATGCCCAACTCGCGCCCATCCGCACCGCGCAAGTCGAGCACCAGGGCCTTCGCACTCTCTGTCCGTGCTTCCTTGAGAACGGCTTCCAGAAAGGCCTTCGGCTTCTGTCCACTGCGCTTGAGGCCTTCCGGATCCAGCGTGGTAAGGCTCACCCAGAGTGCAGCACTCTCCCTATCCCACGAGCTGCGCCACGGGTGAAGCGCGAGGCCTGACGGCTTGAGGCTGTTATCGATCTCCTCTTGTCGCAGGCCAGCAACCACATCCTCACGCCGATCTCCATTGACCGTCTCCGTTTCGACGAGGTAGCTATTGACCGAACCGTAGGTGAGCAGGAAGAGCCATGAGAAGCGCTCTTGCACCTGGTGCCGGCGCCCCGACTCGTTCGCGCCATCAACGGCGACCCATTGGCTGAGGTCGCGGATGATGCGCTCGGCACTAAGTCCGTTGATGGAAATGATGCGGGAGCCGGGCGCGAAGCTGCGGAAGCCTTTGAGCTCTGCATTGATGTACAATCCCTCATCGATAAGGCGCACGGTGAATGGCAGCAATAAGGACTCGCTCATGACCCGGTCCACCAAGGAAGAATCCAGGTCCGCGCGCAGCCTGGAGTCTCCGATGCGGGCAAGTACAGGCATCATCCTTCTCAGGAAACGATCGGCAGTGAGCGGTTCACGCAGCGAATCAATGAGCTGGTCAAAGGCCCAATCGAGCTCGCCGCGGGTGATGAAGCGATAGGGGTCGGGATGCGCTAAGTGGATGGCGGAGCGCAAGAGCTCGGCATCGGCCCGCAGCTTCTCCGGATAGATGAGCGACCCGAACCCGCCATGCTGCCCGCGAAGCACGAGAGCCAGCGGAACACAAACCAACAGCACCATCCATCTGCGCATCGGCGTCAAAGCTATGGAGGCCGGCGAAGGCAATGCGCGTTACACGAAGAAAGCCCCCGCATCTGCGAGGGCTTCCTTTCATCGTGCGTTCACGATCACGCCTTCACTGCGGTGCGCGGGGCAGCAGCAAGGGTCTCGGCGCTGCAGCCATCCTTGTACTTGGCGAAATTGTCGTTGAACTGCTTCGCGAGCTTCTCGGCGGTGGCGTCGTAGGCTCCCTTGTCCTTCCATGTGCTGCGCGCGTCGAGGATCTCCGCGGGCACGTTGGGACAGCTCACCGGGTAGTTCACGCCGAAGACCGGGTGCTCCTTGTACTCTGCCTTGTCCAGTTCGCCACGGAGCGCTGCACCGATCATGGCGCGCGTGAACTTCAGCTTCATGCGTTCTCCGGTGCCATAAGCGCCGCCGCTCCAACCGGTGTTCACCAGCCAAACGCGCGCATCGTGCTGCTTCATCTTCTCGCCCAGCATATCCGCGTATTTGCCCGGGTGCAGGGGCAGGAAGGCCTTGCCGAAGCAGGCACTGAATGTGCTCTGCGGCTCGGTGACGCCCGCCTCGGTGCCCGCCACTTTCGCGGTGTAGCCGCTGATGAAGTGGTACATGGCCTGGCCGGGGGTGAGGCGGCTGATCGGCGGGAGCACGCCATAGGCATCGCAGGTCAGGAAGAAGATGTTCTTCGGATGCCCGCCTACGCTCGGCTCGGCGATGTTTTCGATGTGGTGGATAGGGTAGCTGACGCGGGTGTTCTCCGTCTTGCTCTTGTCGGCGAAATCAACCGTGGAGGTGCCTTCGATGAAATTGATGTTCTCGAGGATCGAACCGAACTTGATGGCATCCCAGATCTGGGGCTCCTTCTCCTTGCTCAGGTCGATGCACTTGGCGTAGCAGCCGCCTTCGAAGTTGAAGACGCCCTGATCGCTCCAGCCGTGCTCGTCGTCGCCGATGAGCCTGCGCTCGGGATCGGCGCTGAGGGTGGTCTTGCCGGTGCCGCTGAGGCCGAAGAACACAGCGGTATCACCATCGGCACCGATGTTGGCGCTGCAGTGCATGCTGAGCACGCCGCGCTCTTGGGGCAGCACGTAGTTCAGCACCGTGAAGATGCCCTTCTTGATCTCGCCGGTGTAGCCTGTACCGCCGATGAGGATCATCTTGCGGCTGAAGTCGATGGCGGCGAAATTGTGCTGGCGCACGCCATCGGCGGGACCGTTGGCAGTGAAACCCGGAGCGCAGATCATGCTCCATTCGGGCTGGAAGCCATCGAGCTCCGCCGCCGTGGGACGCAGGAACATGTTGCCGGAGAACATGGCGCTGTATGGCATCTCGGCCACCACGCGCAGGTTGAGCCGGTAGGTGGGATCAGCGCAGGCGTAGGCATCCTTCACATACACGTCGCGGCCTTGCAGGTAGGCGGCGATCTTCTCGTGCAGCTTATCGAAGGCAGCAGTCGAGAGCGGGATGTTGACGTCGCCCCACCACACGGTGCCTTCAGTCTTGGCATCCTTCACGGTGAACTTGTCCTTGGGGCTGCGTCCGGTGAATTCGCCGGTGTCGATGGCAAGCGCTCCGGTGTCGGCCAGTACGCCCTGCCCGTTCACGAGCACGTGCTCCACCAATTCGGCGGGCTCCAGGTTCCAGTAGATGTCGCCCACGCGATTCAGGCCGAGCTTCGTGAGATCGGCATTGTTCGGCTTGTTACCGAAGTCGTTCATGTTCCTGCGATTTGGAATTGGGCGCCAAAAGTAGCGGGACACACCCAGCAGGGACTAACGCCGGTCATGTTGCCTTAACGCGGTTATGAACAGCATGAGCCACGCTGCCATGAAGCAAAGGCCTCCCAGCGGAGTTACCTGGCCCAAGTAGGGGCCGATTCCATCCAAGCCGATCAACTCCCTCGTGCTCAACAGGTACAGCGAGCCGCTGAAAAGGACGATCCCGGCCATCAGCAGCCGCGCAATCCACGTGGAGGGGGTGGTCGGCAATCGCCCGGTGCAGGCCTCCAACACCAGCAATCCAATAGCATGGATGAAGTGGTACTGGACGGCCGTGGCCCAAACCGCCTGCTGGTCGGGGCTCAGGTGCGGCTTCAATCCGTGCGCACCAAAAGCTCCCAGACCGACTGCCACGGCCATGAGCAATGCTCCAATGGCGAACCGGTTGCTTCGCATGCGGCAAAGGTGCGCCTTGAAGCCAGAAGCCCCTCTGCAGGGGCAGAAGGGCTTCCAGGAAAGGACTCGAAGGATTACTTCTTCATGTTCTCCATCTCCTTCTCGAAGGTCTCCTTGAACTTCTCGTAGTCGTAGTCGATGCGGAGGCGCTCATCGCTGCTGAGGCGCTGGTTGTAGGCTGCCAGCAGTTCCTGGGCGCTGAGCTCGATGGCCACGTAGCTCTTGTAGTTGCCGGTGGCATTCACGCGCATCATCTTCTCGCAGATGGTCTTCACGCCAGTGAGCTGCTGATCGACCACTTCACGGGCGAGGGCCTCGTAGCGCTCACCGATCTCCTCACGGTTCTGCATCTCGCGGCTGTTCACGTAGTTGTCGATCACGGCCTTCACGCGGGTGTTGATGGCGGCGGCCAGGTCGGCGCGGGCATTGCTCATCGCCTTCTTCTTGCTGGTGGCCTGATCCATGCTCTCGCCCAGGTTGTTGGCGCGGAACACCTTGTTGTCCGTGAAGAACTCAGGGCCGGAGCAAGGGATGATGATCTCGGTCTCCCCGGTCGGGTCGGGTTTCACTTCGGCTTGTTTCTTCTTGCTCTTGCAAGCGGTCATTCCGCCGGAGAGCAGGACAGCAGCGAAGGCCATGCTGAGGGTGCGGGTGGTGGTGGAGGTTTTCATGGTGTTTCGCCGATGCCCGGCGCGGTGTTGAGTGTGCTGATGAGATTCGTTTTGGTTGGAGCCGGTTTTGCTGATCGCGTGCCAAACTACATGAAGCGCGTCACTGGAAGGCGCTGAGGATGCCGGGCACCACTTCGCGCCGCAGCTCCTGTGCGGCTTTCTTGTAGGCATCAAGGCTGGCTTTCTCCAAGCTGAGCTGAATGCCCTTCACGGATTGCTTCGCCCCCTGGAACACGATGTCCTGCGACTTGCGGTCCTGGAAGGTGTAGGTCATATCGAGGAAGGCCGTGGCGAATCCATTGGATTCACCCCCTGGTCGCGTGGTGCAATTCAACTGGAGCAGGAGCTCGGCTTCGGTCTCGCGGTCCACCAAACGGAATCCGCTCCGCGTGAGCTCTTCACGCAGGATCACGGCAATCCCGGCATCGCCCACGGCCGCGCCGAGGCTTGTTTCATTCGACCGCATGAACACCCGTGGCATCCGCATGCTGATGGGGGCTCGGGTCTCGGGCACCGTAAGGCTGCCCAAGAGCGCCTTCACGACTTCCGGTTCCAAGTCCTTGCTCACTAGCGCATCCATATCGGGCTTCACCACGAGATCGTTGCTGCTCTGGGCAATGGCCACGCGCTGCACGCCGAATCTCAAGCGTCCCTCGGAGTCGGTATTCTTCTGCTCGATCACCGGACCATCCAGACCGGCATACGTTATCCGGAGCGGCAATTGCGGCAGGTCGCGGCCGAGCTTCCCTTCGGCGAACGTGGCCGTGACCATTACCTCACGCTGGAAGTGGTTTGCATAGTCGAGTTCGCAACGTTCGGGCAACAGGGCCAAACGGATTCCGGCGGTGAGTGCTTGCAAATGGCCGAACACCTCATTCGCGATCGGCACCTGCTTGCCATTCAGCTCCACCAAGTCGTTCTCGCCCCAATAGGCCTTCATGGCGATGAGCGCTCTCAAGTCCTGGTCGATGGCTGCTCGAAGGTCACCACCAGCAATGCTGGCGATCGCGCGCTGATGCAAGTCGACGGCCGTCCCGATGGCTGCGGACTTGCGCTGTGACTTCAGGCGGGCATGCTCGGCCTTCGAGAGGCGGTAATACACCCAATGCTCGGTGGGACTGTCCCACGAATCAACGAGCTCATATCCTTCAAGCTGCTCCTGCGAGGTGGTCTTGATGGTGCTGGTGAAGGTCTCGTCGAAGCGATTGCGGCCATCGGCGGTGAAGAGGATGCTGCTGCCCTCGACACGTACGCTGATCTCCTGGGCCATCTGATCCAGCGCGCTCTTGCGGGCCGACTCCACGGCATCGGCCCTGGCCTTGCTGCCCAAGCCCACACCGATGTAATAGGCACTGCTCACCGGCCGGCTGCGCACCCATTCGGGCCGTGCATCGGGCGCAGGCGGCGGCGGCTCCTGAACGGTTTGCCCGCCCTTGCACGCCATCAGCGCGCTAAGTGCCATGAAGAGAAGCAGCCGGGTCATGGCAGGCGCTCGTTGAGTTCCTGCTGAATGGCAGCGGCCATCTGCACCGTGCCCTGGCGCACGAGTTCGCTGCCCAAGGTGGCCGATGACTTCACTTCACGAGGTGCATTCAGCAGGTTGCGCAGGTCACCGCGCCGGTTGTTGCTGAGGTCAGCGGCGCCATTCAGGCTTGGGTAAAGAGCATCACGATTGCCCGTGTAGGTAGCGTAGTACATGTGGTCCTCACTCTCCCGATCGAAGGACTTGCTCATGAGCACCTCACCGGTCTCGAGTGATATGAGCCTGTAGTTCACCGCGATGCGCGCCTTGTTCTCCTGGTAATGCTCGGTATAGCTAACAGGCTTGTAGCGGGTCACGAAATACTTCTCACCCGTTTCCTTGTTCACCTGCTCCACACGGTACGCCTCGAAACCGCTCTTGGTGCTTTGCCGCAATTGACCGGGCTCCTCCCGGTAATCGGTC
>JADIYA010000010.1 GCA_016705545.1 Flavobacteriales bacterium
CCGTGTATGGCCATTGCGGCGCAGGAAGCGGCTCTGTGCGGCACGGTGCTCAAGATCCCAACGCGGAGCGAGGGCCTCTCGAGTGGCGGCAAGAGCGGCGGACACCGCTGCACTCACCGCGCCACCACCACGGTGCCCGTTGCGCGCTGCCCGCGTGCATCGGTGGCCAGCACACGGTACAGTCCGGGGGCGAAGCGGCGCAGATCGAGCACGGCGCGATCGCTGGTGGTGCTGTTGGTGAGCACGGCACGGCCCAAGGCATCGAGCATGGTGAACGAGAAGCCATGCACATGGGGCATGGAGAGCATCGCTTCATCCGTGGCGGGGTTCGGCCATAGGCCTACATGCAGTGCCGGCGCATCGGCGATGCCCATGCCCAGTTCCACTTTCCAGAGGTCGATGCCGAAGCCGGGCGTGTAGGTGCCGATGGGGTCGAGCAGGTTGCTGGCCAGATAGAGGTAGTAGCTGAAGCCGCCGCTGGTCTCGAACATCACCACATCGGAGATGGTGCCCCAGGGCGCCGTCACTTCGCCGGAGGCGACATAGGTATAGGTGTCGCTGAGGTTGTTGCCGTTGATGGTCCAGCTGTCGGTGAAGGTGCTGCCCAGGCTGAAGGGATAGGTGCAATAGGTGCGACCGCCCACCACGGCCTCGGCGCTCACGCCGATCATCTCGGCGTGCGAGGCATCCACGATGTAGTGGCGCCACTCGGTGTTGCCATCCTGCACGCGTTGGGCGCACAAGGTGGTGCCGGGGTAGCTGGCCGCGAACGGACTATCGCCCGGTGCGCGGTAGTTGCTCATGGCCGTGATGCCGAAGGGCGTTACGCCGGTGGCATCCCAGGTATTGCCCGTGCCGGTGAGGTTCCAGCCATCGGCGCTGGGCGAGTTGTAGTAGGTGCGCGTTTCGGTGTGGCCCACGGCGGGGATGCTGTTGGCATCGGTGAGCGTCTGTGCGACGGCGGTGCCGGAGCAAACCGAAAGGAGGAGAGCAGTGCAGAGTGGTTTCATGTTCGATTGGTTGGTGCAATAGTGAGGCGATCCGCGCGCCCAGCGCTACGGTGATCCCTGTATTCCTCATCCCGCCCTCTCCGCCGTTCTACCTTTCCCCATGTGGAAACCGCCCTGCCGCGCATTGTTGTCCGCCGCCGCATACGGCTCCGCGCCTTGCGCTATCTGGTCACCTTTTTGGCGCCGGCCTGGGGCGTGGTGAGCCTCACGGCGCATGGCGCGTGGACCTGGGCCCTGCCCTTGCACGCCTTTGCGCTGGTGCCCCTGCTGGAGCTGCTGATCCGCAGCGCGCCGATAACCTCAGCCGCGAAGAAGAGGCCGTGGCCAAGGACGATCCGCTCTTCGATCTGCTCCTCTATGTGCTGGTGCCGGTGCAATGGGGCGTGCTGGTGCTCTTCCTGCTGCAGGTGGGCGAACCGGGCCTGGCCTGGTGGGAAGCGACGGGCCGCATCGCCAGCATGGGCATCCTCTGCGGCATCTATGGCATCAACGTGGCGCACGAGCTGGGCCACCGTCCCACGCGCTGGGAGCGCGACCTGGCGCGGGCGCTGCTGCTCACCAGCCTGTACATGCACTTCATCATCGAGCACAACCGCGGCCACCACAAGCGCGTGGCCACGCCCGATGATCCCGCCAGCGCGCGCTACGGCGAATGGCTCATGGCCGGCGGGCTGCGCAGCCTCGTGTTCAGTTTCGTGAGCGCGTGGCGCATTGAGGCCGAGCGGATGCGGAAGGAAGGCCGTGCGCCCTACGGCTGGCGCAACGAGATGCTGCAGGCGCTGGGCTGGCAATTCGCGCTGGTGGCGGTGATCGGCGCGGCGCTCGGGTTGCAGGTGATGGCGGCTTTCCTGGTGGCGGCGCTCATCGGCGCGCTGCTCTTGGAAACGGTGAACTACATCGAGCACTATGGCTTGCGCCGCACGCGCGATGCGCACGGCCGCTACCGCCGCGTGGAGCATGTGCACTCGTGGAACAGCGACCACTTGCTGGGCCGCCTCACCCTCTTCGAGCTCACGCGGCATAGCGACCACCATTGGAAGGCGAGCAAGAAGTACCAGACCCTGCACAGCATCGGTGCCGCGCCGCAGTTGCCCACGGGCTATCCGGGCACCATGATGCTGAGCCTGCTGCCGCCGCTCTTCTTCGCGGTGATGCACCCGCGCCTGCGTGCCCTGGCCGAGAAGGAGCGTGACCTGGAGCTGGCTGGGTGGGGGGGGGGAAAGCAGCGGTCTTCTGAGCAGGGTTGGCCCGATGATCTTCCTTGTCGCCCCGCACAACCCATCGTGCGGCGCCTGCGTAGAAGTCCGCGCTCACTGAAGCACATGGAGGCCGCCACCGTAGACCGAGCGCTTGGACCGCGCGTGCAGGAATTGCTGGAGAGCCTGCTCGACCGCTTCGAGCTGCGGCGCACGGCCCTGCTGCCACTGCGCGAAAAGCGCCGCGCGGCGCTGTCCTCGGGCGATGTGGCCCACTTGCCCGATACCGCGCACGTGCGCAACACCGAATGGCGCATCGACCCCGTGCCGGAGCAATTGCTCGAGCGTCGCGTGGAGCTCATCGGCGGCTGCACGCGCAGCGAGCTGATCAACGGCCTCAATGCCGGCGCCAAGAGCTATGTGGCCGACCTCTGGAACTTCACCTGCGGTGATGCCTGGAGCGTGATGCGCGCCCACCGCGTGCTGGAGCGCGCCACCCGCCTCGATATCGCCTACCTCGATCCCTACGAGGGCCGTGTGCGCGCCAACCCGCGCAGCACCACGCGCCTGCTCATCGGTCCGCGCCCCTTGCATGTGCTGGAGCCCAGCGTGCTGGTGCGCGGCGAGCCATCGCCCGCCGCCTTCCTCGACCTGGCCCTGCTGGGCACGCACGCGCTGCAGCCCCTCACCGAGCGTCAGGGCGGCCTCTACCTGCTGCTCCGCGATGTGCAAGGGCACATGGAAGCGCGCCTGTGGGCGCAGCTGCTCGATGAGGTGGAGCAGAGCGCCGACCTGCCGCGCGGCAGCATCCGCGCCACGGTGATGATCGATTCGCTGGCCGGCGCCCTCGAGGCCGACGAGATCCTCTTCGAGCTGATGCACCATGCGGCCGGTCTCAGCATCGACCCGCAGGGCTACGCCGCCGATCACATCGCCATCTTCCACGGTCCCGATTCGCCAGTTTTCCCCGATCGCGAGTCGGTGGGCCTCAATGCACCCTTCCTCCGCGCGCTGGCCCTGCACCTTATCGCCGTGTGCCACCGGCGCGGCGCGCATGCCATTGGGGCGCCCAGCTTCGTGCTGCCGCCCCTTGATCCCGCACGGGTGAAGGCCGATTACCAGGAGATGCTCAACGATAAGGAGCGCGAGGCCGCCGACGGCTTCGATGGCACCATGGTGGTGCATGCCGATACCGTGAACGCCGCAATGGCGCAGTTCAACAAGGTAATGCCGCTGGCGCACCAGCTCGCCTACCAGCGTGATACCGCCATTGCCCCCGCCGACCTGGTCCGCAGGCCCGAGGGCAACATCACCGTCGATAGCCTCGTGGCCGCGATCCGCACCGCGCTGCGCTGCCTCGTGTTCCGCTGGCAGGGCAAGGCCTGGGTGGTGCAAGGCAGCCGCCTGCACGACCGCTCCTCCTTGCGCCTCGCCCTGCGCCTGCTCTGGCATTGGTGCCACTCGCGCAACGGCGTGGTCACCGCCACCGGCCTCGAGATCCACGGCGAGCTCATCGGCTACCTGCTGCGCAAGGAGAGCGAGAAGCTCTTCGCCGAGGGCGACGACCGTACGAAGGCCCTGGCCAAGCAAGCCGTTCAGCTCACCCTCGACCTGGTGCTGGGCGATGCCGTGCCCTTGGAGCCGCAGGCCTGAGCACGCCGCTTCTACCTTGGCCGCGTGAGCCACTGGATCCCCGTTTCAGAACGCCTTCCCGACGATGGCCAGCGCGTGCTCTGCTACCTGCCGAAGAACACGGTGTACCTGCCCGGCAAGACCGGCGCAACCGAAGAGCGTCCGGTGGTGGTGATGCGCTTCGCCGACGGCTTCTTCACCAAGAACCCGAGCAAGACGGGCTACGCGGGCCCACCGCACTTCTGGCTGGGCGAAGGCACCAGCAACCGCTTCTTCCACGAGGTGACGCACTGGATGCCGCTGCCGGAGCGGCCGGAGGGGGTCTAGAAGCAGCGGGTCAGGAAAACGAAAAGGTGCGAAGGCTTGCACCCTCGCACCTTTCCAAAAGTTCTAGTTGCGGTTACTGCTTCACCACGTCGAGCAGCTCCACTTCGAAGATGAGCGTGCTGTTGGCTGGGATCTTCCCGCCGGGTGCGCCTTGTGCTCCGTAGCCGAGCTCACTGGGGATGAAGAGCTTCCACTTGCTACCGATGGGCATCATCTGCAGGGCTTCCACCCAGCCGCGGATTACGCCGGTCACCGGGAAGGTGATGGGCTCGCCGCGATCAACCGAGCTATCGAACTTGGTGCCGTCGATGAGTGTGCCGGTGTAGTGCACTTTCACTTGGTCGTTGCTCGTTGGCTTGGCGCCGCTGCCCATCGTGATCACCTCGTATTGCAGGCCGCTGGAGGTGGTCACCACCTCTTTGCGCTTGCCGTTCTCGGCCAGGAACTGCTCGCCCTTGATGCGCTCCGCTTCCCCCTTCACGCGCTCCTCGGCCATCTTGGCTTCCTGCATCTTCATCATGTAGCCCTGCACCACCTTGTTCACCTCGTCCTCGGTCATGAGGCCGGTGCTGTCGAGCGCATCGCCGAGGCCCATGGCCAAGGCCTGCACGTTCACGTCAGCGAGCTTGTTGCGCTTGAAGTTGGTGCCGATGTCGGCGCCGATGGCGTAGCTCACCGAATCGATCTCGGTGGCGAGTGCAACGCGGCCCTTCTGGCCCTGCGAGCAGGCGGTGATGAAGGCGGTGGCGGCAAGGAGGGTGACAAGGCGCATGGTCATTGGTCGGATTGGGGTTATGGTCCGCTGTGCGGGGGCGCGAAAGTAGGGCGGGGAAGCGCGCGGCAGTCACGGCTGAACAAGCACCGGAACCCCATTGCGGAGCTCCAGCGCCCGGTCGCAGAGGTCGTGCTCTGCGGGCTGGCGGTTGCTGGCCACCACCAGCGTGCGACCATCGGTGTGGTCGCGCAGCAGGGCGCGGAACCAGCTGATGGCCTCGGCGTCGAGGTTGCTGGCTGGCTCATCGAGCAGCAGGAGCGGGGTGTTGCTGAGGATGGCCAAGGCGAGCTTCAAGCGCTGCTTCATGCCGCTGCTGAAGTTGCGCACGGGTTTTTCCAATGCAAGATCCAGGTAGGCGATGCGTGCCACATCGGCTTCGCCGATGCCGGGCCTGAAAGGCTTGAAGCGCGCATGGAAGACGATGCATTCGCGCAGGCTCAGGTCCTCGTACAGGCCGAGGTAAGGCGCTGCGATGCTCACCTGGCGGTACACCATATCCGCAGCGATGGGGGTGCCGCTCACCGCGTGCGTGATGCTGCCGCTCGAAGGCACGAGTGCACCGGCAATCAGTTGCAGCAAGGTGCTCTTGCCGCTGCCGTTGGGACCGAGGATCGCGGTGCGGGATCCGCTGCTCAAGGAGAAGCTGGCCTCGCGGATCACGGCCTCGCGCCCGAAGGTCTTCGAGAGGGCGGCGAGGGTCACTTCCATTCCGATGCGGGAGCGCTGAGGGAGGAGTGCTTCGGATCAGAACGCGGCCAGCAGGATGTCCAGGTCCTTGTAGGGCAGCTTGAAGGCTTCGCCGAGGATGGGGCTGGTGACGGTGCCGTTGTAGAGGTACACGCCATGGCGCACGCCGAGGTCGCGCTTGATCAGGTCCTCGAAGCCGCCCACATCGCCCATGCTCAGCAGCATGGGACCGAAGATGTTGCTGAGCGCCGTGCTGGCGGTGCGGGGCACGCGGCTGGCGATGTTGGGCACGCCGTAATGGATCACGCCATAGCGCTTGTACACGGGATCGGTGTGCGTGGTGACCTCGCTGGTCTCGAAGCAGCCGCCGCGATCGATGCTCACGTCCACGATCACGCTGCCGTTCTTCATCTCCTTCACCATCTCTTCGGTGACCACCATGGGCGTGCGGCCCTGCTCCGGGCGTAATGCGCCGATGGCCACGTCGGCATTGCGCAAGGCCTTCTTCAGTTCCTCGGGCTGGATAACGCTCGTCCAGATGCGCTGGCCCAGATCGCTCTGCAAGCGGCGCAGGCGGTAGATGCTCTTATCGAAGACCTTCACGCTGGCGCCCAGGCCCAGTGCGGCGCGCGTGGCGAATTCGCCCACGGTGCCCGCGCCGATGATCACCACTTCCGCAGGCTCCACGCCGCTGATGCCGCCGAGCATGAGTCCCGGCCCGCCTTTCTCCGCCGTGAGGTACTCGCTCGCGATCTGGATGCTGGTGTTGCCCGCGATCTCGCCCATGGCGCGGATGATCGGGTAGATGCCCTCGCGGTCCTTGATGAAGTCCCAGGCCACGGCCGTCATGCGTTTCTCCATCATGCGGCGCAGCGTGTCCTTGGGCTGCACGGTGAGCTGCAATGCGGAGACCAGGGTCTGCTTGTGGCGCAGCATCTCGATCTCGGCGTGCGTGGGCGGTGCCACCTTCAGGATCAGGTCCGCCTTGAACACCTCGGCGGGACTTTCAACCACGCTGGCACCGGCCTCACTGTAATCGCTGTCTTGGAATTGCGCCGGCTGACCAGCGCCGCGCTCGATCACCACTTCGTGGTCGCGGCCCACCAACACGGCCACAGCGGCAGGGGTAAGGGGCACGCGGTGCTCTTGGAAGGTGATCTCCTTGGGGATACCGATGAAGAGGCTCTTCTTCTTGCGCCCCACCTCCATCACCTGCTCTTGCGGCAGGAGCGCCGATTCACGGGCCAGTTGTTTCAGCAGGTCGGTGGATGCGGGCATGGTGCGGTGAACGGAATGCGAATGTAAGCCGGTGGGCCCAGCGGCTGGAGACCTCGCGCCGGGCGCGGAAAGCCGCGCACGAAGGGCGCCCAGAGGGCTTCCTAGCGATGCATGGTGATGCGCCGGGATCCATCGGGCAGCACCTCCAGCCGCACGTGCAGGGCATCATCCGGCAATTGCTCCTTGGCCAGCTCCGGCCATTCGATGAAGCAGTAGGCGCCACTGTCGATGTACTCGGTGAAGCCGATGCCTTGCAGTTCCTCAGCATTCTTCAAGCGGTACAGATCGAAGTGGTACACCGGACCGCCATGGTCGGAGCGGTACTCGTTCACGATGGCGAAGGTGGGGCTGCTGGCTTGGTCATGCACCCCGAGTGCGGCGCAGAAGCCCTTGATGAGGGTGGTCTTGCCGGCGCCGAGTTCGCCGTGCAGCGCGAAGACGCGGGAGGCGGGGAAGGCCGCGAGGATCTTCGCGGCGAGTTGCGGAGCGGACCGTTCATCGCGAAGCGAGTACTGCGCTGACATGGCCGGCGAAGTTCGCTGGCCTTGGCCGAACAACACTCAACGTGCATTGAGATCACGGGCTTGATCCGGGACAACCTCCAACCCGTCTGTCATTGCGAGCGGAGCAACAAGCCTTATTCAACGCGCCTTCAGCACCGCCCACGGCACGATCATCTCCTCCAGCGAGATGCCGCCATGCTGGAAGGTGTCGCGGAAGTAGGTGACGAAGTGGTTGTAGTTGTTGGGGTACACGAAGAAGCGCGCGCCCTTGGCGAAGATGTACACCGTGCTCATGTTGGCCTTGGGCAGGTGCGCCTTGGCGGGATCCTTGATCACCAGCACGTCGCGGTCCTCGTAGCTGAGGTTGCGGCCGTGCTTGTAGCGAAGGTTGCTGTTGGTGTTGCGGTCGCCCACCACCTTGCTGGGTTCGGTCACGCGGATGGTGCCGTGATCGGTGGTGATCACCATGCGGCCGCCGCGTTCGGCGATGCCCTTGAGGATGTCGATGAGCGGGCTGTGCTCGAACCAGCTCTTGGTAAGGCTGCGGTAGGCGGCATCGTCGCTGGCCAGCTCGCGGATCACCTCCATCTCGGTGCGCGCGTGGCTGAGCATGTCCACGAAATTGTACACGATCACGTTGAGCGGGTTGCCCATGAGCTCGTCGAGGCTCTCGGCGAGCTTCTTCCCGGCGTTCAGGTTGAGGATCTTGTGGTAGCTGTGCTTCACGTTCTTGCCCAAGCGCTGCAGCTGCCCGGCGAGGAACTCGGCCTCGTGCGCGTTCTTGCTGCCCTCTTCATCCTCGTTGATCCACTTGCCTGGGTAGCGCTTCTCGATCTCGGCGGGCATCATGCCGGCGAAGAGCGCGTTGCGCGCGTATTGCGTGGCGGTGGGCAGGATGGCGTAGAAGAGTCCCTGGTCCTCCGTGCGGAAGAACTCGCCGAGCACGGGCTCCAGCACGCGCCATTGATCGAGCCGCAGGTTGTCGATCAGCACCAGGAACAGCGGCGGCTGCTTCTCATCGATCAGCGGCGCCACCTTGGCCTTGAAGAGCTGGTGCGATTGCAGCGGCGCATCGGTGGCCTTGCCGCTGAGCCAATCGGGATAGCGGTCGGCCACGAAGCGGCTGAACTGCTCATTGGCCTCGTTCCATTGACTGCGCAGGATGTCGGCCATGCCGGGGTCCTGGCTGCCGGTGAGCTCCAGGTCCCAGCGCACCAGTTCCTTGTACAGCTCGGTCCATTCCGCGGTGCCCATGCGACCGCCCAGCTGCATGGCCAGCTGACGGAATTGCTGCTGATAGCTGCTCGTGCTCTTTTCGCTCACCAGGCGGCGGCCCTCGAGGTGCTTCTTCAGCGAGAGCAGGATCTGGTTGGGGTTCACGGGCTTGATCAGGTAGTCGCTGATCTTGCCGCCGATGGCCTCTTCCATGATGTGCTCCTCTTCGCTCTTGGTGATCATGATCACCGGCACGTGCGGCAGCACGGCCTTGATGCGGTTGAGCGTCTCCAGCCCGCTGAGGCCGGGCATGTTCTCGTCGAGGAAGATGATGTCGTACTCCTTGGCCTTGCTCTTCTCCACGGCGTCGAGCCCGTTGTTCACGGTATCCACGGTGTAGCCCTTGCCTTGCAGGAAGAGCACGTGCGGGCGCAGCAGGTCGATCTCGTCGTCGGCCCAGAGGATGTTGGCGGTCATGTTCGGGATAAGGGCTCCTTTCGGTGCCGCGGGTTCTTGGGTGAAGGTTCGCATGCAGGGCCAACGGCCGATGCGCTCGGATGTTGCCTTGTACTTTCGGGGCGTGAAGGTATTGGAGAGGTTGAAGGGTGAGCGGGTTGAGGGTTGAAGGTTGCAACCCACAACCTCCGATCAACCTCCAACACCCAACCGCACAAGCGGAATGAAGATCCTCAACGACCCCATCTACGGCTTCATCACCGTGCCCAACGCGCAGGTGCTGGCGCTGATTGACCATCCGTGGTTCCAGCGTTTGCGTTACATCAAGCAATTGGGGCTCGGGCATCTGGTGTACCCCGGTGCGCTGCACACGCGCTTCCATCATGCATTGGGGGCCATGCACTTGATGGGCGAAGCGATCGCCACGCTCCGCGGGAAAGGCCATGTGATCACCGACGAGGAAGCGCAAGGCGCCGCCATCGCCATCCTGCTGCACGATGTCGGGCACGGGCCATTCAGCCATGCGCTGGAGCATAGCCTGGTGGAAGGCATCGGCCACGAGGACGTGAGCGCGCTGGTGATGGATGCGTTGAACCGAGAGTTCAATGGTGCGCTGGACCTGGGCATCCGCATCTTCCGCGACCAGTATCCCAAACGCTTCCTGCACCAACTGGTGAGCAGCCAGCTCGATGTGGACCGCATCGATTACCTGAACCGCGACAGCTTCTACACCGGCGTGAGCGAAGGCGTGATCGGTGGTGAGCGCATCATCAAGATGCTGCAGGTCGTAGGTGACAAGCTGGTGGTGGAGGAGAAGGCGATCTACAGCATCGAGAAATTCCTGGTGGCGCGCCGCCTGATGTACTGGCAGGTGTACCTGCACAAGGCCGTGGTGGCTTGCGAGATGATGCTCGTGGAGACGCTGCGCCGTGCCAAGCAACTGGCTACCGGCGGAACGACGGTATTCGCGTCGCCTGCGCTCATGCGTTTCCTCGCGGCCGATCATGACCGCGCATCGTTCCAGGACCCAGCTGTGCTGGCCGACTTCCTGAAGCTCGACGACCACGATGTGATGGGCGCCGTGAAGGTGTGGTGCGATCATCCGGACACCGTGCTCTCGCGCCTCGCCACCGATCTGGTGCAACGCCATAACCTGCACATCCGCTTGCAGGACGAACCCTGGGACACGGAGCGCATCGCCGCGCTGAAACGCCGCGTGGCCGATCACCTGAAGATCGATCTCGCCGCCGCCGACCGCTTCGTGATCACGGGCAGCATCGTCAACAACGCCTACGACCCGAAGAACGACCGCATCGAGCTGCGCTACAAGGATGGCAGCCTGCGCGACATCGCAGAGGCCAGCGACAACCTGGGCATCGCGGCGCTGAGCAAGCCTGTGGAGAAGTGGTACTTGGCTTGGCCGAGGTGGTGGCGCCCATTGACGCCCGCTGATCGACGATGCTTATCCTACTTCTCTTTGCGTTCATGGTGTTCACGCTCGCAGGAGCGCTGCGCATCCACGCCGTGCGGAAGCGCCGGCGCCAGCAGCGCGAGGAGTTCGAGCGGGCCATGGGAGGAATTCCCGGACGATGAGTTGAAGAAGTAGGTTCGCCGCATGTCATCCATCATCCTCATCACCGGCGCCACCAGCGGCTTCGGCGAAGCAGCCGCCCGCCGCTTCGCAAGCGAAGGCTGGCGCGTGATCATCACCGGCCGCCGCAAGGAACGCCTCGAAGCCTTGCGCAAGGAGCTCGAAGGCCTGCACGGAACCGTCGAAGGCCCGCCGATCATCCATCCCTTGCACTTCGATGTGCGCGACAACGCCGCCGTGGAGCAAGCCATCGCATCGTTGCTGGAGGAGTGGAAGAGCATTGACGTGCTGGTGAACAACGCGGGCCTTGCCGCCGGCTTCGACACCATTCAAGATGGCAGCCTCGACGATTGGAACCGCATGCTCGACACCAACGTGAAGGGCTTGCTGCACGTAAGCCGCGCGGTGATCCCCGGCATGATCGCCCGCGGCAAGGGCCACATCATCAACATCGGTAGCGTGGCGGGCAAGGAGGTATACCCGAAGGGCAACGTCTATTGCGCCAGCAAGCACGCAGTGGATGCGCTCAGCAAGGGCATGCGGCAGGACCTGTTGCCGCATGGCATCCGCGTTACACAGATCGCACCGGGCCTGGCGGAGACCGAGTTCAGCCAGGTGCGCTTCCACGGCGATGAGCAGAAGGCCAAGCAGGTTTACATGGGCATGACCCCGCTCAGCGGTGACGACATCGCCGACCTGATCCACTTCGCCGCCACGCGCCCGCTGCATGTGTGCATCAACGACCTGGTGGTGATGCCCACGGCGCAGGCCGCGAGCGCGCTGGTGCATCGGAAGGGCTGAGCTACTTTCACCGCCCCAATCACCACCCCATGAACAACGGCAACTGGGCCAAGACCCTGCTCTTCACGCTCATCGGCTTCGGCCTCGGGTGGGCCATTTGCTGCCTCACCTGCGGGCGTTGCGGCGGCGGCGATTGCCGGGGAGAACGCTGCGGGAAGGAGCAGAGCTGCCATGCTGGTGCGAGCCAATGCGATCATGGCGGCAACTGCTGCAGCGGCAAGAACAGCCATTGCGACAAGGAAGGCTGCGACCATAAGATGGGCGGCGCGTGCTGCAAAGGCGGACACGGCAAGGCCCACGGTGATGAGAACGTGAAGGTGATCGTGGCCGACCTGGAGAAGGCCGGCTTCCAAGGCGATACCACGATCGCCATCGAGAATGGCACCGTTCAAGTCATGCGCAGCGGCGACAGCACCACCGTGCGCGTTGAGATGATCAAAGAGGAAGCACACGAACACGCGCATTGACGATGTCCAAGACCCTGAAGCGGATCCTGATCGCGATCGTCGTGGTCGGCGGCATGCTCTATGTCGGCTTCACGCTGATGAAGCGCGATACCAAGAAGCACAGCCCCGAGGCCACCTATTCCTACTTCAGCGGCGAGCAGGAGCTGATCAAGGTGACCTATTGCCGGCCCTACAAGAAGGACCGCGAGATCTTCGGCGGCCTGGTGCCCTTCGGCAAGGTGTGGCGCACCGGCGCCAACGAGGCCACCACCATCGAGTTGGCGGCTGACCTGGTGATCGGCGGCAAGCCCGTGAAGAAGGGCATGTACACGCTGTGGACCTTGCCCGGTGCGACCGTCTGGGAGGTCTACCTCAATAGCAAGATGTACCCGTGGGGCGTTGACTTCGATGGCAATGCGCAACGCGATCCGGCCTTCGATGCGGTGGTGATCACCGCGCCTGTGGAGCAATTGCCGGAAGTCGCCGAGCAGTTCACGATCCATGGGCCCGAGGACGGCACCGCCCTCTGGCTCGATTGGGACCGCACGCGCGTGACCCTCTCGCTGGGCACGAACCAGTAGGCCATGCAGTTCACCGCTGAGCAGATCGCGGAGCTCCTTGAAGGAGTCGTTGACGGCGATCCGCAGGTGCTCGTGAACGACCTGGCCAAGATCGAGGAGGCGCGCGGCGGCACGCTCACCTTCTTGAGCAATCCGAAGTACACCGAGTACATCTACGGCACCAAGGCCACCATCGCCATCGTGGCGAAGGACTTCGCGCCAGCGCGCGCCCTGCCGAAGACGCTCACCCTGATCCGCGTTGCCGATCCGCGCATGGCCTTCACGCAGCTGCTGGAACGCAACTACCAGCTGCAGTACGAGAAGAAGGGCATCGAGCAGCCCAGCTTCGTGAGCCCCAAGGCCAAGGTCGGCAAGAACGTGTACATCGGTGCCTTCTGCTACGTGGGCGACCACGTGGAGTTGGGCGATGGCGTGAAGGTCTTCCCCAATTGCTTCATCGGCGATGGCACCCGCATCGGCGATGGCGCGCGGATCCATGCCGGTGTGAAGGTGTACCACCAGACCGTGATCGGTGCGCGCTGCGTGATCCACAGCGGCGCTGTGATCGGCTCCGACGGATTCGGCTTCGTGCCCGATGCCCATGGCGTGTATGAGAAGATGCCGCAGGTGGGCAACGTGGTGCTCGAGGACGACGTGGAAGTGGGCGCCAACACCACCATCGATCGCGCCACCATCGGCAGCACGGTGATCCGGCAGGGCACCAAGCTCGATAACCTGATCCAGGTGGGCCACAACGCCGAGATCGGCAAGCACAACGTGATCGTGGCGCAGACCGGCATCGCAGGCAGCAGCGTCGTCGGGAACCACAACCAGATCGGCGGGCAGGTGGGCATCGCGGGCCATCTCACCATCGGCGATCGCGTGCGGATCGCGGCACAGAGCGGCATCGGCACCGACCTCGCTGACGGCCGCACCGTGCAGGGCTCGCCGGCCTTCGACAAAGGGCCCTACGACCGCAGCTACGTGGTGTTCCGCAAGCTGCCCGAGCTGCTCAAGCGCATCGATCAGCTGGAGAAGGAAGTGGCGGAGCTGCGCGAGCGGAAGGGCGCCTGATTGCTCGCATCCCGGCCCCTACTTTCGCCGACCATGATGGCCGAAGCCAGCTTCTCGGGCACCGTCAAAGTGATCCTCATCCTGCTTGCGCTGTGGTGGGTGGTGCGCTGGATCGCCCGCGCGCGCGCTCCTCTGGATTCGACAGGCCCCGGAGGCGTCAAGCGGCCGGTTGGCGATGTGCGCATCGAGGAAGTGCCGAAGGATGGACGTGGCCGGACGCCGGGCGGCACCATCATAGACGCCGAGTACGAAGAGATCAAGTAAGCAACAGGTCATCGCATGAAAGCCCTTTGGAAGAACCTGCTGCCGGTGCTGGCGGCGCTGGCCGTGTTCTACGCGCTCAGCATCACCTACTTCAGTCCGGCGCTGGAAGGAAAGCGCCTGGTGCAAAGCGATCTGAAGAACTGGCAGGGCATGGCCCAAGAGATCATGGAGCACCGTGCTGCCACGGATGAGGATCCGCTGTGGACCGGCAGCATGTTCAGCGGCATGCCCGCATACCAGATCACCGTGCTCTGGCCGCAGAACCTGCTGCGCTTCGCCGACGATGCCTTCCATGGCTTCCTGCCCCGGCCCATGAGCTTCCTCTTCCTCTACTTGTTGGGCATGTACATCCTGCTGCGCTGCTTGCGCGTGGATCCCTGGCTCAGCATCGTGGGTGCCGTGGCCTTCGGCTTCAGTTCCTACTTCTTCGCCATTCTCGAGGCCGGCCACAACAGCAAGGCGAATGCGATCGGCTATGCACCCATGGTACTGGGTGCGCTGCACCTCCTGCTGCGCGGCAACAAGCTGCTTGGCGCTGCCCTGCTCGCGCTCTTCCTCGGTCTGGAGGTGATGATGAATCACGTGCAGGTGACCTATTATCTGGGCTTCGTGCTCGTGCTCTACGCAGCAGCCGAGGCCGTGCGCGCGATCCGTGAGAAGCAGCTCGGAGGCTTGGCCGTGCGCGGGGCTTTCGGTCTAGGTGCTGTTGCCCTCGCGCTGGCGTGCAACCTGGGCGTGCTGTGGACCACGGTTGAATACGGCGCCTATTCCACACGTGGCAAGAGCGAGCTTACCGTGCAGGCTGATGGAAGCCCGGCTGCCAGCAACCGGACCAGCGGCCTTGACCGCGATTATGTGACTGGCTGGAGCTATGGCAAACAGGAGAGCTTCACCTTGCTGATCCCGAACGCGAAGGGTGGCGGATCGGCCTCCATGATCCAGAGCCAGGACGACTTCCGCAAACTGCAGCCGGCAGCATTCCGCAATGCGGTGATGAAGGAATACCAGGACGGCAGCTACCTGAATGCCTATTGGGGCGATCAGCCGGGCACCTCTGGGCCGGTTTACGTGGGCGCCGTTGCCATGCTGCTCCTGCTGCTCATGGCCGCCAGCCGCGCCGGCCGTGAGAGCTGGTGGATGCTCGCCGGCGCGTTGCTCATGCTGCTGCTGATCGCGATCGACAACAATGCGGTGCGCGATGCCCAAACCGGTGCTGCCACCATCATGGGCCTTTCAGCAAGCATCGTCATGGGCGTGCTGGTGATCGGCTGGCTCGGCGCGGGGCTCTGGGCCATGCGCGAGACGCTCGTGTACGCGCTCTTCGCCACGCTGGTGCTCACGCTCATGCTCAGCTGGGGCCGCAACCTGATGCCGCTCACCGACTTCTTCCTCGACCATGTTCCCGGTTACAGCAAGTTCCGCGCGGTCACCATCATCCTCGTGATCGTGGAGCTGGCGGTGCCCGTGCTCGGCATCCTCTGGCTCGATCGCATGCTGCGCGAAGGCGCTTGGGACAAGGTGAAGGAGCGCCGATTCCTCGTCATCAGCGGCAGTCTCGCCGCGATCGTGCTGGTGATCGCGCTCGTCCCCAGCCTTTTCAACCTGCTCGGCGATGCCGAGCGCGCGAAGTTCAATGCCCGCGTTGACGCCAATCCTGCCTCCGAGGCCGAAGTGATGGCCCTGGTGGAGGGCCTCAAAGAGTTCAGGGCTTCCGTGCTCAGCGCCGATGCATGGCGCAGTTTCGGGTTCATCCTGGCAGGGGCTCTGGTGATCTGGTTGCTTGGCAAGCGCAAGCTCTCTGCGGGGATCGGGATCGCAGCGTTGGGCGCCTTGATCATCGCGGATCAATGGACCATCGACAAGCGTTACGTGAACAACGAGAAGGAGAAAGGGAAGTACGTGAGCTGGGAAGATGAGAAGGCCCATGCGATCCCGCACAAGCCGAACGCAGCGGACATGGCCATCGCGCAGCAGGAGTGGAATCCGAAAGCCGAAGAGCTGTTCAAGGCGGGCATGGACCGATTGCGGGAATCACGCAGCAGCGCGCGCGGCAAGGACAAGATGATATCCAAGGAGGAGGAGCAGCTCGAGCGCTTCGCTGCACTGCGCCGTGCCACGGATCACCGCGTCCTTTGGATGGGCGATCCCTTCAACGATTCGCGCGTGAGCTATTTCCACAAGAGCATCGGCGGTTACCATGGCGCCAAACTGAAGCGCTATCAGGAGCTGATCGAGTTCCACTTGCGTCCGGCCATCATGCGCGTGGGCGCGCAATTCGGTCCGGGCGCCACCATGCAGCGCCTCGATAGCGCGCTTGCGAATGAAGGGGTGCTCAACATGCTCAACACGCGCCACCTCATCTACAGCAACGAGCAGCCGCCGCTGCTGAACACGAATGCCCTGGGCAGCGCCTGGTTCGTGGACGAGCTGCGCTGGGTGAAGAATGCCGATGAGGAGATCACTGCGCTGGGCACCATCGACCCCGCCCGCACGGCCATCGCTGATGAGCGCTTCAAGCCCGAGCTGGGCGATGCGCCGATCAGCGCTGATCCCGCAGCCTCGGTCACGCTCGATGACTACGCCACCAACCGGCTCGACTATACCGTGCGATCCGGGAACGGCGGCCTCGTGGTGTTCAGTGCCATCTGGTATGGTCCCGATTGGCAGGCCTACATCGATGATCAACCAGTGCCGCACGGTCGCGTGAACTATGTGCTGCGCGCCATGCGCGTTCCGGCGGGCGAGCACAAGGTCTCATTCAAGGTGGAAGGCCGTACCGCTGGGAAGGCCAGGCCCGTGATGCTCGGCGCCTCGTTGCTGGTGTTGCTGCTCGCCCTGGGCTTGCTGGCCCTCGAAGCACGGAAGCTGATGAAGGCATAGCCCGCGATGAAGCGCGTGCTCGTGATCACCTACTACTGGCCGCCCAATGGCGGAGTGGGCGGTCAGCGCTGGCTGAAAATGTGCAAGTACCTGCCGGAGCACGGCTGGCAACCCGTGGTGTACACGCCATCGAATCCAGAAATGGCCGCGTTGGATGAAGGCTTGCTCCAGGATGTCTCGCCGCAGTTGGAAGTGATCAAACGGCCCATCACCGAGCCGTTCAGCTTGTACAAACGCTTCACTGGAAAGAAGAAGGATGAACGCATCCAGACGGCATTCCTGAAAGAGGAGGGAAGCAACGCCCCGAGCTGGAAAGAGCGACTCGCCCTTTGGGTGCGCAGCAATTTCTTCGTGCCCGATGCGCGCGTGTGGTGGGTGAAGCCATCCATCCGCTACCTGAAGGGATACCTCCAGGCGCATCCGGTTGATGCCGTGGTCACAACAGGCCCGCCGCACAGCATGCACCTCATCGGACTCGGGCTGAAGCGCGCGCTGGGCGTAAGGTGGATCTCCGACCTCCGCGACCCGTGGACCGGCATCGATTACTATCAGCAGTTAAGCCTCACCGGTTGGGCCGATCGCCGCCACCGGCGCATGGAGCGCGAAGTGCTGACCAACTCCGATCAGGTGGTCACCGTGAGCTGGCGCTGGGCAAAGGACCTTGAGGCGCTCGGTGCGAAGGATGTAGCGGTGGTGACCAACGGTTACGATCCGGCTGATCTGCGGGGCGTACCGCTCCCGGTGGATCAGCCGTACTCGCTCGTTCATTCCGGTTCCATGAGCCCCACACGCGATCAACCCGGTCTGTGGCGATTGCTCGCCGAGCTCTGCGTGAAGGACAAGGCATTCGCCGATCGATTCGTGCTCCGCTTCATCGGCCCCGTTGATGCAAGCGTGAACGCCAGCGTGCATGCCGCGGGGCTCGGTGCGCACGTGGAGCGCATGGGCCGGATCCCGCGCACGGAGGCGATGCGCGAGATCATGCGTGCACGTGTGCTGCTGCTGCCCATCAACACCACGGCCAATCAGCACGGCATCCTGCCCACCAAGCTCTACGAGTACCTCAGCACCGGCAGGCCCATCCTCGCTATTGGTCCGCGCGATGGTGATGTGGCGCGCGTGCTCGATGGCCGGCACCTCTTGATCCCAGCGCAACCGGGCGCTGAGGATGCCGACAAAGTGCGCGCTCTTTTCGATTCACACCCCGTGGCGACGCCCGATGCGCGCTACGACCGGCGCGCGCTGGCGGGTGAGTTTGCCCGCTTGCTGGACGTGATGACCACCCGCTCCTGATCGCGCGCCTACTTTCGCCGCGATGGGCATCATCGCCAGGCAGGCCACGATCAATACGCTGCTCGCGTACTTCGGCATAGGCCTGGGCTTCGTCAATGTGGTGTTCCTGTATCCGCGTGTGCTGGCGGCCGAGGAGTTCGGCCTCACGCGCCTGCTCGTTTCCATCGCCACCATCGCTGCACAAGTGGCGCAGCTGGGCGCCGAGAACACCGTGATCCGCTACTTCCCCTACTTCCGCGATGCCGCGCGCAAGCATCGGGGAGCCTTGGCCATGCTGCTCCTCTTCGGACTCGCCATGTCGTTGCTGGCCATGCTCGTGCTCTGGGCCTTCCACGGAACGCTCACCCAGGTCTTCGCCGACCGCAGTTCGCTTTACGGCACCTACGGCTTGTTGCTCTTGCCCTTGGTGCTCGCCGAGGTCTTCTTCATCCTGCTGCGCAGCTACAGTCGATCCCTGCGCCGCACCGTGCAACCCACCTTCATCCGGGAGTTCGTGCTGCGCGCGCTGCAGGCCGCGCTCATCATCGCGCATTGGAAACTGAAGCTGCCCTTCGGGACCTTCATGGCGCTCTACACCTCGCTCTTCCTGCTCTGCACGCTCACGCTGGTGCTCGACCTGAAGCGCTCAGGGCATCTCCAACTCGGCTGGAGCGAGCGGTGGTTGCCCCGACGCCTGCGCACCAGCATGGCCAGTTATACGGTCTTCACCTTCGCGGCCAGCGTGGCAGGCATCATCCTGGGCAACATGGACCAGATCATGATCGGTGCCATCCTGGGCGATCAGGCGCTCACGCAGGTGGCGCACTACGCGGTGGCCTTCTACTTCGGCAGCGTGATCGCCGCGCCCGGCCGAGCCTTGCAGCAAGTGGCGGCGCCCATGCTCGCTGATGCCTGGAAGCGCCGCGACACCGCCATGGTAGGGCAGCTGTATCGCCGCAGCGCCTTCGTGCAATGGCTGGCCAGCGGGCTGCTCTTTGTGCTCATGTTCACCGGTATGGAAGACCTCTTCCGTCTCCTGCCGCCCTCGTACACCGGAGCGGCTCTGGTGGCCTTTATCATCGGCTTGGCATACTTGCTCAACAGCAGCATCGGTCTCAGCGCCTCAGTGATCAGTATGTCGCGCAGCTACTGGCTCGATGCATTCAGCAGCTTGAGCATGGTGGTGCTCAACCTCGTGCTCAACTTCTTCCTCATCCGGAGCATGGGCGTGGTGGGCGCGGCATGGGCCACCTTCATCTCGCTCACCGCCGTGAATGGCTTTCGCACCTGGTTCCTGTGGTGGCGCTACAGGCTCTGGCCCTTCGATGGCCGCTTCCTGCTCGTGCTCGCGCTGATGCTCGCGCTGCTCTTCATCACGCCTTGGATCCCGCTTACCGGGAAGCCATTGCTCGACCTGCCCCTGCGCGCGATGATCGTGGCTGCGCTCTTCATCCCGGCGGCCAATGCGCTGGGCTTGCTGAAGGAGGTGGAGGAGATGGTGAAGCGGGTGAGGGGCTAGGGAACCATCAACTTGATCGAGCCGTGCTCTCCGCCCCCTGCCACTTAATGAGATAACAGCCGGCGGCGAGACGGTCTGTCCGAATGTGTTTGGCACCCAGCTGCCCCCATTGATCGATGAACCGGCCGTCAGCAGTGAACACCTCGACCTGCATCGTGCTCGCTAAACCAGAGGACAACAGGAATCCATCGTCATCTGCTGGATTGGGCTGCGCCCACACAAGCGATGTGATCTTGTTCTCTTCGACGCTGACGTTACCGGGTTTGACCAGTTCCCACAGATCTGCATGGCTCAGGTCAGTGGATAGGTCCCATCCCAAGCCACCGAAGGCCCTATTGCCGATGGAGAAGCTTGCACCAGCCATGGCCGTATAGCCGGGATAAGGAGGAATCGATGACCACGAATTGGTTGTCGGCCTGTACAGCCACGCATCATAATGATTGATTGATGCGTCTCTGCCGCAGCCCACGACCGCATCGTTGTAGTAAACGAAAGCGAGCGGGGAGGAGCGACCAGCGCCAGGGAAGCTGGCCATGGCTGACCATGAGCTGCTGCCCGGATCGAAGGCCCATATGTCCTGCACGAAAGTCAGGCTGTTCTCTCGACCACAAACCACATAGCCCTTTCCGTTCATGGCGAAGCCGATGCTTCCATGCCTTCCTTGGTCGGGTATTGGTGTTGCGGATGTCCACATGTTCGTCGCAGGATTGTACATATATGCATCGGACAGGAAGGGTCCGCTTGCCACCGTGTTGATCCCGTTGCCCACGTAGCCGATGCCGTTGAGCACGAACTGCCAGGTGTTATAGCGAGGACCGGCAGGGAAGCTCGCGCGTTGGGTCCAAGAGTTTGCGATAGGGTCGTATTCCCAGAAATCGCTCAGATAGTTGCTGGTGCTATTGATTCCCAGACCATAGTAGCCCTTGCCGTTGGCAGCGAAAACAGTTGCTAATCGACGTGGCGTTCCCGGGAAATCCGCCATCTGTTGCCAACTATTGGCAATCGGGTCATAGGCCCACATCTGCGGATAGTCGATGCCATTGCTCCGGCCACCGACAACGAAAGCCAGCCCATTCGTGACGAAGGTGCCTGAGCCCCAACGGGCAGCGGGCATCGGTGTGCGTGATTCCCAGGCGAAGTCTTGAGCGCTGGCACTTCCCGAGAATGCCATGAGCATGAACAAGAGGACGGAGTTGTTGGTGAATCGGGAAGCTGGACGGCTCATTGGTTTGGGATTGTTGAACCGAATATAGTCACTTCGTGAGAGGTGGTGGTTCAATACTCGATAACAAGCGGCTCAAGCAATCGCCCGGATCGCGAAGCTCAGATGCCGATCTGTCTCATGCGTGAGGAGGATCAGCTCCCAATCGTGCTTCAGGCAGAATTCATGCACGGCCTCCACAACCCCATAGCGCACACCGCCATCCCAGTTACCCGTTACATAGTCGTGGCCAGCGATTATGCCGCCAGCCTTCACCTTGGTGCGCGCCATGGCGAGCTCCGCAGCCGTGACGGTATATCCATGATCCGTGTCGATGTAGATCCAATCGAAGTACCTGTCGGGGAAGCGCGGCAGCACAGCGGTGCTGAGGCCAAGGTCGATCCGAACCTGTTTGCTCGCGATCTCGCTGGCGAAGCGCTTGCGAACGAAGTCCTCCAATCCACTATGGTATCGCTTGCTGCTCCAGACGTCGATGAGATGCAATGCGCTCGGCTGCGTGATGGCCATGATCCGCGCTGAGAAGTCGCCATGATCCACGCCTGCTTCGGCAACAACACCGCCTTTGGGCAGCACGTTCAAGAAGGCCTCTCGGTCCGGTACGATTCGCAGATTGGAGAGATGGCGGGCCGATAGCTCAACACGGGGGATGGCCTTGCTCTGTTGCGCGCGCGCACGACCGAGCAGGCCATTGAGCATCCGGTAAGCCGGCTTGAGGAGGTCGCGGAGCAGTGACATTGCTCAGTTCGAGCGTTTCTCGCAGAGCACGGCCCCGCCATGGAAGGAGTAGGTCCACTTCCAAGGTGCGATCGCCTTGAAGAACGCATCGCCGCATCCCGGCCGCCAGCTATCGTGCAATTCGATCGAGATCGCATCCACGCGGTCGATCCAGGAAACATCAGGTGCGCTGAACAGCTCGAGCTCGGATCCCTCGATATCGATCTTGAGCAGCGAGATGCGGTCGATGCTTGCGCGCTCCATGATCTGAGGTATGGTCAGCGCCTCCACGGGAGTGCCATCGCCTTCGGCCATGGTCTGGAAAGCCGAGGGCCGCAGGCCTTCCTGCTTCAGGTTGATGGTTCCGCCGGTTGGCCATACACCTGCCTGGAAGCACTGCACACCATCGATGCCTTGAGTATTCCGCGCGAGCATGCCGAAGTTGCCAGCATCAGGTTCGATGGCAATGATGCGGGCTAGGGGATAGGCGGCCTTCAGGAACCGGACGGTAAGGCCGATGTTAGACCCGCAATCGACAATGGTCTTGAATGCCCGGTCCGCAGGCAGGTACGGGTGCAGTACGATCTGGTCGTAGATGGCCATGTCCGAAGTGCCGGGCCGGACCCATACGCTCCCGCCTGTAACCGGCGATGAGATGCGCGCCAGTCCACCGGTTCGACGGCTCTTCAGCCAAACGAGCCGAATGCCGCGCGCGAGCCCGTGTGCTTTCACATGGGTGCTGAGTTCGCGCAGGGGCTTCAGCATGGGGCGGCAAATCTATTCGCCTTGGCGCGATGGCATTTCCATCCCGATCGCGTGGCATAGCGAGGCCATTCGACGGGAAAGGTCGTATTCCAGGATGCGCTCGCGTGCCTGTACCCGTTGCAAGGCGGCTTGCCCAGGTTCAATCGCCGTCAGCTTACGGATTGCCTCAACGAGCGCCTCAGGCCGCCGATTCGGAATGACTGCTCCGCATTGGCCGGCGATCTCCGGCATGGAGGTCATGCTGGAGACCACCGGGAGGCACCCGCAGAGCATCGCTTCGCACAGCGCATTGGGGAATCCTTCCATCACCGAGGGTTGCAGGTAGAGTGAACTCGCGCTGAGCAAAGACCGCAGCTCATCCTGGCTCACGCCGCCCCGCACGCGCAGGTTCGATGGGAGCTCCGTGTAGGATCCGGAATCCGTTGCTCCCACTACCGTGAAGGGCACTTCGGGCAGTGCGCGCGCCGCTTCGATGATCAGGTCGATCCCTTTCCGGAAGTGGATCGCGTTGCCGTTCACGGCGCCCGTGGCCACGCAGATCGCTCCGGTTCGCTCACCGGAGTCTTCAGGGATCCTCCATGCTTGCGCATCGAAGCCATAGGGAACGGGAACGCTCCGGGTGCGAAGTCCGGGCACGAAGCGCGCATAGCCCTGCTCCATTGGTCCGAACGTGCTGTACCGATTCTCGAAGCGCTCGAGGCTTCGATGCACCGGGAGCAAGGCCCGCGCTCCGCGCATGGCGAAGCGCATGGCTGCACTCATGGTCGGCTTGCGGAAGCTCCCGTATTCGATGCCGGGGAAGGCGCATGCATCAGCCCCGGCGATGATGATGAAAGTCTTGAACCCCAATAGCACGGGCAGCATGGCATGGTACCCTGCGAAGTGCACCAGCGCCACATCGATGCCGGAGAGCCGCCACCAGAGCAAGCTCATGAATTGGTTCAGCAGCGCGATCGGTAAGCGCCATGCCCGGTTACCGAAGTAATGGACGCGCACGTCAATGCCGCATTCCCTCAGCCCTTCGATGTCCTTGCGGACGAAGGCGTAGGGCGCCGGTGCGATGTAGGCGATGGCGATGCCCATCCTGGTGCGTTGCCGCGACAGTCTTCCTTCAGCTCACCTCACCCACGTCTGCGTTCGGAAGAAGAACGCGATGTACCCGCGCACCTGCAGCTTCCCGTCCTCGAGCCAGAGCTTGCAGTCGTACACCTTGCCGGTCTCGGGATCGAGGATGGTGCCGTCCTCCCACTCATCGCCATCGGCCTTCATGCTGCGGATGATCTCCAGGCCCACGACGCGCTGGTTCTTGCGGTCGTCCGGGCATTTCTCGCATACCTTATCAATCTTCGATTTGTCGTGGAGGTCAACGATGCGGCCGGAGAGCGTGCCATTGCTGATCATGATCTCCACGGTACTGCGAGGCTTGCCGGTGTTGTCGTCGATGGTGGTCCATCGGCCGGTGACCCCGGCGTTGGGCGGTTGCGCGTGCGCGATGATCGCGCAAGGGAGAAGGAGAGATGTGAGAATGTGCTTCATGGTGCGTCAGAAACTGCGTCCGATCGCGAAGATGTAGCGGAAGGCGAGGTGTTCCGTCTCGGCAGCAGGCAGCGCGGAGAGGAAGAGCGGCATATCGAAGCGGATGGTCAAGGGCTTCAGGTCGGCGAGCGGCCCCCAGCGCTTGATAGTAAGGGCGAATCCTAGGCCGGCATCGGCGCGTGGCTGGGCGAGCTCCTGCACGCTGCCCGATCCATCGGCGCGGCGGTAGCCCATCACACCCACATCGCCGAAGAGGTATGCGTCGAAGTGCAGCGTGCGACCGATTTTCCCGGGGTTGAATCGCACGAGGCCGTCGAGGTCGAGTTCGCCGCTCACAGCAGCGCCCGTGTTGCCCAAGTAGGTGAGCACTTGCTTGCCATCGGCGTCGGTCTCGGGGGCGAGGTACCCCGCGTAGCCGCGCAGGCCGAGGCCGCCGCCATGCTGGAAGCTGGTGATGCCGCTGCCGTAGCCGGTCCATTCGTAAGGCACCAGGCCCGCGCTGCGCACGTACTTGTTCTCCATCATCTCCTCCGGTGAAGCACCGGCGAGGTAGAGCGCGCTCTCACGCGGGGTGCTTCCGCTGCCGTACTGCGCGATGAAGCGCGTGCGCAACTCGAGCCGGCCCTTGCGGTTGGTGTTGATTGCCGTGAGCCGCAACCAGCCATAGCCCATGGCTGAGCCGGGAGCGCTGTTGCGGGCCTCCAGCAGCACGTTGCCTTGCGTGCCCCGCCTGTCGTAGCGGTGGCGCAGGCTCAGGTTCACCGAGGCATTCAGCGCGTTCAGTTCCCATTGCTGGGGGTGCAGCAGATAGATCAGGTCGGTGCTGTCGCGGCGCCAGAAGTAGAGCGCTTCGGCTTGGGCTTCGGTGCGCCCATTGGGCAGGTCCCAGCGGAAGCCACCGCCGAAGCGGTTGAGGCCATCGAGTGCGCGGGCATGCACGAACACGCTCGACCCGAGCAGCAATTTCTCTGTGCCGTTGGAATAGCGGAAATTCAGGCTCAGGCGATCGAAGCGGTTCGCGGTACTGGTGCTCAAGGTGTCGCCGAAGGGCGATTGTCCTTGGCCGGGCAGATGCTGCGCCAGGCCGGTGTTGATCCACGCGCTCAAGTGCAGCCGATGCTTGTGGCGCATGTAGTTGCCGTTCAGATGGAATCCTGCCTTCACACCATCATAGCCGTTCCACCAGAGGTCGGGGCGCGCGGCGGCTTCGTAGATCCGGCGATCGGGCAGGTTGCGGATGTGATGGTCGAAGCCGACTTCCAGCGGGAACGACATCCGGTCGTTCAGCTTGTAGCGGTCAGCCAATCGGTTGGTGCTGTCGATCACCACTTCAGCGATGCCCGTTGGGATGTCCACCAGCACTTTGTGGTCGCGGCGCAGATCGCCGAAGCCGATCCAGCGCGGCAGCACCGCGGCCTCGGTGCGCTTCACGAACCAGGTGTTGGGGATGTGATAGCCGTACGTCTTCCCATCCTTCGCGGTGATGTGCAGGTCGATGGGCATCTGCATGTCGCCCTTGCGCCGGAGCGTGATCGTCTGGCCCTTGTCACGATGGCGCCGCGTGACGCGCTTCACGGCATAATCAACGGTCTTATCGGTTTCGATCCACTGGTCGAAGAACCAGTTCAGGTCCGCCTTGGTATGGTCGATGAAGCTCTGGCGCATATCCTGCACCGTGGGATGGCACATGCGCCAGCGGTCGAAGTAGTGCTGCATGGCGCTTTGGAAGAGCGAATCGCCGAGCACGTACTGCAGGTTGTAGAGCATCACGGCGGTCTTGCTGTACACGTGGCCGAAACCGCCGTAGCCGCGATCGGTCCAGTAGCCGAACTCATCGCTGTGGGTGTTGGTCGGCGGCACGCGCAGGCGCACGGCATCGCGCTGATAACCGTAGTACACCTCGCCCTCGCGCGCGAGCTCGGGTTGCGTGTAGCGCTGCTCGTATGCCGTGGCCGGTGGCTCGCTCACCATGGTGTCGCCATCGATCAGCTCCAAACCCCATGCTGTGAGGAATTGGGTGAAGCCCTCGTCGAGCAGAGCACGGTAGGTCTCGTTGTTGCCCACCATGCCATAGAACCAGTTATGCCCGATCTCATGCACGAAGAGGCCGCGGTAGTTGGGGTCGTTGCCGCTGTCGAGGGTGAGCATCGGGTACTCCATGCCGTCGCGCGCATCGGCCACGATCATCTTCGGATAGGCGTACATGCCGATGGATTCGCTCAGCGCCTTGATCGTCTTCGCGCAATAATCGGCGGCATTCTGCCATTGGCTGGCGTGCGGCTCCTGCGCCAGCGCGATGCACTTCACGCCATTCCATTCGGCTTCGCCGATGCGGTAGGTGGGGTCGGCCGTGAAGGCGAAGTCGTGCGTGTTCTCGCTGTGGAATCGCCAACGCCGGCGCTGGCCCTTCTTCGGCTCGATCACGGTGCTCGGGGCCTCGTCCCACGGCTTGTCCTTGAAGTTGCGGATGTCCAGCTTGGCCCTCAGTTCCGCAGGGAGGCATTCGCTCGGGTTCTGCAGTACACCGGTGGCGTCGAGGATGTAGTGGTGCGGCAGATCGAGGGTGACATCGAAGGTGCCGAAGTCGCCATAGAACTCGTTGCCCAGATGCTGTTGCGTGTCCCAGCCGTGCGTGCGGTCGTAAACGGCGATGCGCGGGTACCAATGCACGCCGTCATAGTGCTTCCAGCCCCATGCGCTGAAGAGCTTCATGCGGCGGTAAGCGGTGAAGCTCCAATGCGTGCTGAACGCGATGCGGAAGGTGGCGCGCTCACCGGGCGGGAGCGGTTCGGCCAGCCACGCTTTCAGGACGGTGTTGTCCTGCTCGGTGCGCAGGTCCGCATCCTCTTGCTTGAGCTTGAGCACGCGCGTTCCGGCATAAGCGCCATTGCTGCGCGAACGCCAGCTCTCACGCTCCTGATCCAGGTTGTAGGAACCGGGTACGTAGGCTTCCTGATAGAGGTGGAAGAAGACATGCCGCAGCGTATCGGGCGAATTGTTCCAGTAGTGCAGCGTTGCTTCGGCGGTGAGCACATCGGTGCTGTCATCGAGCCGTGCGTCGATGATGTAATGGACATCCTGCTGCCAATAGCCCTCGCAGGGCGGCCGGTTCTTCCAGTAATGCGGGTTGTCCGCGTTGCGGAAGGTGTTGGGCGGGCGCGTGGCATCGAAGCGCTGCGCCTCCGCAGGGCCGCGGAAGGCGATCAGCAGAAGCACGCAAGCGAGGGGCTGAAGGATGCGCATGGTCGGGTTCGCAGGGCCCGGCCAAGGTATCCGTTCATTCAGGATGCGGGCGCCTCGCGCACTTCGAGCCGGGTGCGGCGCAGGATCCGTGCACGAGCGATGCTGGTGTTCAGCTCATAGCCCACCAGGATCGCGATCATGTTGAAGTAGATCCAGAACTGCACCGCCAGGATGGCGCCGATGGAGCCGTAGAGGGCGTTGTAGTCGGTGATGTGGCTGAACATGTAAGCCAGCGCCTGCGATACGATCAGGATCAGCAGCACCGCGAGCAAAGCCCCGGGCGTGAACAGCCGGAAGCGCCGCGCGGTGGGGTCGCCCGCGTTGTAGAGGAGCGATACCGCTGCGATGACCACGAGGATGGTGACGATCCACTTGCCGCCGAAAAGCAACAGGGTCACCGCGCCTCCGGGCAAGAGGTTCAGGTCCGTGAACCAATGGATGGCCGCACCGCTCACGGTGAGCAAGGGGATGGCGATGACGGCCAATGCAGTAAGCGCCACCAGCAATCCGAGGCTCAGCAACCGTTGCTTGAGCGGAGAGTGCCAAGTGGTGATGTTCGAGCTGCCGCTGAAGCCTGCGAGTATGGCATCGACGCTGTTGCTGGCCAGGTACAGGCCGACCAGGAAGCTCACCGACAGCAAGGTGCCGTGCTTCTTCACCACCAGGTCCTCGAGGGTGCTGTTGATGAACTTGAACACCTCCAAGGGCATCATGTCCTGGAAGGTGGCGAGCAGCCTCGCCTGGAAATCGGCGATGGGCACGTACGGAATGAGCGTGAGCAGCACGATCACCGCCGGGAAGAACGCCAGGAAGAGCTTGAACGCGATGGCCGATGCGCGCGTGACGATGTGCCCCTTGGCAAGTGCGCTGATGAAGAAGCGGGCGATCTGGTACACATTGAATCCCTCGAAACCGGGCAGGATGATCCGCGTGGCCCACGCGATCAGCCGCCGGAAGGGCCGGGAATAGAGGATCCTTCGCTGCAGCCGCTCGATCATGGCTCAGGCTGCCTTCAGGCTCAGGTCGAGGCTGGGCGCGCTGTGCGTGAGCGCTCCGACGCTGATGAAATCGACGCCCGTTTCCGCGAAGGACCGGACGGTATCCAAGGTGATCCCGCCTGATGCTTCGGTCTCGAATCGGCCGCTGATGAGCTCAACCGCCTTTCGGAGCACGCTCGGGGTGAAGTTGTCGAGCATCACGCGATCCACGCCGCCGTGGCGCAGCACCAGTTCCAGTTCATCCAAGCCGCGCACCTCCACCTCGATCTTCAAATCGAGCTGCTTGCGGTCCAGGTATGCGCGCGCCGCCGCGATTGCTTGCGGGATCCCGCCCAGCATGTCGTGGTGGTTGTCCTTGATCATGATCATGTCGTAGAGGCCATGCCGATGGTTGGCGCCTCCGCCGAGCTGCACGGCCCATTTCTCCAATGCGCGCAGGGTGGGCGTGGTCTTGCGCGTGTCGAGGATGGTGCAGCCCGTGCCGGTCACGGCATCAACGTACCGTCGCGTGAGCGTGGCGATGCCGCTGAGGCGCTGCATGAAGTTGAGCAGCACGCGCTCCACCGTGAGGATCGATCGCTGCGGCCCGATCAGATGGAAGGCCACATCGCCAATGGAAACATTCGCGCCATCCATCAGATACGGGCGGATCTGCAGGCGGGAGTCGAAGTGCTGCGCGATGGACGATGCCAATTCAACGCCGGCGAGGATGCCCGGCTGCTTCACCAGGAGCCGCGCGGAGCCCTTTGATTCTTGCGGGATGGTGGCCAGCGTGGTGTGATCGCCAGTACCGATGTCCTCTGCGAGTGCTCGCGCGATCAGCTCTTCAGTGCCCGGCGGAAGCACGGTCAGAAGTCGTTCTTGCTGTTCTCGATCCGCAGTTGCTTCACCAGGAAGCCCGATTCGCCCTTCTTCAGGAAGAAGGTGGTGCGGAAATAGCCCGTGCGCGTGCGCAGGATGCCGATGAAGTACTTGTCGCCGCTCTTGCTCACGCCGCTGTGCTCGATCACCAGGTCCACCGGCGGGTTCTCATTGAAGAACTTCCGAAGGATCTGCTCCGCCTGGGCCTTGCTGTAAACATCGCTGGCATCCTTCACGGTGAGGTCGATGCTCGCGATGAAGAGGGCGGACAGCTCTTTGGCATCGCCCATCTTGATGGCGTCCACCACGCGGTCCTTCTCGGCATCTTGCGCCACAGCACCGATCATGGGGATGCAGAAGAGCGCGAGGAGCAACAGACGTTTCATGCGTGCGGGAATTGGCTCACAATTTTGCAACAACCGGGCCAGTGTCAAGTGCTCGTGAACAACGATTTACCAACACTACGAGGTCATGAGGATCAGGCTGTTGTTCGTGGGGCGCACCGATCGGGGCTTTGTTGCCGACGGACTGGCTGAATACCTGGGCCGCATGGCGCGGATGGCCGAGGTTGAGGCGATCATCGTGCCGGAGGAGCGGGGTGCTGATCCCGAGCGGCAGCGCGCCGAAGAGGGGCAGCGCGTGCTGGGCGCGCTGAAGCCCGGTGAGCGCCTGGTAGCCCTCGATGAGCGGGGCGAGTTGCTCACCAGCCCGGCATTCGCCGCCAGGCTCGGTGCCTGGCGCGATTCGGGCACCCGGCAGATCGCTTTCGCCGTGGGAGGCGCCTACGGCCACTCCGATGCTGTGCGCGCACGCGCCGACCTCGTCCTCGCGCTCTCGCCGATGACCTTCCCGCATCAATTGGTGCGCGTGCTCTTTGCCGAGCAACTGTATCGCGCACTGATGATCCTGAACCGGCGGCCCTACCACCATTAAGAGCCTGTTTGAAGGGATCCCGAACAGGCTCTCTTTGGTCGGCGCTCAGCGGATTCGTGCAGCGCCTATGATCGAAGTGCCTCGCAAGCGGCCCGGCAATACGAGGTGCTCGAGATACAAGGTGTAACCAAGGGCGGCGTGAATGGTGCTCGCGAAGCCTCCGGGCGCTGAGAATTTCCTGCGCTTCTTCGACCATCGGGCTTGCAACCAGGCGATCGGATAAAGCGCGTGGAAGAAGTAAGAGGCCTTCCATCCGGGGGCGGCGGTCGGATCCATGTGCATGCGAAGTGTTCGCAGATCGTAACGGCGGAAGTGACGATTGAACGTGTCGTGCTCGCTGAACAGCTCTTGGCGAGCCGGCACCGTGGCCACGATCCATTCCACGCTTGGGAAAGCACTCCGGAGCTGGGCAATGAATCCCTCGGGCTCGTCGATATGCTCAATCACATCGAGCAGGAGCAAAGTGCGGTAGCGCTTCGCTTCGGCCTCGGGGAGCGCGAGCGCATCGGTGCCGGTGCGCACCCACGCCGATGCAGATGGAACCGCTTCAACCTGGGCGATATCAACGCCCACGAGATCGTGGCCCTTGGCCCGCAAGGCTTGCACCACCAGCCCCTTGCCGCAGCCCACCTCGATCATGGGGCCGATGGCGCCGATGCCCCGCAGCATGCGGTCGATCACCCGGTTGCGGCAGAGGTTCCAGTAATGGTGCTCGACGCCGGCTGGGTAAATGGACGCGAACTGCTCCGGCGTGAAGGCGGTCGTTCGGCCAGTCATCCGTTCACACTGTGGCCTCGATGATGTAGCGAGGGCGCTGCTTCACCTCCTGATAGATCTTTCCCACGTACTCGCCGATGATGCCCAGGCTGATGAGGTTGATGGAGGAGAAGGTTAGCAGGAGCAGGGCGATGCTGGCCCAGCCCTCAATCGGGTTCCCGGTGAGGCGTGCGGCCACCACCCACGCTCCGAGAGCGATGGCCAGGAGGCTCATCAGCAATCCGCCCACGAAGACCATGCGCAACGGCGCGGTGGAGAAGGAGGTGATGCCCTGCCAGGCAAGGCCCGCCAATTTCAGGTAGGAGTACTTCGACTGGCCTGCATGGCGAGCCTGCCGGGTGAAATGCACCTCGGCCGATGGATATCCGATGAGCGGGAATAGCCCGCGCAAGTAAAGGTTGACCTCACCGAAGCGCTCCAGGTCAGCGATTACGCCAGAATCGGCGCTGCGGAAATCGGCATGGTCCCGAACGGCGCGATGATCAATGGCATGCATGACCCGGTAGAAGATGCTCGCGAGAAGGCGCTTGAGCCCGCCATCGACCTTACGGTCAACGCGCACGCCGTACACCACGCGCTTTCCCATGCGGTGATGCTCGAGCATGGCGCGCAGCACGGCATGGTCATCCTGCAGGTCGGCATCGATGGTGATGAGGATATCCGCTTGGCTCCTGTTGGTGAAGAGCCCCGCGATCAGTGCATTCGGATGCCCGAAGCGCGCGCTGAGCTTGATGCCGCGAACCCGACCGGTTTCGGCCGCGAGCTGTGCGATCTCCATCCAGGTGCCATCGCGACTGCCATCGTCCACGCAGCACAGATAGCTTTCCGGGTGCGCCAGGCCTGCGGCTTGGAGCGAATCCAATTCCGAGAGGAGCACGCGTGCCGAGCTGATTACGACGCCCTGCTCATCGCGGCACGGCAGCACGATGCACACCTTGAATGAAACGCTTTGGCCCGGTTGGTTCATGCTTGTGAAGGCGGCTGAAAGTAAGGCTGCGGCATTCCCCGGCCTGCGTCGCACGGTGCTTCGCCATGCGGACAAGGGCCTCCAAAGGTGCAATGAGGCGTCTTTGGCAGGTAAGCGTTATGCTTGCGGATGCCGTGGCTCCGCTCGCGGCACGATCAACGATGGAGAACCCCGTATCGCGTTACCGTTTCTTGGCCGTGGACCGTTGCAACATGTGCGGTTCGCCGGTGCAGCGGCACCGGGTGATGGGCAAGCGGCTCGATCGGCCGCAAGGCGCTTTCCCGCGCAAGCGCGTGGGCATCTGCACCACGGTGATGCAGTGCAGGGATTGCTCGCTCATCTTCGCCAACCCGCAACCGGTGCCCTTCGATCTGCAGGACCATTACGGTGTCCCGCCGGAGGATTATTGGCGCGGGGAGTACTTCTCAGTTTCCGAATCGTATTTCCAAGCAGAGATTACAGAGGCGAAGCGGCTCCTCGGCTTCGCATCGGGCATGCGGGCGCTCGATATCGGCGCTGGCTTGGGCAAGGCCATGATCGCGATGGAGAAGTCCGGGTTCGAGGCGCACGGTTTCGAACCCTCCGGACCGTTTCATGAGCGGGCCATCGCGCGCATGGGCATCCCGGCGGACCGCTTGCGCCTCGGAAGCCTGGAGGACCTCGAATACGATGAGGGCCGCTTCCACTTCATCACCTTCGGAGCCGTGCTCGAGCATCTCTATGATCCGAGTGCCGCCATCGCCAAAGCATCGCGATGGCTCGCACCGGGAGGGGTCATTCACATCGAGGTGCCTTCGTCGCGCTGGCTGGTGGGCCGTTTGATCAATGCGGCCTATCGCGTCCAAGGCCTTGACTATGTGGGGAACATCAGCCCGATGCACCGCCCCTTCCATCTCTTTGAGTTCGGGCTGAAGAGCTTCGAGCGCGATGGCGCGCGCAACGGGTACGCCGTTGCGCACCATGCCTATGAAGTGTGCCCTACCTACATGCCGGCGTTGATCGATCCGATGCTGCGACTCACCATGCGCCTTACGGGAACGGGCATGCAACTCACCGTCTGGCTGAGGCGCGTCTGATGCGCATGACCACTGGACCGCAGAACCGACCTTCGCGGCTGCTCCGCGAAACGCCATGACCCCGCTCGTCTATGTCTTCTACCACGGCGACGTATCGATCGAGCCGTGGGAGTGGCTGCTCTCCTTCCTGCTGGTAGGCGGCTTGTACGTGGTCCTTGCAAGGCGCCGCAACAGGCTCATCAAGAGCGCGCCGGAGTTCAAGTACTACCTGTCGGGCTTCCTGGCCAAGGTGCTCGGCGGCATGGCCTTCAGCCTGATCTACTTCTATTACTACCCGGGCGGTGATACCACGGCATACTATTACTCGGCGCTGGCCATGCGCAACCTCGCGTTCAGCGACACCTTGGAGTACTTCACCCAGATGCTCGGCGACAATTCAATGCGCGCTTGGTCGGCGTACACCGTGAACACGGCAAAGCCATTCCAGTATGTGTTCTTCGAGGATCGAACGTTCGCCGTTCTGCGCCTCACCAGCATCATCGTGATCTTCTCCTTCAAGAGCTACCTCGTCACTACTGTCCTCACGGCCGTGCTGTCCTACCTTGGTGTGTGGGCTGGCTACCGCACCTTCGTCAGCTATTTCCCCGGCATTGCTGGAAAGCTGGCCATCGGCTTCCTCTTCATGCCATCGGCGGTGTTCTGGGGCTCATCCATCCTCAAGGATACCTACACGTTCAGTGTCGTATGCCTCTGGGCGCATGCAGTGGACGAGATCTTCTTCAAGCGGCGCAATTACATCTCACGATCGGCCATGCTCGTATTGAGCGCGTTCATCATGGTGCTGATCAAGCCCTACATCTTCATGGTGCTGCTGCCGTGCACCTTGGCCTGGATCTCCTACTTCCGTGTGGTGCGCATCCGCAGCATGCTGGTGAAGTTCGTGGTGCTGCCGATGGCGGCGACCGTGGCGCTCGGCGGGTCTTTCTTCATCCTGAATCGGCTGAGCGGTGCGCTCGACAAGTTCGCGCTGGGATCCGCTTTGGAAACGATCGAGGCCACCCACCGTGACCTCTCCGATGAGAAGCAGTACGGGACGAACCGCTTCGAGCTGGGCCGCTTCGATGGAACATGGCAGGGCCTGGTCAGCAAATTCCCCGTTGCCACCAACGCCGCGCTATTCAGGCCGTACCTGTGGGAATCGCGGAGCGTGGTGATGCTGCTCGCGGGACTTGAGAACGCCATGGTACTGCTCCTGACGCTCTGGTGCCTGGTGCGAGCCGGACCGCTCTTCACCATCCGTGTATTCACAGGCATTCCTCTCGTGCTCATGGCGCTCACCTTCGCGCTGCTATTCGCCTTCGTAGTGGGCGTCACCACGCCGAATTTCGGGGCTTTGGTGCGATTCAAGATCCCGCTGGTGCCTTTCTATATGAGCAGCATCTTCATCGTGCTCCACCTGGCTGAGATCCGCCGGGTCACCCGCAGGCGTAACATGGGTTTCGTGCTCTCGGCCTTCCGCATGGGCACAGGGGCGAATGCACCGCCGCCAAAGAGTCGGAAATGAGGCCTGCCCAGCGCATACTGGTGCTCACCTATTGGGGCTACGATGAGGCGTTGGTGCAGGCCTACACGATGCCGTATGTGCGGCTGATGCTCGAGGCGGCTCCCGCGGGAAGCACGGTGCATTTGGTCACGCTGGAGAAAGGCGCTGGCGTCCTGCGTCCGCGCGCAACGGATCCATCGGTCGTGCATCACCCCTTTCGGTACGCCCGCTTCGGTGCCGGTGGCGTGCTGATGGCTGCGCGTGTGCTGCTGCGGCTGCTGCGCGTGATCCGGCGCGAGCGGATCACATACTTGCATGCGTGGTGCACCCCGGCCGGAGCGTTGGGTTGGGTATTGTCGGTGCTCGCGGGCAGGCCGCTGGTCATTGACAGCTTCGAGCCGCATGCGGAGGCCATGGTGGAGAACGGCACCTGGCCGCCAGGCGGCATCGCCCATCGACTGTTGTTCGCCCTGGAGCGCTTGCAGAGCCGACGTGCAAGCCGATTGATCGCCTGCGCCGAAGGCATGCAGGACTATGCGCTCCGGAAATACGGGGTGATGCTTGATCGACGCATGGATGTGAAGCCGGCTTGCGTGGACCTCGACCGATTCGATTGGCGCAGCGTGAAGCGCCCTGACCTGCTGCGCCAATGGGGTCTTGAGGACAAGGTGGTGGCCGTGTACGCCGGGAAGTTCGGCGGCATCTACCTGGAGCAGGAGGTCTTCGATCTGTTGCGCGCGGCGCGCGATCACTGGGGCGACCGGCTGCGTGTGCTGTTGCTCACGCCCCATCGGCGCGAGGAACTGGAGCCGATGATGCGCAACGCCGGCCTTGATCCGGGCATCTTCATCATCCACGCCGTGCCGCATGCGGAAGTGGCTGATTGGATGGGCCTCGCCGATTTCGCGCTCACGCCCGTGAAGCCCGTGCCCACCAAGGCGCTCTGCACGCCGATCAAGGATGGTGAGTACTGGGCGCTCGGCCTTCCGGTGATCATCACGCCCGGCATCTCCGACGATTCCGCGATCATCGAGCGCCATGGCATCGGTGCGGTGCTCAATGGATTGAACGCGGAAGCCTACCGGCGTGCAGTGATCAAGATCGATGCGCTGCTGTCCTCGGGATCGCGCCGGGCGCTCTACGATCGGATCCGGCCGATGGCGGAGCGCTACCGTAGTTTTGGCATCGCTCGCATCATTTACCAGCGCATTTATGGAGGATAGCACCATCATCGTTACAGGAGGCGCGGGCTACATCGGCTCGCACACCATCATCGAGCTCATGGAGCGCACACCGTTCAAGGTGCTCTCCTTGGACAATCACGCGAATTCCAGCCCGCGCACGTATAGCCGCATCGAAGCGATCTCAGGGCGCCGCGTGCGCTCCATCCAGGTCGATCTATGCGATCGCGAGGCCACCTTGCGCGCCGTTGCTGAAGCAGGGCAAGTGAAGGGGATCATCCATTTCGCGGCGTTCAAGTCGGTGCCGGAATCCGTGCGTGAGCCGGGGCTCTACTACCGGAACAACATCGTCTCATTGCTCAACGTGCTCGAGGCTGCTGGCGCCTATCGCGTGCCACATTTCATCTTCTCATCCTCGTGCTCGGTATATGGCAATCTGGCGGAGCTCCCTGTCCGTGAGGATTCGCCTTTGGGCCAGCCTGAATCGCCTTACGCGCACACCAAGCAGGTGGGCGAGCGCATCGTGCAGGCCCATGCCGATGTGATGCCGGAACTGAACGCGATCTCCCTGCGCTACTTCAACCCGGTCGGGGCGCACCGCTCGGGCCTGCTCGGAGAGGACCCGATCAATCCGCCCACGAACCTGGTGCCCGTGATCATGCGCGTGGCCGTGGGCCGCATGCCCGAAGTGGTGGTGCATGGCGGTGATTACGATACGCGCGACGGTTCGTGCATCCGGGACTACGTTCATGTATCCGACATCGCCACCGCCCACGTGAAGGCGCTGGAGCATTCCATGCGCGCGCCCATGGCACCGAACCATGCCATCTTCAACCTAGGCACCGGGCAGGGCGTGAGCGTGCTGGAAGCGATCACGGCGTTCGAGTCAGTGACGCAGCAGCGCCTCAACTACCGCATAGGCCCACGGCGCGCCGGCGATGTCGCCGCGATCTACACGGATACGCGCCGTACGGAGCAGGCCTTGGGATGGAAGGCCGAGCACAGCCTGAACGAGATGATGGCCATGGCATGGGCGTGGGAGCAGCACTTGCTCCAAGAGGCCAAGGGCTGACCGCGCTCAGCGACCGAACAGCTTGTTGATCACCAGGCCCGGGCGGGTCACCGCAGCGCGCGCGATCCACGGCAGCGCTTTGAGCGGCCGGCGCGCATTGCGCCACCAGCTCCCGCCAATGGCCCAGAAGCAGCGCGCCATGACATCGCGCGCGAAGCCTTCATCATCGAGCAGTCCGCGCTCCTTCGCTTTGCGGAGCATCAGCAGATGGTCGCGCTCGAACAGGGCGATGTTGTGGCTCATGCTGCCGCCGAGCACGCGGTAGCGGAACAAGGGCTCCGGTACCCGCACGCCCTTGAATCGGGAGGCCAGGCCTAGCACCATGTCCTTGTCCGCTTCGTTCGAAAGGGCGATGTCGAAGCGCAATCCGTCGGCGAAGCAATGCGCACGCGCGAGCAGGTTGCTGCCTGCACCGGGCACGGCGTGGCCTTCACCGAGGAGCACGATCCGCGCATGGTCGGTGTCCGATCCCCTTTCGGGCTCCCCGACCGGCCGGAGTGCGGCATCGCAGGTCCACATGTCGCTGAACGCCCAATCCGCTCCGGTGCGCGCGAGGGCCTCCATCTTCAATTCGATCGCACGCGGCTCCATCGCGTCGTCCGCATCCAAGAAGGCGATGGCGTAGCCGCGTGCTGCGTCGATGCCCTGGTTGCGCGCGCTGCTCACGCCGCCGTTCGGCTTATCTATCACATGCACGCGCGGATCGTTGATGCTGTGCGCGACGTTGGCGGTGGCATCCTTCGACCCGTCGTTCACGACCACCACCTCCACGTTGGCCCACGATTGCGCGAGCACGGAGCGGATGGCTTCCGCGATGTACCGTTCGGCGTTGTACGCCGGCATCACCACGCTCACCAAAGGCTGCTGGCTCATCGTCGTCCGAGTGCGTTGCGGTACACGGCCATCGTTCCCTCCCACATGGTATCGAAAGCGTACATGCGCAGCGCGGTGGAGCGGCCGGCTTCTCCGATGGCGCGGCGGTCAGCAGCGAGCAGGCGCTCCATCGCTCCGGCGAGCGCTTCACCGCTGCGTTCCGCGGCGAGCATGCCGTTCACCCCGTCGGTGATGGCATCGTGCGCCGCACCGGTATCGGTGCTCACCACCGGCACGCCATTCATCATGGCTTCGGCGTAAACCAGGCCGAAGGGCTCGAGCACGGCCGCATGCATGTACGCATCGAGCATTCCATAGAACGATGGCATCAGGCTGCGCTCGATGCGGCCGGTGAGCACCACGTGATCCTGGAGGCCCGCTTCCTCGATCCAGCGGCGAACCTCCGGTTGCTGATCGCCTTGGCCGCATAACAGGAAGCGCGCGCGCGGGTGGCGTTGGATGATGATCCGCGCAGCGTCGACGATGTGTCGATAGCCTTTCCATGGGATGAAGCGCGCAACGGTGCCGATCACGGGTGAATGCTCCTGTATGCCGAAGCGCGCCCGCAATGCGGCCATGGCCGCCGGGTCCAGCGCTGTGTGCGGGCCGGGCGGAATGCCGTTGTGGACCATGGTGATCTTGGCGGCCGGCAAGCGTTCATTGTCGATCAAGTGCTGGCGAGCCTCATTCGAAACAGTGATGATGTCCGTGGCCATCCGCGCATTCCAGCGATCGACCCAGAGCCAGCGCGGGGCGTGCATCCAGTGGAAACCGGTGTCCTGCCGCGTGATCACGCGGATGGGTACGCCAGCCGCGAATGCAGCGATCAAGCCGGGCACGCTATCGTCGAACAAGTTGCAATGCACGATCGCGGCCGGTGCTTGCGGATGTGCCGGTACAGCGCTGGCAAAGCCCGCAGCAGGCCGCTCTTGCGATGGCGGTCATCGTACGGGATCCATTCGCATGCGAAGCCGAGCTGCCGCATCTCATCGATCATCGCGGGCCTCGAGGGATGCATGTTCACGAAGGAGTAGCGCACGTTGCCCTCGCGCGCCGCGCGCTCGGCGAACCAGCTCAGGTAAGGCACCGTGGCGTTGTTGGCGAAGGTGTGCAGGACGTGCAAGGGTGCGCTCATCGGCGTGAACCGTTGGATCCAGGCGTCCCCATTCCCGATGTCCGGCTCGGCCCGCCGCTGATCCTGATCCGCTTCAATCGCTCCAGCCAAGGGCGCTCGGCCACGTGATAGAGGAGGTGGGCGGCGAGGACTGCGATGCCCGTGTACACGAAGAGCAGCAGGATCTTGCCCCATGCCAGCTCATGCAGGCCCGTTATCCGCTTCAGGGCGCTCTCGCAGAAATAGCCAACGGGCACATGCATCAGGTAAAGGCAATAGCTGATGGCGCCGAGCCAATCGGTGAAGCGTGATCCCAAGCCCGGCCTCCAGAGCAACAGTCCCGTGGTGGCCATGGAAAGACCAACCGGGGCCCATTGCTCCCGGAGAAGCAAGGCCGCCATGGATGTGATGGAGACTGCAAGAAAGGCGCGGACGCCGATGCTGCCATGGCGATGAAGGAAGGCCGCAACCCCAAGGATGAAATACCCGCAGTGCAGGATGAAGCCCTCGTTCACGATCAGGCTCAAGCCTAGCAGGGCGACCATGATCGCCGCATTCACCGCGGCAAGCCGGGCCTGCAACAGCATCGGCAGCATCAAGGCGATGGCGAAGTAGAACTGCAGCTCGACGGCGAGGGTCCAGAACACGAAGTTGAACCAGCTGCTGCCCAAGAGCTGCGGATGGAAGAGCAGGTTGCCGATCACCGAGGCGGCATCGATGCCGGGCCAATCGTGCGATTGAACAGGGCGGCCAAGCAGGATCTGGGACAGCAGGTGATAGCCGACCATGAGCAAGGCCGAGAAATAGGCCAACGGGGCGATGCGGAGGTACCGCTTCCACATGAACGGGCCCAATGCGCTCCAACCGTAGCCGCCTCGCACCATGCTGTAGGGGATCACGAAGCCGGAGAGCACGAAGAACACCTCCACACCGTATTCGCCGAATGCCAGCAGGCCCTCCAGCGGATGCGGCGCAAGCGTGGGGAGCACGACCCCGCCGTAGTGGAACAGCACCACGACCAACGCAGCAAGCCCCCGCACCGCATCGATGGTGCGCAGGGCCATGCGCGGCTTCGGTTCGATGCGGTCAATCATCAAGGCAATCCGATCAGCGTAGGCGATAGTGCGAGGCTCCTGCGGTTTCAAGGCAAAGACGAAGGCTGTGCCGGTCGGGATGCCATGCCGGATTCAAGTTGGGCGAGGTGCTCAAGGTCGAATGCTGCTGGAATTTTGCGCCGCATGCAGTTTTCCACCGATCAGCGCGCGAATATCGGAGGCTCGGACGATGAAGAGGTCGCCGATGGGGATGCCCAAGCGCCAGCGGATGGCATGCAGCACCACGGCCAGCACGGCGGCATAGGCCATGGTGCTGGCGATGGCGGCCCCGGCGATTCCCATCCGCGGGATCAGCGCGAAATCGAGGCCGATGGTGCAGCACGCGCCGATTACCGCTGCGATGAGGTTGATGCGCTGCATGCCGCCCTGCACCACCAGCTGCGCGAGCAGCTTGAACGCGCAGTTGAGAACGATGCCTGGAAGCAGCAGCCGCAAGGGCAGTACCGATCCCGCGAACACCTCGCCGAACAGCAGCGTCACCACCCAAGGGGCAAGCACTGCCAGGAAAAGCGCCAAGGCCAACACGGTGGTGAAGTTGATGCGCGCCACTGCCTTGAACCGCGCCAGGATGCCCGGATCGTGCGCGCCGAAGAGGTAAGGCTGCACCACGCGTGAGAAGGGCTCCGGCACATGGAAGAGCAGCTGAGCCAGGCCCACGCCCACCGCATAAAGCCCAAGGCTCGCTGTGCCGTGGTAGTGGTTCACCACCCAGGTGTCGAATCGGTAGTTGACCATGTTCACCAAGGTGCTCAAGTAGCCCACCATGCTGAAGGCGAGGATGGGGCGGATCACGTTCCAGCTCCAGACCGGCACCGGTTTCAGGCCGATGTGCACGGCGTATAGCACGCACGATAGCCCGGTGATCACTGCCTGGCCGACGATGGTGACGATCAGCACGGCCGCCAGCATATGGTCGGGGTGGATCCGGTCGCGCACGATGAACAGCACGGCAAAGCCAAGGGCGCTCGCGGTGGCCCCGATGATGCTCGAGATGTTCAGCTCACGGAAGCGCTTCTGGCTCAGCAGCATCGACAGGCAGGCCGTGTTGAGCAGGGAAAGCATGATGCTCAGGTACACGAAGCCCCAATAGAGCCAATGATCGGCGCGCATCGGCATCAGCACGTCGCTCGCGGCAGGCACCGCGCGCACCGCTGCAAGCAGCACCGGTGCGAGCACCAGGTTCGCCAGGAGCAGGGCCATGGCCGTGCCCACCACGTCGCGCGCATTGCCGCTCTTCGCCGCGAAGTAGCTGATGCCGTAACCGATGTTGAGCGAGAGCAGCAGGGCGAACAAGGCCGCCTGGTTGGTGACCAGCGCGTACTCGCCGCGTCCCTGGTCGCCGAGCAGCCGCGTCATGAGCATGCTTGCCGCGAAGTACAACAGCAAGGTGGGCACTTGCGTGAGCGAGGTGAAGAAGATGCTCCGCTTCAGGCTCATCGTGCGCGTTCAGGTTGCGGCGCTGGGCATGTCATAGGGTGAAGGGCAGCCGGTCCAGGAGTTGATCATAGAGCAGCTCACGGGCATGTGCAAGACGCTGCTCGCGGAACGAGGCCGGCTCTCCATGCGCGCGCCATTCACGGAACCGCTCCAAGGCGTCAGCGCGTGAGTCGGTCATCGTGATCAGCTCCGGATGGTCCTCGTACTCCGAGAGCCAGCTGCAGAAGAAGGGTTTGCCTTGCGCGAGGAATTGCACCACTTTCTGGCTCGAGATGCGATTGGCATCGAGGTCGGGCTTCATATAGAGGAAGCCGAATCCGCAGTGGGCGATCAGGCTCCGCAATTCAGCATAGGGAACCTGTCCCGTGAAGGTCACGTTCGGCAAGGGGTCGCGCTCAATCAGGCTTAGCGCATGAGGGTCGCTTACGCGAATGGGCCCTACCACCAACCAGTGGATATCGGGGTGCGCCTCCATCAGCTTCCGCCACAATTCGAAATCATGCCTGTCATTCACGTTGCCGATGTACAGCCCGTAGCCTTCCCCGTATGCCGCAGGGGTGAGGGGCGGTGCCATGTCCTCCGGCGAAAGGCCATGCGGCACATGGTGCACCGAGGCGTTCAGCGCGGTGAAGCGCGGCATGAGGTGCTTGGCGATGCACAGCACATGCTGCACGTTCGCAGCCAGCGTGCTCTCTTCATTCACGCCAAGGCGGTGGTCATCGGCGCAGTGGTAAACGGTGGCGATGGGATCGAGGCGTTGCGGCGCCACCAAGCGGCTCGGGTCGAAGGTCCAGATCACCGGGCGATACCGGCCCGTGCGCTGCAGGAACCGGCGAAGGCGCCATTGCACGATGGCATCGTTCAGGCCGCGCAAGCGCCCGCCCAGGAAAGGCAGCGGATTGAAATAGGAGAGCACGGCGATGCCTTGCAGTGTGCTGCGCTCGGAGATCCGCCAGCGAATCAGGTTGATCGGCATCCAGCGCTTCGCTGGATCCAGGAAGAGCACCACGCGACGGTCGGCCAGCGCCAATGCCGTGCGGTGCTTGCTGTACATGGGCCCCTCCCAGGCCTCATTGGAGATGATCATGACCGGGTGCCCAGCTGGGATCCGCGGCTTGGAGGATGCTCCGTGCTCGGGCTTCGGCGCGCCGCCATCAAGCTCAGCCAGGATCCGATCCGCGAGCCGAGCGTACTCCACCGAATCCAGGTACTTGTCGACAGCGCCGGTATCGACGTCGCGCTTGCCTTCAAGCACATCATCGACCAGGCGCAGGAACTCGGCGGGATCATCGGCCTTGAAGAAGCCTTTCCCTTCCAGCGCCGGCACATAGCTGTTGTTGGTGGAGACCACCGGCCTATGCTGTGCCAGATAGGTGAGCACTTTCAGCGGAGTCCGTCCGGCTTGCACGGGCTCGGCCAAGCGCGGCTCGAAGTCGTATGTGAGCAGGCACACCGCAGCGGCACGCACCAGGTCGCGCAGCGCATCGGGGTGCAGCACATCGAGGTGATGGACATTGGGGAGCGCGAACAACGAATCGCTGAGCGCTTGCGCGTGCTTAGGCAGCGGGAAGCGCTTACCGGCCACAAGCAAGGGCATCTCGGGCCTGGTGCGCGCCAACTGCAGCAGCAAGGGGTAGTTCACCGTTCCGCTCATGCCGCTGGCTAGTAAGGCGAAACGGCCCCAGCGCGAGCGGTGCGCCTGCACCACGGATTCATCGAACACGCGGTGCTCCGGCTGAACGCCGTGCGGGATCTCGATGCAGTGCGCGTTCAATCGGCTGTAGAAGCGGCGGTACCATGGGTTGATGGCCACCGTGAGGTCAGCCGCGCGGGCCACCGCCAGGTTGTTGGGCCTGTCGATGTACGGGTCCACCACATGGTAGATGAGCTTGCTGCCGCGCCGCATCCGGTTGAGGTGGGTGGCCAGCGAGGCCGGATAGAAGGACCAGAGCACCCATGGCGCATCGGGCAGGACCTGTTGGACCTTGCGTGCGCTGGAGGCAACGATGCGATCGCTCAGCCACCTGCTCAGGAATCGGAGCGGCAGGTTGTTGCGGTATTCCACCACCTGCACGCCTTCGGGTACACGGCTCACCTTGGCGCGGAAGGAGAACAGGTCCGTCCAGCGCCAGCGGTCGGGGAGGCCTACGAAGTACACATCGTGCTCACGCGCCAGCCGAGCGGCATAGTGGTGCTTGGAGTACCACATGTCGCCCCAAGGTTCCATGCTGAAGATGACGATGCAACGGCGCATGCTGGGCTCAGGCCCAGAAGCTGCTTCGCAGAATCGGGTCCGGGCGAATGTAAACCGATGGTTCCTGAGCGGCGGGTCAAAGCCCGATGCTCGCGGCTACCTCCGGCCGGCAAATCAGGAAGTTGTAGTGAGCGCTGCGGCTCAAGCGGTCGGTGCGGAGCGGGGGCCAGGCCTGATCGTCGATGTTGTAATAGGCATAGCCCAGCCCATCGACCAGCTCGGCTACTTGCTGGGCCACCGTGTCGTTGAGCAGTTCGATCAGCATCGTCGGCTTGTCGCGGCGGATCAGGTCCACGAACCCGCGGAGCACCGTGGGTTCGTAAGTCTCAACGTCGATCTTCACCAGATCCACCGTTGGCTGCTTCAGTTCAGAGAGCACATCCATCACCGTGAGGCAGGGCACGTCGATCGGGGTCAGGTTCGGATCCTGCTTGTTCCACTCCGGGTCGAGTGAGACGGAGAGCACATGGTCGGCCCAGCCCTGATCGTAGAGCACCGCACTGCCCTTGTGGTCGCTGGCGGCTGCGCGCAGAGCGGTGATCCCGCCGCCGTTGAGAGCGATGTTCTCCTCGAGCCTCGCGAACACCCGGGGCACGGGCTCCAGGGCCGCGATCACGGCCTTGGGCGCCACGGCTTTCGCCACGAGCGCGTAAACACCGGTATTGGCACCGATATCCAGGATCACCTGCGATTTGCGGCATAAGCGTGTCCACAGCTCCAAAGAGGTCTTCTCCCAACCGGAAAGGCCTTGCCAGAAGAGCTCGTTCTCGATCAGATGGCCATGGTGCCTGATGCGGAAAGAGGCCTTCGCATCGACCTTCACCGTGATGATGCCCTTGAAGTGCAAATGCCGGTACACCGGCTCCGGCACAGGCAACACTGCACGCAGCCCGGTGAATAGCGGCTGCTTGAAGGGCAGCGCAGCATACAGGCGCTTGGCGAATCTCTTAAGGGCGTTCATCGCGATCGATGGTCTGAAGCAAAGAACGGACTTGGCGCCGGTCACGCAAGCGTCGATTCCCATTAGGCTCTACACTTGCAGCACCTTGCATGGAACCACGCTTCAATCGCAATAGGATCATCGTGGCTGTGGGCGCACCGATCGCGGTGGCAGCAATCGGGGTGCTGGCCCACGCCGCTTGGGGCGGTGTTGGCCTGGTGGCGCCCATGGCGTTGGCCACAGCCATCGTCGTGCTATTGCTGATCGACCTCCGGCACCACCGCATGCAGGTATTCGCCAAGCAATACGCCGAAGGCCGCAGCGCCTTCCACCAGATCGAGGCCATCATGGGCCTCAACGCGCTGCTGCGGCCTGAGCTGCCCTTGCCCGCTACGCGTTCGTGGGCTGCAGCACCTGACCTGCTGCGCGAAGTAGCCACGCATTGCCTCACGCGGAACGTGCGATTGGCGGTGGAGGCCGGCAGCGGCGTCTCAACCCTGGTGATGGCCTATTGCTTCAAGCGCAAAGGGCATGGGCACGTGATCGCGCTGGAGCACGATGCCAAGTACGCCGAACGCAGCCGGCAAGTGCTCTCCGATCACGGCCTCAGCGATTTCGCCACCGTGGTGCATGCGCCCTTGGTGAAGCAGATGATCGATGGCCGTGATTGGCAGTGGTACGACCTTTCCGGTGTCTCGCTCGATGCGCCGATCGATCTGTTGCTGGTTGACGGTCCGCCGGATACCACGCAGCCCTTGGCACGTTGGCCGGCGCTGCCCCTGCTGAAGGCGCATCTGGCTCCAGGGGCCACCGTGATCCTCGACGACGGCGACCGGGATGATGAACGCGAGACCGCGCGACGATGGAAAGCGGCGCATCCGGCCGCCACGCTCGATCACTTGCCGCTCGAGGGCGGCACCTGGGTGCTGCGGCTCTGATCAGGCTTCGCCGAGCCGGCACCGCGCAGCCCGCGCATCCGCACTACGGCCTCCAGCACCAGGCAGGTCGATAGCATCAACACGAAAGGGAATTGCAGCGCGAGGTAGCGCCATTCGCACATGCGCAGGCCGAGCGGGAAGATGAGCGTGAGATAGAGCGCCGTTGATGGGATCAGCGCACGGAGCAGCGTCCGGTCCTTGCGCCACTGCCATGCGAGCACCGGCAGGGCCAGCCAGAAAAGGCCGTACACGGTGATGAAGAGGGCCGCTTGCAGCATCTTGAACAGCTTCAGTCCGAGCGGAAGCTCTGCGAAGGGCTGCAGGATCATCGATTCGGTGCCATGCTGCCCCATGAGGTTGCGGAACATGCGCAGGCGGCTCATCACATGGTATTGGAAGGGCGCCTTTTCGCGGAAGAGGGCGGCATAACGGTCGAAGCGCGCGTTCACCTCTTCGACGGCCCGCAGCGAATCCTCGGGCGTGAGCGCACCGCTCTCGATCATGCGCACGCGTTCACCGATCGAGGCCAGGCTGTCGCGGTCATACCCTTCGACATATGCGTAGGGCGGCGGCTCCTTGGCGTCTCGGCCCTCGTTGTCCAGCGCGGCACCCCCTTTCCAGATGCCGAACCACCGGATATCGGCATGCGGATTCCACCAGATGTAGTCGCCGCCATAGCACTGCATGAATTGCATGGCATGGCCGCGGATCTCCCGCATGAAGTAGTCGGGCTGGTAGCCTTGGTTGGTGAGCGGGCGGAAGCGGTGATTGACCTGCCAATTCCGGATGGTCCATACGGAATCGAGCACCAGGAACGGCACCAGCACCAGCACCGCCATGCGCCAGCGGCGCTGGTCATCCCAATAGCGCCAGGTGACATAGGCGGCAGGGGCCAGCAGCAGCAAGCTGATAGGGCGGAGGAAGATGAGCCAGGCGATCATGATGCCCGCAATCAGCAGCAGGTCACGGCGCTTTTCGGCCACCGCGCGGTGCAACAGCCAGGCATGAAGGATCATGGCCGAGGTGGACAGGCTGTCGGAAGAGATCACCGAATCGAACCACGCGCTGTAAGCGCTCACCAGGAACACGAAATAGACCACCATTCCCGCCAGGTGCCGTCCGGTAAGTCGCCACGCCAGCAGGGCAAGGATGTAGGTCGTGACCCCGGAGAGCAGCCATTGCATGATCACCATCGCTTGCCGGCTGGCCTCCGGACCGAGGAATTGCCGGAACAGGAAGTAGGGCGCGCCCACACCGGGCATCCGGTAGTCGTCCTTGTAGGCACCATGCTCGATCAGGTGGTCGATCGGGTCGAGGTAGAGCGCAGCGTCCCCGGATTCAACGAAGAACCATCCCGTGTGGTCGCTGGGCGCCAGCTGGCTCATGGAGAGCATCAGGTAAACGGCGCGCACCGCCAGTGCAAGCAGGATGAACGCCAAGGGCCGCCGCTGGAGCAGATCAGTGCTCTTGAACCTGGACAGCATCGGCAATAACGGGTGCAGGGGGAAGGGGAGGCAAGGTTAGCTCAAAAGGGCATGTCGTGTCATTAGACGAAGTAGGGCGCCTGCGGCTGCTAGATTCGCCGCCACCGATCACGGCCGCCGGAATGCCTTCGACCCCCTTGCTCACCAGCGATCCGCGTGCTGGCTATCTGGCGCTCCGCACCGAGATTGATGCAGCGATACGCGAGGTGCTCGAAGGCCCGGCCTACATCCTTGGTGAGGCCGTGTCGCGTTTCGAAGCTGGTTTCGCCGCCTTCAACGGTGCCCGCTTCGGCATCGGCGTGAACAATGGCACCGATGCCCTGCATCTCGCACTTCGCGCTCTGGGCCTCGGCGCGGGCGATGAGGTGATCACCGTTTCGCACACCGCAGTGGCCACCGTCGCAGCGATTGATATGGCCGGTGCAACTCCCGTGCTCGCTGATGTGGACCCGCGCACGCGCACCATCGACCCGAAGGCCGTCGAAGCGCTCATCACGCCACGCACCAAGGCCGTCATCGCTGTTCATCTCTACGGCCACCCCGCAGACCTCGAAGCGCTGCAGTCGATCTGCGCGAAGCATGGCCTCCGATTGATCGAGGACTGCGCGCAAGCGCATGCTGCCGAGTGGAACGGAAGGAAGGTCGGCTCATTCGGGCACGCATCCGCCTTCAGTTTCTATCCCACCAAGAACCTCGGTGCCATCGGTGATGCGGGCATGGTCCTCACGAACGATCAGCACGTTGCCGACCGTGTCCGGCTCCTGCGCCAGTATGGTTGGCGCGCACCGCAGCACAGCGAGCTGCGTGGTTGGAACAGCAGGCTCGATCCGCTGCAGGCCGCGATCCTCAGCGTGAAGCTAAAGCACCTCGATGCGCACACGCTGCGGCGCAGGGAGCTCGCGCAACGGTACCTCGACCAGCTCGCGGACCTGCCGCTTGTCCTGCCAGTGGTGAGCCATGGCTGCGCGCATGCCTATCATTTGTTCGTGGTGGAAGCAGCAGATCAAGCCACGCGCGATGCACTGCGCGCGCATCTTCTCCGCGCGGGCATCCACGCCGGCATCCATTACCCGGAACCGGTCCATGCGCAACCCGCTTACCTCGGCGTCACGCATGGGCCCATGCCGGTGAGTGAACGCCTTGCACGCACCGTGCTCTCCTTGCCGCTCTACCCGGAAATGACCGATGCTGATGCTGACCGTGTGGCGAGCTCCGTCCACGAATTCTATTCTGCGCGCTCATGACCGAAGCCACCATCGATGACCTGCGCGTCCTGCGCTTCGGCTCCTTCACCAGCGTTGAAGGCACGCTCACCGTATTCCCGGACACAGGCGGACTAAGCCTCGACATGCCCATCCGCCGCGTGTTCGCGGTGAGCGGCGTGCCCCCAGGCGCGGTGCGCGGCAACCATGCCCACCGCTGGTGCACGCAAGCGGTGGTGTGCTTGCATGGCAGCGTGTCCATCGCGTTGGACGATGGGCAGCGCAGCACAACGATGAAGCTCGATGCGCCGGGAAGCGGGATCAGCATCCCGCCGGGCATCTGGAACACGCTCGCCTTCGAAGGTCCAGATACAGTGGTGATCGTGTTCTGCGACCAGCCCTATGACGAAGCCGACTATTTGCGCGACCGCGCCGAGTTCGAAGCCCTGAAGCGGCCATGAGCATGACCGATGCGGAGGTGGCGCGCATGGATGAGCTCGAGGGCTCGCTCTGGTGGTACCGTGGGCTGCGCGCACTGATCACGTGGGCGATGAACAGCCACGCCCCCAACGCCGTGGACATCCTTGATGCAGGATGCGGCACAGGCGGCATGCTCAAGGCCATCGGTGATCACCGGCGCGGGGCGCGCCTGCACGGAATCGACCTTTCAGAAGCCTCTTGTGCTTTCACTCGCCGCAAGACCGGCGCGCAAGTCGTTCAAGGCTCCATCGACGCATTGCCATTCGCCGATGCCTCCTTCGATGCGCTGGTGAGCCTCGATGTGCTCGGTTATCCCATGGACCGCAAGGCCACCTTGCGCGGCTTCCATCGCGTGCTCCGGCCCGGAGGTGTCCTGGTGCTCAACCTGGCCGCCTACCAGTGGATGCTGAGCTATCACGATGTGGCGGTTGGGCAGGTGAAGCGCTTCAGCCGGAGCGAGGCCAAGGCCCTGCTCCGTGAGGCGGGCTTTGAGGTGCTGCGCACCACCTACTGGAACACCCTGCTCTTCCCGTTGATGGCCCTTCGGCGCAAGCTGTGGCCATCGCCCGAGGCCAGCGACGTCGCTCCCTTCCATCCGATCGTGGATAAGGCCTTCGGCGGATGCTTGGCACTGGAGCGCCGGCTCATTTCCTTCGGGGCGGCGCTGCCCTTCGGTGGCTCGGTGCTCCTGATGGCGCGGCGCCCGCACGCATGATTTCCCTCTCCATCGTCATCCCCGTTTACAACGGAGCCACAAGCATCGAACGACTGGTGCATGAACTCGCCAGCCTCCGCATCGATGGCGGGGTCGAAGTGGTGCTGGTGAATGACTGCAGCCCCGATCAGAGCTGGGAGGCGATCCGGCGCCTGTGCCTGGAAGCGCCCATGCCCATCATCGCCATCGACCTGGCGCGCAACTTCGGCGAGCACAACGCCGTGATGGCAGGCTATGCCGCCGCGAACGGGCAGTACATCATCAACATCGATGACGATTTCCAGAACCCGCCCTCGGAGGTGAAGCGCCTCTTCGAGCACCACTTGCTCCATGCGGAGCTCGATGTGGTGTATACCTATTACGAGCGCAAGCAGCATTCACTCTTCCGCAACCTGGGCAGCAGATTCAATGATGCCGTGGCCAACGTGCTGCTTGACAAGCCGAAGGACCTCTACCTATCGAGCTTCCGCTGCATCAACCGCTTCTTGCGCGACCGTGTGCTGGAGTACGGTGGTCCTTACCCGTACATCGATGGGATCATCCTGGAGAACACCCAGCGCATCGGCCAGCTCAAGGTGCTTCACGCCCCCCGCGCCGAAGGCAGCAGCGGCTACACGGTGCGCAAGCTCGTGCGGCTCTGGTTGATCATGTTCATCAACTTCTCGGTGATGCCGCTGCGGGTGAGCAGCGTGATCGGCACCGTGGTGAGCCTGGTGGGCTTCATCATGGCCATCACCGCCTTCATCGAGAGCCTGGTCACTGATACGCCGCAGGGCTGGGCCTCCATCATGGCCGCCGTAGTGGTCTTCTCCGGCATCCAATTGCTCATGCTGGGCCTCATCGGCGAGTACCTCGGCCGACTCTTCCTCATGCACAAGGGCAAGCCGATGTACACCGTGCGCGAAAGGCGCGATGCCGCTCCCGGTGCATGAGCCTCAGTTTAGCGGAGACCCTTGGTCGGCCTGTCATGAAGCTGCTTCTCTGCACCGGGAATGCTGGCAAGGTGGACGAGCTCAGGCTGCTGATGCCGAAGGGCATCGACGTAGTCTCCTTGACGGATGCCGGCTTACCGCTCGACCTGCCCGAGACGGGTGATACGCTGGAGGCCAACGCCCTTCAGAAGGCCCGCTTCGCGCACGAACGCACAGGCCTTCCCTGCCTCGCCGATGATACCGGCCTTGAAGTGATGGCGCTGCATGGCGCGCCCGGCGTGCTCTCAGCGCGCTATGCAGGACCAGCCAAGGATCCGGTGGCCAACATGCGCAAGCTGCTCGAGGAATTGCGCAGCGCTACGGATCGATCAGCACGCTTCCGCACGGTGATCGCGTTCGTGGCAGCGGGCATCGAGCTTTGCTTCGAGGGTGTGATCAATGGGACGATCACCGATACGCCACGCGGCGCGGGTGGCTTCGGATACGATCCCATCTTCAGGCCGGAGGGGCACTCGCTCACCTTCGCTGAGATGGATCTTCAGGAGAAGAACACGATGAGCCACCGCGCCCGGGCCATGCGCGCAGCAACTGATTTCCTCCGCCATCAGCCTATGCGCTGAAGCATCTGCTGCACCAGCCCGTTCACCGCAGCCGCCACGCCGATGCCTGATACCTCGAGCATCTTCGGGAAGATGCTGGCTCCGCTGAAGCCCGGCGTGGTGTTCACTTCGATGGTCACCAGGCGATCGCCGGTCCAGATGTGGTCAACGCGCACCATGCCGCGGCACTCGAGCAGCGTGTAGATCGCCGCTGAGCGTTCCTGCACCAGTCGCGTGACGTCATCGTGCAGTGGCGCGGGCACCAGCTCCTGCGTGTCGCTCGCGTGGTACTTGGCCTCATAGTCGAAGAACTCCTTCGAGTGCACGATCTCGCATACGGGCAGCGCGCGCGCCGTTCCGCCCAAGTCGATCACGCCGCAGGTGAGCTCGCGTCCGGTTGCACCGGCTTCGGCCATCACCGTGGTGCATTCCGCGAACGCTTTGTCGAGTGCGGCCTGCACATCGGCTGCAGACTTCACCTTGCTGATGCCGAGGCTGCTGCCGCTGCGGTCGGGCTTCACGAAGCAGGGGAAGCCGATGGCCGCCACGCGTGCGTGCAAGTCGGGCATGTGGGGCATGAGCATGGCCGATGGGGCCACATCGAAGCCGAGCTGGCGCAGGAGCGCGGTGGTGCCGTGCTTGCTCATGGTGAGCGCCATGCACAGCACGCCGCCTGTCTGGTAGGGCACGCCAACCAGGTCGAGGTAGCCCTGTAGCAGTCCATCCTCGCCGGGGCTTCCGTGTATCGCGATCATCGCGCCAGCGAAGCGCTCAGGTCCTTGTCCGCGATCAACGGAAAAGGCGCCGCGGTCGAATGCGACCGGAGCCTCTTCGGGCGTTTCGCAGCTCCAGCCGCTGCGTGAGATGCTCACGAAGAGCGGGTCGAAGCGCGCACGATCAATCGCGGCCAACATGCGGGACGCGCTCTGCATGCTGATGACGGATTCGCCGGTGTAGCCGCCGCGGACCACGGCGATCAGGGGAAGTGGCATGTGCTGAAGTGTGCGCGAAGATGGAACGGGCAATGTCCGCCCGGATTACAGCTACACGATGATTCGCGCACCTCTGATCGTGGATGGCGTGCGCGATCTTCGCCCACCCCGCTGCATCCATGGCTGCTTTCCGCCCGCTCGTCCTGATGATCGCTTGCGCGGCCGCGGCCGCGGTGCACGGCCAAGCCATCGCGCGCAAGCAGCTCTTCACCACACTGGGCGGGGGCATCGGCCTGCTCACCATCGACCATGCCGCCGACAGCGTTTCGGCCAATGCTGCACTCAGCGGGGTTGTCACGTTCCGAGTGCAGTATGCATTCACTAAGCGTTTCTCATTGGGCCTCCTGTACGACCGCATCGCATCCGACCGCATCGGCAAGGCCATCGACCAGGTGCGCTTCAGCACCTTCCTGATCAGCGGCGCTTACCGGCCCTGGATCAGCGAGCGCGCGTTCGTTGAGGTGCATGGCGCGATCGGCACGGCCTCGCTCTCGCTCGAGCTCAATGCGCTCTCGCTTCCGGTGGTGGGCCGCAGCGGGTGCAGCTCCATCGGCGCGCGCTATGTGCACCTGCTTTCCAATACGGTGTGCGGCTTTGTCGGGATCGAAGCCACGGGCGGGGCGCGGATCTATGTGCAGCGCTACGACGGCATGCCCTTCACCGATGCCGACGGCCAATCCGGCGGACTTGATTGGAGCAGTCAGCGCGCTGCGGTTGGAATCGCGGTGCGGTTCTGAGAATGGCAGATGCCGCCTAGACTTTGCTCAAGGTGGTGGCCATCACCTCGGCTTCCAGCGCATCGGCTCGTGCTTTCAGCGCTTCGGCCTTGGCCAGCACATCCGCTTTGAACGCCGCATCATCAAGCCCCGCGCAATTGATGCGCACGTTGAGATAGCCGCCCAGCGCGCCCGCTCGGGCACACAGCGCGCCCACACCGGCATCGCTCACGCTGGCGGGCAGGCCATTCTCTGCCATGGCGTTCAACAGCGCCATGCTCTCCACGCACACCTGCATGGTGCGCAGCGGCGTGTTGATCGCGCCCTTGGTGGCCTCGGTGATCGCGGCCTTGCGCGCGGCTTTCTCTTCGGCGCTCCCCTTTGGCAGGCCCATGGCGGCCATGATGCGGTCGAAGGCGCGTGTGTCCTCATCCACCAGGTACAGCAGTTCGTTGCGCAGCGCCTCGCCCTTCACGGCCCACTCGCTGAACTCCTTCCAGCGATCGTCCCAGCCGCGTTTGTGCGCGCTGAGGTTCGCCACCATGGTGCCCAGTGCAGCGCCGAGCGCACCCACGCAGGCCGCCACGCTGCCGCCGCCGGGCGCCGGGCTCTCACCTGCGGTCTCCTCGCTGAAGCGCTTCAGGTCCATGCGCACCAAGCGCTCGCTGTTGGCGTCTTCCAGCATGTACTCAATCACCTTCTTCTGCGGGTCGAAGGGCGCGAGGTCGTCGAGGCCCAAGGATTTCACGGCGATCTTCATCTTCTCACGCTCAGGGATGCCAAGGCTGCGCTGCTGGCGCGCGAGGTAGAAGTCGGCGGCATCGAGCAGCGCCTGCTTCGGAATCAGTCCTACGAGCTCGCTGCCGGTAACGCGGATGCCGCGCGCATCGGCGGCTTTGCATGCCTCATCGAAGGCGATGTGCACAGGCGTCACCGTGATGTCGGTGAGGTTGAGCGAGAGCTGGGCGATGCCGTACTCCTCGATGAACCACCCGATGCCCTTCACGCTCTTCAGTTTGCCCGGCACCTGCGCTTCGCTGCCATCGGCCTGCTTCACCTTGCGGCCCGCCTCGCGGATATCGAAGGCGATGGCGTTGGCGCGGCGCGTGCTGGTGGTGTTGAGGTTCACATTGTAGGCCACGAGGAAGTTGCGCGCGCCGATGGCGATGGCGCCGCTGCGGGCCACGCTGTCGGTGAACTCGGCAGGACCGGAATCGGGTTTCCACGCAGGATCCTTCAGCTTCGTCGGCAGGCCCTCGTACTCGCCGCTGCGGTTGTTGGCCAGGTTGCGGCGCTTCTCTTCGCTCGCGGCGGCTTCATACAGGTACACCGGGATGCCCAGTTCCTTGCCCACACGCTCGCCAAGCTTCTTCGCGTGCGCCGCGCATTCCGCCATGCTCACGCCGCTGATGGGCACCAAGGGGCACACGTCAGTGGCACCGAAGCGCGGGTGCTCGCCGCTATGGCCGCGCATGTCGATCAGTTCCTGCGCCTTCTTCACCAGGCGGAAGGCCGCTTCGCACACGGCCTCGGGCTCGCCGACGAAGGTGATCACGGTGCGATGGGTCGCCTTGCCAGGGTCCACGTCGAGCAGGCGCACGCCTTCCACGGTCTCCACCACGGCGGCGATGGCATCGATCTTCGCGCGGTCGCGGCCCTCGCTGATGTTGGGCACGCATTCAATCAGTCGGCTGGACATGGGCGGGTTGGGAATGAGGGCGCAAAGATGGGAGCGTGCTGGGAGCGGGGATGCGGGTCGCGCGCCCATCTTTACCGCCGTGCGCCCCCTGTACAAGCTCGTCTTCCTGAAACTGCTCGGTTGGGAGCTGCGCGACGAGCGGCCCGCCCAGCTCGACCGCTTCATCATCGTGGTGGCGCCGCACACCAGCAACTGGGATTTCGTGGTGGGCCTCGCCGTGCGCAGCATCGCCCGCCTCACCGATGTGAAGTTCCTCGCCAAGGATTCGCTCTTCGGGCCGCTCACCGGCTGGTTCTTCCGCGCGCTGGGAGGCTTCCCCGTGAACCGCAGCACCCACAACAACATGGTCGATGCCGTGGTGGACCTCTTCAAGCGCGGGGCGATCAAGAAGATCGCCATCACCCCCGAGGGCACGCGCAAGTACCAGCCGAATTGGAAGACCGGCTTCCACCGCATCGCCACCGGTGCCGGTGTGCCCATCATTCTGTGCACCTTCGATTTCAAGGAGAAGCTCGTGATCATCACCGCGCCCTTCCCGCTCACCGCCGATCCCGAAGCCGACATCGAGCGCATGAAGGACTGGTTCCGGCCCCACAAGGGGAAGAACCCGGACAATGGCGTGCGTTGATGGCACGATGATCGAAGCCAGCCCGGCATGAAATCCATCACGTTGTTCAGCTTCCTGGCCTGCGCAGTTGCCGCCCACGGCCAAGACCGCTTCCCGATCATGCACGGCGAGCGCGCCGATGGCAGCACGATCGAATTGCCCGGCCGGCCCAGCCCGCCCTTCATCGTAATCGGGCTCGCCTACGGGCAGAAGGCCCAGCCCGCGCTGGAGGAGTGGTACGAGCCCGCCTATCTGCGTTTCGTGGCCAAGCATGGCCTCTTCGCGAACGCTTACCAGACCGAAGTGTACTTCGTGCCGCTCTTCACCGGCGCGAACAAGGCCGCTTATGCCCCCAGTTTGAAGCGGTTCCGCCAGAGCGCCGAGCCCGAAGTGGCAGACCGCGTCCTGTTCGTAAAGGAGGATGCCGACGAGATTCGCCGGGCGCTAGCTCTCACCGACAAGGACATCCCGTACTTCTTCGTGGTGGATCGCGAAGGCCGCATCGTGCATCGCACGCAAGGCGATTTCACCGACGAGAAATTGGAGGCAATCGAAGAGGTGCTGTTGAGGTAGTGCTCAACCCTTTTCCACCCGCGAATCCATCCGCGCATCCTTCTTCGCCCCCGCCTTCCACCGCTGGCTCCCATCGTCGTACCAATGCACCATGGCCGTCACGCCTTGGGCAATGGAGTAAGGTGCTTCGCCCACGGCGGCGATGGTGCGGTCCATGGGGGTGATATAATCGCTGGTCATGCTGCGGTAGCGGCCGCTGGTGATAGGGAAGGGGAGGCGCAGCGCCTTGAGCGCATCGCCGATGAGGGCCAGGCTGCGCACCAGCCAGCTGGGGATGTAGCGCACGGGTTTGCCTACCAGCTGCTTCGACACCTCTTCGACCCACAGCTTCAGGTCAAAGGGCGGGTCGCCGACGTAGAGCACCTGCTGATGCACATGTTCCGAAGGCGCCTCGAGCATGCGCATGATCTGCCACACCACATTGCCCACGTAGCCATAGGAGCGCACCACGCGCTCTCGGCCGGGATGGAAGTAGAGTCCCTTGCGCATCACCTTGAAGAGGACATCGCGGTAGCGCAAGCTCCACGGGCCCCAGATGGTGGTGGGGCGGATGATCACCCATTCGCAGGTCAGGCCCGCTTCGCGGGTGATCATCTCCGTGCGCCGCTTCGATTCGCCGTACACGGTGAAGGGCTTGAAGTCGAGGTCGTGCTTGGGCTGATAGCCCGCCTCGCACACGAACTGCGTGCTGGTGACGATCATGCGCCGCACGCTCGGGCATTGCTTCACCGCTTCGAGCAGCACGCGCGTGCCCTCGTGGTTCTGGCGGTAGGCGTCCATATCGATGGGCTCCTCGGTATCGGTTCGGGCGGCGAGGTGAACGATGTGCGTGGGCTTGAAGTCGGCTAAGGCCTGAGCCATGGCTGGGCCATCGAGGATGTCGGCTTCGCGCCAATACGGGGCGTGCGCAGGGTTCAGCGGCGGATTCCAATCGAAGTTGAGCAAGGTGATGCCCTGCGCGAGGCACTCCTGCACGAAGTTGGTGCCGATGAAACCCGAGCCGCCGGTGATCAGGAGGCGCATATCGCTGGTCATGGTCAGTGGAAATGCTTCCGGCTGGGTGGCTGGCGAAGGGGCCTTCAACGGAGGAAGCGGCGCGAAGATGCGTTGGGTAGAGACTGAGGCGGTGTGGAGGCCAAGCGGATGCTTTCAGCATTCAAGGATTCCATGTTCTGGTTGCCGCTCCACGAATTCACCGGATGCAGAAAAGCGTTCGTCGGAACTATTCCCCGTTCGTCGGGGGTGACCTTCTCCCGGTCGAGTTTCACGAACGTTAGCGTCGGCTCCGGGGTTGAACGGCCCAAGTTCACCGACCCATGCGACTCCTCAACACCCGGAAGCTGCTCTTCATCGCCACGGCCCTCACGGCCCTCACGGTGCGCAGCGCCACCTACTACATCTCGCCCACGGGCAATGACAGCAATAACGGCACGAGCCAGGCCACGGCGTGGCGCACCATCAATCGCGCCAACCAGATCAGCAGCAGCTTCCAACCCGGCGACCGCATTCTGTTCCAGCGCGGCGGGGTTTACCGAGCAAGCTCAGCATCATGAATAGCGGTGTCGCCGGGAACCTGATCCAAGTGGGCGGATACGGCACCGGGGCCCAGCCCATCATCAGCGGTAGCGTGGCCGTGACCAACTGGACCCAGCACAGCGGCAACATCTGGAAAGCGCCCATCGCCGAGGCCATGAAATACGTTTATGTGGATGGTGCGCTGCAAGAACTCGCGCGCTTCCCCAACACAGGTTGGCTCCGGGTTGACCAAGGCACCAGCACCAGTCTCACCGATAGCGAGCTGAACCAGGCCAGCGGCTACTGGACCGGCGCCACCGCTGTGATCCGCACCACCAATTGGAGCTACGACACGGCTTATGTATCGGCCTTCAGCAACAGCACCCTCACGCACACGGCCACGGGCAACAACCTGGGCACCTGGCAGTGGGGCTACTACCTGCGCAATAAGCTGGCCCTGCTCGATGCCCCCGGGGAGTGGTTCCACGATCGCGCGGCCGGCATGCTCTACATCTGGTGCCCCGGCAACGCCAACCCCAACAACGTGCTGGTGGAAGCCGCTGTGCTCGACAATGGCATCTACGTGGGCTGGCAACGCCACCACATCAAGGTCGATGGCATCCACATGCGCCACCACACCGCAGCAAGCTTGCGGCTCTCCGGCACCTCCGACCTGGAGGCCCTGAACTGCACCTTCACGGATACGCGCCAGGCCATCTACAGCACCGGCAACAACCAGCACTTCCACCACCTCGATGTGCAGCGCACCTATGGCACCGGCATCTCGCTGCTCGACAACAACACCATCCTGGAGCATTGCAACCTGTTCAACATCGCCGTGGTGAAGGGACTTGGCGAGCAGAACATGGGCTACCTGGGCATCGGCACCAACGGCACCGGCATGGTGGTGCGCGACAATCGTTTGGAGAACGTGGGCTACTGCGGCATCGCCGTGAACAACAACGCCATCGTGGAGCGCAATGCGGTGATCAACAGCATGGCCATCTTGAACGATGGCGCCGGCATCACCTTCGACAGCACCGATGGGGCCATCATCCGCGACAACATCGTGCGCGACCTCAGCGGCGACGTGGAGAGCAGCGCTATCGGCTGGATCCACTCAGTGCCCATCTGCATGGGCATCTACTTCGGCAACGTGTTCAACAAGAACATCCTCGTGAAGGGCAATACCGTGATGAACTGCAAGGGTTCCGGGATCGTGGACCACACGATGGAATTCACCGGCAACCGCATCGAGGATAATGTGCTCTTCAATAACCAGATCCAGCTCTTCATCTCCGACTATAGCAACTACAACGGCCCCGGCGCCACCGCGCCTTTCCACGTGCCCGCTTACAACACCGTGTACAGCAACAACATCCTGTACAGCCTCAACAAGGACCAGCTGCTCATCCAGCAGTACCATGTGTACAGCGCCAACTGGGTGGACTTCGGCACCTTCACGGGCAATTACTACTTCAATCCCTACAACGACCGCAGCATCTACTTGCGCAACTCGGTCACTGGCGCGCACAACTACTACACACTGGAGCGCTGGCAGGCCGACCACAACGAGGATCCCACCGGTACCCGCAGCCCGCTCCGCCTGCCCAGCATGGAAGTGACGCAGGTGCTTGCGGCCAACACGGTGCCCAACAGCGGCTTCGGCAGCAACGTGAGCGGATGGACCGGCTGGCCCAGCCAGGGCGTGATCACCCACAATACCACGAAGCTCGATAACGGCTGCTTGAAGACCAGCTTCACCAGCAACGCCACCTACGGCACGCACAACCTCAACCACAGCACCACGGTCGGCATCCAGAACGGCGCTTGGTACCGCATGAAGTTCAGCGTGGTGAGCGACATCATGGGCGAGTTCACCGTGGGCTTCAAGGCCAACAGCCAGGCCGATGAGCCTTGGCGCGTGGGCGAGCGGACCTACTCGTACGACACGGAACGCCGCGATGTGGAGCACATCTTCCAGAGCGACCGCACCGATCAGGGCGTGTGCATGTTCACCTGCCGCTACACCGATGGCATCTACTACCTCGACAACGTGTCGCTGGAGCGCGTGGAGGCGGTGCCCGTGAATCCCCTCGATCGCCAGATCATCCTGGTGAACGATCTGGCCACTGCGCAGGACTTCGACCTGGTGGGCTGCTGGAGCGATGTGGATGGCAATCTGCACCACGGCTCCGTCACCCTGCAGCCATACAAGTCGATCATCCTCATCAAGGAGAATGAAAGCGACTGCTTGAGCACTGCGATTGAAGAGGACATGGCGGTTGCCGCAGCCGATGGCGCGCTGGTTTATCCGAATCCGGTGGAGCGCGGCTCGGTGGTCACGATCGCGACCGCGGACAACGCCCCGGCCTTCGTGCAGCTCGTGGGCCTGCAGGGCCAGCTGATCTGGAGCGGTCGTGTGACCGGTGGAAAGTCGAGCTTCAATTTGCCTGAACAAATGAGCGCGGGCACCTATGTGGTGCTGGTGGAGCAGGAGGGGCAGCGCAGCCAGCAGCGCATCAGCGTGCTGTAAAGCAAGCAGGATGTTCGGAGAGGCCCGCTTCTGGCGGGCTTCTTCATTTCAGGAGATTCCCTTGGCCAGCGGGGCCGCGCACGCAGAGCGGTGCGAGCATGCTGAAGAGGATCACGTGGCCGAGGTCGGTGCCGTAGCAGAAGATGTCGATCTGCCAGATGAAAAGCAGGTAGCAGAGACCAGCGAATACCGGAGCCTGCGCCGCGCCGATCAGGTATTCGCTACGGTAGTGCTTGAAGCCCTTCCAGAACAGGACATAGAGCAACACTACGCCTATTATGCCCTGCGATACGAGCACCTCGGCGAAGGTGCTGTGCGAATGGATGTTGTAGCTGTGATCGGTGCCCCAGAGCACGGCCACAGGATCGTAGAGCCGGAGGGCGTAATGCCCTTTGTACCCGTTTCCGAAGAGCAGTCCGGTGCGGTCCGTGGCCAGCCAATTTCCGATGGCCTCCCAGATGTAGCTCCGGCCATTGAACGAGGTGACGTCCTCTTTCGAAACGCGCCCGAGTATGGCCGCGAAGAAGGGCATGCTCACCACCTGGTACACCAGCAGCGAGAAGCTCAGCAACAGAGGCAGCGTGAAGAGCGAGATGGTGTAGAGGCCGCGCGCCACCTTGATGGCCTTGGTAACGAAGAGCGCGGCAAGCAGCAGGAAGATCAGGGTGGAGAGGCGGCTGTTGATCTTCAGCATCAGGTAGAAGCCGATGGCCAAGGCCGCCAACGCCAATGCGGTGGCCACAGGGCGCTGCGCTGCACCGCGCATGCGCACAAGCAACATCAGGGCCCACACGCTCAAGAGGTGCGCTCCGGTGTAAATGCCGCGCAGGAACGGGAGGTTCGCGCGCCCCTCGAACGCATGGCCGATGGCGCGCACGCCGCCGAAGTAGCCGAGCACGTTGATGGCCAGCAACGCACTGAGACCGAGGAAAAGCACGTTGCCGAAGTCGAAATCCTCATTCTGCCTGCCGTGGATGCAAACCACAATGGCCGCTGCGAAAGGCATGAGGTACAGCAGGCAACTGATGAGCACGTTGCCCATGAGCACTCCAGGTATGCCGCCGCGCAGGGCCACGAATTGTGAAAGCACGAGCGTGCCGATGTACGCCATGCCCAGCCACCCGGTGGTGGTGAGGGCGCGCCGCACGTCGCGGCGGTAGGCGGCATCCAGCAAGTGAATGAGCACGATGGCGGCGAAAGGCGCCACCGAGACGATCATGCCCTGACTGATGCTCCCCTTCAGGCCGTAATAGGTCCCGAACCCGAACACCGGGAAGCCCAGGATGAACAGGGCGTTGAAGAGCTGGCTCTTGCGGATCACGGCTCGGCGATGATCGGTTTCAGTGTCCTTTGATCTTGCGCTTCAGCTTGATGATGCCCTGCACCACCTTGCCGTCCTGCCCGCCGAGCGCATCCTTCAAGGTGTTCTTCATCCGCTCCATCGGCGTGAATCCGATGTAGCGCTTGAAGTACTCGGCATCGCGCTGCGCATCGAGCATGATGTGCCGCGGATGCTTCAGCGGGAATGCGATCGCCTTCGCCGTGCGCTTGTTGCGCGGGTCATCGGGCCCGGTGGTGTGCGTGCCGTCGCCATCGAAGCCGATGTTGTCGATCTGGTTCACGTGGGGCACGATGTTGAGCGCGTGGTTGGCGATGCGCGTAAGGTCCATCTGGTAGCTCCAGGAGTTCATACGGCCTTCATGAACGCGGTTGAAGATCTCCTGCGCGAGTTCTTCCTCGTGCCGGTCGAGGAAGAAGTCCTTGAGCAAGGGGCTCTCCTTCATGTAGGGCCATTGCTTCATGTCCACATCATAGTGCAGCCACACGCGCCGCCAACTGGCCCAGCCCCAAGGGGCGCCGTAGCCGTGCGCGCTATAGTAGTAGTCGCCCTCTTTCGCGCCCGTCCAGTCGTCCATGAGGTTGTTGCCCATGATCACCCAGATGCGCTCATCGTGCCGGTAGCGCTCGAGCAGTTCCTGCGCGAAGCGGAAGAAGGAGGGCACGGGCAAAGTGTCGTCCTCCAGCACGATGCCCTCTTCCTCGTTCTCGAAGAACCAGTTGATGGCGCTGCTCACACCCTTGCGCAGGCCCAGGTTCTGCTCGTTGAAGCGGGTGCGGAGGTTGCATGGCCAATCGACCAGCTGGGCGAGTGCACGCACTTCGTTGCAGCGGATGCGCTCTGCTTCGTTGCGCGGACCATCGCAGGCGAAGTAGAGGCGGGGCGGCCTCGCTTCGCGCACGGCATCGAATACCTGGCGCAGCGGCCCCACGCGGTTGAAGCCGATGAGCAGCACGGCGGTGTCCAGGCGGAAGGGTGTTTCAGCGGCGTTCATGCTGAGGCGGGTTCACGATGTTGTTGCGGTGGAAGAGCTCGAAGTCGTGCAGCATGCTGATGGCGTGGCGCGCAACATGGGCCGGACCTGCGAACTCATCGAGGAATCGGTAGAGGAAGAGCAGCATGGCGTCGCGGCGGCGGTGGGCCACATCCTGCGCGAGGTTGCCGAGTCGGTCGTTCGGGAGGATCTCGATGCACCCGCCCGCAAGCGCCGTGGGCAGCAGCATATTACTGCCATGCACGCCCACCACGATCTGGCTTCGCGCATAGGCGCGGCACCACAGGCGCTCGGTCTCGGGGTTCATGGCACTCGTGCGCAGGTCCTCGACGCCTGTGGGCATGGGCGACGGATCGCCCAGGCCCACCACGCTGGCCGTGCATGCCGGGATGGCCTCCCGCACCAATCGGAAGGCTCGCAGGGCCATGCGCTGCTGGTCCCATTTGAAATAGGCATCGGCCATGCGCTTCAGGCCCAATCGGCGCATGATGCGGTGCTTCTCCTTGTGCAGCGACGTTCGGTACCAGAGGCGGTCCTCGCGCAGCACGATGGTGATGTGCGGCGGCTCCGAGTCGAAGCGCTCGATTTCGAATGGCTTCACGCCCGTGTACCGTTCGATGTCGATGCCGCTCTTATCGGGATGCGCGTAGCCCCGGCCGAGCCACACTTCGTCGAAATCAGTCAGGAAGGATTTCACTTGACGATCGATGCTGCGATACCAGCCGTGCGCCTGGCCGAGCTTCTGATCCACCAGCCATACCTCGGCAACGCCCGGAGGCACCAGCCACTCGAATGAGCGCGGCAGCAGCAGCACCAATCCGAGGTCCGGATGCTCATCGAGGTAGTGCTGGGCATTCCAGAGCTTCAAGAGCACGTGCCCATAGAGGAAATCGAGCGTGTTCAGCAGCAAAACGCGCTTGCATGAGCGGAGCACGCGGCGCTCGATGCGCACTTCGGCATCGCTGGGCGCGCGGAAGCCCTGCATCAGCGGGCCATGCACCCAATCGCGCACCTGCTTCGGATTGTGCAGCACGCCATCATCCACGCCGATGGCGAGGTCGTAATCCACAGCGAAGCCAATGGGCAGATCGTGGTAGAAGCGGTAGCCGCAGCTGCTGCATTGGTATTCGCCGAGGATGTGGATGCCGGGGAAGGCTACGTCGAGCACGCGCGGGTTCGGTTGGCCGCATTTCGGGCATGCGCGATCGGCGAAGGGCGCGGGCTTCAGCGGGACGAGGTGGCGGGAGGGCGCGTTCATTCGGCGCGATGGAACTTCCAGAAGGTGAATATGCCGGTGAGCATCAGGCGAAGGTTCTCGCGGGTGCGCGGAGTGATGAGGTCAAGTACGAAGATGCTAACGGCGAAGGAGATGATGGTGGCCCAGATGGCGCCGATGGAGCGGTACTCGGGGATCAGCAGCCAATTGATGCCCACGTTGAGCGCCACGCCCACCAGCGCCGTCAGCAGTGAGTAGCGGAAGAGCCCCTCGTTGGTGATGAAGCCGCGCTTGCCGGTGCCCATGTTGGTGAAGAAGAGGCGGATGGCGAAGAGGCCGAGCAGCACGCCGGCCGGCTCGAATTCAACCCCGAAGAGCAGCACCACGATGGGTTTGGCGAGCAGGTAGAGCGGGATCGCTGTGACGAGGAAGAGCCCGAACATCAGGCGGTACTGGTTCAGCAGGCGGTCGGTGTACAGCGCGTGCGAGACCGCTTTGGCCCTGGTGATGGCAGGCGCCAAGGTGCTCTGTACGATCATGGGCAGGAAGCCGAGCGCCTCGATCATGCGCAGGGCCACGCTGTACTGTCCCACCTCGGCGAAGGCCGCCTCTTCACCGTCGGTGGCGGTGAGCAGGTCCTTGATCATCACCTGATCGATGCGCGCCTGCACGAAGAGCGCCATCCCGTAGATCAGCATGGGCCACGATTCGCTCAGCAGCCGAAGGGACATGTCGCGCGTGGCCTTCCAATGGCGCCATTGCAGGCCTTCGCGCTTGAATACGGTGAAGTAGCCCGAAGAGAGCACCACATACTCCAAGGCATACATCCATGCAAAGCCGATGAGCGCCGGACGGCCTTCAACATGACCGGCATGCACCGCCCAGGCCAGTGCGAGTTTCGCAGCCGAGGAGATGAGGGCCTGCGCCATCTGCACCTTGGCCACAGGGCCTGCCTTCACTTGCGACATGAACCAGTGCTCGATCACGCCGATGGGCCGCATCAGCTCGGCGGAGGCGATCACGATGATGAGCGTCACCGTTAGTCCGTCCATGCCCTTGAGCAAGGAACCCGCCGTGGCGAGCAGGACCATCAGCATCGCGCCGAAGAACTTCAGCAAGGCGGCGCTGCCCAGGAGTTCATCTCGCTTCTCGGGGTGGCGCACCAGGTCGCGCACCAGGATCTCATCGATGCCCATGGCGCCGAGCGCGAAGAATAGTCCCACGAAACCGGTGGCGTAATTGAGCTGACCGAAGAGCTCATCGCCCAGCGCGCGGGCCACCACCACGCCGGTGAGTAGCACGAGGCCCAATCGCAGGATCCGCTCAACGAAGAGCCACGATACGTTCTTCAGGACCTTCTGCGCGCCTTCTGATCGGAGCATGCGCAGGGCTACTTGGTGTAGTAGCCGTAGCCGTTGTTGCGATCCGCCCGCACGTTGTTGAACAGCACGTCCACGCGGCCTAGCTGCCCGGACTTCACCAACTCATTCACGGTGCGGAGCGAACCGCGGCGCGTGTAGCGCTCGCGCACTACGTACAAGGTGACATCAAGATGTCCCATGAGCACCACGAATTCGCTCACCAGTCCCAAGGGCGAGGAATCCACCACGATGTGGTCGTAACGCTGGCGAAGCGTCGCCATGAGCTCGCCCATGCGTGGGCTCTCAGCCAGCTCGCCAGGGTTCGGCGGAATGGGTCCGGCGCCGATCACATCCAGGCCCGGCACATCAGTATGCACGGTGATGCCGGCGATATCGGCCTCCCCGATCAGCCAGGTGCTCAGCCCGGGCCCATCAGGCAGTTCCATCGAGCGGTTCACGTTCGGCCGGCGCATGTCGGCATCGATCAGCAGCACGCGCTTTCCGGAGACGGCAAGCACCGTGGCGAGGTTCACGGCGCAGAAGGTCTTGCCTTCGCCGCTGGTGCCGCTGGTAAGGCCGATGACCTGGCGCGGTGCGTTGGCCTTGAGGTATTGCAGGTTGATGCGCGCGGTCCGGAACGATTCGGCCAGCAGGCTCTTGGGCTCGTCGGGCGTGATGCGCCGCCGCTTGCTGCTGGGGATCACGGCGAGCACGGGCAAAGCGGTGAGGCGCTTGAGCTCGTCGAGGTCGTTGATGCGGTCGTTGAAGAAGTCGAGCAGAACGATCAGCAATGCAGGTAGCAGCAGCCCGATCAACAGTGCGCCGCCGAGCACCACTTTCTTGTCCGGCCCGATGGCGCCTCCAATGGACCTTGCCTGGTCCACCACGCTCTTGTCCACTTGGTCCGACGCGATGGCGATTCCGGCTTCAGCCTTCTTCTCCATCAGGTAATTGTAGAGGCCGCCGCTCAGGTCGAGCTTGCGCTGCTTGATGCCCAACTCGCGCTCCTCGCGCGGGATCTGACCGAGTTGATAGCCGATGGAATTGACGCGGCTGGTGATCTCGTTGTAGTCGATCTCCGCGCGCTCCACCAGGCTGGCAGCGGTCTGTTCCAGCGATTGAGTGAGGTTCTTGAGCTTGCGCTCCATGGCAATGGTGGTGGGGTCGTTCTTCACCCCGGTGGTGCCCGTGCGCGCGGCCAGGTCGGAGCTCAGACGCGTGATCTCGAGCACGAGGTTGTTGAGCACGGGGTCGTCGATGCCGCTTGATGAAGGTGCGGGCACGTTGCGCATGTCGCTCTGCGAGCGGATCTTGTCGAGCACGCTGATGCAATAGGAGCGCCTGCGCTGAATGCTGCTGCGCTCGTTCTCCAGCCGTGATCGCTCTTGGGCGAGCGCATCAGCGGTGCCCACGACATTGAACATGCTGGTGCTGCTGCGCACCTGCTGCATCTCGTTCTCGGCGCGGCGCAGCGAGTCGCCCACCAGGCCGAGCTGATCATCGATGAAATCGATGGTGCGCAGGCCCTTCTGCTGCTGCTTGTACAGCGCCGACTCGATGAAGGCGTCCATCAAGGTGTTGATGAAGGCGATGTCCTTCGATGGCGAGGAGCCCGCCATGGATAGGGAAATCACGTGCCCGTTGTCATCGGGCTCGCTTACGCTCAGACGCCCTCCGTAATTCATCACCTGGGCGTCGAGGCTGTTGATCTTGAAGAAGTAATCGGTCTCCGGGCTGTATTCCCGGTCCTCCGGGAACTCGATCCGGAAGCTCAGGTGATTGCCCACGAAAGGTTCGCCGATGGGCACGGTCTGATCAAGGTCGTACTCGGGCACATAGGCTTCCACGATCTCCTGCTTCTGCACGTTGTACAGCATCACATTCTTTCCCTTGGCCGTAACGCGGTAGGTGCCTGTGCCGCGGTCAACCTTCACATGGATAGGGATGCCGGTCACCTGCACGCTCACGGAATCGAGCTGCACGCGGAAGGGCGGGAAGCTGTACTGCTCCTGGGTGAGGTAGCGCTTGGTGGTGTAGTAGCTCACGCCGAAATCGAGGCGGTTCAGCGTCTTCACCATCATGCTGCGCGAGGTGAGCAGGGCGATGTCGTCCTCGAGCTGCGAGTTGCCGCGCACCAGCGACATGCCCTTGAGGAAGTCCTCCTGGCGCCCGCCGAAGCCCCGGTCGCCTTCGCCCATGAGCATGCGTGCGCTTACCATGTAGGTCTTGGGGGTGGTCTTCAGATAGGCCACGCCGAGCCCGCCGGCGATGAGGCCCGTGATGGCGAACCACCACCATCGGCGCAGGATCTTGCGCACAACAGCGCGCAGGTCGATGACATCAGAGGCTTGCGCGGCCATGCTATTGGGTGTTGTTCTTCACCACCGTGAAAACCACGGCTGCAGTGCTCAGCGTGGTGAGGATGATGGAGAGGATCTCGAGGTTGATGCGTGCCGGACGGGCGCGCAGGTGCGGCACGAAGACCACATCGTTGGGCAGCAGGTAGTAGTATTCCGAGCGCAGCACATCCGTGGTGCTCATGTCCACGTACAGGGCCTGCACGCCGCGGTCGCTCTGGCGCATGAGCGTCACATGGCCTTTGTCGGCGAGTTCGAGCGGTCCTCCCGCCATGCTGAGCGCATCGAGGATGGTGATCTGGTTGTTGTACACCATGTAGGTGCCGGGCCGGCCCACGGCGCCCAACACGCTCACGCGCCAGTTCACCATCTTCAGGATCACGGTGGCGTTGGTGAAGTACTCGTTGATCTTGCGCTGCACCAGGTCCTGCGCCTCGCCCACGGTGAGGCCTTGCAGCTTCACCTTGCCTACCTGCGGCAGGTGCACGTTGCCGGTCTTGTCCACGGAGAAGCCGTTCACATAGAGCATGGCATCATTCACGCCCATGCCGCCGCCGGGTCCTTCGATGTTGAAGTAGCGGTGCGTCTGGTCATCAAGGCCCAGTACACGGATGCTGAGCACATCGTTCACCTGCAGGCGGTACTCGAATTTCTGGTTCTCGAACAGCTTGCTGGCACCAGGGGTCAGCGAGGGGTCATTGAGGTAATTGACGCTGCGCCGGCTCACGCAGGAGGCCAAGAGCAGCAGCGCCAGCGGGAGCAGGAGCCGGTTGGGTGAACGCATGCGGTGCGAGGTGATGGGCGCGGAGCCCGGGGCCATTGGAGGCACGGCCAAATATAGATGGGGGGGAAGAGGCTATGCCCCGTCCGGGATGAACGACCGTCAACGATCGCCCGGTGACGAATCCGCAGCGCCCGTTCAGCCCTTCAACACACCCCGGCTGATCACGATGCGCTGCACCTCGCTGGTGCCCTCGTAGATCTGGGTGATCTTGGCATCGCGCATCAGGCGCTCCACGTGATACTCTTTCACGTACCCGTAGCCGCCATGCACCTGCACGGCCTCTACCGTGGTGCGCATGGCCACCTCGCTGGCAAAGACCTTGGCCATGGCGCTGGCCTGATCGTAGTTCAGATGCTTGTCCTTCAGCCATGCAGCTTTCAAGCAGAGCAGGCGCGCGGCCTCGATCTCCGTGGCCATGTCGGCCAGCTTGAAGGCAATGGCCTGGTGCTCGCTGATGGCCTTTCCGAAGGCCTTGCGCTCCTTGCTGTAGGCCAAGGCCAGTTCATACGCGCCGCTCGCAATGCCCAGCGCTTGTGAAGCGATGCCGATGCGCCCGCCGCTCAAGGTCTTCATGGCGAAGGTGAAGCCGAAGCCTTCGTCGCCGATGCGGTTGGCCTTGGGCACTTTCACATCCTGGAACATCAGGGTGTGGGTGTCGGATCCACGGATGCCGAGCTTGTCCTCTTTGGCACCCACTACGAAACCGGGCATGCCCTTCTCCACGATGAGGCAGTTGATGCCCTTGTGGCCCTTGGCCACATCGGTCTGGGCCATCACCAGGTAGGTGCTGGCCGAACCGCCGTTGGTGATCCAGTTCTTGGTTCCGTTCAGCAGGTAATGGTCGCCCATGTCGATGGCGGTGGTGCGCTGACTGGTGGCATCGCTACCGGCCTCCGGTTCGCTCAGGCAGAAGGCACCGATCACTTCACCCTTTGCCAGGGGAACCAGGTACTTCCGCTTCTGCTCCTCGTTAGCGAAATGCTCCAAGCCCCAGCACACCAAGCTGTTGTTCACGCTCATCACCACGCTGGTGCTCGCATCCACCTTGCTGATCTCCTCCATGGCGAGCACGTAGCTTATGGTATCCATGCCGCCCCCCCCGTACTCTGGGCTCACCATCATGCCAAGGAAGCCGAGTTCGCCCAACTGCCGGATCTCTTCTTTGGGGAATCGCTGCTCACGGTCGCGGTCGATCACACCGGCCTTGAGCACGTTCTGCGCGAAATCGCGCGCCGCATCGCGCACGGCGAGCTGCTCTTCACTGAGTTCGAAGTTGAGTCCGGCGAGGGTGTCGGTGGCTTGCATGTGTGTGGTCCGTCAAGGGCTGGCGAATGTAACCCAGCCGCGCCCTCCATTGTTCGATCATATGGCATCAAGTGGACAAGCCTCGCAGAGCGGTGGCCGTCCTCATACATTTGGCGCCCGTCGACGAACACTTAGACTCACAACCACATGCCGCTCACGTACCTCTGTTCCGCGCTCATGGCCCTCTCTGTTGCGGCCTGCTCCAGTAGCGATGGAGCGTCTGCGGACGACCAAACAACCAAGAAGAACGTGGAGACCTTACCCGAAGGCGTTTACGCCCGCATCACGACCAATAAAGGCGTGATCCTCATCCGATTCGAGCACGAGAAGGCGCCCATGACGGTGGCCAACTTCGTGGCCTTGGCCGAAGGCAAGATGAAGAACAACGCGAAGCCGGAAGGCACGCCGTACTTCGATGGATTGATCTTCCATCGGGTGATTCCCGGCTTCATGATCCAAGGCGGCTGCCCGCTGGGCACAGGCACCGGGAATCCCGGCTACGCCTTCGCGGATGAGATCCACCCCGACCTGAAGCACACGCGGGCGGGCACTTTGAGCATGGCCAACGCCGGCCCCGCTACCAATGGCAGCCAATTCTTCATCACCAACGGACCCACGCCGCACCTCGATGGCCGGCACGCGGTGTTCGGTTATGTGGTGCAAGGCCAGGATGTGGTGGATGCCATTGCGGGTGTTCCCCGTGGCCGCGGCGATAAGCCGAATGAGGATGTGGTGATGCAGAAAGTGGCCATTGAGCGCGTGGGCAAGGCCGCCAAGGCTTGGGACGCCGTAGCGGTTCTGAAGGCCAATCAGGCCAAGTTCATGCAGCGTTAACGCCTGCCGCCACGACCGGATCCACGGCCTCCGCCTCGGCGGGGGCCGTTCCTGGTTTCACGCTTCCCGCCTTGCGGGTCGTAGGCAGGCCCGGGAGGAAGGCCAGCAGGCATGGGCATCTTCTTCACTTCGTAGCCGATCAAGGCCTCGATGCGGCCGAACTCACGCATCTCCTTCTCGTTCACGAAAGTGATGGCCGTGCCCTTGCGCGCGGCACGGGCGGTGCGGCCCACGCGGTGCACGTAGTCCTCCGGGTCCTTCGGCACATCGTAGTTGATCACCAGGTCGATGTCGTCGATGTCGATGCCCCGGCTCACCACATCGGTGGCCACCAGGATGCGCAGCTTGCGGTTGCGGAAAGCGAGCATCGTGGACTCGCGCTCGCTTTGGTCCAGGTCGCTGTGCATGCCGCTGCAGCTGAAGCCGCGCTTCTGCAGGTGCCGGTTCAGGTTCTTCACCTCCACCTTGCGGCCAGCGAAGATCACGATGCTGGTGGCCTCATTCGAGCGCAGGATATTCTCCAGTACATCGGCCTTCTTCATGTCGTACACCACGTAGGCCTGCTGATCAACGCCCTCGGCCGGCTTGCTCAGCGCGATGGTGATCTCCACTGGGTCATGCAGCACCTGCTTGGCCAATTCGCGAATGACGGGTGGCATGGTGGCGCTGAACATCAGCGTCTGCCGTTCGGCGGGCAGGAACTTGATGATGCGCTTGATGTCGTCTATGAAGCCCATGTCGAGCATGCGGTCGGCTTCATCGAGCACCAGGAATTCCAGGCCTTTCACGGGCACATAGCCCAGGTTGAGGTGGCTGAGCAATTTGCCTGGGGTGGCCACCACGACTTCCACACCGCTGGTGAGCGCTTGCTTCTGCTGGTCGAAGGTGTTGCCATCGCTGCCTCCGTAGAGCGGGATGCTGGTGATCGGCGTATAGTAGGCGATGGCCTGCATCTGCTGATCGATCTGCAAGGCGAGCTCGCGCGTGGGCACAACCACCAGTGCCCGGATGCTGCCTTCCTCCTTTGGCCGGTAGCCGGTGATCACATCGATGAGCGGCAGCAGGAAGGCGGCGGTCTTGCCAGTGCCGGTCTGTGCACAGGCAATGAGGTCCCGGTGGCCCAGCGCCGCCGGGATCGCTTGCTGCTGGATGGGCGTTGGGACCTTGATGTTCATGGCATCGAGTCCCTGTAACAGGTCGTCGCTGATGCCGAGGGAATGGAAATCCATGTGTGGAGGACGGCTGCGCAGGATTCGGTTTGCGCGCGTGTGCTCTGACTTGAGCGGGGCCGAAGATAGTCGGCTGCGTTTGGGCGCTCAGGATGCCTTCCGGAGGGTAAGGCTTTCCGGCGCCAGGTCCAAGGAGAAGGTGGTCTGCAGCCCTGGCGTGCACGTGATGGAGCCGTTCAGCTGCCCTGCAAGTGCACTCAGAAGCTCAATGCCGAAGCTGCCCTCGCGAAGCGAGCCAGCTGCCATGGCACTGTCGTCGCAATAACGAAGGCTGAGGGCCGCGCCCTCCGCACGCGCCACCATGCGGATGGAGCCGATAGCGTTCGGAGCGATGGCGTGCTTTAGGCTATTGGTGAGAAGCTCGTTCACCATGAGGCTGATCGGCAGCATTTCGGCAGCATTCAATTCAATGGCCTGCGCGTCGATGGACACCGATACGCGGTCGTGCCGGCCATGCGCCACCAGGACATTGCGCGCTAAGTCGTCGAGCTGTTCGCGCAAGGGCAGTGCGCTGTCGTCTCCGAGGCGGTAGATGGATTGATGCACAAGGGCCATGGCGCGCAATCGCCCACTGGCCTCGCGCAGCAGCCGCTCCGCCGCAGGGTCGCGCAGCGCGCCGCATTGCATCTGCAGGAGTGAGTCGATGGCTTGCAGGTTGTTCTTCAATCGGTGGTGCATCTCGCCCAAGGCGATGCCGTGCCGCTCCTCGCGCATCAGGGTGTCGGCCAATCGCATGTTCTGGCGCTGCAGTTCAAGGCTGCGGGCATGGATCTCCTCCTTCTGCCGCTCGATCACAGCGCTCTTCAGCTTGCTCCTCTTGGCAGATCGCTGGTGACGGCGGGCCAGCACAAGAAGCGCCGTGCTGAGAACGGCCAGTCCCGCAAGGGCAGCGATCAGCGCGCGGTTGTTGGCGAGTTGGTCGGTCAGTTGGGCTTCGGAACGAGCTACGCGTTCGGCTAGTTCGTCGCGGTCCTGCTCATGGGCATCCTGATCATGCGCCATGAGGATGCCGGCCAATGCCAGATGTCGTCCGGCGCGCTGTGCGGAATCGCTCTCTTGGGCGATGCGCACCATCAGGTCGTGGGCATTCTTCCAGTCCTTCGCCGCTGCAGCTAAACTGTAACGGGCACGTTTCAGTGGAAGGCTGGTGCTCCCAGCCGGCAATTCGCCCATGAGCCTCTCGGCATCGCGAAGATGCGCTTCACCATCCGCGATGCGCCCGGCATGCGCCGCCCAGGCCACCATGTCCATGGCCAGGTCGAAGCGGTCCTGAGGAGTCCCATCGATACCGATGGATCGTTGCGCCGAGACCAAGTGGGGAAGGGCATCGCTGAACCTGTCCTGAGCCAGTAGCGCGCGTGCCACCAGGCAGCGCAAGCGGGCCTGTTCAATGGAGGGCAGCGCGGCCGTGTTGGCAAGCGCCCGTTCGGTGCTGCGCAAGAGCTCGTCATGCCGCCCGGCCCTGAGCAAGGTTTCCATCAGGAAGCGCTCTGCCCGGGCTATCGCCAAAGCATCGCGCATGGGAAGAGTGATGGCCAGGGCTTGACGTGCATGCTCCACGGCCTGCTCTAAACGGTCGGCGTCACGGTAGCACTGCGAAAGCTCTTGCAGATCGGTGCTCAGCAAGGCGGCATTGCCGAGCGCTCGTGCGATATCCACCGAGCGGAGCGTGGAGTTGAGGTGCTCGGGAACCATGCCGAGCCGCAGCTGCGCGACGCGCTCCGCAGCCAACGCCTGGTGGAGCAAGAGCCGATCGCCATCCATCTCTGCCATGCGCACGGCATTGAGGGCGTGTGCCAGAGCAGTTTGGGGGTCATGCGCCAAAACGCGGCCCGAAAGCAGGCATAGCGCTCTGGCGCGCTCTCCGGCCGTGGCATCCGCATCGAGCATGAACCGCAGGCTGTCCCCGGTATCGGAGGCATTCGTCGCGGAACCGGCTCCGGTGAAGAGCACGAGCACGAGTACCGCAGCGGCTAAGGGTCGATTGGGCATGGCGCCTTGCTACGTTGCTTTCAGCGCCTTGTTGCAGCGGCGGCGGTATGTTCGCTGCATGCGGGTAGCTGTGGAGGTGTGCGTGGCCTCGTTCGGGGAAGCGTTTGCTGCGGCGTCCGCTGGTGCGGATACCGTGGAGGTATGCACTTGGTTGGCCTGCGGGGGCCTCACGCCCAGCAATGGCCTGGTGGATGCGATCCGTAGTGCTGTTGAGATTCCCGTGCGTGTGCTGGTACGTCCTGCGCCCGGCGGCTTCTTGTACACAGGCGCAGAGGCGCACGCCATCCTGGTCGATGCTGAGGTTTTCGGTGGCGGCGCCTTGGGCATCGTTACCGGCGGTCTAACGGAAGAAGGTAGTCCAGACGTGGCTCTCATCCGCGAGGTCATGCGCGTGGCACCGGAGAGCGAGATCACTTTCCATCGCGCGATCGATCATGCAGCAGATATGCTGCGGTCCCTGGATCTTTGCTCCGAGCTCGGCGTGCATCGCATCCTTACTTCTGGCGGCGAGACGCTGGCCAAGGATGGCGCTACGCAATTGAAAGCGATGGTTGAGCGCGCAGGTGAGCGGCTCACGATCGCCGCAGCGGGCGGCATCAATCCGCAGAATGTGGTGGAGCTGGTGGGGCGTACAGGCGTGCGTGAAGTGCATTTCGCAGCGCAGAAGCGGAAGTCATCTGCTTCGCACGGTGCTTCCATGAGTTCAGCTAACGTGGGCGTGAGCTTCGAGACGGAACCGGACTTGGCTAAGATCGACGGTGTGCTGAACGCATTGGTGAAAGCGGGGCTCAAATGAGGAGCTGGTTGGGGGTTGCGTGTTGGTTGTGTTATAGGGTTGCTGCCCCCGGTCAGGAAGTGCACTTCCCATTGAACGAAGGATGGAGCTTCACGCAAGCGGGCAAAGAGGAATGGCGCAGCGCCGAAGTTCCTGGCGTGGTGCAGACCGATCTGCTGCGGCATGCGCTGATCCCCGACTTCATGCAGGGCAGCAACATCGACAGCGTTCAATGGGTCGAGAACGAGGACTGGATCTACCGGCGCACGCTCTTCGTGGCTGATACGCTGCTGCGCCACGAGCAACTCGACCTCGTCTTCAAGGGCCTCGACACCTTCGCCGAGGTCTATCTCAACGACTCGCTCATCGGCAAGGCCGACAACATGTTCCGCACCTGGGAGTGGAGCATCAGGCCGTTGCTGAATAAGGGCGAGAACGAGTTGAAGGTCATCTTCCGCAGCCCGATCAAGGAAGGCGCGAAGCTGCGCGAGGCCTACGGTATCCAATTGCCGCACGACAGCGATCCCAGCGGCGTGAGCCCCTACATCCGCAAGGCGGCATACCAATTCGGCTGGGACTTCTGCCCGAGGCTGGTGACAAGCGGGATCTGGAAGGAGGTGGAGCTGAGGGGATGGAGTAACGATCGGATCGTGCGCGCTGGAGCCTTTCTCATGAACCAATCACGAACGTTGATGGCAAGCTGCGCCATCGAGACCACAGCACATGCTGACTCAGTTACCACGCTGATCGTCCGGCTCGGAGATCAGCGCCAACTTGAAATGCGCCCGCCGCACCGGGCAGCCAACCTTGTCTTTTTCCAACTCGATAGCACTGATCTCTGGGAGCCTGGTGCGCAAGGAAGAGCTCGGACGATCCCGATGGAAGTTCAGCTGTTCAGCGGAGCGCGGCTCCTGAGCACCTGGCAGCAGGAAGTCGGGTTCCGAAGAGTGGAATTGGAGCAAGCGCCCGATCCGATCGGCCGTTCGTTCAAGATCTTGGTGAATGGTGAACCATTGTTCATCAAAGGCTGTAACGTGGTGCCGCCCAACATGATTCCTGGACCGAGCGCGAATGAGCGCTGGTTGGAACTCGTCCGGAGCATGAAGGACGCGGGCATGAACATGGCGCGCATCTGGGCAGGCGGCATTTATCCACCCGATGAATTCCTGCACGCATGCGATACGGCGGGTATTCTGGTGTGGCAGGACTTCATGTTCGGCAGCTTGGGTCCTTTCGATGTGCGAGCATTCGAGGAGAACGTCGGTGAGGAGGTGAAAGAGCAGTACAGGCGAATCTCGGTTCATCCTTCGTTGGCGCTTCTATGTGGGAATAATGAACTAGCGGTGGCGTGGAAGAATTGGGGCTGGCAGGAGCGATATGGTCTGCACGGAAACGATTCCCTGAAAGTGGAAGCGGTGAACAATTATTTCTTCGAGCATCAGGTAGCGCGATGGGTTGAGGGTATGGGCGACCGCGACTACCTGCCCTCTTCGCCATTGAGCAATTGGGGCAACGCCAAAGGCCTCACCGAAGGCGACCTCCACTACTGGGGCGTCTGGCACGGCGACTCCACATTCTCCTCTTTCAAGAGCAACGTGGGCCGCTTCGTGAGCGAGTGGGGCTTTCAGAGCTACCCCGATAGCGCGCTGTTGGCCAAGTACATCCACCCGGACAGCCTCTACCTGGGTTCGTCTGCTGTGAAGCGTTTGCAGCGCAGCTACAAGACCGATAGGCCCATTTGGGAAGCCATTGAGCGCGAGCTAGGGGAGGAGCGACCCACAACGCTGGGTGGCTTCATAGAGGCCAGCCAGCGCGCCCAGGCCAGGGCCTATCAGATGGCCATCGATGCCCACCTCGATGCGCGTCCGCTTTGCATGGGTACTCTGCTCTGGCAGCTCAACGACTGCTGGCCCGGCCCGAGCTGGAGCATCATCGATTACGAGGGCAATCCAAAGCCGGCCTACGAGGCGGTGAAGAGGGCTTTCGTGCAGCCATAGGGCTTTGGAGCGTGCCTGGCTCCTGCGGGCTTCCAACACCGGATGTTGACAGGTTGTTGGGCACCGGCAAAGCGGCCCATTCTAAAAACTACCTTCGGCCACCAACTTCACGGACCTAAACCCAAGACCATGTCTCGACTTGGACGCTTGCTCAGCGTTGTGCTGGGCTTTTCGCTGATCGCTTCGGCACCAGCCCTTGCCCAAGGGAATTGCCAGAACGCAAACATGTTCCCCGGTGCGGCTATCACCCCGGATGCAGGTGGCGCGGTCACCAGCATCTCCACCTGCAGCTTCGAGTCGGAGTACTCGCAGGTCACTGGCATCCAGAGCGGTGCCACATACCGCTTCCGCTTGGAGTCCGGAGGCTATATCACCGTGCGTGAAGGTGCTCCCGGAGGTCCCGTGTTGGCGCAGGGTTATGCCATCGTGGATGTCACCGCCACCAGCACGGCAGACCTGTATCCGCACTGGACCATCGACGAGACCTGTGCGCAGCAGAGCGAGTGCGTGGTTACCTCGGTGCAGTTCTTCGGCAACTGCTCACCGGTGCTGGCCTTTGCCACCGTGGTGGAGGATTGCGCTGGCGGCTTCTTCATGATCAACGTGGATGTCATCTCCACCGGCGATGGCGCTACAGTGACCATCACCTACGATGTATTCGGTTCGGTGCTTAGCCTGCCTGGCGTGGGCACCGGCATTACGGAGCTGGGTCCTTTCTTCCCTGGCGAAGAAGTGGCCATCCTGGTTGAGCATGAGACCAATCCCGACTGCAGCCAGGACCTGGGCCTGATCGTGGAGACCGGCGAGTGCCCGGTGTACATCTTTTGCGGCGAGGCAGCGCAATCCTTCGGCTACTGCTACAACAACGATGAGACGAAGGTGTGGAACTACACCTCGCTCGGGGGCTCGGGCTCGCTGATCCTCGATTTCATCAGCGGCAACATCGAAGCGAGCTTCAACGACCAGCTCACCATTTATGACGGCACGGACAACACCGCCCCCATCCTGTTCCAGCATGTTGCCCAGGGCGACTTCGACCTGAGCGATGTGTTCGTGGCCAGTTCCAGCGGCTCGCTGCATATGGAGTTGATCAGCAACGCATTCAATTCGTGCGCCGATGGCCTTTACGAGAACTGGAATTGGCAGGTGCAATGCCTCAACTGCCAGCTGCCTCAGGCCACGGCCGTCAATGTCGATGACTGCGTGAACAACCAGTTCAGCGTGGATGTGGATGTGCTCAGCACGGGTGATGGCGGTTCGGTGACCATCGTTTACGCCGTGAATGGCGGCACGCCCGTCACCATGACCGGGATCGGCGCCGGCATCACCACGCTCGGGCCATTCACGATCAATGATCTCGTCTCAGTGTTCGTGCAGCACGAGAGCGATCCAGATTGCAACATTGAGCTGGGCGTGATCACCGATGGCGGCGATTGCCCCAACCTGATCCCCTGCGGATCCCCCGCGCTCGTGGAGACCTATTGCTACGAGCCGAACGATTTCCAGACCTGGAACTACCAGAGCATCGGCACGGGCACCTTGCGCCTGCGCTTCATCCGCGGAACCATTGAGAGCCACACCTGGGAGGACCTGCGCATCTACGATGGTCCGGATGCCACTGGCACCCTGGTGTTCGAGCACCTCGCCTTCCTCACCTACAATCTGGGCCCTGTGGGCAGCGCCATCAACAATGCGTTAACGGATTACTATGGCATCGAGATCTACAGCACAACGGGCCAGATCTACATGGAGATGAGCTCCGATGGCTCGGTGCAATGCGGTGGCCCATTCCCCACTACCACTTATGATGCATGGGAGTGGGAAGTGGTCTGCCTCGATTGCGAGATCCCGCAAGGCACGGTGACGGTGGTGGACGATTGCGCCAACGACCAATTCAGCTTGGATGTGGATGTGACCAGCACCGGTGATGGTGCCACGGCCTCGGTGATCTACACGGTCGATGGAGGCGCGCCCACGACGCAGACCGGATTGCCCCTCGGCGTCACCACGGTCGGTCCGTTCAACTTTGGCGAGATCATCAACGTGACCCTTGCCCACGAGAGCAACAGCCTCTGCGACATCGCCAAGGGCAACTTCACCGATACCGGCACCTGTCCGGAGCTGATCACATGCGGCACGCCCATCACGGTGAGCTACTGCTATGCGAACAACAACGATGTGCGCTACTACTATCAGGGCACGGGCACTTTCCCGCTCGGCATCCTCTTCACGGCGGGCACCGTCTTCGCCGGTGACCTGGTCGAGGTATATGATGGTGGTGACATCAACGCGCCGCTCATCTACTCTGGTAACGGCAACGCCACGGACATCACCGGCCTGTTCTTCTTCACTACCAACCCCCAGCATCGCATGACGGTGCGGATCCTGGCCAACGGCTTCACCGACTGCGCCACGAGCGCTGTTCAGAACCCCGTGCAGTTCTCGGTGGATTGCCTCGATTGCGTGCCGCCCACGGCCACCTTCGGCATCGTGCAGGACTGCGTGAATTTCCAGTACTCGGTGTCTGTGAACATCAGCAGCCTGGGCAGCGCCAGCAGCATGCAGATCACCAACACCGGTGGCGCGAATGATGTTACGGCGAACGCGGCCGGCACCTACACGGTAGGTCCTTTCACCAGTGGTACGCCGGTATCGGTGACCATCGTGAATGCAGCCAATGGCCTCTGCAGCATCTCATCCGGCAGCTTGGTGAATCCGCTTTGCCCCACCTTCCTCTGTGGATCATCACCGCTTACGGAGACCTACTGCTACGTGAACAGCGACAACCGTGCATGGGCTTGGGAAGCACCTACTCCAGGTGCCACGATCAACCTCGCATTCGTGCGCGGCACGGTGGAGAGCAATACGTGGGATGACCTGATCATCTACGATGGTCCGGATGCCAACAGCCCGATCCTGTTCACTCACGGCGCAGGCACCACGAACCTAGGCCCTGCGGGTAGCGCGATCCTGGGTGCAGCCTTCACCTACGAGACGGTGAACGTGACCAGCACCGGACAGAACCTCTACATGACGTTCACCTCGGATCCGTCGGTCGCATGCACGGGCAGCACCAATTACGATCCCTGGGAATGGAACGTGACCTGCACCGGATGCGCCGCGCCTGGTGTGAGCTACAACCTCATCGCTGATTGCCTGCACCGCTCCTATACCACTGAGGTGATCGTGACTGCCGCACCGAGCTCCGATGGAATGACCATCGAGAATGTGATCACCAGCCAGTCCCAGAGCGTAACGGCTATCGGTATCTACACCTTCGGGCCATACGAGGTCGATGACCTTTCGATCTTCGGCGTCACGGACCTGAGCGAGCCGGGTTGCACCTACCTGAGCGATTCGCTGACCTATCCGAGCGACAGTTGCCACATCGTCTCCTGTGGCTTCGACAACTATGAGTACTGCTATGAGAACGATGAGGACCGGTGGTACACGTACGTGTCGCAGATACCGGTGCCCACCACCATCCAGTTCTTGCAAGGGCCCATGCTCGCTGGCGACCGCATCATCGTGTACAACGGACCGGATGATGGATCGACCGTGATCTACCAGGGCAACAACGGCGGGAACCTCGCCGGATTCGCAGTGAACTCGCAGAACGCGTCCAACACCATCACGCTCCGGATACAGAGCAATTCCGCCGGGTCCTGCGATGATGGCCTGGTGCCTCTCCCCTTGAGCTGGTCGGTTGGCTGCGGAGCTGTCGGCATCGAGGAGGCTGGCGGCAGCGGCTTCAGCCTGTACCCGAACCCGACGGACGGACTGCTCTACATCAGCTTCGGCGGTGTGCAGGGAGCAGCGCGCGTGCGTGTCCTCGACATGAGCGGCCGCACGGTGATTGATGCCCCGGCGAATCTCCAAGCCGGAAGTGTGGGCACCATCGACATGAGTGCCTTGCAGAGCGGCCAGTACGCTGTGCAGGTGAGCACCGCCGACTGGACCCGCGTGCAGCGTGTGCAGGTGGCGCGCTGATCGAAAATGAACCCGAAGAGGCCCCGGCGGAAGCCGGGGCCTCTTCTTTCTGAGTGACGGCAATTGGGGGTTGGGCATGTGGGCTCCGATGCGAATGTTCGAACAACACGCGCAGTTGAGCAGGAAAGGCGCGATTGCTGGCGATCATCTTCAGTCTGGAAAGAACGGGTTCCGCTTTTTCACGGGCGATTCCGCTCAGGGTTTGAGTGCTGCTTGCGTTCTCTTCGAAGTCCTGAAGTAGCGCATCAGGACTTCTGTAACTGACATGTCGCATCGGGATCTGTCGTCAAGCCCAAGCAGGCGGCATCTATGATTGCGCATCGGAAGAGCGATCCCCGCTCATTAGGAGTGGCACACACCAATGAGCCACGCACCAGAACGATGACGTTCGTGTCAATCTTGTGCAGCCCATGCTCGGTTCGCAATGGAGGGCCATGTTGCATGGGGGTGCAGGCACCGCAAACTGATTGAACAGATAAAGGCTTCGGATATCGTGATGAATCCGGTAGCACGCTTGCACCAGGGACAGCGCATTCCCGCGTTCATAGGTGCGAGCGCTGTTGACCTGCCTTAGCGGAAGGAGGCTCATTCGATGCCTGCGAACGTGATCTCATGAATGCGGGCTGCTACATCAGACGCGCCAGGCTCCGCTTCGTGCGGCAGTCTCTCCAGTCGCAGGCGCTTCCCACCGTCCCAAATGAAGCGGTGAGCGATGCCGAGCTCAGGCGACCCCGGACCGTGCAGGAAGACGATATCGCCATCCTCCATGCCAAGAGCGAAATCAGTGAGCACTTCTTAGCGGTTCATGGCGAAGCCTGCAATGCTGCCATCGGCACCAAGGGTCACCACGCTCGAATCAGTTACCCGCAGGTAGCGGCCGGCGAGGGTGCGCGAGTTGATCGCCTCGCGCTCAGAGCGGATTCGAACGACCAGCAGTGGTGTGCTCGCACCACCTCGCCATATCGAAAGCCGGTCCGGAGTCTGGTCTGCCGCGATCCGCAACTCACCCCAGCCACTAGGTCACCTGAAGGACGGCTGCAGAAGGCCTTGCTCGCGGTGTCGTTGCCGAGCTTGGCCTCCGTGCCGCCTTCGTCCGTGACGCACCAGCTCCAGCGCTGGCTATCGCCGGCGGCGTTGCGTTTCAGATCCTTGATGAGGATCTCGGAGATTTGCACTCGGCATGCAGGTGAACGCTGCTGCTACAAACAACGGCAATAGCCCGCAGGCATCCACAGCGCCTCGAGGGCCAGAGCCACCGCGCGGGCCTCAAGCACCGGATTCTTTTCCTCTGGCTGGTTGCCCTGCACATTCGGCGAGGCGCACCCGATCGCGAGGAGCAGGATGAATGAAATTGAGGGTCGGTGCCGCATGCCGCAAAGCAACGCGGCCGCTCCATTGGAGCGGCCGCGCCGTTGAGGTTCGGAATGGATCAGCGTCCCATCACCAGTTTCTGAACGCTCTGGCCATGCGCGTTCTGGGCGCGAACCAGGTACATGCCGTCACTGAGACCGATTGCGCGGCCTGCGATCTCGATGTTGGCGTTGCCCGTGGGCTGGTAGGTGTTCTGATAAACCACGGCGCCGCGCAGATCGGTGATCGTCACCTCGGTGGCATCACTGCCCATGCCATACACCTGCAAGGTGAATTGGTCGTTCGACGGGTTCGGGAACACCGAAATGAAATTCTCGCTGAGCCACTCTTGCAGGCCCACTGCTGAGCTGCCGAACTGGATGTCATCGATGAACAGGTCGCCGGAATACCCGCTACTGATATAGCGGAAGCGGAAACGCATGTTCGCACCGAGCTGCGAGCTGAGCAGGTTCATGGTCTTGAGCCTCCACGAGGCAGGGGGCGGCGGCATCTCATCGAAGTTCCCATTGGTCACGAGGTTGGTGCCCGTGATTTCGCCGGAGCTGGTGGTCCCCAGTAGACCCCAGGTACGGCCGCAGTTCGAGCTCACTTCCAGAACGAGCTTCTCCGTGATGTTCGCCGTCACGTTCGTATTCGTGCGGTACGCATAGCGGAAGCTGAGCTGGGTGATGGGCGCGCCGCTCATGTTGATGTGCGGAGAGACCAGGTCGTCATAATCACCGATGTTATCGGGCCTGATCAGCTCAAGCGGGTCGCGATCGCCGCTGTTGAGGCGGGCGCAAGCATTCCCCGAATAGCCGCCGCCCTCGAAGCGCTTCCAAGAGGTGTGGTTGTTCTCATAGTTGTAGCCCACCAGCGGGAAGAGGCTCTCGCCCTCGCCGTTCTCGAAGTCAATCGCGAATGCGCTCAGCTCTTCGCTTGAGTTGCCTGCGTAGATTGAGAAGTCCTTGGTCTCGGAATCGCTGCCTTGATCATTACCCACGGTGAGCGTAACGGTCTTCCAGCCGCGTGTGGTGAATTGAACGACCGGATTGCGTGCCGTGGAGGTTGCTGGGTTGCCGTCCTGGAAGGTCCATTGCCACGAGGTGGGTATCGCACGGCTGGAGTTGTCGATGAAGCGCACGTTGGTGTTGATGCAGGTCATCGGCGGGAACGGAACGGCTGGAGCGCTGCCTCCCGGCGAGGTGGAATAATCCACCTGAGCGTAGAAATCGGCGATCGGGGCGCATTGCTGCACGTGCCCTTCGGCCACGCCCGTTGAGATCAGGTTCTGCTCTGTCCACAGGTTGTCGCGCTCAAGCACCGGAGAGATCAGTGCCGTGCGGGCACGCTCGCGCTGACCTTCGGTGAACATGATGGAGCAGTAGGAGTACTCCATGTAGTTCTGTACGTTCTCGATGGTGCCGCTCTTGCCGCGCACCACCACGCTGTCGATGCCGAAGTAACCGCTGGGGTCTTCAGCATTGTACGCGTATATGCGAAGGGTGATGCCCGACTCGCGCAAACCGAAGCCTGTATTCGCCGGGTTCACGTTGATCACCGTGCCAGCATGCGCCGAATCGCCCGTGAAGAAGGCCACGTTTCCGCCCTCAGCGCTGATGCCCGTAGCAGTGCCCATCGCGATATTGGTGCTGTAGTTATTCGCGCTGCTGCGGACCGCGAAAGTGCGCGGGCCGTTATCGCTGCGCATGGCCTTGAAGGTGAGGCCGTAGAAATACAGCTGCTGCTGCACGGGCGTATTGATCGTGAACTCGTAGTACTTGCCGGTGTTGATCGAACCCGTGAGGTTGGCGTAATCCGTTTCGCCGTCATTCGCCCCGGTCTCCCAGTTCGAGAAGGCGAAGGCGCCGGCCACGGCGCTGTTCGCCGAAACACCGGTTGAACTGAACGGTGAGAACGGGATGCGAACCTCCAAGCTGTCGAGCGAATCCGTGACCGCTGGGATCACCGAGAGGTTGTCGATGGATCCCGAGCCGGTGGTGACACCCTCGAAATCGTAACGGACCGGAATCGATGGAACGATGAACGGGATTGACCGGCCATGGTAGCTCTTGAAGCTCTGCTGATCGCAATTACCCCAAGGGCGGGTTGCATTATCCGAATGCCCTGGGCCATTGCAACCGCTGGCTGGGCTCCAACCGCGTGTTATCGGCGTATCCTCTACGCCATCATCGCCGCAATCGGCTTGCATGGCCCATGGCACGCCCGTTGGGCCGGGAATCCCGTTGTTCTCGCCCCAAACGTGGGCCAGGTCCAAGTAGTGGCCTACCTCGTGGGTGAGCGCGCGGGAGAGGCCTTCGTTCCCCGTAAAAGGGATGCCACCAGCAACGCCTGCACGGCCGACATATTGATGGATGATCACGATTCCATCGAGCACGCTCCAGCCGCCAGGGGTGAAGTAGCCGGCGGCACCGCTGAGGATCTGGCGCACCACGTAGACGTTCATGTACTTATCACGGGGCCATGGGCGCAGTTTGCTGGTGCTCTCGCCGCGCAGGGTCTCTGTGCTCTGGTAATGGATGATGCCGTTTGTGCAAATGCCCGCAGGGTCAGTCGTAGCCAGCTTGAACTGCACGCCCATGTCGGCGACACGGTCCTCCATGGAGGGATGAACCTGATTGGTATCCGGGTTCAGCTTGGCCCAATCGCGGTTGAGCACGAGCATGGCATCCTCCACTTGTTCATTGCTGATGTTCTCCACGCCATTCAGGTGGATGATGTGGAAGACCACTGGGATGGTGTACACCAGATCCCGGTTCTTTCGGCTGGCGTTCGTGGCCATCAGATTCCGCATCTCCGATCGGAACTGCGCCATCTTCTGTGCGAAAGCAGGGTCCCTGGCCATTTCCTCGGCCATTCGGCGATCGGTTTCGCAATTAATGGGCCTGCTGCGCAATGCCAAAGCTGGCGAGCAGGACGGTGGCCAGGCTGCTGAGTAGGGTACGTTTCGTGGGTCCTCTGCGATTGGGGTCTGTTGCACCTCTGTTAAGGCGGTCGCAAGATAAACGCGGCTTCGATCGGGCAATGGCGCCGTTGCTTGGCCCGGCGGAGCCGCCGCCCGGTTGGCTGTGCTCACCATCTGCACCAGAAGCCCGCCCATTGCGGAGCCAAGCTGAATTTCAGTTGGTCCTGATTGCGCCCAAGCCCTGTTCAGAAACCGGCGAGGTTGGTGATTCTCACGCCTGGTTCAAGGCCTGAGCAATAGCCGCGCAGGCGAACAGGACCTCCTTCTCACTGATTACAAGCGGCGGGGCGATTCGAAATGCGGTAGGGCAGCTCAGGAACCAGAATCCCAAGACACCTTGGCCAAGGCACCTGTTCACCACCTGTTGGACAAGGCCCGCATCACCCAGGTCAACTGCCAGCATCAGGCCCAGGCCGCGCACCTCCTGAATCAACGGGTGCCTGAGATGCTGCTTGAAAAGGGCGCCCATTCGAACCGCGTTAGCTGCGAGGTCTTCCTCCTCCAGTGCATTCAAGGCTGCAAGGCCTGCCGTACACGCCAGCGGGTGACCGCCGAAGGTGGTGATGTGCCCCAGCACCGGATCGCGACTCAGCAGGGACATGCGCTCATGCGAGCTGATGAAGGCCCCCATCGGAAGGCCACCCCCCAACGCTTTGCCCAAGACGAGGATATCCGGAACAACGCCGAAATGCTCGAAAGCGAACCTCCGGCCTGTCCGACCGAAGCCGGTCTGCACCTCATCGAAAACCAGCAGCGCTCCGGTTGCCGTGCATCGGGCGCGCAGAGCGGTCATCCACGCAGGGTCCGGCACCCGAACACCGGCATCACCTTGGATCGGCTCTACCACCACCGCGGCTGTTCCCGTGTCGATCCGCTCCAAGTCGAGGATGGAATCAAAGGCGATGTGATCGACAGCGGGCAGCAATGGCCGATTCCGGAATTTCTTCGCCTCGTTATCAGTGAGGCTCAACGAGCCATGGGTGCTGCCGTGATAGCTCTTGCGGCAGCCGATGAGCCCGGTGCGCCCGGTGGCGCGCTTGGCCAATTTCAAAGCGGCTTCGATTGCCTCTGTGCCGCTGTTCACGAAGTACGCGCTATCCAATCCCGCCGGAAGGAGATGTGCCAGGCGCTCCGCGAATCGGACCTGTGGCTCTTGGATGAATTCGCCGTACGGGATCACGTGCAGGTACCGGTCTGCCTGCTCCTTGATGGCGGCTACCACGCAGGGATGGCGGTGCCCGACGTTGTTCACGGCGAGTCCGGCTACGAGATCGAGGTAGCGCCTGCCATCGCGTGCTGTGAGCCAGCATGCCTCTGCCTCAACGATGTCGAGCGCCAAGGGCGATGGACTGGTTTGGGCCAGGTGCTTCAGGAAAGAGGCGTGCAGCGCGTCCATCTCGGTTGGACGCGAAGGTGCGCAACAAGGCGCTAAGGTCGCCGCATCGGGCCGCCGCGGCCATCGCGCCGCTCGTCCATGCGCTCGCGCAGGCGCCGCAGCACTTCCCGTTGGAAGTCGCGCTCCGCCCGGAACAGTTCCACTGTCTTCACCGGTCCTATGGCCTTGGTGAATCGCTCGATTGAGCTGCGCTCGAGGTCGAATTCGCGCTGGCGGATCTGCAATCCTTTGGTGAGCATCTGTTGAGCCTCAGCTTCGGTTAGCGCATCCGATTGCTTGCGCGCGGGGCGCATGTTCTCACGCAGCTCCCGGCGGATCGCATCGCGCGCCTCGTCGATTTCATTGTAGATGGGCCAGAATTGCTGGGCTTCTTCCGAGGTGAATCGCAGTTTGGTGGTGAGGTAGGCGGTCTTCTGCGCCTTGATCTCGCGGAGTCGCTCCTCGGAGAGTGCCGGCATATCGTCGTCAGGGCCTTGGGCCATTAGGCCATGCGTGCCCAGGAGCAGCGCGCCGAGAACGAAGGTGTAAAGGCGTTTCATAGTTCTTCGATGATCAGGTCCAGTGCGTATTCATCCTGCTCCAGGTAGGCCCTCAATTCATCTTCGCTGAGAGAGCCGGCCCAGTTCGCTTCCGATTCCAGGTCCGGCAGCGCGGCAAGGAGGTCATCGTCGCGAAGCCCAAGGGCGAGAAGGTCGTCGGTCGAGAGTTCATTCGATGCGAATTCGGGTGCGGGCCGTGATTCCCCGGTCAGGGCGATCTTCACGACGAATACGGCCAAGGCAATGCCGATTGCGACTGCGGATACGCGCCAAGCCAAGGGCACCAGCCGAATGCGCTGCAGCACGGCTTGCCATCCGGAGGGCCGCGCGCTGATGGCCGCCTGCACCTGCATGGGGAAGCGCTCGAAGAAGCCATCCGGCACCACGAAGGGGTCGGCCTTCGGGATATTGCGCAAGAGGGGGGCTTCGCTCAGCGGGTCGGTGTCGCGGGGGTCAATCATCGGAATCCTGTTTCTTCGACGTTGGCAGGCCCAATTTGGTTTGATCGGTAAGCAGCCAGTTCTCGATCTTCTTCACGGCGATGTGGAAGCTGCTCTTGAGCGCGCCCACGCTGGTGCCTGTTACCCGGCTCATATCCTCGTACTTCAGGGCCTCGAAGTACTTCATGGTGAATACGGCCCGCTGCTTGGCCGGTAGGCGCATCACTGCTATTTGGAGCTTGCGCTGGATGGCATCACCGCTGAAGTGCTCGCTGCTGTCGAGTGTGGTGCTCAGGCGTTCGATCACCGCGTCGTTGCTCACGAACACGCGCCGCTTCGCCTTGCGAAGATGGTTCAGGCATTCGTTGTGGGCGATCCGATAGAGCCAGCTGAAGAGCTGCGATTCGGCACGGAACCCATCCAGGCCGTGCCATGCCTTGATGAAGGTCTCCTGGAGCACATCCTGCGCTTCATCGTGGTCGGTGACCATGCGGCGTATGAAGGCATAGAGCCTTCGCTGGTACTGGCGCACGAGCAGGTTGAATGCGTAATGCCGGCTCTCCTCCTTGCGGAAGAGGGCGAGCAATTCGGCATCGCTCAGTTCATCGCTCATGCAGCTGCCTGCGTGAGCCTTGGAGCGCGCGCGGCCGCGAAGGTTCAATCATGCGCGCGCGATCGCCCGGTGCGCGGCCGCAACGATGTCCGCCGGCATGAGGCCGTATTTCTTCAATAGCTGGTCGGGAGTCCCGCTCTCGCCGAAGCTGTCGTTCACCGCAACGAATTCCTGCGGAGCTGGGCGCGATGCGGTGAGCACCTGCGCCACAGCATCACCCAATCCGCCGTGCCGGTTGTGCTCTTCGCAGGTCACCACGCAGCCTGTCCTGCTCACGGATCGGAGGATGGCCTCTGCATCGAGCGGCTTGATGGTGTGCATGTTGATCACTTCAGCCGTCACGCCTTCTTTGGCCAGTTGCTCTGCCGCCTGCAATGTGTGCCACACCAAGTGTCCGCAGGCAATCATGGTCACATCGCTGCCTTCAACGAGCACTTGGGCCTTGCCGATCTCGAAGGGCGAATCAGCCGGTATGAACACGGGCCATTTCGGGCGGCCGAAGCGCAGGTAGCAAGGACCTTGGTGCGCGGCAATGGCGAGTGTGGCCTGCCGGGTCTGGTTGTGATCCGCCGGCACGATCACGGTCATGCCGGGTAGCATGCGCATCAGTCCGATGTCCTCGAGGATCTGGTGCGTGGCGCCATCCTCGCCGAGGGTGAGGCCGGCGTGGCTGGCGCAGATCTTCACGTTCTTGCCCGCGTATGCGATGCTTTGCCGCACCTGGTCGTACACGCGGCCGGTGCTGAAATTGGCGAAGGTGCCGGTGAAGGGGATCTTGCCGCCGATGGTGAGGCCCGCAGCGATGCCCATCATGTTCGCTTCCGCGATGCCAACCTGGAAGAAGCGCTCCGGGAATTCCTTCTCGAAGGCATCCATCTTCAGCGATCCGGTAAGATCGGCGCACAGCGCCACCACATCCGGGTTGCTGCGGCCGACTTCGAGCAGCCCTGCTCCGAAGCCGCTGCGGGTGTCCTTCTGATCGAGCACGGGGTAGGTCATGGTTCGGTGCCGAGGCCTCGGCAAGGGTTGTAGGCTAGAAGTTGATCGTTGCGCTGCGCCCGCTTTCAATGCTGATGTCCTTGTTCAGGGTGAGCTCCGTGCGGCGCGCGAATCCGCTGCGGTAAGTGACCATGTAGGTGCCCGGCTGCAACCTGAATTGATGGCGCGCACTCGCTGGATCCAGGTCAGTCACCCACACGAGCTCATCACCTTGCTTCAGGAAGATGCTGCCTGGCCCTGGTGCTTGGGCTTGAATATTCAGCACCCCCGGCTTGGGCACCACGATGTCGGTGGATTTGCCTTGTTCCACGTGCACATCGGTGATCAGTGTACGGGGCAGGGTAAGCACCTCCAGATCGTAGGTGCCGACACGCAAGCGTTGGCTGTTGCCCATGTCCATGGCCATCAGGGTGCTCGTTTCCCCCTTGCGCCGCACGATGCAGCTCACCTGGCTCGCATCGGCCGGACCGGTTCCCATGCGCAGCGCGAGGGTGCCCATGCCGGCATCAACCGCGATCACCGTATGGGTTCCGGGGCGCACGGTCACGTTCTCGCGCATCGACGGCGGCACCGTGTGAGCCACCACTTTGTAGGTGAAGATGGGATCGATGCTGAGCGTGTCCGGTAGGCCTCGTTCGGTGAGCGTATGCTCGATGTGGTAGCGCTGCTGACCGGTTTTCTGGTCGTAAAGCGTCACCGCCACATCGGTCTCGCTGGGCTTTCCGTCGGTGGTCATCAGGCTGATCTGCGCCGTGGTGCTGTTCAAGGCTTGCGTCACCACCACATCGAGCACATGCGCGAAGAGCTCCGGGGTGCTGGCATCATAGTAGTTGCCCACGCATTGCAAGGCGAACTTGTCCATCTCCGTGAGGCCCACGCCGATCACGAAGGGCTTGAGCACGATGCCCTTCGCTTGCAAGGCACGGCTCACCGCGCAGGGGTCCTCGTCGCAGGCCTCGATGCCATCGGTGATGAGGATGATCACGTTGCGCACCGGCCGCGCGCCCTTGCTTTTGTCGGTCTCCGGAAAATCCTGCGCAGCCTTCTCCAATGATCGCGCTATGGGCGTAGTGCCGAGGCATCGCGTGGCCAGCAGTTTCTTCCGGATATCGGGAATGCTGTTCGCAGCGAAAGGCACTTCCAGCTTCGTGTCATCGCAGTCCTGTTTTCCTGGAGCGCTGGGCGTCTGGTGCCCATATAGCCGTAGTGCGAGTTCGAGGTCGGGCTGGCCTTCGAGGCGCTTCAGGCTCGAGAGCAGCAATTCGCGGGCGGTGTTGATCTTGGGCTGGTTGCCCCAGAAAGCGTTCATGCTGTTGCTCGCATCGAACACGAAGAGCATGCGCGTAAGGGGCGGCTGTTGCGCGGCCTGTTGCGCGAGCAGGCGCGATGGATGGACGAAGAGCAGGCTGGTGATGGCCAATGCCGCGAAGAGCAGGATGCCGTGGGAGCTGCGGGTGGTGCGCATGTTCCTCACCTTGGCCAAGCCCATGCCATCCCGGCGTGGAGGCGCAGGGGGCTTCATTCCGGGTGGAGCAGGCATGGCTCAGTAATCGCCCAACGTCTCTTCGAGCTGGCCTAGTGCGCTGGCGAGCTGCGCATCGTTCGGGGCGATGCCGTGCCAGGCATGGCTGTGCATCATGAAATCGACGCCCTGTCCCATTTCGGTGCACATCAGCACCATCACGGGCTTGCCTTTTCCGGTGCGCCGTTTGGCCTCGGCCATGCAGGTGAGCAGCTTTTCCATGTCGTTGCCGTCGGTCTCCAGCACATCCCAGCCGAAGGCCAGCCATTTCGCGTGCAGGTCGCCCAATGGCAGAACATCATCCACGTCGCCATCGATCTGGCGGCCGTTGCAGTCAATGGTGCTGATCAGGTTATCGACCTTCTTCCCGGCAGCGTACATGGCCGCTTCCCAGATCTGGCCTTCCTGCAACTCGCCATCGCCGTGCAGGGTGTACACCAGCTTATCGTCGCCGTTGAGCTTCTTGGCCAGCGCTGCGCCGATGCCCACGCTGAGGCCTTGGCCCAAGGAGCCACTGGCCATGCGCACGCCGGGCAGGCCTTCGTGCGTGGTGGGATGCCCTTGCAATCGGCCATTGATCTTGCGGAAGGTGGCCAATTCGCTCACCGGGAAGTAGCCGCTCCGCGCCAGCACACTGTACCAGACCGGGCTGATATGACCGTTGCTGAGGAAGAATAGGTCCTGATCCCGGCCATCCATGTTCCATGAGGCGGGATCATGACGCAGGATGCTGAAGTAGAGGGCGGTGAAGAAATCGGCGCAGCCCAATGAGCCTCCGGGGTGGCCGCTCTGGCAGGCATGCACCTGCCGGACGATGTCCCGGCGCACTTGCGAAGCGATGCGTTGGAGCTCGCCTACGGAGCTGGCGGCGGAGGTGGCCGCGACCGGTGATGATGGCATGCGCGTTAGGCTGGCCAAAAGTAGCCGGGTGCCTCGGCGGCCTTCTCTGTGTGAAGAACTTTTGAAAAGAGCCGAGGCCTGCTGATGCAAGCGGGCAACGCCGAGGGTGCCTGAAGCGGTCTTATCACCGTCCGGTGCTTTTGGTTTTGGACCGGTTCGTCGAGGAGCGGGGGCCTAGGGGCTCCCGTTCCTGTTTCCGGGATTGCATTCCGTTCTGCGCGCCGCTCGTCGCTGGCAGAAGCGCAGTGCAGCCTGCATCAGACTTCACATCCCTTGAACGCAACAGCCCCCGCGCTGTTGGGCGCGGGGGCTGCGTTGATTGCGTTGTCCGAGCCTACTTCTGGATCACTAGGCGCTCGTTGTAAGCGGTGCTTCCAGCAGTGATGCTCACCATGTAGAGGCCGTTGGCAAGAGCACCGTCGAGGTCGATCACGGTGTTCACGAAGCCATCCTGCACTGCGATGGTGCGGGCGATGGCGCGCTTGCCGTAGGCGTCGAAGATGTCAACGGTCACGGTTTCCACGCCTTCCTCAACGCTGCTCACATTCAGCATGAGCTGGTCGCCGCGGTTGGGGTTGGGGTACATGGCCATGCGCGCTTCGGTCGCAGTGCTCGCTTCCTCCTCTGCCATGCCGAAGCTGCAGGTGGTGGTGAGCAGGCACATGTCGCCCCAGAGCGGGTCGCTTACGGTGTTGGGGGTTCGAGTAACCACGCACCAGGTGCTGCCGTTGTTGAAGCTGGCGCGCACATCCACCCGTAGGTCTTGTTGCAAGCAAGACCGTTGGTGTTCACCCAGTACTGTCCGGTGGCACTGGTCTTCAGGATCACCACGTTCTCAGCAGGCAGGCGGAAGCGGAACTGGTAGCGGTTCGCGTTCACCCAATTGCAGTTGGCATTCATGCGGCGCACGTTGCGGGCATGCACCAGCGAGGTGGTACCGATCGTGCGGGTCTGGCCGCAGCTCAGGTACTGGTTGCTGGGCAGGTCCATCAGCTTGGTGCGAGGGCACTGCGCCAGTACATCGTCCACGATCAGGCGGCAAGCCGGACCCCAGTTGTTGTACACGCCGTTGATGCGGCCGCGCACCTTCACGTTGTACAGCGTGTTCTGCTGCAACTGGTTCCCCAGCCATGCGTTGAGTTGGAAGTGGCAAGCGCGGGTGGCGCTGGCGGGCAGGCCGTTGGTGGTGTTGTGGCTCTGGAAGCGCTTGAAGCTGTATCCGCCATTGGGCGCGTACCACCACATCTGGTAACCGCTGTTGGCGTTGTTATAGCCATACTCAGCGCTCACGTCGGTGTTCTCATTGGCCACTACGAACTCTCCTCCGCAGGGGCTCACCTTCCAGTCGAGCTTATCGCAGCTGGTGTAGATCAGGCGGTCGTCGCTCAGCGGCAAGCAGAAGCCTTCGTTGGCGGCGATCTGGCTCACGCTGCCTGAAGTGAATCCGCCGTTGCCGAAGATGTCGCGGCGGTTGTCGATGATGCGGCGCAGGGCACCATCGCCTTCGCGCAGCACATAGCCTCCACCAACGATGCCGTCACCGCCTGCATCCATCACCACCAGGTAGTAGCAGCCGTCGGGCAGGCAATTCAGGTTCGTGACCACCGCATTGTTCGGCAAGGTGTTGGGGCCCACATAGTACATGAGGGTGTTGGTGCCCTCCTGCCGGAACTCGTAGGAGATATCGTCGCCGTTCGCATCGGTCTGCACTTCCAAGGTGACCTCGTTCGTGCCGTAGTAGACCGTGATGTCTTCCGTGTCCGTGCAGCCCAAGGAGCTCACCAGGATGTTGTAGGTGGTGGTCGCTGCGATGTTGTTGGCCGTTACGGTCGGCGTGTTGTCGATGCAGCAAAGGAAGGAGCCGCCGGTCCACGCATACACGATCTGCTCTACGCCGCCCGTGATGTTGATCACGTAGTCCTCCACCTCACCGAATGTCACGGCGACACAGGGGTCGACTTGTGCGTAGGTGGTTCCGTATATGCAACGCACGCGCATGCGGGTCGGGCCATTGAATGCCGTGAGCGGGATGGTGACGTTGCCGGCCGTGGTCTGCGGTTCCGGTGTCACTGCAAGACGCTCCAGCACACGCTCCGTGGCAGCGAACACGCCGTCGCGGTTGTAATCGATCCACACCGAGAGGTTCTCATCATCACCGTTTGTGGTCACGCTGATGGGATAGGTGCCGCCGGCACGCTCAGCACACTGTTGTCACCTGGGCAGACCGTGATGGGCTGCGCTCCGAAGCTGGTGATGGTCGGTGCTGGATTGGCCGTGAGGGTATACGCGGCAGGCGCCGAGGGGCAACCGCTGAAGGTGGCCACCACCGAGTAGATGCCATTGTTGGCCGTTGTGATGTCGTTCAGCGTCACGCTCTGCGTGGTCTGCCCGCCAATGGGTGCAGGTCCGCTCCAGAGCCAGCTGGTCGGTGTGCCCGAGACCGTGTTCGCCGTGAGCACGATGTCGTAACCAGCGCAGGTAGGCTGATCAAGAGTCACGTTCACAACCGGGGTCTCAATCGAACTCACCGTAGCGGTGGCCAGGAAGCTCGCGCCGCAATCATCGGTCACCAAGCAGGTCCAATCGCCCACGATGTTGGCCGATTGCGTCTGGGCGGTGCCCATCGTGTTGTTGCTCGGATCGTACCACTGGTAAGTGAAGGGCGCTACGCCATCACCGGCATTGGCTGTGAGCAGAACGCTGCCGCCTGTGCAGTAAGAAGCCGTGCCCGGTGTGATGCTCGCTGTGGTCAGGGGGTCACCCACGGTCACGAGCACATCGGTTGATCCAGGGCAGGGGAAGGCCGTGCCAGTTGCGGTCACCGTGAAGTTGGTCGTCGCCGCCACACCGCTGGCCAGCGGGTTGCTGATGAAGGCATTGTCCAGGTCATCAGCAGGAGTCCAGCTGTAGCTGGCACCGGCGATCTCTGGTGAACGCCAGCGGAACACGCGGCCAACGGTCGGAGGCGTCACGCTGGTGTTGAAGGTGCAACGTTGCGCGTTGGTTGCGCCAGCGGTGGTGGTGTTCCAGTTCGTAGCCGTCGTACGGTTATTGAACTGCGTGTTTACGGTTCCTCCCAAGCCTACGTCGGCCGTGTTCGAAGTGGCGTTCCACGTCATCGGGCCGAAGTGCACCTCCACGAAGTTGGTGCTTTCGTGCAAGCGGATCTGGAAATTGATATTGTCACCTGTTCCGCCGGTTCCGAACTTCTTATAGCCGAGGAACTGGATTACGCACACCTGGTTGGGCGAGGTGCCAATGGTCTCCACACGGAGCGACGCGCCGGCTTGCGCCTGAATGTCACGGCCGAAGCCCGCCACGCGGTTGCGCAGGTGGGTAGGCGTGGTGACAGCGGTGCTCGCGAGCGGCGTGTATGCACTCGTCGAGTTCATGGCCACCGACGGTGTCAAGGTCGATTGGCCGAAGCTGATCCAGCCGTTGTTATTCACTCCAATACGGTCGTACACCGTGCCGTTGAAGGTGAAGCTGAATCCGATCGGCGTTCCGGGACCGGTGACGGCGCTTGTCAACGGAGTCGCAGGGGTTGGTGAAGTACTGGTCATCCGAAGCGATATCGCCGAACAAGACCCCACCGCTGATCGGGGACCAGCTTCCCACGAATTGCTCGAAGGCATAAGCCGGTACCGCAGGCGGCGTGGCGCTCACGGCGGTGGCCTGCAGCTGCGTGCTGCCGTTAGGGCAGATCTCGGCGGGATCGGCGGAGGCGATCACCAGCGGAGGCGCCGGGACGGCCAGGATGGTGGTGGTGCCGAGGTTGGCGACGCACTCAAGGTCATCCTCGTTCTGCAGGAGCACTTTCACCACATCACCCACAGCGAAGGGCCCGAGGTTCTCCAGGTAGGGTGCATTCAGTCCGGAGATGAAGACGGTGTCATTCGCGTTCAAGATGTAGCCGATCCGTGCTGAGTTGCCGCTGCCGTCGAAATCCAGGCTCACGTCAATCGTGCTGGTGCAGATGTCGTAGGTGGCCGTGCCTGCCGGATTCACGCAAGGCTGCGTGCAGATCACCTCGAACTGCCAGCTGGTCTGCTGATTATCCTGGCAGCTGTTGCTGCCATCGGAGTCGATCACCAGCATCAGGGTGTCATTGATGGATTCAATGACGAGCTGTGGTGCTCCCAGATCGCTGAAGGATCCGCTCACCAGGAAGGGGCTGGTGTTCTCATCGGTGCCCGCGTAGGTGCGGATGATGTCGTTCGGGTCCATCGTACCCGCGATGAAGGTCATCGTGAGGGTGCGCAGCGGATCGCTCGCGATGAAGACGAACACGCGCGGGTCGTTGTTCCCGTAGCAGTGGTTGATCTCCGTCGGCGGCGTGTCGCAGGTGATGAAGATCGGGCAATTGCCGAAGAAGGTGCCCAGATCGAGGTCCGCGATGGTGCCATTCGTCACCGTGATGGTCACATTGTCAGTGGCCTGCAAGAAGCTGCCGGAGGTGGGGATGGTGTTGATACCGATCACGGCGGGCACGGTCACCGGCGGGCCGGCGTTCACCGAGTATTCGATGTTGGCACTGCCACCGCTTCCGAAGCTGGTCACATCCACCTCGATGGTGTAGGTGCCACCGATGCAGTTGTCGATGATGTCGACAGTTGCCTCAGCCGGTGAGGGCGGGGGCTGCACGGTGAAGCAGTAATCCTCGGTCTCACCGAAGGTCTGTGCACACACGGACCTACAGGGACAGCTGTGTAATTGCACCGTACCCGCATGCGCGTGCTGCCCAACGTGGCGGTCAGCGGAACGGTGACGTTCGTGGTGTATGTGGCCGGGTTGGTGCCCGCATATCCATTACCAGGGGCGATCGAGGTGGAAGGGATGCTGGCTCCGGTGACGTTATCTGAACGCCATGCCGCCGGTTCCATCGAACCAGATGCCGATGCCCTACGGTATCGGTCCGCCGGTCGAGACGGAGACGGGAAGTCTGCACACCTTGAAATGCCGGGTTCGGTGTCGTATACAGGTTGAACGTTCTGGCGTCGCAGGTCGGTTATTGGTCATCGTCCGACATTGAGACGGTCGATGCCCCATTGTTGTTGCCGAAGCAATAGGTGAAGCACACGCACACGTTCGTGTTCAGGGTCACTAGCACCGGGGTGGTCGGTGTGGGCCGCCGCCCGGGTTGTTGCAGGTAATCGCGCAGCGGTAGTACTTGCTGGCGGTGGTGAGCTCACCTGTGGGTGCCCGTGCCCAAGGCTGGTCACGTTCACCGTGAACGCGGGTCATCCGCGCTCTGCCACTGGTAGGTGATGCCCGGAGATGCCACGACATCCTGCAGGGTCAAGCGTGAAATTGGTCCTCGCGCACGCGCTGCTGGCGGTGCTCAGCGTGGTGTTCACCGCTGGTGGAGCATCGCAGGCGGGACGGTCACCTCAATGGTGAGGCAGTCTCGTCCCCCTAGGGGGGCGTGCGCAGTTGGTCGCGTGTGGCGAAGCCGCCATCACCAGGTCCATTGACGCCGCGCGTCCACGGGTGGCGCAATGACGCATCGAAGGGCACCTGGCCGAGGGTCGCACCAGGATTGCGGTACTGAGCGTTGACCTGCTCTCGGCATCGAGCCAGTCCTGCTCCTGGTTCCAGTCCACTCGGTAGATCCAAGCCATTGCCCCAGGTGCGAACGCAAGCAGGTGCGCTGGCCCACGCTAAAAACCAGGCAGTGCCCTGTTCACCGCAAGCGGGTAGGCGATGCCGCGCTGAAGTTGGTGTACAGGCCCGCATTGGATCCCGGGCCGGGCACGCAGGCTGCCGTGGTGTTGTTGATGGTACCCACCGCGCAAACGGTGATGTCCTCATCGGCCATCGTTGCAATGACGCCGGTTACGAATAGGTGCCGCATTGGCACACGCCAGTGGCCATGTCCACGAAGAGCGCCGTGGCAATGGTCTCATCGGCGGTAGCCGTGCAGGAGATGGTGCAACGGTAGTACTTGGCCGTGGTCTGGTTGGTCACTTGCGTGGCAGCCGGTGCCCAAGTTGGTCAGGTTCACGGTGAAGGCGGCGTCATCCGCGCTCTCCCATTGGTATTCGATGCCGGCTTCGGCGTATGCATTCGCCAAGCCCAGCGTGAAGTTCACCCCGTCGCAGGCGGTGCCTGGTCCGGTAACTGAGTTGGCAGCCGGTGGTGCGGCGCAGATGGGATAAGTGCTGTACCAAGCGAAGTACTCATCGCCGCTGGCGATCGGGCCAGGTGCGACCGTGGCCGTGGTGCGGTTGCCGGTGGCGGCCAATGGGCCTGCGCCGCTGGCTGCGCTTCGGGCCGTCCATGGGCCTGTGAGCGCATTGCTCTGGCCGATGAAGAGGTTCGGCTGGTCAGCGGAGGGGCCCAGGTTATCCACCGCGTTATAAGCCATGCGCAAGCTCGGGTTGTTGCCATAGAGGCCGCCGAAGGTCTCGATGCGCAGCGCGCGGGTGCCGATGGCGTTGGTGCCGCTCGGGGCTCCCACATGCGGGCTTACGCCGAAGTCACGGTGGAGCCTTCCGTCATTGCGCACCGGGTGGCCTGCCCATGTTCAACAGGTTATTCAAGAAGCCGATGCCGTCGTAGCTGTTGAAGGGGAAGTTGCGGGTCTGCGCGGTAGTTGCTCCGAAGAGGCGGTGGCTGATGGAGCCGTTCTCCACCCAGAAGGTGGTGCCGCCAGCCGAGCCCGCGTAGGTGGGGTGGTCGAAGGCCAGTGTGTTGCCGCCCATGTTGATCGGTCCCGTGAAAGTGGGCATCGGTGCGGCAGCGTAGAGCGTAAGGTTGTCCGTGAGGTTCAATCCCCAAGCCCGACGGCGTTGGTCAGGCTATGCGCGTTGATGCGCCGGTTGGCGGGGATGAATGCGCTTTCCGTATGCGTCACGTTCGTGGGCGCCGGGGCGAACCAGTTGTGGATCAGGTTGTAGAGGCTGGCGCGCGAGACCAAGGTGGCGTTGGTGGTGGCGCCACCGGCTCCGGTCGCAGGGTTCAGGCTCACGGTGGGTGCTGCCAGGTAACCGTAGCCAATGTTGGGGACGAACACACTCACGAGCATGCCGGTGGTGGCATCGATGTTCGCGCTGAAGGTGGGCAGGTGCGCAGGATTGAACACGCAGACTGCGCCTGCACCGCCGCCGCCGGTCAAGGTGATCGTTGGAGCGGAAAGGTATCCGGTTCCTCCAGCGGTGATGTTCACGGAGGTCACCTGGCCGCGGGTAACCACGGCAACGCCGGTGGCTTGGGTAATGGCGCCGCCGCCGCTGAAAGTCACGGTCGGGTTGCCGGTGTAGCCGCTGCCGCCCGCACTGCCTACGTTCTCCATCAGGTTCAAGAAGCCCGTAGGCAGCGAAACGCCGATGTTGGGAGCCGAGGTGTAGCCTACGCCACCGTTGGTGACCGCGACGCGAACACCTTGATCGGATGGGATGTTGATCGCGCCGACCACGGTGCCCAGGCCGCTCTTCTGGCCTTGGCAAACGGTGCCGAACATGTAGCTGCTCCACAAGTGGGCCACGGCTGTGGCGCCAGTGCCGGTGCCGCCGGCGATCGTCACCAAAGGAGCAACGCGATACCCGTTGCCAGGATCCGTGATGGTGATGGAGCGGAGGGTGCCGGTCACATCATCGATGTTGGGCGTGGCAGTAGCCGTAGTGCCGCCGGCTGGGGCGGCCGTAAAAGTGATTGTTGGGGGAGTGGCGCTGTTGTACCCGGTGCCCATGGCGTTCACCACTACGGTGGCCACGCTGCGGTTGATCAGGCCGCCATTGCAGACCGCGGTGTTGTCGATGCTGATCAAGCCATTGGTGGTGAGCGTGCCGGCCGTGTGGCCGAGGTTGTTCGTCACCAAGCTCTGGGTGGTGCTCACCGTGCTGTTGCCGGTGGTGGCGAAGAGCATATTCGGGATCATGCCGCGGCCGAGGAGGTCGCTCACGAAGGTGCCGGTGCCAGTGAACGCTTGAGGGCCACCGGAGCCGTTGAACCAGAGCACGGTTCCACCGGCTGCCAAATGGCAGAAGCCATTGTTGGTGAAGGTGCCGAGGATGTTGATCGTGGCGCCGCCTGTGGTGAGCGCAGCGGTTCCACCGCCGGTGTTCGCGATGAACTCTCCACCTGGATCAACCGTGAGGTTGGTCGCCGTGAGCGTATTCACCGTTCCACTGGGAACGGTGGTGGTGAGCCACTGCATCTTGCCGGCCACTGTAACGTTGCCATAGCTGAGGCTCTGGTTCACGACGATGGTGGAGCCAGCAGGGATGATCACATCATTGCCGCCGGGAGGCACCACGCCGCCCACCCAGCTGGCGGGCTGTTCCAAAGGCCGCCGGAACGCGCTGGCGGTATAAAGGGACTAGGCAGGGCTGAGGAGCCCGATGTTATCCACTGCCACTGGCGGGTTCGTTCCAAAGGAAGTATCGCTTTTCCAGGAGAAGATCAGACGGAATGTGGTACCGGCAAGCGATGGGGGTAGACTGAGCGTGGCGGTTTGCACGCCCACCGTTCCCTGAGTGGTTTCGCAAAATAGGTTGCACCTGCGATGCCTGTAGGAACACGGGTTGCGCCCATTGCCGCATACCCGTTGTCGACCACAGGTCAGGCGTGGTTGGCGCAGTGAACACCTGGAGCGCGTCCCATCCCGTGTTCTCCCTGGCCCTTGCCAATTGAAGGTGAGCGTGATGACGACTTCACCCGCAGGCACCGTCACATCCCGGCAGAAGTAATTGACGCAGGGTGTCGCAGTGTTGAATGTCCAATCCGCAGGGTTATTGGTCTGCGAGGGGTAAGCGCTGTTGCCCGCGAAGGGAGCGCCTGCCGGCAATGTGCCAATGACCCAAGGGTTGTTGGCGCCGCTGGACATGTTCCAGTTGTTTCGCGGCGAAGGTGGCGCCTAAATCGAAATCACCGCCGTTGAACGGTCCGATGAGGGTGGTCTGCGCGAAAGCAGGGCTAAGAAGCGCCATGAAGGCCAGCAACGAGGCGATCCTCGTCCACCATGCCTTGCGCGTTGGGGTAATGTTCGCAGTCTTCATTGGTTTTGGTTTTGTCGTCTAGGGCTTCGGTAAGGGGTCGGGGTCAGCGTTGAGGCGTTTCTGATGGCTCGGGCTCCACAAAAGGCTGCAAGAGCACTGGTCCGGTTTCTTCTTTCATGGGTTCCTCCTTGCGCGCCGGCGCATCGGGGGAGGATGGAACTTTCGAGAGCTCCTGTTTCACATCGCGGCTCAGCGTTGGGGCGGCAGCGCCATCCTGATCAGGGGCAGACTGCTCGGTTTCGGTTTTCGCGGGGGTGGCCTCTTCAGCGCGGCCCTGGGCCATGCTGGCGGTTGCCAGGAAAAGCAATCCCGCTGTCAGGAAGGCGTAACGAAAGGTGCTGGGATGCTTGAGGCGAAGGAGTAAGGCTCTGGTCATTCGGGTCTTGGTTTGGGCTGAATGCGTGGCTACACGGTGGAACTGCCTTTCAAGAAGATTCCGGGAACGTCCATCAAAAGGACGTGGCATGAGTGCCGATGCACCTGTACTGCGTTCAGTTCGCGTTTGGCCATTCCGGGTGGTCAATATTAGAATTGAGACACCACCGTACCAACAATAAAATTTTTATCCACCGGAGGCAACTCATGACCAGAGTGCAGTAGTAGGCCCCAAAAGCACCAGCGGGAGCTGGATTATCCAGCCCCCGCCGTGCGATTGGTTCATCATTTCAACTTCACGGCTGCACCACGAGGCGTTCCGTGAAGGTCTTGTCACCAGCGGTCAAGGTGGCCATGTAGAGCCCAGCTGCCAATTGCCCGTTGAGCGCTACAGTGGTGTTCAGCGTGCCATCGGCAAGAGCGATGCTGCGGTTCAGCACCAGCTTGCCGAAGGCATCGTGCATCTCGAATCGCACCTGCTCCACCTCGGGAGAGATTCCGTTCAGGCTGAGCATGAATTGGTCACCGCTATTGGGGTTCGGGTACAGGCTCATGCGCTGCTCAGGGGCCGCCCCGCCGCTCTGCTGCTGGGCCATGCCGAAGGCACAGGGCAAGGTGGTGAGCTGGCATACATCGCCCCAAGCGGGATCTCCTACGGTGTTCGGGTTGGGCGTGGTCACGCACCAGGTAGCGCCATTGTCGAAGCTCGCGCGCACATCCACCTCGTAGGTCTTGCCGCAGGTGAGGCCGTTGGTGTTCACCCAGTACTGCCCCGTGGCGCTGGTCTTCAGGATCACCACGTTCTCCGCAGGTATGCGGAAGCGGAATTGGTAGCGGTTGGCGTTCTGCCAGAAGGCGCTGGCGCAGGGCGGGCCATCATTCACCAAGCGTTTCACGGGACGAGCATGCACGAGCTGGCTGGTACCGATCGTGCGGCTCTGGCCGCAGCTCAAGTACTGGTTGCCCGGCAGGTCCAGCAGCTTGGTGCGGGGGCATGATGCCAGCGCGTTGTTCAGCATCATGCGGCATGCGGGGCCCCAGTTGTTGTAAACGCCGCCGACGAGGGCGCGCACCTTCACGTTGTACAATACGCCTTGCGCAAGCGGGAGCGTGCTGAGCAAGCAGTGCGTGGAGGCTTGGGCGCGCTTGAAGCTGAGCCCGCCGTTCGGGTCATAGAACCAGAACTGGTAACCGGTCGCCAACGGGTTGGCGTTGGCCACGATGAAGGCCTGGCCGCATGCATAGGGCGCCCAGTCGAGCTTGTCGCAGCTGGTGTAGATCAGGCGGTCGGTGCCCACGGGCAGGCAGAAGCCCTCGTTGTTGGCGACCTGGCTGGTGGCGCCGCTGGTGAAGCCGCCGTTGCCGTACTGGTCGTAGAGGTTATCGATCAGGCGCACGCTGCTGTTGACCTTCAGCAGGTAACCGCCGTTCACGATGCCGTCGCCGGCGCCATCAGTGACCACGAGGTAGAAGCAGCCGTCGGGCAGGCAGGTGGCCTCGGAGCCGCTGCCGATCAGCGCGCCGCCGCCGCTCTGCATTAGAATGTTGGTGCCTTGCTCGAAGATCTGCCACGTGAGGTCGTCGTTGCCGTCGGCCTGGTACACGAAGTCCAGATCCGTGGTGCAGATGAAGGGCGGGGTGCCGGCGCAAACGCAATCGGGGCCGTACACATCGTTCTCAGTGCCTGCATCGCCATCATCACATGTGGTGCCGGGGAGCGCGGCTCCGCCGAACACGCCGGCGCAATCGGGCTCTTCCACGCAGATGGTGAAGGCTCCGGTGCCACCGGCCCAGCCGTACACGCGCACCAGGTATGTCTCACCGATGGTGAGGCTTCCGACGGTGAGCACTTCGGTGCCGCCGTCAACGGTGGCGTCCACGCAGGCCACGGTCGTGCCGTTGCACGCGCCGCTGCGCAGATCCACAACAGCATCGAAGGCCCCTTGGCCTGCCACGGTCACGCGGTGGGTGGTGCGGGTGGCCACGAAGCTGTACCAGACATCATTGGCCACCGTGCTGGTGAAGCCCGTGCAGGTGCTTGGTGCCGCCGATTGAGAAGCTCCGACGCTCGTGCCCGCCACTGGAGCGCAAACGGCGGCCGGGGTCAAAGGAATCGCGTCGGCGCAAGCATCATTGGCAGGGGCCGGGATCGGGCAGATAACCTCGAAGGCCACCGTGCGGCCCGTCGTTTCCTCGACGTCCCACATGATGTAATAGGTATTGCCAGCGGTCAGGTTCATGGGCACCCCGCCATTCACGAGATCGCCCGGAACGGGGCCGACCGCATTCACGTCATCCAGATACGCCCACCCGGCATTGTTGCAGGTGCCAGCGATCTTCCAGTAGAAGTCGACGTATTGCGCTGCAGTGCCGCTGTAGGTAAGGACGTTGATGGTATGCACGCCGCTGATGGTGGGCGTGAAGGTGAAGATGCGCTCGATGCCCGGGGTCTGGAAAGGGCCGCCCGAGCGTGTTGTTGCTCCAGGCACCTGTGCCAGCAGGAACGGCTACCGGTCCGGTGCTCACGGCGCAAGCACTGATGTTGGCGATGGTTGCACAAGGATCGGGCGGAGGCACGCCGGCGCTCACGCAGATCGTGAAATTGCCACCCTGGCCGGCCGCTGATGCCATGCGCAGCCAATAGTCGGTGTTCGGCGTCACAACAAACGAGTTGCTGAGCGCTGACCCTCCGAGGGCGCAATGCACGGAAGTGCCAGCGCAGCCGGCCTCGAACACCTCGACGAGCAGGCTGGTGAACGTGAACCCAGTGAAGCTGTACGCGATGGCGCCGTTCGCACCGGAGTTGAATCGGTACCACTTGTCCAGGAACGGACCAGCGCTGGCACTGCAAGAGAATAAGCCGCCATCCTGCGTGGCTGTGGTGTTGGTGCCGGGGGTTCCGCCGGCCGGGCATCCGCCAAGGCCATTCACGCTGAGCAGGATCGCGCCCACGCAGGCTTCACCTGGAATGCAGGTGTCATCGTCGCTGAAGTCGCCGAGGTTCCGATCGCAATTGCTGTCGGTCTCATGCAGCAGGCGGACGTTCACCACATCGTCGATCGCGAAGGGACCGATGTTCACGGGAGTCGGATCAGCGACCAATCCAACGATGTCCGTGGGAGGACCGGCGTTCACCGTATAGCGCAGGGTGGTGGTGGCCCCGCTGCCGGTAGTGAGTACCTCCACATCGATTGAGAAGTCGTAGGTGGTGCAGTTGGTGTTCACCGTGACGCCTGCATCGGGGTCGATGCAAGTGGGTGTGCACTCCACCTCGAACTCCCAGGTGCTCTGCTGGCCATCCCGGCAGCTGTTGCTGCCATCGGAGTCGATGATCAGCATCAGGGTGTCGTTGGTCGATGCGATGATGAGCTGCGGGACGCCGAGGTCGGCGAACGAGCCGCTGGTCAGGCTTGGGCTGTTGTTCTCATCGGTGCCAGCATAGGTGCGGATGATGTCATTCGGTTCCATGGTGCCGGCGATGAAGCTCATCGTCAAGGTCTGGAATGGATCGCTGGCGATGAAGATGAACACGCGCGGATCGTTGTTGGCGTAGCAATGCTCCACGGTGAGGGTGGTCCCGCAGGTCACCGTTACCGGGCAATTGCTGAAGTGGCTGCCTAGGTCGAGCTCGCAGACCGTGCCGTTGGTGACGGTGACGGCCACCTCGGTGCCTGCCGGGAAATCGGGCAGGGTGTTCGCGCCCAAAGCAGCTGCTTGGCTGCCGGGGCCTCCTGGTGTGGCCACCCACTCAATAGTGAGCGCGCCACCAGGGTTGCTGGTGATATCGACTTCCACGGTGAACTCATCGCTGTTGCAATCATCCACCACTACGGCTGTGGCCACGGGAGCGCCGCACACGTTCACGGTGTAATCATGGGTCTGTCCGAAGGGCGCCGTTCCGCATGGGGATGTCCACCCGAAGCCGGGAGACATGTTCACCCGGCGAACGCGCATGCGCTTATCACCCGGCGTGGTTCCATTGGGGATGGTGATGAAATCGTTGAGCGGGTCCGGGAAGAGCGCGGGCGAAGTGTAGACGAGTTCTCCAGGATCGCTGAAATCGATGTCATCGTTCAGATCCACCCAGATGAACAAGGAATCCAGCGCATAGTCGGTGGATCGGTCGAGCGTGAACGCGGTGGCTGCACCGGGTTCAACAAACGCCGTCTGTGCGGTGAAGTTCAAATAGCCCGACGTTGCCGCGTTGACGTTATTGATGCCCGCGTAGGTGAACTGGGTGATGACGGGGTCGTTATTGAAGGGCGCATCGGTCGCGCAGTAGTCCTGGAGATGCGAGAACGGTCCGACCCAGGGGCTGAGGTTGCCGCCGCCGCAATCGGCGCGCACATACACTTGGTAGCTCTGTCCGAAGGTGAGGCCGGTAGCAACGATAGTGAGTGCTCCTGTGCTGCCAGCGAAGGTCTCCCCGCCGCTGCCGGGTGCACCGCCTTGGCGCACCTCCACATCATACGTGATCGCGCTAGGTGCTGCAAGCCACGAGATGTTCGCGGTTGTACTGGTGGCCACGCTCGCGCCCAGGGCGGAAGGCAGGCCGCAAGTCGGCTCGGGCAATACGTTCAAGCCATAGTCCTCCACTTCACCATACGACGAGTTGCCGCAAGGATCGTAGAGTGGGCCGAAGCTATTGTCGTGCAATCGGATCCGCATGGTGGTGCGGCCAAGCGTAACGCCGGAGGGTACCAGGATCGTTGCGGTGAAAGGTCCCGTACCGAGCGGAGAGGTGTACATGAGCTCCGTCGGGTCATTGTTGAAGGTCCCATTCTGGTCCCAGTCGCACCAGATCTGGATCTCGTCCGTGGGGACCGCATTCGTGATGTCCACGGTCACATCGAAGGAATTGTTCTCCAGCACGTCGCCGCTCAGGCCACGGAAATTCTGGTAAGGCCCGATGGCATCCTGCGAGTTGTTGCTCACCGTATTGCCGGTTCCATAGGCCACGTTGCCGATCTTCTCGAAGAAGAAATGGTCAGCGGCGTTCGCACCAGCAGCACACAGTGCGCACAGGTGAGCTGGTGCGGTGGGTACGAAGAGCGGATCGCTGGCAACCGCAGGCGGGCTCGAGGGGCAGCTCACCAGGCAGCGGTAGTACTTGTCCGTGGTCTGCGTGGCCCATTGGTTGGCATGCGTACCCAGGCTCGCCACATTCACCGTGAAGGCCGCATCGTCAGCGCTCTCCCATTGGTACGTGACGTCCGGACCCGGTGTCGCATTCTCTAGGCTCATGCTGAAGGCGGTTCCAGTACAACCGCTGCCCTGCACGAACAACGTATTCCCCGGATCAGGAGCGCCGCTGCAGTTGGGCTGGCCCACCAGCTGGATAGCCGCTCGGAAGGTGGATGCCCCAAGGGCGGTTGTCCCTACAACCGGCGCTGTAGCTCCATTGTAGCGGCGGCATGTGGTAGCGGCAGTCACCGCCGCATAAAAGGTCATTCCGGTGTGCAGGGCAGCATCGGCGCGGACCACCAGAAGCTGGAGGTTGCCCGAGGCTTGGGCGTAGGGGAAGGGCGTCTGAAGGTCGGCGCCGCTCCAACCGCTCTTGCTCCAGACGATCGGCCCGGAGTACACCTGGGTGTAACCACCGGTTCCCGGATATGCACCAGTCGCCAAGGTCGTGGCAGCCGTGTAGCGCAAGTAGAGGTTCACGTTGTTGAACGAATCGAATGCGCCGGTGCCGGCCATGATCGCGTTCTTGAAATTGATCCGCGTGATCGTGAAGTCCTGGGCGATCTCTGTCGAGAGATAGAGGTATTCGCCCGCATGGTGCAGGTTGGTGCCCATGGGTCCAAGGCCGGAAGTGCTGCCGCCGTCAATGGTGGCGGTTTGGGCATGCAGACGCGCCGCAGGGATCACAAGCAACATTGTGACCAGCAGCAGCGGAGCGCTCCGTTGCAGCATGCGCTTGAAGGTATCGATGAAGTTCATGTTCGTTCTGGTATCAAGGGTTCGGTTCAGGGCTCGCGGGTTTGGAAGGGTGCATCTTCCGGATCCATCTGGTGCGGACTGCTGCGCCGCGCCGTCTTCATCGGTGTTCCCGCGGTTTGCGTGCCGGCTGATTTGCCGATCACAACGCCTTCACCGGCCTGCGGTGATGGCACCGCAGCAGTAGTCTTCACTTCTGATTTTGACTGCTTCGCATTTGCGGGAGGCAGATCAGGTTTCGCCACCGGCGCCACCGTGGTCTCGATGTCAACCGCAGTGCTCTGTGCATGCGCGCCCGACTGTGCCAGCAGCAGGCCAGCCAGTGCGCTCGCATGCAGCGCTCCTTTCAAGACAAGGTTCAGGTTCATGTTGAAGGGTGTTGGTTAGGGTTTCGGAGGTCGAAAGGACATCATGCCATGCTGCGTGAATCATGCGCAAGCGCGTTTCACATCAACAGAAGGCAAGATGGATGGTGTATCGGAAGCGGGGGCGAAGGCTTTGGTTCTGGGTTGGTCAGGGTAAGGGGATGCCGAAAGTATCGGGCCGGATGGTGTGATGCAAGGGTTGTGGAAATCTTGGGGCTGACCGGTCTTGAGCGCTTCGGCATACTGGCCGCACGGGTACATTGGCCGCGTGACCGCACACCGAACGGCAAGGCTTCCATCCATCTTCCAAGCGCTGCTGCCCGTGCTGGCGCTCGTGGCGCTGCTCGCGCTGAACGTGCTGGTGTTCGGCGATAGCGGTCTCGATGGCCCGAACCAGCTGGCATTGCTGTTTGCTGCGGCAATCGCCATCGGCATCGGCCTGTACAACGGATCGTCATTCACCGAACTGCTGGACCATATCGTGCGAGGGATCACCACGGCGCTCGGCGCCATCCTCATCCTCTTGCTGATCGGGGCATTGGCAGGCACCTGGCTCATCAGCGGCATCGTGCCGGCCATGATCGATCATGGCTTGGTGCTGCTCTCGCCGAAGGCCTTTCTGGTTGCGGCCTGTGCGGTCTGCTGCGTGGTATCGCTCGCTACCGGATCATCGTGGAGCACGGCCGCCACGGTGGGCATCGCGCTCATGGGCATCGGCAAGGCGCTGGGCTTCCACGAAGGCATGGTCGCAGGCGCGGTGATCAGCGGTGCCTATTTCGGAGACAAGATCAGTCCGCTAAGTGATACCACGAATCTGGCGCCTGCGGTCGCCGGAACAGACCTGTTCACGCATATCCGCTACATGCTCAATACCACCGTGCCGAGCATCATCATTACACTGGTGGCCTTCCTGTGCATCGGCCTGTTCGCCGCACCCGATGGCGCCATCACGGGCGTGGAGGAATTGCGCGCTGCTATCCATGGGCGCTTCAGCATCGGCTGGTGGCTGTACCTGGTCCCTGCTTCGGTGGTGCTCATGATCTGGCGGCGCATGCCAGCCTTGCCTGCCCTCTTCATCGGCATGCTGCTGGGCGCGGCGGCAGCGCTCATCTTCCAGCGCCCATTGCTCATCCATCTCGCAGGCGGCGACTCCTGGCAGCATCTCTACAAGGTCATCATCGGCACCATGGGCACAGGCGCCAGCATTGAGACCGGCAATACCACGGTGGATGAGCTGCTCACCGCCAAAGGCATGTTCGGCATGCTCAAGACGATCTGGCTCATCCTCTGCGCCATGGTCTTCGGCGGTGCCATGGAAGGTGCGGGGCTCTTGCAGCGGCTTGCAGCGGCGATCCTGACGAAGGCGCATAGCGATGGATCATTGATCGCAGCCACGGCGGGCAGCTGCGTGCTCGTGAATGCGACGGCTTCGGATCAGTACTTGAGCATCGTGGTGCCGGGTCGCATGTTCGCGCCGGTTTTCGCTGAGCGCGGGCTGCATCCCAAAGTGCTCAGCCGGACACTTGAGGACAGCGGCACGGTGACAAGTGCACTGGTTCCTTGGAACACCTGCGGGGCGTACATGGGCAGTGTGCTCGGCGTGGCCACCATAGCCTACCTGCCATTCTGCTTCTTCAACCTGATCAGCCCATTGATGACGGTGCTGCAAGGCGCCTTGGGCTGGCGCATCGCGCGCATCGCGAAGCCGGCCGGGTAACCGCTCGGAGTCCATGGCCGTAGAACCGGCCCGATGAATGTGCCACGAGCGCTCATCCTATTGGGGGGGCTTACACTGACGATTGCTTGCGCCGCGCAGGCTGATACCCTCCTGCTCGCGGCGGATGAGCATTACGTGATGGGCGATCCCGGGGAGGACCCCGCGCCCGACCTCAACGCGTACGAACGATACAATCCGGTCACCGCCGGAGACAGTGTTCGGCAATGCAACGGCTTTCCCTGCACGGGGTCGGTGGAGGACAAGTACCCCGACGGCCGACTGAAGCACAAAGGCTATTACGACAATGGGCTTCTTGTTCTGTACAGGAATTACTACCCGAACGGGCAGCTCGAACGCGAATTCAAGCGCACGGACGATGTGCGCGCCGTGCAGCGCTCATGGCACGCCAACGGCCAACCGCGCAATGAGATCCGTTACGCTGAAGGACAGGTGGTGCTTTACAAGGACCATTATATCAACGGCGCGCTGAGGTACACAGAAGAGCGCCAGCGCAATGGCGGTTGCTATACCCGCATGGAGCTTTTCGATGCGGAGGGGCGGCCGATCAGCACGCTCTTGCTCGCCGATAAAGCCAAGGGCCTCATCGACATCAGCGAGTACCATCCCGGTGGGGCGCTGAAATGCAAGGGCCGCGCTCGATGCGACAAGCATTCGCTGGAGACCACGCGCATCGGCACCTGGACCTACTTCGATCCCGCCGGCGTGACCGTGCGCCAAGAAGATTACATCGATGGCAAGGTGCACGCTGTGCGCTGAACACGCGAACCGCATGGAATGAACGAGCCCCGCGATCATCGCGGGGCTCGTTGCTTGTTTCTGGCTGCAAGTCTCAGGTCGGACAGGTCCGACTCTACTTGCTGTCCTTCACTTCCTCGAAATCGACATCCTTCACCTCGGAGTCGGCGGAGCTGGCGTTGCCTGCATTGCCGTTTCCGTTGGCTTGGGTTTGCTGCGCGGCATTGTACATCTCCTGGCTGGCCGCTTGGAAGGCGGTGTTCAACTCGCCCATGAGCTTCTCGCAGGCATCGGCGTCTTGCGCCTTATGCGCGTCCTTCAGCCGGCTGAGCGCCTCTTCGATCGGCTTCTTCTTCTCGTCCGGGATCTTCTCGCCGTAATCCTTCAGGCTCTTCTCGGTCTGGAAGATCAGGCTGTCGGCTGCGTTGAGCTTGTCCACGGTCTCGCGCGCCTTCTTGTCGGCATCGGCATTGGCTTCCGCCTCCTTCTTCATCTTCTCGATCTCCTCCTTGCTCAAGCCGCTGCTGGCCTCGATGCGGATGCTCTGCTCCTTGCCGGTGGCCTTGTCCTTCGCGCCCACGTGCAGGATGCCGTTGGCATCGATGTCGAAGGTGACCTCGATCTGCGGTACACCGCGTGGTGCAGGAGGAATGCCATCGAGGTGGAAGCGTCCAATGGTGCGGTTGCCATTGGCCATGGGGCGCTCGCCTTGCAATACATGGATCTCCACGCTAGGCTGGCTGTCGCTGGCCGTGCTGAAGGTCTCGCTCTTCTTGGTGGGGATGGTCGTGTTGGATTCGATCAACTTGGTCATCACACCACCCATGGTCTCGATGCCCAGGCTAAGCGGGGTCACGTCGAGCAGGAGCACATCCTTCACATCGCCGGTGAGCACGCCGCCTTGGATCGCGGCGCCGATGGCCACGACCTCATCGGGGTTCACGCCTTTGCTGGGCTCCTTGCCGAAGAACTTCTTCACGGCATCCTGGATAGCCGGAATGCGGGTGCTCCCGCCCACCAGGATCACCTCATCGATGTCGGTGGTCTTGAGGCCGGCGTTCTTCAATGCGCTCTCGCAAGGGGCGATGGTGCGCTTGATGAGGCTGTCGGCGAGCTGCTCGAACTTGGCGCGGGTGAGGCTGCGCACCAAGTGCTGTGGGATGCCATCCACCGGCATGATGTAGGGCAGGTTGATCTCGCTGCTGGTGGTGGAGCTGAGCTCGATTTTCGCTTTCTCAGCGGCCTCCTTCAACCGCTGCAGGGCCATGGGGTCCTTGCGCAGGTCGATGTTGAATTGGCCTTTGAACTCATCGGCCAGCCAGTCGATGATCACCTGGTCGAAGTCATCACCGCCCAGGTGCGTGTCGCCGTCGGTGCTCTTCACCTCGAAGACGCCATCGCCCAGTTCGAGCACGCTCACGTCGTGCGTTCCGCCGCCGCAGTCGAACACCACGATCTTCTGGTCCTTGTGCTTCTTATCCAGACCGTAGGCGAGGGCTGCCGCAGTGGGCTCGTTGATGATCCGGCGCACTTTCAGGCCAGCGATCTCCCCGGCTTCCTTGGTGGCTTGGCGCTGCGCGTCGTTGAAGTAGGCGGGCACGGTGATCACGGCCTCGCTCACGGTGGTGCCGAGGTAATCCTCGGCGGTCTTCTTCATCTTCTGCAGGATCATGGCGCTGATCTCCTGCGGGGTGAAATGCCGGTCTCCGATGGCCACGCGCGGGGTGTTGCTCGCGCCGCGCTCCACCGTGTAGGGCATGCGGCTGATCTCCTTCGCGCACTCATCGAAGGAATTGCCCATGAATCGCTTGATGGAGGAGATGGTGTTCTTCGGGTTGGTAATGGCCTGGCGCTTGGCGGGGTCGCCCACTTTGCGCTCGCCGCCCTCTACGAAGGCCACGATGCTGGGCGTGGTGCGCTTGCCCTCGCTATTGGCGATCACCACAGGCTCGTTGCCCTCCATCACGGAGACACAGCTGTTGGTGGTACCCAAGTCGATGCCGATGATCTTGCTCATGTGTACGCGCCGAGGTCTGGCGCCGGTGTTGGTTTGTAGGACTGGTTTTTCAGCGGCGCGGCAGGATCAACCACCATGCCACTGGACAAGAAGGGGAAGAAGCTGCCATGATGCGCCGAAAGACCCGCCACCGGGGGCTACGAAACGCTGTCACCTTGGCATGTCAGGGGCAGACAAAGCCATCCTGGGGCGAGCAGAAGCGCAAGTCGCCCGTATAGTTGCCGTCAATCAGTTCATTGAAGGACTGCGTGCTCAAGCGCTTCCCTCGGGTGGTCTTCTCATACCGACTGCCCCAAACACCAATGGCGTTCTCCAAGTTGCTGTACGCAGGCCTATCGTTCACGATGCCGGTAACGGGCTCGGTGAGGGTCAAGTAGGTGTGGAGGTCGTCGTTGGCCACAGAGACTACGAAGTCGATTCCCCGGAAAATTCGGCGATCCACGTTCTGCCAGCCCGATTGGCTCTTGATCTGGCTTTCCACAGCGCTGTAAAAGATCTCGCCGGAAAGGCGCACAGCCATGTCCTCATTCACGAAGGACGAGACCTTCGGGGAGCCGATCTTCTGGCTGATGCTGCGGGCCACGGTGTCCGTTCCGGTTACTTCATCGTATCGGAACTTCCACTCCACCACGAAACGCTTGCAATCGGCTCGTGAGGTCCAGTTGAACTCGTAATCCGAATAGCTGTTGCCCGCTGTGTTACGCAGGGCAACGCGCGCGCCATTGGCCACGGTATCCTGATCCACGGGGTCCACCTTGAAGTCATTGGTGATCGGGGTCTCGGCCGTGACGGTCTTGCCGTTCACATTCAGCACCAGCCGGTAGCTGTCGTCCTGCCAGAGGAACATCCGTACTCCGAGGTTGCTGGCGGGTATCGACTGGGTATAGGGTGTCACGAAGTACTTGAGCTTCTGCACTGGTGAATAGAAAGTGCCCGGCTCGCGGTTCTGCACCAAGGAATCGAGCAGCGGGAAGGAATCGAGCACCGCACCGGAGCTGCTCACCCGGAACACCTTGGCGTAGGAGATGGCCTCACCACTGTACTCGCTGCTATCACGCACTTGGGCCATGTCGAGGGCGTTGCCAGTGCCCAAGAAGGCTTTGTTCACCTTCACGAAATGCACGGAGTCCTTCTGGTTCAACAGCCCGTAAACGATGGTGATGTCCTTGTAAGGCTCATTGATGTCGAGCTCAGTGCTGCAAGCGGTGAGCAAGGAGGCGGCCAGGAGCGCGAAGGGGATTGAACGGTGCATGCGTTTGCCGATGGAGGCGGCCAAAGATAGCCGGGCGATCTTCGGAGGCTGCGCGGCTTGACCAACGGCCAGCTGCGGGCCATGAGCGGCGCGGGCTAGCTTTCGCCACCCATCCAATGGAAGCATGAGCACCGGATCCGCCGACGCCAAGCGCGTCACCACGCACACCTTGCAGGAAATGAAGTCCGGAGGCGTGCCCATCGCCATGCTCACGGCCTATGATTACTCGCTCGCGCGCCTAGTCGATGCGGCGGGCATCGATGTGATCCTGGTGGGCGACAGCGCCAGCAACGTGATGGCCGGGCACGAGACTACGCTGCCAATCACGCTTGATCAGATGATCTACCATGCAGGCGCCGTGGTGCGCGGCTGCCAGCGGGCACTGATCGTGGTCGACCTGCCCTTCGGCACCTATCAAGGCAACACCAAGGGTGCGCTCAACAGCGCCATCCGCATCATGAAGGAGAGTGGCGCGCATGCCGTGAAGCTCGAGGGCGGGCGCGAGGTGATCGGCTCTGTCGAGCGGATCCTAACAGCGGGCATCCCCGTGATGGGCCATCTCGGACTCACGCCGCAGAGCATCTACAAATTCGGCACGTACGTGGTGCGCGCCAAAGAGGAGATGGAAGCGCAGCGCTTGCGCGAGGATGCCAAGCTCTTGGAAGAGGCCGGTTGCTTCGCGTTGGTGCTCGAGAAGATCCCGGCCAGGCTCGCGGAAGAGGTGGCTAAGAGCGTGAGCATTCCCGTGATCGGCATCGGCGCGGGCGGCGGTGTCGATGGCCAGGTGCTGGTGCTGCACGACATGCTGGGCATCAACAAGGAATTCAATCCGCGCTTCCTGCGGCGCTATGCTGATCTGCACACGGTGATTTCCGATGCCGTGGGCGGCTACGTGCGCGATGTGCGCAGCAAGGATTTCCCCAGCGCGAAAGAGCAGTATTGATCTTTTCATTCCGGGCTGTCAACCCGGCCTTGAGCCGGGGACCGGAATCGCTCGAATCATGGACCCATCATCGATCCCGGTTCTCTTCTGCGATCAGTGGCTGCTTGCCGTATGCAAGCCTGCAGGCATGCCCGTGCAAGCCGATCCCACCGGCGATGAGGATTTGCTCTCGCTGTTGCGGCGCGAGCGCAAGGAGCTTGCGCTGGAACTCGCGCACCGCATCGATCGGCCCGTGAGCGGGGTGGTGCTGCTCGCGCGAACCGCTGAGGCCAATAGCGCCCTGCAAGCGCTCTTCCGCGAACGGCGGTTTGAGAAGCGCTATTGGGCCATTGTTGAAGGCCAGGTTCAGGAGAGGGGCTCCGTGGTTTTGGTGCACCGGCTCGCGCAGGATGCTCGCAATCGGAAAGCACGCGTGAGCGAAGTGCAAGGCGATGAGGCTTCGCGCACGCAGGTGCAGGTGCTAGCACGAGGCGATCGATACACGTTGGTGGAGTGCATGCCCGAAGGCGGTGCCTTCCATCAGATCCGAGCGCAGCTCGCGGCTTGGGGCCATCCGATCAAGGGTGACGTGAAGTATGGGGCGCGAAGAGGGGAGAAGGACAGGAGCATCGGGCTGCATGCGCGCGAGATCCGATTCGTGCATCCGTTCACCGGAATGGACATGCGGATCATGGCCCAAGCTCCGCAGCAAGGGATCTGGCCTGTGCTGTGCGCGGCAGCAGGCCTTGCACCTTCGGAATGAGCGGCTACCTTGCCGCTCATGAAGCACCTCATACTGTTCTTGGCCTTGCTCTCTGCGCACGGGCTGCGTGCGCAAGTGCTCATCAGCGATTCGCTGATCTCCTCGTTCACCATCGCTGAGTTGGCCGATCAAGGCATCGCTGGTGCCGACAACGACATTGAGACCTATCGTATCGTGTACCACACCGTGGATCCCTTCGGGCAGCCCACCGTTGCCAGCGCGGCGGTGGCGCTTCCGGTGAACACGCCTTGCACGCACGCCATGGCGGCATACATGCACGGCACCGTGCTGAACCGCGAAGGCGTGCCCTCACGCCTCAGTGATGAGATCGTCGTGGCATACTACCTCAGCGCATTCCGCTATGTGGCCGTACTGCCCGACTACCTCGGCCTCGGCGACAGCCCGGGACCGCATCCGTACATGCACGCTGCGAGTGAGGCTACTGCTGGCCGCGATGCGCTGCGTGCCGCGCGGGAATTGTGCGCAACGAAGGGCGTTGAGTTGAATGGCCAGCTCTTCCTGACCGGTTACTCGCAAGGGGGGCACGCGTGCATGGCCACGCACAAGCTCTTGCAGGAATCGCATGCCGATGAATTCACCGTCACTGCGGCCGCGCCGTGCAGCGGACCATACGATGCCAGCGGTGTGCAGGCCGAAGTGATCATCGCCGATGAGCCCTATCCTGCGCCGTACTACCTGCCGTACGTGCTCCTCTCATACGGATATGTGTACCCGTGGCTCTACGACGAGGTGAGCGAAGTGGTGCAAGAGCCTTGGGCCACGGAGTTGCCGCCGCTCTTCCAGGGAAACAACGGCTCCGGTGTCGTCGATGACATCATGCCCGGGATCCCCAACCAGATCCTGGTTCCCACTATGCTGCAAGCCTTCATCGATGATCCGGATCATCCCTTCCGCCAGGCGCTGCGCGATAACGACCTCTATGACTGGACGCCCCAGTCGCGCTTGCGCATGTTCTACTGCGATGCCGACGACCACGTTTTCTTCCAGAACAGCATCGTGGCGCGCGATGCCATGCAGGCCAATGGCGCTCCCGATGTGCAGGCCGTTAGCGCTGGCGTCGGTCTCGATCACAACGGCTGCGCCTTCCCAGCGCTGCTCTTGGCGAAGGGCGTGTTCGATGCCCTGCAATGGCCCTGCGGAGGAATCGGTATCGCGGAGCAGGAGAACGACCGCTGGAGCATCGCGCCCAATCCGGCGAGCGATCTTGTGCGGATCTCTCGCGCCGCACCGGATGGCACCGCATCATTCAGGTTGATCGCTTCCGATGGACGTTCGCTGCTCCATGGCGTCATGCCCGATGGTGCATCAGGGTCGTGGATCGATGCCTCTTCGGTTCCGCCAGGCCTATATCTGATCGAACTGGTTGATCATCGTGGACGCGCAGCGCTGCGCGTTGCGGTGGAGCGCTGAGCTCACACCGGATCCACATCCGCCACGAGTTGCACAGCGCGGTGCTCGGGCTGTGCGAACACGCGATCGATGCATTCGCGAACGAAGGCCTTCTCTTCGTGATGCGCGCTGCGGCGCAGCTTCACCAGCAGGTTGCGGATGTGGCGGTCCTTCACCCAGGCCACGGCGGGGATATCGGGACCTAGCACGCGATCTCCCAAGTGCTCGCGGAGTGCTGATGCCAGATCCGCTGCGGCGGCGGCCACGCGCTCTTCGTTGCGGTGGCGGAGGGTAAGCGCCAGCACGCGCAGGAAGGGCGGGTAGCCGTGCGTACGGCGGTGCTCGATCTCGCGCTGGTAGAAGCCTTCCACATCGTGCCGCGTCACCAGGTCGAGCACGGGATTGCGAACCTCATGCGCTTGGATGATCACGTTACCGGGGGTGTCCCTTCGGCCCGCGCGGCCCGCCACTTGCGCCATGAGCTGGAAGCCGCGCTCGTGCGCGCGGAAGTCGGGGAAGCGCAAGAGGCTGTCGGCGCTGAGGATGCCCACGGTGGTCACCTGATCGAAGTCGAGGCCCTTGGTCACCATCTGCGTGCCCACAAGGATGTCGATGGCGCCTTGCGCGAAGCCGGTGAGGATGCGGTCGAGCGCCTGCCTTCCGCGCACGGTGTCCTGATCCATGCGGGCGATGCGCGCCTCAGGGAAGATCTCCGCGAGCTCCTCCTCGATCTTTTCCGTGCCGAAGCCGATCATGCGCAGGCGGTTGCTGCCGCATTGCGCGCACTGCGTGGGCGGCGGATAGGTCCTTCCGCAGTAGTGGCAGCGCAGCTGATGCAGCTTCTTGTGGTAGGTGAGGCTCACATCGCAGTGATCGCAGTTGGGCACGAAAGCGCAGCTCTCGCATTGCCACACGGGCACGTAGCCGCGCCGGTTCTGGAAGAGGATGGCTTGCTCGCGCTTCTTCAGCGCCGCATCGATCGCATCGATGAGCGGCTGGCTGAAGTGCCCGCGCATCTGCTTGCGGCGCTGGGCATCGCGGAGGTCCACCAAGGTGATGGCGGGCATGGCCACATCGCCATAGCGCGTGAGCAGCTCGGCGTATGCGTACTTGCCTGAATGCGCGTTGTACTGGCTCTCGAGGCTGGGCGTGGCGCTGCCGAGCAGGGTCTTGGCGCCATGCATGCCGGCGAGCACGATGGCCATGTCGCGCGCGTGGTAGCGTGGCGCCGGTTCGTGCTGCTTGTAGCTGGGGTCGTGCTCTTCATCCACCACCGCAAGCCGAAGGTCATTGAAGGGCAGGAAGAGCGCCGAGCGCGCGCCCACGATGATCGGCGGCGCGTCCTTGCCATGAGCCATGCGCACCCAGAGTTCGGTGCGATCGCGTGCGGACATGCGGCTGTGGTACACCGCGATGCGCTCTCCGAATCGCGCGCGCAGCCGCTCGATGATCTGCGCCGTGAGGGCGATCTCCGGAAGCAGGTAGAGCACCTGCCCGCCATCGCGCACCGCCTCGTCGATGAGCGTGGTGTAGAGCTCCGTCTTGCCGGATGAGGTGACGCCGCGCAGCAGCACGACATCTTTCGCTGCGAGTCCGGAGCGTACCTGATCCAGCGCTGCTGCTTGCGCGGGAGAAAGGGAAGGGCCGGCCTTGTCGATGAGCGCTTGCGCGGGCAGGCCGGCTTCGCGCTCGTGGGTCTCGAAGAGGCCTTTCTCGATCAAGGGCTTCAGCGCAGCGGGAGAAGAGCCGCTGAGGTGCAGCAATTTGTTCTTCTCCACTTCCAGCGGATGATCGCTCATGCAGCGGCTCAGCTCCACATAGCGCATGAGCAGGTGCAATTGCTTGGGCGCCTTCTTCTCCAGCTTGTCGCACCACTGGTGCAGCGCTTCTTCGCTGTGCGCCGCATCGGTGAGCTTCACGTAGGTCAGGGTGCGCGGCTTCCACGCCTCGCGCAACTCCTCTTCCACGATCACCACGCCTTCATCGATCAGGCGCTTGATCGCAGGCATGGGGTTCTTCAAGCCGAGCAGCTCGCCAGCTTCTTTCATGCTGAGCGCTTCGCGTTCGAGGAGTGCGGCGATCAGCACGCCAGAGCGATCGGTTCGCACTGGCTCTTCCGCGATGAATGGATTCACGACGATGCGCGTCTCGCTGCTCAGGGTGAGCTGCCCGGGCAAAGCCGCGATCATCACTTCGCCCAGCGTGCACAGGTAGTGCTCGGCGATGCGCTCCCACAGGAGGAATTGCCGCTCGGTGACGATGGGCGCGGCATCGAGCACGGAGAGGATCTCGCGGGTGCTGGTGAGGGGGGCTTCATCATGCAACCGGCGCACGAGCCCGCCGTAGAGCTTACCGCCACGTCCGAAAGGCACGGCCACGCGCATGCCTGACTTCACTTCATCTCCTTCTGGCAGACTGAAGGTGAAGCGTCCCGGCACGGCAAGCGGCAGGATCACATCGGCGAAGCGCGGCATTGGGCAAAGGTGATCGCGCGGCGCATGCCGAAGGTCATCCGTCATGCAAGTGTCAAGGTGATTCTCAGGATTTGCTCTCCTGGGCAACAAAGCCGGTTGTTGGGTTGTCTATCAGTCATGGCACGCACGAAGGATCTCAAGAAGAAGCAAGAGGTGCCCAGCGAAACGTTGAGCGCCTCGGTGTATGACCAGCCTACGCCGATGTGGAGCCGGTACTATCACGCTATGCGCAAGCGGATCCGGTTCCCGCGCTATTACAAGCGAGCGGTGAATTGGTAGCGATCGCACAGGGGGATGTTGGCGGAGGGCCATAGGTGATGGGTGCGGTGGATGGCCCACGGGTACTTTCACCGCCGCATGAGCACCACTTCGCGCAGCACGGCCACGGCCATCATCATCCTGGGCGTACTGTTCTTTCTCTTCGGCTTCGTGACCTGGCTCAATGGGCCGCTGATCCCGTTCATGCGCATCGCCTGTGAGCTGAGCGATTTCGAGGCGAGCATCGTGGTGCCATTCGCATTCTACGCCTCCTATTTCGTGATGGCGCTTCCAGCCTCGGTGCTGTTGAAGCGAACAGGCATGAAGAACGGTATGGCGCTCGGCCTCGCCGTGATGGCCGTGGGAGCCTTCCTCTTCATCCCCGCCGCGCACGCCCGTTCGGCAGGCCTCTTCCTGACGGGCTTCTTCACCATCGGGACCGGGCTCGCCGTGCTTCAAACGGCAAGCAACCCGTACGTGACCGTGATCGGGCCGATTGCCAGCGCAGCCAAGAGGATCAGCATCATGGGCATCTGCAACAAGCTGGGCGGGATCGTGGCGCCCTTCATCCTGGGAGCGTTGATCCTGGTCGATGCGGATCAGCTCAAAACCGACCTGCTCACGCTGGAAGGTCCTGCACGTGCGCTCTTGCTCGACGAGCGGGCACGCCTGGTCGTGATGCCGTACGCGGTGCTCGGTGCAGGCCTGTTAGCCGCTGCTGTGCTGATCCGGTTTTCACCGTTGCCCCCTTTGCAGGAGGAAGAGTCCGGCGCAGCCCGGTCCGGAGCTTCGCCATGGGGACATCCGCAATTGGTGCTCGGTGTTGCTGCGCTCTTCGTGTATGTCTGGGCCGAGGTCCTGGCCGGGGATAGCATTGCCGTATACGCGGAGCGTCTCGGCACCCCGCTCGACATCGCCAAGTCGCTCACCAGCGTCACGCTATCCGCCATGCTCGTGGGTTACGTGATCGGCATCGCACTCATCCCGCGCTTCTTGTCCCAGCGGTGGGCGCTCGCGCTTTCTTCTCTGTGCGCGTTGGCCTGTGTCGCCGGCGTGCTCGTGGCCGATCCGCAGAGCGCCACCATGTTCCCGGTGATGGACTTCGCGGAGTTGCGCCTGAATTGGGTCGATCTGCCGGTGTCGGTGGTCTTCGTGGCCTTGCTGGGCTTGGGCAATGCCTTGATGTGGCCGGCCATCTGGCCATTGGCGGTTGATGGTATCGGTTCAGCACTGAAGACCGGGTCGGCCCTTCTGATCATGGCGATTCTCGGAGGCGCGTTGGCCATGCCGGTCTGGACCGCCATGTCGACTGGCGCTGGCGCAGCCGCTTCTCAATCCGCGTACTGGCTGCTGGTCCCGTTCTATGGCTTCATCGGCTGGTATGCCCTTCGTGGCTCGCGGTTGCGGGCATGGGCCAAGGGCGGCTAGGCCTACCGTGTTGAAAACTGCCCACCATTGCTCAGGATGCCCGCGGAAGCCGCTTCTACCTTCGGCACCGCATCTCCACCCATGAATCGAATGGAACCCAAACGCATTGCCCTGCTCGCGCCGGGATTCGCTCTGCTGCTGGCCGCTTGCGGCGGTGGCGAACCTGGCTCCACGCCAGGCACCGATTCGCTCTCAACGCAGGCCACCGATAAAGAGTCCGAACTGATCGGCGTCGGCGGCAAGTTCTTCAGCGTGCCTTCTCCGGTTCAGGCTGCCATCGCCATTAAAGAGGCAGGCCTCAAGTATCAGAAGGACCTGACCGCTCCGCTGGAGAAAGGCGATGCCATGACGGCCCGAATGGCCCAAGCCATGATGATGGGCGTGTACGGTGCCGATATGTCCTACGCAACCGTGCACCGTGATGCGCAAAGCGCGCTGGCCACCTTGGAGACCATTGAACGGCTCAGCGCCAAGCTCGAATTGAACAATGCCTTCGATAAGGCCCTTGTGGAACGTTTCAAGGCCAACATGGGCAGCGAGGACAGCCTGTTGCGCTTCAGCGGCATGGCCTTCCGCGCAGCTGATCAGTACTTGAAGGCGAATGACGCTCTGGACGTGAGCGCTTGGGTGCTGGCCGGCGGATGGGTGGAGGGCATGCACCTCACGCTGGCGGATCCCGCTGCAGCCAAGAGCCCTGTGCTCTTAGCGCGCATCGGCGAGCAGAAGGGCACGCTCGATGGTCTGCTCACGGTGGTCGACGGCATAAATGCCGATGGTGCGAGCGATGCGCTGATGAAGGGCCTGAAGGAATTGCGCCAAGAGATGGAAGCGGTGAAGACCACCTATGTGTTTGAGGCACCTGTGACGGACGCCGCGAAGATGACCACCTACATCAACAGCAAGAGCACAGCGGAAGTGAGCGCCGAGCAGCTCGCCGCCATCGCCGCGAAGGTGGCCGCCTTGCGCAACATGATCCTCGCTTGACCATGAAACGCACCCTCTTCGCACTCCTGCTCATCCTGATGACCGGCGCTGCCAGCGCTCAAGGCATCTGCCAGGGAATCGCCGCTTGTTGCGAGAAGCATATCGCCGCCAACTACATCCCCGACGGGCAATTCTACCGCGCTCTGCTCCAAGGCGATGAGGTGGCCGAGTTCGGCCTCACGCTGTTCGGCGGCACCACCTATCGGGTTGCTGCCTGCAGCGGTGATACCGATGGCAACTTGATTTTCAGCGTGTACGATACGGCCAAAGAGCGCAACCTGCTCTTCACCAACAAGGATCATCGCAACGCTCCTTATTGGGACCTGGCCATTACCAGCACACTGGATGTGGTGGTGGAGGCCACGCTCGATCCCAGCAAGGCGGGCAGCGGATGCGCCGTGATGCTCATCGGCTTCAAGCGCTAACGCGTCCCGCCGGAACCTTTGGGCGCCCCTCCCGTTGAGAGGGGCGCTCTTTTTGGGACCTGCTTGGATCCCGGCTGGGGCGGTGCGCATGAGCGAGAAGATACTCAAGGCCTTATTGCAGCTGTTCGCGATCGTCGCCAGGGGCGAAGCGGTTGGCCTCGGTGCGCGACCGGAGAATGCGGCCATCCTCGAGCGCTTCCTGCGCAAGCAATTCAGTCCGGAGACCGCGGCTGCGCACATGGCGCGCTACCAAGCGTTCGTGCAAGCCTTCCACGGCATGGGCACCGGTCGTGCAGCACGCAAGCGTACCTCGCTCAATTCGGTGAAGGTCCTGAAGATCTGTACCCAGGTGAATGAGGAGCTCAATCAGCGGCAGAAGTTCGTGGTGCTCATGCACCTGCTCGAGTTCATCCATGCCGATGGCATAGTGACCCCCCAGGAGGATGAGTTCGTGGCCATCGTGGCCGACACGTTCAACATTGCGCAGCCTGAATTCGCCCGCTGCCGTGCCTTCGTATGCGCGGAAGAGGAACAGCGCCTCGATGCGGAGCAGCTGCTCTACATCAACAGCGCGGCCACCTGCGGCCTGGTATCGGCAAAGCACCTGCATGCGCACGGGCTGGATGGCGAGGTCCGCGTGCTGCATGTGCCCAGTGTGCACCTGTATGTGATGCGCTACAGCGGCCGTGACGAATTGCTGCTCAATGGTCAGCGCGTGGGCGCTGGTGGCCATTATGTGCTGGAGAACGGAAGCAGCATGCGGCCTCCCGGCGGGGTACCCATCTACTACAGCGACATCCTGCAGGCTTTCATGGCCAAGCAGGGCCGGCCCCGCATCGTGTTCCGCGCCGATGGCATCGAGTACGAATTCCCCAATGGCCGCATGGGCCTGCACGAGCTGCACCTGGCCGAGACCAGCGGCAAGCTCATCGGCATCATGGGCGGCAGTGGCAGCGGCAAGAGCACCTTGCTCAACCTGCTCAACGGCAACCTGGTGCCCACGCGCGGACGCGTCACCATCAACGGCATCGATGTGCACCGCGAGCGCGATCGCATCCGAGGGGTCATCGGCCACGTGAGCCAAGACGACCTGCTCATCGAGGAGCTCACCGTTTACCAGAACCTGTTCTTCAACGCCAAGCTCAGCTTCGGGGACCAGACCGATGCGCAAGTGGCCGAGCGCACCTTGCGCATGCTGCAGACCCTGGGACTCTACGAGACGAAGGACCTTAAGGTGGGAAGCCCGCTGGAGAAGACCATCAGCGGGGGCCAGCGCAAGAGGCTGAACATCGCCTTGGAGCTGATCCGTGAGCCGAGCGTGCTCTTCGTGGATGAGCCTACCAGCGGGTTGAGCTCGCGCGATAGCGAGAACATCATGGACCTGCTCAAGGAGCTCGCGCTCCGCGGGCGTGTCGTCTTCGTGGTCATACACCAGCCCTCGTCGGACATCTTCAAGCTATTCGACAAGCTCCTGCTCATGGATCAGGAGGGGCACCCCGTTTACTGCGGTGATCCCGTCGACGCCGTCGTGTACTTCAAGCGCGTTACCGGACAGGTCGATAGCGAACAAGGGCAATGCGCGGCATGCGGCAACGTGAATCCCGAGCAGATCTTCAAGATCCTGGAGGCACGGCTTGTTGACCAGTATGGAAGCGAGACCGATCAGCGCCGCATCAGCCCCGACGCCTGGAACGAAGTGTTCCGTGCGCAGATGGCGGTGCGCGTGGCCCAGGTGCCTGATGAGCGCTTCGTGCCCAAGAGCACGTTCGCCATCCCTGGACGGCTGCGCCAGTTGCGCGTCTACTTCAAGCGCGACCTGCTCAGCAAATTGGCCAACCGGCAGTACGTCCTCATCAACCTGCTCGAAGCGCCCGTCCTGGCCTTCTTCATGTCGTTCTTCCTTCGCTATGCCGGCGATGGCGGTTACGTGTACCGCACCAATGCCAACATGCCCCAGTACCTCTTCATCGCGGTGATCGTCGCGCTGTTCCTAGGCCTCACGGTGAGCGCCGAAGAGATCCTGCGCGACCGCAAGATCCTGGCGCGGGAGAAGTTCCTCGACCTCAGCTGGCTCAGCTACCTGGTGAGCAAGCTCGGCCTGCTCTTCGCGATCTCGGCCATCCAAACGGGCCTCTTCGTGCTGGTCGGCAATGCGGTTCTTGGCATCGCATCGCTGGGCTGGGCGCACTGGCTCGTGCTCTTCAGCGCAAGCTGCTTCGCCAATGCGCTCGGCCTGAACGTGAGCGCGAGCTTCAGCAGCGCCAAGGTGATCTACATCCTCATCCCGGTGCTCATCATCCCGCAGCTGCTCTTCAGCGGGATCATCGTGAAGTTCGATCGATTGCACCCGCTCTTCGCCTCGGAGAAGAGCGTTCCCTGGATCGGTAACGTGATGGCCAGCCGCTGGGCCTACGAAGCCCTGGCGGTGACCCAGTTCAAGGAGAATCCCTATGAGCGTGAATTCTATGCGTTCGACCAGCGGATGAAGACCGCCAATTGGAAGAAGGACCTGTGGCTGAGCGAGCTCCGGAATCACTTGGACCGCGCGCAGGCCGCAGTTGATGGCCACGCAAGCGAGGAGCCCGAGATGGCCGCGTCACTTGCGCTCTTGCGAGGTGAATTGGGCCGGGAGGAGCGCCAGCTAGCAGGCTTCCATGTGCCGGAACTGGCGGTGCTCACGCCGGAAGAAGTGAATGCCACGGCGATCGCGGCCATTGCCGAATCGCTGGAGCTGCTCACCAAGCACTACCGCAGTGTATATAAGGAAGCCGAGCGCGCTAAGGAGCAGCGCATTGCTGAGCTGACGGCCACGCCCGAGGCACGAGCGGCATATTTCGCCCAGCTTGACGCGCATCGGAACGACGGGCTCGCCGACATCGTGACCAATAAGAATGACCTGCGTGTGATCGTGGAGCACGATGGCGAGCTGATCCGCAAGAGCGACCCCGTTTACATGGAGCCGCAAGGCGGAGGCTTGCTCAGCGCTCATTTCTATGCTCCGGCCAAGCTCCTTTTCGGATCGCCGATCAGCACACTGGCCGCGAACGTGCTGGTCATCTGGATCATGACCCTGATGCTCTGCGGTGCCTTGCACATGGAGCTTTTCAAGAAGATCGGCCGCCTGCTGCCGGTTACCGTGCGCAAATTGCGCTAGTCGCCGTTCACCTCAGCGATCTGGATCATCTTGAACGGGATGTTGATGATCCCCGAGTAGTCCTCGCCGGCCTCGAGCATGTCCTCGTCGTCGGCCTCGTAGTGCCAGAGCACGGTGACTTCATTCCCGGCGCTGCGGATGGGTTCCAAGCGCTTGAACACATCGAGGATGCACTTGCTGCTGCTGGTGTTGAAGTACTCCAGCTGAACATGCAGGGCCGTTTTCGGATTCGGGGTGCGGCTGTACTTCTCGATCCAATCGATCAGCGGCTTGTAGAAATCGATGCTGTTCTCCGGAATGGAGCGGCCTTTCAGCTCCAATAGACCCGTGACCGGGTCGAAATGCACGTGCGGGGTCTTGGGGCTTCCTTCGAGTTGGAGCGGTTCCATGGCGTTCGGGTCTAGGTGTTCACATTGACATTCAGGCTGAAGAAGGCGCTGTCCTTGTCGTAAGGCACGAATGCATAGCCCAGCTTCCCGCCGCTGCGCCGTGCGATATCGATCATGCCCAGGCCACCGCCACCAGCTTCGGAGTATTTCCCATCGGCGAGCTTTGCGCGGTACCATTCGCGCAGTGCGTCGGTGTCAAGCGCATTGATCCGGTCGAGGTGGTTCTTGAGATGATCCACATCGCCGCCGTGCATGAAATTGCCGGTGAGCACGGAATAGCCGGTGTCCGTGCGAGCGATCATCACCACGCCATGCGGCTCGGCGGTTGACTCAACTCCATCGCTGGCTGCCCGGAGATGCGCGTTATGGTGATACAGGTTCTGCAAGCACTCCACCACCACGTTGAACACGCGCTTGCGCGACTTCGCGTCGGGTTCCATTCCGTCGAGCTTGCGCTCCACCAGATTGAGCAGCACCGTGATCAGGTCGGGCGAGAGCCCGCCTTTGAAGGAGAGCATCACGCGGTGCTTCTCCAGTTCGTCATAGAGGTCGTGAATCCGTTCGAGCAGGTCGGACATGAAGGATGGTCGGAGAGCCTTACAAAGCAAGGCTGTGCAGGTGCAGGCTGCCGTTGCAGCGCTCCCGGAGTTATCCACGCGCTGGTGTCAGCCTCGACCGAAGGTAGTGTCTCAGTTTGCGAAGGCTCAATGCCGAGTATCATTTCCACCTTTCCCTTGATGGACCCCGCAAACTCTGCGGGGCTTCCGCCAAAGATCAACCACGGCCAAAGCCGCAGTCCCGGCTCGCACAATGCCCGCGGCACAGGCTGTCCGAGCCGGGCGCGGCCGCGCTGGCCGTGGACACCTACCGCACGTGGTTTCTGAACCGCTCTACCCTAGCCGCTAGCTGGGCTGCATCAACCCTGCGATTGGCTCGAACTGAGACACTACCCGACCGAAGCCCCCGGTTACATTCGCCGCTCCGATGGGCTGGTACAAGCACTGGTTCGGCACCCCGTATTATAAGCTGCTGTATGGCCACCGCGATGAGGCCGAGGCGGAGGCTTGGGTGGATGCGATCCTGGGCCGTTGGGGCCTGCAGCCGAATGCGCGCGTTCTGGACTTGGCGTGCGGTCGTGGGCGCCACGCGCGGTGGTTCGCCGCACGAGGCATGCGAGTCACCGGTGCCGATATCTCCGAAGAGAGCATCGCGGAAGCGAGGATCGCCGTTCCTGAAGGCGACTTCTTGGTGCATGACATGCGCGAAACCCTGCCCCGCGAACGATTCGACGGCATCTGCTGCCTGTTCACCAGCCTGGGATACTTCGACGACCTTGCCGATGATCAGCGCGTGATGGATGCCGTGTGCGCCATGCTCGTTCCAGGAGGCCGCTTCGTGCTTGACTTCATGAACACGCCCGTGGTGCTGCGAGACCTGGTGGAGTCGGAGTCGATCATCGCCGGAGGACTCACCTTCCAAGTGCAGCGCAAGGTGGAAGGGGAGGTGCTCGTGAAACGGATCACTCTTAACGATGCCGGATGCTCCCACGCCTTCGAGGAGCGCGTTCAAGCTTTGCGGCCTGCGCAGATCGAGGCTATGGCTGTGAAGTCCGGTTTGGAGGTGCTGGACTGTAGCGATGGCCCTGATGCGCTCCCTTTCGACCCCGACCGATCCTCCCGTTTCGTTCTTTGGGCCCGCAAGCCGCTCGCATGACCTGGATCGTCGTCCTCATCTTCTTCGCGCTGCCCATGGCGGCTGGCGCGGCCGTCCGACTGCTCAGCCCCGCTCAGCGCTGGTTGCGATTGCTGCTCTCTTTCAGCGGCGCCTTCGTCGTAAGCGTGGTGTTCCTGCACATGCTCCCGGAACTCTATGAGGAAGAAGGCGCCATGATCGGCGCGTGGGTGCTCGGCGGCTTCCTGCTTCAAGTGGTGCTGGAGTTCTTCAGTGAAGGGATCGAGCACGGGCACATTCATGTGCATGCGGGGCACAGTCATGCGCTTCCGTGGATCACCCTCGCCAGCCTATGCCTGCATTCGTTCACCGAGGGCATGCCCTTCGCCGACCCTGAAGTATCGGGCAATATCCCCTTCCTCGCAGGTGTGGTGCTGCACAAGGTGCCCATGGCCATCGCCCTGGCCACCGTGCTGCTCCGGTCCGGCGTGCCATCGGCATCGAGCTGGCTCATGCTGGTGCTCTTCGCGTTGGCGGCGCCACTCGGCATCGGCAGCGGCATGCTCGCCGGTGATTGGATGGACGGCCACTTCTTGCATCGCATGCTCGGGCTCGCCATCGGGATGCTGCTGCACATCGGCACCACCATCATCTTCGAGAGCGCGCCCGATCACCGCTTCAATGCCGCGCGATTCGTGGCGGTGGTCGTGGGGGTCGCGCTAGCCGCTTTAGCGGTTCACTGATTTTTGTCTGTCCTGTGCATACGGATCGCAATCGCGCATCGTTACTTTGCAACACAAAGTACTTTGCATATGAATAAACAGGACCACCTCGACGAGCTTGCTCGCATCCGCGGTCTCATGGACCGCAGCACGCGTTTCCTCAGCCTCAGTGGCCTCAGTGGGGTGATCGCGGGCGTTGCGGCGCTGGTCGGAGCCTTCGCGGCGCGCGAGCATCATAGGGCATTGCTCTGGTCGGGGAGCCACATGAGTGATTTGTATCAGAACAGCTTTCGATTCGAAGGCGACCGGAGCTTCGAGCAGCACTGGTGGGACCATGTGACCTTTCTGATGGCCGATGGCGCCATCGTGCTCGTGGTGGCGCTGCTAGGGGCGTTGTGGTTCACCTGGCGGCGGAGCAAGCGCACGGGCCAAGGCCTTTGGGATGCGAGCGCGCGGCGCATGGTCGTGAACCTGCTCCTGCCCTTGATCGCGGGCGGGCTTTTCTCCTTGGCGCTCATCCTGAATGAGGCTGTTCAACTGGTACCGTCGGCGACGCTGGTATTCTACGGCGTGGCCTTGCTCAACGCATCGAAGTACACGCTCGATGAGATCCGCTGGCTCGGGCTCAGCGAGATGGCGCTCGGGGTGGTGGCTGCTTTCTGGGCCGATGCTGGCCTGCTTTTCTGGGCGCTCGGCTTCGGCGTGCTGCACATCTTCTATGGCGGGCTCATGTACCTGCGCCATGAGCGCGGAGCAGAAGCATGATTGAGCAGCTCAATAAGGCCTTCGAGAGCCGGGTGCGCTTGGGCATCATGGCCTTGCTCGCCGTGAACGAATGGATGGACCATGCGCAATTGAAGGATCTGCTGAGCGTTACCGACGGCAACCTCGCGAGCCACTTGGCGGCCTTGGAAGAGTTGAAGTACGTGCAGGTGCGCAAGCGATTCATCGGCAAGCGCCCCAACACCAGCTACAAGGCCACCGCTGCTGGCGGGCGCGCATTCCGTGACCACCTCGACGCCATCGAGCGCCTCATCCCCAAACCCTGACCCATGAATGCCATTGCCAATTGGATCCAAGCACGGTCCACGCTCATCATCGCTCTCCTAGCTGCCTTCATCTTCGATCGCCTCTTCTATCAGCTTGCGCTTGGTGCCAACCTCTGCCTCTTCGCGCTGCTCATGAGCGCATTGGTCGTGCATCGCGTGGGTTGGACCAAGCTCTCGTGGCCGGCCAGATGGGCCTTGCTGGGCGTGCTCATCGCCTCGGTCATGGTGGTGGTGCACCACAGCGTGGTGGCGCCGATAGCATCGATCCTTTCCTTGCTCTGGTTCACGGCACTTGCCGGGGAACCGGGCCTTCGCAGCCTGCCCTTCGCCATGGGACAGGCGCTGGGCAACTACGTCACGCTCCCCATCGCAGCCTTGGACGGCATCGGCGCTGTTGCTCCCGAGCGATCGGCCGCGCGTTCGGGTTGGCGCTGGGCGCGATTGACGGTGCTGCCCGTGATCGTGCTCGTCATCTTCTTCCAACTCTATCGGGTAGGCAATCCGAAGTTCGATCACCTCACCGCCGGTTTCCTGGATGGCATGTGGAAGATGATCTCGGAATTCTTCTCTTTCGTCTTCACCGCGCATGTGCTCTTCTGGCTCTTCGGCGCTTTCGTCAGTGCGGGCCTGCTCTTCCGCTTCGCGCCGAATCTCGTGTTGCAATGGGAGCAGCAGCATCATGATCTCATGCGGCGCATGCGGGTGCGGCGTCCCCATTGGATGGCACCGCTCCCCATGAACCCCTTGGAGCGCGAGCGACGGCGCGCGGTGATCCTGCTGGTGCTCGTGAATGCCTTGCTCGCTGTGGTGAATGCCATCGACATCAACTGGGTGTGGTTCGGCTTCCAGGTGCCCGAAGGCTTCAGCCTGAAGCAATTCGTGCATGAAGGCACCTACGCGCTGATCTTCAGCATCCTCCTCAGCATGGTGGTGGTGCTCTGGTACTTCCGCGGCAATCAGAATTTCTATCAGAAGGATCCGTGGCTGAAGCGGCTGGCCCTGCTCTGGGTGGCGCAGAACGCCGTGCTGGGCATCTCGGTTTTCCTTCGCAACTGGCATTACATGAGCTTTCACGGCCTGGCCTATCTGCGCATCGGCGTGATCATGTTCCTGCTGCTCATGGTGGTGGGGCTCATCACGCTCTTCCTGAAAGTGAAGGAGCGCCGAACACTGTACTACCTCCTTCGTGTGAACACGTGGGCGGCCTTCACTGTCCTGATCGGCCTTACCACCGTCGATTGGGACCGGCTCATCGTGCGCGTGAATCTGGAGCACAGCAACCCCGGCGAGATCGACATCGACAATTACCTCGCGATGAGCGACAAGGTGCTGCCGCTGCTCTATGCCAACCTCGACCTGGTGGAGCAGCAGATGGCGCGGCACCGGAACAACCGCGTGCGATGGGTGGATCATCTGGAGCCGCAAGCGTTCCGCGATGCGCTCGACGCGAAACGCGACCGGTTCATGGAGCGCATGCGCAGCCAGCATTGGCAGGAATGGACGTGGGCAGATGCGAGGACCTTGGCTGCGCTGAATGAGCAGTCGATCATTGCCCAGCGATGAAGGACCTGCGCTACATCCGCCGCTGGCTGGCCTTCTTCGTTTTCGCGCTGTTGATCAGCGGCCTCACCGCGGTGCCCTTGGTCCGGCTCACCGGCCTGCTTCAAGTATGGACCCGTCCATTCGGCGGCCCCCTTCATCAATGGGCGTCGCAAGCCGCCGATGCCGTTGCGCATGTCGACTCCACCTATCCGATCCTCTTCTATGGCACCGACTGGCTCGCATTCGCGCATGTGGTGATCGGCCTATCCTTCATCGGTCCATGGCGCGATCCAGTCCGAAACAGATGGGTGGTGGAGTGGGGGTTATGGTGCTGCGGCTTGGTGGTGCTGCTAGCATTCGCATGGGCGCCCGTGCGCCATATCCCTTTTTTCTGGAGCTGCGTCGATGCCTCCTTCGGCGTGTTCGGTGCGGTGCCCTTGTGGTTAGTGCTGAAGCGCATCCAAAAGCTGGAAATGGAACAGCAAGTTCAACAATGAATCATCGGCGCCAACTCATCATCTCCTCGCTGCTGCTCGCGATCGCGTGCGGTCTGGCCTTTGCGCCCGATGCCTATATGCCCATGTTGGCGCGTGCATTCACGCTTTGGTGGGCCATCGGCTTCGGGGCCATGGCGCTGGCGGTTCTTCGGAAGCGATGGTGGTGGGCGAGCTGCTCCTCGGCGCTGGCATCGGCGATGCTGCTGCCGGTTCTGCATATGCCTGGTCCAGCTATGATAGAGGCGACCGGCTCACCCGACTTGCGCATCGCGCACCTGAACGTGCTGCAGCCCAATGCACGGCATGCGGATGTGCTCACGGCCATCAGGCACGCCGATGCTGACCTGGTAAGCGTGCAGGAAGTGAGCCCGCAATGGGCGGTAGCGCTTCGCGATGGCCTAGGTGAGGAATACAGGTACCAACTGGTGACGCCGCGCACCAATTGCTACGGCATCGCGCTCTTCAGCCGCATCCCGCTGCGCAAGGCCCGGGTAATCGTGCTGTCGGGCGCTCCGTTCATCGAGGCCGAGGTCGAAGCAGTGGGTGGAGCGTTGCGTGTGTACATCGCGCATGCCACCTCGCCCGGAAGTCCGAGCCAGTTCTTCCGGCGCAACGCGCAGTTGCGTGCTTTGGCGAAACTGATCGCGGATGGGTCATTGCCCACGGTGCTCATCGGCGATCTGAACACGGTGCACTGGGACGATGCTTATCAGCAGCTCTGCGCGAATAGCGGGCTCCTTCCTTTGAATCATTCGCGCATGGCCACCTGGCCCTCCATCGGCCCGCTCGCATTCATCCCATTGGACCATGCGCTCGTGCGAGGCCCGATTCGCGCCTCAACCATCGACTCCTTCAAAATTCCCGGCAGCGACCATCGCGGGCTGCTGGCCAGTCTCCACTTCGCGCATGCGCCCTGATATCCGTCGCGCCTTCGTCTGGATGACCGCCTTTTACGTCGCCATGGCCTGCTTGGAGAGCGCCGTGGTGGTGTATCTGCGCGCGCTCTACTACCCGACGGGCTTTGATTTCCCGTTGGTTCCAATGGAGCGCTCGCTCATCGGAACAGAGGTGGTCCGTGAGGCAGCCACCATCCTCATGCTGCTTGCACCGGCAGCGCTGATCACGCGTTCTGCGCTTGAGCGCTTCGCGTGGTTCTGCTTCGGCTTCGGCGTGTGGGACATCTTCTACTATGTATGGCTGAAAGTGCTTCTCGGATGGCCATCGAGCCTGATGAGCAGCGACCTGTTGTTCCTTATCCCGGTGCCGTGGGTCGGGCCGGTGTGGGCACCGTGCGCGATCTCCATCGGTTTGATCGCTCTTGCCCTGGTGGTCCTTCGGGGTCGGTCGCGCGCTGCGCATTACCGATTGGACGGCATTTCGTGGGCCCTTTTGATCACCGGCGCTTTGCTCATGATCGTCTCCTTCACCATCGACCCCTTGTTGCGTGTCGATGGCCTCAAAGCACTGGCCAGCGTTGCAAGCTTGGGCGATGCCGGCGCCAAAGCGCTGATGCAAGGGCGGGACTATGTTCCAAAGCACTACCCATGGCACTGGCTTGCTGCCGGAGCCGTGCTGGCAACCCTCGGAACATTGCGTGCGTCTAGGGTTCTCGTGCCTTGCCCCCGGATCGGAGCTGTTGAAAAAGTGTAACCGACGATGACGCAACCCCGTTGAAGCGGTGCGTCATCCTCATGGAAAACAAGACCAAGATGCTCGCCGAGGCCCGCCTCTTCATGCGTTTGGGGATTCTCTCCACCCTGGGTTTCATCTTCTACTATGCCCACTTGTTCTTCGGGCTGCTGCAGAACGTGGTGCTCTTCAAGGTGCTGGCCATCACCTTCCTGCTCGCGACCATCCCCCTGCCGATCATTGCCATCAACAACAAACTCCTTTTCCCTGAGCTCTCCAGGAGCGGGAAGCAGATCCTGGCGCTTGCTGCAACCATGCTGCTTTTCCATCACTTCCTCATGACCTTCATCTTCGTCATGTTCCTGCGTGGCGAATCGGTCCTTTGAATGCTCTTCAGCCCATCGCCGGTAGATTCGCGGCGTGTGCCTCATCGCATTCGCTTACAAGGTCCATCCGGGATACCCGCTCATCGTAGCGGCGAATCGCGATGAATTCACTGATCGCGCAGCTGCTCCAGCGCACTTCTGGACGGACCATCGGGTGATACTGGCTGGCCGCGACCTCAAGGCGCATGGCACCTGGATGGGCATCACCACGCAAGGGCGATTCGCCGCAGTGACCAATTTCCGTGACTTGCGCCGGACACCGGTCAACGGCCCCTCGCGGGGCTTATTGGTTCGGGATGCACTGCTTGCCGAGCCTCCACTAATCCATGAGCCGATGGAGGGCTACAACCTGCTTCACGGGTCGTTGGAGGACCTTCGTTGGCGTTCGAATGTCGCGGGTGCGGATGTGCGCATCGCGCCTGGAGTGCATGGCCTGAGCAACGCATTGCTCAACACACCGTGGCCGAAGGTTCGGAGAGCGGTGAGCGCCATGCGCGATGAATTGGAATCAGAGGAGCCCGGATTCGATGAGCTTTTCAGAATTCTTGCGGATGATCGCAGCGCCGTCGACTCGGAGCTTCCCGACACCGGCCTTGACATTGCACGCGAACGCGCGTTGAGCAGCATCCGGATTGACATGCCGGGTTATGGCACGCGTTGCTCAACGGTCATATTCGTACGCAATGATGGTGAGGTGCGCTTTGAGGAGCGCACCCATGCAAACGGCGTTGCGGTACGTGAGCGCTTTTTGATCCGCTGATCGCAACATTCGGCACGATGCTCGCGTTGCAGGTTCAGGTCCGGTAAGGGACCAACGGCATATCCGGTCACAAGGGGCGAGGCCCAACGGCGTTTGAAGCCCCCTTCCAGGCCCGTAAGCCAGGAGATCGGAATACCCAGGAACCCGCCCCGTAAGGCGGGTTCCGCCGTTTCAGCGACATTCAATAAAGGGCATCACTGCATTCCTGTCACTACCTTGAGCGTGGCTTTGTCCGTTCGCAACAAGTGGATCCCGGAGGAGCTCAAAGGAATAAGCAACCGGTCCGTGGTCCCGAAGGAGGCATGCACCAACCGGCCTTGCGCATCGAACAATTCCACCTGACCGATCGCGCGGCCATCCAAACGCTGTAACGACAGGCCTTGCGGGGTTGGTCTCGCAAGGAATTGGGGTTCATTCAGGTCATTGATTTGATTGGTTCCATCAATGCATGGCGCGTAGAAACTCAACGGCAGAATTCCCGGTGGTATGTCCCAGCTCACGCTCATGGACGGACCGGTCACAGAGTTGTGGATGGCTGCAGCTATGACCGGGTTGCCTCCGGTGGGAGGCTGGTTCGGGGAGCAAACGAGACCGTAGATGCCCGGTGGTACGCACACCGTATCAGCATCGTACTGCTGGAACGGAGCCAACTCCAATTGGCCGACGGCCACCTGATTGAAGTCCTCATCCATAAGTGCCCAAGCGTAGGTGCCGATTGGGATGGCGCCGCCGAGATTCTGCATGGTGACGTGAAGTGCAGAGCATTCATCCGTTGGGCACAGGTCGACGGGTAGCTGCCAAGTGCAGGCCATTACCGCGCCGAATGCCGTCCAGAGTTCCAAGGTGCCGATGAACGGATCTGCAGGCGGGGTGGCGTTCGGATGGAGTTCGAGAATATGCCAGCTGTCCTCGGCGATGCCGAAGAAGTTCACGGTTTCCTTGGCCAAGGTGTCGCCACTGGCATCGAAGAGGATGAAATTGGGGTAATCGAACAGCTCATTCACCATGTTGTTGTTCTGCACGTGCACCACGATGGCGGTGTCTGTGAAGGCGTGCCATTGCACCGAGACAAGTTCGAGGTTTGAGCATGGGTCTCCCTCGGTCACGGTGAATGCATGCTGCGGTGCAGGTGCACCATCGAGTATTCCGAACGAGTTCAGCGAGAATGCGATGGTGTAATCACCAGCTGGCAATTGCCCAACCGAGATGGTCTCGGTGTGGGGAACCAGGACCGTGAGCCCGCCTGTACTCGCCGCGGTCACGGTGAGCGCTATGATGCTGCCATTCACTTGGGCGCCGGCGCTCACGATGTAAGAGCCGCTGCTGCTGAGGTTGCCGATGAGCTGAATGCTCACATCATCCGAAGTGGAGGGGTTCGGCGGCACAATCGCAATCTGGTCGATGTAGAAGTAGGTCTGCGCCTTCAGGATAATGGTGAGCAGCAGGCCGAGGAGGGTGAGGTTCGCTTTCATGCGCAGGTTTTCGGATGGATGACGCGCTTTGTGGGCGTTGCGCTGCCTAGGAAAGCGCGATAGTTCCCACGGCTGCTGCGGCGAAACCAACAGCAACCAGGATGGAGTATGCCATCAGCATGATGAGGCTTTTCAGGATCGTGACTCCCCACGGACGCCCGTACACGGTGCGCATCATGCGCATCAGCGCGCCGATGCCCAGTCCTATTGCCAATGCCGTGAGCTCGAAAGGGACTTCGAAAGCCGACCAAAGGAGTCCGGTGACGGCAGCTGCCATGAGCAAGAGCAGGAAGAACAGCGTGTGGTAATGCAGTGCGAATACAAGGTGCTCCGTGTAATAGAGCTTCCAACGCCAATGCACTAGCTTGAGCAGCAGCGCGAACAGTGGCAGGAGCACGAACATCACCTTCGCGAAATTCTCACGCAAGGCTGATGTGTATTCGTCCAATGCACCGCCGCCGCCGGCCTCCAGATGCATCGCTGAGCGCAGCAGGTTCCTGCTGAGAACGGTAGGTTCATCACCGCCGGCCTTTAGCACGCTGTCGATGACAGCGTCCGTCAGCCTGCCCTGGCTCGCGAGATCCGTGAGCAGGTCCGTGGTTGAGTCCGCGCCAGCGGTGAAGCGCATGCCGCTGTTCGACTTCGAGGGATCATCCGGTGGCTCCGGGAGCCATGCTATGGCCAGGAAGTAGACTAAGCTTGTGAAGAGGTACAGCCTGAGCGGCGGCACGTACCGCGCCCGCTTGTTCTCGTTGTAGTTACGCGTGGCCAGACCTGGGGGCCAAAAGAGGTCGCGCAGGGTGCGCAGCAGCTTGGTGTCGAAGTTGAACAGTCCTCCCAGAAGGTCCACGATGAAATGCCGCACCGGGATCTTGTGCGTGTGGTTCTCCTGGCCGCAGCGCGCGCAATAGTTGTCATCAGTGCGGAGCGTCAGCCCGCAGTTGGGGCATTCGGGGCGCTTCTGCCGCTTGCGGGCCATGCCTCAGCTCTTCATGTTCTCGAACTGCAACGGCAGCTCGAAATCCTGTTGGCGGCAAAGGGCCATCACCGCCTGCAGGTCGTTCCATCTTCTTGCCGTTCACGCGGATCAGGTCGTCCATGATCTGCGGCTGCACCTTGAGGCCGCTGTCCTTGATGGCCTTCACGATCTTCTTCGCAGTTTCCCGCTCGATGCCCTGCTTCACCTTGATTATCCGGTACAAGGTCTTCCCGCTGGGCACGGGCTCTTCCTTCAGGTCGTAGCTCCGCACATCCACCTTTTGCTTGCCGCTTCGCTCGAGCAGGATGTCCACGATGGCATCGAGCTTCATGAGGTCCTCGGTGCTCAACTTGATCGTGAGTGCCTTCTTGTCGAGTTCCACGGTGCTGTTGGTGCCGCGCAGGTCGTAACGGTTCTCGATCTCGCGCTTCACCACGTTCACCGCATTGTCGAGCATCTGCAGATCGACCTTCGAAAGGATGTCCAAACTGGGCATGGGTTCCGGGTTGCACCGCCAAAGATGCGACAGGCGCAAAAAGCGAGCGGCCGCATCAGAAGATGCGGCCGCTTGTTGCAGGAGCGGAGCGCTTACTTGTTCAGCTGTACGCGGAACTCGGCGGTGCGGCCGTCGTCGGCGGCAACTTTGAACACGTACATGCCATTGGCCAAGCTGGTCATGTCAACCGTGAGCGTGCCATCGCTGCCCACTTGGGCGCGCTGCTCGATCACCTTATTGCCTTTGGCGTCGACCGCGTTCAAGCCCACAGCGCCATTGATGCCCTTCAGCGGGATGCGGACCCAATGCGCGGTCGGGTTCGGGAAGGGGGTGGCTTCGAGCACTGCTTCCTCTTCGATGCCGATAGAATTCGCATCGACTGCGGCGATGGTGAGCGATGGTGCGCCATCGAGGCCGGTGAAGCCGTTGTACCAAGTGCCGTCGGCGCGGATCATGGAAATGGGCTCACCCACGATCCCCTGTGTGCGGTCGAAATTGAGCGAACCGGCCCAGCCGTGCCACACGTTGCCGCTGTAGCTGTCGAGGCAGAGCAGGTAGCGGGTGTTGTCCACCAGTGTCACGTTCTCATCGAAGGGCACGTAGATCGGCGTATTGGTAAGGTCGCTGGTGAAGGTGTACACCCCGAATGTGATGGGTGAGAGGTCCGTGCCATCGGGCAGTTGGATCGGATCGGTGACTGCGGCGGTCCACTCGAACAGCGTCCCTTCCAAGAGTTCATCATTCAGGACGGCTGTCGATGGGCGGCTCGCGGTGAACCAGAACCCGGTGGCCGCAAGGCGCGATGCATTGGGATCGCGGAAATGGACGCAGGAGCGCCAGCCGGCGGTGTTGTTCGCGGGTACCACGTGCGTGCTGCTCTGAATGGCTTGTGTGGCCGGGTCGCACAATGCGTAGGTGAACTTGTCGTTCACCACGGTCAGGTTGATGGTACGGGTGTCATTCGAGGCGAACTCGTCGGGCTGATCCCCGAGGACGCTGTACACGATTTCGTAGCTGCCAGAGTAGCTCGACTGGCTGAAGTTGGGCAAGGTCACGTACAGGCTGTCACCCGAAAGGATGTCAGCGCTGGCAGAGGTCTGGTCGTACACCACGGTGGCACCAGGTTGCTGGGTGATCACGCAGCGTGCACGTGCATTCGGCATGGTCTGCGCCCCGTAGTTGTGGATGTTCACCCCGAGATCAACATTATACTCCGTTGCGTTGGTGTGTATGACGCTGTGGATCGCACCGGTGCGCGGCACCAGGATGTCGCCTCCATCGAAGCCCAGATTGTATTGATAGAAGCCTTGCTGGCTGCCGATGAAGAGCTCCAGGTCGTTGCAGGTGAGGATGGCATCGCGAAGCAGCGCGCCTGCCTCCTGCGAGATCATCACGGCAGGTATGGTCACATTCGGTCCTACAGCACCGGCTCCCATCACGACCGGCGCACCGGGCTGGTTGTTGATAACCACCACGGCGATGGCTCCAGCATCCTGCGCGTTCATGCTTTTCATGCCGAACTCGCAGACTCCGCGATAGACTACAGCGATCTTGCCAGCGATGCTGGCTCCGTTAATGAGTGCATTGCAGCCCAAGCTGTCCTCTGCGGTACCGTCATCCACGAAGCAGGCCTGGCCAACGACGTTGTTCGCCGGGTCGTTCATGTCGGGCATGGCGCCCCACTGGCTCCAGGTGAATTCAAGCGGCCCTTCCAAGGAGGGCGGCTGCTGCACGTAGACAGTGAGCTGCGCGTGCAGCGTGGCGGCGCAAGCGAATGCAGCTGCCAAGGTGAGTAGGGTCTTCTTCATGCGATTCGGTTTAGGGTTTCTTTTGGCCGCGCACCGCAATCAGGCACGCAGGGCAATGTTAATCACACTGGCCACAAGTCCAACCTTCCGGCCCAACCCAGGTATTTTGCCATTCTTGTGTGCAATGGGCGCCCCTGGCCACCACCTTCGCCCGCATGGGCATCCTCATCCGGCAGCTCGAATCGGGTGAATCGCTCAGCGACTATCTGAGCGTTCCGGGCTCGGTGAATGACCGCCCGAACCGCGTGCTGCCCTTGTTGGCCGATGAGCGCGCATTCCACGACCCGCGGCGGAACACCAGTTTGGCCAAGTGCCTGGTGGCCCGCTTCATGGCCTGGCAGGACGAGGTTCCGGTCGGAAGGATCATGTGCATCATCCACCCGGGCCACAACGCCGCGCACAAGGTGCATACAGCCCGCTTTTACCAGCTCGATTGCACCAACAGTCCAGCCATTGCGCAGGCCCTCTTGCAGCGCGCCGAAGCTTGGGCTCGCGAACGTGGCATGCTCCGCCTTATCGGGCCATTCGGCTTCAGCGACAAGGACCCGCAGGGCTTGCAGATCGATGGATTCGAGCACCTGCCGGTGATCGCCACGCCCTCGAATCCCTCATGGTTACCACCCTTGGTCGAGCAATTCGGCTACCAGAAGCTCATCGATGCCGTCTCCTACCGCGTGGGCATCCCAATGTTCCCCCCCGTGCTCCATGAGCGCATCGCAGAGCGAGCACTGCGCAACGGCCGGATCCGCTTGCTGAATTTCCGTTCGAAGGACGACCTGAAGCCGTGGATCGTGCCTGTGCTTCGCCTGGTGAACGAGACCTACACCGCGCTCTTCGGCTTTGACCCGATGAGCGAAGAGGAGATGCGCGGGCTTGCTGCGCAGTACATGCCCATCCTCGACCCTGCCTTCGTTCAGGTGCTCGTTGATCAGCAGGATGCCCCGGTGGCATTCGTGGTGGCCGCGCCGGACATGAGCGAAGGGCTCCGACGCGCCAAGGGCCGACTGCTCCCGCTGGGCTGGTGGCATATCCTGCGTGCCATGAAGAGGAGCAGGCAGCTCGACCTCTTCCTGGGTGCGGTGCGCCCGGACCTGCAAGGGCTTGGCCTAACCTGCGTGCTCGGCATCGCGCTGATGAAGGCTGCCCGGCAGCGTGGGCTCACGCACATGGACAGCCATCTGGTGCTGGAGACCAACCACCGCATGCGCGCGGAATTGGAGCGCTTGGGCGGAACGGTCTGGAAGCGCTACCGGATCCATCAGAAGACGTTGTGAGCCGTGGTCGCTAACCTTGCAGCATGGATGTCTCCATCGTGGTTCCCTGCTCAACGAGCGCGAGTCGCTGCCGATCCTCATTGATCGGCTGCATCGGGTGCTTGGCAGCATGGGCGTGGCTTACGAGGTGATCCTGATCGATGATGGCAGCACCGACGGCTCTTGGGCGGAGATCCAGAAGGCTGCCAAGGCCGATGCGCGCGTGAAGGGAATCCGCTTCGGGAGGAACTTCGGCAAGAGCCCGGCGCTCAACGAAGGCTTCATCGCCGCGCAGGGCGGGGTGGTGATCACCATGGATGCCGATCTCCAGGACGACCCGGACGAATTGCCGGAACTGATCCGCATGGTGCGCGAAGAAGGCTACGACCTGGTGAGCGGCTGGAAGAAGAAGCGCTTCGACCCGATCACGAAGACCATCCCCACTAAGCTCTTCAACTGGACCACCCGGCGCGTGAGCGGTGTGAAGCTGCACGACTTCAACTGCGGGCTGAAGGCCTACAGGAAGGAAGTGGTGAAGAGCATCGAGGTCTTCGGCGAGATGCACCGTTACATCCCCTTCATCGCGAAGAAGGAGGGCTTCGGGCATATCGGCGAGAAGGTGGTGCAGCACCATCCGCGCAAATACGGCAAGAGCAAGTTCGGTCTCGATCGGTTCATCAACGGCTTCCTCGACCTGCTCACCATCACCTTCGTGTTCCGCTTCGGGCGCAAGCCCATGCACTTCTTCGGAGCGGTGGGCACGCTCATGTTCGTGGTGGGCCTGTGCAGCGCATGCTGGGTGGTGGGTGAGAAGCTCTACTTCGTGTATGCGCTGGACAGGGCTGCGCCTCGCGTGAGCGATCAGGGGCTCTTCTTCGTGGCGCTCACGGCCATGGTCATCGGCGTGCAGCTCTTCACCATGGGTTTCGTGGCGGAGCTGGTGCGGCGCTACAGCCCGGAGCGGAATGTTTACCGGGTGAAGGAGCGCGTGGGCCTCTGACGCCTTGGCGCTGGTCATCTTTGGCGCATGCCGCGAACGCGCACCGTGATCACCATGCTCTTGGTGCTGGTCCTTGCGCGCTACGCGGCGGTGTGCTGCTTCATCCATCCCTTCGCCGATGATTTCAGCTATGCAGCCATCGGCATGCGCACGGATCTGCTCCCTCGCCTCGGCGATGAGTACCTGAACTGGAACGGACGCTGGTGCAGCAATCCGTTCATGCTGCGCGGCCCGCTGGTGCTCGGTACCGATGCAGGCCTTTGGCTTTACCGCTGCGTGCCGCTCCTGCTCATGCTGGCGGCCTGGGCTTGCGCACGTCGGCTTTTCCGCGCCGTGGCCCCGCTTCTTTCCCGACGCGATGCCGCTCTCAGTGCCGGTTTCTTCCTCTTGCTCTTCCTGCAACTGATGCCCGACCTCAGTGAAGGGGTCTACTGGTACACCGGTGCCATGAGCTACCTGCTGCCCGGTGCCTTGCTGCTCTGGCTGCTTGCGCTGCACGCTGAGGCTTGGAGCAACAACTGGCAGATCTCTTGGCCGCGCGCCTGGGGCATGGGCGTGTTGGCCGCGGCGATTGCAGGCTTCAATGAGCTGCACATGATGCTGGTGGTATGTGCGCATGCGGTGCTGCTCGTCTTCCGATGGCGCAAGGACCGTCTCATGCATGGGCCGTTGCTGCTGATAGCTGCCCTTGCGCTCTTTTCGGGCCTGATCATGGCGCTAGCGCCGGGCAACGCCGTGCGTGGCGAGCTCTTCCCGCTTCGGCACGACCTCTGGCGCACGCTATCGGGAGCTGCGATCCAGACCGGGCGCTTCGCGCTTGTTTGGCTGCTCTCTCCGGTCCTGCTTTTGGCCAGCACGCTCTTCCTGGCCAATCTGCGCACTTGGATGCAGGCTTCGCCAGGGCTCACTGAGCGGCTTCCACGGCCTTTTCCCATCGCGATCGTGCTCATGTTCGCGCTCTTCGCCTGCATGGCCTTGCCTTTCTGGGCAAGCGGGTTGCTTGGTCAGCACCGCACCGTGAATGCCGCGTTGCTTGTGCTGCTCCCCGGTTGGCTGCTGCTGCTTGCATCGTTGCGGGTGGAAGTGCTCAGGCGGTCGAAGCGCCCTTGGCCGCCCATGAAGGAGGGCATGCAACGCGGGGTGCTGGGCCTGCTGCTAATCACCTGCATGGCCACAGGAAGCGGTGGCCGATTGTCTGCAGACCTGCTGAGCGGACGCCTTGCGCGCTTCGATGCGCAACTGCGATCCCGCTACGAAGCCATCGGCCAGGCGAAATCCAGGAACACGGATCTGCTTGAATTGCCTCCCCTCGCTGATGCGCCGCGCTCTTTGCGCTACCTCGATGCCACCAATGATCCCGAGCATTGGATCAACCGGTCACTCGCGAATTACCTGCAGGCCGATTCCGTGCGCATCATCGTGCGATGATCACGCGTTGCGCACCGGCGGACGTGATGAAAAGGTAGCAGCCTGGGTCGAGGCTATCAACGGCAATGGTTGATGTACCCGGACGCAGCGCACCTATTGCATGCACACGGCCCTGCGCATCGATCAGCCGCCAAGGAGAATCACAATCCTTGGCAGAGCATGTGAGCCTCACGAAGGCATCGGCTGGGTTCGGCGAGATATCCGTCATGTCGGACTTCTCCGATTCCGTGACCCGCACGCTCAACAGGTCCAGCCATCGGACCGCATCAAGGATGTGTTCATGAAAGATCGCGTCGCTTGTGTAATTCGATACAGCATGCCCGAGGGCTGTGTAGAAGACACCGCCTCCGGTTGGCAGTTCGCGGTACCAGCTCATCGGGCGCGGGGCATCGTAGGAATTTACCTGTCCGTTGGGTCCAACGGTCGCTTCCACGCGCAGCACTTCGATGTTGTCGGGCCCGTAGTAGCCGCCTTCCCAATAATAGTACTCCTCGTCCTTCAGCCACGGGTCGGGCACATCGTCGGTCGAAGGATGCGTGGTGACATGCGAGAGCGCGTACTGCGGAGTCCCGTTCACATGATTGGGATTCTCTTGCACGCTGGCGCCGATCAGTTCGGCGTAGAAATCCCAAGTGCCCGTATTCCCCCCGTTGGCGCTGCTGTGCCGGTAGGTGTCGCTCGCGGCGTGGATGCCGAGCACGCTTCCGCCGTTTGCCGCCCACTGCTCGAAGTTGGCTCGTTGCTGCGCGCTGAGGATGTTGTCGCCGCTGGTATTGCTGAAGACGATGATGCGGTATTGATCGAGCGTTGAGAGGTCGTTGAAGGGGTCGCCTGTTGCATCGTCATCCACGGTGTAGCCCAGCTCAAGGCCGATGGACTGGAACATCACGGATGAGGCCGCGCGTGTGTTGTGATCGTAGCCGGAGGTCTTCGTGAAGTGCAGGATTCTCGGCTGGGCCGATCCTGCGATCACATGGATCAGGCCTGTTAGGAAGAATGCGCGCATGGCCGAAGGTATTCCGGCCGCGATCGAACCCGGGAGGAACTGCCGTGTACCGTGTGTGCAAACCGGCCGCCTTCCGCATCACAGGAAGGGACCTAAATCCCCAACGCCATGAGAAAGCACCTCGTCGTCATCGCCGCGTTCGCCGGCGCAGCGGGCATCGCGGCCCTGTTGATTTCCTTCCGTGCAGTCGGTTCGACTCCTACCGTCCGCGTCGGTCCGTCGGACTCCGACCAGCCCGGAACCGATCCCGCATGCTGCCACGCCCCCAAGCCCAAACCCAAGGGATGCGTGTTCATGACCGTGTATGAAGGCGATGGCCTTGATAGCACTTTCGTGCTGAAGGCTCCGGCCGCCGTGCTGCAGAGCGAACAGCGCGCGTTGAACTGGTTGGTGAAGGCCCAAGCGAACGATGGCGGCTACGGAGCGGGCACGCACGCGCGGCAGGACATCACCGATCCGCACGCCGTGAGCACCGATCCGGCCACCTCGGCCATGGTGGCCATGGCGATCATGCGCATGGGCAGCACGCTCGACGAGGGTCCGCATGCCCAGCAGTTGGCGCGCGCCGCGGAGTACCTGCTCAAGCAAGTGGAATCGGCGCCGAAGAACGCCATCAACATCACCCAGTTGCAGGGCACGCAGATTCAGGCCAAGCTCGGCGCCAATATCGATGTGGCCCTGACCGCGCAATTCCTGAGCAATCTGGTGGCCAAGCTCGATGAGCAGCACCCGAAGCGCCTCCGGTGCATGCGCGCCCTGAACACCTGCGTCGACATGATCCAGCGCGGGCAGAACAGCGATGGCAGCCAGCGCGGCGACGGCTGGGCCGGCGTGCTGCAGAGCAGTTTCGCGGCCAGCGCGCTGGAGAGCGCCAAGACGCAAGGCGCCGATGTGGATGATGAATCGCTCAAGCTCGCGCGCGATTTCCAGAAGAGCAATTTCGATGCGGGCAAGGGAACCGTTGCCACGGATCGTGCGGCGGGCGTCACCCTCTACGCGGTGAGCGGCAGCACGCGCAACAGCGCGGCTGAAGCACGCGAGCTGAATGAGGTGGTGATCCAAGCGAAGAAGGATGGGAAGATCGCCAAGAACGCGCCGATGAACGTAGAGACGCTTGAGAAGGCTGGAGTATCGCGCACGGAGGCTGAACGCTTGAACACCGCCTATCAGGTTTACGAGACCGCCAAGGTGCAAGCGCAGTCGGAGAATGTGATCAGCGGATTCGGCAACAACGGCGGCGAGGAGTTCCTCAGCTTCCTGCAGACCGGTGAGTCGCTCGTGATCGCCAAGGACAATGGCTGGAAGAACTGGTATCAGCAGACCACCGGCCGCCTGGTGAGCATCCAGAACGACGATGGCAGCTGGAACGGTCACCACTGCATCACCAGTCCTGTCTTCTGCACGGCCACATCGCTGTTAATCCTCAGCATCAACAATGACATCGAGCATCTGCTCGCACAAGGCGCCGTGAAGTACAAGTCAAAATAGTCCGATCCACGAGCGGCTGTCTGGTGGTGGCTGCGGTGGATGGGTGAGGGGAGAGGTCCGGACCTTTGCGCCGGACCTTTCTTCATTCACCCTTGCGATTCATCCGACGCATGCTCTGGATCCTGCTCGGCCTTCTGGCCGCTTTGGGCCTCGCCCTGGTACCGTATTTTTCATTCGCTCCGCGCATCGGCGCCAATCCCGGCGGCGCGCGCTTGGAGCGCATCTTGGCCTCAACCAATCAAGTCGAAGGCAAGTTCCAGAACGTGGTAGAGACCAATATGGATATGCCCATCGGCACCATGCTCGGCGTGTTATGGGAATTCGCGAAGGGCGGCGATGGTCGCGAACCGAAGGACACGATACCCACGATGGATTTCAATGCTTCAGCCTGGGCTGCCGTGCCCGACAGTGCCCTTGCCATTTGTTGGTTCGGCCACTCGTCGCTGCTCATCAAGGTCGATGGCATCACCTTCCTCACGGATCCGGTGTTCGGGGAGCGGGCCAGCACCTTCAGTTTCGCCGGGCCCAAGCGCTTCAACTACCAGCAGCACATGCGGGTTGATCTTTTGCCGCAGGTCGATGTGGTGCTGCTCTCGCACGATCACTACGACCACCTCGATCATGAGACGGTGCTGAAGCTGAAGGACAAACGTTTCATCGCACCGATCGGCGTGGGAGCGCATCTGGAGCATTGGGGCGTGCCTGCTGATTCCATCACCGAGAAGGATTGGTGGGAAAGCATCCGGCTCGGGCCCGTGAAGCTCACGCTCGCGCCGTCACGCCACTTCAGTGGACGCGGCATGACCAATCGCTTCAGCACGCTTTGGGGCTCATGGGTAATTGAGGGCCAGCGGAAGAAGGTCTATTTCGGCGCTGACTCCGGCTATTCGCCCACCTTCAAGGAAGTGGGCGATCGCTTCGGGCCGTTCGATCTGGCCTTGCTCGAATGCGGCGCCTACAACGAGCGCTGGTCAAGTATCCACATGATGCCCGAGGAGACCGCTCAAGCCGCCGTGGATGTGAAGGCCAAGGTGCTCATGCCCATCCACTGGGGCAAGTTCAGCCTGGCCATGCACGCGTGGAAGGAGCCCATTGAGCGGGTCTCAGCCAAGGCTGCAGAACTCGGCGTCACCTTGCTCACGCCGCGCATCGGTCGCATCGTGAATGGGCCCGACCTGAGCCTCAGCGAGCGCTGGTGGGACGAAGTGAGATAATGAGAAGCGCCGCTCCGGGGAGCAGCGCTTCAATACCAAAGGGTAAGTGGCTCAATGCGCGATCACAACGCGCTGCTCGGTAAGCAGGTCCCCCCGCTGATCCGTCATGCGCAGCACATAGGCACCGGCAGGCACCGCAACAACATCCAAACGGCCATCAGTGGCCATCAACTGTCGAAGGACCTGGCGGCCTTGCGCATCGAAGAGCTGCACCACTGCGCCTCCCATTGCGCCTTCCACGATCAGGAAGCGATCAGCGGGGTTCGGGAAGACAAGCACCTGGGGCACAAGCTCAGCATCGGCTACATCGGTATTCACCTCGACCACGATCCGGCCCTTCATGCCCATGTTGGCGTGCGGAACGCACACATAGTAATAGGTGCCCGGCACGGTGAGGGTGAGCTGATGGGTGCCCGCGTTGAAGTTGAATCCGCCTCCGAGCGGCGTGTTGCCGTTGGCATTCCAAGTGGCCTCGCTCACTTCCGTGAAGGTGTGCGGGGCGCCGATATTGATCGTAATCTCTGTCCCCGCCTGTACGGTGAGCAGGTTGGGGTTGAAGCTGAAGTTCGACTGGTTGATGACCTGGCTTTGGGCCGTGAAGGCTGCAAGCAGGAGCAAGGAAGCGGCGAGTGTTCTCATGTGGGGATCGTGGTTTGGTGCGTAAGACACGGCAAGCCGGAGTTTCGTTGCCGCGGCCGCGAAGTTGCGCATCGCGGAGCCGGTATCAACGGAGCGTTCAGCGCCGCTGATCACTTGCGCAGGGCATCGTCCGTGAGCTCGTCGAAAGAAAGGATGCGGTCCGCTTCAACCGCGCACGGGGTCCGATAGGCGTCGGACTCGGTCACGCCATGGCATAGAGCACCGCGCCGATCACCCAAGTGAGCAGGAAGACGATGTAGGCCAATCGGAGCGGCCTGTACTTCGAGCGTGCGATGTACCGGCCGTGCGAGTGCAATTCGTCCAGGATCGCATCGTGCGTGCGCGGCGGCGACGAGAGCACCGTGTGCATGCGTTGCTTGTATTCCTCCGGCGTAAGGGTGATGAAGGAAGTGAAGAACAACAGGTTGAAGCCTGGCGGCAACGGACCGTTCTCCTTGATCCGCTGCTTCATCGATGGTGCTTTTGGCAATGTGGCGTACGCGCAGAGCAGGATAGTGGTCAGCGCACCGATCACCATGACCCAGTAGTGGGCTTTGGGCCCTATGAGCGCATGGTCGCTCACCTTGCTCAGGGCGAATTGCAAGAGAACCGCGCTCAGCGTGAGCATCAGGTTCGCCTTCAGGTCGCTCATCTGGCTGATGGCCATCAGGTTCACCCGGCTCTGGATCAGCAGGTAATCACGGTGGTCCGCCGTATAGGGGTCCACATCCTCGTAGCGCACTGGCGGCAGCTTGGGGGACTCTTGCTTCTCGATAACCGGTGGCGCTTGCCCTTGCTCTTCTTCCATGGTGGCCAAGGTATCAATGGCCGCGCAGCGGGGCCTATGAGGTCGGGAGCGCCGGAGGCACATGGGTCCACTGCAAGCATCAAGCTCTCGCCCCGCCACCCATCTTTGCCGCTCATGGCAACACACCTCGTCACCGGCGGCTGCGGCTTCGTTGGCCGCAACATGGTCAAGCGCCTTTATGCTCAAGGGGCCAAAGTGCTCTTCATCGACGACCTCAGCGTGGGCACCCACCCCGACGCCTGGATCGGCAAGCCGCTCAACTTCGAGCACCGGGAGCTGCGCATCTACGGCGACGATGAGCGCCTGCTCTTCATCCAGGCCGACCTGCGCGATGTGCTGCGCGAACTGAACAAGGACCCGCAATACTTCCAGAAGCGCTACGGGCTCAGCGTGGCGCTCTTCGACGATATCTTCCACTTCGCGGCCATCGTGGGCGGGCGAAGCAAGATCGATGGCGACCCCATGCTCGTGGCGCAGGACCTCAGCATCGATGCCGAGATGTTCCTCTACGTGTGCCGCAACAAGCCGCGCCGTTTCCTCTACCCAAGCAGCAGCGCCGCGTACCCCATCGACCTGCAGACCGAGAGCAACACGCTGAAGTTGAAGGAGACTGACATCGACTTCAAGAAGATGGGCGAGCCCGACATGACCTATGGCTGGAGCAAGCTCACCGGCGAGTTCCTGGCCAAGATCGCTGCGAGCCATTACGGAGTGCACGTCACTTGTATCCGTCCGTTCAGCGGATATGGAGAAGATCAGGACCTCAGTTATCCTGTCCCTGCCATCGCCGCGCGTGCCGCAAAAAAGGAGAACCCCTTCGAGGTCTGGGGCTCCGGCAAACAAGGCCGAGACTTCGTGCACATCGATGATGTTCTTGATCTCACCTTGCTGGCCATGGACAAGATCAGCGACGGCCGGGCCATCAACATCGGCATGGGCAGGCTCACATCGTTCCTGGAACTCATCGAGGTCTTCACCGGCTTCGCTGGCTACAAGCCGACAATCAAGCCGCTGCTTGATAAACCCGTCGGCGTGCACAGCCGCTATTGCGACATGAGCTGGGTGGAGGAGAACCTTGGGTGGAAAGCCAAGATTACGCATCGAGGAAGGGATGCGGAGGGTGTATGAGGCGGCGCTTAAGAAGATTTGAATACAGGTGAATGGGAGTTGGCGAATGGTGAATGGAGAATGCAGAAAACCGACAGCCGTTCCAGTCACCATTGACCATTCGCCATTCGCCCCGATGAGTTCCCCGCACATAATCTGCTTCGGCCCCGGCCCCAAGTTCAAAGGCGGCATCGCGCAGTACAACACGGCGCTGGCGCGTGCGCTCAAGGATGAAGGGGCGCAGGTCACCATCGTGAGCTGGACGCAGCAGTACCCGGCGATCATCCCGCGCGAGTTCGTGGACAAGGACAGTCGCAGCGATTTCCTTGAGGGCTACGACATCCCGGTGCATTACCTCACCAACTGGAACGCCCCCGGCACTTGGTGGAAGACCGCGAAGGCCATCGCAGCCCTGAAGCCCGACAAGGTCATCATCCAGTGGTACAACCCCACGCAGGGCATTCCGCTGAATACCATCGCCAAGTACCTGCGCAAGCACACGAAGGCCGAGATCCTCTTCGACCTGCACTTCGTGGCCGCCAAGGAACAGAGCAGCCTCGACGCACGGCTCACGCGCATGGCCCTTCGGCACGGGCACAGCTTCATCGTGCATGCGTACAAGACGGCGGAGGAATTGAAGGCGCTTTTCGCTGGGGAGGAATTCACCTTGACGTTGGATGGCGCGCGGGCGGTACGGGCGCATCATGATGCGCCCCAACGCGCCATCCTCAAGCTCTACCACCCCATCTACACCCTCTTCAAGCCCGATCCATCTTTCGACAAGGAAGCCTGGAAAGCGCAGCACGGATTGCGCAAGCACGTCTTCCTCTTCTTCGGCTTCATCCGCAAATACAAGGGGCTGCACTATTGCATCGAGGCGTTCGCGGAATTGGCCAAGCATCGCGACGATGTGAGCCTGATGATCGTGGGCGAGCGATTCTGGCAGACGGTGGACCAGAGCAAGCTCAGCACGAAGCTGAAGAACGCCGTTTTCGGAACACTGAAGAAGCTCTTCCTGAAGAAGGCCGATGATGAGCGCGACTATGATCCGCTGGCGATGATCGACAAGCTCGGCATCCGGGACCGCACGCTGGTTGTGGACCGCTTCATCCCGAACGAAGAGGTGCCGCCCTATTTCCAGGCGGCCGACACGATCGTGCTCTTCTATGAGACCGCGACACCCAGCGGCGTGGAGAGCCTCAGCTACAACTTCAAACTGCCCGCCGTGGCCACGCGCGTTGGCCACTTCCCCGAGACCATCACCGACGGCTTCAATGGCTACCTCGCCGATCCGAAGGACATCGCCGACCTGGTGCGCGTGATGAATGCCAGCATTGAGAAACCCATTCCCCGCGAGAACGTGATGGAGGCAACGAAGGCGCTGAGCTGGTCGAACTACGCGAAGGCGGTGCTCGCAAGCTAGGGCGCCTTATGCCGGCTTCTCGGCGACTATTGGTCCGGGATTCCTGTCCACCTGGGGAAGGCTTTGGAGAAAGGCCCAAATCGCTTTCAGATCATCGTCGCTGAAGCGCGCGAAGTTCACCCAGGGCATCGGGCTCGTGGGATGCATGACCCCCGCACGGAAGCGGTTTCGGAAGGTGTCGAAGTCCCATTGCGCCATGTGCCCCGCAGTGGGATGCGGTGTGAGGTTGGGCGTGTTGAAGTAGGTGCCTTTCATGCCCTCCATGCCGCTCCAGCCTGAGAATCGCTCGCCGACATAGGCACCGGTGGTGAGGTCACGCTGCGTATGGCAACCGTCGCAGTTGGAAACGCTCATGGCCAAGTACTTTCCGTACTCTGCGGTGCTATCCGGTTGCACAGCGATAGGTCGCGGGGTGTCCAGCGGTCCCATCGGCTTTATCACGAAGGCCATCAGCGCCTTGCCGATGAAGTTGAACTCGGTCTTCGGTGGCTCGTTGGCATCGCCGGGCACCGTGCGCAGATAGCTGATCACCGCGCGCAGATCCTCATCGCTCATCAGGTAGAAGGGCATGAAGTCGAGGATGGCGCGGCCATCGCTTCCTACGCCGTACCGCAAGGTGCGCGCTATCTCGGCATCGGTAAGCCGGCCGATGCCTTTCTCCGGATGGTTGGTGATATTGCGCGAGTACACATGCCCGAAGGGCAGCACGAAGTCATAGCCGCCGTGCATGGGCACTTCCTCGCCGCGCATGTACGCTTCCTCATTCGCCGAGCTCGTATGGCATCCGGTGCAGTGCGCGGGTCCATTCACCAGGTACTCTCCGCGGGCGATCACCGCGCTGTCAGTGCTCGCGCTGATATCCGGATATGGCGCCTCGAAGGTGCGGTCGTGCCGCATGAAAACAAGCAGTACTACGACCGCGATGATCAGGAGCAGGATCATGCCGGTCCACTTAAGAAAGCGAAGGAGCAGGGTCATGGCAATGGGTTTGGCTGAACAAAATAGCAGTTGATCATGAAGCGGGTGCTTTGACCACGGCTCTCCAGCCTACCGCATGAAGAGGTCAGCCCCGACCGCGCGGCCTCAACCGATTGGACGCCCCCGTTGGTCGAAGTATCCGCACTTCGGCGTATCCCGTTTCGTTGCATGCCCAAACACCGCAACATGGCCAGCCGCCTCCCAACCTTCCAACAAGCCTCTGCCTTCTTCGCATTCCTGATTGCAGGCGCCGCTTCTGCCGCTACGCCGCCTGCCAACCGCGCCGACAAGGACGAAGTGGTCCTCACGGGCTGGATGCATGTAGAGGACCACACCTGGCGAGATGCTACCGTGAGCGTGGAGGTCGATGGCGTCGTGCAGACCGCGCATGTTTCCGAAACCGGCCGCTTCGACCTGCGGGTGCCGGCGGACACGGAGGTGCTCCTGCGCTTCGAGAAGCCTGAGCACCTGACCAAGGAAGTTGTGGTGAACACCGCGCATTCGGCTTTGGGCCAGGCCGGGCGCCACAAGCGCCACGTGAAGTTCGCCGTGATCCTTGAATTGGAGAGGCATATGGCCGGTTTTGGCTATCACAGCCCTGTTGGAACCATCGGCTTCGACAAGGATGGCGGATGCCTGGCTGTTACGCACCGCCGCGAGAAGATCCCGCCGGGCCGCAACAAACCGATGGAGTTCTGATCACAGCATCACCGTAACAATTGCGCAGGGCCTTCTTATCGAAGGCCCTGCGTGCGTTCGAACGGTTCTTTGGCGTTACTCCTTCAGTACTCTGCCGAGCACCATGCTCTGTCCTGTGCTCATGAGCCTCAGGGTGTATGGACCTGATGCGAGTGGCGCGATGCTGATCGCAGCATTGCCTTGAACAGATTCCGTGAGCACGGTTCGGCCTTGCGCATCGATGAATTCGAGGTTCCCGTTCAGCCCGGCAGGAAGTGCGATGTTGAGCAGGTCGGAAGCAGGATTCGGCCACAGGGCTGCGCCAGCAGTCTCCATATGCGCGATCCCCGCGCTCACGTCCACGTCAAAGCCCATGTCCTGCCAAGTGGTGCTGGTGGTCAATCCGGTGGCAGTGCCGCTGGTGCCTGAGTAGAGCTTCCGGCCATTGTTCGTTGTGCCGTAGGTCCCGAATGTCGCAGCGGTGGTGGTCTCGAATTCAATCTCGATGATGAGCGTGCGGTTCGGATTGTAGAGGAACGGAGTCTGCAGGTCGATCGGGAACCAATCACCGGTGGTGCCGGGCGGAATGGTGAGTGAGCTGGATGCGAGCACGGTGCTCAGACCGGTGAAGTAGGTGTTGCCGCCGGCGAAGGCGGTTTGGTCGGTGAGGCCCAGCTTGATCTGCACGTTGCCAAGGGTCACGCCTGTGGTCTGCGCCGTGGTGCCGTAACGGTAATAGAGCCGTGTGATAGAGCCGCCCACGGGGTTCACCAGGTCGCTGGGCAGGTAGAGGCATTGGGTGCGCAACGCAGTGAGATTGCCCAGCAGGAAGGTGCTGTTGCTGGTTCCGAAGCCCTTGTACACTTGTTGGGCATGGACCAGCACCGTCGCAAGTGCAAGGGTGAAGCACAAGTAGAGTCGCGGTACTATGCGTTGCATGTGTCGGGGTATTGGTTTCTTCAAATCTAAGCAACGCTAGTTCGGAGTGTTGCTTCTCTCGTCCCTTGAAGCACAGTTCGAGCGCCGAATCCTTCTTTGATGTTCTAGGCCGTAGCGTGTACTAGAGCAACGGCAGAGCTTCCTTACGCCACGGCGGAGCTAACCTCTCTGGTATGAAACGCACTGGCACTATGCTGCTGCAAGCTGTGCGGCCTTATCCGCGATCGGTCAAGCCTGTTGAACCAAGCGGCTACCTTGCGTGCATGCTATCCGTCGCCCTGCCGCTATTCCTCCTGTCAGTGCAGACTCAGCCGCTGCCATTCAATCTCAATCGGCCCGATGCGGTCCTGCATTTGCCCGAATCGCTCACTGAGGTGAGCGCACTCACCGACATTGATGAGCATACAGTAGCCTGTGTGGAGGACGAACAAGCGGTCATCTACCTCATCGACCTCGGGACAGGTCGGATCACGGGCACGCGCGCTTTCGGGATGCCTGGGGATTTGGAAGGTCTTACACGCGTGGGCCTTGAGTACTATGCGCTTCGAAGTGACGGACTGATGTACCGAATGACTTTGGGCGAGAGGGAGATGAATGTGCTGGACACTTTCCGTGTGCGACTCCCTCAGGATAACCTCGAAGGTTTGGGCTACGATGAGCGCCGCAACAGGGTGCTCATCTCACCTAAGGGTGTCATGAAGGGAAGCCCTGCCGTTCGGGACCTAAGGGCCATCTATGCCTACGATGCCATCAATCGTAAGCTGCTGCCGGAGCCGGTGCTGCAATTCACGGTCACGGGCATCATTGCTCAAGCTCGCGCCGCAGGCATCATCATTCCGGAGCGCGTCACGCCCAAAGGCCGCACGGTTCCTTCGCTCAAGCTGCGCTTCAGTTCAGTTGCCGTTGATCCGCTGGAGGACAACTACTACCTGCTCAGCGCTGTCGACCGCGTGCTGCTTGTGATGGACCGCAATGGCAGGGTGGTGGGGCTTCACCAACTGAACGAGCAGCTTTTCCCGAAGCCGGAGGGCATCACCTTCCTCCCTAGTGGCGCCATGCTCATCAGCAACGAAGGCAAGGACTCGCGGCCCAACCTGTTACGATTCGAGCGGAAGCCTTAGGATATGGGCAGTCCGGGATTCCCGGCTGATGCCGTGGCCTCAACCCCCGTTGCCTCGACGATGCCGATCACTCCTGTAGCGCTTTGCTACAACTTGAACAGCTTCACGCTCCCGCCATCGACCAGGTAAACGGCGTTGCTGAAGGCATCCACCTCGTACTTGGGGCTCTTGTCGTTGCCCAAGGGAATGGAGCCGACCACGCTGCCGTCGCTCTTGTTCAAGGCCTGCAGCACGTAGCTGCCCTTGCCGGCATCGCTCATCAGGTAATGGATGCCTGCCGTGCTGGTGCTGGCCTTGAAGCGCGCGTTGGCTTCCTCGAAGAACCGCTTCGCGGCGCCTGCGGCCATCTGAGCCCCTTCGCCATAGACATCGCTCACGGCCCCGGTGATGTCGCGAGCGGCGGCACTGCCAGCATCGGTGACCTGGATGCTCTGGCTCGCTGCACCGAATGCCGCGCTCGTGTACCCGAATGCAGCGGCGTAGTAGGCGGCCCTCACCGCGCTGGCGTATTTCAGCGCGCGCACCAATCCGCTCTCGCGCGGTGCCGGGAAGTACTTGCGGTAGACCTCCTTGCCATCGGTTCCCAGCAGGGCCAGGTTCTGGTCGCTGCTCACCACGAGTCCTGCATCGGTGTATTCCAGGCGCGTGGGTTTCTCCTTGCCCTCGAAAGCGAGTGGCACGGCGCTCACCGCTTTGGCTGCGCCGCCATCGGCAGGCACGTTGTACAGGAGGCCATCCTTCGTGTTCAGCACCCAGGTCTTCCCTTCACTGGTGGATACGAGGCCCGCACCGCCTTTCATGGGTTTCTCCAATCGGGAGAGGCCCGATGCCTGATCGATCACCTCCACTTCCTCAGCGCTGGCCACAAGCAGATCGTTGCCCAGCATGGTCACCTGCTGCACCACGCCATCGAGCTTAACCGGTTTCTTCCAGAGTTCGTTGCCGCTGGCGTCCACCAAGGTCACCACGCCGTCGTCCTTGCCGCTGGTGAGCAGGGTGCGGTCGCCTATTTCCACGGCACCTGCCAGGATGCCTTTCACGTTGATCCCCTTGCCATTCTTGCCCCACTTGCCGCTACCGCTCGAATAATCGAGCAGGTCAACGCTCCGATTGTCGCCGGCGCCCACGAGCAGGCCGCTCTTCAAGGGGACCAAGGTGCCGAGCTTCTGCTGGAATTGCAGCGGTGCGCTCCAGGCGTAGCCGCCATCGGCGATGCGGAAGGCATTCACGAAGGTCTTGTAGGTCACCGACACGGTCTTCTTGCCTTGTGCGTCCGTGGTTTCCTTGCGCTGCTCGGTCTGCATGCCCATGAAGCAGAGCTCGGGCGCATGCGGTGTGGTGATGAAGACCCCGCCGATGCCCGGCATGTTGATGTTGGCACCGCCCTTGTCGAGCAAGGCGGTCAGGCCTGACATCTTCTCGAAGGCGGGATCGGGGCTCTTCTTCCAGAGCTCGGCACCGGTCTTCGCGTCGAGCTTATAGGCGAAGAAGAGCGTGCTCAGCAGGATGGCGTCGGGGCCAGCGCTGTTGCAGGCTGTGAGTCTGCTGAAGCTGTCGTCCTTGGTCCAGCGCACCTTCCCGGTGGCCATATCCACGCAGGCCATCGCGGCTTTCTTATCGGCCTTCTGCCCCACGAGCACGATGGCGTTGTTGGCGTAGAGGAAATACTTGCTGGTGATGTTGCTGATGCCGGCTTCATCGCTACTGAAGGCCACCGTGCCGCTGAAGGGCTCCACGATGAAGAGGGCTTCGGGCCGGCCGTTGGGCACGAGGGTCACGAAGGGCGATCGGTCAACCTCTGTGTATCCGGCCTCAGGTGCTCCGGCTAATTCCTTCAGGGTCCATGAAACATCACCAGTGGCGGGGTCCACGCCTTTGAGGCCTTCTGCTGTGCAAACGACCAGGGCGCCTGCCGCCGTGGTGCGCATCCATTGCACGGCACCGGTGCTTGCGGTCCAGGTGGGGCTCAACTGGGCAACGGCGGAGATGAGCTGAAGGGAGAAGAAGGGGAGGAGGAGCGGGCGTAGTGAAGCGTTCATGGGCGTTCGGGTTAGGGCGTGCGGCTTGACAAGGTATGTGCCGCTATGCAGAACGGACCGCACCCGGCAGCGAAACGCACGAACGGACGCGCGCGCTACTCCGCAGCTACGGCGCTGGTCACCTTGCGCTGGGCATAGTTGCCTAGCAGGTGCCTGCGCACGAAACGCGGAGTGGCATCGGTGCCCACGAACTTGTTGTAGGTCTTGGGCGGCACGCCGTAGAAAGCATGCGTGCTGCCATCGCCGAAGTGCAAGCGCAGCACCTGGCCCTTGTACTCCCAGTTGGAGATGCCGCTGACCATGGTCTGCTCGAATTCGCCGGCGCGGGCCGAAAGCGTCTCCGGGTGCATGCCCTCGAGGAACTTGTAGGCCGCGATGATCCGCTGGCTCATGGCCTCGGCCTCGGCGCGCTCAGCCTCCACTTGGAAGCGGTCGGGGTGGTGCTGTTTCATCAGCCCCTTGTACAGGAGGTTCAGCTCTTTCAGGCTGATGCCGGCCGTGGCGCCCAGCAGTTTGCGGCTCTCGAGGATCTCCTTCATGGTGTGCTGATTTCGGAAACGGCCGCGAAGGTCGGCTTTTCCCGGCTTCGCGTAAAGGGTGACATGAATCCAGGCCTGAACCGGGGCTCACGCACCATCACTTCGCCTGCTTCACCTGCTCGTCATCCCGAGCGGTGCGAAGGGACGCCACCGTACCGCCCGCCTCCACCACCTCCACCCAGCGGCCCAAGCTCCGCGCATGGATCGTGTGGTCGTACATGGCCTCGCACACCGCACCGGGCAGGTAGTAGCTGCCCGTATAGCTGGCGTTGAGCAGCACGCGGTAGGTGTGCGTTTGCCCGCGCCACAGGTTGAAGTAGGTGAGCACGCGGTCGTCGCGGATGTCCTGATAAGTGAAGGGGCCTTGTCCCGCTCCTGCCAGCGTGCCTTCGAGCCGCGTGTTGCGGATCTCCCAGCCGCTGGGGAAGAGCTGCGAAAGGGCCAGCTGCTGGTAGCCGTTGCTCACGCCCGGGTGCGTCACGTTGACCACCGCCATGAAGTCGGTGCCTTGCTCGATGCGCGCGGGATCGATGCTGGTGCCGTCCATGAGGGTGTAGGATACCGATAGCCCGAGTCCGCTGCTGCTGGCCTTCTCCTGCCCGGCGAGCGGCGTGCCCGTGCGCACGAGCCGTGCGTAGAGCAATGCCTTGCCCGTGTTCTCGATCTTCACGCTGGCCTTGCCATCCGGCACGGGCAGATCGATCCGGCTGATGGCGCGCTCGCTGAACTTCTCCGTTCGCTTGCCATTGAGGGTGAGCGCGTAGTTCATGCCCTTGCCCAGTTGGCTCTTCTCGGCCAGGCGGCTCACGGCGAGCAGGCCGAAGGCGGTGCTCTGCGTGCTCCACCAATCGTTGCTGCTCAACCTCTTCGCGATCCGCGCGACCACGGGAGCGGCCTTCTCCATGTCGCCCATGGCGATGAGGGCGTCCACGATCATGGCTTCGTCGCGCAGGTCGCTGCCGTAGGTCCAGTACTGCTCGGTGTAGGGCGACACCTGCGTGCTCGCGCCGTTCACCAGCTGCTGCGCCACGTCCTTCCGTCCAGCGTGCGCATAGGCTGCCGCGAGCATCCACTTCGCCTGCAGGCCCAAATCGCTCTGCTCGCGCAGCCGGTTCATCGCCGGCAGCTCATGTGCCTTGCCGAGCGCCAGCACATAGAGGCGATAGGCCTGCACCAATTGCGTGGCATTGCGGCTCCAGCTCTCGGGCACCACGCCGTTCCATTCGCGTGCCTGCTTGCGCTGGAAGGCGAGCCAATTGCTCTTCACGTTGCCGGGCATGGCGTAGCCTGATCGGTCGGCCTCTACCATGAAATGGCCGGCATAGATCGAAGTCCAGGTGTCATAGTGGTCGCCGCCGGGCCAGTAGTTGAAGCCGCCATCGGCGCGCTGGAACTGCACCATCTTCCGCAGCGCGGCCTCCACGTTGGCGCGCGCCATCTGCTCACCGCGCACGGGCAGCTCCATCACCTTGGCGATGAAGAGCTGCGGGAAGGCCTTGCTGGTGGTCTGCTCAAGGCAGCCATGCGGATAGTCGAGCAGGTATTGCAGTCGGCGGCCCATGTCAACCGGCGGTATGCTGCTGATCTCGAGGTAGGCGCTGTTGGTGCCTCGCACGCCGAGGGCAGCCGGTGTCGCGCTGAAGCTCTTGCCGGCATCCACCAAGGCTTCGGTGACTTCCGTGGCGGGCAGGTTCGGCTGCCGCACCTGCAATTCGATCCTCTCGCTCGCGCTCTCGCCCGCACCGCTCACGCTCACTTTCAATTTCGCCACGCCCACGGCCTCCTTCACCTTCACGCGGAAGCTCACCACCTGGTCGCCGGTGCTGCTGAAGCGGATGGTCTTCTGCGAAGGGCCTTCGGGGATCAGCAGTTCATTCGGCTCGATCTTCACGATCACCTCTTTCACCTTCGGGTCCATGGCGAAGACGGTCACCGGCAGGTCCGCTGTTTCGCCGGGAGCGAGCACGCGCGGCAATGTGGCCAGCACCATCAAGGGCTTGCGCACGGGCACGGCTTGTTCGGCGTTGCCGTAGGATTTGTCGCCGTCGGTGGCCACAACCATCATGCGCACGCTGCCCACGTAGTTGCTGATGGTGAAGTCGTGCTTGGCCCTCTTTCCGCGCTCGAGCTTGAAGGGGCCCACGAAGCGCACCACTGGCTTGAATCGGTTGGCGCGCGCGGCGTCGCCCTTGCCGGCATCGTCGCTTCCGCCGAGGGCGAGCACGCGCTGCAATTGCCTGCCGTACGCGCCGATCACCTGGTCATAGAGGTCCCAGGTGCGCACGCCGAGCGCCTCGCGCGCATAGAAGTGGTTCCAGGGATCGGGTGTCTTGAAGCGCGTGAGGTCGAGCAGCCCTTCATCGACGATGGCAAGGGTGTAGGTCATGGCCCTTCCGCTCTTCTCGGCCACTTCCACGCTGAAGGGCGCATCCGTCCTGATCTCCTTCGGCGCCGCGAGCACAGGTGCCAGGTGCGTGAGCGGGTCCTCCACCAGGATCGGGATCACGCCGTAGAGCCGCATGGGCAGGTCGTTGCCCTTGCCGCCTTCCGTCTCCGGACGCGTGAGCTCTTGCGGCTGAATGAGCATCACGTGCGCGTACACGTTGGGCGCCATGTCGGCGGTGATGGGGAAGGAGTGGCGGGTCTCCTTGGCCTTCAGGTCCACCCACACGGCATCGAGCACGCGGCTGCCGGTCTCCAGGCTCACCAAGGCACGGCCGGTGCCGCCGCTGGGGATGATGAGCGTGCAGTTGTCGCCCACGTGGTACTTCTCCTTGTCGGCATTGAAGCTGAGCACAGCGGCCTGGTCGGGATCCTGCCGCCGGCTGCGGCCTTCCCAGCCGGGCCAATCCATGTACACCTGCACGGCGCTGGCATGGCCGCTGGCGGGATCGGTGATGCGGATGGCGAAGCGGCCCCATTGCGGACGGTCGATCCGGAACTTGAAGGTCGTCTTGCCCTTCGCATCGGTGGTGAGTTCCTTCTCTTGCTGCAGTTCCACGCTCGGCGATGAGATGTAGCTGGCCGCTCCGGTAATCCCGCCATCCCACCACCAATTGTAGTTGAGCTTGTACACCTGCGCCTTCAATTGGTGCTGCGCGATGGGCTTGCCCTTGGCATCGATGCTGGCGATGCTGAACTGGTAGCTGGTGTCGGTGGTGTAAGTGCCCCAGTTGTTGCGCGTTTCGGGCGACTTGATCCCCACGTAGCTGGTGTAGGGGTAGTAGGGCACGCTCACGCGGTCCATGCTCGCATCGCCGCCGGCCTCGAAGACGCGGGTCACGATGTTGGTCTGCACCACGGCAGGCGCGCTGCGGCCCATGTGCAGATCGAGGTCGAATCCGGCTTCGCCCTTCTCATTCAGGTTGCCCTCGAAAGCCACTTGCTCCTCATCGGGCACCCAGGTGCGCAGATCGTTGAACTCGTATTTGTCGTAGCCCTTGAATTCGGGCCAGCCCTCGCTCATGGTCACGGTCACGCGGCTCTTCAGGTTCTTGGCGGGCGCGCCATGCAGCCAGTGCGAGCGCAATTTGATGGTGGTGCCGCCATCGGCGCTGAGTCGCTGGCCTTCGGTGCCGCTGGGCCCGTCGGGGAAATCGAGCAGCACCTTCAGGCGGTTGGGCTTCACCGTTTCGATGCGCAGGCTCTTGTGGAAGGCGGTGCCGCCCACGCGCACCACGGCGTTCCAATACCCGGTGGGCGCATCGGGCACGGTGGCGCAGCGGAAGGCGTACACGCCGTTCACGCTGGTGGTGCGCACATGCTTCTGATCCAACCGTCCGCGCGGATCGCTGATCTCCAGCACCACCGGATGGTCCTTCGGCAAGGTGTGCGCGCGCATCCTGCAGCATGAAGCTCAAGTAGAGCGAATCACCCGGACGCCACACGCCGCGCTCGCCGTAGAGGAAGCCCTTCAGTCCTTTCTCGATCGCTTCACCCTCCACGTCGTAGCTGCTCACGCTGAGCGAGCCGCCGTCGTCGAGCTTGAGGTATCCGCGCTGCGCGCCTTTGCTCGCCACGAGCAGGAAGGGCTTGTGCTTCGAGGCGGGCAGGGTGGCCAGGCCCTCGCCATCGGTCACGGTCTGGGCCATGCTCTTGCGCTGGAAGTCGAGCAGGTCGAGCTTCACGCCGCTCAAGGGCTTGGCGGTCTTCAGGTCGCTCACCGCGAGCAGCATGCTGCCGTCGTTGCCCACTTTGGCGATCAGGCCGATGTCGCTCGCGAGGATGTTGCGCGCCGCTGTGGTGTTGCGGAAGTAGTAGCTTGCCTTGCAGGGATCCTCGCGCTCTTGGTAGTTGTAGTCGTCTTCGTAGTCATAGTACTCGTAGTCGTCGTAGTACCAGTAATCCTGCTGGTAGTCATAGGCGGCTTGCTCTTCTTCCCAGCTCTTCTCACGCGGCACCTCCACCGGATCGCCGCCCTCGCAGGGATACACGCTCTGATGGCGGCCGAAGGAGAGCTCCACGCGGTACACGGCGCCGGGCTCGGTCTTGATGTGGTCGGCGAGATCGAGGAAGTAGGTGTTCCAGCGGCCCAGGTCGGGGCTGTCGGCGGTCTTTAGGCTGATGGTCTTGCGCGAGACCAGGCGACCTACACGCGCCAGTTCACGGTTGCCATCGAGCGCATTCACTTGCAGGAACTGGCTCACGTTGCTCTCGTGCACCTTGATCACGCGCACATCAACGGCCTTCAGGTTCACGGCCTGGAAGGGGAGGAGCAGGCCATCGGTGCTGGGCAGGATGGTGCCCTTGCCGTTGAAGCGCACGGCGGGCTTGAGTTCCTCGAACACCAGTTCCACGCTCACCTCTTTGCCAAGCGTGCGGCCGTTCACGTTGCGCAGGCCGGCGCTCACGTAACCGTCCTGTTTGCCTGTGAGCCGCTGGGCGGGATAGAGCACGAGCTTGTTGCCATCGTGCGCGATGCGCAGGTCGTCGGCGCCGGCAATGCCCACGAGGCCGCGCAGGTCCTGAGCGGGGTCCAGCGGATCGCTGAAGAGCAGCGTGGCGTACTGCTCGCCATCGCTGAAGGTGGTGGCGCTGATCAGCGCGAGATCGCCGATGGCAGGCACATCGAAGGGCAGGGTGGCGGCGTCGGTGCTGCCGATGCCCTTGCCGTTCCAGCTGATGTCCACGCGCGAGGCTGCATCGCCGCGCTTCACGCTGTCCACCGTGAAGCGGTGATAGCGGCCGTTGGGCTCATGCTCCCAGGTGAGCGGCAGATCGCGGCCTTCTTGCTTCGCGGTGAAGCAGCCTTCGAGGTCCTGGCCGGTGGCATCGTCGCTGGTGTACACGCTGGCGATGAGCCGCTGCCACTTCAGGTCGGTGGCGCTCAGCGACTGCATCTCGTTCACGCGTGCATCGATGCCTTGCTTGAAGGTGCTCACCTCGAAGCGGAAGTCCTCCAATCCCTTGGGCACCTCGATCAGGTCGCCGAGCCTGAAGCGCACCGCGTAGGTCTTGTCCTGCTCCAATCGTTCATCGGGAACGAAGGCCAGGGTGAGCTCATCGCGCATCTCCACGCGGCCCTTCACGCTGGGCGAGAGGTCGAAGAGCTCCTGCAGGGCCGTGGCCGAGCTATCGCGCCAGCGCTGCCCCGCAGCGATGCGCACGATGATGGGCGAGCGCGCGCTGATGTGCCCGCCGGTGAAGGCGGGGATGTAGGGCGTGAAGGCGGCATCGGGCTTGGCGCCCTTCTCGTTGTTGCGGCAGGCAGAAAGCACGAAAGCGCACAGCACGGCGAGGCCGAGCGCACGCGAAAGGCGAGGCATGGTGGGCATGGTGGCGTGAAGTCGGTGGTGAAAGTAGCGGTGCGGGTTCCACGGCGCACGCGCGTTTCGAGCGGAGCAACGGTGGCTGTGAATGCCCTATTGCGAAAGCTGAAAGATTCTGCAGCGAGGTGGTAACGCGTGGTCCACCGAGCGAGCTCTTCGGCGGCATGCAGATGGTGACTGTTGATATCGACTCCGAGTGTGATTGCCCGCGCAAGCCGTCAGGCCACGAAGCAAGCCTTGAGAAGGGTGCGCCATAGCGGATACCCATGCCACTGCGAGAGAGCAGCCACCATCGGGCCCGTGCGCATCCACCGGTTACCTTGCCGCACCGCATCTACTCAGGTGCGCCTCAACCGCACCAGATGCTCTCATTACGGTATTTCATTTTCTCAGTCTTCACCATTGCATGCCTCGGGTTCGGCGCCCAGCAGGCCGGTGCCCAGAGCAGCAGGGCCGTCTGCATCCTGCCCAATGGCGACCTGCTCCTGGTGGGCCACAAGGACCATGTGCCCTGGATGGCCATCCACACGGCTACTTGGGTGGAGCAGCCCAACCCGGACGACGCTCCGGCCAAAGGGGAGTTCACCGCCGCATGCACCGATCGGCTCGGCAACCTGTACCTCGCGTTCGAGGATGAGGGCGATCCGAAGAAAGATGTCCACGGCCTTCTGCAGCGCGTGAACGGCGCTTGGTCCGCTCTGCCTGCGCTGCCCAGAGGCTGGAGCAGCATCTACGATCCGGTGGCGCTAGGGCCCGATGCGATCTGGTTCCGCTCCTGGCACGATACGGAGCGGCGATCCGTGATGGTGCGCTGGGATGGCAAGACATATTCGGAACTGTCGCTGCCGCCCGGCACGAAGGAGATGCACGCCTTGTTGCTCGATGCTGATGGCACGCTCATCGCCGATGGGGACATGAACAACGATGCCGGTGCATACCGCTTCGTGAACAATGCGTGGGCGCCCATGGGCGAGGCCATGGACGGAATGCATGTTGACCGATTCGTTTACTTGAGTGATGGCACCCTGGTATGCAATGTGGCGCGCAGCTCTTACAGCGAAGCGAAGACCGCGCTGTACCGTTGGGACGGCAACGCCTGGAAGCCGCTCAAAGGGGCCGATGTGCCGATCAAGCAGGACGTCGAGGACCTGTGCGCAGGTCCCGATGGACGCCTCTTCCTCCTGATCGAAGCGGGCGACGAAGCGGGTGATCCGCAGCGCCTTGCCTGCTGGAAAGATGACCGCCTGCGCTGGTACAAGGGAACCCCGGAAAGCGCGGTGCAGAAGGATTTCAGCGGCATGACGCATCTCTACAACCTGGCCTGCGACCGCACCGGCCTGCTGCACGCGCGCACGTACCGGGCGATGGTGACTTTCCCGTGGGCGGAATTCGATCGGGCCATGGACGGCTATCCCCAGCAAGATGCATCGGCGGCCGCGCTGTGGTCGTTGTTCCAGCGGCTCGAGCCCGATTACTACACTAAAACCGCTGCGCTGATTAAAGCCTACCGCAACTACAACGTGGCCAGCAACGAGGCGAACAGCAAGCGGGTGAGCAGCGCTTGCGCTGCGCTGAAAACGTGGGCGGGCGCCGCCATGGATAGCGTGGAGCGCATCGCACCCAAGCGCACGAACCGGCTGGCCGATCGATTCGGCACCGCGCTCGAGCTTTGGCGCAAGAGCGCTGAAGGCATGTCGGCCCAGGTAGCCGGTAAAGCAGCAGGCAAGGACGAAGAGGAACAGGATCGCCTGGAGACGCAGACGGTCCTGGCCTTAGGCAACCTGCGCGATGCGCAGGAGCTGCTCGATGCGGAACTGGAAGCGTACGCCGCGCGCAACGCGCTGGCCGCGCGTGTGCTGCCTGCCTCCTACGCCACGCGCGATGGTTATCCGGCGATGGACGATCGCGCAGCGGAGGTCTTCGCAGCCGAGCAGGCCAACATCGCTGAATGGAACGCCTTCATGGGGGCGAGCAACGGCTGGGTGCACCACATCGGCACCTCGCGCAACGCCGCCACCGGCCTGGTAGTGCTGCAGGATATCCGCGACAATTACCGCCCCTGGATGCTGAAGGAGAAGGCGCGCATGGAGGCGTTGGGCATTCCTCCCGATCGCAACCGGCTGTACGACGCGTACATGAAGGCGCTGCTCGAAGGCATGTACCTGATGAACACCATTGAGGCCCTCGGCGAGATCATCACCGGCTCCTATGCGCACGAGACCTACAACGAGGCCGTGGAGCGGTTCCACGATGCGCACCGCGAAGTGAATTACGCCGTGCAGCAATTGGAAGGCCTGATACCCGCCTATCGGGTGCGCCACGGTCTCTGAGGCCGGTATAGGGCCGGTTTGGTGAGGCGCAGGGTGCTGGCATTCTCGCGCTCCCAGCGCGGCAAGTTCCCGAAGACGGATGCTTTCAGAGCACCAGGTATCCCATGCTCGGCCTTCACAGCAGTGACGAACCGGTCATGCAGCCGGAAGCGATTGCGTTATTTCGCCGAACACACAACGCACCCTGCCATGCGCAATCGCCTCCTTGCCATCCTCTTCCTGTTCACCTGCGTGCATGCCAGCGCGCAGATCCCGTATTCGCAGACGCTGCCGAACATTCAAGGCTCGCAGCTCAACAGCTGGGTGGAGTTCACCTTCCCGAACACCACCGCGCCCACGGGCGGCGGCGCCTCGCTCGATTTCGGCTGGCTGGCTTGCTGGCAGCAGGTCTTCGGCGGAAGCAGCAAGATCTGGATCGAACTGGAGACCGGCGCGGATGCGTGGACGCAGGTCTATTACGAGACCGGCAACGTGACCGAGTGCACCACCTTCAACCGCACGGCGAACATCTCGAACGCCAATCTCACCAACGCGATCGCCACCGGCGCAGGCTCGGTCACCGGCCGCGTGCGCGTGCAGGATTCGTGCTATCCGGGCGTGGGCTGCTCCTTCACCAACGACCCGGTGGTGAGCGGGCTCACCTTGGAGTATGATGCGCACGCCGCCAGCTTCACCGCCAGCGATGTGAGCTTCTGCCCCGGCGGTTCGGTGCAATTCACCGACGCCAGTTTGGGATCGCCCAGCAGCTACGTGTGGTACTTCGAGGGCGGCGTGCCCACCACGAGCACCGAGCCGAATCCGCTGGTGCTGTACCCCAACCCTGGGAGCTTCGATGTGGTGCTGAGCGTGGTGACCGCGAACGGCCCCGATGAGCTGCAGTTGAGCAACTACATCGTCGTGCATGCCCTGCCCAACGCCTCGGCCGGGCCGGATGAGGATGTCTGCATCGGGCAGACCGGGCAGCTGCAAGCCTCCGGAGGGAGCAGCTACCAATGGTCGCCCAGCACCGGGTTAAGCAACCCCGGCATCACGAACCCGGTGGTCACGGTCACCGAGACCACCACCTATACCGTAGTGGTCACCGATGCCAACGGCTGCCAGGACGACGATGCGGTGACGGTGACCGTGCATGAGCTGCCCACGGTGATCGCCTCGGCAACCGACAATACCCTGTGCCCCGGCGATACTGCAACGCTCAGCGCAGTGGGCGCGCTCAACTACCAGTGGAGCCCGAACCTCTTCATCAGCGGCAACACCGGCGATGCCATCAGCGCCTGGCCGCCGAGCGATTTCACCTGGACCGTTTACGGCACCGACGCCTTAGGTTGCGCGCACGACACCACCGTGGCCATCGATGTGCTCGATGCGCCTGCCATGCCCGTGGTGACGAACCTGGGCATGACCATGAGCTCCACGCCCGCACAACGTACCAGTGGTACCTCGATGGCGAGCTCATCGCCGGTGCCACCGAACAGGAGTGGGCTCCGTTGGCCAACGGCAACTACAGCGTGACCATCACCGATGCGAACGGATGCCAGAGCACGAGCGCGCCGGTGTACTTCGGCACGGTGGGCGTAGCCGATGCCGTGGCCATGGGCCTGCGTGTCTATCCGCAACCAGCCGATGAGACCATGACGGTTACCGGGGTGTCGGCCAGCACGGACGTGCGGCTGCTCGATGCCATGGGCCGCGTGGCCTTGGCCAAGCGCTCCGGCTCCAACGGATCGCTCACCTTCGATGTGCGCGCCCTGGCGCCGGGCGGCTACGTGCTGGAACTGGGAAGTGGTGCTGCGGCGAAGCGGATCGCCGTGGTGGTGGAGTGATCCGGCCAGCGCTGCAGGCTCCTTCGGTAGCCGCCACTGCGGCATTGGCCGTTGTCTCCCAGTGTTAGGTGGTGTCTCAGGTTGATCAGATGGAACTCAAATTCGTTTCCACCTTTTCCTTGATGAAAAGGTCTCTAGGCTTGCGTGCTGGTAAATAGCCAACAACTGAAGGAAGCCGAGCAGGGCATGAGGTGAACCGACGAAAAGGTCAGGATGAGGTCCTGCGCTCCTATTGGGACCTCATGCCCCTCGGTGTCCAAGACTCGAATAGAAATTGAGGCTCGCGGCCTGTTAGAGTTCTGAAGCGAGGACACCTGCTCAGCCCCTTCAGCGGACAACAAACCTAAACCCACCATGAGAACAATCGGGATTGATGTGAGCAAGGCGACCCTTGATGTGGCCTTGCGCGATGAGCAGGGCATCGCCCTGGAGAAGCAAGTGAAGAACTCCCCGGCAGCACTGCGCGCCCTGCTGCGGGGCTGGGTCAAGCGTGGGCTGTGCCAGAAGAGCACACTGGTGTGCCGCGAGCCCACCGGCCACTGCAGCCTCAGGGGTGATCAAGACCTTGCTGGACATGGGTCAGCCCACCTGGCTGGCGCACCCCAACGATATCCGCCTGAGCATCGGCATGCAGCGCGGCAAGAGCGACAAGGTGGATGCACGGCGCATCGCCGAGTACGCCCACCGCTATTCAGACAAGGCGCGCTTGATCACGCCTGCCTACCCAGGCTTCGCCGAATTGAGGAGCCTGTTGGCCTTGCGCCAGCGGATGATCACGCAGCGTTCTGGACATCGCGTGCAGTTGAAGGACAACGCCCTCTACCAAGGCAAGTCGATCAAGACCTTGGTGAAGGATGAACTGGAGCGCCAAGTGAAATCCTTGGAGCGGTCGTTGAAGAAACTCGAGGCGGCCATCGCGGCCTTGATCGCTGCTGATGAGGTGGTGCAGCGCAAGAAGGCGCTGGCACAGACCGTCTCGGGCATCGGTCCTGTGCTGGCCAGCGAGCTCGTCGCGCACACCGAAGGCTTCACGCGCTTCACAACACCACGCCAGATGGTGTGCTACGTGGGTTGCGCGCCCTTCGAGCGAACATCGGGCAGCAGCGTGCGCGGGCGCACAGCTACCTCACCCTGCGCCAACAAGCGCTTGAAGAGCCTGCTGCGACTGGCGGCCCTCGCCGCGGTTCGCACCCCAGGAGACCTTCGCGATTACTACAAACGGAAAATCGAGCAGGGCAAACGCCCCGTAGTCGCGCTGAACAACGTGGCTGGGAAGATCATCCACCACCTCTGGGCGGTGCTCGCTTCCGGAAAACCTTACCAATCCCACTTGCAAGTGTCATAGAAATAGGAGCCAAAAATCAACCACGATCCAAGTCCAGGCGGCTCGGCTACCACACGGGCTCGCACGCACGCGACCGCCCGCCGACCGCCTGTCCCGCCTGCGTGGACGCCCACCGCACGCGGTAGTTGAGCGCTCATTTGCGCATTGCCACCTTGTGCTCTCCTAGCCGGTCGCACTTCGGCAAACTGAGACATTCCCCGGATTACCTGCTTCGATTGAATCACCTGCATGGCCATGGAACCGCATCGCCGTACGTTCGACCCCGTGACCCCCCAAGCCCCCCGCCTGTTCACGCTGCTCTGCGTGCTCACCATCGTGGGCAACATCTTCCTCATCGTCATCAACCTGTTCAAGGCCGGCATGCTGTACACGGGCATCGAGAGCGGGGGCGTGGGCACCGGCGCCATTGGGCCCCTCCAGATCCTGATGCTGGTCGTGATCCTCTCCTGCGCAGGGGCCGCGATCGGCGCCGCCTTCATGCTGCTGGGCAGGCGGCTCGGCCTCCGCATCTACGCGGCATCGAACATCGTGCACCTCCTCGCCACGGTGTGCGTCATGCTGCTTTGGCTCATGACGGTCTACCTGTCCTTCATGGCGGTGCTGCTGTTCTTCTACTGCTTCATCCCGGTGGGCTTCCTCGTGTATTTCCGCAGGAACAGTGCGTGGCTGAACTGATGCCTGATTAGGGCTCCCGCAACGCGCTCGCTGAGCGTGGTCACCGGTGCGGACTGTCCCTACGGCATCGCCTTCTTCGCAGGCGCACAGCCCATCCTTGAGCCGGATGGCTCGTGTGCGTTTGCACCTGCGCGCAGCGCCCCCTGTTCAAAACTCGTCGCTGCACAGCCGCTCCCGTGTTGTTCTTTCTGGGCCTCGACTTTGACGCGAATGCCGTCGCTGCCCAGCACCCCCTGCCCGGTGAATGGCCTGGTGCCCTGGTGACAGGGCGTGTGGCCCATCGTATGGCGCGCACCGCACCCGGTGCTGCATTGGGTGTACACCATACACGCCAAGCCGCCCAACGAGCCGCTGCAGATCCACTGGAATGTGAGCCAGGCCGATATCGTGCAGGCCATGCTGGCCCATGCCGCCTTCCGCACCGGCGCTTATGTGCAGCTCGGCCCCATGGTGCGCCGCCGCATCGTGCAGCGCAAGTGGAGCTTCGAGCGCGGCTGCTTCTTCTACCGCATCGAGGGCAGCAGGCCCGGCAGGGAATGGAGCGTGAGCGAGGAGGAGCTGAAGGAAAGGATGAAGGAGTGAGGGCCGCTGCAAAGGCGCACCGCGCAACGGGCCACCGCCTCCCCGCTCCTGCGGAATTGCAATCCGTGGTCTCTTCTTTCGTGCATCCGTCTCCGGTTATTCCGGAGGAGGCATAGGGGCCAAAAGACGGAGGGCCTGCACCGGGCTTAAGGCGCACATGCGCGGTGAGGCGGGTCCTCCACGATGGCGTCACGTGGTGGGCGCAGTAGCGCTCACGGTCGATCACTTCACCAACATGAACTTCATATCGCTCACCGCTTTGATGTGGTGATCGATGGCCATGGGCAGCACGATGTACTCACCGGCGGCCGCTGGTGCACCACATCCTTGATGCTTCACGGTGGCCTCCTTCCAGCACCGTGAGGCGCATCCGCAGGTGAGGAATGCGGGCGGAACATCCTGACCTGCTTTCAGCGCGAACACCATCGCCTTGGCGTTCCGTTGTTCAGCACCAAGGTGTTCTGGAACTTAGCCGCATCAGTAGGCGGCGGCGTCGCAAGGCGCGCGGCAGGGTCTTGGGCGTTGGTGTGCATGGCGGCGGTGATGGCAATGCAATGAGGACAGTTCTCATGAAAGGGGTCTCTTCTGGTACACAGGAAGTAAAGGCCCAGGAGCACCACGGCGAGCACGATGAGCACGGCGCCGGGGAGCACGGGAAGATGGGCGAGGGCATGCGGGTAGATCTCCAGCAGGATGCCCACCGGCATCAACATGCCCAGGAGCGCCAGCCATGCGATGGTGCGGTGCTGCCTGGCGGGCATGGCGCTGCAGGAGCAGGAAAACCGATCACGATGTTGAGGAAGGCGAACAGTGCGCACATGGGCCAGGCGTGCTGCGAAGTGCGGGCCGTTCCCATCGCTCGCGATCCACGCTTCCTTGTCCGGCGAAAAGTCGCGTGCAAGGTAAATGAGCAGGAAGCCACAGACCATGAAGAGGCCCATGAAGAGGAAACCAACGCGATGTTGTGCCTGCCGCTCATGGTGAAGAGGTATCGGACACGAATGTCCGCGTAATGGCCTGGGCATTGCGTGAGGATCGTCACCTCCACTCAACGATCACCTTCTCCTATCCGCGAAGCAATCTGCCCTTAGCAGGCGGTAGGTGTTGAACTTCCGGGCCGAGACGAACGCAGGGTCCCGTCCTCACTGAGGCCTCGGGATGCGGGAACCCAGCGGGCCTGAACAGCCCCGGCTCACGCGCCCAATGCACGCAAGGCCTCGTACACCAGGAATGAAAAGGCCACCCCAAGGCCTTGAAGCGAAGCCCAAGGCTCCCATCCAGAAATCCGTGGCGTGCGCGATGGGACAGATGGCCGCGCCGATGAGACCCAGCCGTACACCGCGCCACTGGGCCTTGATTCTGGATGCGCTCTTTCATGGCATTGGTTTGCTGGGGTGAACTTCGGCGAGCCGCGCCGCGCGACTGACGCAAGTCAGTAGGGAGGGACGATGCGAATGCGAAGGGTCAGCGCGGACAGGAGAGTTTGCTGCGGTGAAGGAGCTTGTTAGCGTGCCGCCTTCTCCATCCCCTCACCACCTCCATCCCGGCCCCCACGCTCACCAGTCGTCACCCGCTAGCAAGTCCATCCTTCTCCTATCCGCGAAGCTGCCTGCATTGGCAGGCGGCGAGGTGTTGAACTTCTCGACGATCATAAATGCAGTTTGCTTGCAACCTACCGCACATACCAAAGGAGTGGACGTTGAAAGCGGGCATCCTGAACTTTGCCAGCAAAGAGCAACAACACATGGGTTCACGAGCAAACAGCGCCCATCCGGTACAGTTGGGCTTCCCGACAAACGCTAGGCCACCCTGCTGAAGGATGGTAAGGAGCACTTGGTCCTAGAAGAAGAGAAGCGGGCCGAAGCACCTTCACTTACCGCAACGCCGCGATACACTCTTCAGAATGAAGGATCCTGGAATCCCAGAACCATCATCGAACAACGGTGAACAGGTCCTCAAATTGAAGCGCGCATTTCCTGGAAGCAAAGCCACCATTGAATTCGCGGACGCGACCAAGTATCATGCAAGGTGCAACGCGCCGATGGTGAAGTTGATCTTCCGAGAACGCCCAAAGTGAACCCATCCTCGCCACCGCTTGGACGCCGCACTTCGGCCGCGAACCGTGCTGGAATGAACAATGGCAAACTACCGGGCGACCAAATGGTGCCGTCCTGGTGCTGGGCTTCCCATGCATTCAAAGGCGTGGTAAGGAGAACGATGATTCCGACCTGATCGTCATGGTGGCGTAGCCCTTAACGAAGGGCGGTCGTCATCACTATCACTATCGTTTGCGCCCCACGCTCGGCGTCACCCGCTAAGTCCATGCCTTCTCCTGGTAGTCGCGAAGCAGCAGAGTGTTGGACTTCTCGGCGGTTACTTTCCGGTGAGTGGTAATTGCTTCTCGAATCTACAAATGTCATGGCACGCACGCGTCCCCACATCCCTCCGCAGGGCCTCGGGATGCACGGGGAAACCCATTTCAGGACGAGGTCAATCAGTATTTGGAAACCGAACGCTCTCAGGGGCTTCACCAGCTTCAGCACAAGGGATTACTTCCTTCGCTGCGCAGCAACAGGTAGCTTCCTTCGGACGGGTCGCCAGTCAGAAGGACGGGCGATCGGCTCGACCAACGCTCGCTGCGCCAACCGGCCCTGGGCATCCAGCTTCTGCGTCCACGGCGATGGGGCTCGCTGGAGCTGCGCCCGAAGCACCAGTTGCATCCGCCATCGGGTTCAGCCCAGCCGAGATGCCCAGCCGCTCCAGCTCATCGGTACCATAGATACATCGAAGGTGATGGAATTCGTGAGCGACCACGCGCCAGTGGAGGACAGCGAACGCACCGAGGAAACGTATGCGGACCCGGCCGCGAGCGCGTCGGTGAGCACGTTCAGCAACAGGCCATTGATGCCGTTCGGGCTGTGGCATCACGCGATGGCATCGCCGAAGCGGATGCATCGATTACTCCACGCGCACTATGTCGCCACCAGGAGCCATGCTCCGCACCATGAAGAACCTGCGGTTGGTGAGGCCCCAGTTGCCGGCATCATCCTTCATGCGCACCCCGAGCACATGCCCGCCCGGAGCCAGTGCGCTCACATCAGACCGACAAGGGCAGCGACACTTCCGCGGCCTGGGTGAAGTTGATGGCCGTGCCGTTGCCGAAGCCGGGATGCATCGAAGTAATGCTCGCCGCGTTGGAGCTCTTGCGCTGACGCAGCCGTGACGGCGTGCCGCAGCCACCAAAGGGAAGGATAGCAGGCGGCGGGCCTCAGTCGTTGGCGCGTGAACTGGGGAAGTGACCTGCAGCGGTGTTCCCTGGTCCGTGCTGGTGGGCGCGCTCAGCGTGAAGATGCTGGGCACCGGCGGAATGCCCGCTGAGCCGGCCGGGCTCAGGCCACCGGTGCTGCCGCAATCCGCTCCACCTGCTCCGGTACCGAGGGCTGGCGATCCGCAGCGAGCTGGTATTGCGCATCACTTCCATGCCGCCCACGAACACGGTGAGTCCACGTTGATGCGGTTGCCGTTCGTAACAGGACCAGGAGCGCCTGCAGAATGTTTATTCGCATAGGCCGGGTGGTGTGACGAAATTTTGAATACCGGTTGCTGATGGACATGCCGCTGCCGCCGAAGAGCGCGGTGGTGCCGCTGCCCAGCCGGTGGTTGACTCGCCGGAAGTGCTGCCCGTTGCGAAATTGAACGTTGCGCGCGGTCGTGTGCTGATGGTGAAGGATCGTTGGGGGCGCTTCCGCTGCAACCGACCGTGAAGCCATTCGCCACGTGGCGGCCATTCACCACGATGCCGGTGAGGTCAGTGACGCCCACCGGTTAGGGCACCGCGATGCCCGTGTTGTTCACACGGTGGATGGTGGCCTGCGCGCTGAGCGCAGCGGCAGTGGCGAACAGGATGAGCAGGGTGCGCATGGTGGTCCGGGCTGTGATGACCGAAGGTGCGGAAAAATTGCGAAAAGCGAGATAGACCGGGCGGGCGGTCCAGCTTCATGGATCAGGTCCGTCGACGCGCGTGCTTGCACCTTCGGCCGCATGCAGTTGCGGCTGGCACACAGCGCGGCATAGGATTCCGTGGACGGGAGGCGCTGCTGCGGTTCAGAATATTCCAATTGCGTGTAGCCACGAGTTGCAAACTCCCGGCAGCAGGGGCTGGTGCTCGATGCGTTGGGCGGCAGTTGGCCTGGGACCGCAGGGTCCACATCGTGAGGGCCTGCGGAGGCATTAACGCACAAAAGCCGATCTTGTGGCATGTGGCAGCGTCGCCTTGGCCGTCACCATGGGCCTTGGGCTCGGCGTTCTATTCATCGGGGGCGGCATGAGCAAAGTGTTCGCGCAGCGCCTTTCCGGGCGTGATGGGTCCGGTATAGCTGGAGGAGAACTGGCCGAGTACGGCCTCGGGACCTATGCGGTGTTCATTGCGTACAGCGAGTCGGTGATGGGTTTCCTGCTCTTCACGCTCCTGCTGCGCACCCTCGGCGCCGTGATGCTGGTGCCCATGCTCGTGAACATGATCGCCGTCACATCAGCCTTCACTGGCGCGGTACACCCCTATGTCCTGGGCTTCTTCTTCCTGATGAACCTCGCCCTGCTGTACCTGGACCGCGCGCTTCGCACCGCTTCTGGGCAGGCCCTTCCCGGCCGCGCATCCGATCCGCACGCCGCACCTGCAGCTCTGGTGCGGCGGCCTGGTGCTGTTCTGCATCAGCGCCCGAGCCTCCTTCGTTTCGGTCGCCTTGGGCTATGCACTCGCCATGGCTGGTATCGGACTGGGCTTCCTGGCGTATTACCGGCATCAACGTTCGTAGCCGAAGGCGCAGGGTAGCTTCGTGGCACTAGAGAGCATCTCAAAATTACCCTTCGGGCTACGCGAGGATCTTTCGCTGCCATACTTCGTTGCTCAACCCTCACGTAGCTCCGGCTATGCTCGGGTTTCGCGCCTACTTTGGCTGCGAAATCCCGCTCGCTCGCTACCAAAAGCGATCTTGAGAAGCCCTCTAGGGGACTTGCAGGTTCGAAAGCGCCGATCGACGTCGGCAGATCGAGCACCTCATTCGCAGCTGCTGTTGGTCGCCCACGAAAGGGCGTCTTACAATAATCCTGGTGGGCCTTCTTCCTCCTCAGGATCGGGTCCGTCGAGGCGCGTGCTTGCACCTTCGCCGTATGCAGTTCCGGTTGGCGCACAGCGCGGCATAGGATTCCGTGGACGGAGGGCGCTGCTGCGGTTCAGATATTCCAATTGCGTGTTGCCACGAGTTTGCAAACTCGCGGCAGCAAGGGGTGACAGGCAAGGCAGGAGATAAGTGCAGCACGTGTAAAATGGCGCTTACACCGGTAAAGACCAAGTAAGGGTTAAGCTCAACAGACCCCCAGGCTCGGGCGCCACAAGCAACCACATCGGTGGGCGCCTGTGGCGTTCCCACTAGCCACAAGCAAGCTTCTATAAGTCCGCGGCCATCTCCTTGGCTCTGGAAACGTGCGTGGGCTGGGCGCGGTGCAGACCGGCGATCGAATACCGCGCCACCCGTCCTTCGTTCCGTTCGCCCTCCCCAAGGCCTCGAAGGTCTCCAGCAAGCGCGTTACTTCATCCAACCGCTTCTTCGTACTCTTCCCTTCGAAGTGCCCGGCGATGGTGTGGGCACTGGGATCACTGCCGACATAAACGCAAGATGCGCAAAGCGCCCCGGACAACCAGCGCGAACACCACAAGCCCAATGGCCCGATCAGGCCAGCGTGTGCCGGTGGTGGTGCATTGAACCACCCTGACCTCTTTCCAACAGAAAGCCCCGCGATAGCGGGGCTTTCACTTTCTCAACGGTCTGGATCAATGGGCATGCGCGCAGGCCGTGCCGCAGGCATGGCCCTTCTCGCCGCAGGCGTAAACGTGCTTGCCCTCACCGCAGGCCGTGGTGCATGCATGCTCCTTATCCGCAGTAGCATCGGCATGGGCCTCCGTCTTGGCGCCATTGGCGCAAGCGGAACCCGACTTCTTGCCAGCGCAGCAACCACCGGCCTTCACCTCCGTGGCGCCCATGGCAGCGCAGGCATCGGTGCAGGCATGACCCTTCTCACCGTGCGGGTACGTGGGCCTCCTTGTTACAGGTGGCGGAGCACATGCTCTCCTTCAGTTCGGTGGTGCCCGTGGCCGTGGTGGCTTCTGTCTACAAGGCGGCACAGAGGCAACTGGTCTGGGCGGGCCGCGCCAACAAAGCCGGCACGGGGAAGAGGAGGAGGAACTTCTTCATGTCATATCGTGGGAGGTGTGGGTTGTTCGTGTAGGGGTAGAATTTACCAAGAACGGGGAAGCGTAGCCGTACGACATAGACAAAGGAGGTTCAAGTTGTCTTCCTGAAGTTCAACCCTTGTCACATCACCGCATCCTGCTCGCGTTCAAGATCGCCAGCAGTGCTACGCCCACATCGGCGAACACCGCTTCCCACAACGTGGCCAAGCCACCCGCACCGAGGATGAGCACGATGGCCTTCACACCAAAGGCGAGTATGATGTTCTGCGTGACCACACGCTTGGTGGCTTTGCCGATGCGGATGGCCTCGGCGATACTGCTGGGCTTGTCGTTCTGAAGGACCACGTCGGCGGTCTCGATCGCCGCATCGCTGCCCAGACCGCCCATGGCGATGCCCACATCGCTGAGGGCGAGCACCGGCGCGTCGTTGATGCCGTCGCCCACGAAGGCCACCACGGCGGTGGGGTCCTTCTTCGCTTCCTGCATCCGGGTCACCTTGTCCTGCGGCAGCAGATCACCGAAGGCTTTGGTGATACCGAGCGTTGCGGCCACGCGCTGCGTGATGGTGGTCTTATCGCCGCTGAGCATCACGATCTCGCGGATGCCCTGGGCCTTCAGCAGGCTGATGGTCTCTTTCGCATCGGCCTTGATCTTGTCGGCCACGGTGAGGTAGCCCGCGTACGCACCGCCGATCGCGCACACCACGATGGTGTCTTCGATCGCATCCACTTCCGACGGGTAGGACACGTTGAATTTGCGCAACAACCGCGTGTTGCCGACCAGCACTTCGGTGTCATCCACCGTACCGCGCATGCCGCGCGCTGATCTCTTCCACGTTGGTGGCATCGCCCACGGCATCGCCCTGCGGATGTTTCAGCACCGCCTGCGCGATGGGGTGCGTGCTGTGCGTCTCCATCGCTTTCACCACGCCGAGCAAGCGGCCCTCGGTGATGCCCGCAGCGGGCTTCACCTCCTGCACGGCGAACACGCCTTCGGTGAGCGTGCCGGTCTTGTCCATCACGATGGTGTTCACCTTGGTGAGCACATCGAGGTAGTTGCCGCCCTTCAGCAGGATGCCTTTGCGGCTTGCCGCGCCGATACCGCCGAAATAGCCCAACGGAATGCTGATGACCAGCGCGCACGGGCAGGAGATCACCAGGAAGATGAGCGCGCGGTAGAGCCAGGTGTTGAAGACGTACGGCTCCACGATGAGCATCGGAACCAGCACGATGCCCACGGCCAAGGCTACCACGATGGGCGTATAGATGCGCGCGAACTTGCGGATGAAGAGTTCCGTGGGCGACTTGCTCTTCGCAGCGTTCTGCACAAGATCGAGGATGCGTGCGAGGCTGCTTTCGCCGAAGGGCTTGGTCACTTCCATGTCCACCACCTTGTCCGTGGCGATCATGCCGGCGAGCACCGCTGCTTCCTTCACGATGGTGCGTGGCACGCTTTCACCCGTGAGCGCCGCAGTATCGAAGGAGGCTTGGTCGCTGAGGAGCTTGCCGTCCAGGGGCACACGATCGCCCACGCGGATGCGGATGGTGTCACCGACTTTCACCTCGGCGGCGGGCGTTTCCACCGGGACACCATCACGCATCACGTTCGCGGTATCGGGCCGTACATCGAGCAGCGCTTGAATGTTGCGCTTGGCGCGGTCCACAGCGGCGTCCTGGAACAGTTCGCCCACGGCGTAGAAGAGCATCACCGCCACGCCTTCGGGGTATTCCTGGATGAAGAACGCGCCGATGGTGGCGAGGCTCATCAGGAAGAACTCGCTGAACACATCGCCCTTGGCGATCGCCTTGATCGCCTTGACCAGCACGGGAAGGCCCACGGGCAGGTACGCCGCGAGGTACCAGGACATTCGCCACCACGGCTGCTGCCAGAACTGCGGCGCAAGCTGGTCAATGGCGATGCCGCCGATGAGCAGGACGAAGGAGGCGATGGCGGGCAGGTAGCCGCGCCATGCGGATGGGGTACCTGTTGCTTTCGCGTAGTTGTTGTGATCCTGACCGGAGCTCATGGTTGTTGTTCTGTTCGCGCCAAAAGGCACTGGAAGATTCGATGATCACCTTTACGACTGGTTCAGTGCTGATGCCCATCTGATGCGTTGTGCTGCTCCACCGGCTGCGGTCCGTTCAATGGGCCGGAAGGAGAGCTGTACTGTCACGAAGCCGCTGAGCAGCTTCACACTTGCAACAACGGTAAAGTCATTCGGCTTGTTGAGCGCGGCACGCAAATAGCCCTTCTTGTCCGGCGTCAACTCGGGGTTGCCAAAGGACATGTCGTTGAACTGGATGTAGGCCGTGCCGGTCAAGCCGTCCACTGGTAGCGTGTTGCCCAGTGTATCCAGCAGGTAGAAGCGTGCTTCTTTCCAAGCCACGACCATTTCTATGTAGTGCGTACCTGCATCACCAAGGATACCTCTGTGAGGAGCTTTAGGCATTTGGTCCTGGGCGGAAACCAGAGCGCTGAATGCAAGTGCGGTGCCCGCCAAAGCGATCGGAGCTTGGTATGTATGTGCATGTTCATCGGGAGTTTCGCACTACCGCCCAGCAGGACAAGTCCCGCCGGGCGGTGTGCGCGTTCATCAATGCGTATGTCCGT
>JADIYA010000011.1 GCA_016705545.1 Flavobacteriales bacterium
GTGATGCACCCGTTGTGGGGATCGGTCTTCCGCAGATGGTCAGTTCAGTGCCGGTGAATGGGACCAGGCCCCAACGGTGGACGATGCCAGCAGGTGGCGGCGATTTGAGCCAGGTCGCCTTCGCGGTGGATGGATGGGGCTTGTTCCTTGGTTTCATGGGCCATCTGGAGAGCAACCAGCTGTTCCCGGAAGTGCTGTTGGACATCGATCACGATCGCACACCGGCTTGGAGCGGCGATGATCGCTGGTTCCATGTCTCAGCGACCAGTTGCCACCACCAAGGAGCCTATGGGGTGTATGACGATTGTTCGCCCCTGCCGAACAACTGGTCGGCCCATCCGAACATCAGCCCAGGTCCGCCCATGACCGATATGGTGGAGATCGCCATTCCCTGGTGGTACCTCCTGGGGATAACACCGCAGCCCGGCGATACCATCTGCATCGCGGTGGTGCTCACCAACACCGCCACCAGTTGGAACATGTGGCCTGCCGGTGCGTCGCGGCTGGATCCCTCTTCCTGGGGTCACCTTGTGTTCCCCGGTGCGTCCGCTATTGCGGAAGCTCCTTCCCTCCGCGATGTGACCATCTGGCCCAACCCGGTGGTTGATCGGCTCACCATCGAAACGCGAGCGCAAGGACCGATGGACATCACCCTGTTCGATGCGCAAGGCCGCACGGTGCATCACCACAGGTCGGTCGGCACGGGCTCGCCGCGGATCCGCATGGACCATGTGCAAGCGGGCACCTACCTCCTACGCCTGCAGAACGGTGACGACACCTGCGTGAAACTGGTACAGAAGCTCTAACACCGGGCCTCCGCATCACAGCCGAACCATCCCCCCGCACTGGCGCGGGAGTCTCGGCCCGCGCAGGCTCTCCCGTCCTCGGGGCCCCTGCGTGCCATGGCCCCGGATTGCCAGCGCGCTCCGGGCAGGATACGCAAGGCCCGGTGCCTTGCTTAGGTTTGAACACAGCGAGGCATGGCATACGGTAGGATCACGGCAACGGTCTTGTTCGCGGGCTTGCTTGCGCCCAACGCGCAAGCGCAAGACCACGGCAGCACCATTTACGCGCGCGTGAGCGGCGCGGTGGCCTGGGTGGAGAGCATAAGCACGGATAGCCTGCAGCGGTACCGGGGCAGCGGTGTGGTGCTGAAGGACCAGGGCCTGCTGGTGACCAATTTCCATGTGTACAAGAGCGGAGGCACGCTTACCGCGCGGCTTGGCAACACGCCGCTGCACTTGGGCAACATCCTTTGTGCGGACAAGGCGCGCGATATACTGGTGGTGAATGTGCTGGGCACCACGCCGAAGGCGGCATGGGATGCGGTGCCCGCATTGCCCATCGTTTACAGCCCGGCGCTGCGCCCTGGCATGGACGCCTATGCGTTGGGCAATCCGCGCGGTGTGGAACTCACCATCAGCTACGGTCTGGTGAGCGGCATGCGGCCGAACAGGCAGGACACCGCGCAGAAGCTCATCCAGTTCAGCGCACCGGTGAGCGAAGGCAACAGCGGTGGCGCGCTGGTGGATGCGCGCGGCGCGCTCATCGGCATACCCACGGTGTGGTTCAGCGATGGTGGCGGGCAGGCCCTCAATTTCGCCATACCCATGGAGCGCGTGGAGGATGCAACCGTGGAAGCACGCAACGACCTGCCCGCGCCCGATGCCCGCTGGCTGCGCACCTGGCGGCGCTGGCGCATGGGCGAGTGCGCCACCGTGCTGGATACGCTGGGCCTGATCGCGGCGGAGAACGGCCCCAACAGCATCACCGCCTTTTACCTGATGGCGCGTTGCATCCAGCGCAGCGGTGACCTGAAGACCGCGCGCACCGCTTACGAGAGCCTACTGGCCAGCGACCCCACGCATGCTTATGCCACCTGGCGCTTGGGCGAAGTGCTCCACGCAGCAGGTGATAGGCTGGCCGGCATGGAACAGCACGTGCGCGCCGTGCGGCTGGATGACAACCTGCGCGAGGGACCACCGCCCTATTAGAGGGCAGCTCAAAATTACAGGCCGCAGCAGGGTCTTCGTCTTCGAGACCCTGCGTTCATGGCTTTCGAGCGACAGGGTCCTCTTCGAGAGAGCCTGTCGAGGTAAAAACACCACCCCTCACCTGGCGCGCGTCCGCGCTCGTGCCGTTCCCCATGAACTCGCGCATCACACGCGCGTGGTCGCCGCGCGAAACGGGCGACCAGCATCACTTCCATGCGCACATCACTGAATTCCCATTGAAGCTTCCGGCCATGGTGCCCACCGAGAAATCCGAATTGATCCAGGTATGCGAAGACCTGGCGGAGGCGGCTTCGGATATGGTGCTAGTGAGCTAATCTGGCCTATGGAGCCGGCATGGCCCAGCATCCCCTGCGCATGGCCCTGTTCGATCGGCCACCCGCCGCGCAAGTAGCGCACGGTCTGCGAGCCGCGCCACCTCGCGCCGCGCTGGAGTCCTTCGGAGAGGGAAAGAACCGGTCCACTGCGCAGGTCTGAGCCCAGCAGCACCGTCCTCCCTCACCGGCCGCACCCTTCCCAGTTGCGCATTTCGTTCGGCCTGCTACCTTGCCCGTGCGCTTACCCGTGAAGCGCATACCTACCTACCTACCTCCCCATGAAACCAAATCTCCTCTGCTCGACAATTAGCGCGCTCGTCGCTGGCGCGCTGCACGCCCAGCCCACACCGCTCACGCACCTGCCCGATTGGTACGTGGCGAACAATGCGGTGCAGGCCATCACCCCGGATGAGGCCACGGGCGTGGTGTACGTAGGCGGCACCTTCTCTGAACTGCAGCCCCCGGTGCCCACCGGCTATGGGTGCGCATTGGAGGACGGCGAGGGCTGGCCGATCCTGAACCAGGTGCGGGCCAATGGCGTGGTGCGCGCCGTGGTGCCCGATGGCACCGGCGGTTGGTTCATCGGCGGCGAGTTCACCCAGGTGAACAGCCAGCCGCGCCTGCGCCTGGCGCACATTCTCAGCAACGGCACGCTCGATATCAATTGGGCATCGGGTGCGGAAGGCATCGTGCGCGCCCTGGCCTTGGACAATGGGGTGCTGTACGTGGGCGGCGATTTCCCTGGCGCGGGCGGGCAGCCCAAGCCGCGCATCGCGGCCTTCTACGTGGGCGGCCCCAATAATTCGCAGCTCGTCAACGGCTTCGTGGATAACGTGAACCACGCCAACAACAACGGCCAGGTGCGCTGCATCGTGGTGCACAACGGCCTGGTTTACGTGGGCGGCACCTTCACCAACATGGGCGGCGCCACCTGCTCGCGCCTCATCGCCTTGGACCCCGCCACCGGGGCCGCCGCCATCCCAAGCTGGCAGCCGAATATGAGCAGCGATGTGAACACCATCGCAATCAACGGCACCACGGCCTTCGTGGGCGGCAACTTCACCACGGTGAACACCATCGCACGCCAGCGCATCGCGGAGCTCGACCTGGCCAACGCCGCGCTCACCCCCTGGGTGCCCGGCACCGTGAATGGCGAGGTTTCCGCCTTGGCCATCTCCGGCGATACGCTTTTCGCCGGCGGCAATTTCACCACCTTCACCACAGGCAATACGCGCACCCGCCTCGCGGCCATGAAGCTCGACGGCACATACACGGTGCTGCCGTGGAACCCCACCGCCGGCGGCCAGGTGTACACCCTGCTCGTGGATGGCGACGTGGTGCGTTTCGGCGGCAGCTACACCGCCGCCGGCACCAACGTGCCCGCCGTGGCCCGTGGCCGTTTGGCCGCGGTGGACCGCGTGAACGGCGCCGCCACTGAATGGAATCCCTACGCGAGCTCCACGGTTTACGCCTTGGCCAAGCAGGGCGGCCTGTTCTACGCGGGCGGCGCCTTTGACCGCATCGGTATCCGCCCGCGCGGCGGTGTGGCCTCCATCGACATGGCCACCGGCCGGCCCACCACCTGGAACCCCAATGCCAACAACTCGGTGAATGCGATCAAGAAAGCGGGCGATGTGGTGTATATCGCTGGCGCGTTCACCACCGTGGGTGGTGTTGCGCGCAACCGCATCGCGGCCATCGACGCGGCTGGCGCGGCCTTGGCGGGCTGGGCGCCTAGCAGCAACAACACCGTGCTGAGCATGGCGGTGAGTGGAGGCAACCTGTACCTGGGCGGCCTCTTCACCACCATCAGCGGGTACACCCGCAACCGGCTCGCAGCCATCGCCATCGCCAACGGCGCGGTGGACCCGAACTGGGACCCGAATGCCGATGGCACGGTGTACACCATCGAGGAGAACAACGGGGCCTTGTACGTGGGCGGCGATTTTCTGAACATCGGCACGCCGGCACAGCCCCGGCTGCGCCTTGCCCGCCTCTCCACGTCCTCGTCCACACCGGATAGCTGGAACCCCGGCGCCAGCGGCTCCGTGCGGGCCTTGGCCTTCAAGACCAACGAGGGCAATGTGTATGTGGGTGGCTTTTTCAACAACGTCGGGGGTCGCCTCGCAACTACCTGGCAGCGCTCGATTTAAGCACCGGTACCGCCCTGAGCGGTTGGGTGTGCAATGCGAACAACAGCGTGACTGCGCTGGCCTGCCATGGGAATACGCTCTATGTCGGCGGCTACTTCGCGGGCAACAACAGCCTGGGCGGTGCCGCGCGCAACCGCTTCGCATCGGTGCATGCCACCTTGGGCACCGTGTTCCCAGTCTGGAATACCTCCGTGGACAACGGCTACATCAATGCCTTCGCCCGCAGCGGCGAGCTGTTGCTGGCCGGCGGTACCTTCTACACGCTCAACGGGGTCAGCCGCAATTTCCTGTCGGCTTGGGAGGTGCAGTACGAGGATGAATCGACCGGAACGGATGCAGCGGCGGCCACCGGCGCCGACGATGCGCTGCTGGTCTTCCCCAATCCTACGCATGGTCCGCTCACGGTCCGCCTGGCCGATGCGCGCCCTGTTGATCGCATCATGGTGGTGAACGCCACCGGGCAGTTAGTGAAGGACCTGCGCCCCGGATCCGGAGCGCTCACTGGCATTGACCTCACCGATCTGGCCAGCGGCCTGCACACGGTGATCGTCACGCAGGGCGAGCGCACCACCACGCGCCAAGTGGTGGTGCAGCACTGATGCTCTCCCGCCGGAAGCGGTTCCCGAGGAATCCCCCACTGCCTGTAGGCTGCGTACTCTCTAAGTGTAGCCTGCGGCTACGCTCCACATGGTAGGCTGGTGGTAGCCTGTGGATACCTTGTTAGCATGTCGCGTGGCTACCGCATGGGCGATCAGCAGGCCATGCACTTCCTCACCTTCACCAGTGTTGCATGGATCGATCAAATAGACCTTCGCAGGCTCTTCGAGTCCCTGCGCCCTCATCATCGCCTCGACCTTCAACACTTGCCGCCTCCCAACGGCAGGCTGCTTCGCGGATAGGAGAAGGTGATGGACTTGCTAGCGGGTGATGATTGTGAGCGTGGGGTCGCAAGCCCTTGTGAACGCCATGCATGCAACCCAACGTTGAACATCAGCCTGATCGAAGCAACGCGCTCCCGTTCCCGGCGTCTGCTTCGTGTCCCACCCATGCACGCAAGCTGCTCTGCCCTTTTCCTACTGCTGGTTTGCGGCAACATGCGCGCGCAACCCACGCTCACCCTTGGCCAGTACACCATGGAGTTGGGCGACCACTACGAGTTGTTCGAGTTCAACAGCCCTATCTCGCCCAGCAGCGGCGCCAACGTTACCTGGAACTACGCGAACCTCGCCAGCGATCCGTGGTTCAGCAAGGATGTGGTGGACCCTTCCACCGCTGCGGGCTTCGCCCTTTTCCCCAGCGCCACGGCCGCCTTGCAGTGGCTTCCGTACAACGAGTTCCATCGCAGTTCGGCCGACAAGGAAGAGCACTTGGGTTTTTACAGCAGCCCTGGCGAATACAGCCTCTGTTCCGATCCGCGCACCGAAATGGAGTACCCCTTCACCCTCGGCAGTTCGTTCACTGATTCCATGGCCTGCAGCGAGACCGGCCCATCACCCCGCACACGCACGGGTGTGTTCACCGTTACCTGCACCGCTTACGGCAGCCTTATCCTCCCCGACGCCACGTACTCCGATTGCCTCCTGCTCCACCGGACGTGGAGTTATGTGGACGAATACAGCGGCGATCCCAACCTGGGCTATTCCGTGGGCGAGACCTATGCCATCGTGAAAGCCGGCATCGGGCAACCGTTACTGAGCCACACCACCAGCGTGTACACCCAAGGCGGTGGAAGCATCGACAACTCCAGTGGTTTCAGGCTTGGCGACTTCAGTACCGGGCTGCGGGCCGCAGGCCGCACTGACCATGCCATGGCCTATCCGAACCCGACCACGGATATCTTGACCGTGACCACCGACGGCATCGGCCAAGCCACCATCACCGTGCACACGACCGATGGCCGCGAGGTCATGCGCGAGCGCACAGCCAACGGCGCGCGTCAGCATATCCTTTCAATGCAGCACCTGCGGCCGGGTATCTACCTGCTCCGAATGGAGGCAGGGGGCAGCGCGAACGTCATGAGGGTGCTGCGGTTGTAGCAAATACGTTCCACCACCGCCGAGTAATTCAACCCCCTGCTGCCGCGAGTTTGCAACTCGTGGCAACACGCAATTGGAATATTCGAACCGCAGCAGCGCCTCTCGTCCACGGAATCCTATGCCGCGCTGTGTGCCAGCCGCAACTGCATTCGGCGAAGGTGCAAGCACGCGCCTCGACGGACCCGACCATGAAGCTGGACCGCCCGCCCGGCCTACCTCGCCTTCTCGCATTTTTTCCGCACCTTCGATCATCCCACCCTCCCCCACCATGCGCACCATTCCCATCCTGTTCGCAACTGCCGCTGCACTCAGCGCGCAGGCCACCATCCACCGCGTGAACAACACGGGCATCGCGTTGCCCTTCACCACCTTGCAAGCTGCGCACGATGCGGCGCTCGACGGTGACACCATCCATGTGGAGCCCAGCGGCAGCAGCTATGGCGCATGCACCTTCAATAAGCCCTTGGTGGTCATCGGGCCGGGCTATTTCCTGAATTTCAACTCAGGCCTTCAAGCCACGGCGGCCACGGCCATCACCGGCGGGTTGGTCTTTGAGGCGGGATCCGAAGGCGCCGTGGTGAGCGGCTTGGACGTGCAGGGCGCAACGAACGTGAAGGCCAGCTTCGTGCGGATCGAGCGTTGCCGATTCTCGGCTGGCGGGGCGGATCTATCGATCGCCTATCCGGTGGGCTCACTGGACCTCACCGGCATCGTGGTGAATGGCTGCCACGTGGCGAATGGCTTCACGGTCGGTTACAGCGGAAGCACCCTCAACGATCTCACCATCAGCAACACGCTTGCGCGCACGTTCAATTTCGCAACGGGTGGCAGCACTTCCGGCGAGTTGATCAATTGCATCGGGCTGGGCAGCGGCACCACCGCGCTCTTCGGCGGCAGCGGCATGTCCATCAGCAACTGCGTATTCGGGCCCTTCGTCACACCGGGCACCTCGGCCTATGCGAACAACATCTTCGCAGGCGCTCCTGTCCCTGCTACGAACGGCAACCAGATCAACGTGGACCTGGGCACCGTGTTCGTGGGCGGCACAGGCGATGCGCAATACCAGCTCGCTGCGGGATCGCCCGGCATCGGTGCCGGTGCTGGTGGTGCGGATTGCGGCATCTTCGGCGGCCTCGAGCCCTACCGGCTCAGCGGCATTCCTCCCGTGCCCAGCATCTTCACGCTCAGCGCGCCCACCAGCGCGGACCAGGGAACACCGCTGCAGGTCACCCTTGGTTCACGCGCCAACGACTGAGGCCATGGCACGCCTGCTATCCTTCCTTGCGGCTGCGGCTACCGCTGTCACGGCTGCGTCAGCGCAAGAGCTCCAACGGGGCGAGTATTACTTCGATGTGGATCCCGGCTTCGGCAATGGCACGGCCATCAACTTCACCCAGGCCGCGGAAGTGTCGCTGCCCTTGTCGCTCGATGTGAGCGCACTGGCTCCGGGCGGGCATGTGCTCGGGGTGCGCATGCTGGATGCTGCCGGCAACTGGGGCCTCACCAACCGCAGGTTCTTCATGGTGCAGCATGGCCCGGTGGCGACATGGTGCGCGTGGAGTACTCTCGATGGATCCGGGCTTCGGCAATGCCACTGCGATGGCCACAGCCGCAGCTCCAGAGATCAATGGCCTGCTGCTGAATGTGCTCACCGACGCGCTCGCGGCCGGTCCGCATACGCTCTCGGTCCGTTCGCTGTCCTCCACTGGCGCGTGGTCGCTCACGAATTCCATCACCTTCGATGTATTCGTGGGCATCGATGAGCTGGAGCGGCTGGGCATCTCGGCTGGGCCGAATCCGATGGCGGATGAACTGGTGCTTCGGCGCAGCTCCAGTGGAGCTCCCATCGCTGTGGACGTGCTGGATGCCCAGGGCCGGTTGCTGCGCAGCGAGCGCTGGTCGAGCGATCGCCTCGTCCTTTCGACCGGCGACCTGTCCGAAGGAAGCTACCTGCTGCTGCTGCGCATGGAAGGAAGGGATCCCCTTGTGCTGAAGCTGGTGAAGCCCTGAGAGCGTTCGGTTTCCAACACTGATTGACTCGTCCTGAAATGGGTTTCCCGCATCCCGAGGCCCTGCGAGGGCCGGGGACTCGTGCGTGCCATGACATTTGTAGATTCGAGAAGCACCACCACCGGCACCGCCGAGAAGTCCAACACTTGCTGCTTCGCGGACTACCAGGAGAAGGTGATAGACTTGCTAGCGGGTGACGCCGCCGAGCGTGGGGGCGCAAACGATAGTGACGAAGATGACGACCGCCCTTCGTTAAGGGCTATGCCACCATGACGATCAGGTCGGAATCATCGTTCTCCTTTACCACGCCTTTGAACGCATGGAAGCCCAGCACCAGGAGCAGCACCAGGTGGTCACCCGGTAGTTTGCCATTGTTCACTTCCAGCACGGTTCGCGGCCGAAGTGCGGCGTCCAAGCGGTAGCTGAGGATGGGTTCACCTTGGGCGTTCTCGAAGATCAACTTCACCAACGGCGCGTTGCGCACCTTGCATTGATACTTGGTCGCGTCCGCGAATTCAATGGTGGCTTTGCTTCCCAGGAAATGCCGCTTCAATTGGAGGACCTGTTCACCGTTCGCTTCGATGATGGTTCTGGGATTCCAGAATCCTTCATTCTGAAGAGTGTATCGCGCGTTGCGGTAAGTGAAGGTGCTTCGGCCCCGCTTCTCTTCTTCTAGGACCAAGTGCTCCTTACCATCCTTCAGCAAGGTGGCCTTGCGTTTGTCGATCGCCCAACTGTACCGGATGGGCGCTGGTACTGCTCGTGAACCCATGGTGTTGCTCTTTGCTGGCAAAGTTCAGGATGCCCGCTTTCAACAGGCCACTCCTTTGGTATGAGCGGCATGTGGCAAGCAAACTGCATTCATGATCGTCGAGAAGTTCAACACCTGCCGCCCTGCCTGCCAAAGGCAGGCTGCTTCGCGGATAGGAGAAGGTGATGGACTTGTTAGCGGGTGACGACGGTGAGCGTGGAGGTACCGGCCAGCGAGCCGGGATGGAGGTGGTGAGGGGGATGGAGAAGGCAGCACACTAACAAGCTCTTCACTGCAGCAATCGCTCCTGTCCGCGCTGACCCTTCGCATTCGCATCGTCCCCTCCCTACTGACTTGCGTCAGTCGCGCGGCGCGGCCCGCTGCCGAAGTTCACGCCAGCAAACCAATGCCATGAAAGAGCGCATCCAACAGCAAGGGCCCAGTGGCGCGGTGTACGGCCTGGGTCTCATCGGCGCAGCCATCTATTACATCGCGCACGCCACCGGGTTCTGGATGGGGGCCTTGGGCTTACTCAAGGCCTTGGGGTGGCCTGCATTCCTGGTGTACGAGGCCTTGCGCGCATTGGGCGCGTGAGCCGGGGTGCTGTCTAGGCCCTCGCTGGGTCTCCCGCATCCCGAGGCCCTGCGAGGGACGGGGACCCTGCGTTCGTCTCGGCCTGGAAGTTCAACACCTACCGCCTGCTAAAGGCAGATTGCTTCGCGGATAGGAGAAGGTGATCGTTGAGTGGTGGTGACGATCCTCACGCAATGCCCAGGCCATTACGCGGACATTCGTGTCCGATACCTCTTCACCATGAGCGGCAGGCACAACATCGCGTTCGGTTTCCTCTTCATGGGCCTCTTCATGGTCTATGGCTTCCTGCTCATTTACCTGCGCGACTTTTCACCGGACAAGGAAGCGTGGATCGCGAGCGATGGGAACGGCCCGCACTTCGAAGCACGCCTGGCCCATGTGCACGGCAACCTGTTCGCTTTCCTCAACATCGTGATCGGTTTCCTGCTCCTGCGCAGCGCCATGCCCGCCAGGCAGCACCGCACCATTGCATGGCTGGCGCTCCTGGGCATGTTGATGCCCGTAGGCATCCTGCTGGAGATCTACCTGCATGCCTCGCCCATCTTCGTGCTCCTCGGCGCCGTGCTCATCGTGCTCGCCGTGGTGCTCCTGGGCCTTTACTTCCTGCGTACCAAAGACCCCCTTTCATGAGAACCGTCCTCATTGCTATTGCCATCACCGCCGCCATGCACACCAACGCCCAAGACCCTGCTGCGCGCCTTGCCGACGCCGCCGCCTACGATGCGGCCAAGTTCCAGAACACCTTGGTGCTGAACAACGGGAACGCCAAGGCGATGGTGTTCGCGCTGAAAGCAGGTCAGGATGTTCCGCCGCATTCCTCACCTGCGGATGCGCTCCTCACGGTGCTGGAAGGGGAAGCCACCGTGACGATCAAGGATGTGGTGCACCACGTGGCCGCCGGTGGATACATCATGCTCCCCATGGCCATCGATCACCACATCAAGGCGGTGAGCGATATGAAGTTCATGTTGGTGAAGTAGATCGACCGTGTGCGCTACTGCGCCCACCACGCGTGTGATCGCCATCGTGGATGACCCGCCTCACCGCACATGTGCGCCTTAAGCCCGTGCAGGCTCTCTCTTCTTATTGAACCCTGCGTTCCTCCGGAATAACCCGGAGACGGATGCACGAAAGAAGAGACCACGGATTGCAATTCCGCAGGAGCGGGGGAAGCGGTGGCCCGTTGCGCGGTGCGCCTTTGCAGCGGCCCTCACTCCTTCATCCTTTCCTTCAGCTCCTCCTCGCTCACGCTCCATTCCCTGCCGGGCCTGCTGCCCTCGATGCGGTAGAAGAAGCAGCCGCGCTCGAAGCTCCACTTGCGCTGCACGATGCGGCGGCGCACCATGGGGCCGAGCTGCACATAAGCGCCGGTCTTGAAGGCGGCATGGGCCAGCATGGCCTGCACGATATCGGCCTGGCTCACATTCCAGTGGATCTGCAGCGGCTCGTTGGGCGGCTTGGCGTGTATGGTGTACGCAATGCAGCACCGGGTGCGGTGCGCGCCATACGATGGGCCACACGCCCTGTGACCAGGGCACCAGGCCATTCACCGGGCAGGGGGTGCTGGGCAGCGACGGCATTCGCGTCAAAGTCGAGGCCCAGAAAGAACAACACCGGAGCGGCTGTGCGGCGACGAGTTTTGAACAGGGGGTGCTGCGCGCAGGTGCAAACGCACACGTGCCATCCGGCTCAAGGACGGGCGGTGCGCCTGCTACAGCGCGATTGACAACCAGCGCTGCCGTGGACAAGCGCCCCACTTCTGAACGGAGTTATCTTTGGGCACCTTGACCCAAGCAGGTCGGGAAGTGCGACGATGACAACGCGGGTGGAGCGCAACAAGAAGGACGAAGTGGTGATCACCATCTCGGGGTCCAAGAACGCCGAGGCGGTGCAGCGGCTGATGGACTATCTCCAGTACCTCTTCGCCACGGACGGGTCGAAGGCCCGGCAGGCCGATGTGGACAAGATTTCGCGCGACGCGAAGGCCGCTTGGTGGAAAAAGAACAAGAAGCGGTACTTGGGTGAAGGTCGTCGTTGACACGAACATCGTGTTCAGTTGCGTGGTCCGCTCGGACAGCGCCATCGGCGAGGTGCTGCTCCACGATCCCGGTCAGTTGCGCTTCTATGCGCCCTCCTTGCTCGAAGAGGAGTTCACGCGGTACCGGATCAAGCTGAAGCGCCTCGAAGCTCAACGACGAACAGCTGGGTGCTGCCTGGTCGGCGATCAGGGCGAACATCGAGTTCATCAGTGACGCGGCCGTGTCGCTTGAGAGCCGGGCCAAAGGCCGGAGCATCGCCGCCGGGACCGATGAGTTCGACGCACCGTTCCTCGCACTGGCGATCGAACTGGACGGTCTGCTCTGGACCGGCGACTATGCGCTGATCCGTGGTGCGCGACGCAAGGGCTTCCACCAGTTGATCACCACGGTAGAACTGGCGCAGATGCGGTAGGCCTGTGGCCGTCATAGCGATGAGGAAGGTGGGGTACGACCAGCTATCAAGTCCCCGCTCCCGCGAGAATGACTACTAGCGCTCCTGCGGGCAGGGGAACGCTGCTCCGGCCTTTTGAAGGCATCAGTTCAGCCACGCACTGTTCCTGCGGAAATAAAGCAGGGAAGCCCACCGGGATGAAAGTAGAAGAACAGCAGCACCGCGATGAAGGACAGGTAGACCGTCATGAGCCAAAGCAGCATGACGCACCCCGTGGCGAGGAGGTGCACGATGTTCGATGCCACGTAGATGCGGAAGCCGAGCCGCCGGCCCAGCAGCATGAAGGCGGCACCGATCGCGGCCCCTGCGCAGGAGAGGATCACGGCCAGCATCAGGATCTGGAGGGGCACCACGGCGCTGGTGCCCACGCCCCCGCTCTCGATGCCGGTGTAGAGCATGCCGGCCTTGGAACAGGTTGACGACGATGAGGAAGATGTTGCCCCCGATGGTGAGCACGCAGAGCACCGTGAACAGGCGGGGGGCTTGGGGGGGCACGGGATCGAACGTACGGCGATGCGGTTCCATGGCCACGCAGGTGGTTCAACCGAATCTAGCGGTCCGGCTTCAGCAAGCTCAAACCAGGATAGGTAGTGAGCGGGAGGAGACTGCGGCCCTTGCCGCAGTGAATGCACCTGATGAGAGACTGCGACGCTGGCCGGATCACTCCACCACCACGGCGATCCGCTTCGCCGCAGCACCGCTGCCCAGCTCCAGCACATAGCCGCCCGGCGCCAGGGCACGCACATCGAAGGTGAGCGATCCGTTGGAGCCGGAGCGCTTGGCCAAGGCCACGCGGCCCATGGCATCGAGCAGCCGCACGTCCGTGCTGGCCGACACCCCGGTAACCGTCATGGTCTCATCGGCTGGTTGCGGATAGACACGCAGGCCCATGGCCACGGCATCGGCTACGCCCACCGTGCCGAAGTACACGGGCGCGCTCGTGCTCTGGCATCCGTTCGCATCGGTGATGGTCACGCTGTAGTTGCCGTTGGCCAACGGAGCCCACTCCTGTTCGGTGGCACCGGCGATGAGCTCGCCATCGAGGTACCACTGGTACGTTGTAGCGGGCGTGGAGCTCATGGTCATGCCCAGGTTCGTCACCACGGGCATGGCAGGCGCATCGAGCACATCGATGGCCACGGTGGTGTCGTGCGCGCAACCTAAGGCGTCGGTGCCGTAAACGGTCCAGGTGAAATCGCTCGGCGGCCAGGCGCTGATGGCATCGCCGGTGTTGCCGCTGATGAAGAGGTTCGGGCTCCACTGGTAGTTGAGCGCGCCCACTGCGCTGAGCGCCGCGGTATCGCCGGGGCACAGGGTATTGTCCACAGCCGAGGCGATCACCGTGGGCAGCTCATGCACGGTCACCGTCACCGCATCGTCGTCTTGGCAGCCGTTGGCATCGGTGACCACTACGGTATAGGTGGTGGTCTCGGTGACCGTGACCACCGGGTTCGTGATGGCGGGGTTGCTCAATCCGGTGCTGGGCGACCATTGGTAGCTGCTCCCTCCGGAGGCTTGCAGCTGCCCGGTCTGCCCGATGCAGACATCCTCATCCGGCCCGGCCGAGGCGTTGGGCAGGGGCATGCACGATGATGTAGTTGCTCAACTGCAGCTCATCAGGGCCGTTCGCGGTCACCACGCTCAGCACCACATCGAAGCTCCTGGGTTGGGGTACAGCACCAGCGGATCCGGCTCGGTGCTCGTGGTGGGTACGCCGCCCTCGAAGTACCACACGTAGCTGCTGGGCGATCCCCAAACTGGCGTCGGTGAATTGCACCGAACCGCCGGGGCAGAAAGCTCACATCGCTGGCGGTGAAGCTGGCGGCGTGCGCATCATACCCAAGGTGAGCCCGCTCACCACCGGGTCGTTGGTGAAGGAGCAGCCCACGCCCGGATAGCACGAATCCTGCACGCGCACGCGGCCGGTGACCGAGCCTACGCCGGTGGCGATCGCGTTGGTGAGGTTGGCGTTCGAGATGTTCGCCGTGCGGTTGAAGGTGGTGCACTCGGTCACGTTGCCGGTCTCGTAATAGACCTGCGTCCACACGTCCGCGCCGGTCTCCAGTTCGATCTGATCTGCTGCTTCCGCCGAAGACCTGCTGCCAGCAGGCCAGCCAGCCGAAATCGAGCGAGGCGCCGCCGCCCGTGGGTGCGGTGGTGTTCAGGAAGGTGAACCCACCCAGCTGTTGAGCTGCGAGCCTTGGATGTTCGGCAGCGTCTGCGAATACGGGATCGCGCGCTGGCATGCACGCACGTGAACAGGAAGAGGATGGCAAGGAGAGGCGATTGCATGGCAGGGTGCGTTGTGTGTTCGGCGAATTAACGCAATCGCTTCCGGCGGCATGACCGGTTCGTCACTGCTGTGAAGGCTGAGCAGGGGATACCTGGTGCTCCACAGATCATCCGTCTTCGGGAACTTGCCGTGCTGGGGAGCGCGAGAATGCCAGCACCCTGCGCCTCACCAAACCGGCCCCTGCCGGGCCTCAGAGACCGTGGCGCACCCGATAGGCGGGTATCAGGCCTTCCAGTTGCTGCACGGCGTAATTCACTTCCCGGTGCGCATCGTGGAACCGCTCCACGGCCTCGTTGTAGGTCTCGTGCGCATAGGAGCCGGTGATGATCTCGCCGAGGCCCTCGATGGTGTTCATCAGGTACATGCCTTCGAGCAGCGCCTTCATGTACGCGTCGTACAGCCGGCTGCGATCGGGAGGAATGCCTTAACGCCTCCATGCGCGCCTTCTCCTTCAGCATCCAGGGGCGGTAATTGTCGCGGATATCCTGCAGCACCACCAGGCCGGTGGCGGCGTTGCGCGAGGTGCCGATGTGGTGCACCCAGCCGTTGCTCGCGGCCATGAACGCGTTCCATTCGGCGATATTGGCCTGCTCGGCTGCGAAGACCTCCGCTGCGCGATCGTCCATCGCCGGATAACCATCGCGCGTGGCGTAGGAGGCAGGCAGCGCGCGCGGCCAGCGCGTTGCGCGCGGCGTACGCTTCCAGTTCCGCATCGAGCAGCTCCTGCGCATCGCGCAGGTTGCCTAAAGGCCAGGACCGTCTGCGTCTCCAGGCGATCCTGTTCCTCTTCGTCCTTGCTCCGCTGCTTTACCGGCTACCTGGGCCGACATGCCTTCAGCGCTCTTGCGCCAAAGCTCGAGCGCGGTGCCGAATCGATCGGCTAGCCGGTTCGTGCGCTTGGGTGCGATGCGCTCCACGCTGTCAATGGCGGCGCCCGCCCACGTTTTCAGCGCAGCGCTCGCGCTGCTCACCCGCTTGCTGTTCGCCTCGTTGCTGGCCACGTTGTAGTTGCGGTAGGCCTTTACCAGCGCAGCGGTTTTAGTGTAGTAATCAGGCTCGAGCCGCTGGAACAACGACCATAGCGCGGACGCCGATGCATCCTGTTGGGGATAGCCGTCCATGGCCCGATCGAATTCCGCCCACGGAAAGTCACCATCGCCCGGTACGTGCGCGCGTGCAGCAGGCCGGTGCGGTCGCAGGCCAGGTTGTAGAGATGCGTCATGCCGCTGAAATCCTTCTGCACCGCCCTTTCCGGGGTTCCCTTGTACCAGCGCAGGCGGTCTTCTTTCAGCAGGCAAGGCGCTGCGATCACCCGCTTCGTCGCCCGCTTGGTCAGGAGGAAGAGGCGTCCATCTGACCTGCGCACAGGTCCTCGACGTCCTGCTTGATCGGCACATCGGCCCCTTTGAGCGGCTTCCAGGCGTTGCCGTCCCAACGGTACAGCGCGGTCTTCGCTTCGCTGTAAGAGCTGCGCGCCACATTGCATACCAAGGTGCCATCACTCAAGTAAACGAATCGGTCAACATGCATTCCGTCCATGGCCTCGCCCATGGGCGCCCACGCATTGTTCACGAAGCGGTATGCACCGGCATCGTTGTTCATGTCCCCATCGGCGATGAGCGCGCCGTCTGCATCGAGCAGCAAGGCGTGCATCTCCTTCGTGCCTGGCGGAAGCGGCAGTTCCGAATACGTCTTGCCATCCCAGCGCACCATCACGGATCGCCGCTCCGTATCGTGCCAGGAGCGGAACCAGATCGCATCGGGCCTCCAGCGCCACCGGGATCGTAGATGCTGCTCCAGCCTTTGGGCAGCGCAGGCAAGAGGGACCAAGCGCCGTTCACGCGCTGCAGAAGGCCGTGGACATCTTTCTTCGGATTGCCTCATCCTCGAACGCGAGGTACAGGTTGCCGAGCCGACCGGTGCATGCGGCGGTGAACTCCCCTCTGGCCGGAGCGTCGTCCGGGTTGGGCTGCTCCACCAAGTAGCCGTGTGGATGGCTATCCAGGCACGCTGGTCCTTGTGGCCCACCAGGAGCAGGTCGCCATTGGGCAGGATGCAGACGGCCCTGCTGCTCTGGGCACCGGCCTGCTGGGC
>JADIYA010000012.1 GCA_016705545.1 Flavobacteriales bacterium
GCAGGTAGTACATGCCCGTCTTCAGGCCCGCCTTCCAGCTGTAGAAGTGCATGCTGGTGAGCTTGCCGAAGTTGGCGTTCTCCATGAAGATGTTGAGGCTCTGGCTCTGGCAGATGTAGGCGCCACGGTCCGCGGCCATGTCGATGATCACCTTCTGGCTGATCTCCCACGCGGTCTTGTACAGGTCCTTCAGGTTCTGCGGGATCTCCGGGATGTTGGCCACGCTGCCGTTGCTGGCGATGATCTTGTTCTTCAGGTCCTCGCCCCAGAGGCCCAGCTTCACCAGGTCGCGCAGCAGGTACTTGTTCACCACCACGAACTCGCCGCTGAGCACACGGCGCGTGTAGATGTTGCTGGTGTAAGGCTCGAAGCACTCGTTGTTGCCGAGGATCTGCGCGGTGCTGGCGGTGGGCATGGGGGCGAGCAGCAGGCTGTTGCGCACGCCGTGCTGCTTCACTTCCTCACGCAGCGCGTCCCACTCCCAACGGTCGCTGGGCTTCACGCCCCACATGTCGAACTGCAGGATGCCCTTGCTCACGGGGCTGCCTTCGTAGGTCTCGTAGGGACCGTACTCCTTCGCCAGGTCCTTGCTGGCGGTGAGGGCGGCGTAGTAGATGGTCTCGAAGACCTCGCGGTTCAGCACCTTGGCCTCCACGCTATCGAACGGATAGCGCATGAGGATGAAGGCATCCGCCAGGCCCTGCACGCCGATGCCGATGGGGCGGTGGCGCATGTTGCTGCGGCGCGCCTCGGGGATCGGGTAGTAGTTCTCGTCGATGACGCGGTTGAGGTTCTTGGTCAACTGGTAGGTGACCTCGAAGAGCTTGTCGTGATCGAACTTGCCCTTCTCCACGAACTTGGGCAGCGCGATGGAGCCGAGGTTGCACACGGCCACTTCATCGGGGCTGGTGTACTCGATGATCTCCGTGCAGAGGTTGCTGCTCTTGATGGTGCCCAGGTTCTGCTGGTTGCTCTTGCTGTTGGCGGCGTCCTTGAAGAGGATGTAGGGCGTGCCGGTCTCGATCTGGCTCTCGAGGATCTTGAACCAGAGGTCCTGCGCCTTGATGGTGCTGCGGCCCTTGCCGGCGGCCTCGTAGCCTTCGTACAGCGCCTCGAACTTCTCGCCCCAGGTGTCGCAGAGGCCGGGGCACTCGTTGGGGCACATCAGCGTCCAGTCGCCGTTCTGCTCCACGCGCTTCATGAAGAGGTCGGGGATCCACATGGCGTAGAAGAGGTCGCGCGCGCGCATCTCCTCCTTGCCGTGGTTCTTCTTCAGTTCGAGGAAGTCGAACACATCGGCGTGCCAGGGCTCCAGGTAGATGGCGAAGCTGCCTTTGCGCTTGCCGCCGCCCTGGTCCACGTAACGCGCGGTGTCGTTGAAGACGCGCAGCATGGGCACGATGCCGTTGCTGGTGCCGTTGGTGCCTTTGATGTAGCTGCCCTTCGCGCGCAGGTTGTGTACGCTGAGGCCGATGCCGCCGGCGCTCTGGCTGATCTGCGCGCACTGCTTCAGCGTGTCGTAGATGCCGCTGATGCTGTCGTCCTTCAGTTGCAGCAGGAAGCAGCTGCTCATCTGCGGCTTGGGCGAACCGGCGTTGAAGAGCGTGGGCGTGGCGTGGGTGTACCAGCCTTCGCTCAGGTCGTTGTAGGTGCGGATGGCGCTGTCGAGGTCGTTCTTGTGGATGCCGATGGCCACACGCATGAGCATGTGCTGCGGGCGCTCCACCACTTGGCCGTGCAGGCGCAGGAGGTAGCTGCGCTCGAGGGTCTTGAAGCCGAAGTAGTCGTAGTTGAAGTCGCGGTCGTAGATGATGGCGCTGTCGAGCACCTCGGCGTTCTTCTGGATGATCTCGTGGACATCGTCGGCGAGGAGGGCGGCCCGTGCGCCGGTCTTCGGGTCGATATAGGTGTAGAGGTCCTTCATGGTCTCGCTGAAGGACTTCTTGGTGTTCTTGTGCAGGTTGCTCACGGCGATGCGGCTGGCGAGCTGGGCGTAGTCCGGGTGCTTCACCGTCATGGTGGCGGCGACCTCGGCGGTGAGGTTGTCCAGTTCGGTGGTGGTGACGCCATCGAAGATGCCGTCGATCACCTTGAGGGTCACCTGCGTGGCATCCACGCTGGGGTCCAGTTCATAGCAGAGCTTCTTAACACGGGCGGTGATCTTGTCGAATTTCACCGCCTCCCGGCGTCCGTCGCGCTTGACTACATACATGCTTTTCTCTGGGTATTGGCCTTCACGTGGGGCTCCCGCCTTGGGCGAAGGGGTTTGGGTGATTGGTTCTCCCCTTGGTGGGCCTCGGGTGCCTGGCCGTGCCGGGTTCTAAAGTCTTGGTCTTGGTTTCGGTCTTGGGAGATTTCGAGGTCTTCTTCAACCGGTCAATGTGGTGGTGGGGGCGGTGGGAGCAGGTGGGCGATTGCCGCGATAGGCCAGGCGCCTCGGAGCCTGCTGCCTTGCCCTCCGGCCTCAGAAATCAGCGTCCAACGTGAACTTGGCCTCGTTCTTATCGCCCTTGTTGAGCACCCCGGCCTTCTGGTACTCGCCCACGCGCTTCTCGAAGAAGTTGGTCTTGCCCTGTAGGCTGATCATCTCCATGAAGTCGAACGGGTTCATGGCGTTGTACACCTTCTCGTTGCCGAGCTCCACCAGCAGGCGGTCGGCCACGAACTCGATGTACTGCTGCATGAGCTTGGCGTTCATGCCGATCAGGTTCACGGGCAGGGCGTCGGTCACGAACTCCTTCTCGATCTCCACCGCATCGCGGATGATGGTCTCCACGGTCTTCTTGCTCAGCTTGTTGATCAGGTGCTTGGTGTAGAGCAGGCAGGCGAAGTCGCAGTGCAGGCCCTCGTCGCGGCTGATCAGCTCGTTGCTGAAGCTGAGGCCGGGCATCAGGCCGCGCTTCTTCAGCCAGAAGATGCTGCAGAAGCTGCCGCTGAAGAAGATGCCTTCCACGGCGGCGAAGGCGATGAGGCGCTCGGCGAAGCTGCCCTTGCTGATCCAGCGCAGGGCCCACTCGGCCTTCTTGCTCACGCAGGGCACGGTGTCAATGGCGTGCAACAGCTTGTCCTTCTCCAGGGGATCCTTGATCAGGGTGTCGATGAGCAGGCTGTAGGTCTCGCTGTGGATGTTCTCCATGGCGATCTGGAAGCCGTAGAAGAAACGCGCCTCGGTGTACTGCACCTCGTGCAGGAAGTTCTCCGCGAGGTTCTCGTTCACGATGCCGTCGCTGGCGGCGAAGAAGGCGAGCACGTGCTTGATGAAGTAGCGCTCGTCGTCGTTCAGCTTGGTGGCCCAGTCCACCAGGTCGGCGTGCAGGTCGATCTCCTCGGCGGTCCAGAAGCTGGCCTCGTGCTTCTTATAGAACTGCCAGATGTCGTTGTGCTGGATGGGGAAGATGACGAAGCGGTCCTTGTTCTCTTTGAGGAGGGGCTCGTTGGTGAAGGCGGGATCGGGCGGGAGCTCCATGCTGATCTGGGTATCGTTGCTCATGGCGGTGGGAAAGTGAAGAGGTCGGTATTCCGTTCGGGTGATGGACCCCGTTAAGTGATTCTCGGTCTTGTCGGTTGGTTCCGTCGGCGTCGATTCCGGAGCACTCGGAGGAAGGCGTCGGCGGGTCACAAAAATGGTCGCGAAGGAGATTGGGAGGGCCGGCTCGGAGGCACCACTTCTTTCGACTTTTCAACACGGGCCTGAAGCGCCCTGTTGACGGGCCAAGGATCGCGCGGGCACACTTGCAAGGGAAATCTTTTGACGATCGGTTAACAAGGGCCGAAGCGCGCGGGGCTAGGGCGATGGCGAAGTAGGAGCCTTGCGATTCGCAGCGATGACGGGCGTTCCACGGAGGCGGAATGAGGGAATGGCGCGCAGGCCGGGGGAAGGCGAATGAAGCATCACGCAGAGAGGCGGAATCCGTTGAGGAATGCGTGTGCTTGATTCGCAACGCTGCGGTGCTGCGCGAGCCAGGCACTACTGCTTCCGCCTAGGCTCGTTGAGCCACTCTTCATAGATCCCCTCCAACTCGGCATACCACTCCGCTCCGTATGCGCGGATCAGTGAATCCTTCAGGAAGCGGAACACGGGCACATCGAGCTTGGCGCCGCAGGTGCAGGCCGGCTTGCACAGGTTCCACTTATGGTAGTTGAGGCCGTCGCGCTCGCCGACCTTCTCGATGCGGATGGGATACAAGTGGCAGCTGATCGGCTTGCGGAAAGGGATCTTGCCATCCTTCCACGCTTTCTCGATTCCGCATAGCGCGATGCCCTTCTCATCGAAGACCGTGAACGCGCATTCCTTCTTGCCGTCCACGAGCGGTGTCACCAGGTCGCCGTCCTCATCGATCACGCTGAAGCCCTGCTCGGCCACGGCTTGCCTGCCCTTCTCCGGGATGTAGCTCTTGTACTTCGGCCAGAGCTTCTCGATCTGCTCGGCCTCTTCCTTCAGCAGCGGCGCGCCGCTCTCGCCTTCCACGCAGCAGGCGCCCTTGCAGGCGTTGAGGTCGCAGACGAAACGCTTCTCGAAGAGGTCCTCGGAGATGAGGGTGTTGCGGTGCTCGATCACGGCCGAAAGCTACGAGCCACTAGCTTCGAGCCACTAGCTCTACCACGCACAAACACACGCACATGAAAGACTTCAAGAAACTCAAGATGTGGCAGAAGGCCATGGAGATCACGGACATGGTCTTCGACCTCTAAGAAGAACAGCCGTGGCGAAGGGTGGCGGAACTCAAGGGACAATCCACGCGCGCGGCCATCTCCATCGCTTCAACATCGCCGAAGGGAACTCGCGACGAAGCGAGAAGGACAAACACCGCTTCATGGAGTTCGCTCTGGGCTCCGCCTTCGAACTCGAAACGCAAACGCTCGCCTTGCAACGAGGAGTGGGCGCCGAAGAACAAGTGAAGGCCTGCTGAAGGCCATCGATGAAGAGCAGAAGATGCTCGCGGGCTTCATGCCAAGCTGCCGCTGAAGTGGTTCAAAGCGCTGCGGCTAGCGGCTCGTGGCTCCACCCTACTTTCGCGCCCCCGCGCCGTCGCAGCCTTCCAGGACGAGCGCGAGCACATCATGAGCAACCAAGAAGACCGTCTCAAGACGTTGATCGGCCATGCCAAGGAGTATGGCTTCGTGTTCCCCAGCAGCGAGATCTACGACGGCCTGAGCGCCACGTACGACTACGGCCCCTACGGCGCCGAGCTGAAGAACAACATCCGCCAGTACTGGTGGGAGGCCATGACGAAGCTCAACGAGAACATCGTGGGCATCGACGCGGCCATCTTCATGCACCCCACCGTGTGGAAGGCCAGCGGCCACGTGGACGCCTTCAACGACCCGCTGATCGACAACAAGGACAGCAAGAAGCGCTACCGCGCTGACGTGCTGCTGGAGGAGCACATCGCCAAGTACGAGCAGAAGATCGCCAAGGAGATCGAGAAAGCGCGCGGCAAGTTCGGCGAGGCCTTCGATGAGGCGCAGTTCCGCGCCACCAACCCCAACGTGAAGCGCAGCCAGGAGCGCATCGATGCGGTGGAAGGAAGGATGAAGGCGGCGCTCGAGTCGAACGACCTCGAAGCGGTGCGCCAGCTCATCATCGACGAAGAGATCAAATGCCCCGTGAGCGGCACCGGCAACTGGACGGAGGTGCGCCAGTTCAACCTGATGTTCGCCACCGAGCTGGGCAGCGTGAGCGGCGAGAGCAGCACCATCTACCTGCGGCCCGAGACCGCCCAAGGCATCTTCGTCAACTTCCTCAACGTGCAGAAGAGCGCACGGATGAAGATCCCCTTCGGCATCGCGCAGACCGGCAAGGCCTTCCGCAACGAGATCGTGGCGCGGCAGTTCGTCTTCCGCATGCGCGAGTTCGAGCAGATGGAGATGCAGTTCTTCGTGAAGCCCGGCACCGAGATGGAGTGGTACAACACGTGGAAGGAGAAGCGCATCGCCTGGCACCGCGCGCTGGGGCTGCCCACGGACCACTACCGCTTCCACGACCACATCAAACTCGCGCACTACGCCAACGCCGCCTGCGACATCGAGTTCAAGTTCCCCATGGGCTTCAAGGAGCTCGAGGGGATCCACAGCCGCACCGACTTTCGACCTGAGCAGCCACGAGAAGCACAGCGGCCGCAAGCTCACCTACTTCGACCCCGAGGCCAACGAGAGTTACGTGCCCTATGTGGTGGAGACCAGCATCGGGCTCGACCGCATGTTCCTCGCGATCCTCAGCGCAGCCTACGATGAAGAGAAGCTCGAGGGCGGCGAAGAGCGTGTGGTGCTCCGCATCCCCGCTCCGCTCGCACCGGTGAAGGTGGCCGTGCTGCCGCTGATCAAGAAGGATGGCCTGCCCGAGAAGGCACGGGAGATCATCGATAGCCTGAAGATCTCGCACAACTGCCAGTACGACGAGAAGGACAGCATCGGCAAACGCTACCGCCGGCAGGACGCCATCGGCACGCCGTATTGCATCACCGTGGACCACGAGACGCTCACCGACAACGCCGTCACCATCCGCGAGCGCGACAGCATGAAGCAGGAGCGGGTGGCCATCGCCGATTTGGAGCGCATTGTGAGCGAGAAGGTGGATCTAAGGGGGCTGTTGAAGCGGTTGTAAGGCTATTTTCGCCGTCCCTTTAGCGGGGCACCCACCCAGGTGGCGGAATCGGTAGACGCGCTGGTCTCAAACACCAGTGAAGCAATTCGTGCGGGTTCGAGTCCCGCCCTGGGTACGATTCGATCAGATGATCCGGCGATCAGACGATCAGAGGATTGAATGCAGCAGGATTCCCTGGTCTACGCTGACCCCAAGAAACAGGAGCGCTACGACCGCGCGTACATGCGCATGGCGCAGGAGTGGAGCAAGCTGAGCCACTGCACCCGCAAGAAGGTGGGGGCCCTGATCGTGAAAGAGGGCATGATCATCAGCGACGGCTATAATGGCACGCCCACCGGATTCCCGAACGATTGCGAGGACAACAGCGGCCTCACCCATTGGTACGTGCTGCACGCCGAGGCCAACGCCATCATGAAAGTGGCCCGCAGCACCAACAATGCACGCGAAGCCACGTTGTACCTCACCCACTCGCCGTGCAAGGAATGCAGCAAGCTCATCCTTCAAGCAGGGATCAAAAGGCTCGTGTACCTCGATGCCTACAAGGACTCATCGGGCCTCGAACTCCTGGAGAAAGGCCGTGTGCTGATCTCGCAACTCGATCCGCACTGAACGCATGAGCGCCAACCGCCACCCGATCTCGCCCTACGTGCCGCTGCTGCTCTCGTTGGCGCTGGTGGCTGGCTTATTCCTCGGACGCAACCTGGGCGACGGTTCCGGTGGACCGCTCACGATCTTCCAATTGCGGCAACCAGCCGCAGCGGACAAGCTCGGGCAGGTGCTCGACCTCATCGACCGCCAATACGTCGATAGCGTGGAGAAAGGCGCCTTGGTGGAGGAGGTGCTACAGGAGATGCTGCACCGGCTTGACCCGCACAGCTACTACATCAGCGCAGCTGAATTGACCGCAGCAACGGAACCGCTTGAAGGCAGCTTCGATGGCATCGGCGTGGAGTTCGCGATCCAGCGCGACACCGTGGTCGTTGTGGCGCCGGTTGAAGGAGGACCAAGCGCCCAGCTCGGCATTCGCGCCGGCGACCGCATCCTGAAGGCCGACACCGTCTCCCTCGCTGGCGCGGGCATCACCAACGATGGGGTCATGAAGCTATTGCGCGGTCCCAAAGGCAGCAAGGTCACCGTGCTCATTGGCCGTCCGGGCCGGCCACCCATGGAGGTGGCCATCACGCGGGGTGCCATTCCGATAAACAGCGTTGCGGCCGCGCTGCTTCGGCCCGATGGAACGGGCTACATCAAACTCAGCCGCTTCGCGAAGAACACGCACGCGGAATTCCTTGCGGCCGCTGATGGGCTGCGCGCCCAAGGCATGCAACGCTTGGTACTCGACCTGCGTGGCAATGGCGGCGGTTACCTCAATGCGGCCGTGGATCTGGCTGATGAGTTCCTTCCCGAGGGTGATGTGATCGTTTACACCCAAGGGCGCAAATCGCCGCGGCGCGACATGGTGGCCACCGAGCGAGGTGCCTACGAATCGTTGCCATTGGCAGTGCTGACCGACGAAGGCTCGGCCAGCGCCAGCGAGATCATCGCGGGAGCCCTTCAGGACAACGACCGGGCGGTGGTGGTTGGTCGTCGGTCCTTCGGAAAAGGCCTGGTGCAGGAGCATGTGGACCTGCCCGACCATAGCGCGGTGCGCATCACCACGGCGCGGTACTACACCGCCAGCGGCCGGAGCATTCAGAAACCCTATGGCTCCGGTGTGGATTACGATGCGGACTACGAGCGACGGGCCGTTCATGGTGAGTTGTACTCGGCCGACAGTGTCCGCATCGATTCCACTCAGATGTTCCGCACCAAGGGTGGAAGGGTCGTGTACGGCGGCGGGGGCATCATGCCAGACATTTTCGTCCCGGCAGATACCGCAGAGGGGTCGCAATTCCTCACGGACCTGTTCTTCAGCGGCACGCTGAATCAATACGCCTTCGACCTCGCCGACCGCGAACGGAACCGGCTGCTGGCATTCGGCAGCGCCTCCGTGTTCAAAGCGCGCTATGCCCTGTCCGAATCCGCACTCGACGGACTGCGCAAGGAGGCCAAGGAACAGGGCCTTATTGAAAAGCCGGGGGAACTTGAGCGGTCGCGAAAGCAGATCACCAACCGTTTGAAGGCAGGCGTGGCTCGCAACCTATGGGGCGATGCCGGATTCTACGAAGTGATGCTGGACTCCGACTCCGCCTTCATCCGTGCCGCTGACGAACTGGCCGCTGGCAAGGCGACCGGGCAAAAATGAAAAGGGGGCCGATGAGGCCCCCATTCCATTTGCAGTACGGAACTGACTACTTGCCGGTGGTCGCAGCAGCAGCGGCAGCAGCGATGCTGTCAGCCACAGCCTGAGCCTTGGCTTCAGCCTCCGCCTGAGCAGCAGCAGCCTCTTCGGCCATGCGGATGCTGTCGGCGCGCATCACAGCCGCGAGGCTGTCAGCAACGGCCTTTGCCTTGGCCTCGATCTCGGCCTGAGACGGGCCGCAAGCCACCACGAAGGCAGCCATGCCGGCCAAAAGAGCGAATTTCTTCAACATGTGAGTGGTACGGTTGGTGAAAGTGGGCGCAAATGTATCCGCGTTATGGATCCGTCAAAATGCTTCGCTGCTTTTCCGGTGAATACCTTCGGCCCTTCGACGGAAACAAGCCAGGAACCCATCAGCCATGCCACATCAACTCCCCGCACTCCCCTACGCCACCAACGCATTGGAACCGCACATCGATGCGCGCACCATGGAAATCCACCACGGCAAGCACCATCAAGCCTATGTCACCAACCTGAACAAGGCCATTGAAGGCACCCCCTTGGATGGCCAACCCATCGAGGCCCTCATGGCCAGTCTCGATATGGCCAACATGCCCGTGCGCAACAACGGTGGCGGCCACTACAACCACAGCCTTTTCTGGTCGCTCATGGCCCCGAATTCAGGCGGCACTCCGTCCGGTGAGCTGGCCGAAGCCATCACCCGCGATTTCGGGTCCTTCGACGCCTTCAAAGAGAAGTTCGCGGCCGCTGGCGCCACCCGCTTCGGTAGTGGCTGGGCCTGGCTCTGCGTTCAGAAAGGCGGCAAGCTCGAAGTGTGCTCTACGCCCAACCAGGATAACCCGCTCATGCCCAATACCGGCTGCGGCGGCACCCCGGTGCTGGCACTCGATGTATGGGAGCACGCCTACTACCTCCACTACCAGAACCGTCGACCGGATTATATCGCTGCCTTCTGGAACGTGGTGAACTGGGCCGAAGTAGCACGGCGCTTTGCCGAAGGTAAATAAGCAACACCCTGAATTCAGGCACAGCGCCAGGGCAATGCTCTGGCGCTGTGCATTCAAGGTCTTGCGCGGCCGTCTACTTTTGAGCCATGTGGTTCCGCGCAATCGGAGGGATGGCTTTGGCGCTGAGCGTGTCCCACGGCGCTGCTATGGGGCCCTTCAGAGCGGATAGCGTGCAGGCCCTGAGCGATCCGGGCCTACTGCCTGTAGAGATCAATCAACCCCTGGCGCTGCAGGAGAATCACCGCGGCGTGGCCATTGCCTTGGCCGTGCTATTGGGCCCATTCGGAGCACACCGCTTGTACTTGGGCACCACGCCCAAAGTGGCCATCGCCTATGGCCTCACATTCGGCGGTTTCGGGGTGGTGGCACTCATCGATCTCGTTCACCTGATCGCGTCGAAGGACCTCGAGCGCTTCCGCGATTGCGACCGGATCCTGATGTGGGCCGGGTCGGAAATGCCGGTCAGCGGCCCTTGATCAACGGGCAGCGCCAGTAGCGGGTGCGCCGCGAAGCCGTGCCCACCACCGCTTGTGCCAATCGCGCTGCATGAAGGGCTTCTCGAACCAGAGGAAGAAGACCGCCGACACCCCGATGCAGGCGGCTAGCAGGATGGCCATCATGACGTAGTAGGTAGAGGTTTCGCCGCCGAACCACCCGCGATTCAGCAGCAACTTGCCCACGAAGCTCAGCAGGCCGAAATGGAGGAGGTAGATGCTATAGCACATGCCGCCGATGGTGGTCACCAGCCGATTGGTGAAGAAGCGGGGCAGTGCCCGGTGCACCAACACGAGGTAGAAGAACAAGAACAGGTTCAAGTGCTCCAGGACGTACCACGCGAAGGTGCCGCTGCGATCCTTGCCCACCATCGCGAACAGGACCCATATGCCCACGAATGAGATCGCAGCAAGCAGATCGCGCGCCCACGGTGATAGGGCCAGCACGGGTTTGCGCAGGGAGGCGAAGGCCAGTACATAACCCAAGGCGAAGTAGGAGCCGACCGAGAGCAAACACAGCACTTCTGGCTTGAACCACTTCTGCACAACGAGCGCAACGAACAACAAGCCGATGTACACCACCAATTGCCAGGGCTTGTTGCGGAGCCATAGCCCAAGGAGCGGGCACAGCAGGTAGAACTGCACTTCAATCTCAAGCGACCAGGTGATTCCATTCACCAAGGGCAGGTCATCTGGCGTGAAAATGTTATTCAGGTAAACCAACGAGCTCAGCAATTCCGGCGCGATTTCCTGCCAGCTGTAGCGCCCTGTGATGTACAGGAGCGCTGCGAAGCCAAGCGTGGTGATGATGTACGGAGGCTCCAAGCGCGTGAGCCTTCTGAGGATGTACGTGCGGTAACTGAACTTCCCGCCCTGCAGCAAGGGAAGCGAGAGGATGTAGCCGCTGATCACGAAGAAGATGTCGACCCCGTATCCGCCGAGCCTCAGCACCGGGTCGAGCAACGCCAAACCGGCCACTGATCCAGGATCCCCGATGCGCATCCAATGCACCAGCCACATGTGGGCATGCAACAGGAGCACGCTCGAGATGGCGATGAAGCGCAGCCCATCAATCTCGGGCACGTAGCTGCCCGAAGAGGTGATGCGGCGGAAACGGTCGAGCATGCTGGCTTTCACCGGCCCGGCCGGCGAAGGCTCATTCAACGGTCACTGACTTGGCCAGGTTCCGGGGCTGGTCCACGTTGCATCCGCGCATCACAGCGATATGATAGCTCAATAGCTGCAGCGGGATCACGCTGAGCAGCGGCACCAGCGGGTCCGCGGTCTCGGGAATCTCAATGGTGTGGTCGGCGAGGTCCTTCACCACGCGGTCGCCTTCTGTGACAATGGCGATGACTATCCCTTTGCGCGCCTTCACCTCTTGGATGTTGCTCACGACCTTCTCGTAGCTCGCACCCTTGGTAGCGATGACGATCACCGGCATCTCCTCATCGATGAGCGCGATGGGGCCATGCTTCATCTCGGCGGCCGGATAGCCCTCGGCGTGGATGTAGCTGATCTCCTTCAGCTTCAGCGCCCCTTCGAGCGCCACGGGGAAGCTGTATCCGCGGCCGAGGTACAGCGCGTTGTTCGCATGCTGGTAGATCTCTGCGATCCGCTTGATCTGCGGTTCCGCCTTGAGCAGGCGCTGCACTTTGTCCGGGATGGAGTCCAGCTCGTTCAAAAGCCTGTGGAAGGCGCTTCCGCCCAGCGTTCCCTTGCGCTGTCCGATCATCATGGCCATCAAGGTGAGCACCGTGACCTGGGCGGTGAAGGCCTTGGTGCTGGCCACGCCGATCTCTGGGCCGGCGTGCGTATAGGAACCGGCATGGGTAACGCGTGCAATGCTGCTGCCCACCACGTTGCAGATGCCGATGATGGTGGCACCGCGGCTCTTCGCCAGCTCGATGGCCGCCAGCGTGTCTGCTGTCTCGCCGCTCTGGCTGATGGCGATCACGATATCGTCCTCGTTCACGATAGGGTTGCGGTACCGGAACTCGCTGGCGTACTCCACCTCCACGGGGATGCGCGCCAATTCCTCGAAGAGGTACTCCCCCACCAACCCGGCGTGCCAGCTGGTGCCGCAGCCCACGATGAGCACCCGTTTGGCTTGTACGAATTTCTGCTCGTGCTCCTTGATGCCACCGAGAACCACTTCGCCCTTGGCCAGGTTCAAGCGGCCGCGCATGCTATCGCGGATGCTGCGAGGCTGCTCGTGGATCTCCTTGAGCATGAAGTGGTCGTAACCGCCCTTCTCCAGCGCCTCCAGATGCAGCTCGAGTTCCTGGATGAAGGGGGTCTTCACCTGGTTCTTGATGTTGCGGATGCGCAAGCCATGCCCGCGCTGCATCACAGCGATCTCGCCATCCTCCAGATAAACCACGTTGCGCGTGTGCTCCACGATGGGCGTTGCGTCGCTGGCCAGATAGTGGGCGCCGTCGTCACCGATCCCGATCACCAGCGGCGAGCTCCGGCGAGCGGCCACCATCAGATCTGGGGAATGGGTGTCCAGCACCACGATCGCGTAAGCACCTACCACGCTCTGCAAGGCCAGGCGCACCGCCTCGGCCAGGTCCACGCCCTCGGTCACCCGCACATCGTCGATCAAATGGGCGAGCACCTCAGTGTCGGTGTCGCTGCGGAATACATGGCCGCGCTTGCGCAATTCCTCTTTGATGGGCGCGTAGTTCTCGATGATGCCGTTGTGGATGATCGCGAGGTCGCCGCTGTTCGATGCGTGCGGATGGGCATTTACATCATTCGGCTGGCCATGCGTGGCCCAACGGGTATGGCCCATGCCCAAGGTGCCAGCCGTGCTCTGCCCGTTCACATGGGCCTCCAGATCGCTCACCTTGCCCTGGCACTTGTAGATGCGCATGGCGCCATCGTTGATCAGGGCCACGCCCGCGCTGTCGTAGCCGCGGTACTCAAGCCTCTTCAGCCCGTTAATCAGGATCGGATAGGCTTCCTTATCCCCCAGGTAAGCAACGATTCCGCACATGGCGCTTCAATATGAAGTGAACGTGAGCCGAAGACGCATGGGGCTGCTCAGGGCTGCCGGCCCTTTCAGCGCGACACGGTTGGCGGTGATGCCGCCGCTTCCCGCAACCAGTTCCAAGGTGGGGTCGGCCTGCTCGCCGGTAATCACGCGCTGCGCAAAGCGGGTGATGTTGAAGCGGTACTCGCCTTCCGTCGACCGGTAACTTCCGTCCAAAGCCCCGATCCCTCCGATCAAGTCGGGCAGGAATGCCTCCTGGCCGCTTTCATTCCTGCGGAAGGGCACCAGGAGCGCCGGTGGCGGATAGTACGGGTACGTGGTTCCATCGATGGTGAGCACCAATTCAGCCTTTGCGAGCACTTTCGATTGGCCGCGATACTCAGCCAACGACGGCATGCGGATCACGGTTCGCAGTCCGGCCAGGGCCTGTACGTACACCACCTCAGCCGGACTGGTGGTGTCGACCATCGCAAGGGCCACCTCATTGCCGGTTGCTTGCGAGAGGTCGTGCTCCACCGTGGAGTAGCGCACTGCATTGCTATTGATCGGGAAGTCAAGCGCTCGCGTGACATCAGGCGTCGTGCTGTTCGTATCGCGGTAGTAGAGCGTGAGTTTACTCGGAGTGCTGAGCAGGTTGAAATAGAGCAGCCCGCCTTGGAAAGGAGCCTGTCCATCGTTGGCCACGGTTATGTAAACGCCCGGGAAGAAATCGAGGAATGCGTCGTTCGATGAGAGATCGCTTGTACCGAAAGCATCAATGAACCTCTGGGCCGTGGCATCGCTGAGGCGCAGGCGAAGCTGGGGCAGCACGCTATCACCCATGATGAACTGCTTTCGCAGCGGCTCCGGCTTCACGCGGCCACGGCCTTCTAGCAGGTCCGGGCCGGTGATAAGGGGCATACGATTGCTCCGGTAGATGGAATCGATGGAGAGCCGTTCGTCGAGCTCATGCACTCGGAACTCCTGCGCATCCATGTTCCCATAGCCATAAGTGGCTCCGTCAAAAGCAAGGGCGAGGACAATGCTATCGGCAATGAGCCCTGCGGTGTCCTGGCCTGAATCGATATTCGAAGGACCGAGCCGCATTTGCGTAACGATGCCTGCCCGGGTGAGCCCGAAGCGCGGATCGAGGAACGACCCTAGCACCTGGCGCGAGAGGGAACTCGATCGGAAGTTGGAATCAGCGCGCGTGAATGCGTGTAGCTGAACCGTATCGACCACAACACCCAGCGGATCACCGGGCAGCAGGCCATTGCCCAGATCGGCGTCCGGTTTCCGGCATCCGCCGGTTACCAGCAGCATCAGCAGCACCAGAGGCCAGAGTGGTCGGTATCGAGCCAGCATGTAGCGATGGCCAGTCACACGAGCGCGGCCTCGAGCACGGTGCTATAGAACTCCAAATGGCCATCGAGCAACTCAGGGCCTTGCGAATAGCTCAAGGTTGGCTTGCCTTCCGCCTTGATAGCGGATTCCAAGCCTTTGCTCAGTTTCGGGCTTCCCTTCACTACGGCATCGCAGAAGCCCATGCTGAACTTGTACAGATCATCAGTAGTGGGCTTCGCCAGTCCTTTGAGCAACTCTTTGTCGAAGCCCTCCAAGGAGAGCTTCTTCGCAAGATCCTTATCCATGGGCTCAGCCTTCTGGTCGTAAACGCTCATGACCAGCTTGGCATTCTCGAAGTGCGGGTCGTCGGTATAGAAATGCTTGATATACAGAGGCACCAAGCCCGCCATCCAACCATGGCAATGGATGATGTCTGGCACCCAGCCAAGCTTCCGTACGGTCTCGAGCACGCCCCGACCGAAGAAGAGTGCACGCTCATCGTTGTCCGGGTAAAAAATGCCATCGAGGTCGTGCGTGTCGGATTTGCGCTTGAAGAACTCCTCATTATCAATGAAGTACACCTGCATCCGCGCGCTGGGCACGCTGGCCACTTTGATCAGCAAGGCGTGGTCCGTGTCATTGATGATCAAGTTCATCCCGCTCAGGCGAATCACCTCATGGAGCTGGTGCCGGCGTTCGTTGATGCAGCCCCACTTCGGCATGAACACCCGGATCTCATTGCCACGATCCAAAGTGCCCTGGGGCAAGGAACGCGACACTTTGGCCATCTCCTCGGGTATGTCCATGAAGGGCGAAATGGACTGGGAGATGGTCAGGACCTTCACGTTCTTCAAGCTCATGCGGGGGGATGATGAATCGGGACCGCAAAAATATAGACTTTGCGGGCGGTCTTCAACGTGCCGCTAGCTTGGTCAAGTAATAAAGAACGCGAGATGCAGCTCATTCAGGATCCATTTGAGATGACATCTTGGTCTGCAGCCCAACGACGGCAAGGCCTCCGGATAGGCTTTGTCCCGACCATGGGGGCCTTGCATGCTGGCCATTTGGACCTAGTCGGCCGAGCCTTGGCTCAGTTCGACGTTGTAGCCACGAGCATTTTCGTTAATCCCCTGCAATTCAACGACCCACAGGATTTTTCAAGCTATCCGCTCAGGCCCGAGGAAGACCGGGGCCTGCTCGAAGGCGCTGGTTGCAACGTGCTCTTCGCTCCTACCCAGGATCTGCTATTCGCTCACCATCACCAGAAGGATTATGAGCTGGGCGGCCTTGATTCCCATTGGGAAGGACCTCAGCGACCGGGCCACTTTCAAGGAGTTGTGAACGTGGTTGACCGGCTTTTCGGCTGCGTAAGGCCCGATGGCGCTTGTTTCGGCATGAAGGATCGGCAGCAACTAGCTATAATTCAATGGGTTACGAAGAATTTGAGGTGGCCCATTGACATCATTCCCTGCCCCACGGTGCGCGAACCTGATGGGTTGGCCATGAGCTCAAGGAACATCAAACTTAGCCCTTCTCAAAGAACGGCAGCTCCCGCATTGTACCGTGCATTGAAGGCTATTGAGGTCAACTCCAATGACATGCCTCTGGGCGAGTGCATGCACTTAGGCCGACTAGAACTCGATAAGGAACCGGGTATCAGGTTGGAATACCTGGGAATCGCTGATGCCGAGACCATGCAGCCATGTGCCGCTTGGCCGGATCACGGGGAGGTTATTGCTATGATTGCCGCCCAACTTGGCACTGTGAGGCTAATCGACAATTTGACCATTCGAAGGGGCTGATCAGATCCATTGGGGGCTGGTAACTTCGCCGCCCCTTGGCCAAGGGCATACCCCCGCGCCATGCCCTACCATGACCATTGAAGTGCTCCGTGCCAAGCTGCACCGCGTGCGCATCACGGAAGCCGACGTGAATTACATCGGCAGCATCACCATCGACGAGGACCTGATAGATGCGGTCGGTTTCATCGAAGGTGAAAAAGTGCAAGTGCTCAACGTGAATAATGGCGAGCGGCTCGAGACATATGTGATCAAAGGCGTGCGCGGCAGCGGTGCCGTTTGCCTCAATGGCCCGGCCGCCCTCAGGGCCAGCGTCGGCGACGTGGTCATTGTGGTGGCCTACGCGCGAATGACCATTGATGAGGCACGCGCCTACCGCCCTACCGTGGTATTCCCTGACGAAACCACCAACCGACTCCGCGGGTGAAGCGAGCGGCTTTGAACGCATTGAAGCTGGGCCTCCCCCTGGCCGCAGGGGCATGGCTGGTTTACAAACCATATAGCGCGCTCACCCCGGAGCAACGCGAGGAACTATTCGCTGCCTTCGGCCAAGCCAACTTGCTCTGGCTCACCTTGGCCATTGCGGTGGGCTGGTTGGCCCATGTGAGCCGCGCATGGCGATGGCGCTACCTCCTGGAGCCGATCGGCTACCGACCCGGATTCTGGAATTGCTACCACGGGGTGATGGCCGGCTACTTCATGAACATGTTCATTCCCCGGGCTGGCGAGGCGAGCCGTGCGGCCCTGCTCTACCGGGTTGAACGCGTGCCTTTCGAGAAGGGCTTCGGAACGGTGATGGCCGAACGCGTGGTGGATATGGCCGTGCTCCTGGGCATCGCAGGCGTTGCCATGGTCATGCAGCTCGATAAGCTCGACCTGTTCAAGGCCCAGATTGCCCGGTTCCGCAGTGAGCAGGGCTCGGCTGATTCCGTTGGAAGCGGCTTCCCATGGGCCTGGCTCCTGGGTGCTTTGTTCGTGATCGGCGCTGCCGTCGCGGCCTACCTCGTGTTCACCCGGCCTGCGCTGCGCGCACGACTCATGGATGCCCTTCGCGGATTCATGCAGGGCTTGCAAACCGTTCTGCGTACACGGAAGAAGGGCCTCTTCGTCGCGCACACTGTTTTGATCTGGGCCTGCTACCTGGGCATGTTCCAAGTGGGCTTCTACTGCTTGCCGGGCATGGACCAGGTTCCATTCGCAGCCATCCTCGCAGGCTTCATCGCAGGCGCCATCGGCATTGTGCTGGTCCAAGGAGGCATCGGCGTTTATCCAGCCTTCGTGGCGCTGATCGTGGGCGTGTACATGGTCCCACCCGAAGGCGGTGGCCTGCTCCGGCCCGATGCACTGGCCATGGGCTGGCTGCTTTGGGCCGCGCAAACCCTGATGATCATCGTGCTCGGGGGCCTCTCTCTACTTTTGGCTGCCTTGCAGAAACCGCCCGTACCATGAGCAATGAAGTCGCCAGCCCCGCCGCGGACAAGCGCGTCGTTGACCTTGTCAACCTGAAGCGATTGTGCAACATCTGGCGCATGAAAGGCGACCGTGTGGTTTTCACCAACGGATGCTTCGACATCCTGCATCGCGGCCACGTTGAATACCTGCAGGAGGCCGCCGCGCTTGGCGATCGACTGGTGGTGGGTTTGAACAGCGATGCCAGCGTTCGCCGCCAAGGGAAAGGGCCCGAGCGGCCCATCAACGATGAACAGAGCCGAGCCAAAGTGCTGGCCGCGCTGCGCGGGATCGACGCCGTGATCATCTTCGACGATGACACGCCGCTGGGCCTCATCGAAGCCACCAGACCCGACGTGCTCGTTAAAGGCGGCGATTGGAGCGAGGATCGGATCGTCGGAGCCAAAGCGGTGAAGGCAGCGGGCGGCGAGGTGCGCAGCCTCAAACTCGTGGAGGGCTTCTCAACGACCGCTCTGGTGGAGCGCCTCCGACGTGGCTAAGGTCCGCTCGCGCTATGTGTGCCAGAGCTGCGGGACCAGTTACCCGCAATGGCTGGGTCAATGCGGCCAATGCAAGGAATGGAACTCCCTCGTGGAGGAAGTAGTGGAGCGCGCGATTGAAAGAAGCGGGGCCCCCGCGAGCATCAAGGCACGTCAGCCCAAACCGATCAGCATCGACGAGATCCCTTCGCAGGACGGCCCGCGCATGGCACTCAGCGACCGCGAACTGAGCCGCGTGCTCGGCGGCGGCATCGTACCGGGCAGCATCACCCTCATCGGCGGCGAACCGGGCATCGGCAAGAGCACCTTGCTCTTGCAGACGGCACTGCGCAACCCGCACCTGCGCGTGCTGTATGTATCCGGTGAAGAGAGCGAGCACCAGGTGAAGATGCGGGCGGAGCGGCTGGAGCAGGGATCCGGAAGGCCACCTGCTGCGAATTGCTACGTGCTCACGGAGACCAATACGCAGAACATCTTCAAGCACATCGAGGCGATGAAGCCTTCGCTCGTTGTGATCGATAGCGTGCAGACGTTGCATACAGCGGCCTTGGACGCAAGCCCCGGAAGCGTTGGCCAGGTGCGCGAATGCACCGCCGAGCTCATGCGCTTCGCGAAGGCGACCGGCACGCCCATGGTGCTCATCGGCCACATCACCAAGGATGGCTTCATCGCCGGGCCGAAGGTGCTTGAGCACATGGTTGATTGCGTGCTGCAATTCGAAGGCGACCGCGACCACGCTTACCGCTTGCTCCGCCCCCTGAAGAACCGTTTCGGCAGCACGAACGAATTGGGCATCTACGAGATGCGCGGCAGCGGACTGGCCGAAGTGGACGACCCCAGCCAAGTGCTGCTCGGTGACCGCACCGAACGACCCAGCGGCGTGGTGGTGGCCGCTACGCTCGAAGGCATGCGACCTCTGCTGATCGAAGTGCAGGCTTTGGTGAGCAGCGCCGTGTACGGAACACCTCAGCGCAGCAGCACCGGTTTCGACCTGCGTCGCATGAACATGCTGCTGGCCGTGCTGGAGAAACGCTGCGGCTTCCGCCTCGGCGCCAAGGATGTCTTCCTCAACCTCGCCGGCGGTTTCCGGGTGGAAGAGCCCGCGATCGACCTGGCCGTGGTGTGCGCCGTGCTCAGCAGCAATGCTGACATCGCAGTGCCCATGGATACGGCCTTCTGCGGCGAAGTCGGCCTTACCGGCGAGATCAGGCCGGTGACACGCGCCGAGCAGCGCATTGCAGAAGGGGCCAAGCTCGGTTTCGCCCGGATCTTCATTCCGCACGGCACCAAGGGCCTCGCGCCAATCAAATCCATCGAGGTGGTGATGGTGGCTCGCGTGGAACAGGTGCTCTCTCATCTCTTCGGTTGATTTCCTCCTCGGGGCCAACCTTATCCGGACCCATACGTCATGGCACCGTCCCAAGCGAGAACCATCGCTTGGCAGTGATTCAAACCGTCCATCAGCTGAACGATTGCATGCCCATGGAGGGACTATCCACTGAAGAAACGCTGCACTGCACATTCTCGCGCGCCGCTCCGCGGTTCCTTGTGCAGCGGTTCAAGCCTGAGGCGCGCTTCACCCAGGCCATTCTCGACGAGGTGGCCGCGGTGCGCGACCGCATCATCGGCGATTCGCTGTGCGCATTGATGGTCATCATTCCAGAGGAGATCCCGATCGACCCGAACGCGACCAATACGGACCATTTCACCGGTGAACGCGTCAAGCGACGCATACTTGCCTTGGCACTTGTGGCGCATGGCGATATGATGCGAAGCGTGAGCAAGTTCTACTTCACCTGGTTCCCGCAGCCTTTCCCTGCGCGGGTGTTCGATTCAGAAGAAGCTGCGCACGCGTGGCTGCGGGATGAAGCGGATGCCGCAAGTTGACCTCGCGGCCGCGCCATGGCACTCATGATATGAGGGCCTTGCTTTAGCTTGGTCCTTGCCAAGGCCCCTCCTGTGAGCAGCACCATTTTCATCGCGGATCCGCTCGAGCTTATCGCCGAAGGTGTGAAATCGTGGCTCCGTGGCGAAGACGACTTGGTCGTGACCGCCCACGCCCGCACCGGCAGTGAATTGGTCGATATGCTGCGAGAACGGCAGCCCGACCTCGTCCTGCTGGAAGTTTCGCTTCCTGAGATGGACGGCATCGACACCATGCGCGCGCTGCGCAAGGCCCATCCGGAGCAAGCCGTGTTGGCGTTCAGCGCACTTACCGACATTGAATACGTTAACAGCATGCTGATCGAGGGTGCAGTGGGCTACCTGGTGAAAGCCTGCACGCGCGAGGAACTCCTGCTGGCCGTGCGGGCAGCGCTCAGTGGCGAACGTTTCCTGAGCGAGGCGGCGAAGGCGAGCATCGACAAGGGCTACCGATACACCGAGAAGCGACCGGATGGTGAGTACATCGGGCTCACGCAACGCGAGCGCGAGATCATCCGGCTCATCGCGCTGGAACGCACCAACGGAGAGATCGGCGCGGCGCTCCTCATCAGCGAACAAACCGTGAAGAGCCATCGAAAGCGGCTGATGACCAAGCTCAATGTGCGCAGTACGGCAGGCCTTGTGAAGTACGCGTTGGACCGTAAATGGGCCTGAGACCTATGGCATGCCTTCGATCGTTAAGGCAATATGAAATTTCACCTGTAATGGACTTTTGCTGCTCTCCCGATCGGTACGGTGCTCGACCTTCACCGGGCCGATGACCATGATGCAGGAAACAGTCGACGGAATCAGGTACACCGACGCAATCGCGCCGGTCACCTCGCACCTGCTCGCATCAGGAAAGCTCGATGTGGTGCGCATCACGAAAGGATTGCGAGAGAGCCCGGGTGAGCTTGTCCTTGCCGGTGTCCCTGCACGCGCGGGTACGCTCGCACGGCGCATCGTGGTTCATTTCACTTCCGGTACGGTACCGAGTCCACGATTCGACAAGGCGAACGGAACCATCGAGCTCTTCTATCCCCGACGCGACCACCCCGAAGTGCAGGCCATGCTCAATTCAAAGCTTGCACGCTTCTGCTATTTCTGGCAATCGGCCAAAGGCGAGCAGACGCACGCGTGGTTGCTTACTTCCGGTTAGCGCCTCAGCGCCATTTACTCGAGCGCGCCTTCGCCAGAACCTCGTTCACGTAGGAAGTCTTCGCCGCCGAATAGGCCGCACGGTTCTTCGGGTAGCGTTAAAAGATCGAAGCTTCAGCTGGGCGTACCGCTGCGCCTCTTCCGCGAAAGCGATCAGGTAGTCGCGGAACACGATGCGATCGACGCTGGCCTTCCCCGGCCGCACCGCGTGGATGTGCGCAGTGCGCTGGCCATCCGCGTCGCGCAGGATGAACCAGGAGTAGAACGGATCCTCGTCGCCGATGGTGGGGCGCCACAGGAACTCGAATCCCGCTTCCTCCATGAGCGGGGCCACGGTATCGCGGATCTCCTCAGCGTCACTGACCTCCACCTGCAGGTCGATGATCGGCTTTGAACTGAGGCCAGGCACCGCGGTGCTGCCGATGTGCGCGATGCGTTGGATCAAGCGCCGCGGCATGATGCGCTTCACCTCCTTCTCGAGCTCGGCATACCGCTGAGGCCAAGCGGGATCATAGGGCACAAGGGCGATCTGCTCCTTGTCAAGCGCCTTCAAGCGTCTCTCCGTGCGTGCGTCCATTAGGGGTCACGAACCTAAGGCGCTGAATAGTCATTATAGCGATCGCCCCGAAGGAAGCCGATGAGCGTGATGCCGCGATCACTCGCCAGCTGCACGGCCAAGGACGAAGGCGCGCCCACTGCCGCCATGAGCGGTATGCCGGCCACGGCGCACTTCTGCACAAGTTCGAAGCCGGCCCGGCCGCTCACCAGCATGGCGCATGCATGCACGGATACCCCACCGAGCAGCGCCGCTCCGATCACCTTGTCCACTGCATTGTGGCGGCCTACATCCTCGCGCAGCAGCAGGAGCTTCCCTTCCCGGCTGAATAACGCAGCCGCGTGGATGCCGCCGGTATGCCTGAACACGCTCTGTCCGGCCCGCATGCGTTCCGGAAGCGAAGTGATGAAGGCCGGTTCCAACGCACCCCATGGCTGGATGGGCTTGCTGCACTGCGCATGCACGGCCTCGATGCTGCTCTTGCCGCAGACCCCGCAGCTGCTGCTGGTGTAGAAGTTCCGCTGCCAGCGCGTTGGGTCGAGATCAAGACCGGGCTGCAGCTCAACGCGCACCACATTGCCGCGCTCCTCGTCCTTCACATCCTCGCAATGGACCACACGCACTGCATCACCAACGGCGCTGATGACCCCCTCGGCAAAAAGGAAACCGAGCGCGAGCTCTTCATCGCTCCCGGGCGTGCGCATGGTAACACTGAGGCGAAACTCCTTGCGGTCATCCAGCGGCCCATGGCCCAAGCGTATCTCCAGCGGTTCCTCGGTCACGAGGATATCCCCTGCCGAATGCGGGGATCCCGCTTCAACGCGGACGATGGAGACGGATGAGACGGGTGCACGCACGCCGCAAGGTATCGCCCTAGAGCTTTGCCTTCCGGAAGCAGCCCACGAGGTGGTCGTCCACCATGCCGATGGCCTGCATGTAAGCGTACACGATGGTGGTGCCCACGAAACTGAAGCCCGCCTTCTTCAGGTCCTTGCTGAGCGCGTCGGACACTGGTGTACTCACCGGCAGCTGCTGCACCTCCTTCCATCGGTTCACGATGGTCTTGTGCTCCACATGCTTCCAAAGGAAATCGTCGAAGCTGCCCTTGCCGCCCTCCATGACCGCCAACCAAGCCTGGGCGTTCTTGATCGCGCTCTGCACCTTTGCGCGGTTGCGGATGATGCCCTCGTCGGCCAGCAATCGTTCCATGTCCTTCTTCCCGTAACGCGCGATCCTCTCCACGTTCCAATCGTCGAAGGCGCGTCGGTAGCCATCACTCCTGTGCAGGATGGTCTTCCAGCTGAGGCCCGCCTGCGCGCCATCGAGCACCAGCTTCGCGTACAGTTTCACATCATCGTGCTCGGGCGTGCCCCAGACCGTGTCGTGGTATTCGATCATCCGGTCATCGGTGCCGGGCCAGGGGCATCGTGTCAGTTCCTTCATCTGAATGGCGGGATTCCTGTGATGGTGATGCGCTCAAGGTAACTTGCCCGCGTGTCACAAGCGCTCACCGACCGTCACAGCCGAGCACATCGTAGCCTGCGCATCAGCATCGTGGACAAGTGCGACCTGCGCTGCACCTATTGCATGCCGGAGGACCAGCACTTCCTGAAGCGGGAGGAGCTGATGACGCGCGAAGAGATCCACGCCATCGCACGGCTGTTCGTGGAGCGGTACGGCATCACCAAGATCCGGCTCACCGGAGGCGAGCCACTGGTGCGTGCCGATGCGGTGGATATTGTTCGCGACCTGGCTGCATTGCCCGTCAAGCTCGGGCTCACCACCAATGCGCTCACGCTTCACAGGCACATCGATGGACTGATCGCCGCCGGCCTTCAACGCATCAACATCAGCCTGGACACCTTCGATGCCGAGCGGTTCAGGAGGATCACGCGACGCGATGGCTTCGATATCGTGTGGAGCAATGTCCGCCATGCCTTGCAGCGCAGCCTTCGCGTAAAGGTGAACATGGTGGTGATGCGCGGGGTGAACGACGATGAGATCCTGCGCTTCGTGGAGCTCACCCGCGACCATGACGTGCATGTGCGCTTCATCGAGTTCATGCCCTTCGCCGGCAATCACTGGGGCCGCGAGCGCGTTTACACCTATGCCGAGATGCTCGGCCACATCGGCAGCGTGCACAGCTACGCGAAGCTCACCGATGACCCGCACAGCACCGCCAAGGCCTATCGCGTGGCCGATTGGCCCGGCACCTTTGCCGTGATCAGCACCGTGACTGAGCCCTTCTGCGGATCGTGCGATCGCTTGCGACTTACAGCAGAAGGAAAGATGCGCAATTGCCTCTTCGCGCGCGAGGAGACGGACCTGCTCTCAGCGCTGCGACGTGGGGAAGACATCGCGCCGCTCATCGAAGCAAACGTGCTCTCGAAGCATGCAATGCTTGGTGGCTTGCCGCAATTCAAACCGGAGAAACAGGAAGAGGTGCTGCACGACCTGAGCGCGCGGCCGATGGTAAGTATCGGTGGGTGACCTGGGCCGCTGACATCCAGCTTGCGCGCCTAGCGTCCCTCCAACGCTGCAATCCTTGCTATCAGTTCCTCGATGATCGCCTGCTGCTCCTGCACGGCTTTCACGAGCGGCACCACGAAGGTGGAATAGGCGAGCGCGTAGTGGTCCTGTTCATTGGCCGGGGCGTACACACCGCTGAAGTCGTAACCCACTGCTGCTGCTGCCTGCTCCACCTGCTGTGCGCTGAAGCCGCTGAATACACGCGCTTCCTTGGCGGCAATGGCCTCTTGCCCGCGCGCGTCGTTGAAGAGCGTGTCGGCTTGGCCGTACGTGTGCGCATTGAGTTTGCGTATGTCGAATCGGTACGTGATGGGCTCCAGTGCCAGGATGAAGTCGAGGCCATGCGTTTGCGGGGCGATGTCGCGCTTGAAGCGCGCGTCGCTCAGATCGCTCCAAGGCTGGTAGCCACCGATCTCCTGCATTACGGAGTTGCCGATGCGCGCGCGGTCGCTGGCAGTCACGTTGGCGCCAAGTCCGATGTTGACCGTGTTGAACACGTTGCTCAGCGCTGGTCCAGCGGAGTTCCCGATGGCCACGTTATCTCCGCCAGTGGTGTTGCTGGATAGGGCCATTCGACCAATAGCGGTGTTACCGGCTCCGGATGTGTTGCTGAGGAGGGCCTGGCTGCCTACCGCAGTGTTGAAACCACCACTCGTGCTCACCATCAAGGTGTTCCAGCCAACTGCCGTGTTGTCGTTCGCCGTACTATTGCGCAGCGCGAAACCTCCAACGGCAGTGTTCTGCGCCATGTTGTTCGCGCTCTCCATGGCGTGCGCACCCACGGCCACATTGTCCGTTCCGAAACCATTGCGCAGGGCCAGATATCCAATGATGGCATTCCGGCTTCCGGTGGTGCCTTGGTACATTGCTTCGTAGCCGAGCGCGGTATTGCCTTCGCCGGTGTTGTTGTCCAGTGCCGACGTGCCAACGCCGGTGTTGAAGTTGCCCGTAGCGTGGAACAGGGCTTCATTGCCAAGCGCCGTGCAGCCGAATGACGACGTGGCTGTTGAGAGCGCGCGGTAGCCGAGAGCAGTATTCCGCGTACCGCTCGTGCTGAGCTTGATGGCATCGGCGCCGATCGCGGTATTACCACTGCCGCTAGCATGAACATTCAACGCGTTGTAGCCGATGGCGGTGTTCCCGAGCAGCGTGTTCGGCGCCATGGATCCGCGCCCGAACGCCATGCTGGTACCCGTATTGATGAAGCCCGCGTGGATGTTGTTCATCTTGAAGTTCAACGGCTGTGCGTTGGTGGTACCGATGAAGTTGGTCGCGACGGTGGCAGATCCGTTCAGCCCCCAAGCATTCGCCGCTCCGTCAGCGCCGGCTGGTCCTTGGGGACCCTGTGGCCCCGTTGCACCCGTGGCGCCGGTGAGTCCGGCCGGGCCTTGCGGTCCCTGTGGTCCTTGTGGTCCCGTTGCACCATCATTGCCATCAGCGCCCGCTGGACCCATCGGGCCTTGCGGACCGGGAGGTCCATCCGCACCCGTTGCTCCAGTTGGGCCTGTTGGTCCTTGTGGACCGGTCGCACCAGTTGCACCGGTCGGACCTGCCGGGCCCTGTGGTCCTTGCGGACCGGGAGTTCCGCTCTCTTCTGCATACAACGCATACGGTACGCTCAGCAACTGCGTGGTGCCCATGCTCGCGCCATCCACTTTCACTTCAATGAAGTAAGGCCCGTTGCTCCAATCGATCCCGGCCATCGTGCCGCTGATGACGAAGCCGCCGCCCACGCTCACGTTCGCCAAGCCGAAGCTGTTCGTGGTGACCGCATGCGACTCTTCGTACACCGTGGGTCCTGCGGCGGTGGTCTGGTGGATCTCCAGCCCCAGGGTGAACGCAGAATTGGGCTGCACGACGCCACTGCCATCGCGGATGATGGACTGGTAACTGAAACGATTGGGCGCTTGGGCAGCGAGCATCAAGGGCAGCGCGAGGAGGAGCGATGTGAGGATGCGGTTCATGGCTATCGGGTGATGCTGAGTTGGACGGTGGTGAGGTAGGTGCCGTCGGTGGTGATCCGCGCGTGGTATGATCCGCTGGCAAGGGAAGTCGCATTGAGCGTGGTGCTCCGGGAGAATGCGTAGCGCTCCTTCACGGTGCGCCCTGCTGCATCGAACAGCTCAATCACGATAGGCCCATCTATGCCGCGTACTTGCACGGTCACTTCATCGCGCGCGGGATTCGGGTACGCGATCACCTGTGCGTTCGGGTTCATCACCTCGGCCACAACGGTGGTGAAGTCGTCATCGGGCTGGTGGAAGCCTTGCGTGAGCACCGCACCGGCTTGCGCGTGCGTGGCGATCACCGGCTCGCCGATGGTGAAGCCGATGCCGTAGCTGGCGTTCTGGAAACTGGCGCCGGCTGATGCGGACACGTCTTGCGCAGTGCAGCGGCATATGGCGAAGAGCACGACACAGCAGGCGATGGAGCGAATCAAGTTGCGCATGATGAGGACGAAGGTGGCGGCACAGCGCAGGCGTGCGGTAGTGTACTAGAACAACGCGATCAGGGCAATTGCTCCTGCCGCACATTGGTGGGCACACTGCCGCCGATGTTCACCAGGATCGGGTCGCGATCGTTGTCCTGTCCGATGTAGCGTACCACCCCATCGAGGTTCACATCCTCGAGCTTGTATCCGCTCACGGTGCTGGTGGGCACGCTGCCGCCAATAGCCACCAAGATCGGATCACGATCGTTGTCCTGCCCGATGTAACGCAGCGAACCGTCGTGGTCCACATCGCCGGCCCAGAGCATGCGGTCGTTGCCGTCGACCTTCATGGCGTCGGTACCATACAAAGGCAGGAAGGTGGAGCCGAAGTCGAGCTGGAAGGGCGAGATGCCCAAGTAGGTAGGCGTAGCGGTCATGGCCCCCAAGTGGTTTCGATAGCGGACCGCCACGTAGTAGAGGCCCTCTGGGGTGCCCCAGAAGCGCAGCATACTTTGTCCGTCGGTGTCGACGATGGAGCCATTGGCCAGCAGCAGGCCACTACGAGTGGCAACGATCTCGCTTGGGTCATTGGAATTGCGCAGCTCCACGCGGATCCAATCCACCACCGCCTGCGGGCCTTGTTGCAAGAGCACCGCCGGGGAGATCGATTCGCTGCCCCCGCCGAACCGTGGATAGCCCAGGGCGCTGTACGGCTCTTGGAGCGGAATCAGTGGCGCACCCAACGAAGCGGTCATTCCGCCGTTACCGGCGTACGGGCCTTCGAGCAGCACCCGAGCCATCAGCAGCACACTTGCTCCGCTGCCGATCCGCGCCACCCGGTTCCGTCCATTTCCATCGTACATGTGGAATTCGCCGAGGCACACCACCTTGCCATCCGGTTGCATTTCCATGTCCACCACCCATCCCCCGCCCGGTGTTCCGCCATTGATCGTGGGATTGTTCAGCCGGAAACCCTCGCCCTGATCGAAGGTCTCATCGATGGAGCCATCGGCGTTGATGCACACGATGCCATTCACCACATTGCCATCGTACATCGGGATAGCCCCGCCGATGAGAATGCGTCCATCAGGATAACGGAGCATGCACATGGGCGTATTGGCGATGCCGGTACCGGGATCGAACGAGGGATCCATCGACGCATCGGGCAGCAGCTTGGCGATGTGCGGCGCAGGCGACCCACGGTAGGTGGTGAAATCGCCGATGCACACGATGCTCCCATCCGGGTTCACAATGATCTCCCGAACATCGTTGTCGAAGCCGGCGAGCGGGTCAAACGAGGGGTCTACGCCGCCATTGGCGAGCACGCGTACGATGCGGTTCCGTGTGAGTCCATTAGCCATGGTGAAATCCCCTCCTACATATGCTTTCCCGTCAGGTGCGGCGGCCAGACACTGAGGGATGGCCTCTGATGGTGTGGGGCCAAGCACCGTCGTTAGATACGCCGCATCAACTATGGCGTCCGGCAATAGCCTCCCGACCTGGGTCTGTCCTGCATATATCGTATGGCCTGAGGTCATGCGAAGCACCTCATGAACATCCGCTCCCGGATACACCGGCGTCAGCGATCCGGTACTTGCTTTCAACAGGAACATCGGTGCGCCAATACCGCCATCGGGGCATACGAATGTGAACTCGCCGGAGACCAGCAGCGTATCGATCCCGTATGCTTTGATATCCCTGATGATGCCATGGTTGTAGCCCTTCTTCGGGAAGCCGGCATTATAGGCTCCATCGTATTCCAGCCCTACCAGGTTCGGATGGAATGCTCCATTGAAGGCTGTGAAACCAGGCCATGCGCCGTTCCGATGCCCGATCACTGGGCGCCCGAGGTCATCAAGGGCCATGCATACTCCCGAAGGCAGATCCGGGAGTCCTGACCCAGGGCGAAATAACCCATCATGTGATAGATCGGAGTTCAAGCGCAGGATGGAGTTGCCTACCGCAACGAACATTCCGCCGCCTGGAGCGACACTGGCCTTGGCTACGCCCCCCAAAGACCAGCAATACAGCTGGTAGTACCATTCGTTGAAGCTGCTCCATCCGTGCAGCGTTCCGCCGGTGCTACCGTCCACTTTTCTGAGGTCTGCATAAGACCATGCGGTGAGGACATTGGTGGGTTGATCGTAGTGTACGCGCTCAGCATGGAATGTCAACGCCGTTTCCGACTCACCCATGTTGAATGCGGAGACCGGGGCACCATTGCCATCCACCTTCACCACTGGCTTAGAGATGGCGCCATTGAATTGCGTGAACACCCCGGCGATGAAAGCGGTTCCGGCTGTGCCGGTAGCGATATCCGTCACTGCGCCGTTCGGGCCTGTTTGCACGGTATTGTCATTGAAAACAAGATCGGGCGATCCATCGGCATTGAGCCTGGCGAGATAGTTCTTGGGAATTCCGTGAACCATGGTGAACGAACCGCCGGCTAGCACCTTTCCATCCACCTGCAGGGACAAGGCGACCACGTTGTCATTGAAGCCCAGTCCAGCGCTGAACGAGGGATCGTAACTGCCATCGGACAGCAGCCGGACGATCCGGTTGGCCGGGAGTGCATTATAGGTCGTGAAATTCCCGCCTAGCAGGATCCGTCCATCCGCTTGCGGAGCTATCTCGAAAACGGTGCCCCCTGTTCCCGTTCCAACATTGAAGCTTGCATCAAGCGTTCCGGTCGCATTCAAGCGCGCGATCCCCTTTCTTGGCGTACCGTTGAAATTCAGGAATGCACCGCCCACAAGGATCTTTCCATCGGGCTGCAGAACGATGACCTCGACCGGTCCGTCGAAGCCGGTGCCGACCGCAAAACCCGCATCCGGGCTGCCATCCGCGTTCAACCGAAGGATCCCGCCGCGGAACAGCGGATCTTCAATGGCGAGCGCACCGCCATCGTGCCAGCCACCTACGAGGAGCTTACCATCAGGCTGTGCCAGCATGCAGTGGATCTGGCTCTCGTCCACACCATCGAAGCGGGCCATGCCCTGGTCCGTGGGGTTGAATGTGGGATCGAAAGTGCCATCCTGGGCTCGCGATCCCGAGGTTGCGAGGACAAAGGCGATGAATAGTGTGCGCGTGATCATGCACCGAACCTATGTCCGGTCGCGTAGCTCATGATCGTGTACTAGAACTCCGCAATCAGCGCGAGCGGTACCGCTCCAGCGCTTCCTCCTTGCTGCCCACGTGCAGCTTCTTGTAGATGCTGTGGATGTGGGCCTTCACGGTGCTGATGGAAAGCCCTTCGTGCTGCGCGATCTCCTTGTAGAGCAGGCCTTGTGCCAGCATGTCGAGCACGCTCTGCTCACGCGGGGTGAGCGCTTCGTGGTCCCCGGATGCAGTTGCCGCAGGCCGCAAGTGATCGACCAGTCGCCGCGCTACGCTGGCGCTCATCGGCGCTCCGCCTTGCATGAGCTCGCGCACGGCTTCGAGCATCGCGATGGGCGTGCTGCTCTTCAACATGTAGCCGTTAGCCCCGGCCTTCAGCGCTTCGAAGACTCGCACGCTCCGCAGGTAGTGCCGCATCTGCGGCAGATCTTCAACGATGGCGAGGCGTACAGGACTGTTCACCGGTTAAAGGTAGACAGGACCCTGGTCGTGCTATCGGTGTACTAGACCACTGATGGTGCAAGTGGCACCTTGACCTCCACCGTGGTGCCCCTACCCTGCTCGCTGTGGATGTCCAATTCTCCGCCAAGTGCCTTCACCCGATCGCGCAAGCTGGTGGTACCCGTTCCTGCGCCCATGCGCGTTGCCGTGTCGAAGCCACGACCATCATCAGCAACGGTGAGCGTGAGGTTACCGTTATGTTGGGCGATCAGCAATGTTGCGTTGCGCGCCTCGGCATGCTTCACCACATTGAGCAGCAGTTCCTTGGTGATGAGCAAGAGGTGGCGGCGCTGGTCGGCGGACAGTTTCAACTGCGGTGTGGCGATGTCGGTTCTCGCATCCAGCTCCAGTTCGGCACGCTCCATCAGTTCTGCGGCCGATGAACGGATGTACGCCGTCAGGTCGCCCAGAGTGTCCTGACCGGATCCCAGCGCCCACACAATGCGCCGCATGTTGTCAGTGACTTCGCGCGCGCCTTCACTCACACGCTTCAACGCATCGCGCGCATCACTCCCATCATCCATCCGCGCCAGCTCGCCTTCCATGGCGATGAGCGCGAGGCTGCTTCCCAAGTCGTCGTGCAGGTCGTGGGCGATACGCATTCGCTCCTCCAGCAACGCCCGTTCGCGCTCCATCTGCTCGCGTTGCTTGCGCAAACGTGCGCGCAGCACCGCACGGAACACCAGCCAGGCACCTGCGCACAAGGCCAACACCATCATTGTCCTGAACCACCACGTTGCCCAGAACGGCGGCAGTATCGTGAAGCAGATGGAGGTCACGTCCCCCCAAGCGCCCTGTGCCGTGCGCGCACGCACATCGAAGCCATAAGCACCGGGTGGCAGGCTGTTGAAGATGATACGGTCCTCGTTGCCGGCATTCACCCACGTGGTATCGGCGCCGATCAATCGGTAGGCGAACTCATCACGCTGCTGATCGATCAGGTTGGTGCTGCGGAGGAAGAAGGTGATCCGGTTGAGCGCGTAGGGCAACTTGATGTCCTTGTCCGGTGACCGGTCGAGGTGGGTGGCAACGAGACTGTCGAGAGCGAGCATCTGCGATATCTGCACAACGGGGGCTGGAACAGGGGCCAGGGCTTCATCCCGCACCGTGAAGAACCCTTCCCAGGTGCCCACGACCAGCGGCGGCACCAATGGTTCGTGCGCTGTGCTGAAGTTGAGCGGACCCGATGGCAGGCCGTCCACTACGGTGATCACGCGGCAACGACCTGTTGCGGGGTCGAAGTGCTGCAAGGCGTTGGGCAGTGTGAGCCAGAGCGCACCATCCTGCATGGCCACGATATCGGCGACGTTACGTGATTCCAGTTGCGCGCTCACGTCCTTCAGAGCATGCACATCCGCAGTGCCCGCTTCCAGCATGGCCAACCCGGTGTGCTTCACCGCGAACCACAAACGGCCGTCAGGAGCTTGCGCCATGTCGCTCACTTCGAAAGGCGACAACGTTGCTGGACCGGTGACACGTTCGCTACGGCCATCCGGATGGAGGACCACGGGTGGAGAAACAGCACTCAGGAACCACTGTCGTCCTGCTCGATCGGTGAAGATGTCCCACGGCCAGGTGCCCAGCGAGCGGGCGAGATCGGGTAGCGTGTCGGCAAGCGCGACGCAACGCCCACTGGTCGTGTCCACATGGTGGATGCCCTTCGCACCGGTGAAGCACCAAAGGCCGTGCTTGCCATCGCCACGCGCCCACCAGATCATGCCGCCGCACGGTGTGCCCACCTTCAGGAAGCGCGGCCGCTTTAAATCGCCCGTGCTCAGTGAGCCGATCCATGCGTGCGGTGCGCTGCCCATGAGCAGGTGGTTATCGTCAAGACGCAAATGCCGGTAGTAGCGCCGCGCGGGATCGGGCCGGTGCAATTGGCGGAGCAGGTGAGCACCAGAACTGTCGTAAACGAACACGCCACGGTGGTGCGATTGCACATGCAGCTCGCCAGTTTGCGGATCACGATGCGCAGCGAAGACCTCGTCAGTTTCCTCTTTCGCGTCGTGCGCAGGCAGCTGGATGGCACTCACCGCATTGTTGCGCGGCGACCAAATGGCGACGCCCAAGGAATAGGATCCGATGCAGATCGCATCGCCCAAGCGCAGCAGTTGAGCGGCCCCATTGAAAAGGTCCTCGCTCCTGCGGCACCCTTCCTCGGACAATGAGCGATCGAAGTGCTTCATGGTGCCGGTGGCCAGGTCGAGGCGGAGCAACCCCTGGTCGATGGTGGCCACATAGGCGATCCCGTCCTCCACGCGCAGCATGTCCTGCACCATGTGATCCACGAACGTGGGCTTGTGATCCGGTGAGGGCCATAACAAGCGTACTTCGCCATCGCTCTTGCGCATGCGGAAGACGCCCTCGCTCCAGGTGCCGATCACCAGACAACTGTCATCGTCCACAGCGCCACGGACTTGGAAACTGTAATCGTCTCCCGGTAAACCAGAAGGCGCGTGCAGGTTCACCGGGTCGCCGGTCATCCGCTCCGGGTCGAAGCGCACCAAGCCCTGGAACGTGGCCAACCATAGGATTCCTTGTTCATCCTCGTGGATCCCAATGATCACTTCACGTGAGCGCGGCGTTGGCATCGGGGGTGCAATCTCCACCGTGGTGAACTTCCGTGTTGCCGGATCGAACCGGCTGAAGCAACGCGCGCCGTGCGCTATCCAGATGCGCTTCTTCTTGTCGATATGGATACGGTTCGCGCGTTGCTCGCCGTGCTGCGAGAACTCAGGCACTGGCAAGGGGATGTTGATCAGCGTATCAGCAAGTGGATCCAGGATGGTGAGGAATGGCGCACTGCTCCCTATGTAGAGCATGCCATCTTCGGCAGCCGTCATCCACATGATCAGGTCGCTTGGGATGGTGCCGCCCCCGCCCGTACGATACACTTTCACGCGCTTCCCGTCGTAGCGATTAAGGCCGTCGCTGGTGCCGATCCACAGGTAGCCTCGCAGGTCCAAGGCCATGCACTGCACATGGTCGCTCGAGAGCCCATCGCGCATGGTGATGGTCTTCAATTGCGGCGCAACGAGCTGAGCTGGAAGCGGTCCGCACAGCGCGCCGAGCAGGGTAACAAGCGGCAAGCGCATGAAGAGCAGTAAGGTAAGCGGAGATTACATCCCGTGCCTGAAGGCGTGCTCCTGCACCTTCACCACATGCAGCACGAAGGGGAACAGCGCATCCATCGTTTCCTGAGCGCCGCGCGTTGAGCCCGGCAACGTGATCACCAGTGTGCGGCCGATCATGCCGGCGACGCCACGGCTCATCATGGCCCAGGGCATGCGCTCCTGTCCATAGGTGCGCGCCGCTTCCATGATGCCCGGCACCTCGCGGTCCAGGATGGGCGCGATGGCCTCGGGGGTGCGGTCGCGCGGTGAGAGGCCCGTGCCGCCAGTGGTGAGGATGAGGTCGATGCCTTCGTGCGCCCAGGCTTTCACTTGTGCAGCGACCATCTCGGGTTCATCGGGGACCACGGTGGTGCCGCTGCATTCAACCCCCATCCTTTTCAACCGATCAACAACCTCAATCCCTCCCTTGTCCACCTTCTTACCGCCCGCAACGCCGTCACTGATCACCAGCACGCCTGCCTTCACCGGTGCATCGAAGCGATCCTTCCAATCACTCTTGCCACCCTTTTTCTCTAGAAGCCGAATGCCGCCGATCACCACACCCTTGTCGATGGGCTTGAGCATGTCGTAGATCGTGAGGGCCGCCACGCTGGCTCCGTGCATGGCTTCCACTTCCACACCCGTGCGGTAGATGGTGCGCACGCGCATGGTGACGATGACCTCCAGCTCGCCGATCGTGAACGTGCATGTCGCATGCTCAATGGGTAATGGATGGCAATCGGGGATGAGCTCGTGCGTCTTCTTCACTCCGAACAACGAGGCCACACGAGCGCTCTCCAGCACATCGCCCTTGGGCACGCGCTTCTCGCGCACCGCAATGATGGTTGCCGGATCGCTAACGGTGACCAAGGCAGTTGCCGTCGCCTCGCGAAGGGTGGTTGGCTTATGGGTGATGTCGATCATCGGTTCTCCTTCCAAACGTGGCCACCATCGGCATTCATCTCCTTGCCGAAGATCGGTAGTTCGCTCTTGATGCGGTCAACCACCCATGCTACCGCTTCCCGCGCTTGCTGGCGATGCGGCGCACTGGCGAAGACCATGAAGCAAAGCTCACCGGCACTGATGACGCCAAGGCTGTGATGCACATGCAAGCAGGTCAACGTCGGCCAGCGCACAAAGGCCTCTTCGCGGATCATGGTCATTTGCTCCAACGCCATCCCGCGGTAGGCGGTGTATTCGATCGCCTTCGTCGTACGACCATCAATCGTATCCGCTCGCACCTGTCCCAGGAAGATCTCATGCGCACCGATGTCCGTGCGGGTGGTGTGCTTGGCGATGCTCGTGGCGATGTAGGCAGGGTCGATCGACCCCTCCACGAAGATGTCCTTCACCTTATGTGCTTTCGCTTCGCTCATCCTCCCGCGAATGGTGGTAGCACGGCAATCTCCTCGCTGCCGTTGAGGGCCCGGTCTTCCTTCACGATCACGCGATCCACGGCGATGGCGTAGCTGAGCGCTGAGAGTTCAGGGATGCGCTCAGCCAAGCGTGCACGCAGTTCGCTCAAGGTGGGCGCCTCCAGCTCGAGCCTTCTTGCGCCCGCCTTTTCCGCGATCAATCCGAAGAGCAGCACTTCCATGTTCCTTGAGCACCATGGCCTTTGCGACGGCGCATCAAAGGTCGTTCGGCGTGTTGATGTTCCGGAACAGGTCCGCAGGCCAGCCGTCATGACCTGGAATCACTTCAATATGGGTGGTGCGCACCTGGCTCAGCGCGTCGCTCATCTTCAATACATCAAGCTCAACGCATCGGCGGAAGACGGGCTGCGCGCTGCGATGGTACGCTGCGGCCAGTGGCTCGATCAAGCCACCATGCCGGGGCACCACAGCATCAGTGGCATGGCCCAGCTGCGCCTTCAACAGGATGAAGAGGCTATCATTCAGTCCAGGCATATCGCAGGCGATCACCAGGAGCCTATCGTTGCTCGCATAGCGCATCGCCGTGGCGATGCCTCCCAGCGGACCTTTGCCCGGCCACTCATCAGCGATCACGAACGGACCAACGGCACCATACTTCGCTGGCTCGCCGATCACGAGCAGCTCCGCGCACTGCGGATCAAGCTTGTCCAAAGCACTATCCAGCAGCGTGCGCGATCCCAATTCGATGAGTGCCTTGTCGCGCCCCATGCGGGAACTGCGTCCGCCAGCGAGCACCACGCCGGTCCAGCCCACTTTGCTCATGCTCATCGCAAGGGGATCAATTGCACGCGCTCGCCTTGAACCATCCCTTGCGCGGATCCCGGGAAATACGCGAGTGCATCGGCGTGCACCAACGTGGTGAGCATGTGCGAGCCCTCCTCGGGCAGGAGTTCCACCAGGCCATTGCGTATGCGCGCAGCGCGGAACTCGGCCCGGTCGCCCTTCAATTCAATCGGCTGCGCGAGAGGCAGCTGCTCCCTGCCTGCAAAGGGATCCAGGGCACCTTGCATGCTGCGCAGGAAGGGGAGCACGTACGCGTGCCAGCAAACCAGCACCGCGCGCGGATTGCCGGGCAGCGCGAACACTGGCTTGCCCCCGATCGTGGCGAAGAGCATGGGCTTGCCGGGCTTCTGCCTTACGCCGTGGAAATGGATGTTGGCGCCCATGCTATCCAGGACCTGACGGATGGAATCGTGCTCGCCAACGGAGACTCCGCCGGTGGTGATCACCGCATCACTATCCGCCAGCGCCGCTTCCAGCACTGCGCGGATCTCCGCCGGGTCGTCACTCGAGGTGAATGGCGGCTCTTCCGTATGGAACCAGGCCGCCCTGACGGCTGCCACCAGCATGCGCTCATTGCTGGAGTGGATCATGCCGGCATGGTCCTCGCCCGGCTCAATGAACTCACTGCCTGTTCGCACGATGGAAACGATAGGCTCTGTGACCACCATCACCTCGTCGAGCCCCCCGCAGGCCAGAAGACCCACAGCAGCGGCGTTCATTCGCTCACCCTTCGCCAAGAGCAATTCACCCGAGCGGAACGACTCTCCGCGCCTGCGGATGTTGGCGCCTGGGATCACCTCTGTGAGCGCACGAACGGACTGGGCTGCATCGCCCAAACCAACGCGCTCCTGCATCACAACGCCATGCGTGCCTTCGGGCAGCGCCGCACCCGTGAAAATCCGCACGCACTCACCGGCTCCGAGCGATTGGCCGAGCACTTGTCCAGCGGCAATGCTCCCTATGCGTGACCAGGGTCCAATGGGACCCGCCACAGCGTAACCATCAACAGCGCTCACATCCATGCGCGGGTAATCGTCCGCTGCGAAAGCATCCTGGGCTAGGCAAGTGCCAATCGCGTGCTCCAGCCTGCGGAACTCTGCCGGCATCGCGGGCGCGTTCGCCATGCAGATCCGCTGAGCCTCCTCCACGGTCAGCATGTCAATGCATGCTTGAAGGTGATCCAGCGCCTCTCACCGCCATCATACAGGTCGAGCGACCCATTGACCACCTGTTCGCCCCGGAGAAGCGATGCGATGGTCCTGCTCATGCCCTCAGCCACAGCTTCAATCGTGTCCATCGGCACCTGTTGCATATCGCAGCCATCCTGATCCGGGCCGATGCGCCCGGCGTAGACATCGGCACGCGATAGCTCGATTCCTTCACTGCGAGCGTGCAGGAGCAGCACCTGGCCTTGATCGCGGTGCAGTGCGCCGCTCACCAACGGGATCGCCAACGCTGAACATGCCCGATCAAGAAGATTCTTCGCGTGGAGGTCGTCCGTGCAGTCAGCGATCAAATCGTGGCCACTCAATGAAACCGTGGCATTGCCGGCATCGATGAATCGTGATTCGGCATTAAGCTCCATATACGGCGCGATGGTCTCGAGCTTCGCCCGGAACGCATCTGCCTTGAGCGATCCGATATCATCCGGGGTATAGAACCGTTGCCTGACGAGGTTGCCGGCTTCAACGCGATCGCCATCGAATAGGGACATGAACTGAACATGCAGGCCAAGCAATCGGTGAAGCAACTCACCCCCGAGCGCACCAGCACCGATGACCGCGACGCGAGCGGTGGCCATGCCCTTCATGCGGCCGAAGTTAGCCGGAGACCCATGGCCCAATCAAAAGGCTGCAACCCCCTGGCTGGAAAGAAGAAGCCCCGCGAGCAGGTCGCGGGGCTTCCAGCATTTTCTCCTTGCGCCTTATTGCACCACGATGCGCTGGTGGCTGCTGCCATCGGCATGGCGGACACGCACCACGTACTCGCCCGGCGCGATGCCTTGCAGGCTGAGCGTCCGGGTGCCTGTGGTGCTCGCACCCAAGCTGAGCGCAACGCGACCGGTCACATCCACCAGTTCGAAGCCGGTGATGCCAGCCAGGCCGTTGGTCACAACCGTGACCGACTCATGTGCCGGATTAGGGAACACGCCTACCTGAGCCGCGCCAGCTTCGGCGATGCCCACACCGATTTCCACGGTCGCAGGGTCGCGCAAGCTCTCGCAGGCTACGCCTTCGGCTTCTACCTCCCAATCGTAGAAGAAGTAGTAGAAGTTGAGCGCATTGGCGCCCGTTACGCTGCTGGTGGTGATGGCGCCCACGGTGCCCAAGGCATAGGGGTAGGTGGGATTGCTCCCATTGCCGTCACGCCAGAGCTGCGGATTTCCGCCCACGCACCGCAGGCCGTATTCGCCCGGACCGGGCACCGCGTAGTTCAGGTCGATGCGACTCTCGCCATCGGGGATGTTGATCACCTGGCTGGTGATGGTGCTGCCATCCGCGCGGTCGATGAGCGCCACGGTGCGGTTGCCTGCGCCGCTAGCATACACCTTCACGCTCAAGATGGTGAAGGCCTCCGAGGCAGTGAACACCGGGTAGTTGTCGCTATTGGTATGGTAGGCTCCTGGGGCAGCCGTGGTGAGCCTGTCAACCGGCCCTCCGAACCATTCGCCACCGCCATGAATAGTGGTAGCGCTGGCGTAATACGTGGTTGTGGAGTTCAGGAAGGGCGTGATAAAGGTGTTTCCGGTGGCGATAGCAGGGCCGCCAGCGTTCTCCGAGAACCATTGGATATTGTCCCCGATGGCCTCCAAGCTGGCTGATCCAGGACCGGAGAGGATCACGTCATCAGCAACCGGCATCGGTGCGGCAAGCACTTCGACCTCAATCGGCGCGCTCGTGAAATCACCGCAATTGCCCGTGATGGTGACCGTGTAAGTGCCGGATTGGGTGATGCTCGCTTGTTGGGTAGTGGCGCCATTGCTCCATGTATACCCGTTTGCGACCGTGCTGGTAAGCTGCACCGTTCCACCCTCGCAGATGGTGGTAGGACCATCGGCGGTAACGGTTGGGGTCTCGTCCGGGCTCTGTTGCACAAAGAAGCTGGTGGTGCCCGTGCAACCGCTGCCATCATCGATGACCACGGAATAGTTGCCAGCGGTGGTCACCGTGATCGATTGCGAAGTGGCGCCAGTGCTCCAAGTGTAATCGTAGCCGGCATTGGCCTGCAATTCCACGCTATCGCCATTGCCGCAGAGCACGGTGCTGCCAATGGGCGTAATGGACGCCACCGGGCTTATGCAAGTGTTCTCAATGATGGTGATGTATTGGTTCGCGGCGATGTTGGTGAAGGTCTCGGTGCCGCCAGCGGGCCAACGGACCGTGAGGGTAGGGATCACGGTATGCGCGCCCAAGCCGAACATGCCAGCGAAGGTGGTGACCATGCCGTAGCTCTCGCCGGCGCGCACCTCGCGGATCTGCGTGCCCCAAGGTCCGGTGATGGTGATCCGGGCGCCCACGGCGTCGCGGTTGCTCACGGTGCCTTGCAGGCGAACGCCGAACCAGTGGTTGTCGTTGCCTTCGTTCAGCCAAAGGCGGTCTGGGTTGTTGTTATCCGGAGTGATATAGTTGCTCCCGTAGTTGGCGAACACATCCACGGAACCGTCATTGTTCAGGTCACCGGTGGCGAAGCTGTGCATGGCCTTGTTGCTGGGGAAGAGGCCGGTGATGCGGGTGAAGGTGCCGTCGCCATCGTTCTTGAAATAGTACTCCACGCCTCCCGCGATCAGGATGTCCACGAAGCCATCATTATCGAAGTCGGCGAACTTGCTCTGGAGCATGAAGCCGCCGAACTCCAGACCGCTGCCTGCACTGATATCGGTGAAGTGTCCGGTTCCATCGTTCTCGAAAAGCTGGATATTGTTGTCGTGGTTGGTCACCACCATGTCGAAGTCGCCATCGTTGTCAATGTCTCCGAAATCGGCTGTCCAACTCTGGAAACGGATCTGCACGCCGTACTCCTCGGCTTGGTCGCTGTAATTGTTGTTGCCGTCGTTCACGAACAAGCGGTTCCAACGGCGCGGGTCATCGGGGTTGTTCACCCCTTGGCGGCAATGCGCGATGTAAAGGTCGAGGTCACCGTCGTTGTCGAAATCGGTCCACACGCTGCCGTAGTTCCCGCTCATGTCACTGGTCGGGTTGGTGGTGTAGTCGATGATATCAGCATAGGAGAGCGTCCCGCTTCCATTGTTGAGCCATTGGCGGGGGGCACCGTCGTCGTGACAAGACCAGTAGTCATTGTGGCCGTCGTTGTTGATATCGGCGATGTTCACGCATTGGGTGAAAAGGCTGCCGTTGTTGAGATCGGAGATGGTGCTCTGACCGATGCCGGTGATGCGGCGGTAGTGGACGCCATCATAGCTCCCGCCGCTCACCACGTCCTTGTGGCCATCATTGTCGATATCAGCCGCCGCAAATCCCCATTGGCCGCTGGCGCTCATGTTGCCGTAGCTCACCGTGGTGAAGGTCCCGTTGGCGTTCTGGTAATCGACCTTCAGCGTGCGGGCGTTGTCGAGCTTCACGATGTCGTCGAGCCCATCGCCGTTCATGTCGGTGACGCCCATGCAGCCGCCACTGATGCTAGCGCCCATCAGGGGAGTCTCATTGCTGAAGGAGAGCTGGGCGCTCAGCAGGCCGGGCAGCAAGGCAATGGCTGCGACCAAAAAGAGTTTTCGTCCGTTCATCTTAGGTTGTTGGTTTCGGTTCCGTAAAGGGGTTGCTTGCAGGCGCGCCCAATGTAGGAGAAGGCCCGATCCGGCCTAGGTGCCCTTCGACAGGCTCTCTTTAGATCCTACGGGGGTCACTTCGGCACCCTCGAAGGTCTGGCGCCGGATGCTCTCCCGGTGGATGGCATCCATGAACTCGCGCACGAAATCCTCGCTCAGCCCCAAGTGGCGGGCCATGCGGAGCTGGCGCTTCATGATCCGTTCCCAGCGCTCGGGCTGGAGGATGGCCACGTTGTGCAAGCGCTTATGGTCACCGATTCGCTCGGCGATATCCATGCGTGTCCCGAGCTTCTGGACGATCTCCTCATCCAACTGGTCAATCAGGTCGCGGAGCTCCTCCAGGCCATCGCGCATGGCATCGGTGGGCACCGCTTGCCGGAAAATCAATCCATCGAGCGTTTGGCCGAAGGCTTCCGGAGTTAGCTGTTGGTCGGCATCGCTGCGGGCGTTCGCGGGATTAGGATGCACCTCGATCATCAGCCCGGAAAAGCCCAGGTCCAAGGCCTGCTGGGCCACCTGGCCGATGCGCTCTGTGCTGCCAGCGATATGACTGGGGTCGCACAAAAGCTCCAATCCCGGGTGGGCGGCTTTCAAGCGGATGGGGAACTCCCACATGGGGCTGTTCCGGTAGGGCGTTCGCTCGAACCAGCTGAATCCGCGGTGCACGGCTGCCAGCCGCTTAAGGCCCGCCCGGCTCAAGCGCTCCAATGCCCCCACCCACAGGTGCAGGTCCGGATTGATCGGGTTCTTCACCAGCACCGGGACATCAACGCCGTGCAGGGCGTCGGCAATGGCCTGCACGCTGAATGGATTCGGCGTTGTGCGGGCGCCGATCCAAAGCATATCAATGCCGGCCTTCAGCGCAGCTTGCACATGTTCCGGAGTAGCTACCTCGGTGGCAATCAGCAAACCGGTCTCGCGCTTGGCGTCTTGCAACCAGCTCAGCGCCGCATCACCAGCGCCCTCGAAACTGCCAGGCCGGGTGCGCGGCTTCCACACCCCGGCGCGCATCACATTGGCGCGGCCATCGGCCTTCAAGGCCCGCGCGGATTCCATCACCTGCGCTTGGCTCTCGGCGCTGCATGGTCCGGCAATCACCAAGGGGCGTTTCAAGCCCAGGCCCCAGGCCGAAAATGGAAGAGGCTCGATGCCTTTGAAGTCCATCGCTTTCAAAAGTACGCCTTGCCCCGTGCCTATGTTCGCTTCAATCCCGGGCCCTGTCGCCCTAGGCCTTCATCGCCCCTTCCACCATGTTCTTGCTCCCGATGTAGAGCGGGCAGCGTTGGTGAAGCTCTGTGGGCATGAGATCCAGGATGCGCGTGGTCCCGTTCGTCGCCGCTCCGCCAGCTTGCTCAACCAAGTACGCGAGCGGATTGGCCTCGTACAACAGGCGCAGCTTCCCCTGGGGTGACTTGGACGTAGCCGGATAGAGGTAGATGCCACCCTTCATCAGGTTGCGGTGGAAATCGGCTACCAGGCTGCCGATGTAACGCGCGCTCATCTTCTGCTTCTTGCAGTCGTCGATGTAGCGCTGAACGGCGGGGTCGAAGTCGTAGAGATTGCCCTCGTTCACGGAGAAGATCTTCCCATCCGCAGGCGTCTTCATATCGGGATGGCTCAGGCAGAATGTGCCGATGCTGGGATCCAGCGTGAAGCCGTTGACGCCGTGTCCCGTGGTGTACACCAGCATGGTGCTGCTGCCATAGATGATGTAGCCTGCGGCCACTTGCGCGGTGCCCGGCTGCATGAAGTCCTCCATCGTGGCCTTATCACCCGTGCTCACGCGGCGGTAGATGCTGAAGATGGTGCCGATGCTCACGTTCACGTCGATGTTGCTGCTGCCATCGAGCGGGTCCATGGTCACCACGTACTTGCCGCCGTTGTCGAAGTGGACGATGTCGTCGTTCTCCTCGCTGGCCACGGCGCACACCATGCCCTGGCTTCGCAGCAATCGGATGAAAAGATCATTGGCGTACACATCGAGCTTCTGCTGCTGCTCTCCTTGGATGTTCTCGCTGCCTTGCGCGCCCAGGATGTCCTCGGCCAACCCGGCCTTGTTCACCTCACGATTCACCATTTTGCCCGCCAAGCGGAAACTGGTGAGCAATTGGCTTAGTTCGCCCGTGGCATAGGTGAATTCGTGCTGCCGCTCGGTGATGAACTCGGCAAGGGTCTTAACGTGGGCCATGTGATCAGGGTAGATGTGGGCGAAAGCGCCTGGGAGAACGATGCGATTCCGAGGCGAAGATCGGTCGGGCGTTTCTTTGCACCGCATGGAAATGAACATTCGCCGCGCCAAGGAAGGTGACGTGCCGCGCATGCTCGAACTTGTGCGCGAGCTTGCAGTCTTCGAGCGCGCACCGGAAGAGGTGACCGTGATGCTGGACCACATGCGTGATGCCGGCTTCGGGCCGAACCCGATCTGGGTTGGTTGGGTCGCCGAATTCGATGGCATCATACAAGGCATGGCCGTGTGCTATGAGCGCTATTCGACTTGGAAGGGGCGCCGCCTGTACCTGGAGGACATCGTCGTGACGGAAGCCGCTAGGGGTAAAGGCCTTGGCGAACGTCTATTCCGGGCCTGCGCGGCATACGCTCTGAGCAAGGAACACGATGGCATGACATGGCAAGTGCTTGATTGGAACCACGGCGCCGTCCGTTTCTACGAGCGGCTGGGTGCTTCCTTCTCGAAGGAATGGTGGAACGGCTCGGTGAACAAGGAACAACTCAAGACCCTCGCCGCCGGATGAAGGTCTTCAAGTTCGGCGGGGCCAGCGTGAAGGACGCGGCGGGCGTGCGCAACGTGGCGAAGGTGCTCTCGCACTTCCCTGATGATGATCTGCTGATCGTGGTGAGCGCGATGGGGAAGACGACCAACGCGCTGGAGGAGGTGGTGTGGGCCGACCTGGAGGGACGCGACCCCGCGAACGTCATCGATGAACTGGTCAGGTTCCATAGGCGGATAAACATGGATGTGACCACGGACGCGACCCGTCAAGGGACTGAGTTGTATGAGGCCTTGGAGAAGCCGCTCACCGCGAGGCTCATCAACGCGGACCTGCGCGTCCCTGATCGCTATTACGATCGTATCGTTTCATGGGGTGAGCTGGCCAGCACGCGCATCGTGAGCAACCACCTCGATAGCGTCGGCCTGGAGAACACCTGGGTCGATGCACGCGATATCATCAGGACCGATGATCTGTACCGTTCAGCGCGCGTGGACTGGAGCGCTTCAAAGGCTGCTGCCGCGTCCCGGTTGCAACCACTGATGAAAAGCGGGAAAGACCCTGTGCGCATCGTCACTCAAGGATTCATCGGGAGGAATCATCACGGCCAGACCACTACCCTCGGACGCGAAGGCTCTGACTTCTCCGCCGCCATCTTCGCCTACCTGCTCGATGCCGAGAGCGTCACTATCTGGAAGGACGTGCCCGGCATGTTCAACGCCGACCCCAATCGCTTTCACGACACCAAGCTCCTATCGCACATCAGCTACCGCGAGGCCATCGAGCTCAGCTACTTCGGCGCCAGCGTGATCCATCCGCGCACCTTGCAGCCCTTGCAGAAGAAGGGCATTCCGCTCTACGTGCGCTCTTTCATAGACCTGTCCGCCCCCGGCACAACCATCGACGACCAGAGCGAGAACGACTCGCTGATCCCCTCCTTCATCGTGAAGCCGAAGCAATTGCTGATCAGCATCACGCCGCGCGACCTCAGCTTCATCGTTGAGGAGAACCTCAGCGGGATCTTCGCCCGATTCGCGCAGCAGAACGTGCGCATCGACCTGATGCAGAACAGCGCTCTGGCGTTCAGCGTGGCGGTTGATGACACGCCGCGCAGCCGAGGCCTGATCGAAGATATCCGTGGTGAATACGAGGTGCGCTACAACGAAGGATGTGAGCTGGTGACCGTGCGCCATTACGATGAGCCCACCTTGGCCAAGCTCCTTGCGGACAAAGAGGTGATGCTGGAGCAGCGCAGCCGCACCACCGCGCGTTTCGTGCTGAAAGCGCAGGCCTAGCTTCGCATCATGCTTCGCCTTGCGCTCATCGTCCTTGTTCTCGTCATCGTTACGGGAACGACCGCTCAATCGCGATCAGCGCGTAATGACCCGCAACGCCCGACCAAAGCCGCTGTTTCCGCCGAGCTCGCCCGCATCGATTCAGCTGGAGACGCCGCACGATCAATCGATGCCCGTATACGAATCGCAGAGCTGCTGAAGAGCAAGGATGCGCTAATCCTCCTCCAGGACGCGGCTGCACGAGCCGATTCAGCTGATGATACTTGGCTTGGCATTGAAGCGCGCGACAAGCTGATGGCGCTCTACCGGGCTAACGGCGATAACAAGCGCGCGCTGGCTGAAGCGATGCGCATCATCGAACTGGAACGCATTAGCAGTGCCAAGGAAAACGAGCGGGAAGAACTCGAAGCCGCTGATATGATTCGGGCTCATCAGCAAGAGCGCGATAGCCTTTTAGCCTTGCTCGAATCCGAATCAAGTGCGTCTCGCAATGCGCTCGGTGAAGCCCGGAAGACCATCGCGCAGCGTGAGCTGACCATCATCACTACAGGCGCCATCGGCATCATTCTCCTGCTGATCACCATCCTCGTCCTGCGCCGAAGCCACCGCCGTGTCATGGAGCAGCTCCGCACGGAGATCGGCGCCATCCAAGCCCGAATAGCCGACATGGCCGGGGAGATGAAGGAGCTTGTGGAGCAGTATGATGCGCAGCGCACAGCGCCACCAGCGACTCCGTCATCTGAGGCTCCAGCACCTATAGCAGGGCAAGGAGCTCCTTCGCTCGACCCGATGGTGCTCGCGATTTTCAAGCGGCAGGCACCGGAGCGCATCGCGGCATTAGAGACAGCCCGCGAGGCAAATGATCATGAGAAGGTGCTGCGCGTGCTGCATTCACTTCGCCCGCAGCTCGATGCGCTGGATCCGGACGGGCTGGGTGCTTCATGCGCGCGATTGCGCGCCATGCAGCCTTCCGATGCTGACCGGGATGCTGGCCTCGATCGGCTGATCGCCGGCATGCACGCCATGATGGCGCATCGCTGAGCCCTCAATTCGCGCAGAAGTAGCCCATGGCGTCGAGGGCCTTCTCGTTGCCCAATTGCGCGCTGCGCCGCAGGTCATCGCAACCTCGATCCGGCCTATAGGTCATGTGCTCGGCCATGGCGCGGTTGAAGTAGGCCTTGGAGTGCCTGTCGTCGAGCTGGATCGCCCGGTCAAAGCACTCGATGGCACGCGCATACTCGCCATAGAACAAGTGAATACTGCCCTTCATGTTCCACGCATCCGCATCATCCGGTGCGCTTTTCAGTGCTTCTTCAGCATCGGCAAAGGCTCCCGTATGGTCACCGAGCTGCTTGCGCACGAAAGCCCTGTTGTATAGCGCTTCGAGGTAACCGGGATCAAGTTCCAAGGCGCGATCGTAATCCTCGCGTGCGCCCACGAGGTCGCCATCCTGCTTGCGCAGCAGCGCTCGTTGGAAGAAGATGTGCGGCCGATCCGAGGCCAACGCGAGCGCTTTGTCCATGTCGGCGCGGGCTTGCTGCTCGTTGCCGAGTTGCCGCTGCACAAGTCCCCGGTTGAAATGCGCGAGGTCGAAATAGGGATCCAAGAGGACGGCACTATCGAGTGCAGCAAGTGCATCCTTCCAGAGGCTGAGGCGCATGAGGGCCACACCGCGCAGATCGTGTGCGATGGCGAGGCGCGGCGATTGGCGCTTGGCCGCATCGAAGCTGGACAACGCTTCCCTTGGATCATCCTTCTGCAAGCTGGCCGAACCGCGCTTCAGCAAGAGCAGCACGTCCTTGGGCTTGTTCATGAGCAGCGAGTCGAGCTGCTCGATGGCGCGCTCCACCTCGCCGGCCGCAAGCCACGCATCGATGCGGCTCTCGCGCAATAGGTTGTCGTATGGATGCAATCGAATGGCCGCGCTCCAATCCTCCTCTGCGCCCTTCACGTCGTTCATCAGCAGCTTCACCTTGGCGCGGCGGTCGAAGATGTACTCGCTGTAAGGATTGAGCTCGAGGGCGCGGTTGATGTCGGCCATGGCCATCTGCGGCTGTCCCAGGCGCTCGTAAAGCGCTGCGCGCTTCATATAGGCATCCGCGAAGCCGCGGTCGGCCTGAACAGCCATGGTGTAGAGCCGCAATGCCTGCTCGCTGTTGCCGAGGCGCAGCTGCATGTCGCCCTGCTGTACCCACTGAACGGCATCGAGCCGATTGCTGAATTGGGCCCCGCACGCGAGAGGCAGCGCGAGCACGAGCATGAGGAGGATCGACCTGCTGTTCATGGCTTCATGCTTTGGCCACCTGCTCCAATAAGGTGCGCTGCGCCACAGGATCCATGTGGGTGATGGGCGTGGCGTGGATACGATATCGCCGCCGAGCAATTCATAAGAGGTTGCCTCCACCTCGCGGTAGAGCAGTGCCTTGGTCATCCCCTGCAGCAGCAGCTGCTTGTCGCGCCGCAATTCTCCGTTGACGAGCAAGAGCTCCTCGTGGTCGGTGTCGAGCGTCGCGAACTGGATCAGCTGCCGCTCAATGAGATGCAAGGCCAACTGCTCTGCTGATTCAACGGTGCGGGTCTGTATGGTGAGGTGTATCATGGCAAACGTTCTATCGCGTCCAAGTATTCCAGAGCGTGCCCGCCTCGTGATCGAGTAAGAAGAATGCTTTCCGCAAACGTGCCTCAAGCTCCACTTGGCGGATGCGCGCATCGATGAGCGGCACTTCGCGGGCGTTCACCAGGAATAGCGAGCTCTCCCCCGCGGCGAAGCGTTGATTCTCACCATTTAGCAAGCGCTCGTTGTTCTGCACCATGCTCGCGCCAAGGTCCGCTTGCTGTCGCAGCACACCGATGTCGTTGGCACGCTCGCGGATCCGGTTGCGGATAACCAGGCGATCGCGGTCAACGGCGAGGCCCGCATCGGAGAGGCGCAGGCGTGCCATGGCCAATTCGCCGCGCTCCCTGCGCAGCAGCAACGGCATGCTGAAGCCCACGCCCACCAATTGACCATTGCCCGAGAGGCGGGCGCCGTCATCAGGGCCAGCGACTCCAGCGTTCCCCAGCCATTGGTACCTCACATCGAGCGAAGGCTTCAGGTATTCGCTGCGCAGGCGGCGGTCCACTTCCAGCTGGTCGATCCTTGCGAGCGATTGCAGCAGCAACGGATGACCATCGACCGCTGTGGTGAGCAGCGTGTCGGGCAGCAGGAATGAGTTGGATGAAATGAGGTCGCGCGCATCGGGCCTCACCCCTTCTTGCAGCTCCAGTGGACGCTGAGCGGCATCCCACAGGTGATTGCTCAGCCTCAACGCAGCATTGCGCACATTCAACTGGGCCTGTTGCTGGCGCATCAGCCTGTCCTGGAATTGCAGGTAGGCCTCGAGCGTGTCGATGGCCGGCCGGTCCCCTCCGCGCCAGCTTCCACGCACGGCATCGAGGCGGATCTGCGCCAACGACACGGCATCGTCGCTCACGCGCAGTGCGGCATGCGCGGCCACCCAATCGGTGTGGTCGCTCAAGGCCTGAAGCAGCAGTGCATTGAGCAGCATACGGCGCTCGCCTTCTGTGGCGCGCTGATACGCCTGCGCTTTCCGCAAGGCGGCGCGGCGCTCGTCGATGAAAAGCCCTTGGCCGAGCGACGCCTTCACCCCTGCCTTCAACAGGCCATCATTCGGTGTCGTGAGCTGCGGATTGAGGAATTCGCCTTCGCCCTGCTCAACACCCGCGAGCAGGTCGATGCCGTACCAAGTGGGCAGCTTCAGCCCCGCCTGCATCAAGCTGTAGTAGTTCTTCTCATCGAAGTCCTTAGCGTCGTACGAAGCCGAAGCCACCGGGTCGAATCCACCGCGCGCGCTCCGCACCGCCGCTTCGCCCATCTCGTTGCGCAACGCGGCTTGGCGCGCCATCGGATGATGCTCGAGCACCAAGCGGACGAAGGCCTCGCGCGTGAGAGTGGCCGGCACCTGCGCGATGGCGAGCGCGCAGGCGAGCATCGCGATCGCCGTGTGCAGCAACCGTCTTATGCCCGTGGCTTCACCGCGAATCGACCACATCATTTCTTGCCTGTTTGCTCTTCCGCACGCATGCCGTTCATCATCTGCGCGGCGTCGTACAAGTCGGGCGGGAAGCCGTTGATCTGCCGCCAGAGCTCGTACCAGATGGGCACATTGCTCATCAGCGCGAAGCCCACTGCGCCTCCGCCCACGCGCAGCGCGTTCGGCCACGGATCATCCTCCGGATCGGCAGAGACCAGGATGCGGTACTTGCCATTGGGACTGATGAAGTTGTCGATGGCCGCCACGCGCCCGCCGAAGGTGCCGTAGCTCGAATTGGGCCAGCCGCTGAAGACGATGCTGGGCCAGCCATCGAACATGAAGCGCACCTTTTGACCCTTGGTGATCAGTGGCATGTCCATGGGGCGCACGTAGAGCTCCACGGCGAGGTCGAACGACGCGGGCATCACGCTCACCAACGGATCACCCTCTTTCACGGTCTCGCCCAAGCCGGTGACGACCGCACGGGTGATGTATCCGCGCTGCGGTGCGGTGACATAGTAGTTGCCCGCGCGCACGGTGTAGTTGGCGAGGTCCACCTGCATCTTGCTCACCTCGGCTTCGGTGGTGTACATCTGGCTCATGCTCGCGAACTTCTCGCTCTCGGCCTTGCTGAGCTTGTCGCGGTAATCGTTTCGGATGCCATTCACCTCCAGCTGCGCGTTGAGCAACTCGTTGCGCGCGTCCAGGAGCTTGTTGCGCGCATCAATGAGCGTGGCGTTGGCGCGCTGCTGCTGCACTTGCCGCCGCTCGAGCTCCACCTTGCTGAGCAGTCCCTCCTTGAATTGCTGGTCGCCGCGCGCGAGCTGCTCGTCGGCCACGCGCATCTCGGTCTCTGCCGCCTGCACGCGGATGCTGTCGCTCTGCAGTTTCAGCCGGGCCTGCTGGATCTTGTTCTGGGCCTGCTCGAGCTTGATGCGCAGGCCGCCGGTGAGCGCATCGATCTGCGCATCGAGCGAGCGCACTTTCTCATCGTAGCTACGGGCGGTGAGCTCCTTCGCGGTGATCTGCTCCTGCGTGCGGTCGAGCAGCAGCGGGTCGAAGTACTCGGGCTTCACCTCGCTGAGGCGCAGGATCGTGTCGCCCTTCTCCACGAGCTGGCCTTCCTGCACGAACCATTCTTCCAATCGACCTGGAATGATGGCGTGAATGGTCTGCGGCCGCTGGTCGGGGCTGAGGCTGGTGACGGTGCCGCGAGCGCGGATGTTCTGCGTCCACGGGAGGAAGAGTCCGACGAGCACCACGGCGCAGGCAGCAATGAGCCAGCGCGCGAAGAATCGGTTGGCGCTGGCGATGCCGATGACGCGGAAGCAGCTGAAGGTGCTTCGGTCGAGCGAGGGCACGGCGTTGTGCGGGCTGAGGTCGAGCATGGCGTCAGGCGTTCTCGATGATTCGTCCATCGCGCAGGTGCAGCAAGCGCTGGCAGCGCTGCTGAAGCCAGGGATCGTTGCTTACAGCCAAAAGGGTCCACGGGCGCTCAGGCGCGCTGATCCAGCCCAAGAGCTCCTCGCGCTCCTTCTGCTCCCAGTCCTGTAAGCTGTCCTCCAGCAGGATCATGCGCGGCTTGCCGGCGATGGCCCGCGCCAGCACGATGCGCTTAACCAGGCTTTTCGGTAGCCGGGCGCCTTCCGGATCGAGCTGCGTGAGCAGGCCATTGGGCAGCAGGGAAATCTGCTCCATGAGCCCGGTGGCACTGCACGCCTCCACCACATCCGGTTCGGTGATCCACTCGCGGCCCACAGTGATGTTGTCCAATACGGTTCCCGTGAACACGTCATCGTCACTGAGGCAATCTCCGATTAGTGAACGCACATGCTCCAGGTCCAGGCTCGTGATGGCATGCCCGTCGAGCGTTACGCTGCCCATGGTGGGAGCGATGCCGCCGCCGAGGATCCGCAGCAGGGTGGTCTTGCCCGATCCGTTCGCGCCGCTCAGGCACGCTTTCTCACCTGGCGCCAGCATCATGGTGATGTTCTCGAGCACATGGCGTTCGCTCCAGCCGCTCCGGAAACCCAGGCCCTTGGTCTGCACAGCAAGGCCCTTAGCGGGGTCAAGGTCCAGAGCGGTGAGGCCGCCAGTGCGCTCCAGCGCGATGTCGGTGACGGACCCGATCTTCTCCAGCGCGGTCACCAGGTCGTACACGCGATCAAGGCTGAGGATGATCTTCTCCACCGCGTTGAGCAGCACCAGGATCACGATCTCCGCCGCCACGAACTGGCCCAGGTTCATCTGCTCGTTCATCACCAGCAGACCGCCGAGGGCGAGCAGCGCGAGGGTGATGATGACCTTGAAGGCCACCAACGCGGAGTACTGGCCCACCAGCACGTTGAAGTGCGCTTTCCGTGCGCGCACGTAGCTGCCCACGAGCTCGTCGGCGCGGTCGATCGGAAGCCGCGTGCGCCCCACCATCTTGAACGTGTCCTGGCTTCGGGCAAGCTCTTCGAGCCAATAAGCGGTCTTGTACTTGTAGGCGCTCTCCTCCAAACTGGTGGACAGGCCGCGCTGGCCGGTGAAACGGAAGATGAGCACCAGCAGCACGAGCAACAGCAGGCCGAAGATGATGAAGAAGGGATGGTAGAGCGCGAGCAGGATCAACGAAAGAACGATCTGCAGGAGGGCCAGCGGGATGTCGAGCAGGAGCTTGGCCATGCTCTTCTGAACCGTCATGGTATCGAAGAAGCGGTTCACCAGTTCGGGCAGGTAGCGCCCTTGCGCGGCATCGTAGCGGATGCGCGGCAAACGGTACGCGAACTCCAGTGCGCTGCGCGCGAAGAGCCGTTGCTGGATGTTCTCGGCCAAGGCCATCTGCATGATCTGCAGAACGCCGGTGAAGCCCACGCCGATGGTGACGAAGGCGATGAGCACGCCCCAGCTGGTGGCGACCTGTCCGCCGCTGATCAGGTTGATGATGGCCTGGATGCCCAAGGGCAGGCTCAGTCCGATTGCGCCGCCCACGAATGCATAGAGGTAGATGTGCCCGATCTCACGCTTATCCAAGCGCAGCAAGCGGGCGAGGCGCTGCCAAGGCGTGATGGGGTTCATTTGTTCTTGGTGTCGATGGACGCGAATACAAGGTGGATGAGCAATTCGCCGACGCTGTCCTTGCCCTTGGCTTGCTTACCGAAGAGCGCAGGCAGCTGCTCATGGAAGAAGCGCAGGCTGCCGGTGCCTTCCAGCACCAGCGCGGCCAGGTCGTGGGCGTGCGGGTGGCCGGGCTTGGCCTCCAGGATCAGGTCGCGCAAGCGGTGGCTCAAGCGCACGAAGCTGCCGAAGTGGCCGTCCTTGTCGCCCGGCTCCACATCCTTGGTGAACCAGGCCTTGGCGCTCTCGTTCATGGCGATGCGATAGAGCGCTTGGAGATCCACGTATTCATGGCGGCCGCGCTCGGTGATGGGCCCGGTGACGCTGCGCAGCCCGCGCTCAAGCCGCTCTCGTTTGTTGGCGATGTTGGCCGTGTCGAAGGCCAGCTTGATCTCGCGCCAAGCCCAATACCAGTCCACCAGGTACACCAGCAGCCGGTGCTTGTTGGCGAAGTAGCGATAGACGCTCGCTTCGGCCGTGCCCAGGGACTTGGCCAGCTTCGCCATGGTAAAGGCCTCGAAGCCCAGCTCGTCGATCAGCTGGAGGCCGGTGCCGATAATGCGATGGCCTAGCTCGGTGCTGCTAGGGTCCTTGGTGTAAACGCGCTCGCGCACCTGCACATCCATGTGGAGCAATCGGTCCATGGTCCGTTCCGGGTTGGGCCGCGAAATTGGTAGGCCCGATAGCCCCAATAACAGGAATGAGCGTTAAAATGTTCAATTCAATAGTATTACTATCATCTGGACCGATGCTCTTCCCGGTCTCAGGCCATTGGCCCTCCGGCATCATTCGCGGTGCTCCTCGATCAGATTCAGCACCCTGTCGGGGTAATCGCTGATGATCCCGTCCACGCCCAGGGCGATCATGCGCTTGATGTCGGCCGGTTCGTTCACGGTCCACACCACGAGCTGGATCCCGCGGTCGCGGAGCTCTACGCGCAGCTTTCCATCGGCTTTGCTGAATTCCGGGCTGTAAATGGCCGGCGTGAAATTCAACCGCTGCAGGTTGATCTCGAGGCCATCATCGTTCTCGACCAAGAGGGCGAGCACCAGATCCTGATCGATCGCGTGCATGGCCATAAGCACGGCGGGGTCGAACGATTGGATGATGCTGCGGTCCGTGATGCCGAGTGAATCGATGGTGGCATGCACCATGGCCGCGAGCTGCACGGGCTTGGGCTGATGCGAGCCATAAAGGGCCGGGGCGCTCTTGACCTCGATATTGTAGCCTGGCTGCCCGCCGCCCGTCATCGCGGTCTCCTCGATCGCCTCCACCACCTCGCGCAAGGTGGGCTTGTGCACGCGGCGCTGCTCCTGACCCGGGAACCGCGGGTGCTCAAGGCTTCCGCAATCGAAGGCACGGATCTGGGCAGCGGTCATCCGATAAATGTTCTGGTCGCGCTCGCGCTCCTGTTCGATGGCTTTGCCATTGGCATCGGTGCAGATCACATGGCTCATCCAGGGCTCATGGGACACGATCACCTGGCCGTCCGCGCTGATCACCACATCGAGCTCGATCCAATCGACGCCCAGCTCGGCGGCGTGCAGGAACGCAGGGATGGTGTTCTCCGGCAACAATCCGCGGCAGCCGCGGTGGCCGTGCACTTCTGGCGGATCGGTGCGGTGCGGATTCATGCAAGCGGTGAGCGCGAGCGGGAGCAGCGCGCGCAGCAGGTGTTCAGCCCTGACCATTGGGGAATGCGTGGATGATCTTATCGGCGAGCACCTCGGCCATCTTGAGCTTGCCTTCGTGGGTGACGCCAGCGATGTGCGGCGTGAGCAGCACGCGCTCGTGCCCGAAGAGCCGGCGCTGGCTGCCTGAATCGATCGCGGGGTCAAGGCCGCTGAGGTCGGACCGCTCGAATTCCAGCACATCAAGCCCTGCGGCGATCACACGGCCATGATCGATGGCGTCGAGCAGCGCTCCGGTATGCACCACGGCGCCGCGCGAGGTGTTGAGGAACCATACGGGCCGGCCCAGGCGGAGGAAGAAGTCACGGTCGGCGAAATGGCGCGTCTCCTCGGTGAGGGGCAGGTGCAGGCTGATCACATCGCTCTCGCGCAGCAATCGCTCCAGCGAGGATTCCGTTACGCCCGCCCGCTCGAACCCGCTGCGGTACTTGTCGTGCGCCAGCACCTTCACCCCGAAGCCGCGCAGCTTATCGGCGAAGGCGCTGCCCATGTTGCCGTAGCCGATGATGCCCACGGTCTTGCCGCGCAAGTCGGTGCCGCGGTTCTCTTCACGCAGCCAAAGGCCGTGGTGCACCTGGCCATTGGCGCGTACCAAGGCTTTCATCAGCGCGAGCAGCATCATCACGCAGGCCTCGCCCACGCCATCGCGGTTGCCTTCGGGGGAGTTCAGCACCCTCACTTGGTTCTTGCGGCACCACTCCGTGCCGATATTCTCCGTGCCGCTTCCGACACGACCGATGAAGCGCAAGCCTTCGACCTGCTGCAAGAGCTCAGCCGTGAGAGAGCGGCTTCGCACCACGATGCCTTGCGCGCCCTTCAACGCATCCGGAAGGCCATCATCATCGACCTGATGCAGGGCCAGCACCTCATGCCCCGCGCGCGTGAGGAGCTCGCTCAAGCGCGGATGCACGGTATCGATGAGGGCGATTCGCATGGATCAGAGCATGATGCCCGCCAACAGCAACGAGGCGATGCCGAAATAGATGAGCAGGCCGGTCACATCCACCACGGTAGCCACGAAGGGCGCGGAGGAAACGGCGGGATCCCGGCCGAATTTCTTCAGAATGAGCGGGAAGAGCGAGCCGATGAGGTTGCCCCAGAGCACCACGCCGAGCAAGGAGAGCCCGACCGCGAGGCCGATCTCGAACCAGTGCTCGCCGTAGACATCCACGAACTGGCTCCAGACCGCAACGCGCAGGAAACCGATGATGCCCAGCACAGTGCCCAGGGTGAGGCCCACGGTGAATTCGCGCTTCACCACGCTCCACCATTCACGGATGGTCACATCGCCGAGGGCGAGCGCACGGATGATGAGGGTACTGGCCTGCGATCCGGTGTTGCCGCCGGAGGAGATGATCAGCGGAACGAAGAGCGCGAGCACCACGGCCTTGGCGATCTGGTCCTCGAAGAAGCTCATGGCGGTGGCCGTGAAGCTCTCGCCGATGAAAAGGATGATGAGCCAGCCCACGCGCTTCTTCACGATCTCCCACCAGCTACTGCTCATGTAGGAGTCCTCGAGCGCTTCCATGCCCGCCATCTTCTGCACATCCTCGGTCTCCTCCTCGCGGATCACATCCACCACGTCATCAATGGTGATCCTTCCGAGCAGGCGTCCACGCGCATCCACAACGGGCAGCACCACCAGATCGTACTTCTCCATCAGCTTGGCCGCCACCTCAGCCTCCTCATCCGCCTTCACGCTGATGAAGTCGGGGTCGTACACCTCCTTCACGGCTTGGAAAAGCGAGGTGGTGAGCAGCCGCTTCAGCGGGATGGTGCCCATCAGGCGCTCGTGCTGGTCCACCACGTAGATCACATAAACATTATCGATCTCGTCAGCATGCGCGCGCAGCGCCTTCACGCAATCGCGCATGCTGCCATCGACGCTCACGCGCACGAGCTCCTTGGCCATGAGGCCGCCCGCGCTGTGCTCATCATAGGTGAGCAATTCGGCGATCTCTTCCCGCTGCTCCGCGTCCTCGATGTTCGCCATCACCTCATCCTGCACGTCCTGCGGCAGATCGGCGATCACGTCGGCGGCATCGTCACTGTCGAGCTGATCAATCACCTCTTCGGCGATCTCCTTCCCGGTGAAGGTCTCCAGGATGGCCTCCCGCTTGTCCTCGGGCAATTGGAGCAGCACCTCAGCGGCGAGCTCTTCATCGAGCGCGTCGTAAAGGGTGGTGGCCTCTTCGATCCGCAGCTGGTCGAGCACCTCGGCGATGTCTGCCGGGTGCAACTCCTTCAAGTCATCGACGACCGATTGCGCACGGCCTTGCTCCAGCCCTTCTCGGATGCGGTCTATCACGGATTTGTTCACATCGAATGACATGGTGGCGCGGAAGCGCGGCAAGATAGACCGCTGCCTCCGGGCCTTGCCTACCCATATGCAGGCGCGCAGGCGCTCACGCCTCAGCTTCGGTTTCCAATCGCACCAGATCGATCCGGCCGTGGGCCACCTGCGCGATCGTGAAGCGGAAAGGCGCGATCTCGATCACCTGGCCTTGCTCGGGCAGATCGCCGGTATGATGCAGGATGAAGCCGGCGAGCGTGCCGTACTCCTCGCTCAACGGCAGGTCCAGGCCGAAGCGCTCACGGATGCGCTCCACATCGAGCCGGCCGCTCAGCAGGTAAGCACCATCGGCAAGCTGCTCTTCCACTTCCTCCGGCGTGTCGTGCTCGTCCTCGATGTCGCCCACGATGGTCTCCACCACATCCTCCATGGTGAGCATGCCAGCGGTGCCGCCGTACTCATCCACCACCACGGCTACATGGCTGCGCTGCTTGATGAAGAGCTGCAGCACCTCATCGGCAGGCATGGTGCCGGGTATGAAGTTCACCGGGCGCATCACGGCGCGGATGCTGCGCGGGTGGCGGAAGAGCTCGTAGCCGTGCACATAGCCGATCACGTTGTCGATGCGGTCCTTGTACACGAGTAATTTGCTCAGGCCGGTCTCCACGAAGCGGCGGTGCAGCTGCGCGGGGCCATCCTCGGCATCGATGGCCTCGATGCGTGCGCGAGGCACCATGATCTCGCGGGCCTTGATGTTGCTGAGCTCAAGCGTGTTCCGCAGGTACTCCACTTCGGCGTCGATCTGCTGCTCACGGGCCGGACCACCGGACATCTCCCGCAGGAAATCATCGAGGTCGATGCGGCCGAAGGCGATCTGGCCGGGGCGCGTGCGCACACGGAAGAGGCGGAGCAGCAATTCGCTCATTCCGGTGAAGAGCATCATGGGGAGCCACAGGACCACATAGAGCATGGCCAAGGGCAGGGCGAAGAGCGCGAGGGCGCGATTGGGGTCGATCCCGAAGAGCGCTTTCGGCAGGAACTCAGCCACCACCAGGATCAGCAAAGTGGCCAAGGCCGTTTGCACAGCGAGCACCAGCCAAGGGCTCAGGCCAATTGTCGCGAGCCAAGGCTCCAAGGCCTCGGCTACCAGCACGCCGTAGACCACCAGCGCAATGTTGTTGCCCACAAGTAGCGCCCCGATCACGCGAGCGGGCCGTTTCTGCAAGAAGCTCACCAGCCTGGCCCACCATGCGCCGCGCTTGCGCTCCAGCTCGATGTAAAGCTTATTGCTCGATACGAAGGCAATCTCCAGCCCCGAGCACAGTGCTGAGAGCGCCACGGAAGCGATGATGAGGAAAAGGTCGAAGGGGCTCAAAGCGGGCCGGGCGAAGATAGACGGGACGGCGTGGGCGCCTCATCCTCTCCGTTCAGCCTCGTGCCGTTCAATCGCCTCCAAGCGCTTGCGCGTGAAGCGCCTGAAGAAGAACATGGCCAGCGCGATCACCGGATAGATGAGCCATTGCCGTCCCTGCTCCACGCCTTCGGCCACCATCACCCAAACGGCTGCGATGAATGTGCCGATGGCTACCGCAAGCCAAAAGTGCTCCATGAAGCGCGTGATGCGGTTGATCGCGGCCATGCTCAGGGTTGGGCAGACAAGGTATCGCCCAGTTGCAGCACACCCGTGACGCGCCGGATGGTGTACGCGCTGAAGTCCTCTGAGGCATCGAGGCCATGGCCATGGATCACATCCATTCCACGCTGGATGCGCACGGCCTTGTCGGTGCGCACGCGAGCGCTATCCTGCCGCCAGGTGAGCTGCTCGGTCTCCAAGCGCTCGCCCTTCAAGTTCACGAACACCACTTCATCGAAGACCTGCATGCGTTGCAAGCCAGGCTCGATCAGCCCGCGGCGCGCCGTGAGCACGCTGGTCTGCTTGCCGAATGGATCGAAGAAGACCAGCTCCAGGCCATCGGTGAGCTCGGTGCGCTTGTCCGGCTCGCCCCATTCGCTGATGCGGCCAGCACGCAGCCGATTTCGCACAACGCCGGAGTCGGTGTAGAGATATTCAGCTTGCTCGGTCACGCGGTCGGGCACGGCGGCGGGCAGCTCGATCGCGGCTACTTGATCGAGATCGTTCTTGCATGAAAGCAGCATGCCCGCCCCGAGCAGGGCAGGCATGCCGATGATCCGTGCTCGACGAGCGAGTCCCACGCTACTTCTTGACGCGCACCGTAGTGCTCTCGTTGAGGCCGCCGCAGCCCACCTGGAAGCTGTCGCCCTCCTTCATGTTGCGGAAGAAGAGCTCTTCCTTGGTGGGGAATCGGGCGTTGCAGCTGCCCATGCGCTCACTGGCCTTGTCCGATACGCTGGGATCGAGGCTGCGCGCACGCTGGTAGTAATCGTAGGCCAGCCAATAGGCGCCCCAGCTATCGGGCACTTCGCAACCGCCTGCCTGCGCAGCGATGGCATTGCCGATCAGGATCAGCGCCTCACCGTTCTTCGGCTCGATCTGCAGCACTTGGTTGGCGTAGCTCCGCGCCTTGCTATGATTGCCCAATGCGCTGGCCACCTGGCCGGCCTTCAGCAGGTACTTCACGCGGTCGCTGCAGCCGGTACAGAGTTCCACGGCTTGCATCATGTATCCGCTGGCCTCGCTCAAGTTACCAGCCCTCACATAGCTCTGACCCAGGCTGTACGCGCTCTCACTCGTTGGATTCGCCTTGTGCACGTCCGTGGCGAGTTTCAGATAAATCTTCTCCTCGGTGCAATCCTTCGCGTTGAGCACCTTCAGCAGGCGTACTTTCAATTCCAGGTCATCAGGCTTCTCCTGCACCAGCTTATCTGCGATACTGCCGATGTCCTTACACTCGGCGATGCGGAAGAAATTGCCGTTCACGTTGTCGCGCGACTTGATCCAGAGCTCGCGGTCGGTCTCTTTCAAGTTCGGGTCAGCGAGGTTCTGCTCAATCAGCGCGGAAAGACGCACGTACTCAGAAAGCATCTGCTCCTTGGTCACAGCGCCTTCACCGTAGAGGCAGTTCAGCGCGGTGTAGTAAGCGCTGATAGTGGCGGGTTCGCTGCGTGCCCCGCCCAGTTCGATGGATTCCTTCAGGATGTCGTGGGCGGCCTTGCAATCCTTTGGGCGATAGAACTGCAGATCGACCCCTTTGCGGCCCAGTACAAAAGCCTTCTCGCCGAAGTGCGTGATGCGCCAGTCGTAGTTGAGCAGCAGCGAGTCGATCAAGCGCGCCTTTCGTGTGGCATCTTTTTCCTTGGTGATGAAGTCCCCGAGCACCTTGCCTCCGTTCTGGTACAGGCTCTTGCTGTAGGCCGGGCACACGGCGATGAGCTTACGGTAGGGACCGTAAGCATCGGCATAACTGCCTTGTTTGACCGACTCCTGGAAGAGCGAGATGTTCTTCACGCACTCCGCACTATCGGCCGGCGTTGCGCCGTATTTCCCTTGGGCGAACAAGTTGGCGCTCGCACCGATCGCGGCGCTGAGCAGAATGGTTTTCGTCAGGTTTTTCATCAGTCGATCCGTCGTTTCTTGAACCATTGTTCCCGCAAGTCTGGGGTGATGGTGATTCCGATGTGGAGGTTGGTGTACCGTTCGCTCAGGAGCCCCTCGGCGGTGGTGCCGCGCTGTCCGTGCTCAACGGCCAGGTTGATCCGGCTTCGCGTGCTTGCTCCTGCAATGGGCAAGGAGCAGCCAAAGGACATGCCGAACTGCGAAATGGCCTGATCTCGCAGGGCGATGGGGTCTTGCGTGTAGCGCGCGCCGGCACGGTAGGTGGTGCGCTTCAGGAAGCTGCCGCCCTGTTGGCCTGCTGGACGGAAGGATGCGCCGATTGCATAGGTGGTAGCGGCGACCAAATCCGTACGCAGCGCATAGCCCTCCACATCAGAGCGCAACGCTGACCAGTCGCGATGGTGCAGTTCAGCGGCCAAGGCCCATCGGCTATTCTCGATGCCGAATCCAGCGGCGAGCCCGAACGGCAGACTCAGGGTACCGAAAGCGCCATCAATCCGTTGGGCGGTGTCGATCGGGTTCTCCACCGTGCCCGAGAGCCGGAACGACGTGGCCAAACTGCTATGCTGTGCAGTGAACCAGGCCGGCAGGTCCACTCCGACGCCCGCGCGCCATCGAAGGGCCTCTCGTCGCAGCTTCGGCGCCTTCTTGGGCTTGCGCTCGGCAAGGTCCCGGCCGGCATTGAGCCAATCCATCTCGTCACGTTTGTCCTTGGCCGCAAGGTGCGCAAGCCGCTCCTTGAGTCGCTTCTCTGCACCGGCCATGGTCACAAGCTGCCCGCTTTGCATGAGCCCAAGCGTGCCGGTTGGGGCGCGCAGTACGAGCGATGAGACCACGCTGCTGTGGTAGTAACCCGAACCGAGCGGGTAATAGGCCTTACGGGTAGCGTCCACCGTTCCGAAGAGGAATTCGAAGTTGGCTCCTGCGCTCAGCTTTGAACGGAGGCCCGTGCTATCGCGCCGTTGCCAAAGGGCGCGCCCGAAACCGATGTAGGCGCGGTTCACACCGCCCGATCCAGTGTACTCGTTGTGCAAGGTGCCCCCATCAACTTGTTGCCGATCCTCGAACTTGTAGGCCACCGTGCTGAAGGGCTGCAGGCCCAAGGCCATGCCCCAACGGCCCTTCGCGAAAGGCACGCCGAGCGAGAAACCGAGCAGCCTGGTGCTGCGCCCTCGTCCGCTTTCATCCCCAATGGTCATGCGCGTCCAACGGATGGTGGCACCCATCTCATATGAGGTATGGTGAAGCAAGGAGTAAGTGGCCGGATTGGCGCGAGCAACGCTGAAGGGGTCGGCCACGGTGACGGCCAAGCCGCCCAGGCCCGCCAAGGTCACTTGGCCTGTTCCGGTGAGATCACCGAGCGCATGAGCTGAATAGGGCGAGCCGCTACCCTGCTGGCCCTGTGCCAGAGCGAATCCCGGCATGCTCAATGCCAAGGCCATGATGAAGTATGATGCGTAGTCCTTCAAGGGTCAGGAAAGGGTGCGCAAAGATGCCGCTTTTCAAGGCCCGGGCGTGTGGCAGCGCATCGCCGCCCGTTAGCACCACGCCTGCATCGGGATGCAATGACCGGGCGGCGGTAATGAAATGCTCCAATTCCGCGAGGACCCCATGCGCAACTCCAGCCTGAAGGCTTGTTTCGGTGGAATCGCCAAAGGCCGGTGCGAGATGGTTTAATTCAACCAAGGGCAAGCGGGCGCTATAGGCATGCATGGCGCTGGCCCGCATCCGTGAGCCCGGAGTTATGGCCCCGCCGAGGTAGGTGCCATCGGGAGCCACCAGGTCATAGGTGATGCAGGTGCCTAGATCAACGGCAAGGGCTGCACGTTTCGGGAACACGGCTGAAGCCGCAACAGCATTGGCCCAACGATCAACACCGAGGGTAGCGGTGGTGCCATAGGCCGAAGGGTTCGGTGCTGGGCTCGCCGCCGTCAGTTGAATGACCCGGGGATGGCGGCCGTTGAGGCGGCCCAACAATTGGCTGCTGTCGCCTGCAACGGAACCGATCGCCACATGCACCACTTCAAGCGCACCCAGAAAGCGCTCCAAGCCCGATGCATCGTCACTTGCCAACGCGGTCAAACCCAGCAATCGGTCGCCTTCGAAGAGCGCCGCCTTGGTTCGCGAGTTGCCGATATCCAGGATGAGGTCGGCCATTGGTGGCGCAGTTGAAGAGCTTGGTTATCTTTGCCCGCCTTTCGCGCAGATGCTGAGCGGCGCAAAGGAAACGGTGCCTTAGCTCAGCTGGTAGAGCAATGGATTGAAAATCCATGTGTCCCCAGTTCGATTCTGGGAGGCACCACCGGAGACCCTGGCTACGCCAGGGTCTCTTTTTTCGGCAATCACGGGTTCTGGTGGAGCCAGGCCCGCACTTCAGCCAGATGCGCCTGCTTCAAGGGTTCACGCAGCTGCTTGTTGGTCTGCGTGAAGTACGTGTGCCGTTCGATGAAGCGCACCTGCAACTGATTCCATTCCCGCTCGGTGCTGAGCACGCCATAGGTTTGCATCTCTTTGAATAACGTGGCCCCGATCCGCTGGAAATCGGGCCGGCCGAGGTAGTCAAGGTCGGCATCGCAAAGAATGCGCGCCAGCTTGTTCCGGGGGCTCTGCGGGATGCGCGTGGACATGATCATATCGCAGATCAGCTCAATCTGCCGCTCGTTGAAGCCGAAGCCTGGCAGGACTTCTTTCACTATTCGGCAACCAGCTTCTTCATGGTCCGTGTCCTGCGTCAGGAAACCAGCATCATGATAAAGCGCGGCGATCTTCAAGATCACCAGCCCTTCCCCATCGACACCTTCTTGCTCCGCGATGCTGATGGCACTTGCGTACACGTCCAAGGTGTGCTCCAGACTATGATAGGATCGTTCAATGGGCAGCCGCGTTCGCAACTGCTCCAGGATATACGCCCTCGCACCGCTGGAGTCCATGGGATGAGCGGGCAATATAGAAACAGCGCCGCATGGCCTTTACGTGGACTTCAAGCGCTGCTATCATATTGCCCACATGTGGGTAATGCTGCTCTAGGTACCCCCCCCCGGTTCGGATCACCTTCGGGTACCTTCGCAGCCATGGCACGATCGGCGAACCGCTCGTTATGGCTTTTGGGCGCTGCCATGGCCTACATCATCGCGCAATTCGGCTGGTGGGCTCTCCTCTTGCTGCGGCGCGAAGAGGAGATCGCACGCTTATCGGGGCAGGAACTAGGCCACCAAGCACGCAGGCTCATGGTGCTGGGTGAAGCAAGCGTCGCGCTGATGATCCTTGGTGTCGTGCTCGTCATCGCATTCCTGGCTATTCGCCGCGACCTGCGATTGGCGGCCATGCAGCGCAATTTCCTGCTTGCCATCACCCATGAGCTACGCACCCCGATCGCTTCGATGAAACTGCAGATGCAGACACTCTCCCGGCCGGGGTTGAGCCCATCCGATGCACGCGCACTCCAGGCGTTGGCCATCGAGGAGGCTGATCGACTCACGGCGCTGACCGACAAAGTCCTTGCTGCCACTGCTGAAGGAACTGTCCAGATTCCCTTGCTCAAAGAGCCTGTGAATGCCGCTGAAGTGGTGCGCGGCGTGGTGTGGCGTGCGCAACAGCGCGATGGCTCAGCGCACGAATGGCTATTGGACGCGCCAGCTGTCTTGCAGGTGAATGCTGATCCGCAGGCACTCAGGAGTATAGCCGAGAACCTGATAGAGAATGCCATGAAGTACGCCCCGGGGGGCACCACCATCGAGGTGATGGTCAGTGACACGGAAACAGCTTGGCGCTTGCGCGTGATTGACCATGGCCCCGGCATTCCGCTGGCCGAGCGCAGCAAGGTCTTCGAGCGCTTCTACCGGCTGGGTGATGAGGCTACCCGCAATCATCGAGGCACCGGGCTGGGGCTCTTCGTCGTGCAGCGCCTCGTTCAGCGCCACGGCGGACGCATCGAATTGGGGGACACCGACCCGCACGGGGCTACTTTCGTGGCCACTTTCCCGAAAACCACGTGATGTCGAAGAAAGCCGTGCTCATCATCCTCGATGGCTGGGGCATCGGCTCTGGCGATGGAAGCGATGCGATTGCCAAGGCGCGCACGCCATTCTATGATTCTTTGATGGCAAGCGCTCCGCACGCCACGTTGCGCACCGATGGACTTCATGTGGGTTTGCCTGCGGGCCAGATGGGCAACAGCGAGGTTGGGCATCTCAACATCGGCGCCGGGCGCGTGGTGCATCAGGACCTTGTGCGGATCGACCTGGCCATCGCTGACGGCAGCCTTGGCTACAACCCCTCGCTCCAGGCTGCATTTGACCAGGCCCGCAAGCCCGGCCGCCGCCTTCACCTGATGGGCCTGCTTTCTGATGGTGGGGTTCACAGCATGCGAACGCACGCCGAAGCGATCTGTCGGCTTGCTCAAGCCTCCGGCGTAAAAGAGACACTGGTGCATGCATTCACTGATGGGCGGGATACCGATCCGCATAGCGGCCGTCCTTGCATGGAGCGCTTCCTGCAAGGAATCGACGGAACCGGCGCTCGCGTGGCCAGCCTGATCGGGAGGTACTATGCGATGGACCGCGATAAGCGATGGGAGCGCGTGAAAGTGGCCTACGACCTCCTCGTGCATGGCACCGGCACTCCCGTGCACACGCCCTTGGAGGCCTTCGACCGCAGCTACGCCGAAGGAATCACGGATGAATTCATGAAACCGCACGCCATCGTCGATGAACACGGTCGACCATTGGCCATGATCGCTGAAGGCGACGCCGTCATCTGCTTCAACTTCCGCACGGACCGCTGCCGCGAGATCACGCAGGCGCTCACCCAGCAGGCCTATCCCGAGCAGGACATGGTCCCCTTGCGGCTCCATTACTCCACGATGACGGAGTATGACGCGACCTACCGGAATGTGCATCCGCTCTTCCGCAAAGACGATCTCCGCATGACCTTGGGCGAAGCCGTGAGCCTCGCAGGCCGTCAGCAGATCCGTATCGCTGAAACGGAGAAGTACCCGCACGTCACCTTTTTCTTCAGCGGTGGCCGCGAAGCACCGTTCCCGGGTGAGCGCCGCCTGATGCTGCCTTCACCCAAAGTGGCCACGTACGACCTCCAACCCACCATGAGCGCCCAGGCCATCGTCGATGCCATCTTGCCCGAGCTGCGAATCGGCTCCCCGGACCTCGTGGTGCTCAACTTCGCTAATCCTGACATGGTAGGCCACACGGGAGTATTCGATGCCATCGTGCAAGCCGTAGAGACCACCGATGGGTGCGCACGGCAAGTAGCCGAAGCTGCGCGTGGATCGGGCTACCAAGTGCTGATCATCGCCGACCACGGCAATGCCGACAAGGCTTTGAACGCCGATGGCTCGCCCAACACCGCGCACACCACGAACCCGGTGCCGGTGATCGCGATTGCCGATGGACCCTTGCGCCTGCGCGATGGGATCCTGGCCGATGTGGCCCCTACCCTCCTCGATTTGATGGGAATGGAAAAGCCCGTCGAGATGACGGGCTCTTCGCTGATCGATAGATAAGCACTCAGCGCCAGCCGTTGCGCAGGATCGTCAGGTGCCCCGTGTAGGGCTCATCCTTCTTATTGGAGAGGATCACCTCATAGAAGTAGGTGCCATCCGGGAGTTCATCACCATCCCATTGATTCTGGTAGTTGCTTGCCTCATAGACCAGCTGGCCCCAGCGGTTGTAGATGCGCACCGTGTTGCTTGTGTAAGTGATCCCATCGATCACGAAACGGTCGTTGTATCCATCGCCGTTGGGCGAGAACACGTTGGGTACGATCACGTCACAGATCAAAGAAATGGTGACCACATCCTGCACGGACCTTCCGCAGCCGTCTGTCACCGTCACGGTGTAATTGGCGAACTCATTCATGCTGACATAGGTCGATGGACCATCGGTGCCATTGGACCAGGAGTAGCTCAGGGAGCCGACGCCGCCCGTGGCAAGGGCCGTGATGAGCATGCTATCGGGCAGGCATTCCACCGTGAAATCCTCCGTGGTCACGAAGATCAACGGCGCGTCGATGATGGTGATCGTCACACTCGCCGAAGTGGTGCGGCCACAGCTATCGGTGTAGGTGCCTGTGATCGTCACCGTCTCGCCGTCATCAGGGATGTTATCCTCAATCGGGTTGAAGGGCACAATCGTGTTCAGCACGCCGTCTGGGATGACCAAGGAGCTGTTCCACACGAAATCGCTTCCATTGCTGGCTGCTCCACTGAACGTGATGGTGATGGGCACATCTCCAGGCACGCCTTGGGGGCGGATGAAATTGACGCCGGTATTGTCGCAGGACTCCATGACGGTACCTGGGCCCACCAGGGCCATATTCAGCGGCGGCAACGGATCCAATTCAACGAAGAACTGCGCGATGGCCGTGGTGCCGCAATCATCCGTGACAGTTGCCGTGTAAACGGCACTGTTGTTCGGGCTCACTGTGATGCTGTTGCCCGTCTGGCCATTCGACCAGGAAATCGCGTAAGGCGGGTAACCACCCGAGAATGTCGGGGTGAGCGTCGCAGAGCCTCCACAGGGTATCTGCGCGAGACCTCCCACGATGACCAATTGCGGTGGTTGAATGATGGTGAAGATGAACTCGTTCGTGATGGTGATGCCCGCGCAAGGGCTCGGACTGATCAAGGTGAGGATGATGGTCTCGTCTCCATCCACATCAATGGGGCAGTTGAACGTAAAGGTCTGCAAGGAATCGCCCGGGTAGAACACGAGCGAATCGGGGAAGGCAGGCACGTAATCGACCCCACCGGTTGCCGTGCCGCCTGTGACGATATACACCACGCTGGTATCGGTACCGGCCCCGGTCTGAGCGAAGTTGATCGTGACCGGGTAGCAGCTCTCCACGATCGTGTTGGTACCGATGATGCCAGGGCCAGGTGACAGGGTGGGTACGAAAGGCGTGCTGGTGAAGCTGCCGGCCTCAAGGAACACACCGCTGTCGAAGGCGCTGTCCGATCCGTCACCAATGGCCATTTTGATGTGATAGGTCTGACCGCATTGCACGGGCCAGCGCGCGGTGAGCACCACGGTGAAGCCATCGTAGCAGATGCTGGTGCCAGCGCCATTGTTCACATAGTATACGCTGTTATTCGTCCAATTGGGGTCGGCGGCAGCGCAGGTGGCGGCCTGTCCGCCCGAGGTGCCCGGCACGCCAGGGTTCACGGTATTGATGGCGATTGGGATGGAGGAGTTCGGTACCAACGCGATGTTGATGGCGCTGTTCTGGTAGGGTCCGGCTATGCCCGGGCCGCTGAGGAAGAAACCGAAGGCATCGTTGAAGGTGGTGCACACGTACTCGGGGTACTCCTCCGAGCCGAAGACGTATCGGAACTTCACGGTATCGCCCTCGGGAACGAAATCGAATTCGAGCACTGCGCGGTCATTGATGGTCTGGTTCGCGAGAAGCGCCAGATCAGGATCGCTTCCCGTACTGTTGGTCCCGCTCGCGAAGAAGGAAGCGGCCCCTGCCACCCCTTGCGTGACGCCGCTCGTGAGCAGTACACCGGCAGGTAGGCCCAAATTGGTGCCCGACTCCGTGAAACTCGCGCTTCCGGCTTGCGCCGCAGCCGGTGAGAGCACGCCATTGTAGCTGATGTTGCTCACCACCACGCCGGTGCCCAGCAATACATCCTGCACGAGCTGGGTCGGGGTGAGCTGATCGTCCACCACAAGTTGTGCGTGCCCAATGCCGCTGCCCAGCAGCATGAGGCCTATCGAGAAAATTCGCTTCATCACGTTCGGTTGTTGTTCAATTCTGGCTTCCACGCAACAAGGTCAAATGCCCCATGCCGTCAACCGGCGGGAAGTAATGCCCCTCCGCGCGGTACTTGTAAACGTACACGCCCGTAGGTGCCGGTGATCCGCCGTAGGTGCCATCCCAAGGTGCAAGGATATCAGACGTCGTGTAAATGAGCTCGCCCCAGCGGTTGAAGATCTGCATCTCGAAACTTTCAATGTAGTGACCATTGGGACCGAAGAACTCATTCCAACCGTCGCCATCAGGGCTGAAAGCGTTGGGGAAGTAGATGTGCGCAGGTGGCTTCAGCAGCAGTGAATCCTCGCCGTGGCAGCCATTGGGCGTCACAATCTTCAAGTTCACCCAGTGCTCTTCGAGGTCGAGGTAGCTGTGTCGCACCTCATCGCTGCGGTAGCGGGTGCCATCGCCCATATCCCAGATCCAGGTGCGCGCATAAGGCAATGTCGCTGCCAGAAGGTACCAGTCGTCTTGGCCCTCATTCACTTCAACGATGTCAACGGACACGTGCTCTACGTCCACTTCAGTCTTGCCGAAACGCACTTCGCCGCACTGGTCGCGCACCATCACTTGGTACTCAGTGAACTCATTCGGGCTCACCCAGTAGAGCGGGTCGGTGAGGCTGTCTTCACCGGACCAAAGGATATGGTAATAACCGCTGCCTCCATTCACCAAGGCATGGATCATGGTGCTGTCGCCAGCGCACAGGACATGATCCGGGACCATGGTAAGCACGAAGGGGTCATAAATCGGCATAACGCCATTCACCGAGGTCACACCGGTGTAGCCGCATTGATCATTGGCGGTAACGATGTATGGCGTGGTGGTGAAGACAGGAACCGTTATGGTCCAGCCCGTGCCTATGACTGAACCGTTCGGGTCGGTCCAGGTCCAATCATACACTCCGTTCCCACCTGTGATGCCCGTAATGGTGAGCGTGGTGCTATCACCTGCGCAAATCACGCTCTGGTCTCCATCGGTGGTGATCTCAATGTCCGGCAATGGCACCGTGCCCACTTGCACGCTGTCGGAAATGCTGGTGCCGCAGCCCTCGCTCACCGTAACGGTGTAATAGACCGGCGGCGTCGAAGAGGGAACGTTCAGCACTGGTGAATTGCCTAAAGGAACACCGGCTAAGCTCCACTGATAGCTGAATACGCCATCACCGCCAGTGACGCTCAGCACAGAGATATCGCCATTCCCCAAGCAGTCAATCAATGTGTCGGGCCACACCACGAGGTCCAGCGGGGGATAAATGGGCAATGTGACGGTGAAGTCGGCTGAGACGGGCTCGATGTTGCAGATATCAGAGACGGTGACCGTGAAAACCGTGGTTACGGCAGGGGACGCGTTGATCGTAGCAGTGGTCTCGCCAGTGCTCCAATCATAGGTGTACTGGCCCATTCCGCCGGATACCGACGGTATCAAAAGGTTGTTCTGCCCGCAGATGCTCGGGATGTTTGCCCCGGTCACAACAAGCGGAGGCGGGCTATCGATGTTGAATGTGAAATTGGTCTGAAGCACCAAACCCGCACAAGCCACCAGCTGCTCGATAGTGATCACGATGGTCTCAGGGCCGTCCGGATCGATAGGCACGTCGAAGATGATGCTCAGGGCTTCCACATTCTCGGGGAAGATCAGCTGCGAAGGGAAAACATAGGTGTAATCGACCCCTGGGGTAGCGGTGCCACCTATCATGATGTCCACGGTATCCACCTCTGAGGTGTCGCCGAGGCGGGTGAAGACCAATTCCACCGGGTTGCATCCCTCGAGCATGGTAGTGCCGATGATACCGGTGCTTTGCGACAAGGTGGGAAGCACTTGCCCTGTGCTCACGAAACTGCCGGCTTCAAGGAATACCGCGCTATCGAAGGTGCTGTCCAGCGCATCACCGATGCCTAGCTTGATGTGATAAGTCTGACCACACTGTACCAGCGCCGTGGCTTGCATCACCACGGTCATGCCATCGAATACAACGGTGGTGCCGCCCGTGTTGTCCACATAGAAACTGGCATTCTGTGCAGGGCATCCGGCATTCGTCGGGTTGTTGTTCAACCCATTATTCACGTTGTTGATCGTCACCGGCACAGTGGTGCCGGGAATGAGGGCGATGTTGGCGGAACCACCGCTGTACGGCCCAGCGATCCCAGGGCCGCTCAGGAAGAAACCGATCGCATCGGTGAACGAACCAACGTACTCCGGATACTCCTCCGATGCGAAGACGAAGCGGAACTTCAGCGTGTCACCCGTCGGGATGAAGTCGAATTCCAGGACAGCCCGGTCGTTGATTGTGCCACCGGAGATGCTCACCAGGTCCGGGTCGCTCCCAGTGCCGTTCGCATTACCGCTGAAACCTGACTGCGGCCCAGCCACAGCGGTAGCCTGACCAGAGGACAGGATCAATCCGGCGGACAACCCGAGATTGCTATTGCTCGTGGTGAACGACCCACTGCCGATCACGTTCGCTGCAGGGTCCAGGACACCATTGTAGCGGACGTTGAACGCCTGCACGCCATTGCCTAGAAGCACGTCGTTCACCAATTGGGCTGGTGTCTGCGTGCTATTAACAACCAGTTGGGCATTCAGTGAAATGCCCATCGAAAGGGCGGCGATCGTAAGTAGTGGTGCCTTCATAGGTAGGGGTGCCGAGGCGTTGGAAAAGTAGGGCTTCCGGACCATTCCATGACCAAAGCGCCGTAAGGAAGGTTGCCCAACAGCCCGCACCTATCTTCGGCGGCCACCAAACACCCTCTACCGTGCATCCCATCGACGCCTACATCGAGAGCCATAAAGACCGCTTCCTCAACGAGTTGCTCGACCTTCTGCGCATTCCCAGCGTGAGCGCCGACCCCGCCTATAAGGCCGATGTGGCCCGCTGCGCCGAAGCCGTGAAGCAGCGGATGCAAGAGGCCGGCATGGACAAGGTGGAGGTCTGCCCCACCAAGGGCCACCCCATCGTATATGGTGAGAAGATCATCGACCCCGCCAAGCCTACGGTGCTGGTCTACGGCCACTACGACGTGCAGCCGCCCGACCCGCTCGATCTCTGGCACAACGGCCCATTCGACCCGGTGATCAAGGACGGCCTCATCTACGCCCGCGGCAGCGCCGACGACAAGGGCCAGTTCTACATGCATGTGAAGGCCATCGAGGCCATGATGAAGACCAACGGCCTCCCTTGCAACGTGAAGGTGATGATTGAGGGCGAGGAGGAAGTGGGCAGCGACAACCTGGGCATCTTCGTTTCGCAGAACAAGGATCGGCTGAAGGCCGACGTGGTTCTGATCAGCGACACAGCCATGATCGCGAATGATTGCCCAAGCATCAACACCGGGCTGCGCGGCCTGAGCTATGTTGAAGTGGAAGTAACCGGCCCGAACCGCGACCTGCATAGCGGAGTGTATGGCGGCGCGGTGGCCAATCCTATCAACGCCCTGTGCGAGATGATCGCGAGCATGCATGATGCCGATCGCCGAGTGACCATCCCGGGATTCTACGATGCCGTGGTCGAACTCAGCGCCACCGAACGCAAGGCCCTTGCCGAAGCTCCATTCAATGAAGAGGAATACAAGAAGGACCTCGGCATCGATGCTGTGCGCGGGGAGAAGGGCTACACCAGCGAAGAGCGCAGCAGCATCCGTCCCACCCTCGATGTGAACGGCATCTGGGGAGGCTACATCGGGGAGGGCGCAAAGACGGTGCTCCCTTCTAAGGCTTTCGCCAAGCTGAGCATGCGCCTCGTGCCCAACCAGAAGAGCGATGCCATCACCAAGCTCTTCAAGGACCACTTCGAGAAAATCGCGCCTCCCGGCGTGAAAGTGGTGGTGCGCCCGCACCACGGTGGCGAAGCGGCGGTGACACCCATCGACAGCCCGGCTTACCTCGCTGCCAGCAAGGCCATGGAAGAGACTTTCGGGAAGAAGCCCATCCCTACACGCGGCGGTGGCTCCATCCCCATCGTGGCGCTCTTCGAACAGGAACTTGGATTGAAGACCGTGCTCTTCGGATTCGGGCTCGACTCGGATAACATCCACAGCCCGAACGAAAAGTACGGCGTGTTCAACTACTTCCAGGGCATCCGAACCATCCCGCGGTTCTTCCAGCACTTCGCCGGGTAAGAACTTGGCGAGGTTGGGAGTACTTACTCCCCTGCCCTTCCCGGCCTAACCGTTCGGGGAAGGGAAGTAATCAGCCTTGGGCTGAAGCGAATTCCTTGATGAAGCCTACGATCTTCTTCCGGAAGAAGAGGAGCAGGAGCACATAAGGCATGGCCATCAGGTAGAGGATGCCCCGATTCAGGCCCTTGCCAATGGCTTGCTCGCCCCCGAACACACCATTGCCGCCTTGAGCCACGGCCTTGCACATGGCGCAGCCTTGGGCGAGCAGATCACCCGATGGAAAGGCGACCAGGGCAATGGCCACGAGAATCAGGAGTGCAGTGCGGCGCATGGGCGGGTAAATGTAGCCGCGCATTCCGAAATCGGCGGGTCAATCGCCGAAGCCATCTTCGGGCGCCATGAACAACATCATCTGGAACGATTTCGAGCGGGTCCTGCTCTGTGCAGGCACGGTGCTCGCTGCGGAGGAATTGCCGGCGGCGCATGTCCCTGCCTATGTGCTCACCATCGATTTCGGCCCCTTCGGCCACCGGCGCAGCAGTGCACGCATCACAGAGCGATACTCCAAAGAGGCACTGATCGGAAGGCAGGTGATCGCTGTGCTCAACTTCCCGCCGAAGCAGATCGGCAAAGTGATCAGCGAATGCTTGGTGACCGGTTTACCGGATGCCGATGGCGCCATTATTCTGGCTCGACCGGAGCAACCGGTGCCCAATGGAAGCCGACTGTGCTAACCGAATCGTTGATGGCCTGTTGATAACCTGCCCGTGACGTGACCCGGTCAAGCTACTGGGCCGGGTACCTTGCCCACACGTAAACCACTAAAACCCGAAGACATGCCAGCTGTACAAGGTTACTGTGTGAAGTGCAAGGACAAGCGCGACATCAAGGATGCCAAGGAAGTGACCATGGCCAATGGCCGGAAGGCCATGAAAGGCGTGTGCCCGAAATGCGGCACGGGCATGTTCAAGATCATGGGCAAATAAGGGGCGGCCGGCTCCTTGTGCAGGATTTGAGGGCTAGGCATCCTCGGGATCTCGGGTTTGCGCGCGGATAAATTTGCCGGCATGCAGCACGAGTTACTCCCGTTGGTGAATGCAGCAATCAACGCAGCCTTCGCCGCCGGGCGAGAGATCCTGGATGTGTACGGCACTGAATTCGGCTCCGAGCAAAAAGCCGACAAGAGCCCGCTGACCGAGGCGGACAAAAGGGCGCATGCCGCCATCGTTTCCTCATTGGCAATGACCGGTCTCCCGGTGCTCAGCGAAGAAGGGAAGGAATCTGTCTTGGCAGAGCGGCAGGGCTGGGATCGCTACTGGCTGGTCGATCCGCTCGATGGCACCAAGGAGTTCATCAAACGCAACGGCGAGTTCACAGTGAACATCGCCTTGATGGAACGTGATGGCCAACCTGCAGGTGCGCTTGGATCCGCCATGCCTATTGCCGGTGTGCTCTACGTACCTGTTAAGGATATCCTTTACTTCTCTTGGCTGGGCGGCGGTGCGTACCGCCAGTCGGCGGCAACCCATGCCCAAGGTGGAGCGTATGAACGCGCCTTGTCCGCCGAACGCCTCCCCGTGCACCACCCGCGCAGCGCATTCACCATCGTGGCCAGCCGATCGCATCCCAGCCCGGAGACCGAGGCCTATATCGCTCGCATGGAACAGGAGCATGGCGCCGTGGCCCTCACCAGCCTGGGCAGCGCGCTGAAGATCTGCTTGGTGGCCGAAGGCGCCGCCGATGCCTACCCGCGCTATGCGCCCACCATGGAATGGGATACCGCCGCGGGCCATGCCATCGCCAATGAAGCCGGGAAGCAGCTCATCGACATCACCACCGGCGCACCCATGCGCTACAACAAGGCCTCGCTGGTGAACAACTGGTTCATCGTAAACTGAAACCTAAACAGCGCTGCGGGCAGCGGCGCGCGAAACATGTCCAAGAAGAACGGATCCTCGAAGAAGAACGGCAAGCCCAAGGTGGCACTGATCACCGGCGTTACCGGCCAAGATGGCGCCTACCTCAGTGAATTGCTGCTGAACAAGGGTTACGAGGTTCACGGCGTGAAGCGTCGCAGCTCTTTGTTCAACACGGATCGGATCGACCACCTCTACCACGACATGCACGAGAAGGGCCGCCCCTTTCACCTCCATTACGGCGACCTCACTGACAGCGTCAATTGCCTACGGCTCGTGAAGGAGATCCAGCCGGATGAGATCTACAACCTCGCCGCCATGAGCCACGTGGCCGTGAGCTTCGAGATGCCCGAGTACACAGCCAACGCCGACGGCATCGGAACCTTGCGCTTCCTGGAGGCCATCCGCATCCTTGGCATGGAGAAGAAGACGCGCTTCTATCAGGCCAGCACCAGTGAATTGTATGGCGGCGTTTTGCCGCATGCCCAGAACGAGGAGACGCCCTTCTACCCGAAGAGCCCCTATGGCGTGGCCAAGCTCTATGGCTTCTGGATCACCAAGAACTACCGTGAGAGCTACGGCATCTTCGCCTGCAATGGCATCCTCTTCAATCACGAGAGCCCCTTGCGCGGCGAGACCTTCGTGACGCGCAAGATCACCCGCGCCGTGGCCAAGATCAAGCTCGGCTTGCAACAGACCCTCTACCTCGGCAACCTCGACGCCAAGCGCGATTGGGGCCACGCCAAGGACTATGTGGAAGGCATGTGGCTCATGCTGCAGGCCGACAAGCCCGATGACTTCGTGCTGGCCACCGGCAAGACTTACACCGTGCGCCACTTCATCGACCTGGCCTTCGCAGAGGTCGGAATCAAGCTCGAGTGGAAAGGCAAGGGCGAGAAGGAGAAGGGCATCGACAAGAAGACCGGCAAGACCCTGGTGGCCATCGATAAGCGCTACTACCGCCCGGCTGAAGTTGACCACCTCGAGGGCGATCCCTCCAAGGCCAAGCGCGTTCTGGGCTGGAAGCACAAGTACGACCTGAAGGCCCTGGTGAAAGAGATGGTGCAGAGCGACCTCGAGCTCTTCAAGCGCGACGTATACCTGAAGAAGGGCGGCCACAAGATCCTGCACGAGCAGGAGTGATCCCTGCCGCCATCATTTCTGCTCGGTGCAGCTTCGACCCTCAGGGGTCGACCATGACCAACGAACCCCATGAACACCCAAGACAAGATCTACATCGCAGGCCACCGCGGCATGGTGGGCTCGGCCATCGTGCGCCGTTTGCGGAAGGATGGCTTCACCAACATCGTCACGCGCACCAGCAAGGAGCTCGATCTGAAGGAGCAGCAAGCCGTGCGCGACTTCTTCGTGCTGGAGAAGCCCGACCACGTGGTGCTCGCCGCGGCCAAAGTGGGCGGAATCCATGCCAACAACGTCTATCGCGCGCAGTTCCTGTACGAGAACCTGATGATCGAGAGCAACATCATCCACTCGGCTTACGAGCATGGAGTGAAGAAGCTGCTCTTCCTCGGCTCCTCGTGCATCTATCCGAAGATGGCCCCGCAGCCGCTGAAGGAGGAGAGCCTGCTCACCGGCCTGCTCGAGCAGACCAATGAGCCCTACGCCATCGCCAAGATCGCGGGCATCAAGCTGGCCGAGAGCTATCGCCGCCAGTATGGCTGCAACTTCATCAGCGCCATGCCCACGAACCTCTATGGGCCCAACGACAACTATGACCTCAACAACAGCCATGTGCTGCCTGCCCTCATCCGCAAGTTCCACACGGCCAAGGTGAGCGGCGCGCCCAGCGTCGAGGTCTGGGGCACCGGATCGCCCATGCGTGAATTCCTTCATGTGGACGACCTCGCCGATGCCTGCTTCTTCCTCTTGCAGAACTACGACGAAGAGATGTTCGTGAACATCGGCACTGGTGTCGACCTTACGATCAAGGAACTCGCGGAAATGATCAAGGACATCGTGGGCTACACCGGCGAACTGAAGTGGAACACCGAGAAGCCCGACGGCACGCCGCGCAAGCTCATGGACGTATCGCGGCTGCACAACCTGGGTTGGAAGCACCGCATCGGGTTGCGCGAAGGCATCACGGCGGTGTACGCGGAGTTCGCGAAGAGCGAGCTTGGCCGTCCGTAGGCGGAATGGCGAGGGCCTGAGGCTGTATGCTGCAATAGCGGAGCGTTGCTACCGCGCACCGGGCACATCGCTACTTTCGGCGGCCATGAACCGCTGCTTCATCCTCTTCTTGTTGTTGCACGGCACCCTGCTCCGTGCACAGCAGAACGACGTGCCCCTGCAGCGCGATTTCTCCATTGACTTGGAGCGCAATGCGGCCAGTCGCGAGGCGAGGATCCACAGCGGGCTGAAGCCCGTGATCGAGAGCAGGGCCGACCTCAACAACGTGCAAGGGTTCCGTAAGGACAGCGCGCGCTACTACTATGTGCTCACCACCAAGCTCTTCCGCGACCGTTTGCTCACCGTGCGTGAAGGTGATGCGCTGCTGAGTGTCGACCCCATCCTCTCCCTCGAGTACGGAGCCGATGCGGGCGATGCCTCCGCCTATGCCGACACCAATCAGTACTATTTCAACACGCGCGGCTTCGTGGTTCGCGGAGACCTTGGGCCGAAGGTCTCCTTCTACACCATGTTCCACGAGAATCTGGGGCGCGTGCCGCAATACCTCTACCGCAAGGCGCTGGAAACGCTGGTGCTGCCTGGGCAGGGCCGTGTGAAACTGGTTGATGGCAACCGCTTCGATTATGGTTGGAGCCAAGGCGTGCTCAGCTACAGCCCCAGCACATGGCTGAATGTGCAGGCCGGCCACGGCAAGCACTTCGTCGGCCACGGTTACCGAAGCGTGCTGCTCAGCGACAACGCCATCAACTCGCCCTTCCTGAAGTTCAGCCTGCTCAGCCGCAACAAGCGCTGGCAGTATACCTGGTGGTACTCCAAGCTCATGCATGGCGTCACCGAAGATGACCGCCTGCCCGGAGGCGCCAGCAGCGAGAACCTTTTCCATTGGATGCGCGGCGCATTCCACCACCTCTCCATCGATCTGGGACGCGTGCAGCTCGGCCTTTTCGAGGCCACGCTCTTCCGCAGCATCACCAATCGTGTGGAACCGATGGACCCGCTCGCGATCAATCCCGTCATCGGCCTGAACACCGCAGCCAAGGGATTCAGCGGCCCAGCGAATTGCCTTGTCGGCACCGACTTGCGCTTGAAGATCACCGACCGCATTTATGCCTATGGGCAATTCGCCACCGACGGCCCCGGCCGCTATGCATGGCAAGCGGGTGCACGCGCCTTCGATGTGGGCGTGCGCGGCCTCCACCTGCAAGCCGAGTACAATACCGCAACGCCCTTCATGTACATGGGGAATCGGCGCAGGGAAGCGTACATGCACGCCGGTCAGCCATTGGCCAATCCGCTGGGTACCGCCTTCGGCGAAGCGGTGGGAATCGTAGAAATGAACTACAAGCGCTGGATGCTGCGTGGCCAAGTGAACATGAGCGCTTGGAAGCGCGACCCTGCGGACTCGCTCAACCTGGGCACCGACCTGGACAAACCGGACATCGGCAGCCCCAAAGAAGGGGAAGCGCGCCTGTTCAACATGACCTGGATCGACGCCAGCCTGCAATGGCTCGTGAACCCCAATACCAACGCGCGGCTGGTGGGCGGCATCATGCGCCGCGACCTCCCCGGCGCTGCCGACATCGTGCAGAGCAGCTACTGGTACATCGGCCTTCGCACCTTCCTCTTCAACCGCTATTACGACATTTGACGGCCGCGTGAACCACCATCAGCAGATCCTGCTCTTCAGCGCGCTCACCGCTTTCACGGTGGTGCTGCTCACCATGCCCTCGCTGATCAAGGTGGCGCGCATGAAGCACCTGGTGGACGAGCCTGGCGAGAACCGCAAGCTTCATCAACGCAGCGTGCCCACCATCGGCGGCATCATCATCTTCGCCGCCATCATCTTCAGTTACGCCCTCTGGTTCCCGCGCGGAGAGGCCCTGGAACCCAGCGATGCGAGTTACCGCGCGCTCTATGAGCTGATGGGCGCCGCGTACAGCGACTTCAAGCACGTGATCGCGGCCATGGTCCTGCTCTTCTTCATCGGGGTGAAGGATGACATCATCGGCTTCTCACCTGTGAAGAAGCTCTTCGGTCACATGATCGTCGGCTACATCCTCGTGGTCATGGCCGGCATCCGTATCAGCGATATGCACGGGGTGCTGGGTTTCTATGAGCTCCCTTCTTCGGTGAGCATCGCATTCTCCTTCTTCGTGTACGTGGTGGTGGTGAACGCCATGAACCTGATTGACGGTGTTGACGGCCTGGCGGGAGGCGTGGGGCTCATCGCCGCGCTCGCCTATGGCACCTGGCTCTACCTCGCCGGTGATGTAGCCTTGGCGCTCCTGGCATTCGTGCTCGCCGGTGCGCTGGCTGCCTTCCTGGTCTTCAACCTGCACCCGGCCCGGGTCTTCATGGGCGATAGCGGCTCGCTGATCATCGGTGCCATCCTGGCTGTATTGGCCATGAAGGTGGTGGACCACGATACCGCCAAGCTGCCATTGAAACTGCAGCAATTGCCCACGCCCATCTTCGCCATGAGCGTGCTCGCCTATCCGCTGGTCGACACCTTGCGCGTCTTCGTGGTCCGCATGGCTCAGGGCAACTCGCCTTTCGCTGCGGACCGCAACCACATCCACCACCGGCTGCTCGCTCTCGGCTTGGGCCATCGCGGCACGACGCTCGCCATATACCTGTACGCACTGGCAATCATCGCCCTCAGCCTGGTGACGCGGAAGTGGCACCCGAACATCGGCCTGATGGTGCTCGGTGTCACCGCCCTTGCGTTGGCGCTGCTGCCCTTCGCATGGCCCAAGCCGAACAAGGGATGAAATGGGCCGCAGCAGCTCAAGCGATGCTGCTTGCATGCGCATGCACCGCACAAGCGGGCTGGATGCCCGTGAGCCGTGAGGTGGAGCGGCCCTTCGCTGCGGAACTGGGCCGTTGGAAATCCGGTGTGCATACCGCCATCCGGCCCTACCGCATCAAGGACCTCCGTGCCATCGATTCCGAGGACTCCTTGCGTCCGCACGCCGCAGTGCCAGCATTGGACCGATGGGCCGGTGCTCGCAACGGCCGCCGATTCCGCTGGGGCCCCTTATTCGACCTGCAAGGCGGAGTGGGCATGGATTCCGTGCAAGTGGTCACCCATCGCTTCGGAGGCGGTGCCTGGCTCGAAGGCGACGTCGGTGACCGCCTAACGCTCCATGCGAGCGGACAACTTTGGAACGAACGCTACCCGCGCTACATGGACAGCCTCGCGCGCGCCACGCAGATGAGCGCCGGCGAGGGCTACGCGCATCAGGAAGGCAACGCATTCACGCATGGCGATTGGAACGCCTATGCAAGCTGGGACCCCGGCAAGTACTTCAACTTCACCCTGGGCCGCGGCAAGCACTTCATCGGCGAAGGGCACCGCTCGCTCTTCCTCAGCGATGAGGCCAGCGCCTACCCCTACCTGCGCATCACCACCTCGGTCTGGCGCGCCAAGTACGTGAACCTGTTCACGATGATGAACGACATCCGCGGCGCGCAAGGCGATCCGTCGCGCTTCCAGCGGAAGTACGCGAGCATGCACTACCTCAGCGTGAACGCTTCGCGCCGCATCAACCTCGCGCTCTTCGAGGCCATCGTCTGGAGCCAGGGCGACAGCCTTTACCCGCGCGGCTTTGACGTGAACTACCTCAATCCCATCATCTTCTACCGGCCTGTGGAATTCGCGCACGGTTCTCCGGACAATGCGCTGCTGGGCTTCTCCGCGAGCGTGAAGGCCGGCCATCACACGCTGTTCTATGCGCAAGTGATGCTGGATGAGTTCCTCTTGCGCGAAGTGCGGGCTGGCGACGGCTGGTACGCGAACAAGCAAGCCTTGCAGGCGGGGGTGGTCGCACGAAATGCCTTCAAGGTTGATGGCCTCACCCTGCGCGGTGAATGGAACATGGTGCGGCCTTTCATGTACACGCACAGCGATACGCGACAGAACTATGCGCACTTCGGCCAGCCGTTGGCTCATCCCTACGGCTCGAACTTCCAGGAAGCGCTAGGGCATATCGAATGGTCGCGTGCGCGCATGCTCTATGCGTTGCGGGGCAGCTTGGCCTGGCTGGGCAGTGATTCCACCGAGAGCTGGGGCAACAACATCTTCCGTCCCGAGAGCGACCGGCCCAACCTTCCGAATTACGGCTACCGTAACTACAATTACCGCATCGGCGAGGCGATTGAGTACACGCTGTTCCAGGGCGAGTTGCGAGCGGGCTGGCTCATCGACCCGGCCAGCGCAACGCGCATCGAGGCCAGTTGGATCTCGAGGTCGCGCACGCGGGAGGCCGGTCCGCCGGATTGGCAGCATGCCTTCCGCATCGGCATCAGTTGCTGGTTCCGGGAGCGGCATGCCGAGCAGGAGCCGCGCTATGTGCTCAATTGACGATCATGCACGATCGCCATGCGCACGCTTGAGCGCGCGTTCGTGAAAGGTGATCGTGAGCAGCAGGAAGAAGAGCAGGTAGATGCTGTCTTCCACAGGAATGGTGCCCAGGCGAATCCCGAGATTCTCGGCATCGTTGTACCAGACGATAGGCTCCGGTAAAAGCCACCCGGTGAGGATGCCATTCACCAGGAAGAACGGGACAAGGCTCAACGCATAGCCAATGAAGAAGCGGCCCAGGTAGGCGCTGCGCAGCACCAGCGCATGGAGCGCAAGCATGGCTGACGCGCTGATGAAGGTGATGGCCGTGTAGAACCGGTCAAGGTTCAGCAGGCCGATGATCACTAGCGCAATCGCCAGCACAATGGCCAGCGGGCGGGCGATGCGGCCGAGAACATCCTTGTGCAAGGCATAGCGCATCACCTCATACAGGTACACGCAGGCATAGGGTACGCACACGAAGAAGAGCCATTCCTCGATCGGCAAACCCAGGAAACGCACCCCGAGCGTGTACCGGTCGCTGAAGCCCCAAACGCCTTGTGCGGTGAAAGCCGCATCCCATGCCACGAAAACGAGCATCATCACCCCGATGCCGGTGAACAGGCCGCGCCACTTGCGCCAATAGGCGATGCGTGGCTCGAAGCTCGCGGCCAGCGGGAACGCGATGCTGAAGAGATCCAAGGCGAGGTAGTACCAGCGTTCCATGAGCGGCAAAGCAACACGCTGCGGCCGGAAAAGTGCGGAGGCGGCGCATGGCGCCGCCTCCGCACTCTGGCATCCATGCGGTCACTGCTTCACGAACCGTGCGGTCACAGGGCCTTTGGTGGTCATGATCCGGATGGTGTATGCGCCGGAAGCGAGCGCTGCGGTGTTCAGCATGACCGCGTGATCCATGTGCGTGGCCTCCACGGGATGCTCACGACCAGCCGCATCGGTGATGCCAACCGGTGCCATGCCGACGCCTGATAATCCGCTGATCCGCACGTGCTCCCGCGCGGGGTTCGGCGATACGAGGATCGTTTGTCCCGCTACAGCTGAAGGAATGCCGGTGGTGAGCCCAAGAACAGCCAGGTGCGGAAGCCAGTTGGCAAAGGCGCCACCGATCACGAGTTGGTCCTCGTGCACCACCGCTGCATGGACGGCTGCTTCAGGAACAGCGAGCTCCGCAACCACATCCACCGCATCCCAACGCCCCACATTGTAGCCGTAAAGCATCATGCTGCTGGAGATCCCGAACTCGCCCACGAAGTAGATGCTGCCGTTATGATGGGCGATCCGCTCGATCCGAGGCGTGCCCAACGTCGGGTAGACATAGCCGGAAAGGCCCGGCATCATTTGCTCCCAAGCCAGGGCACCAGCGGCAATTCTCGCCATTCCGAAAACGGGCGCTATATTCAGATACAGATCGCCTGCGGCATGCAGCACGCCATTCACGCTGAGCAGGTCGCGCACGGTAGCGTTCAGTCCGTTGGCGAGCTGGCTCCATTCATTGCCCTCGAGTTCTGCCACGTGCGACAGGGAAGGGAGCGGGTCATAAGCGAATCCCGTGAACGCACCTGCTGCGACCAAACGACCGGCGTGCGTATCGAGCGCGTGCACATTGCCATTCAGGGCACTTCCGACCGGTTGCCATTGCCCACTTTCCAATCGCGCCACATGATCCGTGCTCCCAGCGAAGCCGGAAATGGTGCCCGCCGCGTGCAACTCGCCGTTGTGCACGTGCAGGGCGGTCACCACCGGATACTTGCCATCGAAGACGGTCTGGAATGTCCAGTTGGCGCCATCCCAGCGCGCCAGATCGCTGGGCCCATTCAGCATGGCTCCGCCGATGTAGATGTCGCCCTCGAACTCAACCGCGCAATTCACCGTGCCCTGCAGGCCATTGCCCAGCGCACTGAATGCGGTTCCATTCCATACCGCGACCCTGCTCGCCGCTGTTCCGCCTGCATCCGTGAAGGCGCCCGCGACGAGCAGATGGCCGTTCGCCAGGTTCTCGATCACAGTCACTTCGCCGTTGGTGCCGCCGCCGAATGGCTGCCAGGGCAGGGATGGCGGATAGCCCGGCTGGATCCATGCGAGCTCGTCGACTGTGAAGCCATGCACAGATGCCCATTCGGCAACACCCGTTGCATAGCGCTCATCAGCGATGATCTCATGCACATAGCCCAGATTGTAACCGGCGCTGATGTCCTTTGCAAGATCGCCATGGCCGCTCTCGATCATCAGCCAACCCACCGCGCATGCCGTTCCGTATGGATCGATGAAGACCGGATTGCGCTTCGCCATCACCAGATTCTGCGGGAAGCGGCGGCCTTCTGCATAAGCCCATAACCGATTGAGCAGATGCGAGCGATTGGCCCGCTGATCGGCCGTTAGGCCGCTGGTGCTCCGCAACAGCAATCGCTCGCGCACCATCACCAGGTGCCTGTGGATACGATCCGATTCATGCGTGAAGGCTGCGGATGCTGCTCCACCATCCGGAGCGGGATCCTGCTTCACCCATTGCATGTTCACCTCGCGGAGGTGCTCATTCAGTGTTGCCGACGCAAAGGGTGGCAGCGCGGCGCTGGCGACATGGCCCAGCGCGAATCCGAGAAACAGGGTAACGGCGTTCTTCATGTGAATGGCTTTCGTTGACTCCATTGACAGCCGCTGCAGCATGAGCGCTGCCCGAAGGGTGATGGAAAGTTACTTCGCGTGACCGGACGCCATGAAGAAGATCGCCATCGTAGGACCCGAGAGCAGCGGCAAGAGCACGCTCGCCCAAGAACTGATGCTGCGCGCGCGCGCCTGGTATGTGAGCGAAGTGGCCCGCGAGTACATCGACAACCTTGAGCGGCCGTACGGAGAGGCCGACCTGTTGGAGATCGCTCATGCCCAGGCCAGGAACGAAGAGATGGTCAGCAGCGAATTCAAGGGGCTCATGGTGTGCGACACCGACCTGATCACCATCCGCATCTGGAGCGAAGAGAAGTTCGGCCGCTGCCACCCCTGGATCCTGGAGCAGAGCGAGAAGCGCCACTACGACCACTGGCTCCTTTGCATGCCTGATATCCCTTGGGAGCCCGATCCGCAGCGCGAGAACCCGCATGACCGCGATCGATTATTCGAGAAATACAAGGCGCTGCTGGATTGGCTGGAGAAGCCCTACACGATCATCAGCGGCAGTCGGAATGCACGGGTGAAGACGGCTTTAGGCGTGGTGAAGGGATTGATGACCCTTTGATTGGTCATCACTTCATAGCGACTGCTGCTTCCTGCCGAATCAGCGATCACCCGACGCTGCCTTCCAACGAAACCGCGAGGAGCTTCTGCGCCTCCACGGCAAATTCCATCGGAAGTTGATTGAGGACTTCTTTGCAATACCCATTGACGATCAACGATACCGCCTTCTCCGTTTCGATTCCTCGCTGGTTCAAATAAAAAATCTGGTCCTCGCCGATCTTGCTCGTGGTGGCTTCATGCTCCACCATCGCGCTGGGGTTCTCGCTCTCGATGTAGGGGAACGTGTGCGCTCCGCAGCGGTCGCCGAGCAACAAAGAATCGCACTGGCTGAAGTTGCGCGCGCCCTTCGCACCGCGCCCGATCTTCACCAGGCCGCGGTAGCTGTTGTTGCTGAGTCCCGCGCTGATGCCCTTGCTGACGATGGTGCTCTTGGTGCCCTTGCCGATGTGGACCATCTTGGTGCCGGTATCGGCCTGCTGGCGGTTGTTGGTCACCGCCACGCTGTAGAATTCGCCGATGCTGTTATCACCCTTCAGCACGCAGCTGGGATACTTCCAGGTGATGGCGCTGCCGGTCTCCACCTGCGTCCAGCTGATCTTGCTGCGCTCGCCCAGGCAGATGCCGCGCTTGGTGACGAAGTTGTAGATGCCGCCCTTGCCCTCCTTGTCGCCGGGGTACCAGTTCTGGACGGTGCTGTACTTGATCTCGGCGTCCTTCAGCGCTACCAGCTCAACCACGGCGGCGTGCAACTGGTGCTCGTCGCGGATGGGTGCGGTGCAGCCTTCGAGGTAGCTCACGTAAGCGCCTTCGTCGGCGATCAGCAGCGTGCGCTCGAACTGGCCGGTCATGGCCTCGTTGATGCGGAAGTAGGTGCTGAGTTCCATGGGGCAACGCACGCCCGGTGGGATGTAGCAGAAGCTGCCATCGCTGAACACGGCGCTGTTGAGCGCAGCGAAGTAGTTGTCCGTTCGCGGCACCACGCTGCCGAGGTACTTCTTCACCAGGCCCGGGTGGTTGTGCACCGCTTCGCTGAAGCTGCAGAAGATGATGCCCTTCTCCTTCAAGGCCGCTTGGAAGGTGGTCTTCACGCTCACGCTGTCGAACACCACATCCACGGCCACGCCCACGAGGCGCTTCTGCTCTTCCAGGCTGATGCCCAGCTTCTCGAAGGTCTTCACCAACTCGGGGTCGGCTTCATCCAAGCTGTTGAGCGTGGGCTTCTTCTTCGGAGCGCTGTAGTAGTAGGCGTTCTGATAGTCGATCTTGGGGTAGTGGATGTGCGCCCACTCAGGCTCTTCCATTCTCTGCCAGAGGCGATAGGCCTCGAGCCTCCACTCGAGCATCCATGCAGGCTCGTTCTTCTTTGCGCTGATGAAGCGCACGATGTCCTCGTTGAGGCCCTTAGCAGCTTTATCGCTCTCGATGTTGGTGACGAAGCCGTAGGCGTATTCCTTCTCGGTGACCTCGCGGAGGATATCGTCGGTGTCCTGTGCCATTTCAATCATGTCGGGTCGACCCTCCGGGTCGACGCTACGGTGCGTTGCTCGTTGCTCTGCGCTGGGATCAGATGCTGAAGCTCTCACCGCACCCACAGGTCCGGTTGGCATTCGGGTTCACGAATTGAAAGCCCTTGCCGTTGAGGCCGCCGCTGAAGTCGAGGGTGGTGCCCAGCAGGTAGAGCAGGCTCTTCTTGTCCACCACCACCTTGACGCCGTTATCCTCGAAGACCTTGTCGCCGTCCTTCATTTCATCGTCGAAATCGAGGTCGTACATCAGGCCGCTGCAGCCGCCGCCCTTTACGCCCACGCGCACAAAGTGGTCCGGTCCACGGCCTTCCATGCCCAGCAGTTTGATGACTTCCGCCTTAGCCGGCTCAGAGACTTTGATCATGGGTGCCAGTTGTTTAGAAACGGTCTAAACAGTGTTCTGAGGCAAATGTAGGCGCTGGGCTTGCGACGACGCATGGTGAACAGCGAAGCGCGCATGAGGTTCGGGCACCGAGGCAGACGACCGGATGCGCTACATTATTGGCCACAAGATCGACGGGATATGTGTCAACCCGCCAGGGATGGGAGTGGCGGCCCGGTGAAGCGTAACGCGAGCAGCGCACGGAGCGAGGAGGCGACCGGAGGAAGCCCCCGCAGCCAGGTGCGATGCTGCGTGGAGCTAGCCGGCCACAACGGACAGCCCGGCTGGCGGCCATCGCCACGCTACGCTCGCGATGACCGTGAATGCATACACCTCCTGCCCCCGCCCCTGCCTCCTGCCCCTGCTCTTGCTCTTGCCCCTGCCTCCTTCGCCATGGACCGCACCATCCTCCATCTGGACCTCAACACCTTCTTCGTTTCGGTGGAACGCCTGCGCGAGCCGAAGCTGAACGGCAAGTCCTTGCTCATCGGCGCCGACAGCGACCGCGGCGTGGTGGCCAGTTGCAGCTACGAGGCGCGGGCTTACGGCGTGCGCAGCGCGATGCCGATGAAGATGGCCAAACAGCTGTGCCCGGAGGCGATCATCCTGCGCGGCGATAGCGGCGCGTACCTGAAGAAGAGTGACGAGGTCACCGAGATCATCCGCGCGCATGTGCCGCTGTTCGAGAAGAGCAGCGTGGATGAGTTCTATGTGGACCTGAGCGGCACCGACAAGTTCCACGGCAGCCGCAAGCTGGCGGCGGAGCTGCGGCAACTCATCATCAAAGAGAGCGGCTTGCCGAACAGCTTCGGCATGAGCACGAACAAGACGGTGAGCAAGGTGGCCACCGGCGAGGCGAAGAACGGCGCAGGCGAATGGTACGTGGAGCGCGGCACGGAGAAGCCCTTCCTGGCGCCGATGCCGATTGAGCGCATCCCCGGCGTGGGCGAGAAGACCGCGCACCTCCTGCGCAGCATGGGCGTGGCGAAGATCCACACCATGCAGGAGTTGCCGATCGACCTGATGCAACGCCTGCTCGGCGAGCACGGTCCACTACTGTGGCGCAAGGCCAACGGGATTGACGACAGCCCGGTGACCGCGTGGCACGAGCGCAAGAGCATCAGTACGGAACGCACGTTTGAGCGCGACACCATCGATGCGGTGAAGCTGAAGGGCATGCTCACCGCCATGGCCGAGAGCCTCGCCTTCCAGCTTCGCAAAGGGCAGAAGCTCACCAGTTGCGTCGCGGTGAAGATCCGCTACGCCGATTTCAACACGCACCTGAAGCAGCAGCGTATCGGCTACACCGCGTGCGACCATATCCTATTGCCCATCGTGCAGGATCTCTTCCGCACGCTGTACGACCGGCGGCAGCGCATCCGCCTCGTCGGCGTGCGCTTCTCTCACCTGGTTGGCGGCGGCCACCAGATGGATGCTTTCACGGACACCGAGGAGGCCATGAACCTCTACCAGGCGATGGACAAGATCCGCAAGCGCTTCGGCGACCGCACCGTGATGCGCGCGGCCGGCATGGGGGCCCGCAGCATCGGAAGGATGGATGACCCGTTCGATGGGCAGGCGCCGGTGCTGTTGGCGAACAGGAGGGCTTAGTCCTTCACGAACGCCTCGCCTGCCACGCTTCCATCGTTCAATAGCGCCCGCAAGTAGTAGAGGCCGGGTGCAAGCGCGCTCACATCGAGCGTTCCTTTCCCATCATATCGCAATGGCATGATCTCGCCGAGCATGGAGGTGATCCAAAGCTGCATGATCGGCCGTGCGGTGCGAAGCGTGATGCGATCACCGGCAGGCGAAGGGAACAACAGGACCTCCTCGTCACGTTCATGCTGTGGCAGCGCGGTCACGATGTCCACGATGGTGGTATCCGAGAGCTGGATCATCATCGCGTCACCGTTCTGAACATCGTCTATGGTGCTGCTGCCGTAGGTGGCGGGGCCGAAGTAGTAGCCGCCGACATAGACCGGCTTCGATCCCACATTGCTGCGGTGCACGCACAGGCCGACGTCGCGCATGAAGCCGCCGCCCTGCTTCACCCAGGTGACCGCGCCCCAGTTGGTGACGCGCGCCACCAGCAGGTCTTCGCTGCCGAGCGCGGTGAGCGGCGTGCCGAAGAAATCGATGGTCTGTAGGAATTGCGCGCTCACATAAGCGTTGCCAAGGCCGTCCGCTTCCACGTCGTAGGCCACATCGTTCAACGCGGAGCCGGTGCTCATGGCCCAACGGAAGGTGCCGGCCGTATCCAGGCCCATGAGCAGGATGTCGTTGTTGGCGGAGACGGAGTTCAGGGTATCGTCCGGCAGATACAGGGCGCCCCATAGGCGGCCGCTCACGAACACGTTGCCCAGCGTATCCGCAGCGATGCCAATTCCTTCATGCTCGCCGGAGCCATAAGCATTGGCCCAAAGGGCATCGCCATGCACGTTGCAGGCAAGCACATAAAGCTTGGAGGCGATGGCATCCGTGGTGATGGCAAGCCCGTCGAAAGCAGCGGCCGTGAAACTGAGCCACCCCGTGATGTAAAGCCGGTCGTTCGCGATGCTGATCGCACGGGCTGATTTACCCTGACCGTTGCCCGTGCTCGCCTTCGCCCATTGCACAGTGCCCGAGCTATCGTAGCAAGCCACCACAATCTGTTTCCAGTTGCCAGTGTTGGGAATGCTGATGGCATCGAAAGCGATGATGGCACCGCCGCCAACGCCCGTGATGAAGACCTCGCCGCTGTCGCTCACCGCCACACCACGAGCCTCATCGTTCGATCCACTGCTGCCACCTCGGCGTGCCCAGAGGCAGTTGCCATCCGTATCGTAGCGCGCCAGGAAGATGTCATCGCCGCCAAGACTGTTCAGTGTGATGCCGTTGCCGAAGTCGGCATTGCCGTCATAGCTGCCGGTGATGTAGATGCGGTCCTGTGCATCTATGGCGATACCATAAGCCCATGCATCGTTGAAGCCCACCGTGATGCTGCGCGCCCAGATGCAGGTGCCTGTGCTGTCGTACTTGGCCAGCACGCCCGCGATGGCGGAAGGTGAAATAGTGGTACAGCCGAAGTCAGCTGAGCCACTGATGCTGCCTGCCCAATACGCGTTGCCCTGGCTGTCCGTGGCGATGCCCCAGCAGAAATCGGTATTGCCGCCACCGCCGGCATCGACCGCCCAGTTCCATTGCTGGGCGCATAGGTTGAACGGAAGCAGCAGGATCAGTGAAAGGAATGCGCGCATGCGGCGAAGATCGTAGTGATCCCATGCGCTGCTCTACTCTACGGTCAACTTCGTAACGCCACCATCCTTTGAGCGCAGGAGATAGATGCCTGGAGCGAGGCCGGATAGGCTGAGCACGTTCGCGCCTGCGGTTAGCCGGATGGAACGCACGATTTGGCCCCCACCATCCAGGAGCTGCGCGGATTGCGCGCTGGCAGCGTGAATGGTGCACACGGTATGCGCTGGATTCGGACAAGAAAGAAGTGCAGGCGCTTCGGGTGCATGCGCTATGCCGGTGCTCAGGTCTCCGATGCGCCCCACCACGGCCGCCTGCTGTCCGCCGGCATTCACGGTGTGCGCGCCAAACGTGAGCGTTCCATTGATGTGCCCTGCGAAGTGCAGCGCATCGGTCTCGGCCAGCGCGGTGATCGTCTGGGATTCCTGATAGGGCCCGGGCGTGCTGGTTGCGGCCCATTGGGGAGTGCCATCCTGCGCGAAGGCGACGACGCTCATGGTCTGCGCACCGAGGGTGAGTCCATTGCTCACCACGCCGTTGCCCCAATCAATCACGCCGCGCAAGGTGCCGAAGAGGTACGGGTTGTCATTCGCATCCACCGCGACGCAAGGGCCCTTCGCGCGGTGCATGTCGCCGTTGATCCCGCCACCGGTCGGTGCACTCTGCAAGCCCCACAGGAATTGCCCGGTGCTATCGAGCTTGGCGATGAACACGTCGTACACCCAATTCGGTCCGTTGAAGGTGATGCCGCCCCAATCGGTGCCCTGTAGGAAAAGGTCACCCGCGATGTAGGCATGCCCATCGGTTGCGGCTACCACGGTCGGATTCGTGAAGGTGACATCATCCGCGAACTCGGCGAAGCCAGCCGTGCCATCGGGCTTGTAGCGCAGCACGAACATGTTGTAGCCTTCGTCGCTCTCAACAGGGAAGTCCTGCCCACCGAAGGAGAGCGTACCGTTCTCGCAGGAGCCGCTCATGTACAGGCCGCCCCAGGGATCGAAGCTGATGGTCCCGAAGCGACGGATGCCACTGATGTCGCGCACCTCGGCATCGTTGCCCATGGCATCAACTCGCACTGCGCGTCCATCGAAGAAATCCTGCAGGACATACCAGAGGCTGCCGTCGGGATCAAGGGCCAACGAAGGGACATCCGCAGCAGCGGGGTAAGAGATGGAGAGGTTTCGCATCCAGAGCGCCGAACCGCTCGTGAGGTCCCAGGCCAAGAGGAAGTGATTCTCGGTGAACGGATCGCCGCCGATCCCTGCCAATTGCGTTCCATCGCAGAACTCGAGCACATCACCCATGAAGCGGCCCGTGAAATAGGCAATTCCCGCCGCATCAACGGCCGCAGCGCCTACGGAGACCGAATCGCCGAGCAAGCAGGACAGGAGTACTCCGCCTGTAACGGGATCTAGCGCATCCAGTGCCACTTCGCCGTAAAGGGTCTGGCCATAGATCAGGGAGTTGCTGACTGTGCGCATTGCCACTAGCCGCCCCGGCGCCGATGCGAGCGCTTGGTCTGGCATGGCAGGATTCAGGCTGAAACCCACCGGTGCGGCCGTGAGCCAATCGACTTGCTGGGCGGTGGCTTGAAATGAAAGGATGAATCCGATCGCGTATTGGATGCAGCGCATGTTGGAATGGTATGCGGGTTAGACAGTCCTTCGGCCCTTTCCGTTGCTTTGAGGTCACTTCTCTCCATACCGGGGATCCGGCTTCCACGGCAGCTTCTCCATGCTGATCGTGCGCAGCGCGCAATGCCCGAATTCCTCTTCCACGACTCCGGTCAAACGGTACACGCCGCGGCCACGGAAGGGGAAGCGCTCCGCCACGCTGGGGAACTGCGTGCTGTCCCAGAAGTCGCCTGCCGGGTCGATGAACGAACCGAAGCTCATGTAGCTCCCCGATTGCGTGGTGGTGGTCTTCACGTGGATCATGTAGCCGAGCATCTGCACCTGCTTGCCCACGCACGAACTCATCTCGCGCGCGAGGATGGTTGCGGGCTGCGGGCCACGGGCCACGGGCTCCTCCGTACTCAAGCCCGTAGCCCGAGGCCCATGGCCCAAGGCTGCATTCACCAGAGAGAACGGATCGCACAGCGGGAAGCCGAGCAGCTCCAGCTCATCGTAGGCATCGGCGAGCGGATAGAACTGCAGGTCGGGCAGCTTGGGCTCCTCCACGCGCGTGATGAAGAGGTCGCCATCGCTTGAGACCGCGGCGGGGCGGTGCAGCAGCGTGAGGTCCCACAGCAATTGGGGCTTGCTCTTGCCGGTGAAGCGCAAGGCGCCCACGCGGATGAGGATGCGCGCCTGTTCCACATGCAGCGGCACACGCTTCAAAAGGTCCTGCAGATCGGCGAAGGGGCCATGGCGGAGGCGCTCGTTCATGATCAGCTGCACGGTCTCGGATCCAAGGCCCTTGATGTTGGACAATCCAAGGAAAATGCAGGCTTCTGAAGGTGAATGGCGAATGGGAGTTGGCGAATGGCGCGCTGCTCCATTCGCCATTCGCCATGGACCATTCACTTGCCCGCCTTTCACTAATGAGCACAACTCCTCGCTCACATTCACGCACGGCGCCTCGATCACCGCTCCCGCTCGTTTCGCTTCATGCAGGTAGAACTCCGTCCGGTAGAAGCCGCCGAAGTTGTTGGCCACGCCCACGAGGAACTCCAGCGGATGGTGCGCCTTCAGGTAGAGGCTCTGGTAGCTCTCCACCGCGTAGCTCGCGCTGTGGCCCTTCGCGAAGCTGAAGCTGGCGAAGCTCTGGATCTGGCGCCACACCTCTTCGGCCTCGCCGGGCGGATAACCGAAGGCCTTGCAGTTGGCGAAGAACTTCTGCTCCACCACCTTGAACTCCGGACGGTCGCGGTAGCGGATGTTCATGCCGCGCCGCACGGTGTCCGACTCCTCCAGATCGAGCCCGCCGTAGAGATGCACCACCCGGATCACATCCTCTTGATACACCATCACGCCATAGGTCTCGGGCATGATCTCCAGCAAGCGCTTCGGCGCGTTCTTGCGGCGCTCGGGTTCGTTGTGGCGCAGCAGGTACTCGCGCATCATGCCGCTCTCCGCCACGCCCGGACGGATGATGCTGCTCGCAGCAACAAGGCCGAGGTAGTCGTCCACCTTCAGCTTCTTCAGCAGCATGCGCATGGCGGGGCTCTCCACGTAGAAGCAGCCGATGGTGTTGCCCGTGCGCAGCAACTCCTTGATCGCAGGGTCCTCCTTGAAGCGCGGGATGTCGTGGATATCGACCGCCGAGCGGAAGGCGCGAGACTCAAGATTCAAGTCACAAGCATCAAGTGCGCCGCCTTCCCGCCTTGAGTCTTGAGTCTTGTTCACCAGTTCCACCGCATCCCGTATGTGCCCCAGTCCTCTCTGGCTCAGCAGGTCGAATTTGTGCAGGCCCATGTCCTCGCACTCCAGCATGCTGATCTGCGTCACCGGGAATCCCTTCGGCGGACGGAACAGCGCGGCGAAATGCGTGACGGGCTTCTCCGTGATCACGATCCCGCCCGCGTGGATGCCCAGGTGGTGCGGCATGCCGATCAGGTCCTTCGCGTAGCGCACCACTGCCAGCGCCACCTTGTCCAGCTCGCTGCTCTTGGCGTAGCTGCTCGGCCGCCCACGCGCGTAGTATCCGTGGTTGCCCTCCGAGAGCGCCTCGATCTCCGCCGGTGGTAGCCCCACGGCTTTGCCCAGCTCGCGTACGGCGCCGCGCCATTGGAAGGTGGTGTAGGTGGCGATCTGCGCGGCATGTATCCGTCCCGCGCTGCCGTCGGCCGCGTTGTACTTGTTGAACACATAGCGGTACACCTCATCGCGGTCCTTCCAGCTGAAGTCGATGTCGAAGTCGGGCGGCTTCTTGCGTGCGGGGTTGATGAAGCGCTCGAAGTAGAGGTCGAGCTCCATGGGGTCCACATCGGTGATGCGCAAGCAATAGGCCACCAGGCTGTTGGCTCCGCTGCCGCGCCCCACATGGAAGAAGCCGCGGCTGCGCGCATGGTCCACGATGTCCTGGTTGATGAGGAAGTAGCTGATGAAGCCCATGCGCTCGATCACGTCCAGCTCGTGGTGCATGCGCGCCAGCACCTTCGGCGTCACGTCCGGGAAGCGGTAGCGCAGGCCCGCGCGTGTATCGCGGTGCAGCTTCTCGCGGTCGGCGCGCATATCGTTGGTGAAGGCCGCGCGCGTCTTGTCGCTGCCATCGAAGGCGATGCTGCACTGCTCCAGCAGGCGCTCAGCGTTGTCAAGCAGTTGCGGCCATTCGCGGTAGATGCGGCGCGCCTCCTCCTCGATGCGGAAGAACTCATCGGGCTCCGCGAGTTCTTCCTTCGGCAGCAGGCTCACCACGGTGTTCTTCGCCACGGTGCGCAGCAGGCGATGCACGTTGTGGTCGCGCTTGTTGCGCAGCGTCACCGGCATCAGGGCCACAAGGTCCTGCAAGCGTTTCGCCCAAGGGGAGAAGGGCAAGCGCGTGAGATCACCAGGCTTGATGCCCACGCGCTCGTTCGGTCGCAACTGTTGCGGGGCGTTAGCGAACGGATAGATGAAGAACACCTCATCCAGCTCAGGTGCCCGCTCCGGGATCGCCTCGCCATCCAGCAATTGAGGGCTCAGCAATTCGTTCAGTTGCTGGAAGCCGTCGTTGCTCTTCGCGATGCCGATGTACAGGAGCCGCGCGCCTTGCCGGAACTCGATCCCCGCCACCGGTCGCACGCCGAATCGCGGGGCATCGCGCACGAAATCGGGGATCCCCGCCGAGCAGTGGATATCGGTGAGCGCTAATGTGCGCACGCCAGCCTTCGCCGCTTCTTCGAGCAGCGCTTCGGGCTTCATCACGCCGTGCTTGAAGCTGAACCAGCTGTGGCAGTTGAGGTACATGAGGAGATCGACGCTTTCCCCGTCGATCGCGGGCCTCAGAAGGTATGGTGCGCAAACACGCGCCGAAAACGGAACTTCGCGGCCCATGTCAGACACCCCCTCCCGCACCGAGCTCTCCGCCCTCGGCGAATTCGGACTCATAGAACGTATCGCTTCCCGCGTCCAGCTCCAGCAGCCCTCGTCGGTGAAGGGCATCGGCGATGATGCCGCCGTGATCGACCCGCAGGGCCTGCACCAAGTGGTCACCACCGACATGCTCCTCGAGGGCGTCCACTTCGACCTGGGCTACGCTTCACTTAGGCACCTAGGCTACAAGGCCGTGGTGGTGAACCTCAGCGATGTGTACGCCATGAACGCTGAGCCACGGCAAGTCACCGTGGCGCTGGGCCTCAGTAACCGCTTCCCGGTGGAGGCCGTGGACGAGCTGTATGAGGGCATGCTGCTGGCGTGCAAGAACTACGGCGTGGATCTCGTAGGCGGCGATACGAGCAGCAGCCGGAGCGGACTGGTCATCGGCATCACCGCCATTGGAGCGGCCAAGCCGGGGGACCTCGTGTTCCGCAACGGCGCCAAGGAGAACGACCTGCTCGTGGTGAGCGGCGACCTCGGAGGCGCATACATGGGCTTGCAGGTGCTGGAACGTGAGAAGGCCGTGTTCACCCAGACAGGCGCTCAACCGGAGCTCACCGGCCATGAGTACATCCTGGAGCGGCAACTGAAGCCCGAGGCGCGCCAGGACATCATCGCCTTGCTGCGCAAGATGGAGGTGCGGCCCACCAGCATGATCGACATCAGCGACGGACTCGCCAGCGAAGCCATCCACATCGCACTCAGCTCCGGCCTTGGCGTGAAGATCTACGACGAGAAGATCCCGATCGACCCGGCCACGTACCAGACCGCCCGCGACTTCAACCTCGACCCCACCACATGCGCGCTCAATGGCGGTGAGGATTACGAACTGCTCTTCACCATCGCCCAAGCCGATTATGAGAGGGTGAAGGGCAACCCCAGCCTCACCGTGGTGGGCCATATGACCGATAAAGCCAGCGGCCATCAGCTCGTGGATAAGCAGGGCGGGCAGCATGAGCTGCGCGCGCAGGGCTGGGATGCGTTCCTGAAGAAGTCCTAAGCCGCCCGACCCATGCGCTTTGCCCTTTCGCGGATGCAATCCGCGAAAGGCAATCCGGTCAATCTGCTCTCGGCCCATGCCACTGGATCCATGTAGTCGAGCACGCCGCGCTCCATCGGGTCATCGAGCAGGGCTAGCGCATCATCGCGGAAGGCGGTGAGCTTGGCTCGTGCATCGTCCGCGCCGCGCGCTTGCGTCAGCTGTGCGATCAGCCTCAGAAAACGCAGCTCGAAGCGATGCTTCCGCCCGTGGAGCTTCATGAAACGCTCCGTGTTCCGGAGCGCGTAGGCGAGCAGTTCGTGCTTGCCGCTGTCGTACAGCAGCAGCAGGTGCATGAGCCGTGTGAAGCAGCTCACATCGCTCAGGTCGTCGTGCCGTGTGGCGTTCAGCAACTCGTTAATCCAGCGCAGCGACTTTTCCAGCTGGCCCGAGCAGTAGAGGGCATAGGCGCATTCGTACTGAAGAATCGCGCGCCGCACCGGTCCCAGACGCTGTGCATGATCACGCAGGCCGCGTTCCACCAAAGGGATCAGCTCAACGGCTTTCGCTGCTTCGCCCAGCCGCAAGTGCATGCTCAACTCCAGGCTGGTGGTGGTGGCGAACAGCTTCAGGTCAAGGTCGTCGTTCTCCGGCATGCCCCATTGGCTTGGCAATGAGCGGAAACGCTTCAGCAACGCGAACGCCGCTTCATAGTGGCCGCATTGGGCGGTCACATAGGCCAGGTTGCTGATCACGCCGAGGATCAGGTTCGGTTCATCCTTGAAGGCGGCGCGCTCCCGCTCGAGCAGCGCTGCATTGGCAATGAGCTGCGTGCGGCATTCGTGGTTCATGCCCAAGGCGAAGGCTGCGGCCGCTCGAATGTGATGGTGCAGGAATCGCGCTCGGGCAGATAGCAGCGTGGCGCCATCCTGAAGCAGCGGCTCGCTCAGCAGCTCCTGGATATGCGCGGTGGATTCCGATTCCCTCGCCGCGCCTTGATGATAGATGCGCAGGAACAGCTTGCTCTTGATGGACCAGAGGCGGTCCACTTCGGATTGCGAGCGGCGAGCGGAATCGTCCTCGGCGGCGATGGCATCAATCCCTGTTTCATCGATTCCGTTGTAGTTCCGGCACTCCATCAAGCGACGCTCCCATTCTCGAACAGCCCCCAACACGGGCTGCCGCTCATGCTGCAGCGCTAGCCGTCGCGCGCTCTGCAGCACCTTCCGTGCATCCGCATAGAGCGCGCGCTGATGCAGGATCTCCACCTGGTGCAAGTGGCGATGGACCCTCGCATCAACCGAACTCTCCGCATGAAAAGCCTCGAGGCTATGCAGGATGGCTTCGTACAGGCGCCGCTTGGTGATGGCGAAATGGCGGATGAAGGGTTCTCCTTGGAATCGATCGATCAGTGCGCCCTCGTCGTAGCGCTCCATGTCAGCGATGGCGTTGAACAGAAGCTCCTGATTGCCGTGCTCCTGCCCATATCGGGCGATGTGAAGCTTGTAGTAGCGCTTCTCCGCTGGGCTCATCGACGAGATCAGCCGGTGCACGTGATCCTGGGTCCTCGCTGGCATGCGGTATCCGCTTCGCAAGTGAAACTAGGGGGCTGCCTTCAAGGGCGTTCACCTCAATCGGGCAACGGCTTCCCGGGAACAGCGAAGGGAGGAAATGAAAACGCCCGGGTAACCGGGCGCTCATGCATAGTACCGAATGCTGAGGGGGTCAGTTATTCGGCTTCTTCTTCTTGTTACGCTCACCATCACCGACATCGTCGCCATCATCGCTGATGGAGCTTCCGCCAGAGGTGCCACGCAGCTGCCCGGGTTTGCCAGCGGCATCGTTGAGATCGATGGCAGCACCGCCCGAGCTCTTCGCGTTCCCGACGTTTTCTTCCTCATGCTGGCAAGGAGCGAACCCATCATCCTTTGCGCAACCGGTTACGGCAAGCATGGCCAATATGGCCATCACCGCGAACAGGTTAAGGAAGGTGCCTTGGCGTTTCATGACGGATCAAATGTATAGTCGTCGAGGGGCGTTTGCAAGCCTTCAACGCGATTTGTTACAGCCTGTTGCACAGGGAGTTCAATGAGCACAATGGTGCCTCTTTGCCGTTCGCTGGTTGTCTGCGACCGTTCCCTAGGGCCGTCAATCCGGATATCCGTCAATTCGAGCCGGCGTAGCACATCAGCCCTGCCCTTCGTGATCTCAATCCCGCGGGAAATGTGGTCGTTCTCAACCCCCGATTTCGCTCTTTGGCTCTGTTCCACGCCTATGCCATCGTCCTCGATCCGAACCACTACCCTGCCCGGTTCAAGAGCGGATGCCGCCGTTATGGCTACGTGCCCCTGGCCCTCCATCGGCAGGATGCCATGCCAGATGCTGTTCTCCACATAGGGCTGCAGCATCATGGCAGGCAAGCGCACCTGATTCGCATCAACTCCGGCATCCACGGTGATGGTGTACCTGAACTTGTCCTTGAAGCGCATGTGCTCAAGCTTCAGGTAGAGCTCTAGGCGCTCCAATTCCTCGGCAAGGGTGGTGGTGTCGCTCTGGCTGGCGTCCAGGTTCTTGCGGATCAGCTTCGCGAAACTGGTCAGATAGCGGCTGGCGGTGGCGCGGTCCTGACGATTGATGTGGAACTGGATGCTGTTGAGCGCATTGAACACGAAGTGGCGGTTCATGTTGGCATTGAGCGCTTGCTGCTCCAATTGGAGCATACGCGAGCGTAGCATCAGCTGGCGGGTCTTCTCGCGCCTTGCCCTGCGCGTCGCACGAATGCGATGGATGGCGTACGCGACGGAGACCATTGCTATCGCGCACAACGCGAAGAACCACCAACGAGCCCAGTAAGGCGGGTCGATGCGGAAGCTGAATGCGGCAGGCGCGCTCCACGGCCCATCGCCGGCGGCCGCGATCACTTCAAAGGTGTAGTGGCCATGCGGCAGGTTGCTGAAAGAGGCGAAGCGCGCATCGGTGGGCGGCAGCCAGTCCGGATCGAGGCCCACAAGGCGATAGCGGTAGCGCACCTCTTCCGGGCGCGCGAATGCCGTGGCCGAGTAGTCGAAGGTGAGGTAGTGCCGACGGTAGCCAACGTGCAGTCCGATCGGAAGGCCATCGGCATCGAGGCTGTCGCATTGGTCCTTCCAGAATGATGGCTGCAAGAATGAGCGGACACCATGGATGCTGATTCCGGGTGCCGTCGGATTCGCGGCGTGAATGCCAGGAATTACTGACCCTTGGAAGAGCACCAACCCTGTTGCGCTGCCGAAGAGCATGCGGCCATGCGTCCAGGCGTGCGCCGAATTCAGGTTGAACTCGAGGCCGCGCAGGCCATCGCTCATGGTCACGTGCTGGCGTGCCGACGAATCCGCCAGGATACTATCGGCATCGAACCGGAACAGGCCGTTGTTGGTGCCTGCCCAGATTCTCCCAGCCTCATCCGAACGCAGGAAGTTGATGTAATTCGATCCGAAGTCATCCGCGAACCGGATGGTGCGGACGCCGCTCGGCAACAAGCAGGAGACACCATTGGCCGTGCCCACCCATGTGCGCTGTGCACGATCGCGGACCATGCAGAGTGCCGTATGGTCGCTCAGTCCCTCATCCATGCCCACGCGGGTGAAGCGACCCGCTCGAAAAGTGAAATAGCCATCGTCGCCCACCATCTCCAGACCATCATCGGCGGCGGCCATGATCGCCCGCACGGAACGCTGAGGACCTTGATCACCTGTTTCGTGGCCGAACTGTCCGGTACCCGGATCGAATGAGAAGAGCCCTTCGCGCGTGCCGCACCAGATGCGCCCGGAGCTGTCTTGATGCAAGGCGAACACCCTCGACCCCGCCAACAGCGCATCGCCGCGCTGGCGCTGCACCACGCCGTTCACCACATGCGCCAAACCTTCGCTGGTGCCGAACCAGAGCGATCCATCGCGATCACGGAGGCCGCACCATACCGTGTTGTTCGGAAGGCCATCGAAGGTGGTGATCATGGCCATGCCGTCCATGCGGCAGATGCCATTATCGTAGGTGCCGAGCCAGAGGTCACCCTGGGCGTCGGCTGTGATGCTCATCACCAGGTCGCTGCAAAGGCCATCCTTCAACGTGAAGGTGACGAACCGATCACCCAGATACCGGAGCGCGCCTGCTCCGTCGGTCCCGAACCACAGGTTGCCCTCACGGTCCTGGTAAGCACATTGGATGTTGTCGTTCGGCAACCCTTGATGCACCGTGAAGGTCCGGAGGCGCTCTGCTTCGAGCATGTTCAGGCCCAGCTTCGACCCGATCCACAAGCGGCCCATGTCGTCGCGCAGCAAGCAGCGCACGTTGTTCTGAAGCAGCCCGTTCTCCTCATCGTATTCCGCGAGCAAGGCGCCGTTCGCTGCCACGCGATAAAGACCGCTGCCAAGGGTGCCGACCCACCAACTGCCGTCTTCAGCCTCTGCCAAGGCGCTCACCAGCTTCGGTTCAGTGTCGCCCACTTGAACCTCATTGCAACGGCCATCGGCGCAATGCAACAGGCCGGTGCGATGGCCTACGAGCAGGGAACCATCGTGCAAAAGCAGCATGGCACGCACGTTCGGTGCGCCGATCGGATACCCAGCCAAGATGTGCATGCCCTTCGTATCGCGGTGGTACACACCGCTGCCATCCGTTCCTATGTAGAGGTCTCCTCCAGGCGACGCAGCAATGCTGAGCACACGTGCTGCACGATCACTGCCGGGCAAGCGCTCCTGTATCAACTTCTTCCCCTGGACGCGAACGATCGTATTGCCGGAGCCCAGCCAGAGGGTGCCTGCTGCATCAAGTGCGATGGCGCTCACCAAGGGGTCCGGCAGGCCGTCCTGCACAGAGCGGTTCTCGAACACAAGGCCATCGAATCGGCTGGCTCCGCCCAAGGTGCCGAACCAGAGGAAGCCGTCAGCATCGTGGGCGATTGCCCGCACCTGGCTCTGCGCGAGGCCATCACGCGTAGTGACCTGCCTGAACGCATGCTGCTGCGCATCGCCCGCAGAAGCGGCGGCTATGGCAACAAGCAGGGCGCAGGCACGCATCGCCCGCAAATCTCAGAACGTATTGATCAATCCGAGGAAATCGGGCAAACGCCGGCGCGATACGGGGATCATGGTGCCATTGTCGAGCATGGCCATGTTGCCTTCCGTACGGCTAAAGCCCTTCAGGTGCTCGAGGTTGATGATGTACGACTTGTGGACGCGGAAGAAGGTCTTTGGGTCCAGGTTGTCCTCGAACACCCGGATGTGCTTGCTGCTCACGCTGCGTTTGCCGTCTTTCATGTGCACGGTGGTGTAGCTGTCGTTGGCCTCCAGGTACATGATGTCCTCCTGTTTCAGCAGCACCAGGCCATCGCGACCGGGGATGGCCACTCGCGTGCTCAGGGGCGAGGCAGGATCTTTCATGAGCGCCGCGATTGCCGAGGGCTGGTTGCCATTGAGCTCGCCGGCGGCTTTCGCCATTTTCTTCACTGCGCGTTCCAGTTCCTCGTGGTCGATGGGCTTCTCCAAGTAATCGAGCGCATTCTCCTTGAAGGCTTTGAGCGCGTATTCATCATAGGCCGTGGTGAAGACCACTGGCAGATCGAGCTCCGCGATGGAGGCCAGCAGCTGGAAGCCATCCTCGCCGGGCATCTTGATATCGAGGAAGAGCGCATTGGGCTGCAGCTCCTCGATGCGCTGCCGGGCCTCGGCAGCGCTCCCCGCTTGTCCAACCACCTGCACCTCGGGGCAATGCTCCTCAAGCATCATGCGGAGGTTCTCCCGGGCATCGGCCTCATCATCCACGATCAGCGCGCGCAGTGACATGGTGTTCTGGTTTGGCGAAAAGATAGACTGAAGGAGCCATGCGGAAGTCGATCGCCAGCCTTCGGCGGGGATCGGGCGAGCAACGGCGAACGCATCATCCGTCGCGCTGCGCCCATCTCCCGCTTCGCAACGCGCATGGCCTGATCGGCGCATTGGACGTATCCTCCGCTCACTTGACTGGCTTCGCCGCTCCTCGTTCATCACCTCCGCAACGCGCTGCCCCAGGATAGCTTGGTGCCACGAACGCAGTAAAACCCTTCGTTGCCATGCGTACCGAAAGCACTTCACTCTGGATTTTCAACGATCAGGGCAGCTAGCCTGCCCATGGGATAGGGTTTGGTTTTGGTTTGGTGGTGGAAGGCCCGGTCGGCGAGAGCTGATCGGGCCTTCGGCCTTCAGGAACCTGCTGGGACCTGTTGGCGTATGAAGCCCCTCTTCCACCCTGTCATGGCCAACCAGCCCCTCGAGCTCCGCTTGCGCATCGACCAGATCGAGCGCCTGCTCATGTTCGATTACGAGCCCGGCACCGAGGGCGCGCTATTCGATATCTGCGATGCCAGCGGCCACATCGTGAAGTCCGGCGATGTGCGCGGCCCCGTGACCCGCGTGCGTATCACAGACCTGCAGGGTGCGGACTACTACCTGATGGTGCTCGATGGGGAGACCTCCGCCGTGCAGCCCTTCCAACTCCGCCGCGTCGCTTGACCTCCTCCACGCCGATCATCCCGTCGTACCGCGGCCTCACCATCGCTGGCAATGTGCTGGAGAAGGATGAGCAGGGCGAGGTGCATCATGCCCTCGTGACCGATACCACGCGGCCCGATGAGGTGGTGGTGGTGTACGTGCTTCGCAAGGCCATTTTGTCTCATTGATATCGGCCGCCGGCCGTATCGCGCTTCAACAGCGCATTCAGACCGACCCCAATAGCATCGACGCTCGCTTGCGAATGGCGCTTAGATCTACGGGGCTGTCGCTCGGAATGCAAGGTTCACGGGGCGCATCGTGAAGGAGTAGTCGCAAGATCCCGGCGTGAACGACTGCCCCTCGAACGCTTCGAGAGGCAGACATGCATGAAGTTCAATCCGGCTAGGCGGTCGTTTGCGGGCGCGCCGCAGGCCGCAGCTGGGTGGCCAGCACCCATGCAACGGTAGCGATCATGCCGAGCATCAAGAGTACGTTCGCTCCTGGCCAGTGCAGGGTCTTGAACATCATGCCGCACAACGCCGTGACGATCGCTGGGGCGAACCAGGCCGGCTTGCTGATTTCGATGGTCCATTGACCGCCCCGACGAGCCATACGAAGCGCAACAGCCACGGCGGTGAGCAGCGAACTGAACAGCATGATGTAGCCCGCTCCTGGCCAATGAAGGGTCTTGAACAGTACGCCGAGAATGAGGCCGGCCAATCCTAATGCGCGCAGGTTCATGGTGGTGTGGTTTGAAAGCTGAATGCCCGCACCAGGCTCAAGTAACGCCTAGCCCGTTTGGGACCCATGGCCATTGCCCCGCCCCTCGGGGTTGAATCGACCTAGACCGTCACTGCTCTGCGGCTCATCATCTCCTCCACCGCATCCGCCTCCACGGGGATGTCGGCGAACAGATCGATCGGAGTATCGCGCGTGGTGAGGATGTTGTTCTCCAGGCGGATGCCCAGCTTCTCCTCGCGGATGTAGATGCCCGGCTCCACGGTGAAGACCATGTCCGGCTGGATCATCTCGTTCCACAGGCCCACGTCGTGCACATCGAGGCCCAGGAAGTGGCTGGTGCCGTGCATGAAGTACTTCTTGTAGAGCGGCTTCTCGGGATCCTGCTTCGCCACATCGATCTTGTCCAGCAGCCCGAGGCCGATCAATTCGCTCTCCATGATCTTGCCCACTTCCTTGTGGTAGTCGGCGAGCATCGTACCGGGGCGCAGCAATTGCGTGGCCTCGTTCTTCACGCGCAGTACCGCGTTGTACACATCGCGCTGGCGTTTGGTGAAGCGGCCGTTCACTGGCACGCAGCGCGTCAGGTCGCTCGCATAGCCGCCGTACTCGCAGCCGAAGTCCATCAGGATCACATCGCCGTCATTGCAAACTTGGTCATTGGTGATGTAGTGCAGCACGCAGGCGTTGTAGCCGCTGGCGATGATCGGCGTGTAGGCATGCCCGCGCGAACCGTTGCGCAGGAACTCGTGCGTGATCTCCGCCTCAATTTCATACTCCTTCACACCTGGCTTCACGAAACCGCACACGCGCTCGAAGGCCTTGCCCGTGATCGCGATCGCGCGTTGGATCTGCGCGACTTCCTCCGCCGTCTTGCGGCTGCGGATGCGGTGCATGATCGGCGCGCTGCGCTTCACGCTGTGCAGCGGGTATTGCGCGCGCAGCTCCTTGTTCTTGCGCTCCTCGCGTGTCTCCACCTCGTTGCCTTGGCGCAGGTGCTCGTTGCTGTTCAGGTACAGATGCTCGCATTGCGGCACCAGCCGCTTGATCGTCGCCTCGTAGCTCGTGGTCCACAACACGGTGGGGATGCCGCTCAACTCCGTCGCTTCTTTCTGCGAAAACTTGGCACCCTCCCATATCGCCAGCAGTTCGCTCGTCTCGCGCACGAAGAGGATCTCGCGGTCCTTCGGGTCCATCGCGTCGGGGAAGAGCAGCAGGATCGTCTCCTCCTGGTCTATGCCGCTGAGGTAGAAGATGTCGCTGGCCTGCTTGAAGGGCAACGAGCCATCGGCGCTCGTGGGCATGATGTCGTTGCTGTGGAACACGGCCAGGCCGCCTTTCTCCATGGCTTGGCGGAAACGGGCGCGGTGCTCGCGGTAGGTGGCGGCGGAAAGGGGCTGGTAACGCATGATGCGAATGTAGTGGAGCGAAATGTGAGGTGTGACATGTGAGTGGTGAAGTGTGAGTGGCGCCACCACACCCACGACCTCCGCAATCACACCTCACACCTTTCATGGGGTTAGGGCGTGCCGGCGCCAAATGCGCGCCGTCGGGCTATTCGCAGCAGTCCTCGCTGCGCTGCGGGCTACTTGCTGCTATCCCTCACGTGAATTGCCGCTTGTTCAAGGCAAGTGAAACACTTTCATTGGCGCGAGCTGTTCGTCGCCACAACGACCCCGTAGCACAAACAGCCCAGCCGGCAATTGACTTACATCGAGATCGATTTTGTTAGCGCTTGGCAGCATCACGTTGTAGCACAATCTGCCTGTTGCATCAAGAAGTTCAAGATCGATAGGCTGCCTTGCGTGCTGCGAGGATGATATCGAAAGGACAGTTGAGACAGGGTTCGGCCAAGCATTGAATAGCGGACTATCAAACTCCCTAAAGCCCGAGACCAACGCACAGTCCGATGGGTCGTACGAAACGCAAACCTCATCTATGTATACATAGGCTCCTGGCCACGTACCGCTGGGCTCAAGTACTAGTTGGTTAATCAAGGAGTCGCTGAAGAAGTTCCCGAGAACTAACCACTGATAGGACGAATCCGGTGTATACGTCCCGCTGACAGTAACCCAGTTCAGAGTGTCTGTGAGAGGAGTGGATAAGTACAACGCTGCGGAATTGGGTAGTGGGAATGAGTTGTTCTCATAGAACGGTATCATGGAGAAGCGCATACCTATGCCTTCGGATGTGAGTTGTGGCCTCAACTGGTTGCCGGGTCCATTGCCAAGAACATTCACTGCGGGTGCTGCTTTGAAAGACAAGTAAACTGGTGTGCCGACCGCGAGCGGCGTGGACAATTGAACAGCGAGATACTCCTTATGTCGTCAAAGAAGCCATCCTCGAGCGTCATAATTCCCGCGTACGCATCCCCATGGGCAGATTGTTGAAACCCACAAACATTCCTCGGCACTCCAACGAACTGGAGCGTATCGCATGCATTGAAGTAGTCCGGCGACCCCCGGAACGATTGCCAGTCCAAGGCACGTGACATCTGCGCAAGGAAATCCGGGCACAGGCTGTAGCCCTCGAAGTCTGGGTTAGGAACAAGGTTTTGTCCCATCAGCGTGCAGGAAGCAACGACGACCAACGAGGTTGTAAGGGACCGCATGTCAGTCGCCAAGTTAGGTGCTGCCCATTGCTCGAGTGCGCCCACGCAATCCTTGTACGGCTACCTTAGTCCTGATGCCCCCCAAACCCAACAAGACCCGCGCCACCACGGCCAGCGTCGATGCCTTCATCGACAAGCAATCGAAGGAGGAAGTGCGCGACGATTGCCGTGCGCTGATGAAGCTGATGCACGAACTCACCGGCACGGAGCCGTACATGTATGGTCCTTCGATCGTGGGCTACGGCACCTACCACTACAAGTACGCCAGCGGCCACGAGGGCGATGCGCCGTTGGCGGCGTTCAGCCCGCGCAAGCCGGAACTGGTGATCTACCTCGGCGAAGAGGCGCAGGAGCCAGAGTTGCTCGCCAAGCTGGGCAAGCATCGGGCTACCAAAGGCTGCTTGTATGTGAAGCGGTTGGCCGACATCGACCTGAGGGTGCTGAGGACGATGATCACAAAGTCGATCGCGGCCACGCGGAAGGCTTATCCGCAGCGCTGAAGGCCTAACCCCTGAACCGCACCATCACGGTATTCCCTTTCTCCTCGCGCGTGGTCTCCAGCTTGTCCTTGAGCGCATTCACCAAGGAGGAGAGCGAGGCATGGCCATAGCTGCGCGGATCGAAGCCGGGATCGAGGCGGCGCAGGGCCTGGCCGATCTTGCTGAGGGAAGCCGAATCTTCTTCGCCACTGGCGATGGTGAAGGCCTTGCGCAGCTTGTTCATCAGCGCGGTGTTGGCCGAAAGCGGGCTAGAGGCGCTGCCCTTCCGGCGGTCGTTGGCGGGTCTGGCCGGAGTTGCCGGCGACTCATGCACATCGAGGTTCTCCACGTAGATGAAGCGCTCGCAGGCTTTCACGAAGGCATCGGGGGTCTTCTTCTCGCCCACGCCCATCACGAAGAGGCCGCTCTCGCGCAGGCGCGTCGCCAAGCGTGTGTAATCGCTATCGCTGCTCACGATGCAGAAGGCATCCACCAGCTCGCCGTGCAGGATGTCCATGGCGTCGATGATGAGGGCACTGTCCGTGCTGTTCTTGCCCTTGGTGTAGGCGAACTGCTGCACGGGCTGAATCGCATTCGCGTTGAGCAGTTCCTTCCATCCGCTCATGCCAGTGGTGGTCCAATCGCCGTAGATGCGGCGGATGGTGATGGTGCCTTGTTTCGAGACTTCTTCCAGAATGGCGGCCAGGCGTTTCGGAGCCGCGTTGTCGCCATCGATCAGGAGCGCGATGGTAGTGTCGTTGATCTTCTTCATGCGGGGACAAGGTAGAACGGGGTGCAGCGCGCGGATGGCGAATGGAGGGGCCAAGGAGAGGCCCGGCAAGGTTTGTCGGTGAACGGCACGACCTTCGCCACGCCGCCGACCATGAAACCCATGCGCCTCCTCTCCTATCTCGTTCTCGCCCTGCTCTTCGCCTCCTGCTCCCGCTATCAGGACGTGGTGCTGCACGAGATCACCGATGCCGAGCTGATCAGCATGAATGCGAAATCCATCGCCTTGCGGATCGATGCGCGGATCGAGAATCCCAACGGTTTCCGGATCCATGTGGAAGAGCCCGATGTGGACCTCTTCCTCAACGACAGATACATCGGCAAGGCCCTGCTCGATTCGGCGCTGGTGATCGACAAGAAGGCCACCGCGGTCTATCCGGTGTATATGCACGCCGACCTCGCAGGCGGTCCGCTGGTGGCCATGCTGATCACGAGTGCGCTGAGCGGTGAGGTGAAGGTGGGCGCGAAGGGCTCCGCAGCTGGTCGATCCGGCGCTTTGAAGAAGCGCTTCCCATTCGAAGTGAGTCAAGTGATCAGCCTCAGGGACTGACCACCGGCCGTTTCTGCACCACCACCTCGAATCCCAGCAGGCCCTCGGCGATGCTCACTTCCTGCACGTGGCCATGCGCATCGGGCAAGTCTGAATAGATGCTTCGTGCCATCCAATGGTCGTGCAGGAAGTCATCGGAGAATGTGTAGGTCCAATACGTGCGGTGATTCTCGACATCGACTACCGCATGCGTGCTAACGGATGCAGGGCCATGACCGAAGTAATTGGCCCAGAGCAGCGCACTGGTCACCAGCGGACCGATGGCCAGTAGGTTGAAGAGGAACCATTCCAAGCGCTCCATGCCCATGCGCAGCCCGGAGCGCGCGTAGGGCAGCAGGTTGCCCACGAAGCACAGGCCGATGAAGAAGCGCAACAACAGGCCATGGTCGATGAGCGTCCAGGGCACCACGGTAAGCGCGCTCACCAAGGCAACGAAGACACCGAAAGCCATAAGGGTGCCGGGCCAACTGCGGTCGCGCACCTTCGCTTGGGGCCCTGATCCAACGGCGAATGGTTGATCGCGCTGCCGAGCATCAGCCCGGACCGGTGCACGAGCGACTTCCTTTGAAGCATCCATGACGCACGGACAAAGTAATCCACCCAATCGGCTCGCGCGCGAAAGCAGCCCCTACCTGCTGCAGCACGCGCACAACCCGGTGGATTGGTACCCATGGGGCGAGGAGGCCCTCGGCAAAGCGCGCGCGGAGAACAAGCTGCTGCTGGTGAGCATCGGCTACAGCAGTTGCCATTGGTGCCACGTGATGGAGCGCGAGAGCTTCGTGGATCCCGCGATCGCAGCGCTGATGAACGAGCGCTACGTGTGCGTGAAGGTGGATCGCGAGGAGCGGCCCGATGTGGACCACGTGTACATGACGGCCGTGCAACTGATGACCGGCCGCGGCGGCTGGCCCTTGAACTGCTTCGCCCTGCCCGATGGCCGCCCGGTGTATGGCGGCACCTACTTCCCGCCGGAGCAATGGAGCCGTGTGCTCACCGACCTGAACAGGACCTGGCAGGCCGAGCCGACCCGTGTGATGGAGCAGGCGGCACGGCTGCAGCGCGGGGTCGCTGGCAGCATGATCGCTCCGGAGGAGTCCGCGCCCATCACCGAAGCGCGAGCAACCGCGATGCGCATGGCCGAGAGCTGGAAGCCGCGCCTCGATCAACAGCACGGCGGCGCCGACCGCGTGCCCAAGTTCCCCATGCCCAACAACTACCAGTTCCTGCTGCGCATGGCGGTGCTCACCAACGACAAGGAGCTGCTGCAACATGTCGAGCTCACGCTCGACCGCATGGCCATGGGGGGCATCTTCGATTGGGTGGGCGGCGGCTTCGCGCGCTACAGCACCGACGCCCTGTGGAAGGTGCCGCACTTCGAGAAGATGCTGTACGACAATGCTCAGCTCGTATCGCTCTACAGCCAGGCCTATCAAGTGCTGAAGAAGCCGCTCTACAAAGAGGTGGTCGCGCTCACCATTCGCTTCATCGAGCAAGAGATGTCATCGCCTGAAGGCGCGTTCTTCAGCGCGGTCGATGCCGACAGCGAAGGCGTGGAAGGCCTGTTCTATGTGTGGTCCGATGGCGACCTGCAGGAGGCGCTGGGTCCCGAGTACGACCTGGCCCGCGCCTACTTCGATATCGGCGGGCAGGCCTTGTGGGAGCATGGCCGCAACATCCTTCGGCGCGGCATGCCCGATGCCGACTTCGCGCGCGCCTTCGGCATCGGTGATGCGGAGCTGGATGAGCGCCTCACTCGGATCCGGTCGTTGCTGATGCAGGCGCGCAACAAGCGCGTGCGACCCGGCCTCGACGATAAATCGCTCACCAGCTGGAATGCGCTCATGGTCACCGGACTGTGCGATGCGCACGAGGTCTTCTGCGATGAGCGATGGCTCAGCCGAGCGGAGCGCTGCATGGAGCACATGCTGAGGGGGTGCCGCAAGACCGATGGCGGATTGCGGCACAGTTGGAAGGCGGGTGCCGCCTCCATCAATGGCTACCTGGAGGACTATGCGTTCACGATCGAAGCCCTGCAGGCGCTCTACGGCCTCACCTTCAATGAGCGCTGGCTCACCGAGGCCTTGGCGCTGGCCGAACACGCCATCCGTCATTTCCGCGATGAGTCCACCGGCTTCTTCCACTTCACCAGCGACCAGGATGCGCCCCTGATCGCGCGCCCCATGGAGCTCGACGACAATGTGATTCCGGCGAGCAATTCCGCGATGGCGCGCTGCCTCCTCGAGTTGGGCACCTATCACGACGATGCCCGTTTGACCGGCATGGCCGAAGCCATGCTCACGCGCATGCTCCCGCGCATCGCCGCGCATCCATCAGGTTATAGCAATTGGGGCCAGCTCGCGCTGACGCGCGGATGGCCGCTGCACGAGATCGCCATCACGGGGCCTGAAGCGCTGCGGCTACGGCGCGATTTCGCGGAGCGCTTCATCGCCAATCGGCTCTTCCTGGGCACAACGGGTCGTTCGCAATTGCCCTTGCTGCGCGACAAGGCCCTGCCTGGGAGCATGATCTTTGTGTGCGTGGAAAAGAGCTGCCAGCTACCCGTCCCCACCGTTCAGGAAGCCCTCTCCCAGCTGCGATGACGATGTTGCCCGGACTGCGCCTCCTCCTTCCAACTACCGCACTGTTCCTAGCCCCCTGCGAAGCTCTCCCGCAAGCACTGCTCGTGCTTCCGAGCGCTGAGGAAACGGATCTGCCGGTCTTCAACGAGCGCTTCATCGCGCGCAATGGGATCGCCAGCATCGTGGGTGAGCGATTGGTGAAGCGCGACGGTGAACCCATGCGCACCGAGCGGGAACGGCTCCTCTTCCGCTTCGATGACGCAGGCCGACTGATCTACAGCAACAACTCTTACGGCCAGCCGGGCACCGGGCGCGACACGGCTTCCATCGCCTACGAGCACGATGCCGATGGCCGGGTGGTTCGGCGCTTGCGCAACGACCTCGGTGGCCACTTCGCGTACGTGGTGAACCATGATGCCGAGGGGCGTGTGGTCCGGGAGACCTATCAGCGGATCGAGAACCTTGGGAGCAACCGCTATGAATTGGTGCCCGGAGCCATCATCGAGGTGAGCGACGAGCACTTCCGCCATGCGCGCCTGAACGACAGCACGGAGCGCAAATCGTACCTGAACAACCTGGACCTGCCCTATCGCGATCAGCTCTTCACCAGTGATCGGCGAGGCTACTTGCTCAGCATCGAGGATCTTTACCTAGTGAGCAACCGGCGCGGCCGGATCACCTTCCGCTATGATGAGCAGGGCCGCTTGGCCGAACGCACGGAACAACCGGACCTGGCACAGGCCCGGGTCACGCGGCGACTTTGGCGCTACGATCCTGCCGGCAACGTGATCGAAGGCGAGTATTGGCTGAACGATAAGCAGGTGTCGCGCGATGAGTACCTGTACGAGGAGGGCACCATGCTGCCCAAGGCACGGCTGCGCAAGGACATGTCCTCGGGCAATATCCATGTCCTGAAGTTCGTCACGACCCGGCGCTGATACGCGCGCAGGTTCAAGCACCCTTCTTCCGCGGCTGGGTCACCTTGGCCTCTTTGCCATAGAGGGGCACCAGGTAGGCAAGGTCGTCGGTCGTGCCGGATGCGAGCCGCGCTTCTGCAATGGCGAGCATCGCACGCGCATGCGGCCGCACGCCGGGTCGATGCGTGATCCGCGGATGCCGGGACCAGAGCTCCGTGGCCTTGTCAGCGCCATCACCGAACACGATGCATGAATCAACGCTTGCGGCCCATGCCTCATCGAGCAGCAGCGGTGCGGCTTCACCATGCGCTCGTCCGTCCGGATCGAACCCTTGGGTGAACACCTCCATGCGACGCGCATCGATCATGGGCCATTGTGCTTGTCCCTTCAGCCCAACCGACTGCACCAAGGTCTCCAAGGTGGACACGCCGATGATCGGGATGCCGAGCGCATAGCAGAGCCCCTTCGCTGCGCTGAGCCCGATGCGCAAGCCGGTATAGCTGCCGGGACCGATCCCGACGGCCACCGCATGGAGCCCGCGCATGTCCACGCCTGCTTCACGCAGCACGGCACCGATGAACACATTGATCTTCTCCGCGTGCACCAAGCGATCGCTGGCAAGCTCCTGCTCAGCCAGCAGCACGCCATCGCGGCCCAGCGCCACGGAGCAGAGCTTGGTGGCGGTCTCGATGCAGAGGATCACGGGCACGGCGGCGAAGATGGCAAGGCGATCTGACGCAGCGCGCGCGTCATAGGCGCGCCAACCGCATGGCCCAGCGGATGAAGAAGGGCTTGAAGGGCGGTTTCAATGGAGCGAGCGTGCCCCACACGCGCTTCTGCACGCTGCGCTCATTGCTGAAGGCCCTGAACGAGTAGCGTCCGCCGCTCTTGCCGAGGCCGCTATGATTCACGCCGCCGAAAGGCTGCCAAGGATTCGAGCTCGTGGCCATCAGTTCATTGATGGCCGTGGTGCCCGCCGTGGTGCTGCGCATGATCGCCTCGGTCGCGCGCTTATCGTTGCTGAGGATATAGAATGACAGCGGCCGCTCCAGCTTGGCAATCACCGCCAGGGCCTCCTCCAGCCCGCTGTAAGCGATCACGGGCAGCACCGGGCCGAAGACCTCTTCCTGCATCACGGCCATTTCAGGGGTAACCCCCGTGAGCACATGCGGGGCCATGAAGCGGTCGCCTTCACGCAGCCCGCCGCCAATGGCGAGGCGCGCGCCCTTCGCCACGGCATCGTCGATCAAGCCCTTCACGCGTTGGTAGTTGCGCGCATCAACCATGCGGCCATAGTCGGAAGAGGATTCGAGGCCCTTGCCTGCGGGGTCATACATCCGCGTGATCTCCTGCGCGCAGGCAGCGATGAACGCATCGATCTGATCGGCATGCACCAGCGCGAAATCGGGGGCGATGCATGTCTGGCCCGTGTTCATGCACTTGCCCCACGCGATGAGCCGCGCCGCCTTCCGGACATCGAAGCCCTTGTGCACGACAACCGGCGATTTGCCGCCCAATTCCAGCGTCACCGATGCCAGGTGCTCCGCGGCGGCGCGCATCACCACCTTGCCCACGGCGGGGCTCCCGGTGAAGTAGATGTGGTGGAAGGGCTTGGCCAGCAGCGCTGTGGTGGTGGGCACATCACCCTCGACCACGGCCACGTCGGCTTCATCGAAGAGGTCCGCGATCATCCGCTTGATGAAGGCGGAGGCGTGCGCAGAGACCTCCGAGGGCTTCACGATCACCGCATTGCCCGCAGCGATGGCGTGCATGAGCGGCAGGACCGCGAGCTGCAGCGGATAATTCCAAGGAGCGATGATGAGCACATGCCCCTTCGGCTCGCAGCGCGTCCATGCCTTCAAGCCGGCCATGGCTAAGGGCACCGGAGCGGGCTGGTCCTTCACCCATTCGCGCAGATTGACATACACATGCCTGAATGCCACGAGCACGGGCAGCAGCTCGATCACCTTGCTCTCTTCGGGCGAACGGCCGAGATCAAGGCGCAAGGCTTCGGTCCATTCTCGCATGCGGTGCTCATCAAGCAGGTATCGCTCGATGCGCCGGATGCGCTCGAGCCGATCCTTCACGGTGGAATCCTTAAGGCGCTGCAGATTACCGGGCGCATGCTGCAATGCGAAGAGGCGTTCGGCCTCGGCCACATTGCTGAATCGCTGGTCGGTCATGCGGATGGCGATTGCGCGGCGCCGGGCGCAAATGTCCGCACGAACGGACCTGCGCCGGATGCACCGATCACAGTGCCACGGGCATCCCTTGGAGGATCTCGAGGTACTTCTGCGCCATCAGGTACTGGTACTTGGCGGCGATGAGGTCAGCCTGCGAGCGGTTCACCGTGGCCTTGATGGTGGCCAGTTCCATGCTGGTGATGGCGCCCTGAGTGAATCGCTCACGGGCGTACTGCTCGTTGAGGGCTGCAGCATCAACGGCCTTCTGCGCGGCGAGGAATTGCTTGTGGCCCGCACGTTGGGCGGTGAGGGCATCGAGCACATTGCGCTGCAGGTCGTTGCGCACTTGGGTCACGCTATTGCGCGCTTGCAGGTGCTGCACGCGTGCACGATCAATGGAGAGCCGGTTCTGCAGATTGTTGAAGATGGGGACATTGAGCGTGAAGCTGATGCTCTGGTTCAAGTTCTGCTCAAGCTGATCGCTGAACGGCGTGAGCTCCGTTGCGACGTCGTAAGTAGGCGCATAGACCAGGTCACCGCCTGCAGTGGCGCCGATGACCACCGGATCGCCAAGCACAGGCTCTCCCACCGCGCGCAGGTTGCGGCCGCTGAAACCGGTGCCCAGTGAACCATTCAGCTCCAACGAAGGCAGGCCGGCCGCCCGGGCCACGTCGATGCTCTTCTCCGCGCTGGCCACGCGGGTCTCGGCCTGTGCGAAGCTGGGATTGGTGCGCAGCACGTTCGCGAGCACCTCGTTGGCATCGGCTTGGGGCTCGCTGATGCGCAATGCCGTGATCGCTGGAGCCTGGATGTTGAAGCTCAGCATCTCCTGGGGCTCCAGTTGCAGCGCCCGGCCAAGCGCCAGCATGCGCAAGTCGGCTTGGTTGCCGAGGTCGGCAATGGTGTATTCCTCCTGGGCCAGCTGCGATTCGATGGCAAGCAGGTCGGCGCGCGCCAAGCGGCCGGCTTCGACCAAGGCCTGGGTGCGCGCGATCTGCTCACGGGTGCTCGCGGCCTGGGCTTCAGCGGCGGTGAGCCGTTCGCGCAAGGCCACCACATCGAGGAAGGCCTGCACCGTTTCGAGGCGCACCTGGTTTCGAGCGGCTTCGATGCCCAGCAAGGCGGCCTTGGAGTCGAGGCCCGTGCGCTTGATCTCACCTTGCCTTCGCAGGCCCTCGAAGAGGCTCAAGGTGCTGCTCAGGTAGAAGTTATTGGTGCGGACGCGGTCCGTGGCGAAGGTGTTGGTGAAGCGGTCGATCACACGCCCATAGTTGTAGCCATGCGTGGCTCCGCCGTTGAGGTCGGGGGCCATGCTCCAATACGCCTGGTCGTGGGCCTTATCGGCGAAGTCGGCGTCGAGGCCGGCGTTGAGCACGGCGAGGTTGCGCTCTTCCGCGCGCTTCACGCATTGCTCCAAGGTCCACGCTTGTTGGGCGCTGAGCGCGCTGAACACCGCTGCCGCGGCAAGGGAAAGTATGGCTCGCATGGTCGGTTTCCCGCTTGGAATGCGGTTAAGGACCAAAAGTACCGGGGGCCGCTTGGACGCCGAAAGCCGCTGTGATGAGCGGCGGATCGCCGGGGCGATCAGTTCCCGACCACCTTGATCTCTACCCGGCGATTGGCCTCGCTCTCCTCCTTGTTCTTCGGATTGGGGTAGAGCATCTGCGCATTGCCGATGCCCACATAGCCGAGGCGTTCAGGCTCCACATCGTTCACCACGAGGAAATCGTAAACGCTCTTTGAGCGGGCGGTGCTCAGGTCGATGAACTCCTTCTTGTTCTTGAAGGTCGGGCCGTTCACATGGCCCTCGATCTCGATGCGCACCTTGGGATTCAATTGCATGAAGCGCAGCAGGAGCAGCAGGCTTGCCTCGCTCTGGCGCATCACCTTGTCCTCGTTGCCCACGAAACGGATATCGTCCAGCACCACACGCTCGCCCGCCCCCACCGGGTTCAGCTTCAGCTGGACCTTCACCTCAGGTTCGGTGCTGCCCTTCACGCGAATGGATTGGAACATGTAGCCCTGGCGCACGCATCCGATCTTCAGGTTGCGGTACATCTCCATCTCGAACTCGTAGACGCTCTTGCCCTTGGCTTCCACCACTTCGCTGAAGCGCATGCCGTCGATGGTGAGGTTGGCATCCACGGGCTTGCCGGTCTTGCCATCGAGCACCTCCACGATCAGTTTCTGCTTCTTCTTTGTCGCCTCCTCTGGATCCGGCTCGGGCGGAGGCGGCGGCGGGTCGTAGTGGAACCTGATGGTGTAGCCCGCCAGCGGCCGGTCCTGGTAATCGACCACCAGATAGAAGAGGTCGCCCTGCTTCACCTCCATGCCGCGGCTGAAGCTGCTGCCCACGCCGCTGCGCACGTACTGGTCGGGTGCGTCCTTCCGCAGGCCGCAGATGGAGCGGTTGCTCTTGTCGTTGCGCGATATGTTGCTCCGGATGGGCATCACCGCCCTGGTCGCCACTTTGTCGCAGATGCCCGGAACGGCGCCTTCGAAGACCAGGAAGTCGATGTCGTCCTCGATGTTGTCGGGGATGATCTCGAACGTGAGCGTGGTGGTGGCCGGGCTGCGGAACTTGTACCAGGTGCTGTGGTGCTCGCGCTCGAACCACTGGGTGTGGTCGCTGGGGTTCTCCTTGATCTCGAGCTTGTTGCCGAAACCGCGCACGGCCTGCGGCTGGTGGTACACCGAATCGGCGATGAAGATGGCGCCGGAGCAATCGCCGTTGTCTTGGGTCAACGGTGAAGCGGATCGCTGCGCCATCGCGGCATGCGAAGCAGCAGCAACGACCAGCACGGAGAGACTGCGGGCCAATTTCACGGCCCGTTCATACGAGGGAAAGGTGCTTAGGTTCAGTAGGCGAGGTTGCTTCCCAGCCAGCGCTCCATCCATTCCACGGTCTCCCCCTTGCGCCGCGCCAGGTCCGCAATCTGGTCCTTGGCCACGCGGCCCACGCCGAAGTACTTGCTCTTTGGGTGTGCGAAGTACCAGCCGCTCACTGCCGCCGCTGGGCTCATGGCCAGGCTCTCGGTCAGGGTGATGCCTGTGTGTTTGGTGGCATCGAGAAGGCGGAAGAGCTCGGGTTTCTCCGTGTGGTCGGGGCAGGCAGGGTAGCCCGGCGCCGGACGGATGCCCTGGTACTCCTCCTTGATCAGCTGGTCGTTGCTGAGGCGGACGGTCTCATAGCCCCACAGTTCTTGGCGCACCACTTCGTGTAGCTTCTCAGCGAAAGCTTCCGCCAACCGATCGGCGAGGGCCTTGAGCAGGATGGCGCTGTAGTCGTCGTGCGCGGCCTCGAAGCGCTTTACACGTTCGTCCACACCGTGGCCCGCGCTTACTGCGAAGCCGCCCACAAAGTCCGGTGTTCCTTTGGGCGCGATGAAGTCGGCCAGCGCGATGTACGGCACGCCCGGCGCCTTCTTGCTCTGCTGGCGCATGGTGTGGAAACGACCGATGACCTTTGCTGCGCGAAGCATCGGTGTAGAGCTCGATGTCGTCATCGTCCACCCTGTTCGCGGGCCAGATGGCGGCCACCCCGTGCGCCTGCAACCATTGCTCCTTGACGATGCGGTCCAGCATCGCACGGGCATCGTTGTAGAACCGAGTGGCTTCCGCACCTACCACTTCGTCGGTGAGGATCTTCGGGAATTTGCCCGCCAGTTCCCACGCCATGAAGAAGGGTGTCCAATCGATGTAGGGCACCAGATCCGCGAGCGGGAAATTGCGGAAGCTGAAGATGCCGGTGCTCTTCGGTTCCACCGGCGGCTCGGCGGCGAAATCGATGCTGAACTTCTTCGCGCGCGCTTCGGCGATCGGCACATACTCCTTCTCACGCTGACTGCCTTCGTACTGCGTGCGCACCTTGTCATACTCGGCGCGGATGTCCACCTCGAAGCGCGCACGCTCATTGTCGCTGAGCAAGTTGCTCACCACGGGCACACTGCGCGAAGCATCGATCACGTGGACGACTGGCTTGCTGTAGTGCGGGGCGACACGCACGGCGGTATGCACCCTGCTGGTCGTCGCACCGCCGATCAGCAGCGGGGTTTCGAACCCTTCGCGCTCCATCTCCTTGGCCACATGCACCATCTCGTCCAGCGAAGGCGTGATCAATCCGCTGAGGCCGATGATGTCCACATTCATTTCACGCGCGGTCTTCAGGATGGTGGCGCTCTGCACCATCACTCCCAGGTCGATCACCTGCCAGCCGTTGCAGGCGAGGATCACGCCCACGATGTTCTTGCCGATGTCATGCACGTCGCCCTTCACAGTGGCGAGCAGCACCTTCTTCGCGCCTTCCTTCTGCGTGCCGATCACCTGCGCGGCCTTCTTCTCCTGCGAGGAAAGGCTCGAGGTAGGCCACGGCGCGCTTCATCACGCGGGCGCTCTTCACCACCTGCGGCAGGAACATCTTGCCGCTGCCGAAGAGGTCGCCCACCACGTTCATGCCGGCCATCAGCGGACCTTCGATCACCAGCACGGGGTCCACGTACTGCGCGCGGGCTTCTTCGGTATCGGCTTCGATGAACTCCGTGACGCCATGCACCAGTGCGTGCTTCAAGCGCTCTTCCACGCTGCCTTCGCGCCAGGCGGCTTGCGCGGCCACGGCCTCCGCCGAAGGCGCGCCCTTGAACTGCTCCGCAAAAGCGACCATGCGTTCGGTGGCGTCGGGGCGACGCGCCAGCAGCACATCCTCGACATGCTCCAGCAGGTCTTTCGGGATGTCGTCGTACACGCCGATCTGCCCGGCGTTGACGATGCCCATGTCGAGCCCGGCCTTGATGGCGTGGTAGAGGAAGGCCGTGTGGATGGCCTCGCGCACGGGCTCGTTGCCGCGGAAGCTGAAGCTGACGTTGCTGACGCCGCCGCTGGTCAACGCACCGGGCAGGTTCTGCTTGATCCAACGCACGGCCTCGATGAAGTCGATGGCGTAGCGGTCGTGCTCGGCCATGCCGGTGGCCACGGTGAGGATGTTGGCGTCGATGATGATGTCGTGCGGCGCGAAGCCGGCATTCTGCGTGAGCAGGTCGTAGCTGCGTTGCGCGATGGCGATGCGGCGCTCGAAGTTGTCGGCCTGGCCCTGCTCGTCGAAGCACATCACCACGGTGGCGGCACCGAGGCGACGGATGATCTTGGCCTGTCGCAGGAATTCCGCTTCGCCTTCCTTCAGGCTGATGCTGTTGGCGATGCCCTTGCCTTGCAGGCATTTCAGGCCCGCCTCGATCACGCTGAACTTGCTGCTGTCCACCATCACCGGCACGCGCGCGATGTCGGGCTCGGCGGCGATGAGGTTGATGAACTTGCGCATGGCCTCCACGCCATCGATCATGCCCTCATCGAGGTTCACGTCGATCACCTGCGCGCCGTTCTCCACCTGCTGGCGGGCCACGCTCACGGCCTCATCGTAGTTGCCGTTCTTGATCAGCTTGCGGAAGGCCGCGCTGCCCGTGACGTTGGTGCGCTCGCCGATGTTGACGAAGTTGGAACCCGGGAAGATGCGTAGGGGCTCGAGGCCGGAGTAGGTGGGGATGCTCATGGAATGCAAATGCGGTCAACCGCAAAGACGCGGGCACCACGAAAGCGCGATGCTCTGGTCCTTCGGATGGTCAGGTAAGCCCAATTGAATCGTGGTCATAAGCCTGTGATTCCGTCGCGTCGTTGCGTCGTCGCGGTTCAATTCAGGCCAGAACAGGTTGCTTCGCGGTGCTGTGCTTCCGCTTCCTGCGCCAGCGCGGCGATATGCTCCGGCGTGGTGCCACAACACCCGCCCACCACGTTCACCCAGCCGCTGGCCATGAACTCGCCCACGAGGCGCGCGGTGACCTCGGGCGTTTCGCGGTACTCGCCCATCTGGTCGGGCAGGCCGGCGTTGGGGTAGATGCTGACGCGGCAGGTGCTCTGCTCGGCGATCACCTCCAGGTAAGGCCGCATCTGCGCCGCGCCCAGTGCGCAGTTGAGGCCCATGCTGAAGAGCGGCACGTGCTGCATGCTGATGAGGAAGGCCTCGATGGTCTGGCCGCTGAGGGTGCGCCCGCTGGCATCGGTGATGGTGACGCTGCACATGAGCGGTACGCGCGTGCCCCGCGCTTCGAACACCTCGTCGATGGCGTAGAACGCGGCCTTGGCGTTGAGCGTGTCGAAGATGGTCTCCACCAAGAGGATGTCGACGCCGCCATCGAGCAGGGCCTCCACCTGTTCCTTGTAGGCGGCCACGAGCTGATCGAAGGTGACGGCGCGGAAGCCGGGATCGTTCACATCGGGGCTGAGCGATGCGGTCTTGTTCATGGGCCCGATGGCGCCGGCCACGAAGCGCGGCTTGCTCGGGTCCATCGCGGTGTACTTGTCACAGGCCTCCCTGGCCAGCCGTGCCGAGGCGAGGTTCATCTCGCGCGCCAGATGGCTGCACTCGTGTTCGGCCTGCGCGATGCTGGTGGCGGAGAAGGTGTTCGTCTCCACAATGTCGGCGCCGGCCTCCAGGTACTGCTCGTGGATCTTCCGGATGGCCTCGGGGCGCGAGAGCGAGAGCAGTTCGTTGTTGCCCTTCAGCAGGATCTTGTGGTCCTCCATGCCGGGCGGATGGAAGTCTTCCTCGGTGAGGCCGAGCTTCTGGATCATGGTGCCCATGGCCCCGTCGAGGACAAGGATCCTTTCGTTCGCGAGTTGTTCTATGGTCTTCATGCTGCGGTCGTTCCTCCCTGCGCGTCCAGAAATGAAAAAGCCCCACCCGATGGACCGGATGAGGCATCATTGTTCCTTGCGGGACATTGCTTCCTGATCGCGGCTCATCTCTCCCACCATGCGGCGGGCTGGATTTAGCACCTACCCGATGGATCACCACCGGACGGTTGCCAAGGCTTCATAGGGCCAGTCCCTCTGCCTTTCTGGATAAGCGATGGAAAGAACGACGGCGCGAATGTAGGAGCACGACGCGGGAATACAGAGATGGCCTTAGTAGAACGGCGAGATCATCAGGTACACCACCACGCCGCTGATGCTCACGTAGAGCCAGATGGGCCAAGTGCGGCGCGCGAGCTTGCCGTGCTCGGCATAGCGGCCACTGAGCGCGCGATAGGCCGTGAACAGGATGTAGGGCAGTGATCCCGCAGCGAGCAGGATGTGCGTGGCGAGGATCATGTAATAGAGCACCTTGATCGCGCCAACGCCACCAAAAGGCGTATCCCCAGCGAAGAGGTGATGCAGGATATAGGACGCCAGGAAGAGCACGGAGAGCGCCATGGCCGCGAGCATCACGCTGCGGTGCGCGGTCCACCGCCCGGCACGCGCGGTGAAGAGGCCCACGATGAGCAGCGCGCTCACCAGCGAATTAATGGCCGCGTTAATGCGCGCGAACACATGCGGGTCGAAGCCGCCGGGCGTGGCCACCTTCACGCGATTGAGCACCACCACGGCCAGGAAGATGATGGCAGAGAAGATCCAGATGATCCGTTTCGCCTTGGCATCGGCGATGGTGAGCGAAGGCTTGGGATAGGGCTGCTTCATGGCTCCCGGCGCTTCACCGATTCTTCCGTTCCTCACGCACGGCCTCGGCGCGCTTCACCTTCTCCTCCTTCAGCAGCATCTTGATGTCGTTGGCGCAATCCGTCATGCCCTTCATGGTGGTGCCGTCGTACATGCCGCGGATGTGCCGGTCCTTATCGACCAGGACGAATGTCTCGGAGTGCAGGAAGCCGCCCGGCGCCATCACCTCTTCACGCGCCGCCACATAATAGCCTTCGCTGCCTTGCAGATAAATGGCTTCCTTGTCGCCAGTGAGGAACTTCCAGCGCGCGGTATCGGCCTGCAGCTTGCGCGCGTGCTCGTTCAGCACCTCGGGCGTGTCGTGCTCCGGATCAACGGTGTGACTGAGGAAGACCACATCCTTGAAGGCGGGATCATCGAGCTTGAGCTGCATCTGCTGCATCTGGCCGCTCATCTTCGGGCAGATGGTGCCGCAGCGCGTGAAGAAGAAATCGGCCACGATGATCTTGCCCTCGACCTGCTTGTCGGTGAAAGGCCGGCCGAACTGATCGATGAAGCTGAAGGGCGGCAGCTTGTGGTAAACCGTGTCGATGATGACCTGGCCATCGCGCTCGATGGCCACCACTTCCTTGGGACCGTAGTAAGGCAGGAAATTGAACTTGTGCTTCGCCAAGCCCAGCCAAGGCGAGAAGAACACGAAGAGGCCGAGGACGAAAGCAGCGATGCCGCCCAGGATGAGGATCTTCTTGCGACGGCCCGAGGGCTCCACCAGCATCAGAGGTAAGTCTCCCAGAGGTACTTGACGTACTGCGATTCCCAGATGCCGATGAAGAGCAGGTACAGGATGAACAGCGCGTAGGGCAGCAGGATGATCGCGCGGATATTGCGGCGCTCATCACCCAGGTGCATGAAGGTCATCACGATGTAGGCGGCCTTCACCAAGGTGAGCACCACGTAGGTCCACTTGATGGTGTTCCAGGCGCTCAGGTCGAACCAGGTCTTCCAGTAGGCGCCCAAGGTCACTTCCACGGTGGTCACCACGGCAAGCAACAGGGTCACCAGCCAGATCCTCTGGCGGACCTTCTTTCCATGCTCTTCGCTGTGGTGTGCGTCGAGGCTGTATTCGATGATGTCGTCGCGCTCCATTGCAAGCCGCCGTAGCCCGGCGAAGGCGTTTGGTCAGAGGAGGTAGAAGAAGGTGAACACGAACACCCACACCAGATCAACGAAGTGCCAGTAGAGGCCGGCCTTTTCCACCATCTCGTAGTGGCCGCGGCGGTGGAAGATGCCCTTCATCACCATGATCAGCACGATGAGGTTGATGACCACCCCGCTGAACACGTGGAAGCCGTGGAATCCTGTGATGAAGTAGAAGAAGTTGGCGTACTGCTGCGGGCCGTACTCATTGAACTCGATGCCATGCGCGCTCCAAGGGAAGGGTGCGCCGGCCATGTATACCACCTTTTCTTTCCAGAGCTTCTGCGCGGCGTCGCCGGTCACAGGCGCTACTTCGGCGCCGCCGGGCAGGGTGTCAGGAAGCAGGTAATGCCCGGGAAGGGCCTTCACCAAGTGGAAGCCCTCGGCATGCGCGGGATCGTGGGTATCGTGCGCATCGTTGTGCACCCAATACCTGTCGCCGTTGTCGATGGTGATGTAGCCGCCGCTGCCGTGGTTGAAGTGGTACCACTCCCACGCCTGACTGCCCACGAAGAAGGCACCGCCGATCACCGTGGCGAAGAGCCATTTGATCACGCCGCTCTTATCCATGCGGTGGCCGGCCTCAACGGCCAGCACCATGGTGACGGAGCTGAAGATCAGGATGGCCGTCATCAGGGCCACGTAAATGAGCGGGAAGCTGCCATGCAACCAAGGCAGGGCGCGGAACACCTCTTCGCCGATGGGCCAGGCCTCGGTGGTGCTGTGGCGAACGAAGCCGTAGCCTACCAGCAAGCCGCTGAAGGTGAGGGCGTCGGACACCAGGAAGAACCACATCATCATCTTCCCGTAGCTGATGCTGAACGGGGAGCGGCCGCCGCCCCAGAGGACGTCGTTGCTCAGGGCTTTTGTAGCGTCTCCTGCCATGGCCTGTTTATGCGGCGGCAATGTTAGTGAACGTACTTCAGGAACAAAAAGAGGAATACCCACAAGGCACCGAGGAAATGCCAGTAAACTGCTCCGGCCCAGAGGCCAACGTGCTCTTTATCGGTGTAACGCCCCTTTAGGGCCATCACCGCCATGATCAGCAGGCTGAGCAGCCCGAAGGCCACGTGACCGGCATGGGCTAGGGTAAGGATGTAGAAATAGGGCCCGGTGCGGTCCTTTTGCTCCGCAATCTCTGCATCCAGAGCGAATTGCTTCGCGGAATCGTTGGCAGCGTACCAATGCCCATCGGCTGGGACCAAGGGCTGGCCATCCTTGCTTACGCTGAAGTCAGAGCCGTAGACCCCGCCGATCTCCAGGAGCTTGTTCGGGCTGATGGTGATCCCGATCTGCACCAAGCGGGACCAGCCATTCACTTGAGATGCGGTAAAGGCAACCCCGAGCCCCAGCGTGGCGAGGATCAAGGGAAGCACTAGCTTGGTTCGGCCTTTGGCTGCGCTGGATAAGGCCAGTTGCAGGGTGAGGCTCCCTGCCAGCACGAAGGCGGTGCTCCAGTAAAAGGGCTCGGGCATGGCGATGCTCGTCCAGTAACCGCCGCTCATGCTCACGATGTAGGCGCTGGTGAGGCCCGCGAAGAACATCACGATCGCGAAGCAGAGGAGCCAGGTAAGGGTGCGTCGGGCACGAGCGGCGCGGGTGCGCTCCTCGGCCGGGGTAAAGGGGTCAGCGGTCATAAGCGGTCGAGCACATAGGCCACCTGCACGATGGGCAGGTAGAGGAAACTGGCGAACATCAAGCGCCGGGCGTCGGTTCGCTCGTGGGAGCGGAAGAGCCTAAAAGCAGGCCAGAGCATCACAAGCCCCATGACAACCGAAACAGTTCCGGCCAGTGGTCCTACGAAGCCGAAGGTCCAAGGGAGCAGGCCCACCGGAATCACGAAGAGCGTGTAGAGCAGGATCAAGAAAGCGCTGCGGCCATCGGTGCCGCCGGACGAGGGGAGCAAACGGAAGCCGCCGCGCGCATAATCCTCATCGAGCACCCAAGCAATGGCCCAGAAATGCGGGAATTGCCACATGAACTGCATGGCGAAGAGCAAGCCGGGGCCAAGACCGAAGTGGCCCGTGGCCGCCACGTACCCCAGCATCGGCGGGAAGGCGCCGGGGAAAGCGCCAACGAAGACCGCCCATGGCGAGCGCTTCTTGAGCGGCGTGTAGAGCGCGGCATACATGAACAGCGATATGAAGCCCAGGATACCGGTGAGCGGCCCGAAGGCCAGCCAAAGCATCAGGATGCCGGCGCTTCCCGCCACGAAAGCGGCGCCGATGGCCTCGGACATTCCCAAGGAGCGCTTCACCAAAGGGCGCTCAGCGGTGCGGAGCATGAGGCTATCCTCTTGCACCTCGAACACTTGGTTCAGCGCATTGCTCGCTCCCGTAAGCAAGGTGCCACCCAGCACCAGCATGAGCAGGTCGGCCAGGTTGAAGGCGCCCGGTGCCACGCCCATGAGGTAGCCCAGCGCAGCGCTCACCACCACCAAGGAAGCCAGGCGTAACTTGAACAGCGCCATGACCTCGCGCAGCCAGAAGGCCATGCTGCGGGTGCCAGCGTATGCTTGGGACTTGCTCAACGGCCGCGAAAGTACCCCGCTGCGCCGAACCATCGACGCTCCTGAATTGCACCCTGGCCCGAGTAATCCGCCGCCGAGCACGCGCTCCTACCTTCCCCCCATGTCCGACGCTGGCGCGCGTGCCGCGCGATCAAGGCCGAGGCCCATCGGCTGGGCTTCCTGGCCTGCGGAATCGCAGTTGCCGGCTTTTTGGAAGAGGAAGCGCCGCGCTTGGAGCAATGGTTGAGGCAGGGCAAGCATGGCCAGATGGCGTACATGGCCAACCACTTCGACCTGCGGCTCGATCCGCGAAAGCTGGTGCCCGGGGCCAAGAGCGTGATCAGCCTGGCCTACAACTACCACACGGAGAAGCAGCAGCTGGATCCCGAGGCGCCCAAGCTGAGCACCTATGCTTATGGTCGCGATTACCACAAGGTGGTGAAGAAGCGGCTGAAGCCCTTGATGGAATTCATCGCGGATCGATTCGGCGAAGTGGCCATTCGCGCGTTCGTGGATAGTGCACCGGTGATGGAGAAGGCATGGGCCGAGCGAGCAGGCATCGGATGGCGTGGCAAGCACACGAATGTGATCCGCCAAAGCGAGGGCTCCTTCTACTTCTTATGCGAGCTGATCACCGACCTCGAGCTCGCGCCTGATGCACCTGCCACCGACCATTGCGGCACTTGCCGCCGGTGCATCGATGCTTGCCCAACGGATGCAATCACCCCATACGGGGTAGATGGCAGCCGCTGCATCAGCTACCTCACCATTGAGCTGAAGGAAGCCATCCCGGAGGAATTCGCCGGAAAGCTGAACGGCTGGGCCTTCGGCTGCGACATCTGCCAGCAGGTGTGCCCGTGGAACCGGTTCTCCGAACCGCATCAAGAGGCCGAGTTCAAGCCCAAGCCCGAGTTAATGGCCCTCACGAAGGATGAGTGGCATGGCCTCACCGAAATCGTCTTCGATCGCCTATTCGAAGGCAGTCCAGTGAAGCGCACGAAGTTCAACGGGCTGAAGCGGAACCTGGAGTTCTTGCGGTTGGGTGCTGAAGGTTGAAGCCAAGGCGTTGGCTGCTTGCAACAACCACCTCTCAACCTTCAACTTTCAGCCAGCCTCAAGTCCTCATGGTGCTCTGGAACACCTCCACGATCACATCCTTGTACAAATGACCGAAAGTGGCCAGGCACCAGGCTTTCAGGACCAACTGGTCGCTTTGGCCCACCCATTTGCGGGCCTTGATCAACTCTTTGCGGAACAGGCGAGGGTCGAAACTGACCTTCTGGAGAACCTGCTTGCTGAACTCCATCATCTTCCTTCCTTGGTCCATCATCACGATTCGGGTTTAGCAGGGCTGAAAGTAGTGCTTGCTTCCAGGAATTGGGCTCCGAGGATGGTCGGTTTTTCCACAAGCGGCCAAAGCACCGCCTAGGGGAACGGTTGATAACCCGGATCGGTATCCGGAGCGCTCCCCACGAAATGTTAAGGCTGGAACTTCCGCTCGGCGGCCTGAATCACGGCGTTGGTGGCCGCGTCGTACACATAGGTGACCAACTCGCAATTGGCAGCCACCCAAGCCGGATTCATGGAGACACCTGTGTAGGCGAAGGTGAGCGTATCGCCCTGGTTGGCAGCAGCGGCTATGGCCACTTGCCCCCAGGCCCCATCCAAGGTCTTGCGGAACACATGTCGGTGGTCGTAGTTGGGCACGTCAGGTGGAGTTGCCTGCGAGTTGTACTGCCAATCCACGATGTGGTCCTCTGTCAGGTAGGTAGTGAGCTTGAATTCCCCGCTGATATCCTCGAGCACCGCCACATTCACCGTTGCGCTCACCGTATTGGCGCCGGCATCGTGCTGCAACTCGCTGATCCATACATCGAACTTGGCATCCTCGTTCACGATTTCCTCGATCGCACTGCCCCAACTCGCGCTCGAAAGCACCGTGGAGCTGTTGTAAGGAGCTCGGTTCACCATGCCCGAGGGCAGGAACGTGACCGCGAAGTTGGTGGCGTAGGTCTGACCTTCGGTGGTCCTGAAATCCGTGGCATAGCTCCCATCGGCATTGCTCTGCGGTAGGATGAAGCTCGAGTTGACATTGGCCGCAGCGTGGAGCCCAACCAGGATGAGGTCGTCGCCATACAAGGTCTTGAGCTGCGCCGCTACGGCATGCGCCGCTGGGCAGTTGTTGCAATGGTGGCCGGTGAATTCCTCGAGCAAGGCACGGCGCTTCACGGACTCCCCGCCTCCGCCGGAATCATCGCTCCGTTCAACAGGGTTCTCCACTTTGTCACAGCTGACTGCCAATAGGCCAAACGTCGCGCAAAGGATCAGCGTTCGCATGATTCAGAACGTGCTAGTGATGGACAAGGTAAGGCCGTTCGCAGCGGGTACCTGACGGCAAACACCGCCCACGCAGAAGATGCCTGCGCGCTGGCGGCCGTAATTCACCTGGAAACGATTGCCTCCGTGGATATAGCCCACCGAGCCGATGGGGTAATGCAGCGCTTCCTGGCCTTTGGCTTCCAGCTCGGGATTGCCCACATAGTTGTACTGATCCATGGCAGCCAAGAACCAGTGCGGGCTGAAGGTCAGCTCAGCCAGCGCCGTGGCCCAGTTGCCCTGATCCTGCTTGGTGCTCAGGTGCTGCAATTCGAAGCGCAAGGAGGTGCGGTCGCTGAATTTGTGAAGGCCCTCAACGATGATGATGTCCGTGTACACCACCGGCTTCCCTGGCTTGCCCTGGATCACGTCGATGTCATACGCGAGATTCAAGTACGTGACGGCGAGTTCCCAGGAGTCTGAGATCTTCTTACGCAGCTCAATGTTGATGTCCTGGAAGTACTGCCGATCACTCGCGCCGAAGAGCCGGCTGGTATAGCCCAAGCGCCGCGTGGTATCATCGGCGGCGCCCAAGCGGGTGGTGTCGAGCGCGTAGGCCACGCTGGCATTCACGGCGAGCTTGGTGCCGTACTTGCCCCCCAAAGCACTGCCCTTCTTGAATTTGTAGAACAGCTCCCCTTGCGCAGCCACTTCGCCATTGGGCTGCGTGGCGTAGGGATAGAGCGTTGCGGGCAAGTTGTAGGTATGCTGCTTGGCCCGCGGCGGCAAGAAGTTGATGTTGAGGTCGAAGGGAGTCGGCGCGGCGCGATCACTCTGGAAGAACATGTTGTCGAAGCTGTGCGCCCCAACCGAAGCTCCGAATCCTTTGGAGGAATAGGTGGCATTCAACAGCAGTGCTTCACCGGGCTTATAGATGAAACCGTTCTTGCCGTTGGGGTCGTTGATCTTGTAGGCGTACTCCGCATAAAGGTCCCATCGCAACGAGGTGAAGTTGACCCTGAGTGCACCGGCCCCCACGTTCTGCGGTAGTTCCAGCAGCGGGTCGCGATCCTCCTGGTACTTGCTCACGAAGCTCCCGCCGATGATCAGATTGCCACGGCATGTCCAAAGGCTGTCGAGAAGCTCGGCGAGGTTCACTTCGGCATCGGCGCCACGCACAAGGCCAACGCCCTTCACCTGGCCGTTGTCGAAGTTGAAGCGCTGCCTCCCGGCGAGGGCCTTCAGGTAAATGCCGCGGAACGGCTTGTACTTCACGCGCACCCCGTCCATGGCATTGTCCACGCCGAGGTACCGCTCCTCGTAGCTGCGGAACACGAGGCCCTGCCCGAATTGCTCGAAGAAATTCCCGGCTGTCACCTCCAGGTCGCTGAGCTTGTACTTGGCGTAACGGTAGCCGATGCCCGAGCCGGTGTACGGCTGACCAGCAGGGTACCCAGCGAGGGAGGGCTCATAGCTTTCCACACGGGTTCCCGCCTCAAAGGCGCCGCTCGTGTAGATCAGGTTCATCCATGCATTGTAGGCCAGCCGTTGCGCAGGCACGATGGCGCCGATGTCGTCGTCCTCGTTGTAATACTGGGCGTCGGTGCTGAAGTTTCCGTGGAGTTGGCCTCCTTCGGCTTGCTGCTGCGCGAATGCCGCGAAGGGCATTGCACCGGCTGCAACAGCGATCAGGCCGTTGCGGATCTCTCTCAATCGCATGCGGCGAAGGTCACTTCTTTCCGGCTAGCTCCTGCACCTTGCGGTAGAGCTCATTCTCGTCGCCCGGCTCGTAGTTATTGTGCTGCCACACGATCTCACCGGCGCCATTCAGCAGGAAGGTGTGCGGCACGTTGTTCACGTTCAGCGCGCGCTTCAGATCGCCGTTGGGGTCGAGGTACACTTCATAGTCCCAGTCCTGGCCGCTCACGTACGGTTTCACGCGCGCGCTGGTACGGGCATCGTCGATGCTCACGGCAATCAGCTTCACACCGGTCTTCTCCCGCCACTCGTCGTACTTCTCAGCTATGGCGCTCAGCTCTTTCTTGCAAGGTGCGCACCACGTGGCCCAGAAGTTCAGGATGATGGGCTTGCCATTGTTGCTGAAGCTCTTGGTATCCACTTTCTTGCCTTCAAGGGTCTGCACCATCACGCTGGGCAGGGTGCTTTGGGCTGCGCTTTGGATCGCAATGGCGAGCAGGACGAGTAGGATCGAGGTTCTCATGTTGTGATTCAGGTCTAAAAGTGAAAGGCCAGCGGCCGAACGCAATCATCGCGCCGTGCCGCTGGCCTTCCGGTCAGGTCAATTCATGTGCTACTTGCTCACCGTCACTTTGCGCGTGGCAGTCAAGCCATCGGCGGTCACCACCACCATGTAGCTTCCGTTCGCAAGCGCGCTGAGGTCGAGGTCGTGGCGCTGCTCGCCGCTGCCGAAGCCGCGGTTGGCCACCATCACCTCCTGGCCCGCGAGATCGAGCACCTGGAAGCGCACGTTGGTGGCGCTGGGCAGGTCGAAGCTCAGGTTCATGAGGCCGTCGGTCGGGTTCGGGAACAGGGTGAGGCGGCGATCGAGGGCGTTGGCCTCATCGATGCCAACGGAGAGCTGGCCAACGAAAGCGGCTTGCAGCACCTGCTTGGTGGAGGTGTTCTGCACGAAGGCCACCACCTTCACATTGGCGATCTGGCCCCACAGGTTGTAGTTGCCTTGAGCAACGCCACCTTGGGTGAAGTTGTAGCTCTGGGTGAAGTTCTGGGCCACACCATCCTGCAGGGTCGTAAGGGTGATGCCGCTGCCATTGGGGAGCATCTTGCGCTGGGCGTGCTTGAACTGGTTCTGCGAGGTGGTGCCCTGGTAAGAGTAACTCTCGATCGCGGCGATGAAGAGCTTGTGGTTGGCCCCGAAATTCGCATGAGGGGTCACCGTGGCATTCACCGTGAGGGTGTTGCCGGCGTACGTAGCGTTGAGATCGATGCTGCAGAAGGCCGGCAAGGCAGCCTCATTGTTCAGGTTGGTGGCGTTGTTGGCGTAGGAATTCTGGATCGCAGCGCCATTGAGGAACACATCAGGGATACCGCTCACGCCATAGAACGTGCGGCGGGTCACGCCATCGGGATTGTAGCTCGGGTCGGTGCCGGGGCTGGGCCAGTTCATCTGGTATTTCACCGCGGCGATATTGGACGACCCCGTGTTGGTGCTCAAGCTGGTGAGCAGCGGATCGAAGGTGACGTTGTAGCTGGCGCAGGGTGCGCAGGTGCTGCTGGTGAATTCCTCGATGAGCACTTTGCGCTGAACGCTCTGGGAAGCAACGCTGACGGTGGTGCTCATCTGGTCGTTCACCGTGTTACCATCCGTGCCGCCGTTCGGGGCGCTGGTCCAAACATTGATCACATGGCTGCCCGTGGTGGCCGCCCATGCCGTGGGGTGCGAGAACGTATAGTTAGAGGCCGGAGCGATGTTGGCGCTGATCGGTGCAGAAACCGTAGCGCCGCCATCGACGCTGTAGTTGAGGGTGAAGCCCGTGATGGCTGTGGTGCCGAAGTTGCGAACCACGCCTCCGATGGTCACGTTGCCCTGAGCCACTACGGCAGGCAGGTTCACCGAGAGCGGTGCCAGGTCGAGCGCGCTCTGGCCACCGGTGATGAAGTAAGAGAGGTCCTGTGAGCCGGTGAAGTTCGTGTTGCCGGCCAGGGTTGTCGCACCAGCGGTCACGCTGTAACTGCCTGAGCCATATGCGCAGCACATGCCATCGCCGTAGGAATCGTTCATCGTGAACACCAGCACGACCCCATCGGGCACGCAAGCGTTCACCGAAGGCTGATCCGTGGTTCCAGCCGCACCAAGATTCGTGTATGGACCTCCGGATGCGTACACGGGGGTGCCGCCCAAGCCGGTCAGCGACCAAGTGGTCTCCGTGCCCCACTGATCAGTGGTAACGCTCACCGTCACCTGGGTCTCACCAGTGGGGCATTGCGCTTGGGTGCTGGAGAACGCCACGAGCGCTAGGGCCATGGCAACAAAGCGTAAAGACTTCTTCATCAGTTAAGGGTTGTTGGTTGCGGGTTTGTCAGGGTCGCTCCGTTGAGGGGAGCCCTATTTCAGGGACGCCAAACCTAGTCGGCATTGCGCGGCGGTCCAAGGGCCTCGATCCGTTTTTCGTTGGGATCCTATCAGGTTAGACGGAACAGGACACGTAGAGGCCATAAGGACGAAGAGGGGGTACATTTGACGCCGACCCCGGATACAAGGAAGCACCGGATCACGAGCCGCATGAATGCACGATACACCGTTTTCGCCTTGCTCATTGCCTCCCTTGGAGCAAAAGCCCAGATTGTCAACATCACCAACAGCCAGAGCCAGGTGGTGAACGGGCAAGAGGTTACTGTGACGGGAGATGCGAACGCAGCCTTGCTGACCAGCAGCCTCTACACCACTCGCAATGGCAGCACCTCAATCAACGTGAACGTGAAACGCTATGAGTTGAACGCACAGGCCGGCACGCAGAATTACTTCTGCTGGGGTGTGTGCTACGACGCCATCCCAGCAGGGACCCTGCCTTTCTGGAGCGCTGGGCAGGAGGCGATGCTGCCTATGGCACCAGGTGCAACGCTGGACAACTTCCACGCCTACCATGTGCCGCTCGGGAACGCCGGCATCAGTACCTACCGATATGTGTGGTACAACACAGCGGCGCCTACGGACACGGTGTATGTCGATATCCGCTTCGAGGCGACCGCCGTGGGCATTGAGGAAGTCAGCAGGCCCGCAGCGCAGATTCAGGCTTACCCGAACCCCACAAGCGGCAACGACTTGCAGCTTGAAGTGAGCATGGACCGCGCCTCTGCCGGCACACAGGTGGTGGCTTACGATATGCTCGGCGGGGCCGTGCGCCGCTTGGCGATCGGTGCCCAACAGAACCGTTTGCTGCTGCCCACTAGTGATTGGACGCCAGGCGTGTACTTCGTGAGCATCGAGCGCAATGGCGCCACCTTGGCGACGCGCCGAGTGGTGGTCACGCGTTAGGTTCAATCAGCCATTCCTCAGCGATTCTCGGCACGCCTTCAGTGGCCGATGCCTGGATGAAGCGTGTGCCCGCTCGGTTCAGTCCGATGGCTTGGGGATCAACCAGCACCATTGGAGCGGAACGTGGGGCATGGTGCACCAAGCCTGCTGCGGGGTAAACGTTCAGCGAAGTTCCCACCACCAACACGCGGCTGGCACGAGCCATTTCATCAGTGGCCGTCTCCATCATCGGCACGGCTTCACCGAACCACACGATGTGCGGGCGAAGTTGGGATCCCAGAGCACAACGGTCGCCCAAGCGGAGTGACGGCCCGTTGATGCGCGTGACGAGTGCGGGGTCAGCCGTGCTGCGGGCCAGCAGGATCTCGCCATGCAGATGCAGCACCTGCTTGCTCCCTGCCCGCTCATGAAGGTCATCGATGTTCTGGGTGATCACCATGACATTGAAGCGCTCCTGCAAACGCGCAATGGCCACATGTGCCGCATTGGGCTGAGCAGCGAGCACTTGCGCACGGCGCTCATCATAGAAGCGCAGCACCAGGGCCGGGTCACGGCGCCACGCCTCTGGTGTAGCTACATCCTCCACACGATACTGCTCCCAAAGGCCGCCGCTGTCGCGGAAGGTGCGCAACCCGCTCTCGGCACTGACCCCGGCCCCCGTGAAGACGACGATGCGCTCTCGGCCCATGCGGCAAGTTTATCCTAGGGGGACCGCGCGCGCTGTTCGGCTTGGGCCACCTATTTTCGGGCCCTTCATTCCGGCCCCCTCCGGAGAACCCCGCAGCCGATCGATACCACTTTACCCCCTTTGTAAGATCCCATACGTGCGCGAAGGGACAGGATGATCGACAGCCTGAACGGAGAGCTATTGGAGCGCGGAATCGACCATGCCGTGATCGATTGCCATGGCGTGGGCTACCTCGTGCATCTGCCAGCAACAGTCATGATGCACCTTCCAACACGCGGCAACTGCCGGTTGTTCATCCACTACAGCGTGAGTGTCGATGTTCGTTCCGGGCAAAGTGAGCACCGGCTCTTCGGATTCCGCCAGGCTGATGAACGGCAGCTCTTCCGCAAGCTGATCGAGGTGCAAGGCGTGAGTGCCACCTTGGCCCTGGCAATCATGAGTGCACGCAGCGCCGACGATGTGCGCTCATCGATCATCCTCGGTGATGAAGGCGCTCTGAAAGGAATCAAGGGAATCGGGCCGAAGCTGGCTCTTCGCATCATCGGAGAGCTGCAAGGCAAATTGGGGCTGGGCGGAGCGGCCTTGCCTTCAGGCCTGCCAGCCGGGTCGAGCAATACGCTGCGGGCCGAGGCGTTATCGGCGCTGGTCTCGCTCGGCATGGACCGGGCGAAGGCTGAACGGGCCCTGCAAGGCGTGCTGAGCGAGCGCGGATCGGAACCTCCGCAACTGGAAGAATTGATCAAGTTGACATTGAAGAACCTGTGAGCCGGGCCGTGCATTTCTTTTCCGTTCCCTTCATTGCGAGAACCATTCTCGCGCTGCGAGGCTTGCTTGTGCTCGCGCTGCTGCTGGCAGGTGCTGACGCTGAGGCCGGTTTGGTGCTTCAGGTGGATACGCCGGAAGTGGAGCTCGTGTACCCCATCACGGATCCCAACGCGCCCGGGGCTGGCAGTTCGGGCCTGGTGAACCTGGGCGACCCGGCCAACATCCAGAATGATGTGATCTACGACCCCGTTACGGGCCAGTACATCGTGAACAGCAGCGTGGGCGGGAGCTTCGACTACCGACCGCCCATGAGCCTCTCGCTGGAAGAGTACCTCAACTACGACATGGAGCAATCCATCCAGACCTTCTGGCTGAACAAGGTGGAAGAGGAGAGCGAGAGCGCGAAGAAGCGCATGATTCCAGCGCTGAAGGTGCGCGGCAAGGTGTTCGATCGGATCTTCGGCGGCAACACCATCGACATCAAGCCGCGCGGGTCGGCAGAGATCATCTTCGGCCTGAACGTGAGCCGCACGGACAATCCGCGGATCCCGATCCAGCAGCGGCGCATCACCACCTTCAACTTCGACCAGCGCATCCAGCTCAACCTCGTGGGCAACATCGGCGAGAAGCTGAAGATCACCACGAACTACAACACGCAGGCGACCTTCGATTTCGAGAACCAGGTGAAGCTCGACTACACCGGGTATGAGGACGAGATCATCCAGAAGATCGAGGCCGGCAACGTGAGCCTGCCCCTGCGCGGAACCCTGATCCAGGGCAGCCAGAGCCTTTTCGGCATCAAGACCCAATTGAAGTTCGGCCGGCTCACCGCCACGGGCATCTTCAGCCAGGAGAAGGGCCAGCGCCGGAACGTGCAGACCCAAGGCGGCGCGCAGACCACCAACTTCGATATCAAGACCGACGAGTACGAGGCCAATAAGCACTACTTCCTCAGCTACGCCTTCCGCGAGCAATACGAAGCCGCCCTGCGCACCCTGCCCACCGTGAACAGCGGCGTGATGATCACCCGCGTGGAGGTCTGGGTGACTAATCTGCGGCAGGACTTCAACCAGAATCGCAACGTGGTGGCCTTCACCGATCTGGGCGAGGACGCCAGCCAAGCCAGCCGTGATGCGGGGCGTGTGAGCAACGACATGCCGCCGGGACTGCTGATCGACAACCCCGGAACCGCAGCGGACAACGCCGCGAACAACCTGTATGGCGCCGTCAGCTCCAATGCCGGCATCCGCAGCTTCGTGAACGCCAGCGGCGCCCTGCAAGCGCTGGGCCTCTTGCCCGCGCGCCATTTCGAGAAGCTCGAGAGCGCCCGCCTGCTCAACCAGAACGAATACACGCTGAATATGCGTCTGGGCTTCATCACCCTGAACCAGCAGCTCAACAACGACGAGGTCCTCGCCGTGGCCTACCAGTACACCCTCGACGGCCAGACCTTCCAGGTGGGCGAGTTCAGCACCGACGGCATCAGCCCGCCCGACGCACTGATCCTCCGCTTGCTGAAGGCCACCATCACCAATCCGCGCATTCCGCTGTGGGACCTGATGATGAAGAACGTGTACTCCTTGGGCGCCTTCCAAGTGAACCGTGAGAACTTCCGATTGGACGTGGTGTACAACAACCCCGTCACCGGCGTCGATATCAACTACATCCCTCGAGCGCCGGTTGACCAGATACCGCTGATCCAGACCGTGGGCCTCGACCGGTTGGACCCGAACAACGCGCCCAATCCCGACGGCTGGTTCGATTTCATTGACGGAGCGGCCACCAACGGCGGCACCATCAACACGCAGAACGGCCGCATCTTCTTCCCGGTGCTCGAGCCCTTCGGCAGTTACCTGGACCGGCAGCTCATCGGCCCCAACCCCGCAAGCCCGGTGCAGCCCGAAGCGATCCGGAAGACGATCGTGTACCAGCAGCTCTACGACAGCACCAAGATCGCCGCGCAGAACATCCCCGAGCTCAACCGCTTCAAGCTGAAGGGCAGCTACCGCAGCGCCAGCAGCGATGTGATCAACCTCAATAGCGTGAACATCCCGCAGGGCAGCGTGGTGGTCACCGCGGGCGGCGTGCGCTTGGTGGAGAACCAGGATTACACCGTGGATTACAACCTGGGCCGCGTGCGCATCCTCAATCAGGGTATCCTCGAGAGCGGCACGCCGGTGAACATCGCACTCGAGAGCAACTCGCTCTTCAGCATCCAGACCCGGACGCTGGCCGGCGCGCGCTTCGACTACACCATCAACAAGGACTTCGTGATCGGCGGCACCATCATGAACCTCTACGAGCGCCCGCTCACGCAGAAGGTGAATGCCGGAGAAGAGCCCATCGCCAATACGATCGTGGGCCTCGATGCCAACTGGCAGAGCAAATCGCAATGGCTCACCAACGTGGTGGACAAACTGCCCTTCTTCGCCACGAAGCAAGAGAGCAACGTGAACGCCAGCATCGAGGGCGCCTACCTGATCCCCGGCCACAGCCGCGCCATCGGCAACGCGGGCACCAGCTACATCGACGACTTCGAGGGCAGCGTGAGCACCATCGACCTGCGGACCCAGAGCCTCTGGTTCCATGCGAGCACGCCGCAAGGGCTGCCCGACCTCTTCGATGAGGGCCAGTACGTGAACGACCTGCGGAACGGATTCCGCCGCGCGCAGCTCAGCTGGTACGTGATCGACCCGCTCTTCTTCCGCAACAACAACCTCACGCCATCGCACATCGCCAACAATGCTGCGATGCGCAGCGATCACCGCATGCGCGAGGTGCTCGAGAACGAGGTGTTCCCATTCCGTCAGCTCCCTGCCGGCACTCCGAACAACATCCCTGTGCTCGACCTCACCTACTACCCGAATGAGCGGGGACCATACAACTACTACGAGGACATCGACCGGCTCAATCCAGACGGCTCCTTTAACGATCCGGAGAACAACTGGGCGGGGATCATGCGGCGCATCACCACCACCGACTTCGAGAGCAGCAACATCGAGAGCATCCAGTTCTGGCTGATGGACCCCTTCAGCGAGGCAGCGCCCAATGGCAGCAACGAGGACAGCCAGAACACCACCGGAGGCACGCTCTACCTCGATCTGGGCAACATCAGCGAGGACATCCTGCGCGATGGACGCAAAGCCTTCGAGAACGGACTGCCCAAGGATGCGCAGGATGCAGCAGCGCCCTTCGACCCGACAGCGTGGGGCGTGGTGCCTACCACCCAGAACGTGGTGAATGCCTTCGCTCTTTTAGAGAGCAACAGCAACCAGTACCAAGACGTTGGCATGGACGGCCTGCCTTCCAAGCCAGAGGTCACTAATCCCCTGCAGGGCACCGAGCAGCAATTCTTCAGCAGCTATGTGAATAGTGTGGCCAGCGCGGTCTCTGACCCGGACGCCCTGAGCCGCATCCAAGCCGACCCCAGCAACGACGATTACCAGTTCTTCCGCGGCACCTCGCTCGACAACCAGCAGGCCAGCATCCTCGACCGCTACAAGCGCTTCAACAACCCCGAGGGCAACAGCGTCACGGACGAGGACAGCCCCGAAGACTATCCCACGCAGCAAACGGTGATCCCCACCACCGAGGACATCAACCTGGACCAGAACCTCGCTGAGGGCGAGAGCTACTTCCACTACGCTCTGCCGCTGCGCCCGCAGGACATGGTGGTGGGCCGCAACTTCATCACCGACCGCATCGAGGCCGATGCCAGCACGCCGGCAGGCACCAAACGGGTGTACTGGTACCAGTTCAAGATACCGGTGCGTCAGCCCACGGCACGGGTGAATGGCATCCAGGACTTCCGCAGCATCCGCTTCATGCGCATGTACCTGCAAGGCTGGCAGCAGCAGGCCACCCTGCGCTTCGCGCGTTTGGAATTCGTGCGCGGCGAATGGCGCAAGTACGCCAGCTCACTGCTCTCGCCGCAGGAGGTGCCCGCCGTCGATAACGACCCCACCACCTTCAACGTGGCGGCGGTGAACATCGAGGAGAACGGATCGCGATACCCGATCAACTACGTGCTCCCGCCGGGCATCAACAAAGAGGTTGACGTGGCCAGCGCCAACCTGCGCAACCTGAATGAGCAGAGCCTGCAACTGCAGGTGTGCAACCTGCGCGACGGCGACGCGCGCGGCGCCTTCCGCAACGTGAGCTTCGACATCCGCAGCTACAAGAAGATGCGCATGTTCATCCACGCCGAGAGCAGCGACCCCAATAACCCGCTCACCTACGGAGACGTCACCGTGTTCGTGCGGATCGGCAACGACCTCGATGCCAACTATTACGAGTACGAGGTGCCCGTGGCCATCAGCGCGCCCTTCAACAACGACCCGTACAATGTGTGGCCGGAGGTGAACGACATGGTGATCGAGTTCGCCAAGCTCAACGACCTGAAGATCCAGCGCGATCAGAGCGCCTTCCCGCGCAACTTGCGATACCAGGGCGCCGATGGCGACCGCCGCGTGTTCATCAAGGGCAGCCCCAACCTCAGCCAGCTGCGCAGCATCATGATCGGCATCCGCAACCCCGGCAAGGACGGTGAGGAGGCCAACCCCTACGGCCCGGACAACGGGCTGGCCAAATGCGCCGAGGTATGGGTGAATGAATTGCGCCTCACCGACTTCGACCAGCGCGGAGGCTGGGCCGCCATCGCCCGCGTGAATGCGCAACTGGCCGACCTGGGAACAGTGAGCGTGGCCGGAAACTACAGTACGCCCTTCTGGGGCAGCATCGACAAGCGCGTGAGCGAGCGCCAGCGCGAGACCAAGTACGGCGTGGACATCGCCGCCAACCTGGAGATGGGCAAGTTCCTGCCCGAGAGCACCAAGCTCCGCGTGCCGCTCTACCTCGGCTACAGCGAGCAAGTGAGCAATCCGCAGTTCGATCCGCTCAATCCCGACATCGAATGGAACGATGCCACGCGCGCACTCACCCCCGATGAGCGACGGCAGCGCCTGAAGGCCTCCCGAACCTACACGCGCAGGCGCAGCATGAACCTGACCAACGTGCGCAAGGAGCGCGGCGAGGGCAAGAAGGAACGCGCGTGGGACGTGGAGAACCTCGCACTCACGTACAGCTACACCGACCAGGAGTACTTCGATGTGAACACCGCATTCGAGAACACGCGCACCTATCGCGGCAGCATCGCTTACCAATTCGCGCCGAAGCCCCTGGCCATCGAGCCGTTCAAGGACATCGGACTGATCGGGAAGACCAAGTGGCTCAAGCTGCTGAAGGACTTCAATGTGAACCTGGGCTTCAAGCAGATCAACCTGCGCACCAGCATGGACCGCATGTATCTGGAGCGGCTCGTGCGCCCCAACCCCGACATCGAATCGCTTCCGCCCCGGCCCACCTACAACAAGAACTTCAATTGGATGAGCCAGTACGGCTTCAAGTACGACATCACCAAATCGCTCAAGGTCGACTTCAACGCCAACAACATGGCCGTGGTGGGCGAGACACCGGGCCGCGTGAAGCCCAAGGAGGTGGATGAGTACGCGCTGTGGAAGGACAGCGTGCTCACCAGCCTGCGCAATTGGGGCGACGTGACCCGCTACGACCACACCACCGCCATCACCTACACGCTGCCCTTCGACAAGCTGCCGCTCACCGATTGGATCACCTCCAACGCGGGCTACACCGCCGGCTACCAATGGGACCGTGCGCCCTTCACACAGGATACGCTGGGCAACACCGTGCAGAACTCGCGCAACCTCTCGCTCAACAGCCAGCTCAACTTCGTCTCGCTCTACAACAAGAGCAAGTGGCTCAAGAAGATCAACGACAAGGCCAAGCGACCTGCTGCACGTCCGCAGACAGCGCCCGCGCGAGGGGGAGCAGCACCGAAGCCCGAGGACGACAAGAAAGAACCGAAGGAGAAGTTCAATGTGCTCGAGAACCTGGCTCGCATGCTCATGGCCCTCCGCACCGGCTCCTTCACCTACAGCCAGACCAATGGCACCCTGTTGCCCGGCTATAGCCGCACCACCAACATCATCGGCATGGACAACTTCGGTGCGCCGGGCCTGGGCTTCGTGCTGGGGCAGCAGAACGACGACCTCAACGGCGATCCCGTGCGCGACTTCGCCCGCACTGCAGCGGCCAACGGCTGGCTCGTGCAGAATGAGTCCATCTTCAACCCGTACACCACCACCCGCAACGAGAACATCACTGCGCGCCTGAGCCTGGAGCCCTTCAAGGGCATGCGCATCGAGCTCAACGCCAACCGCACCAGCGCGCGGAGCACGCGTTCCTTCTTCCGCTGGAACGAGGACCTCGGCAGCTACGTGAACGACAATCCCAACGAGACCGGCAGCTTCAGCGTGAGCATGCTCACTTGGCGCACGGCGTTCAAGCGCGACGATGGTAACGCCGTGAACCAGGTCTTCAATGAACTGCTCACCAACCGGCAGGTGATCAGCGGCCGCTTGGGCGCCACGAACCCCGAATCAGTACTTGACACCACGGGCTACTTCACGGGCTACGGCAGCACCAATCAGGATGTGGTGATCCCCGCGTTCATCGCGGCCTACACCGGGCGATCGGCCAGCTCGGTGAACCTCAACCCCTTCAAGCAGGCACCGATGCCCAACTGGGACATCACCTACGATGGTCTCACCAAGATGGAGCCCTTCAGCAAGTGGTTCCGCACCTTCACCCTCAAGAACAGCTACCGCAGCACTTTCAGCGTGGCCAGCTACCAGACCAACCTGCTCTATGTGCCGGGCGCCAATGCGGTGGATGCCGCTGGCAACTACATCCCTCAACGGCAGATCATGGCCGTTACCATGCAGGAGGCCATGCGGCCGCTGATCGGCTTCGATGCCACTTTGAAGAACGGCCTGCTCGCCAAGATCGAGCACAACCGGGACCGCAACCTGAGCCTGGGCCTCACCAATTACCAGGTGACCGAGACGCGTGGCAAAGAGTACGTGGTGGGCACCGGTTACCGCTTCAAGAACGTGAAGCTCCCCTTCAGCGTGGGCGACAAGAAACCCAACAGCGACCTGAACATCCGTGTGGACCTGAGCATCCGCGAGAACGTGACCGTGATCCGGCAGATGGAACAGCGCCTCAACCAGATCACCGCCGGCCAGCGCGTGCTCTCCATCAAGACCAGCGCCGATTACGTGCTGAACCAGCGCCTCAACGTGCGCCTGTTCTACGACCGCGTGGTGAACAAGCCGCTGATCACCACCTCCTTCCCCAGCGCCAACTCCAACTTCGGCATCAGCCTGCGCTTCACGCTCACGGAATAAGGGGAGAATCTGAAAGTGGAAACGTGAAAGCGGAAAAGTGGAAGCCATGCTGAAAGCCGAAATGGGCCTGCGCCTACTTTCGCCACCCGCCAGCAAGGCGCACCGCGCTTCATTCAGCCAACACCATCACCCTGCACCATGAACATACCCGCTGACCTCAAGTACACCAAGGACCACGAATGGCTGCGCATTGAAGGCGACAGCGCTGTTGTGGGCATCACCGATTTCGCGCAGGGCGAGCTCGGCGACATCGTGTTCGTGGACATCAACTCCGTGGGCCAATCACTGGACCGCGAGGCCGTATTCGGCACCGTGGAGGCCGTGAAGACCGTGAGCGACCTCTTCATGCCCGTGAGCGGCACGGTGGAGGAAGTGAACCCCGGACTGGCTGACGATCCCGCCAGCGTGAACAAGGACCCCTACGGCTCTGGCTGGATGGTGCGCGTGAAGCTGAGCGATCCTGCCCAAGCCTCCGATCTGCTGAGCGCTGAGCAGTACGGCGCACTGGTGGGCGCCTGACCTCCATGCGGCGCGCGTGGCGCTGGCCCTTGCTCTGGGCCATGTTCATCCTGCTTCTTTGCCTGATGCCCGGCGCGGCCCTGCCCACTTGGCATTGGGCCGACCTCTTCAGCGTGGACAAGCTGGTGCATGCAGGTCTGTTCGCGGTGCTCGCGGTGCTGGCCTTCCGCGCATTGCCGCATCGCTCTCCAGTGATCGTCGCGGTCACCGCCCTGTTCTGCGTAGCCTACGGGGGAGCGCTGGAGCTGATGCAGCAGCTGCCCGTGCTTGGGCGCCGCGGCGATTGGAACGACTTCCTGGCCAATGGCATCGGCGTATGCTTGGGCTGGGCTTGGCAAGGGCTGCCTTGGGGCAAGGGACGGCCGATCTCCGCCCGATCCAATGCCTAGTTTTGAACCCCAGCCCGGGATGCGGGTACCGAACCGAAACACGATCACCATGCAAGCGCGCAAGAACCCCGATGCCGACCTCGAGCGGCGCAAGACCAGTTTCCTGGCCATTGGCCTGCTCACCGCACTGGCTTTCACGTTGGTGGCCTTCGAATGGACGGCCTTCGACCGGAGCCAAGAGGGATTGGGTGCTCTTGTGCTCGACCTCATCGAGGAGGAGGTGATTCCGCCCAGCGCCACTCCGCCCCCACCGCCCCCGCCGCCCCCAGCTCCCACCCAAGTAATCGAGATCGTGGAAGACGATGTGGAAGTGCAAGAGACCGAAGTGGTGGAAATGGAAGTGACGGAGAACACCCAGGTGGAAGCACCCGTGCAGCGTGAAGAGGAGGTGGTGGAGGAGCAGATCTTCACGATCGTAGAGGAGATGCCTGCCTTCCCCGGAGGCGAGGTGGAAATGCGCAAGTACCTGGGCAAGGCCATCAAGTACCCGCAGATGGCGCAGGACGCCGGCATCAGCGGCACCGTGTTCCTCACCTTCGAGGTGGACAAGGATGGCAAGATCAAGGACGTGAAGGTGCTGCGCGGGATCGGCGGCGGCTGCGATGAGGAGGCCATGCGCGTGGTGAAGGCCATGCCGCAATGGACCCCCGGGAAGCAGCGCGGCAAGTCGGTGCGCGTGCAGTTCACGCTGCCTGTGAAGTTCACGCTGCGCTGAGCAGTCCGTAACGGAATGAAGAAGGCCCCGGATCTCCGGGGCCTTCTTCATTGTGAGCTGGGGCTGATCACACGATCATCCCGGCGGCCACGGTCTCATTGGTGCCCTCATCAATGAGGATGATGCTGCCGGTATATCGGTTGCGCTGGTACTTGTCGAAGTGCAGAGGCACGGTTGTGCGGAGATGGACGCGGCCGATGTCGTTCATGCGGATCGTCTGGTCGCCCTCGGCCTTGTGCAGGGTGCTGATGTCCATCTTGTACTTCACTTCCTTCACCATCACGCGGCAATCGCGGCTGGTGTGCTTCAGGGCGTACTTGCCGCCGGGCTGAAGCGGCCGTTCGTTGAACCAGCAGAGCATCACATCCACGTCCTGCGAGCTTTCCGGCGCGTTGTTCGGGCTCACGATCATGTCGCCGCGGCTGATATCGATCTCGTCGACAAGGGTCATCACCACGCTCTGCGGCGCGAAGGCCTCCTCCACTTCGCGCTCACCGAGGCTGATGGTCTTGATGGTGCTCTGGAAACCGCTCGGCAGCACTTGCACTGCATCGCCCTTGCGAAAGATGCCGCCCTGCACCCGGCCCGCGAAGCCGCGGAAGTCGTGGTGCTCCTCGGTCATCGGGCGCACCACGTATTGCACCGGGAATCGGCGATCGATGTGATTGAGGTCGCCCGCGATGTGGATGTTCTCCAGCAGGTACATGAGGGTGGGGCCCTGGTACCATGACATCCGATCGCTGCGGTCCACCACGTTGTCTCCCTTCAGCGCGCTGATAGGGATGTAGCGGATGTCGCGCACCTCCAGCTTGCTGCTGAAATCCTCCAGCTCCTTCTGGATGCGGGTGAAGACGGCCTCGTCGTAGTCAACGAGATCCATCTTGTTGATGCAGAAGACCACGTGCGGGATGCCGAGCAACGAGGCGATGAACGAATGGCGGCAGGTCTGTTCCAGGATGCCCTTGCGCGCATCCACGAGGATGATGGCCAGGTTCGCGGTGCTGGCACCGGTGACCATGTTGCGCGTGTACTGGATGTGCCCCGGCGTATCGGCGATGATGAACTTCCGCTTCGGCGTGGCGAAGTAGCGGTAGGCCACATCAATCGTGATGCCTTGCTCACGTTCCGCACGAAGTCCATCCGTCAGCAGCGACAGGTCGACCTCTCCGGTTCCCCGCTTGGAACTGGCCTTTTCCATCGCCTCCATCTGATCGTCGAAGATGGCCTTGCTGTCATAAAGCAAACGACCGATGAGCGTGCTCTTGCCGTCGTCGACGCTTCCAGCGGTCGTGAACCGCAGCAGGTCCATATCCAAGTAACCGTGCGTGCTATTGTCTTTCATTTTCTCATCGTCTGAGCTCCTGATCCCGGGATCAGAAATAACCTTCCTTCTTCCGATCCTCCATCGCCGCCTCGCTCCGCTTGTCATCCATCCGCGTGCCGCGCTCCGTCACGCGCGACGACGCCACTTCCTCGATGATCTCCTCGAGCGTTGACGCCGGTGAATCCACTGCACCGGTGCAGCTCATATCGCCGATGGTGCGGAAACGCACGCGCATCTGCCGGGGCTTCTCCTCCGGCTTCAAGCGCATGAAGGAACTGTTCGCGTAGATAACGCCGTCGCGATCGAAGACTTCGCGCACATGGCTGAAGTAGATGCTGGGGATGGGGATGTTCTCCAGCAGTATGTACTGCCACACATCCATCTCCGTCCAGTTGCTGATGGGAAAGGCCCGGAAGTGCTCGCCCGGTCGCTTCTTGCCGTTGTAGAGATTCCAGAGCTCCGGTCGTTGGTTCTTGGGGTCCCATTGGCCGAATTCATCACGGTGGCTGAACACACGCTCCTTGGCGCGTGCCTTTTCCTCGTCACGTCGACCGCCGCCGATGGCGCAGTCGATCTTGTGTTTCTCAATGGTATCGAGAAGCGTCACCGTCTGCAGTTTGTTGCGGCTGGCGTAGAAGCCGGTTTCCTCCTGCACTTTCCCTTGGTCGATGCTCTCCTGCACGCTCCCCACGATCAGCTTGGCTCCATGCTCCTTCACCAGGTTATCGCGGAAGGTCATCGTCTCCTCGAAGTTGTGGCCGGTGTCCACGTGCACGAGCGGGAAGGGGACCTTGCCGGGAAGAAGGCCTTGCGCGCAAGGTGGAAGCACACGATGCTGTCCTTGCCGCCGCTGAAGAGCAGGGCGGGATTCTCGAACTGCGCGGCTACTTCACGCAGGATGTGCATGCTCTCGCTCTCGAGCTCTTTCAGGTGCGTCAGTCGGTACGAATGCATGGGCATCAATTCCGCGAGATACGCGGCAGGATAAAGTTCAAGAGTTCAGTGGCACTCGCTTCTTCGCTGCGATCGGCGGTGGCGATGCGGATGGCAGGGGAGGGCGGTGCTTCGAAAGGTGCGCTGATGCCCGTGAAGTCCTTCACCACGCCAGCGCGCGCTTTTGCATAAAGGCCCTTCACGTCGCGCTGCTCGCATACTTCGAGCGGCGTATCGATGAAGGCCTCGATGAAATCACCCTCGCCGATGATCGCCTTTGCCTGTTCACGGATCGCGACCGTCGGCGAGACGAAGCAGCAGATCACGACCACCCCTTGCTGCACGAAGAGCTTGGCCACCTCCGCGATGCGACGGATATTCTCCGTGCGGTCGGCATCCGAGAAGCCCAGGTTGCTGTTGATGCCCGTGCGCACGTTGTCGCCATCGAGCACCACGCAGAAGCGACCCCGCTCATGAAGCTCACGCTCCAAGGCGATGGCAATGGTGCTCTTCCCGCTGCCGCTGAGCCCGGTCATCCACACCACGCAGCCGTGCTGACCGAGCAGGGTCTCTTTGTCCGCGCGATGCAGCAGGCGGTCTTGTACGGGATGAATGTGCGCTGGCGAAGGCATTCCGATTCGGGTCGCGAAAGTAGCGGTTCCGCTGCGGCGTTCATGTGCTGCGCACCGTGCTCCTATCTTGGCGCCATGGCCCCGAAAACCGTCGCCTCACAAGGTTCACGCGTGCCTCATTCCGCTCCCACCATCGACCAGGTGGGCATCGAAGAACGGGTGGCCCGCATCAAGACGCGGAGCATCAAGAAGGAGACGAAGGTGCAGGGCATGAAGCTCGCCCTCAGCATGATCGACCTCACCACGCTGGAAGGGGCCGATACGCCGAGCAAGGTGAAGCAGATGTGCTTCAAGGCCATGCACCTGCACGACAGCCTGCCCGGCCTTCCAACCGTGGCGGCGGTCTGCGTGTATCCTTCTTTGGTGAAGGTGGCGAAGAAGGCCCTCGGCGACAGCGGCGTGAAGGTCGCCAGTGTGAGCACCGCCTTCCCCAGCGGACAGGCACCGAGGTCCGTGAAGATCGCCGACACCAAGTTCGCGGTGAACGAAGGCGCCGACGAGATCGACATGGTGATCAGTCGCGGAAGGTTCCACAGCGGCGACTACAACTTCGTGTTCGACGAGATCGCCGCCATCAAGGAAGCCTGCGGCGATGCGCGCCTGAAGGTGATCCTCGAGACCGGCGAGCTCGGCACCTACGACAAGGTGCGCCTGGCCAGCGACATCGCCATCGCGGCCGGCGCCGACTTCATCAAGACCAGCACGGGCAAGATCAATCCGGCGGCGACGATGGAGGTAACCCTCGTGATGCTGCACGCCATCCGCGATCACTACCTGAAGACCGGACAGATGATCGCCATGAAGCCCGCTGGCGGTATCCGCACGAGCAAGCAAGCACTCCATTACCTGATGATGGTGAAGGAAGAGCTCGGCGAGGAGTGGCTGAGCAACCACTGGTTCCGCTTCGGTGCGAGCAGTTTGGCGAACGACATCCTCATGCAATTGCAGAAGGAGACCGACGGCCACTACCAGAGCGCGGATTATTTCAGCGTGGACTGAGTTCCCAAGGCCGCACTACGCCACGCGGGATGACCCCTTCCATGCTGCTCAAGGCAGTTGCCCTTGCCTAACATTGGTGGGCACCGATCCTCCGACGGTGATCAGGATCGGGTCCCTGTCATTGCCGTTCCCCACGTATAGCACCTGGCCGTTCAGGTCCACATCCTCCGGCAGGTAGCCGCCCACGATGTTGGTGGGGATCGAGCCCCCGATACGCTGAAGGATGGGGTCCCTGTCATTGCCGCCACCGACGTACTTCACCTGCACATCGAAGTCGACATCGCCGGCCCACAGGGCAAGCGCTGGGTAGGTACCGGCGATGGACGCGCGTGCCTCGGTGCCGTAGGTGAGGGTGGACGGTACGGTCAGGTCCACGGTGGTGGGGCCGGGGGAAAGCGCCACGCTCGTCAGGGTCATCGCGGGAAGGTGATTGCGGTGGCGCACGGCCACGAAGTAGTCGCCGGAAGGGACGGCGAATGCCAGGGCGCTCTGTCCGTCCACCTCCACCACATCACCATCGCGTTGCAGGAGCGCGCAGTGTGAGGCCACGATGACCGCCGGGTCTGCCGGATCCCGCAGTTCGATCACCACCCAATCCACGATCGCATCGGGCCCTGATGCGGCAAGCACGGGCGCGGTGGTCATTTCGCCGCCCCCGCCTGTATGCACATAACCCAGACCGGTGTACGGTTCAGTGGTCGGCACGAGCCCGAGCGCACGCATGCCATCCCCCATCAGGCCCGTGTCCGGATCGTACGGCCCGCCAAGATGCACGCGCACCGCCAGGGCCACTGTGCAGCCCTCATCCACCTGGCCATCGCAATCATTGTCGATGCCGTCGCAGATCTCCGGGCCGGTGTTGCCTTGGAAACCATCGAAGGTGTCGAATGGGATGTAGTCGTCTGGATCGGAAGGGAACACGAGGTAGCTCTCCGGGTAGAGCGGCACATCGTTCTGCGTGATGGTGATCGTATAGCACGCATTGCCGATACAAACCGGTAGGAACCCGACGCCTTCGGTCTCGGCAGGCAGGTCAAGGTCACCTTCGATCGTCGAACCGCCTTGCTCGATGAGAAAATGTGCAGAGCCGCTTTCAGCAGGATCATCTGTGAGGAGCACCAAGGTGAATGCATTTTGGACCTGATCGTTGGTGTCGTCGCAATCACCACTTGTGCTCGCTGAATTCGATGGTTGTGTGCACGCCACACCGAGTGATGTTGTTCCGAAGCCGTCCCCATCATTGTCCACGAACCACTCCTGAGCCGTTGCACAAGGCCCCGGACAGGTCGCTGCAGGGTCATAGTCGCATCCGTTCACATCCATGCAACCGATGTTTGTGACGCAAGCGGTGCGGCAAGCGCAACGACTGTTCAACAAGGAGGTCGCGGCCTGCGGATCGTACTGGAAAATGCCGGTGTACGGCAACAGGTCTGGCCCACCATAGAGCATCGTCACCGAACGATCGGGACAGATCATCAGCAGCGTTGGCACGAAGTTGTTGTACATGCCGATCGCTTCGTAGAGCGGCCCGAAGGACTCACCGTCGTCCACGATCACGGGCCATTGCGCTGAGTTGATGAAGGGCGCGAGGCTGCCCGCGTTCTGATCCACCGCGATGGCCACGATGCGGATCTGGTCGGTTCCATCGGGTCCCATGTGCGCGTTCCAATCCTGCAGGAAGTTCGCGTTGAGCATTTGCTGGCTCGGTGCGCACCAGGCTGCGAAAAGGTCAAGCACCACGGTCTTTCCCTGGGCCAGCAGGCTGAAGAGGTTCACCGAAACGTTGTTGGTGGCCGTGGCCGTCCAGTCCGGGCTGTAGGTCTCATTTCCGTTGGTGCCGGGCAGCACGCCATCGCAGTTGCGGTCAACGCCGTCGCAGAGGTCGGTGGCGCCGGGGTTGATCGTGGGGTCGGTATCGTCGCAATCGCCGCCGAGCGGCACCAGGCCTTGCGGTGGTGTGCAGTGTACCACTGCCGTGGTTGGGTCACCGAAGCCATCGCCATCCGCATCAGTGAACCAGGTGAAATCCTCGTCCACCTCACCGTCGCAGTCATTGTCAAAGCCATCGCAGACCTCAGCGAAGCATCCAACATTGCAATCGCCGCCGTCGAAGAAGTATTGGGGGCAATTGAAGAAGATGGCAACGCCGTTGTGCTCGAAGGCTCCATCGTCGCAGAAGCCATCCCCGACCCATTCCACCGGCGCACAATTGCCGTTGCAATCTTCGATCTCTCCTTCCGGACAGCTACCCTGCGGAAAGCCGAGGCAGGTGCAATTGTCTCTGACGACGTCGCCGATCGTGCTTGGGTCGCCATCATCGCAGGCGGCACCGATGGTGGTGAGGTCGGGGTCCGCATCGTTGCAATCGCCGCTCTGTTGTACCGCGCCGGCAATTGGCGTGCAGCTGACCTGCGCCGTTGAGAAGTCGCCGAAGCCATCGCCATCCGCATCGGTGTACCAGATGAAGTCCTCATCCACTTCGCCGTCGCAATCGTTGTCCGTTCCGTCGCATACCTCCGGTGGGCAGGGGCTGCTGCAATCCCCCATGTCGTTGCTCAGCTCAGGGCAGTTGAGGAAGATGAAGTTGCCCTCCCACTCGAAACTGCCATCATCGCAGAAGCCATCAGCCAGCCAGAACGTTGGTGCACAATTGCCGTTGCAATCCTCGATCTCGCCCGGTGGGCAACTGCCTTGGTTGAACCCCAGGCATTGGCAGTCGGTCCGTACGATATCGTTCACCGTGGCCGGGTTCCCATCGTCGCAGGCCGCACCTATTCCTGCGATGCCCGCGTCGTTGTCGTTGCAATCCCCTCCCACGTGCACCATGCCGGGCATTGGCGTACAGGAGAATAGTTCGGTGGCGTCGTCACCCAGCCCATCGCCATCCGCATCCGCGTACCAGATGAAGTCCTCATCCACGGACCCATCGCAATCGTTGTCCATGTTGTCGCACACCTCTGCCGCATCGGGGTTCACGTTAGCGTTCCCGTCATCGCAATCACCACCCACCAGCACCGCACCAACGGGCGGCAGGCAACTGATAGTCGCTGTGGCATCATCGCCGAAGCCATCGCCGTCGGCGTCCGTGTACCACGTGTAGTCCTCATCGACCTCGCCATCACAATCGTTGTCCGCGCCATCGCATATCTCCGGCACGCATGGGTCGAAGCAATCGCCTGCGTCGTTGTTCAGCTCTGGACAGGTGAACACGATGAGGTTGCCCTCCCACTCGAAGGAACCGTCGTTGCAGGCGCCATCCCCTATCCAGTCCGCCGTCCGCAGTTGCCGTTGCGATCTCACCCGGCGGGCAATTTCCCTGGTTGAAGCCCAGGCATTGGCAGTTGGAGCGGATGACATCGTTCAAGGTGGTCGGGGCGCCATCGTCACATGCCGTTCCAACCGTTGTGATCGCCGGATCATTGTCGTTGCAGTCGCTGCCGTCCTGCACCGCTCCAGGTATGGTGGAGCAAGAGATCTGCAGGGTGGTCGGATCGCCGAAGCCGTCACCATCAGCATCCGCGTACCAGCGGAAATCCTCGTCTATCTCGCCATCACAATCGTTGTCCTGACCATCACAGACCTCCGATCCGCCCCCATTTCCCACAGCGCCGATGTGGCCCGATGCCAGTTGGAACGGGATTGGATCATCGTTGCCGACATACAAGAAGCCCACTTCGTAGAGCGGGATCGAGCCGTTGGCCACTGTGATGCTCATGCATCCGTCGGGTACACACACCTCCACGATGCCCACTGCGTATTCAACACCGAACTCCGGGTCGGAGCCGGATGCTATGGCCACCGGTCCGTCGTAGACCACGGTGCCGCCAACGGTGATTATCACTTCAGCGGTACCCTCGCTGACCAGGTCCTCGGCCAGCACTTTCACACGCACGATATCGCCGGGACAGCAACTGCCGTCGTCGCAATTGGCCGCCGGGTCGAAGTTGCCCGAGTTCGGTGTGGTGCAACCGGGAACGATAACGCCGAAGCTGAAAGTCAGATGCCCATCGGTGCTTGCCCCGCTGGCGACCACATTGGCCGCTCCGTCCGTCACGCTCCAAGTGCCGCCCACAGGTCCACCCCCAGCGGTGCTGAAGGAGGCCTGGTAGCAGCCATCCTCCCAGCAGCCTTGCAGCACGGGGCCGCTGGTCGCGGCCACGACGTTGCCTTGCGGACCAGTGAGCACGGCTTCGGCCACCGTGCCGTCCGTTGGGGTGAAGGTCATCGTCAGGTCCGTGCAGGTCTGGATGCACTGTGCCATTAGCACTTGGTAGGCACCAAGCACATTCAATTGGCGACCCGTGATGGTGATGTCGTTGCCGCCGGGCACGGACACCCCGCCTTGCAGGATGGCGTTCTTCACCAGTTGCGCCGCGGCGGGCGGGTTTGTCATCACCAGCTGCGCGAACGCGGGGCAGGGCGCCGAATAGAGCAGGGCCACCGCACCGGCCACATGGGGCACGGCGAATGAATTGCCATCGGTGACCGCATACCCGCCATCCACCATGGTGGTCGGGATCTCGAGACCCGGTGCCTGCAGATGGATGGTGTTGTTGCCCACCGCGAAGGGGTTTCTCCCGTTGGGGCCGATGCAGGTCACGGCGATGTTGTTGCTGTTGGGACAGCCAGACGGGAAATCCGGTACCACATCGATATCCACTGGTTCGTTGGGCCCCGCCGTGATCGCCAGGACCCCCGAGTTGCCGAGGTCCTCGAAGATGGCATAGCCGAAGCCGCAGCTCGTGCCAAGCAAGCCCCACGACACGGTCACCGCCACCACCAGTGCGCCTTCCGCCCCGGCGCTGTTGGTGAAATCCTCGCGCAGGCTCAGCGCGCCTTCGAAACCCGAGATGGCACCTGCCATGGTGCCCCCGAAGCCGAGAGGCACCAGGTCCACATCCCAGTTCACACCCGTCACCCCGACGCTGTTGTTGCCCGTGGCGCCCACCACGCCCGCCACCAGGGTGCCGTGCTCCTCGCCTTCGCCGGCGTAGGTGCTGGCCGGTGAGATGTTGTCGACGAGGTCGGGGTGCGTGGTCTGCACCAGCCCGTCCACTATGCCTACCGCGATGCGTTTGCCGTTGGCCATGCTGCCGCCGGTGGTGGTGTTCCACACCTGCTCCGCGCCGATGGCGGCCATGCTCCATTGGGTGGCATAGAGGGCGTCGTTCGGCTGCGCGCGGAACTCCAAGATGTAGTTGAGCGAGGTGGCCTCCACCCCTGGTGCCTGCGCAAGCAGCCTCTCCAGTGCGGGTTCGTCGATGCCCGTGCCATCGAGCTGTACGAGGTGGTAGCGGGAATCCCGGCCTAAGGCCGTCATCTCCTTCAGTTCAATGGGGTAGGGCAGCTGTTGTTGCAGCGCCCGGCGCACATCATCCGGCTTGGCGTCCTTGCGGATGAGGATGAGCACTTCGTCCGGTCGCCAGGCTTGCTGAGCGAGTACGTTGAGCGAGAGACATAGGAGAAGGAGCGACGGGAGGAGGCGTGCCATGGGAAGGGCGTTTCCGAAAGGGCGGAATGCCATGCAACTTTAGAGCAGTGCGTCTCACAGCACAATAGAACAAAAGTTAGTGTCGCTTCCCATTCTGATGTAACGGTGCGCGGTGATCGCAAGTTGGATCATCTAGGCTTTCCTTCCTTCGGCGATAACATGGGCCTGACAATGATTGAAACGACCAAGCGCGGACTGCGCCTACTAGTATTCATTACCGCCCCCCGAACGACCTGCTGTTCACATTTTGCCCTGATTTCCGATGCTAGCGCAGGAGCGGCCGATAAGTTGGCGCTCGCTCAACAACACCATCATGAGAACATTCGCCTCTTCCATCGCTCTGTTGATCTCCTTCACCGCCACTGCTCAATGGAGCCAGGTGAATACCGGCATCAGCGATCTATCGCAAGGTGCTGCCGTGCTCGGAGGCACCCTCTCGCACCTGTTCGCCAAGGCGGGCACATCCATGTACCGGAGCACGAACAACGGCGATAGCTGGAGCGAAATCCAACCACCAATCGCGCTCAATCCCACGGAGTGCGGCTTCTTGAGCAATGGCCGCTACATCGCCGGCCTGAATGCGGCCACAGCCTGCATCTACTACACGGACGACAATGGCGATAGCTGGACCGAGGCCACCGGAGCGCCAACGGCCACGGTGGTGCGGGGCTTCTACGAGTACGGTGGCGGGATCTTCGCGTACACGTCCAACGCGGGCATCTATGTCTCGCTGGACGGTGGCACCTCCTGGGCCGCCAGCAACACCGGCCTCACCAACCTCAACGTTGTGGGCATGGCCGCTTACGGACCCTACCTGCTGGCATGCACGATCGGGGGTGGCGTCTTCCGCAGTCCGGGTGGCAGCAGTTGGACCGCATCCGCCGGTATCGCTGGCGGCGACCTCAACGGCGAGAACATCTGGAACATGGGCAGCAGCCTCTACTACACCGCGCAAGGGGGTGCGCGCTACCGCAGCACCGACCTGGGCAGCAGCTGGAGCGCTTGGACAGGACCGGCTCAATTCGGCTTGGGACTTTTAGAAGTGAAGCGCTACGTGAGCCGCTTATACATCGAAACGCGCCACTTCTCCGGTGGCTTGCGCGATAGCCTCTATGTCTCGTGGAACGATGGCAGCAGCTGGATCAACATCACCGGCAACCTCAACGCTACCGACCTCAACGGCAGCGGGATCTTCGAGTACAACGGTTATGCGTTCATCGGTTACAACAGCATTTCGCCGGGCTTGGGCATCTACCGTTACGCCCTCTCCACGGATATGGGTGAGGCGTTGGCGGCGTCCATCCCAACTGTTTTCCCGAATCCTGCGGATGATCGGGTCAGCATCACATGGCCGCATGATCTTGGTGCGGTGGAATATGTCCTGCTCGATGCCGCAGGTCGCGGCGTGATGAGCGGACGCTTGATGCCCGGCACCGCGCAAGTGGAGCTCGCAACGCTTGCCCCGGGATGCTACCTCTTGCGTTGGGATGATGCGGCGCTGGCCCCGGTGCGCGTGGTGAAGCGCTGATCGGTTGCGTCCATGACAGGCCATTGCCTCGAGGCCACAAGCGCCCAAGTGCTCCACGCCACCTTGTTGCCAGCAGAACACCATGAACGACCTGCAAGGACTATACGTGAGAATGGCGGTTGACGCCTGGAACAGTGAGTTGAAAGCCACCAACGCCTTACTGGATAAACTCAGCGATGAGCAGTTGATGCGCGAGATCGCACCAGGCCGCAACCGGGGCATCTACCTCCTCGGTCACCTCACCGCCGTGCACGACCAAGTGCTCCCCTTGCTGCGTTTCCAGGAGACGATCTTCCCGGAATTGTATGGGCCCTTTCACGATGAGCCGGACCGCGCCGTCGCCGACCTGCCATCGATCTCGCAGCTCCGTGCTCAATGGAAGGAGGTGAACGACACCTTGATGGCGCACATGAACAAGCTTCCGCCTGTGGAGTGGTTCACGCGCCACGCGAACATCTCCGAGGCCGACTTCCCGAAGGAGCCGCACCGCAACCGCCTGAACGTGCTGATCAGTCGCACGAACCACCTGGCGTATCACCGGGGGCAGTTGGTCCTGCTAGTGCAGAAGTAGGGTAAGGACACCAGGACACGAACACCGCACCCCGCGGGGTGCGAACGGTCTCTGGGCGTCGACTAAATTTCCCGAAACGATTGCCATGGCTCCCGGACCCGGCCCCTACCACTGGTTCCTAAATACACTTGTGCGTGTTCACGTCTCCTGCGACGAGGGCACCGACAACATCTCCTATATCGAGCATCACGTGCGCCAGGGCGAGTCGCCACCACTGCACATCCACGAGCGCGAGGACGAGATCTTCCACCTGCTAGCGGGCAGCTTCACCTTTCGGCAGGGCGAAACCGATGTAAGGAAAGGACCGGGCGATGTGATCTTCATTCCCAAGGGCACACCGCACACCTTCCGTTGCGATTCCGCCACCGGACACTTCTTCAGCATCACCACCGGGCGTGATTTCGAGCTCTTCCTCCGCGCCTTATGGCGTCCTGCGGAACGCGGCGAGTTACCCACGCCTGCTGCGCCTACGCCCGCTCAGATAGATGGCTTGGTGAAAGTTGCGGCAGTGCATCACATGCCCGTGGTCGGTCCGCCGCTCACCTGATCTGTACGTTCCTGCCAGCCACTAGCTTTCGATACCATCGCTTCCGGACAATGAAGATCACCATCACCCCCGAGAACATGTTGGAGCGCATCGCGCTCTGGATGAACCTGGCACCAACTCCCTTGGTCGATACCCAAGCCGCCTTCACCGCGGCACGCGCCGTGATGGCCGCCTCGAACACCGGCGTGTTCGAGGCCCTTGGCGAAAACAGCCGTACCGTGAAGGAAGCAAGCGCCGCCGCCGGTACGGACCCGGTCGCGACGAAACATCTCTTGGACATGCTGGTATCCATGAACTATGTGACGCACGACCAAGGGCGGTACACGCTCCGGCCCAAGTACCGCAAATGGCTTCTGAAGAGCTCACCGGCGAACCTCGCGGGCAAGATGCGCTTCCAGATCACCGAATGGCTGTGGGTGGCTCACATGGAAGAGTTCGTGCGCACGGGCAAACCCCTGGACTTCCACCAGAAGATGAACGCGCAGGAGTGGACCGACTACCAGCAGGGCATGCGCGACCTATCGATCAACACGGCCAAGGAATTCGGCGGCAACTGAAGTTGCCCGCCGGCGCCACCCGAATGCTCGACATCGGCGGTTCGCACGGCCTCTACTCGATCGAACTGTGCCGCAAGAACCCGGCGCTCAGCAGCACCATCCTGGAATTGCCGGGCGCGGTGGACGAGGCCAGCGCCATCGCCGCGCGCGAAGGCATGAGCGATCGCGTGAAACACCGGTCCGGGAACGCACTTACCGATGACCTCGGCGAAGCGCTGTACGACCTCGTGGTCATCAACAACGTCGTGCACCACTTCACAGTGCCGCAGAACAACGAACTGGCGCGCCGTATACACCGAGCGCTCAAGCCCGGCGGCCTCTATGGCATCGGTGAGTTCATCCGCCGGGATACGCCGCGCACGGGCGATGTGATCGGTGCGATGGGCAGCCTCTACTTCGCGCTCACCAGCGCATCGGGCACCTGGAGCGAGGCGGAGATCCGCGGCTGGCAGAAGCAAGCTGGATTCAAGACGGAGAAGGCCATGGCCTTGATGAGCCTGCCGGGATGGAAGATGGTGCTCGCGAGGAAGTGAGCGGTCATCAATTGCCGGCTTGGAGCCGCCTCCGAATGCAGGCCTTCTATCTTCGCTCACCATGGCAAAGAAGACCATCTCCTGGCCCCTCGCCCCCGCCCCAGAGTCCAAGGACCACTTCACCCTCAAGTCCGAGTACGACCTCTTCATCGGCGGCAAGTGGGTGGCACCGAAGAGCGGCAACTACTTCGACACCATCAACCCCGCCAACGAGCAGAAGATCGCGCGCATCGCCGAAGCGAACGCAGCCGATGTGGACGCCGCCGTGAAAGCCGCGCGCAAGGCCTACGACAACGTGTGGAGCAAGATGCCCGCCGCCGAACGCGCCAAGTACATCTACCGCATCGCGCGCCTGTTGCAGGAGAAAGCCCGCCAGTTCGCCGTGGTCGAAAGCATGGACGGCGGCAAGGCCATCCGTGAAAGTCGCGACGTGGACATCCCGCTCGCCGCCGCGCACTTCTTCTACTACGCCGGTTGGGCCGACAAGCTCGGCTACGCCTTCCCCGGGAAAACGCCGAGCGCTCGGCGTCGCCGGGCAGATCATCCCGTGGAACTTCCCGCTGCTCATGGCCGCGTGGAAGATCGCGCCGGCGCTGGCCTGCGGCAACACCGTGGTGCTGAAACCCGCCGAGACCACACCGCTCACATCGCTGCTGCTCGCCGAGCTCATCCAGGAAGCCGAACTGCCCGATGGCGTCGTCAACATCATCACCGGTGCGGGTGCCACGGGCGCGGCGCTCGTCAACCATCCGGGCATCGACAAGATCGCCTTCACCGGCAGCACCGGCGTGGGCAAGCTCATCCAGAAGAGCATCGCCGGCACCGGCAAAAAGGCCACGCTCGAGCTCGGCGGCAAGGCGGCCAACATCATCTTCGCCGACGCCACCATCGACCAGGCCGTCGAAGGCATCATCAACGGCATCTACTTCAACCAGGGCCACGTGTGCTGCGCCGGCAGCCGCCTCTTCGTGGAGGAAGGCGTGCACGACGAAGTCATCCGCAAGCTCAAGCACCGCATGCGCTCGCTCGTCGTGGGCGATCCGCTCGACAAGAACACCGACATCGGCGCCATCAACAGCAAGGAACAGCTCGGCACCATCAACAAATACCTCAAGGTGGGCGTGGCCGACGGCGCGGAGATGTACCAGCCTGCGTGCGAGCTGCCCAGCAAGGGCTTCTGGTGCCGCCCCACGCTCTTCCTCAACGTGGCGCAAAGCGCGCGCATCGCGCAGGAGGAGATCTTCGGCCCCGTGCTCGCCGTGCAGACCTTCCGCACCGTGGACGAGGTGATCCAGAAAGCCAACAACACGCCCTACGGCCTCAGCGCCGGCGTGTGGACGGACAAGGGCAGCAAGATCTTCAACCTCACCAGCAAATTGCGCGCGGGCGTCATCTGGGCCAACACCTACAACAAGTTCGATCCCACCTCACCCTTCGGCGGCTACAAGGAAAGCGGCTTCGGCCGCGAA
>JADIYA010000013.1 GCA_016705545.1 Flavobacteriales bacterium
GCGGTGATGATGCTCTGGCCATAGCCTTGTATTCGGTGTACTCGCCGCCGTCCACCAGTCGCGCGATGACCTCGCGCATGTCGTGGGAAGCGGCGCTCGAGTGGGGATAGACCGTGGGTCTCCTTCGGATCGGCCTTCGGTGCTTGTGACTGCTCGCGACTGAAGCCCGCGTCCTTCGGCTTGCCGAGCTTGTCCACGATGGCGCGGATCTTCTTCAGACAATCCGCATCGTCCTTGCACTTGTAGTCGGTAACGCCGCTGATCTCGCTGTGCGTGGTGGCGCCGCCGAGCGTCTCGTTGTCAATGTCTTCACCAATGGCGGCTTTCCCTGGGTAGCTGCCGGCGAGGAAGATACTGCCGGTCTTCTCCACGATGAGGGCCTCGTCGCTCATGATGGGCAGGTGAGCGCCGCCCTTGCCACCCACTTGCCCATGTTCGCGGCGATGCGCGTGATGCCCAGGCGAACTCATCACCGCGTTGTTGCGGTCGGCTTCCGAAGTGCTCCTTGTCGGGGAAGATCTCGTCCTGCGCCAGGCGGGGTACACGCCGGCGCTATCCACGAGGTAGATATTGTTGGCAGGCGGTTCTCGATTAGCGTCTCCTGCGCGCACAGGTTCTTTTGCCCGTCATGGGGAACCACGCGCCGGCCTTCACGGTGGCGTCGTTGGCCACCACGATGCACTGGCGCTTGCTCACGTAGCCGGTCGCCCCACCACCACACGGCGCAGGGCGCACCGCCGTGCTCGGTGTACATGCCATCGCGGCGAAGGCACCGATGCTCGATACGCAGGCTCTTGGGATCGAGCAGTGCATCGATCCGCTCGCGGGCGGTCATCTTGCCTTGCCTTGCTCGTGCACCCAGCAGCGATGCGTTTCTCTCGCCGCCGCCGAGGTGGATCTTCTTCAGGCGGGCATGCAGCTCACTGACGGAGAGCTTGTTCTTGTCCTCGTTCTTGGATGCTTCGATGTCGGTCTTCTCGGCCATGTGGGCCGAAAGTAGGAAGCAGAGCGCTCAGCGTGAAGCGCTTCGGCGAATGCCAGGGCTCACGCCTTTTCACCCGCACGGCGTTCATCCCTTTCGGGCCGCGCTCCACGTCGTGGGTCACCTTGTCGCCGTCCTTCACCTCATCGTCGATCCGCTGATGTGGAAGAAGAGAGCTCGCGCGAGCCATCCTCATTGATGAAGCCGAAGCCCCTCGAGGTGTCGAAGAAAATCGACGCGGCCCGCGCGCTCCACGGCATCTCATCCTCTTTACTGCGGCGGGCACACGTCATCTCGATCTCCGGAGATGTCGATCTCCTTGCGCACCTTAATTGGGGTCAGGCGGCGTGCTGGTGATGCGGCCGAACTCGTCCACGTACGCCATCATGTCCTCCAGTCCCGCCACCGGGGGAATTGACCTACGTTCCTCCTTCTTGCGCTTCTTCTCCTCCTGTTCCTGCAACCGTTTCTTCTCTTTCTCGCTCTCTCAGATAACTGGCCATGGGGGTGTTCTCGTGCTTGGTCTTTCAGTGATTCGGCGCAGGTAGTCCATGGCGCGCGGGCACCATGAGCCAACGCCTCCGTGCGGCTCAGCGTGACTAACGCGAACCTCATGGTCGCAGCGGCCCGCCTTAGTGCGACGCACGGTGTAGATGCCCTGGGCAAGTCACCCACCATCCATGAGGAAGAGCCTGCCCAGCAGCGAGCGCCGATGCACCAGCCTTCACTTGATGCGTCGAAGAGCGCGAGGTCAATGGCCTTGCCGTTGGCGTTGACAACAAATGGCCTGCAAGGCAGCATCGTGCCGCTGGAAACGTTTTGCAGTAGGGTCTCGCCCGCCACCACGCCTTCGATGGTGGCACCTTCCAAAGGTGCCGCCGCAAGGCCCATTGTCGCGCTCCATTGCAGCACGTTGGTGCCGAGGCCCGGAGCCGTGGAACAGCGCTTGCGGGTCCGTTGGGTCACCAGAAGGTCCCGCTGCCGGAAAAGGATCGACCAGAAGCAGGTGGCGGGCGCAATGGGCTCCGGATCCATTCAGCTGCACCCGACCCCGGCCAGGGCGGCACGGTCTGGTCAGGCCCGGCCTCCGCTGCCGGCGAGGCATTGTTGTGGCACCAGATCGCCACTTGGTCCGAGGTGGTGCCGTCGCCGCCATCGTCGTCCAGCGCAGCACGTTCTCGCCGTAGCTCAGGTTCACCACCAAGGTGGTCGGTGAGCTCTGTTATAGCAGAGGCGGTGCCTTGCAGCACGGTCCACACGCCCACATCGCCCGCGACGACAGGATCGGCCTGCATGGTGGCCGCATTGCCGCAGATGAATTGGTCTGGCCGGCGGGATTGGAAAGGCTACGCACGTGGGGAGCGCTGAGCGAAAGATGATGCGAAGAGGCAGGTCTGAGCGTGGGCATTAAAGTATCCTCTGACCGCTTGCTGACTTCGGCTCGTCTCAGGAACGGAACGCATCAGGATGGTAACGCATCGCCCCCCAATTTTCTTCGTGCGCTTCTTCATGCACGAAGTGCCCGGCCTCGGGGAAGGTCTCACGGTGGCCTGCGGCAAGGCTTGTTTCCAGCGCTCCAGCAGGTCGGGTGGGAAGAAGCGGTCCTTGAGGCCCCAGCACAACAATGTCGGAATCGGGCGCAGTCGGTCCACCTTCGCCCATTGCGCGTTCCAGAACGGTCCTGCGTTCTTGATCTCCTGCACGCAGGCGAAGGTGGCTGCACGCGAGCCGGCGTCGGGCAGCGCGTTCTTGAAGTGCGCATGGACAGCTTTGCTCAGCATCGCCTTGTTGCCGTAGCCACTAGGCATCATGAAATTCACGCTGAATCCGGATCGGAGGTAGAGCCACTTGCCGAATGCTGAATTCATGATGGCGGTCGGACGGCTAAGCGCTTGTCGGGCATCAGGTCACATCCACGTGTTGTAGAGCACGATGCCTTTCACGTTGCCGATGCTCGAGCGCGTGCTGCAATCCGATGCCCCGCCGAAGTCCGTCACGACAAGGTGATGTCCTTCAATGCGAGATCCGCGATGAAGTCCTGGAGCCAGGGGCGTGAGCCGCCACGGTGCAGTGGGCCTGTGCGGGCTTATCGCCCAGGCCGAAGCCGAGGTGAGGATGGCCACGCATCGGTGCGTGGCGCGGAAGGCGTTGATGAGCTTTCGAATCGAGGCCCAATCCGAGTGCCATGAACGAAGAGCAGCACCGGTCCCGTCCTTCGTCCACGTAGTGTATGCGGCCATCGGCATGGTGGTAGGTGCGCGTGGCGAACGGAATTTCTCCGCGATCGCGCCAGACGGGGGCGCTGATATCATTCGGCTTCATGGGGCGAAAGTGGCGGCACCTGCAGCCCGATCGCTTGACGCCGATCAAGAAACGCTACGCCGCCCGGTACCTTCGCATTCGCATGAAGCACCTGTGGATAGGACTTGTGCCATCGTGGTCCTTGCCGCCGTGCTATGGCGGGCATGCTCGGCGGAAGGGAACGATGAGGGCGCAACGGGCTATGTGCTCAGCGAAGCCGAGTTGGCCGAGCTGCAGCCCGGCGACATCATCCCTGCGCCGCAACCATGGCCTGGTCAGTGACCTCATTTCCTCAGTGCTCGGAGGAATACGACGTCTCCCATTGCGGCATCGTCGCGGAGCACGATAGCGCGCTCTGGGTGATTGCACTCCGTGAGCAGCAGCGTGAGCGAGGCGGATGGCATGCAATCCCATAGGCTCCAGTCCTTCGTGGGCCAGAGCAAGCCCGGCAGCGTGATCGTGACCCGCTTGCGGACGGCGCGGACCGCTCATTGATCGCGGTGCGCCAAGGAACTGCTGCGGCGCAGGGGCTTCGACCGGACTTCGATCCGGAGGATACCACCGGATCTGTGCTCCGAACTGGTGTGGCGCATCATCCGCGACGATTACGGCATCGATGTGTTCGATGCGCCTGCCGCTGGCGACAAGGCGGGTCGTTACCGTTTCATGCGCTTGCTCGATACCGCGCGTTTCGAGGTGATCCTCAACCACCAGAAACACGCTGAACCCGGAGCGCGGCCGCTATGGCCATGCTCCGGGTCCAGGTCTGATTCGAGAGCGGCTTACTGAGCAGCTTCCTGCATCGCCTCGCCAGCTTCCCTCTCCATCTCACCAGCGCCGTCCATAGATTGAATCCATGCCGGCGTCGAGGTCGTTCATCATGTCGCCGCTCTCTTCGCCCATGCCATCTTCCCTGGCCATGTCAACGAGCCACTGCCGTCCTGCTTTATCAGGGGTGATGGTCTCGTCGGCGTCCTTGCCTTCGCTGCGGTAGGTCACCGTGGCCTTGTCGCCATCGATGGCCTCGCCGGAGATCTTGAAGCCCGTGTTCTCGTTCTTGGGCATCATGCTCGCCATGCCGGCCAACAGGTCCAGCATGCCGGCGGTCTTCTCGGTGCCGTATTCCTTGGCCTCTCGAATTCCATCTTGTTCAGGTGGGTAGGTACTTCTCCGCCACTTGGGTGGGGGTCATGTCTCCACCGCCGCCGCAGGCAGCGAGTAGGACGGTAGCGGCCAACAAGAGCAGGAACGAGGTCTTCATGAGGTTAGGGTTGGTGAAAGTTGCCGAAATGGCCTGCGAAGAAAGGACTTTTCCGTGGACGGGCCTTGCGGGGCATGCCGATCACGCGCGAAGGAGCCAGCCTCGCGCTTCGGGGCCGAGGTTCATCACCAGGTCGACGACGCTGCAACCGGGCACGAAGCCATGGCGTTGCTCGAAGACCTGGGCATACGATGCGCCCGTATCCAGATCCGGTGGCAAGGGCTTCTTGGGGTGCAGGGCGGAGCGGAGGTCCAGGTAAGTCGCCGGATCATGCTCCACGTAGGCGTCCTCCACCGTGATTGCAGGGGTGAGTCCCAGCCATTGCAATCCCAACCTGAGGGTTGCCATGTTCAGGTCGATGAGCCGATCATGCGGAGCCAGCAGCACGGCCTCGATATCGTCGATGTAATGAATGAACCATGGGGCATTGCCGTAAGCGCTGCGGATGGCATGCAGGTGCTGCTGCGGCCAGGTCTCGGCCCGGGAGAGATGCACCTCGCGCATGGGCATCTTGTTGCCGTGATCATGCTCGATCTGCACGCTTAAGTCCTGCGGACCGTTGGGGCCAACGATGCGCGTGCGCGTGCGGTAGCTCTGCCTCACGTAGTGCTCACCGATATCGATGATGGCGCGCTCATGCCTTGCGAGCAAGCGGTAGAGCTCCCACTGCCGAAATACGAGGACGGGAGCAGCGGGATCATGGCGGGGTCGGCCGTCGTGGGTTGGGCTGCATCGCTATCCACCTTTCCATCAGCAAAGGTTGTGACCGATGCATTACGAACACGGTTGTTACAGGAATCACCTGCTAAGGCCCATGATCAGGGTCTGGCCCGAATAGGGTCGCCGCGTCATTTCCCGATGCAGAACCTGCCGAAGATGCTGCCCAGCAGATCGTCGGGCGTGATCTTGCCGGTGATCTCACCCAAGTGGTGCTGTGCGTGCCGGAGGTCCACGGCCAGCAGCTCGCCACTGATGCCGGAATCGATCGCCGAGCGCGCCCCGGTCAGGGACCGTCGGGCCTTGGTGAGTGCATCCACGTGCCGGGCGTTGGTCACCACGATGTCGGCGGGCGATGCCATGGCGTTCACGTGATCGAGAAGGCGCTGCTTCAGGTCATCCAGCCCTTCGCCCTTCTTAGCGCTGATGGATAAGGTGCCGCTCGGCTTCGTGGGAGCCACATCGCTCTTGTTCAGCACAGGGAGCACCAACGGGCCTGCTTGACCAGCGGGCAAACCATCGCCGATCCGTTCGCGCAGCATGGCCGCCTCAAAGGCGAAGGCCTGCTCGTTCATCACGCTGGCGTCGCCAGCAGCACCACGATGGCCGCTTCCTTCGCCTTCCCTGTAGCTGCGCTCGATGCCGAGCTTCTCGATCGCGTCGTCGGTCCTGCGGATCCCCGCCGTATCGATGAAGCGGAATAGCACCCCGCCGATGGTGATCGCTTCCTCCACCGTGTCGCGCGTGGTGCCGGGGATCTCGCTCACGATGGCGCGGTCCTCTTGCAGCAATGCGTTGAGCAAGGTGCTCTTGCCGCTGTTGGGCGCACCCACGATGGCAACGGGGACGCCCTGACGCACGGCATTGCCATAGCGGAAGCTCTCGATCAGCCCGGTGCAGATGCCCGTGATGCGATCGAGCAGCGCGATGAGCTCGGGGCGATTGGCGAACTCCACGTCCTCTTCGCTGAAGTCGAGCTCAAGCTCGATCAGCGCCGAGAAATCGATCAGCTCCTGCCGCAGCGCCTCGATGCGCTGCCCGAAGCCGCCGCGCAATTGGTGCAGCGCGAGCCGGTGCTGTGCCGCGCTTTGGCTGGCGATCAGGTCGGCTACGGCCTCGGCCTGGCTCAAGTCGAGCTTCCGGTTCAGGAAGGCGCGCTGGGTGAACTCCCCGGGCTGTGCAAGGCGCGCGCCCGCCGCGAGCAGCGCTTCCATCAATCGTTGCTGGATGTAGGGCGATCCGTGCACGGCCAATTCCGCGATATCCTCACCGGTGTAGGAGCGCGGGCCGCGGAAAAAGGTGAGCAGGCCGTCGTCGATGCGGCCCTCGCCTTCGCGGAATGCGCAACGGTGCGCGCAGCGCTCGTGCAGCTCCGCCGGTAAGCCATCGCTTACCGCACGCGCGATCGCTTCCGCTTCCGGGCCCGAGAGGCGCAGCAGCGCGATGGCCCCCGTGCCGGGTGCGGTTGAAATGGCCGCGATCGTGTCAGCGTGGTGCATGCGGGGCGACAAATGTCCGGATCTTCGCTCCGCCTTCAGCCCGCAACCCATGTGGACCATAGAAAAGCATGTTTACGACAAGCTGCCGCATCCCAAGGTGGTGGTGGTCGGCGGCGGCTTCGCCGGATTGGAACTGATCCAGCACCTGGCTGGCAAGCCGTACAAGGTGCTGCTGCTCGATAAGCAGAATCATCACTGCTTCCAGCCGCTGCTGTACCAGGTGGCCACCGCCAGCCTCGGCGCTGATAGCATCGGGCATCCGTTCCGGCGCACCGTGGGGCCCATGCCCAACGTGGCGTTCCGCATGGCCGAGGTGCTGCGCGTGCTACCGGACCAGAAGCGCGTGGAGACCAACGTTGGTGATTTCGGCTACGACATCCTCGTGCTCGCGCTGGGCAGCACCACCAACTTCTTCGGCAACCGCCAGATGGCCGAGGTGGCCATGCAGCTCAAGAGCATCAGCCAGGCACTCGATATCCGCAGCGATTTCCTGCAGGAATTCGAGCGCGCGCTGGTGCTGCAGGAGGAAGCCGAGTTGAAGCGCTGCCTCAATTTCGTGATCGTGGGCGCCGGGCCAACGGGCGTTGAATTGGCTGGAGCATTGGCCGAGATCCGGCGCACCGTGCTGCGCAACGAGTACCGCGAGATGCACAGCGAGCTCATGCGCATCGTGCTCATCGACAGCAATGACCGCGTGCTGAAGAACTTCTCGGAGAAGTCGAGCAGCAATGCGGGGAAGTACCTGAAGGAGCTGGGTGTGGAACTATTGCTGAACAAGCGCGTGGTGAGCGGCGATGAGGACCACATCACCTTGGATGATGGCAGCATCCTGGATACCAACACCGTGATCTGGGCGGCCGGGGTGAAGGGCGTGACCATTCCCGGATTGGAGGCCGGCTTGAATGAGCGCGCGAGCCGATTCATGGTTGATCGGACCAATGCGATACACGGCTTCAAGGACATCCATGTGCTGGGCGACATGGCCTTGATGGAAGAGCCCGCATACCCCAAGGGGCATCCGCAGGTGGCCACCGTGGCGATTCAGCAAGGCCGGCACCTGGCCAAGAATCTCATTCGCCGCGCGGAAGGCAAGGAGCCCCTGCCGTTCAGCTATCGGGACAAGGGCAGCATGGCCGTGATCGGCCGGCGCAAGGCCGTGGTGGATATCGGCCAATGGAACTTTGGCGGCACCGTGGCCTGGCTCCTGTGGATGCTGGTGCACGTAGCGCAGCTCGTGGGCTTCCGGAACCGCGCCGTGGTGCTCTTCAATTGGGGCTGGAAATACCTGAGCTGGCGCAACACCATCCGCTTGATCGTGCGGCCCTACGTGCGCAAGGGCACCGCGGTGGCGCGCCCTTTCGTGGCGGTAGAGTAGGGCAGGAGCCCCAGCCTACTTTCGCGCCCTTCCAATGGATAGGCGCCTTTTCATCCTCTGGTTCACCATCTTCATCGACCTGATCGGGTTCACGCTCTTCATCCCGGTGGTGCCCTATTTCACCGAGGCCTTGGGCGCGAGCGAGGATCTGGTGATGCTGAGCGCCGCGCTCTTCTCGCTCATGGTCTTCCTCTGCTCGCCCATCTGGGGCAGCATGAGCGACCGCGTGGGGCGCCGCCCGGTGATCATGGTCTCCATCGTGATCACGGCCATCAGCTACATCGTCTTCTCTTACGCCACCAGCATCGTCCTGCTCTTCGTGTCGCGCTTCCTCACCGGCATCGGCAGCGGCAACATCGCCGCCGCGCAAGCCTACGTGAGCGATATGACCGAGCCGAAGGACCGCGCTAAGCGCATCGGGCTCATCATCGGCGCATCGTTCGGATTGGCCTTCGCATTCGGGCCCGCGATGGGTGGCTACGTCTTCCACCACATGGGCGGTATCGAGGCGGTGGGCTGGTTCGCCACAGGGCTGTGCCTGCTCAACCTCATCGGCGTGGTGTTCATGCTTCCTGAGTCATTGGCGAATCCCGATCGCGCGCGGCCCATCAACTTCAAACCGGTGGCCAGCACCTTCCGCGCGCTCAGGGACCAGCGCTTCCGCGACATCTTCCTCATCGGATTCGTGTACATAACGGCCTTCAGCATGATGAATGTGAGCATCGCCTTCCTCTGGATGCAGCGCTACCACCTCACGGTGGACCAGACGGGCCTCATGTTCAGCATGGTCGGCATCCTCAGCGCCGTTTCGCAGGGCGCTTTGGTGAGCGTGTTCCAGCGTTGGTGGGGCGAACGGCGCATGATGATCTACGGCTGCATCATGGTGGGGCTCGGCTTGGCGCTGATCCCCTTCGTTCCGGTGGGGGATCGCGCGGATGTGATCATGGGTGCGGATGGCTTGCCGGCCTCCATCGACCTCAGCCTTGCTTTCGTGCTGATGAGCCTTGTGCCGATGGTGCTCGGCGCGGTGGGCAATGCCTGCCTGAACCCGAGCCTGGTCTCGATCCTCAGCCGGAAATCAGGTCCCCACGAGCTAGGCGAGGTGATGGGCCAGAATCAGGGCTTCACCTCACTGGGTCGCGTAGCGGGGCCTGCCATGGCCGGACCACTGTATGCGTGGGGCGTGGATCTGCCGTTCATCGTGGGCGGCGTGATCATGATCGGCACCTTGGCGCTGGTGTTCAACTATCTGCGCACGAGCTATACGCCGCTGCACACCCCTTCCGCGCTGGCCGATTAGATTCGCCGCCCGCAACTCCACCATTCGCCATGCCGAGCGGAGCAACAACCCTCAACCCGAGATAGAATGAGCGTGCTAGTCAACAAGAACTCGAAGGTGATCGTGCAAGGCTTCACCGGCAGCGAAGGCACCTTCCACGCTACGCAGATGATCGAGTACGGCACCAACGTGGTGGGCGGGGTAACGCCGGGCAAGGGCGGCCAGAAGCACTTGGAGCGTCCGGTTTTCGAGACCGTGAGCGAGGCAGTGAAGCAGACCGGCGCCAACGTGAGCATCATCTTCGTTCCGCCCGCCTTCGCCGCCGATGCGATCATGGAAGCCGCAGAGGCCGGCATCAAGGTGATCGTGTGCATCACCGAAGGGATCCCGGTAAAGGACATGGTAGCCGCCCGCGAATACCTGCGCGGCAAGGATTGCACGCTCATCGGCCCCAACTGCCCCGGCGTGATCACCGCCGATGAATGCAAAGTGGGCATCATGCCGGGCTTCGTGTTCAAGAAGGGGAGTGTGGGCATCGTGAGCAAGAGCGGCACGCTCACCTACGAAGCAGCCGATCAAGTGGTGAAGGCCGGGCTCGGCATCACCACGGCCATCGGTATCGGTGGCGACCCGATCATCGGCACCACCACCCTGGAAGCCGTTCAGCTCTTCACCAACGACCCCGAGACCAAGGCCATCGTGATGATCGGCGAGATCGGCGGCGATCTGGAGATCCAGGCCGCGCGGTGGATCAAGGCCAACTGCAAGAAGCCGGTGGTCGGCTTCATCGCTGGCGAGACCGCCCCGAAGGGACGCACCATGGGCCATGCAGGCGCCATCGTGAGTGGTGCCGATGAGAGCGCGGCGGCGAAGAAGGCGGTGATGCGCGAGTGCGGGATCCATGTGGTGGAGAGCCCGGCCAGCATCGGCGCCAAGGTGAAGGAGGTGCTGGGCTAGTCCAGCCTCGCATCGTGGTGCTGACGGCACGACACCTCAGCAGCGGATTGCCCTTGCAATGAGGGCGAGGAGGCACCACCAAGCAGACCGATTACCGGTTTTCTGGTATTTTCCCCGATGCAGGCGGCATTGATTTTTGCCGCCATGCAGATGAAGATGAACACGTCGACCTTGCTGTTGGTGGATGATCAGTCGATGATGCTCGACGGCATTGAATCGCTGCTGGCCACGATGGATGAGGTGAAAGTGCTGGGCCGGTGCACCAATGGCAAGGACGCGGTGGCCCAGGCGGAATTGCTGCGGCCGGACCTTGTGCTGATGGATGTGAACATGCCCGGCATGGACGGCATAGAAGCCACCAAGCGCCTGCTGAAGGTGAGCCCGGATAGCAAGGTGCTCATCTTGAGCATGTACGGCCACAAGGAGTTCGTTCTGGAGGTGATGGAAGCCGGTGCATGCGGCTACTTGCTGAAGAATGCGGGGAAGCTTGAGCTCATGGAGGCCTTGCACATCGTGGCCACCGGCGGCAAGTACGTCGCGCGGGAATTGGCTGCGGTCATCGCGAACGGGGATCGCTTCAAGGACCGGCGGGGGGAGACACGCTATGGTGCCCTTTCCAAGCGCGAAGTGGACATCGTGCGATTGATCCTGCAGGAGCGTACTTCCCAGGAGATCGCCGAATCCCTATTCCTGAGCTCCGAAACGGTTGAGACCCACCGAAGGAACATTATGCATAAGCTTGACGTCCGCAATACCGCTGGCTTGGTGAAGTACGCCATGGAGCGGGGTTGGGGAAATAACAACGAGAGCACGAACCGATAAACCAACTACCGATGAGCTGGAACATCAATGATCCTGAGGCGGAAGTGAACGAAGTGTACCAGAGCAAGATCACGCATCCGAAGAACCAGTACTTCACCGGGGAGCGGGTGCTGGACCTTGAGAATCAGGTGATCACGTTGAAGTACGCGGAGCGCATCGGAGTGGACGAAGGAAGCGAGGATATTCAGCTGGGATTGGACCGTGCTGATGAAGAGGAGGATGAGCAATGGGTGCTCTATGTCGAAGTCGACCCGCCTGATCCGAAGTCCGAGAGCGCACGACGGAAGCCGGTGCGGATGTCAACTTCCGGCGGAGGCGGAGGCGATGAACAGCGCACGGTCGTGATCAAGAGCCCTGCTGAGGTGCGCTTGCGCGTTCGTTCAGCGAAGATCTCGTTCAAGCCGGCCATCAAGACCAAGCCGTTCCCCGATCCGGGCAAGCTCAAGCGGCCTTAGTCTTCCAAGCGGGTATGAAGCATGCCGCGTTGATCGGCCACGCACTGCTCGCGGCCATGCCCTTGGTGTCGGTGCATGCCCAGATCAGCGACAGGCCAACCGGCGCATGCCTGCCGGACGCGATCGCATCGCTCTGTGATCGGTTGCTCCCGGCATCCGGGCATGTGCACATCACGGACGCTGATGGCAAGGTGCGTGCGTGCCCATGTGAACACCTCCTTCGTGGCTCTCTGGATGAGCTGAATGCCCTGCGCGCCGTGCGAGACCGGGTGTACCTGGAACGCATGGATTCCCGCTGGAAGCACGCCTCAAACGAATCCTGGAGTTCAGGCGTGATCAACACCGAAGTGATCGGGATCGAGGAAGGCGATCCGTTGGTGGAGGATACCAGCGTGTACCTGGATGCGACCTTGAGGTGCCCGGAGGAAAGGCGATTGCGACGGATCGTGACCGGGATCGCCCATCTGGAAACGATCGGTCGCGCGGTGACGGAGCGATTCCAGTTCACGCTGGTGTTGCAACCAGACCCTGGCTGGGACGATCGTTTCATGCGCATCCTGCCCGCTGGCAGATCCGGTTGGTGGATCATCCGCATACCAGCGCCGTTGCTCTGGTCCCCGCACATGACCGATGAGCTCCTGGTGTTCATGCTGCTCCACGAAATGGGCCATGCACTGGATGATTCCGAACCAGAACAGGTGATGGCATCGGAACTCATGTCGGATAACTGGGCAACAAGCATTGGATTGTCCGCTTATTATGGCGATGAGCGCGCTGCCGAGCTCCGCCCCCGCATCGCGCAGGATTTCCGTGAATATCACAAGGACATCTATACCCTCGAGACATTCGATCGGTCCTCCTGCGAAACCGGCCGCTTGAATGACTACCCACGACTCGCGTGCCGGTTGGAATGCATCCGTGACCCGCAGTGGGCCGCATCCGTGAGGGGTTCGGGTTTCACCTACCCCGATTCCTGCTGGTCCACCCAACAATGCGGACCGGTTTTCGATCCGGTTCAGGAATGGGTGCGTGGCAATTGCTTCCTGGCGGACGAACATACCCAGAGTCCTTTGCTCGGAGTGGAGGACCGGCTTGCCTCGCTGACGGATGCGCAACGCCGTTTGGATCGGAACCTGTGCAGGGCACGCCCGGAAATATGCGCGCTCAAGCCGGATGAGCTCGGCAAGCGCTTGTCCCTGGAGATCCGGTTCTACAGCCATCGCGAGCGACGGATCGAACGGGTGCTGGATCGATCGCTCAGGAGAGTACGAAGACTGAACGCGGACATCCTGCGTGAGCACAAGCCATGAAGCACTGGTCCACACGGTGCTTTGCGATTTGTCTCGCAGTATTCGCCCTGACGAATCCGTCCATCGCTAGCGATGCCTGGCCGTCGTTCGACCGCTTCACCACCTGCTTCAACCGCAACCAGCCTGATTCGCTCCGAGCGCTTGCTCAGGAATTGCGTGCTGCCAGCGATCCGTATGATCGGCACCTCGGCATCCTTGCACTGGCCGGTGCCCAATTCCGCTCCGATGACCTCGCGACGTGCACGCGTACGCTCGATAGCCTCGAACGGGTCGTCGCACGGGATGCTTTGGCCGTTCGCGCCGTGGCCCAGCGCATCCGCTCCATGCTCATGAGCGCCGTAGGCGATCCGGAGCGTGGCGTGCTTGAGGCTGATCGCGGTCTCGCCCTGCTGAAGGGTGGAAAGCTGCCCGAGGAAGAAGTGGCCTTGATGGTCGTGCGCGCGGAGGCCCTCACGCAGCTGGATGATCTTGATGCCGCGCTCCAGCAATTCGCCGAAGCACAACGATTGACCTCAGCGGCGAACTACCTGCGCGGCGAATGCCTGGTGCGCATCGGCCTGGGCAACATCCGGTACAAGCAGGGGCGCTATGATGAGGCCTGGCAGGACTACCTGCGAACCTTCACCGTCGCATCAGCCAACGGTTTCGATAAGGTGGCCCAGAGCGCCTTGGGCAATTTGGGTGGCGTGGCCACCATGACCGGCAAGTACGACCTCGCCGTGCACCTCTACGACAGCCTGCTCACGCTGCTCGGCCCACGGAGCCCGGAATTGCGCGCGCGCCTGCACGGGCAGAAAGGCTACGTGCTGATCGAGATGGAGGACTACTCTGCAGCGGTGCAAAGCTGCAAGCGCTCCATCGCGCTTTCCGACTCCATCGGCGATCTGCGAGGCAGCACCGATGTCGCGCATGACCTGGCTTATGCCATGTGGCAGCTCGGTGAACGCGATGGTGCGATGCGCTTGATGCACCAAATGCTCGCAACAGCGGTCCAGCGCAACTGGGCCGAACAGCAGCAGTACATCCACCTGGATCTGCACGACTGGTACAAGGAACTGGGCCGCAGTGAACAAGCGCTCCTGCACATGAGCCGCTACAGTGCGCTGTCCGATTCCCTTTCGCGTGTCCGTTTCTCGCAGCAGATCGCGCATTCGGAGATCGCCTTCGAGACGGAACGGAAAGAGCATCGGATCGCGGAGCAGGACCAGGCCCTGCGGATTGCCGAAGCAGAGGATCGCCGTAAATCCATGCAGCGCAACCTGTCCATAGCATTGGTCGCCGTGCTGCTGGTGGTCGCGGTGGTGCTCTGGCGGAGCCTTCGCATCCGCAGGAAGCTCGCCGCGCATGAGCGGGAGCTGCACGCCCAACGGGTTGACGAGCTCATGCACCAGCAGGAGATCAAGGCCATCAATGCCATGCTGGAAGGGCAGGAGAAGGAGCGCGACCGCGTGGCCAAGGACCTGCACGACCGGTTGGGCAGCATGCTCAGCGCCATCAAGCACCAGGTCGGTGCACTGGAGCACGAAGTGCAATTGGTCCGCGCCGATCAGGGCACGCAATACACCAAGGTGAATCGCATGCTCGATGAAGCGGTGGGCGAAGTGCGCCGCATCTCGCATGACATGATCGCCGTTACGCTATCGCGCTTCGGATTGAGCAAAGCGCTGGAGGACCTCTGCGATACCGTGCGTTTGAATGGCCGCCTGGCCGTGGAGTTGAGGGTCTTCGGACTGGAGCAACGCATGGACCGCGCGCTGGAGATCGTGGTGTACCGCATGGTGCAGGAACTGGTGAGCAACGTGCTCAAGCATGCGCAAGCCACCGAGCTGAGCGTGAACGTGACCCGCGAGCCTGGCCGTCTGAGCGTCATGGTGATCGACGATGGCAAGGGCTTCGATGCCCAGGCCCAGCATGCCGGCATCGGCCTCGGCAACGTGCGCGCGCGTGCATCGGCCATAGGCGCCGTGGTGCGTGTGGACAGCACCCCGGGCAAAGGCACCACGGTGAGCGTGGAATGCCCCATCGTGGAATAGCCTTGGAATTACCGGTTTTCCGGTATTGTGCGGCGCATCGCCATCCGGCTGCTTTGTCACAGCATTCCTGCCATGCGCTTCAGCTATTCCCTCCTCCCCCTCCTGCTGCTGGCGATCACGCAGTGCACCACCAGCAACGCCCAATGGACACCGGCCGTGAACGCCATCAAGCTCCCGGATTCGTTGATCTTCACCTCTAACACCGCGAACAACAACTGCACCGTGGTATGGCACCCGGTCCTGCAGCGGTATTACTCCCTGCGCATAGGGGCTGCCAACTTCCCCTTGGAAACATGGGTCTTGGGAAGCAGCACCTCGGTGTGCGTGGCCACCACGGCCATCGACTCCCGGGGCATGTGGTACAACCCCGCTACGAACACCATCGAGCGCAACTGCCTCGGTGCGTTGGGGTGGGCCACCTTCGGCATCGATGCCGGCTCTTGTGCCACCGGTGCCTTCACCACCATCTTCCCGGGTCAGCTGCAGGCCACAGCCCAATCCTGTGCCGCCTTCGACCCCGTGCTGAACGAAGTGCTCACCTACTCAGCCGCCACCACCAGCGTGGAATTCCGCGACCGGGCCACGGGCACCCTCGTGCAGGCCTTGCTTCTTACGGGCACCTCGTTCGCCAACGTCAACACGGAGAGCATCATCTGGACCGGACAAGCCGGCTACGAGATCGGCCTCTTGAATTGGGCCACCAAGCGAGTCTTCCTCTTCAGTCGTGCCACCGGTGCGTTCACCGGCCAGAGCCAGCTGCCCGCGGCGGCTGTAACGCACACCCAGTTCCGGTTCTGCTATACCAATAACCGGGTGTGGTTGTTCAACGCCACGTTGCGCAAGTGGAACGCCTACTGCATTTGGCAACAGACCTGCGGAATGGACGTTTTGCCTGTTGAACTGCTCGCGTTCAACGCCACGTGCGACGGCACCCCTTCGCTGACCTGGAGCACCGGTAGCGAGCAGAACAGCAGCCACTTCGAGATTGAGCGGAGCACGGATGCGCGCGAATGGACCTTCGCCGGACGCGTGGAGTCCGCTGCCAACAGCCAGCAACTCATAGAATACGCGTGGTCCGATCCAGAACCGCTTCATGCCCCTGTGGTCTACTACCGATTGCGGCAAGTGGATCTGGATGGGGGAGATGAGTTGTTCGATGTTCTTACCGTCTCGGGTTGCGGAACGCGCAGCAGCACGATCACAGCCTACCCGAATCCGACAACAGACCTGCTCCACGTCTCCATCAACGTGAAGGAAGCGATCGAAGGCGGGCGATTGGAATTGCGCGATGCGATGGGCCGCCCGGTGAGCAGACGATCCTATCGGTCGAGGCTGGGCGAAACCGCTCCAGTTCGACTTGAGTGGGCTGGCTCCCGGAGCATACCTGCTTCAATTCACCGATGCGCGGGGCGCTACGGTTGAGAAGGCCCATGTGGTGAAGCTGTGAGCTTGGTGTGACCGCAGCGTGATTTGAATTACCGGTTTTCCGGTATTTGGCGGGATCGGAGTCCGGCGTGCTTTGTTCTCGTCCTGTTCAAAAACCGGTTCAGGTGCTCGATCGGCTACGAAAAGCCCGGACGATAGCCCAACTCTACGCGCGTTCCTTCCATCCTGAGTCGTCTGGTTTGCATCTCCTGAGCGCTTGCGCGCCACGTGGCTGGAAGACCGCAAGACATTTGCCGGACCCCGCGGGCGTCGGTCGCACAACCAGAGGCCGGCTCCCGTGGCTCCCGTTTACGGGCGCGGGTTCCTTCCGCCCGACGGCGCCGCAACTGCCCGAGCTCGGAAGGTGCGGGCAAGCGCGGCTATCCCCGAAGACTGGTATGCCCGGCATCAAGCCGATATCGCCGCTAGCGAGTACCACATCCCAACCGGCGTGAGCCACGTGGAGCGTACCCGAGTCCCAATCGCGCGCAGGACCTGCCGAAAGCACCCTACTGCCCCGATGGCTACCGCTTGCAACCCCGTGTGGATGGCGAAGCATGGAGGTGGAACTCACCCCATGATGGATCAGGAAGCCGGGAAGTTGGTCACCTCCGTCCGGACTCGGCGTCGCTCCAGCCGAAGGCCCGAACCTCATGGCGGATCATGGCGATTTCACCATGGATTACCACAATGGCGAGGATGGCATGCGCCAGAACTTCATCGTGCGTGAACGGCCTAATGGCGAAGGACCCTTGGAAGTGCATCTCGCCTACGAAGGCAACTTGACCGCCGCGGACAAAGGCGGCAATGCCATTGTGTTCTGCACACCTGCCGAAGTGAGACAAGGCGCCGCCCCTGCCGTGTGGTACAAGGACCTGCACGTTTGGGATGCCGAATGGCGACGTTGGAAGCCACCGTCTCCATGCTGGCGGGGGATGGGTTGTGCTAATTATAAAAGGATGCGTAAGGCCGTCTATCCTGTCACAGTTGATCCGCCAGGCACAGCAGCAATCCGGTCATAGGAAGGCAACCAGACTGGGGCACGATACGGGCAAAGCGTTTCGAGCACAGGTGATGTGAACGGAGATGGCTACAGCGATGTGATCATTGGCGCGCCCTTCTTCGACAACGGACAGCTCGACGAGGGGGCAGTATTCGTTTACCATGGCAGCGCTACAGGCATATCCTCGTTCTCGAACTGGTCTGCGGAGGGAAATCAAGCAATCGCACGCTTCGGTCAGAGCGTTTCAACTGCTGGTGATCTGAATGGGGATGGCTTCAGCGATGTGATCATCGGCGCACCATTCTATGACAGTGGCCAGGCGAATGAAGGCGCAGCGTTCGTGTACTTCGGCAGCGCCACTGGCATCGTTGTCCGGATGACAGTATCGTGCTGGAAAGATCGAACCGGGTCAGCACACAACTTGGATTCTCGGTAGACACCGCAGGTGATATTAACGGTGATGGGCTCAGTGATGCGGTCGTCAGTGCGCCGCACTTCGATAACCCACACTTGATGAAGGCGGGCATTCTCGTCCTCACGGGGTAGCCCACGCTTGGTCTGTCCTTTTACCGGGTGGACCTCTGAGCAACACTGCATCAACCTTCTTGGGGACAAGCGTGGCTTGCGGGGTGACGTGAACGGCTGATGGATACCCAGCGATGTTATCGTCGGCTTGGAAAACAGGGAGTAAGCGCAGGTATTCCGGTAGCGCCGCGGGCCAGCCTGCTGCTGCATGGAGCTTCAATTATCCCACGCAAGGGACCGGAACTCTGATGACATCCGTTTCCAGTGCAGGCGATGTGAACGGTGATGGATTCAGTGATGTCATAGTCGGTTGTTCAGAGGAATACAACGGTAGCGGCGGCGGGCCAGGCACCCCGCAGGGAAGTGCAGCAGTTTTTCATGGTGGTGCCGGGGGCCTTTCCGTTCTCCCGAACTGGTCAAGAACGAATAACAACAATTCTTACGGGAGCGATGTTTCCTGCGCGGGGGACGTCAATGGAGATGGGTTCAGCGAGATTCTCATATCAGGCTTGCAGTTTGGCACTGGACAAGCTAACGAAGGCCGCGTTGAGCTTTACTCAGGTGGCTTGTCGGGGCTGAGCACTATCGCATCATGGTCGTTCGAGACGGATCAAGCGTCCGCCACATTAGGTTCTGCTGAAAGCGCCGGTGATGTCAACGGGGATGGGTTCAGCGATGTGATCGTGGGTTCACCCCTGTACGACAATGGGCACTTGGATGAGGGTCGAATGTGGATGTTCACTGGCAGCCCTTCCGGGCTCCGCCCGCAAGTTCTCATGGTCGTCTCAGAGATCAGTCAGGCGTTGCCTCTCTCGGGTTCTCTGTTGCCACTGCCGGTGATGTGAACGGCGACGGCTTCAGCGATGTGATCGTGGGGGCGCCATACTTCGATTCAGGATTCGTTGATCAGGGTCGGGCCTTTGCTTTTCAAGGCAGTGCGGCTGGACTCAATGTTGTTGCGAGTCCGGCCCTCGGACTTCAGTATGGCGGTGCAAGTGCCTTATTTGGCTTCAGTGTATCCACTGCTGGAGACGTGAACGGCGACGGCTACTCAGATGTGATCATTGGTCACCCGGGTTATGGAGGCACTGGAGGTGCAGTGGTTTATCTTGGTGGGGTTTTCGGTCTGACCACATCTACCGGGGGCGGTGGGAATCTCAGCGGGCAAGCGGGCGCTCAACGGGGGTTCAGCGTGGCTTGTGCAGGTGATGTGAACGCTGATGGTTACAGCGATGTGCTAGTTGGTGAACCTGGATACGACACTCCCGGTGGCGTAGTTGACGCTGGAGCATTTTTCCTTTGGCTAGGGTCACCATCGGGTGTTGTAACAGGTTCGCGGACTGTGTCTCTCTTGTCACAACCAGGTATTCGCTTTGGTCACTGTGTTGCTGGTGTAGGTGATGTGAATGGCGACGGTCGAAGTGACTATGCGATTGGCGCACCGGGATATACTCTCTTTCAGGTAGGTGAGGGCAGGGTTTTCATCTATGGTCTAGGTAGTCCGTTCTCGCAAAACTTCAATGGTGGACAGGTCGGAGCCGCCTTTGGCGAGAGCATCT
>JADIYA010000014.1 GCA_016705545.1 Flavobacteriales bacterium
ACGTCACCATTGAAGACCCGCCCAATCATTCGCACCGGCGCCTGGGTAGGCCCGTAAACGCTGAAGTTCGCCGCGCCGCCCACGTAGCACTGCCGTAAACGCCGTAATTCCTTGACACGTTGCCATCGTCGGTGACGCGCGCAGTGAAGAGGCCTCCATGCGCAAGGGTGATCGTGCCCGCAGTTGCCACGGCATCGCCATGCACCCCGTGCGTACTGCGCACGAACAGATCCTGTACGGTGGTGTGCCGTGCGAATACGGCAAAACCATCCGCGATGCCATCACTTGACAGACCGACATTCTTCAGATTGGATAGGGATCCGGCGGCGAACTTCGACGGCCCCTCCAGCCATCGGCTGCAGGTGGCTGTCTATTCCGTAACGCCAGCCTTCGTTATCGGTCTCCACGCGCACGCGAAGCCCGCCGGGCCGTTGGAAGTAGTCATCGGAATGCTCGACATCGAGTTTGTAGGCCGGTTGTTGGATCCCGATACCGACCGCCCGATCCTCCTGAGGGCAACCCGTATTGCCAAGATAGGCCGTAGCCACATCGCTGTTGGTGCCAGCAGAGCCTTGTAGCGTCCATTCGCAATCGCCGATGCCCAAGGTGTTGGCAGCACGCCAATGCACGAGGCCATCGGCGGGATCCACCACCAGCACACGGTCAAAATCGTTGTTCAGGTAGGTGTTGTCCGTGAAGTTGCGCAAGCGGATGGTGCGGTCCAAGAGATCCAACCGTTCGGTGGGGATGGCGGCTTGGCCCACGAAATCACCGATGCCAACGTACCCTGAGGTGTTGCTCTCCGGCCAAAGGCGCATGACCTCGAGTCCCTCATCGCTCTCAGCGCCACCGCCTGCACCCGGCGTGGTCGCAAACCGGCAGTTCAGCGATTGCCGGTTCGCATCCAAGGTACCCTCGCTCCATTGCAGCACCGCCTGGCTCTGCCCATCGCTGACGCCGTACTTGTGGCCGAAGTACATATGGTCGCTGTTGCCAGTAATGGTGATGCCGTTTCGGTGCCCCCCGGAAGCCCAAGGTGGGCTGATAAATGGCCGGATTATTCGATCCGGTGCCATCAACCAAATGAAAGCGGCTAAATGGGCCAAGGGAACCAGAAGCTGTTGTCCAATTGAAGAACTGCTGCCGCCCAGCCAGGGCGAAGTAACCGGACTGATTGAAGGTCGCACCATTAATTGTTCGATCCGCCTGGCGGTAGAACAATGCAGCACGAGGTATCTCATTGGTGAAGAGCCGGAGATCACCGGACATCGCATCGATGTTGAAGGTATAGTCCGCACCGCCCCTGCTAAAAAGCCTGCCAACGCCAGCGTTGAGCAGAAGTGGTGTCGATTTGTTCATCTGCCAGCGCTGAAAGTCAGTCGTGTTCTGAATAGGCTGGAAGGCGTGCGTCCACAAGGTGTTCAAATGGCCCAGTTGCGCGCCATCCACCACAAGAGCGGCGTTGGTGCTCGGTGCTGTGCCCACTGTGAAGCCTGTGGGCACGGTGGCGCGGTCCCAAGGTTTACTTGTGCATCTGGAGCGAGGTACGTTACATTCAAGACCGGATCAGTGACGGGATGATCACCATCGTTCTGAGCTACGGCGGGCGCATAGGCCAAGCAGCCCAACAGGCTGATGATGGCTGTTCTTCTTGCTCTGTACTTCATGGTTGAAGGGGTTAAAGGTTTTGTTTCACTACTCTGATCGGTGGCAACATGCGGCCTCCGGACATTAGCTCAACTGTGTACACCCCTTCAGGCAAACCCTCCATCGTCACATATCTGTCCTCGACTCCAACAAACCTTCGCTCGCGCAGCACCTGACCAAGGCTGTTCATGACCTTCGCGCTAAGCGGCATAGAAAGCAAGACTTCTCCACGGATCCAGAATCCTGCACCGCAAGGATTTGGGAATGCGTCAAACCGACCAATTCCGCTCAGGCCAATGCCCTGAGGAAAAGTGCAATCCATGGGGTCATAAGCCACGCAGACCTCATCCACCAGAAAGTACGCACCCGGAGTTGTGCCATCCGGGTTGACCTCAACGAATTGCAGGGAATCCCATGAATGAAAGCGCCCAATGGAGATGTACCGGTATGCCGAATCCGGCACGAAGGTGCCCGAGAGCGTTGTCCATTCCCCAATGGTCTCAATCGGATCGGAGAGCACCAGATGAGCATAATCCGGGAGTGGCGTGGTGAAAGGCCATTGCTGCTCCGTCGTCGTGAACCGCACACCCACCTTGTCACAGGTGTGGCGATAATTAATCTGTGACCCTGCAAAGCCTGCTGCGAGCTTCAGCGAAACGTGAATAGGCACGCCGATGTCTAATTCTTGGGCAAGTTCCGCCCCAAGGATCTCGACAGCGTCTTCGAATGGAAGTGCCGCAAGAAAACCACAGTATGCGTCGCCGTGGGAAGGCAACTGATTCACGAGAATGTTCTGCGGAACACTATTCAAGTTTGATTTACTGCACGAATGGAAGTAGTCAGGCGTGCGGTACCATGTTCTCCAGCCTACGCACGAATCAACCTGTGCCAAAGTCCATGGGCAAGTGATGTACTCCTCAAAACTCCCGTTCGGCACGAGGTTCTGGGCTTGTGAGCGCGTAATGCTCAAGGCGAGAACAACCAGCGTAAGCAGAGAAATGCGGGCGTGCTTCATGACCAATTGGTTTGAAGCGAAGTAAGTACGGCGCTGCCCGCAACCGCAACCCAGAGGTGCAGGTCTTGCGGTACTTTGGTCGGTTGAAAATCTAAGCCAGTCGGCCAGTCGGCCAGTCGGCCAGTCGGCCAGTCGGCCAGTCGGCCAGTCGGCCAGTCGGCCAGTCGGCCAGTCGGCCAGTCGGCCAGTCGGCCAGTCGGCCAGTCGGCCAGTCGGCCAGTCGGCCAGTCGGCCAGTCCACCAGTCGGCCAGTCCACCAGTCGGCCAAACGCAGCAGTTGGCCAGCACAGCTGTTCGCCAGCACAGCAGTGTTGGCCTTGAATCGTTGCGAAGTGCCATGCTGCTCATGCGTTGTTCGCCGAAGCCACTTGTAGCCGACGCGCGACAGGCGCTTACAAGCTATAGTTCCACTTTCCGGAAATCGAACTATGAGTTATGCACTCTGTGCGAACCAGTTATGAACCAATGCCACCCAGTCACCTCAACATGCAGGAGCTCCGCCCGCCTCAGCCGCGCACCAGCAGCCGGTAATGATCCAGCGCCTCCTTCACTTGCGCGGCGTTGATGGCCGCATCGACCTGCGCGCTGCCGATGCCCGTGAGCAGTGCGAATCGGAATTGCCCCGCGCTGTTCTTCTTGTCGTTGCGCATGAGCTCGATGATCCGGTGGTCTTCATCGCCCTGCAAGGCGAATGGCTTGTACAGCGATAGCAGATGCGCGGCGATGCGATCGCTGTCCTCGCGCGGCAGCAGGCCCTGGCGCCAACTGAGCCAGGCCTCGCAGATCATGCCCATGGCCACGGCTTCACCGTGCAGCAGCGCGCGCTGCGGGCTCTCCCAAGAGTAGGCCTCGATCCCGTGCCCGATGGTATGCCCGAAGTTCAACAGCTTGCGCATGCCGCCCTCGCGCGGGTCGGCTGCTACCACTTCGGCTTTGATCGCCGCGCTGCGCGCCACCAATGGCGTGAGCGCGGCGAGGTCGTGCAGCGGCGCTTCGCGCAGCGCTTCGTAGTGCGATGCATCACGCACGAGGCCGTGCTTGATCATCTCGGCCACGCCGTTGAGCAGCTCGCGCTTGCCCAGGCTCTTCAGGAATGGCACATGCACATAAACGCCCAGGGGATCGTGGAACACGCCCACCACGTTCTTCACGCCGCCGAGGTCGATGCCCGCCTTGCCGCCGATGGACGCATCGACCATGCCCATGAGGGTGGTGGGCACGTGCATGCAGCGGATGCCGCGCTTGTATGCGCCAGCGATGAAGCCGCCGAGATCGGTGACCACGCCGCCGCCCAAGCAGATCAGCAACGCCTCGCGATCGGCAGCGCGCGCCGTGAGGTGCTGCCAGATGTCCTGGCACACGGCCAAGCCCTTGCTCGCTTCTCCCGAAGGCACGCCGATGGTCTCCGCTTCGCGCAAGCGCGGCGCATGGGCCAGCAGTTCCGGCAAGCAGTGCCGAAGGGTGTTCTCATCGCCGAGGATGAAATGCGCAGTGGCCTCAGCCTCCTTCACATCCTGGTCGAGGGCATGCAAGGCACCAGCACCGAGCGCCACCGGATGGCGGCCGGCATCCATGACAATTGCTTCCACGCGCTTCGGGACCATTTCTACTTTTGGCCGCCCTTCAGCAAGGCCTCCGGCCAAAGGAACGAAGGAAGCCCTCATGCCGTCCACGGCCCCTGCGCCTCCCATCACGGTCCCCGATCTCGGCGATACCCGCATCGCTTTCCGCCAATACACCGATCGCGGCCTGCTGCGCGCCTATTGGCTCTTCCGCATCATCGGCATCCCCTGGCTCAACGCCGCAGGCCGCGTGCTAACGCAAGCCGCGCTTGCGCTGCGCCTGCCGATTGCTTGGGCGGTGAAGGCCACGCTCTTCAAGCACTTCTGCGGCGGCGAGACGATCGATGAGAGCCTGCTCACCGCGCAGAAGCTCGGCGATGTGGGCGTGGGCACCATCCTCGATTACAGCGTGGAGGGCCAGGAGGACGATGATTCATTGGATCATACGCGCGACGAGATCCTGCGGACCATTGCCGCAGCCAAGCAACGCGCTGACATACCATTCTGCGTGTTCAAGCCCACTGGGCTCTCGCCCGTGCACCTGCTGGAGAAGGTCAGCGAAGGCGCCGTTCTCAGTGCGGACGACGACCGCGAATGGCAGCTTGTTCAAGGGCGTGTCGCTGCCATCTGCCAGGCCGCGCACGATGCAAGCATCCCCGTGCTCATCGATGCCGAGGACAGCTGGTACCAGCCTGCAATCGATGCGCTGGCCACGCAGATGATGGAGCGATTCAATGCGAAGAGCGCCATCGTGTTCAACACCATACAGCTCTACCGCCACGACCGGCTGGCCTTCTTGAAGGAGTCGTTCGCGGCGGCTGAAAAAGGCGACTACCACCTTGGCGTGAAACTGGTGCGCGGCGCCTACATGGAGAAGGAGCGGGACCGCGCAGCGGAGAAGGGCTACCCCTCGCCCATCCATGCCGACAAGGCCGCGGTGGACCGCGACTACGATGAGGCCTTGCGCTTCTGCGTCGCGCACATCGATCGCATGGCCGTGATGGCCGGCACCCACAATGAGCAGAGCTCCCTGTTGCTCGCTCGGCTCCTTGAAGAGCATGGCATCGCGCGAAACGACCGCCGCGTGTGGTTCGCGCAGCTGCTGGGCATGAGCGACAACATCAGCTACAACCTGGCCGAAGCCGGCTACAAGGTGGCCAAGTACGTTCCCTACGGACCGGTGCGCGCCGTGCTGCCCTACCTGATCCGCCGCGCGCAGGAGAACACGAGCGTGGCCGGGCAGATGGGCAGGGAGCTGAGGCTGATCGTGGAGGAGAGGAAGCGGCGCGTGCGAGCTTGAAATAGGAACGGCGACCCGATGGGCCGCCGTTCCTGTATGCCAATCCGGGGTTACCTGCCCACTTTCACGGCCCGCTTCACCACCGGCTCGCCATCGAGCAAGAGGGTGATGTAGTACCCGCCGGGCGCAAGGTTCTCGGTGCTCCATTCGTACTGGAACTCGCCCGCTTCGCGCTGTCCCTCGCTCAGCACCATCAAGCTGCGGCCATCGGAGCTGTTCACCAACAGCTGCATGCGGCCCGCGTGTTCTAGGGTGCAGAACAGCGTAGTGCGGTCGGTGAACGGATTTGGCGCGATGCGGAGCAGGCGCTCTTGTGCGGGGGTGATGGCACCTTCGTCTACAGCGCTGCCTGTAGTTGAGCGCGTGCCGTCGTCGTTCGGCGAGGCGCAGCAGGCGGCGAGTTGTTGTTGAACAGCAGCTACTTGCTCTTGCATTTGCACATTTTGCTCGGACAACTCCTTCACTGCCCCTATTAACAGAGGGATCAACTTGTTGTAGTCAATCGCCTTCAGCGGAAAGGCTGCGCTCGTTTCATTACCCAGACTGTCAAACTGCGCCGGATAAACCGCCGATTGTACCGCCTCCGGTACTACCTCCTCCACATCCTGCGCTAGGAGCCCGATCTGAGGTGCGGCACTCAGGTTCATCATCGGGTAATCAGCTGAATTGAAGGTGTAAGTCTTCGGCTCCAATTGAATCACGGTAGCCAAGGCCCCTAAAACGTCCTCAATACCGGTCTTGAGGTTTTCATCAGAAATCGTCGCGGCACCGTTGGTGAAAAAACCCGTGTTCTGAACCCAGATATCACCATCAAACCAGCCCGCCCAAGCATTCGTACCGACCGCGCGGCCATAGACGCCAAAGTTGGCGCTTGAACCGCTGGACGCGGTGCCCGAGACACCAATGGCCTGTTCACCTCCATAAGCGCTACCGGCAATGCCGTGGTTGAGCAGCGCGCCGCCTGATGCCAGGCCTTCTACACCATAGGCGGTGCTGCCGCCTATGGCGCTTGCGTAAAGGCCGGTTGGAGTAATGGCATCATACGCCTCGGCCCTCACACCATAAGCGCCACCGCCGCTGTTTCTTGCTTCACCCCACACGCCATACAGCCTATTTGCATTCTCCGCCAACCCATAAACCCCGATGTTGTGTATGCCTGCATCCGCCCAGCCTTGCGCACCGATCGAGGATATCGCCCCGTTCGGGTTGTGGAACAATGCCGCTCGGTCGTTGCCAGGGTCGATCACCACCGCTTTCTTCACATGCAGCTTCGCTTCAGGAGTGGCAGTGCCGATTCCCACGCGATCATCATCATCCGGGCAATCGTCGCTGACGCCAACGGCCGTGTAGACGTTATGCGAAACAGCAGGACCTGAAACGCCATCATTTTCGAGTGTCCAGTCGCAATCGGCGCCACCTCCACCAAACACGGATGGATCCACCCACTTCACCACGCCGCGCTCCTGGTTACCTGGCGTCAAGGTGGTGCGGTCCACAACCATCACGTAGAATGAGTCAACAGCAGCCGAATCATCCGGAAGTTGCCTGATGCGCAACCGGCCATTCAGGATATCAACGCGCTCGGTGGGGTCAACAACCGTAGCAGGCGTCAGCTGGTTCCCGGCGAAGAAATCGCCGATGCCCACATTCACCTCTTGGTGGTTGCGCGGCCAGAGCCGAAGGGCCTCCAGCCCATCCACCGAGGCTGCGCCACGGGTGAAGCCCGCATTGTATTCCGTGTTGAACACGAACTTCATCCGGTCCGTGCCCCATGGACTGCCATTGGCATTATCGCTCCATTGGATCACGAAGTCGGTGTTGTCGTTGGCGCCGTACTTATGGCCTATGTAGCTCTGGTCGCTGTTGCCCGTGAAGGTGATGCCATTGCGCTGCCAGGGGCGGAAGCCGTGCTGTTGCGCGTACACCACCGGGTCGTTGGGGTTCACGGCATTGTCCACCAAGTGCAGCCGTGTGAATGGCGCCCGGCTCCCGATATTGGTGAAGGCATCGGCTGTGCCGCTCAGCGCGAAGAAGCCATCGCGGTTCACATTGGTGAAGGGCGGTGCGGTGGGCGGGCCCATATTGCTGGTCACGTTGCCGTTCAACCGTGCGCGCTGAACGGTTTCCGTATGCAGCTGGAAGTGCCCATTGGGCGAATTGATGTTGAAGTGCCCTAGTGTGGGCACCGCGAACAACTGACCGCGCTCGTCGGCTGGCGTGCTACCACCATGGAACATGCGCCAGTAAGTGGGGTTCGCCACGCCAAGTATGGTTTGGGAAGCGTTGGTGCGGAATACCTCGCCCGTTAGTGTGGCTGTCAAATCCCCATGAACTTGAAAGGCCGCTGGAAACGGCCAAGCAGTCAAGTTGCCAACCGCCAAACCCCTTCCCTGGTTCGTTCCGGGCGGATTGGTGCGCCACCATCCGGAAGTAGCAATGTTGGTGAATTGGGCAGTTGCCCACGAGGTCATTGCGAAGAGACCTATTGCTAGGCTCAACGATCGATTCATCTGTCTCATTTTTCTCGGTTCAACGACCGAGGAACACGCGCTCAGCTATTCGGCTGCCATCATCCAATTCGGCTACCACGATGTACGCACCACTCGCCCAGGTGCTGACAGAAACGCTCCAAGTGTCGGAGCCTGTTACCGCCACCGGCGGGGCAACTTCCTGCCCAGAGCATCAACAACCGAAATATGCCGCACACCGAATCCCTGAAGTCCAGCTGCGTCCAAGGTACCACTCGAAAGGTCACTCCAAACCCTGAACGCTTGCCCCGTCCTAATCGCCATGCCAGACGCAATGGCACAATACTGCGGATCCGGTGAAACACACACCTCGTCAATGAAATAGTAGGCCAGATAGGCGGTACCATTGGGGTCCATCAGCGACCAGTTCGTCTCCTCGTCGCTGAAGAAGTTGCCCACCACCACGTACTGGTAAGCGCTGTCTGCCACGAAACTGCCGCTGATCACTGTCCAGCCAATGGTGTCTTCAACCACCTCGGTACCAAACACCTGGGCATAACCCGGTACATCATCGAAGTCGTCCTGAAGCCATTGGCTCATGGTGAAGAGCAAACCAGTATGGTCGTTGGCGAAGCGGACCCTTTCGATTGCCGGTGCTCCTGTGCCTCGACCCAGTGCGAGGTTCACTTTCAACAAGGCATGATAGGTGGTCCCAACAACCAAGGGCGTTGATAGTTGAGTGCCTATCCATTCCCTCCCGTACCAAGGCCAGCCGTCATCCGCGCTGAACGTGATGATGCCGGCATACCCCTGACCACTTGAAGGTAGCTGGTCGCCGTACCAATTCGTCGGTACTCCACACGAATCCGGATGGCCGCACATGTTGTACAAGTCGCAGGAATACGCACCTCTGAAGGTGAGCCAACCGATGGCCTTCTCGATATCACCTTGCTCTTGCGGGCAACTGCTGATCTCCTCGAAGCTCCAATTGGGCACGAGGTTCTGAGCACGCAGGTGTTGCGCAGACGCCAGTAACAAGAAGGGCAGAATAGCTGAGCGCATGTTCCTCGATCAATTCAAACTCCTTTCACGGCGTCTTTGGCACATGGAGGACGGCGGCACTTGCGTGCGCGCTGCCTCCGCTTCCGGCCACGGTCTCGTGGATACCGGGTACTCACCGCACCGCCCGGCTCGCGGCTTGTTCCGGGCGGGGTCGGTACCTTTGCCTAGCTCGTTTCCATTTTCATTCGCGTGTTAGTGGGACATGGAGCAACCGGCCCCTGGCGTCGCAAGCGCCGGGGGCTTTTCGTTGTGGCGGGCCATGGGCCTACCTTGTTGGGCTTGAAGAATAGCAGGGCGCAGGGCGCAGGGCGCAGGGCGCAGGGCGCAGGGCGCAGGGCGCAGGGCGCCAAAGCGAAGCGAGGGCATGAGCGGCTCAGGTATGGCGCATGATGGGCCATTGCGATGGTGATGCGAAGTGGTTCATTCGAGGTTACAGACAACGAGCAATAACGAACTGGTAGGACGAATCTAACCGCCCATCGGCAAAAAGCAAGCGATCGTGGAAAATTCGTGGTTGCCGCTACTAGCGCTCAGCGGAACTGCAACTCATACAACATCCTGTACGCGCCTTCCTGTGCGAGCAGCTCCTGGTGCGTGCCCTGCTCGATGATGCCGCCCTTATCGAGCACAAGGATCCGGTCGGCGTGCTGCACGGTGCTGAGGCGGTGCGCGATCACGATGCTGGTGCGGCCACTGGTGATGCGCTCGGTGGCTTGCTGGATCAATTGCTCGCTGAGGCTGTCCACGCTGCTGGTGGCTTCATCGAGCACGAGCACGGCGGGCTTATGCACTGCGGCGCGGATGAAGGACAACAACTGCCGCTGGCCGGTGCTGAGGATGCCTCCCCGCTCCCCTACTTCCGTGTCATAGCCCTTGGGCAGTTTCAGGATGAAATCGTGGGCACCCACCTCTTTCGCAGCAGCGATGACCTCCGCCCGGGTGATGGCCGGATCGTTCAGCGTGATGTTGTTGTGGATGGTATCGCTGAAGAGGAAAACATCCTGCAGCACCACGCTGATGGCGCGCCGCAGTTCGCTCAGTCTGTAGTCCCGGATGTCGGCGCCATCGAGGTACACGGCGCCCTTCTGATAATCGTAGGCACGGCTCAGCACGTTCACGATGCTGCTCTTGCCGCTGCCGGTGGCGCCCACGAGCGCGATCATCTGGCCCGCCTTCGCCTCGAAACTGATGTCGCGCAGCGCCCAGTGCTCCTTATCCGAAGAATGCCCCCCCTCTTCTCGGGAGAAGGGGCCGGGGGATGAGGCTTCATCGCTATAGGCGAACCACATCCCGTCGAAGCGGATCTCACCGCGCAGGTCGTCGGCCATCAAGGTCCCCTCGTCCGATAGGCCGGCATCGGTATCGAGCACCTTCATCACGCGCTCGCTGCCCACCATGCCCATCTGCAGCACATTGAAGCGGTCGGCCAGCTGGCGGATGGGCCTGAAGAGCATGTTGATGAAGAGGATGTAGGCGAACACATCGCCCAGCGTAGCGAAGCCGGCCAGCACATCCTTCACGCCCCACCATACGAGGAAGCCGAGCGAGATGGCACTGAGGATCTCCACCACCGGGAAGAAGATGCTGTAGGCCAGCACGCTGCGGATGTGCGCCGCGCGGTGCTCCTTGTTGATGGCCTTGAACTTCACGTACTCCTGCTGCTCGCGCCCGAAGACCTGCACCACGGCCATGCCCTGGATGTGCTCCTGCACGAAGGTGTTGAGCCGCGCCACCTGCGTGCGCACGTCCTGGAAGCTCTTCTGGATGCTGTTCTTGAAGATGTTGGTGCTCCAGAGCAGCAAGGGGATGGGCACCATGCTGAGCAGTGCCAGCTTCCAGTTCACCACGAACATCACGGCCACCACCACCACGAGCTTGAGGATGTCGCCCATGATCATGAGCAGGCCCTGTGAGAAGATGTCGTCGATGGTCTCGATGTCGCTGATCACGCGCGTCACCAGCTGGCCGATGGGCGTGCGGTCGAACCAGCGCAGCTTATTCCCGATGATGCGGGTATAGAGCCGCTGCCGAAGGTCGAAGGTGACGGCCTGCCCCAGCCAGGCGGTCCAATAGGCCTGGTAGAACTGCACGATGGTCTCGATCACGAGCAGGGCCATCACCACGAGGGTCACGATCCACAACCCGCGCGCATCGCCGGTGAGGGCGTAGTCATCGATCATGTCGCCCATGAGCAACGGGCGCACCACGCCGAGCACGGCCAGGAAGATGGTGAGCGCGAACGTGGTCCAGAACAGTGCGCGGTAAGGCTGCGTGAACGCGAATACGCGCCCGAAGAGCTTGCGGTCGAATGCTTTGCCTTGCGCGGTGGAGCTCATCCCTGAAGTGGGCCGCGAAGATGGCTCGGCAGGAAGGGATACACGACATGCTCGAGGTAAAGTCCGCAGGCCGGTGCGCTCCTTCCCGCGGCATGACGGTCCTTGGCGGCCAGCACCTCGGCCATGTGGCCGGCCGGCTGCTGTCCCTTGCCAATGCGCATGCCCGTGCCCACGATGGCGCGCACCATGTTGCGCAGGAAGCGATCGGCCTTGATGCGGAACACGTACCCGTTCGGCGTTTCGGCCCATACCGCTTCGCGCACATCGCAGATGCTGGTCTTCACATCGGTGCCCACTTTCTGGAAGCTGCTGAAGTCGTGCGTGCCGATGAGTGCCTTGCACCCTTCGTTCATCGCTGCCACATCGAGCGCGGGCCTCAACTGGTGCGATCGGTCGGTGAGGAAGGGATCCTTCTCCCGGTGGATGCGGTAGCAGTAGCCGCGCTCGGTGGCGCTGAAGCGGGCATGCGCATCGTCGGGCACGGCGATCACGCGCGTCACCGCGATGTCGTCCGGCAGCAAGCTGTTCAAGCTGTACATGAAGCGGTCATCCAGCGGCGCATCGCCGGGCCCATCGAAATGCAGGAAGAACTGCGTGGCATGCACGCCGGTGTCGGTGCGACCGCAACCGATCGCGTTCACCTTGTGCCGATGCAACGCGAATTGCAGCGCGCGCTCCACCTCGGCCTGAACGCTGGGAGCGTCGGGCTGCCGCTGCCAGCCGCGATAGGCCGTGCCGCAGAAGGCGATCTCGAGGAAGTAGCGCGGGAGGATTTCCATTCGGGGCGGCAAAGGTACCCGGCGTTACTTCGCTGCATGCCCCGCATCGGCCTCCTCTCCGACACCCATGGCTGGCTCGATCCGCGTCTTCAAGAGCATTTCAAGGAGTGCGATGAGATTTGGCACGCGGGCGACATCGGCGGCTTGAACGTGACCGATGAACTCGCGCAATGGAAGCCCTTGCGCGCCGTCTGGGGCAACATCGACGATGCGAAGGCACGTGCGACCTTCCCCGAGCACCAACGCTTCACGTTGGGCGGCTCGCGCGTATGGATGACGCACATCGGCGGGCGTCCGACACGTTACGATCGCACGGTAATCGACGAATTGCGCCGCGATCCGCCAGGCCTCTTCATCTGCGGGCATTCGCACATCCTGCTGGTGCAATTCGACCCTAAGCTGAATTGCCTCTGCTTGAACCCCGGCGCCGCTGGCCGGCATGGATGGCATACGATGCGCACGGCCATGCGCTTCACCCTCGAAGACGGGAAACCGAAGGACCTGGAAGTGATCGAATTGGGCAAGCGCGGCGCAGCCTGAAGGTCACCGCAGCATGCTGAAGTGCCCGCGGTACTCCTTCGCGTAGGCGCCCCACTCCTTTACGCGCGCCCAGTAAACGAACACGCTCGAGCTGTACCCGGCGCCATCCCAGCCCTGCTCGGGATCATTGGTGCGGAAGACCTCGTTGCCCCAGCGGTCCCAGATGGCGAGCTCATACTCACGCGCGCCCACCACGCTCGGGCGCCAGGACTCATTCTTGCCGTCGCCATCGGGCGTGAAGGCGGTGGGGGCATAGAAGAAGTGGCCGCTCACGATGACAACGCGCGTCGTGCTATCCGTGCAGCCATGCTCCGTGGTCACGACCTGCGTGATGGTGTATTGCCCTGGGTCGGCGAACGAGTAAGCGAAGGCTGAGTCCGCCACTTCTTCTCCGGCAATGGTGTAAAGCCACTCTGCAGCGAGCGAGCTGTAATCAGTGACCTCGATGCGCGGATCCATGATGCTCACTTCATCGGGCAGCGCCGTGAAAGCCGCAACAGGCTTGGGGAATACCTCTACGGCGCCCGGCTTGTTGCGTGTCACGGTGGCCACGCAGCCGGTGCTGGTGCTGGCCGTGAGTGAGACCGAATAGCGCCCGGGATCCTGATAGACATGGTTGAAGGCTTCTGCCGTGGCGGTGGTGCCATCGCCGAGGTTCCACAGCAAGGTGTACGGCGTAGCGGTGGTGACCAATGCGTTGAACGGGAACTCAGCGCCCACGCAGGCCAGTGAGCCATTGGTGAAGTCTACGGTGGGCATCGGGTACACCGTCACCGAGTCGGTATAGCTCGCGCTGCAGCCGAATTCAGTCATGGTGAGCGTTACCGGGAAGGTGCCCACCTCGGGGAAGATGCCCTGCACATTGAGGCTCGTGGCGGTATTCGGGAATCCGCTGAGTCCAAGATCCCAAGCAACGGTGGCGCTGCCTTGCGATCCGTTGGCATTCAGCAATGCCACTTCTCCGGGACAGCGTATCGGCGGGCGCAGGAAGAAGACCGGCGGTGGCAGATGCGCATCGAACACCTGCGTGGCCGTATCCGCGCATACCGGACCGTTGCGCGCGATCAGGGTCACCGTGTGGTAGCCCTGCACACCGTAGATCCACGACGGCGATTGCTGGCTGCTGAGATCGGCGGCAGTGCCCGGCTCACCGAAGTCCCATTGGTAGCTCGCGGCATCGACGCTCTCGTTGGTGAAGGTGAAGCCGAGCGTATCACAGAAGCTGTCCTGCTCCGCGAAGGCGGCCACCGGTTGCGGGTGCACCTGCACGTTGGCGCTGAAGGTGCCGCTGCAGCCGAACTCGCTCACGGTAACGGTGATCTGTTGCGCGCCGATGGGCTCGAACTGCACGGTCGGCGCATTGCTCTGCGCGGTCTGCGGTGATGCGCCCGGGCCGAAGCTCCATTCGATGGTGGGCGCTATGCCGATGTTGCCCGCAAGGAGGAACTCGATTTCCTGAGGCCCGCACAAGGGAGGCGGCACCGTGAAGGTGGGCTGGAGCGAAGGCGCCACGAGATAGTCGGCAACCGTGGTGTCCGCGCAGGGCGCGCCCGGATTCGCAATCAACGTAACGGTGTACGTGCCTGGCGATGGGTAGGTATAGCTCGGTTGCTGCGCGGTGCTCACATCGAGGATGGTCGAGGGATCGCCGAAATCCCAAAGCCAGAACTGCCCGCCGATGCTCTGGTTGCTGAACGCCTGCGTGAGCGAGCAGGCTTGTCCTGCCCCTTGCGCAGCGATGATCGCGCTCACCGCCGCATTGCATGGCACCACGCGGAACATGAAGTCGCGGCGCGATATGCCCAAGAGGTTGCCATTGCGGAATTCGCTCACGCATACGCCAACCGTGAACGTTCCCTGCAGCGTCGGATGCACCGTGAGGAGCCCGGTGGCGGGATCGATGGCGATGGGCGGCGCGCTATTGATCGGGTTGGCGCCGGAATACCCAGCCGCCCAATTCACCGGGTCATAAGGCGGTGGTCCGGCCAGAGGAGCGGGATTGATGTTATCGGCACCTTGGAACGGTGAGCAGAGCCCGTACACGAGCTGGTCCCCATCAGGGTCGGTGGCGCTGTGATCGAAGCTCATGTCCTGATCGAGGCACAGCGCGATGGGCGGATAGTCGTTGAAGCGCGGCGAGCTGTTCACATTGTTCGGCGGACCTGGGATCGTAATGGTGCAGGTGAGGCCCTGCTGGCCCGACAGGTTCACCATGGCCGGTGTGCGGCAGCAACGCTGATAGCTGATCGTGTAGCCCCCCGGCGTGGGAGGAAGCGTGAAGGTGTGGATGTACACGGTGGTGCGCACGCATACGCTCGGGGGCGCCGTGAGGCAGGGGTCGTTGAGGGTGACCGGCACTACGGTCTCCCCTGGATCCGAAACGACCACATCGGTGAACAAGGCCCCATTGGCCGTGAACACCGCGATCTGCGCGCTGGCATCGAATGCCGTGTTATTGGTGTTGTCGGGGCCGCAATCACGGTAGAGCCGCAGCGTGACCTGGTACTGGTTCCCACCGAGGTGGTCGTAGTACATGTCCCCACCGATGATGTGCGTTGCCCATGCTGAAACGGCCACAGCGAACGCCAGAGCGCTGGTGGCGAATCGGTGCAGGGTGCGCATCATGGGATTGGGTTCACCATCAACGCAGGATCGTCAAATGGCCGCTGTACTCGCGATCGTCGCTCAGGGAAAGGACGTAATAATAGGTGCCGTCGGGAACGCCCTCGCCGCGCCAGGTGTTCTTGTAGTTCAGCGTCTCGTACACCTTGTTGCCCCAACGGGAATAGATGGTGAGCTCATTCGGGTAGTACTGCACGTTGCTGATCTCGAAGAACTCATTGGTGCCATCGCCGTTCGGGCTGAACACGTTCGGGATCACGATGGGCCCGCCGAGCACCTCGTACATCATGCTGGCCTGATCGCTGCATCCATCGGCCGTGGTGATGGTGAGCACCACCTCATAGTTGCCGGGCCAGCCGCCATTCCAATTCGCGATCGGGTCCGACGGCGCGAACACGCTGCCTTGCATGGCCCAATTCCAGTTGGTGATCACACCGCCATTCGGCGAGCTGGTATCGGTGAACACCACCGAGGTGCCGATCTGCTGGGGAGGCAATGGGTCGGCGATGAAGCTCGCCTCGGGGAGGCCATAGTTCACCACATTGTCCGTGTAGAAACCAGTGCATCCATTCTGGGCCACGATCACCGTCACCTCGTGCGTTCCGGGCCCTGGGAACTGAACGGTCACGATGCTGTCGGTGCTGCTCTGCGGCACGCTTCCGCTGCCCAGCTGCCAAAGGATGCTGGCACCCGCGTTGAAATCGCCTTCCGCCACAAGTGTTACAGGGTCATTGCCGCAGAAGGGCGGCGGCGGAATGATCACCGGTGATGGCGCCAAGTACAAGTCGTAGTTCACCACGATGGTATCCGCGCAGGTGGTTCCCGGATTCGCGATCAGGGTTACCGCATAGGTCCCTGGCCCGCTGTAGCTCCAAACCGGATTCTGTTCCGTGCTGGTATCGAGGTCGCTGTTCGGATCGCCGAAGTCCCATTGGAATTCAGTGGCGCCCACGCTGTTGTTCACGAACTGCACGCTCAAGCCTTGGCAGAACTCCGTCTGCTCTTGGATCGCCGATACCACCGTGGCATCGCAGGCCACCACTTTGAAGAGGAAATCGCGCCTGGTCTCGGTGAGCAATTCGCCGTTCCTGAACTCTTGCACGCGCACCCCTACATTGAAGACGCCCTGCAGCGTAGGCGTAAGCGTGAGCAGGCCTGTCACCGGGTCGATGGCGATGGCTGGGTCCGAATCGATCTGGTAGTTCTCATCGTAGCCCGCATCCCAAGGCACCGGATCGTAGGGCGGCGGCGCCGGCGGGTTGGGTTGAGGTGCCCCGGCGGTTGCGCCATTCAATGGGTTGGCCAGCGAATACACGAGCGAATCGCCATCGGGATCACTGGCACTGTGGTCGAACGAGAGCGGCAAATTGAGGCACAGAGCCACGGGAGGCAATTGGTTGAATCGCGGTGAACTGTTCACCGGCACGCTTGATCCGGGTATCCGGGTAGTCACGGTGATGCCGAGATCTCCGGGACTGATCAAGTTCTCGATGATCCCCGTCCGGCAGCAGCGCTGATAGGTGAGGATGTAGCCATTCTCCGAGAGCGGCAGGGTGAAGGTCCCTGTGTACGAGGTGGTCTCAATGCACACGTTCGGGGGCAAGGTGAGGCACGGTGATTCCAGGACAACGGGCACGGTGGTGGCGCCGGGGAAAGAAAGCTGCTGGACCTGGAGTAATGAGTAATTCACGCCGTCGAACACCCCGATCGCAGCTTGCGCATCGAAGGCCACGGTCGCATCGCAATTGCGATAGAGCTTCAGCGTCACATTATAGAGCCCACCGCCCAAATGGTCGTAATACAATTCCCCGCCGATGATGTGGGTGGCATTCACAGCAGGAACTGCGAATAGGGCTGAGACCAGAACGTAAAGGATTCGATTCATGCTCATTCGACAGGTTCAGGGCCGCCGGGGTTGCCTGCCGGAGGTTGACCGGTGGTGAAGGTAGCGGAAGCCGTCCAAAGCTCAGCCCACACGGCCTCATCGAGCGGCTCAAAACGGCCATCGGTGCAAGAGAGCATCTCAGCGATGCGAATCTGCTCCGGATAAGGGGCCTGATTCACCGCATGCCGCACCAATCGACTGCCTACCTGCTGCACCTCCACGAAGTCCCGGGGCCCGTCGATCCGGTAGTAATGCGCACCACCCACCAACCTCCTGTAGGCTGGAAAGCCCCCAAGGCTGAATCTATCTTCCGCCGCCATGGAGCATTTCCTTGATCGTTTAGCCGGCTTGCTCCTAGAGCACCATCACCACGAAATGGACCGCGTGCTGGTCGTGCTTCCAAGCCGAAGGGCCGCCTTGCACCTGCGAAAGTACCTGGCCCAAAGGTCCGGTCACCCCCTTTGGAGCCCTGAAATGCTCGATCCGGGCGCTTTCCTGGAGCGCGTATCGGGTTGGCGGAAGGGCAATCCGGCTGATCTGCTGCTTGCGTTGCATCGCTGCCATCAAGAACAGGCTGGACCTTCTGCCCAGCCATTGAGCGAATTCCTGGAGTGGGCGCCCACGACCCTGCGCGATTTCAGTGAGATTGACAACCACTTGCTCGAGCTCGGAGACTTCTACCGCGATTTGCGCAACTATCACGAGATCGAGGAATGGAGCCTGCGCACAACTGAGCCGCTCTCCAAATCGCAGCAGCAAGCGGTGCAGCGCTGGGCTGAGACCGGAGAACTGCATACGCGATTCGCCAAGGCCATGGCCGAACGCGGCTTGGGTACCGCGGGAACCATCGGGCGCGAAGCCTTGCGCAAAGCCAACACTCCCGGTTGGGAATCGCCATGGGACATGGTGTGGGCCGCCGGCCTGAATGCCTTGGAACCATCGTTGAAGTCGGTGCTCCGATCACTTCGTGAACGCGGCATCCTGCGCGTGTGCTGGGATGCGGACACCTTCTACCTCAACAACAGCGACCATGAAGCAGGCCGATTCCTGCGCGAATCCATCACATCCCTTGGCCAGGGCGAAATCAGCGTTTCCGATACGATCCTCAGCGGAGCCCGGAACGTGCAGCTCGTGACCTTGCCGGATCGCATGGCCATGTGCCGATTCGCAGCGCATTGGGCCGCGAAGGTTCCAACACATGAACGCGACCAAGCCGCGGTCGTGCTAGCCGATGAGCAATTGCTGCTCCCCCTGCTTCAAGCGATGCCCAGCGACATCGGCCCCATGAACGTCTCCATGGGCGTGCCCGTCCAAGAACTGCCGTTGCACGGCCTTGCCGATCGCTTCCTCCGGTACCATGCGCAAGCCGACGGCCGCGTGCGAACCGCTGAACTTACAGCCCTGCTCAACCACCCGTTGCTTCACCTGGGTGAATCAACCAGCCGTTTGGTTGCCTGTTTGACCGAGGTCGGATGGCCAAGCCTGGAAGTCACACAAGCCTATGCCACGCTCCAAGGGTCCGGGCTCCCGGAAGAGGCGCTTGCTGCACTGAGTCCGACTTCCGAGGATCCTGATGCGCTTCTTCAAGCGCTGTTCCGCTGGGTTGTGGCTGTTCGGCCCGATGATGCCTTGGCACGTGAGCAGGCCTACCATATGGCAGTGCTCCAGCGCGAGCTGCGCTTGGCCATGCAACGGAACCAGGCGGTGCTCACCTCGTTGCGCGACACTGTTGCTACCCGGGAGCGTCTGATCGGTCAGGCGCGCATCAGCTTCTTCGGCGAGCCGTTGCGAGGCCTGCAAGTTTTGGGTGTGCTTGAGACACGCGCGCTGTCATTCAAGCACGTGCTCCTCGTCGGAGCATCTGAAGGCATCCTGATCGGCCAGGACGACGCCCAGAGCTGGATCCCCTTCGATCTCAGGCGCCACTTCAAACTCCCCTTGAGCGCGGATTCCGAAGCGGTCTCCTCGTATCATGTGCATCGGCTGCTGCAAGGCTCGGAGCATTTCATCATGGCCCATGCCCCGGCACCCGATGGCAGCGGATCCCCCGCGCGTTTCATGGAGCAATGGGAGCATGAGTTCGGTGTCGCTTCGCGTTCAAGCCTCTCCCGTCAGGTCGCCGCTGCGGGAACGCGATCGCATGCGAGGCCTGAACTCGTCATCCGCAAGGATGCCAATGTCATCGAACGGATCCAAGCGCTGATCAGCAGAGGAATCTCACCCACGGCCATGGCCACATGGCTGCGGTGCCCCATGGATTTCCACGCGAAATACATCCTTGGGATCAACGAGCAGAAAGAAGTCGCCAGCGGGTTCGGTGATGATGCCCTAGGCATAGCCGTTCATCGTGCTGCGGAACGGATCTACAGTGCCTGGCTGGGCGCCCCGTTGAGCCGAGAGCGGCTGCTGGAAGCCGCACAGGACGCCGATGCGCATGTGCGCACGGCCCTGGCCCAGGATTTCCCGATGGACATGCTCGAATCTGGCAGCTCAATGCTTCGCGGTTCCATGGCTGCCGCCGCGTTACGCAGGGTGCTGGGATCAGAAGCCGATCGGGAAGCGCTCGGAAGAACCATCCCGGTAGCGGTGGAGCACGAGATGAGCGCGGAGCTGCTACCCGGCATACGCATCAGGGGAAAGGCTGACCGATTGGAGCAACGGGACGGCGTCCTCTGCGTGCTCGACATCAAGACAGGTTCTTTCCAGAACTCGAATATCCAGATGAAGGAATTGATCCGCGGGCAGCTCTCTTCAGCGAAGCAACAAGCACTACAGCTCATGATCTACGCCTCCTTGGCCCTGCATGGCGATGAATCGATCGACTCGGTGCAAGCAGGCATCATCCCGTTGCGCCACAGTTCGTTGCCCGATGCCGCTTGGCTGAACCTCGAAGGCAGCACCCTCATCAGTCGAGCGCAGTTGCGAAGGATCGATGACCTGCTCCTTGAACTGATCAACGAAATGCTGAATCCTGAGAAGCCCATCATGCATGACCCCTCCAGCTCTTACTGCCAGTGCTGCATAGCCTGAGCAACGAAACAGGGGGCCGAAGCCCCCTGTTCCCCCAGAATCCGATCGAACGGGCTACCGGTAAACGATCTTGTGCGTGGAGGTTTCCCCGTTGCGCTTGATCTTCAGATAGTACACGCCGTTGCTCATGCTGGTCAGGTCCATCTCCTTGCGGTAGGTTCCCTCGAAGTTGCGGAGCATGTCGTTGAAGACAACCTGGCCCAAGGAATTGACCACCTCGATGGTCACATCCGTAGCCACGCCTACCGAGAAGGAGAAGGTGAACTGGCCATTGTTCGGGTTGGGCAGGATGCTCACGCTGCCATCTTCCTCAGCCGTAGCCAAGCCCTTGTAGATGCTGCCCGTGAGATCGCGACCACCAAGCGAGATGTAATAATTCGCATTGTTCGCTGCTTCACCGGTGAAAGCATCATTCACGATCTCGAACTCACCCTTGCCGGTCACAGGCAACGTGGCAATCACGGTTTCGCTGCCCGCTGCCAAGGACGTCTCCAGTTCCGTGAGCGGCAGCATTCCGAAGCCAGCATAGACCTGGTAATTGAATGCACCGTGCTCGCGCACAGCACCGCTTTTGGCCAGCGGCAGGAATTGGGCAGGAGCTCCGGTCTGCGTAAGCGTGCCCAAGCTCGCGCCGGAATTGCGGTCCCAGCGAACGGCGAACACGATGCTGGAAACGATGCCATTGAAATTCTCCGTTGGGCGAAGGCGCACCTCGAGCTTATCGCCGTTGCGGAAAAGGCCGATGTCGACCGTGCCTTGCGATGCGACCGGTGCGATGGTAGCAGCAGCTATCATCGCCGTGAGAGCGGAACGTAATTTCATGTGGTAACGGATGAGTGTGTTGGCCGTCAAGTGGTAAAGCCGCCGCAAGATAGGTGAGTGATTCACAGGCTGCAAGCTCTTAAAGATGCTGAATTGTGGAAACATCATGTACCCCCTTGGAAACCGAACAGGGGTCCTTTTGAAAGGACCCCTGCGCGGTAAACCTGCAAGGAATGATTGGAACCAGCCCAAAGTCAGGAAGAACGACCTTGGTTGGGAAGAAGACGGCGCACCGCCGAAGGGGTTGCCAATGCGCCTGGAAAAATCAGGGGATGAACTTGTAGCCCACCCCTCTCACCGAGTGGAAGTGCCTGGGAATCCGGGGGTCCGGTTCGAAGTATTTCCGGAAGGCCACAATGAAATTGTTCTATTGTCCGGGTGGTCGGGAATACGTTATAGCCCCAAACTTTCCGCAAGGATCTCCTCCCGAGAGACTACCTCACCTGCCTTTTCAACCAGCAGGCGCAATAGCAAGGCTTCACGTTGGGTGAGCGGATAAGTGGTCCCATTCCTGCCCACGGCCTCGAATGCTGAGAAGTTGATGCTGCCATCACTGAATGTGAACGTGTCCGAACCTTCCTTCTGATGAGCACCCGTTCGGGCCACCAGCTTGCCCAATCGGAGCAGCAGCTCGGTCAGGTCGAAGGGTTTGCCCAGATGATCATCCCCGACGCGAAGTCCGCGGATCCGATCATCCGTCGCCATGCGGGCAGTGAGGAAGAGAACGGGCACTTTATTCCCTTCCAACCTGATCGTCTCAATCACATTGAATCCATCGATACCGGGCAGCATCACATCCATGATCACGGCATCGAAATGCGCGCCGCGAAGGCGGTCGAGCGCCTCCGGGCCGGTTTGCGCAACGGTTACCGCGTAGCCCTCCATTTCCAGATTGAGCTTGAGCGTGGCCCGCAACGTAGGCTCGTCCTCTACCAGCAAGATTCGCGCACTGGCCATGCCGCAAAGATGGCCATGCACCGCCTACCGGAAGGCAGGTACTTTTGGCGCATGGCGTTCACCGCGCAACAAGCCGAGCAAGCGAATGCTCTCGGCGAACAGACCCTCGTTTCACACTTGGGCATTCTCTTCATCGTGGACAAGAGCGGCCACCTTTGCGCCACCATGCCGGTTGACCGGCGCACGGTGCAGCCCATGGGCCTGCTGCATGGCGGTGCCACTGCCGCCTTGGCCGAAACCTTAGGTAGCGTTGGCTCTGCGCTGATCGTTGGCGCGGCAGGCAAAGACACCGTGGGCATCGAATTGAATGTGAACCATCTGAAGGGCGTCCGCTCGGGTGTGGTGACCGCCACGGGCGAGCTGCTGCACGCAGGCCGCACCACGCATGTCTGGGACATCAAAGTGCGCAATGAGGCCGGAGAGCTTTGTGCGATATGCCGCCTCACCAACCTGATCATCGAACGGCGTTGACCGGTGCTGCGCTGATTGATGAGCTGATCCGCCGCAAGGCCACGTTCGCTGCTTTCCGGCTGCCCGGAAAAGATGCGCTCGCATACGTGCAGCACAGTGCGGACTTGCAACCACCGCATGCCGGACAGCAGTGCTTCGTGCTGGCCCCGTTCGACACGGGCGAAGGACCCGTTCTGTGCATCAAGCCGGAAATGATCCTCGCGATTGATGAGGACCGTTCAACCATGAGCGGCATCGCGGAACGGACCGACGGACCGGAGCATGCGCTCTTCCACGGCCTTGATCGCACGGGATACCGCAGCGCGGTTGCGGAGTCCATCAACGCAATCAGAGCCGGTCAGCTGCAGAAAGTGGTGCTTGCAAGGACCATCGCAACGGACTTGGGCCACGCAACATCGGGTTCTCTTTTTCAAGCGGCCTGCCTCGCCTACCCATCTGCTTTCGTGGCCATGGCGCGCACCAAGCGCTTCGGAACATGGCTCGGCGCCACACCGGAACGCTTGATGAGCGCTGCCATGAACCGGATCGAAGTGGACTCCCTTGCCGGCACCTTGCCCGCTTACAACGCACCGGGCATCGCGGAGGCTTGGGGCGAAAAGGAGCGCGAGGAGCAGCGGCTCGTCACCGCGGAAATCACCGATTGCCTGCTGGCGAACGGTGCACGCGAAGTGCATGCGGACGCACCGACGGTGAAACGCTCGGCGAATGTGGCGCACCTCCACACACGGATCACGGCTATCGCTGAACAGCACGACGCGCTTCGCCTCGCGGCTGCGCTGCACCCGACACCAGCAGTGGGCGGCAAGCCCGCATTCGAAGCGTTTGAGCTGATCCGGAGACTGGAGCCAAGGTCGCGATCGCTGTATGCTGGCTATTGGGGGCCGGTGGAAGCGGAACAGGCTCAACTCTTCGTGAACATCCGATGCATGGAGATCGCAGGCCCACGCGCATTGCTGCATGTCGGAGCGGGCATCACCGGCTCATCGGACCCCGAGGTCGAGTGCGACGAAGTGGAGCTGAAGGCCCGCACCTGGCTCAACCTGATCGAAGAGCTCGGCGCCCGCCGGTAGCTTAGCCGCCGCAATCAGCATGACGACTTCCGATCATCCAGCCGCCGCGGAACTCGCGCGTCTCTGCTTCGCCAAAGGCATCCGCCACGCGGTGATCAGCCCCGGATCCCGCAGCGCCCCGTTAGTGATCGCCTTCAGCAAGCTGGAGGGCATGCAGTGCTTGCAGGTCATCGATGAGCGCAGCGCGGCCTTCTTCGCACTCGGCATGGCGCAGCAGCTTCACGCTCCGGTTGCGCTGATCTGCACCAGCGGCAGCGCCGTGCTGAATTATGGACCGGCGATCGCAGAGGCCTTCTACCAGCGCGTGCCATTGCTGGTGATCACCGCCGACCGACCGGAGGAATGGGTGGATCAGGGCGAAGGGCAGGCCATCCGCCAACAAGGCGTGCTCGCGCTGCACATGAAGAAGAGCGTGCAGCTGCCAAGGCTCACCAGCGACGATCTCTCTCGTTGGCATTGCGGACGCTTGATCAACGAAGCCATCGACGCCACCTTGATTCCGGTTCCTGGACCGGTGCACGTGAACGTGCCCTTCGCGGAGCCTTTGTACGGCCTGGGCCAAAGGGCTTCCAGCCCGTTGACAAGGCCAATCGCGCAAGTCATGACCGAGTCCTTCATCCTGCCTGAGCATGCGCGCTGGCTTGTCGGCCAGGTGAGCGCCTGCAAGAAGGTGATGGTGCTGGCGGGCCAAGGCATCTGGAGCGAAGGCTTGAAGAAGCAGCTCATGCAGCTCGCCTCCTTGCCACAAGTCATAGTGATGACCGAGGCCACCAGCAACCTGGACGATGCGGCCTTCATCACCTGCATTGACCGCGCGATTGAAGGCGTGAACGATGCGAATGAGAATGACCTGAAGCCGGACCTGCTGATCACCTTCGGCGGAGCCGTGGTGAGCAAGCGCATCAAAGGGCTCCTGCGCAAATGGAAGCCCGCGCAGCACTGGAACATCGACCTCGGCCAGCGCCACTACGACACCTACCAGAGCCTCACGCACGACATCTCGGTCTCTCCCGAGGTGTTCTTCGCACAGCTGAGCGGAAGCGCGATCGGCAACGAGAGCATCTATGGCGAAGCATGGCGCATGGTGAATGAACACCTGCTCGCTAGGCATGAGGCCATCGTGAAGGCCACATCATTCTGCGACCTCACCGCATTCGAACGGATACTCCGCGCGATCCCCGAGGGCAGCGATGTCCACTTGGCCAACAGCACGCCGGCACGCTACGCACAGCTCTTCGACCGCATGCAAGGACTGCGCTGGTTCAGCAATCGCGGCACCAGCGGCATCGACGGCTGCACGAGCACGGCGGTGGGCAGTGCCTTCGCCTCGCAACGGCCCACCACGCTGATCACCGGCGACACGGCATTCCTCTACGATAGCAACGCCTTCTGGAACGGGCACCTCGCCCCTGCCCTGCGCGTGATCGTGATCGACAACGGCGGCGGCAACATCTTCCGCTACATCGAAGGCCCCGACAAGGACCCCGAGCTGCTCAAATGGTTCGAGGCGCCGCACGGACGTGACCCACTGGCGCTGGTGAGATCCTTCAGCCTGCCGTGGAAGGAAGCGACCGATGAAGCGACGCTGAGCGATGGCCTCGGCTGGCTCTATGGCGATCACGAGCAACCTGCGGTGCTTGTGGTGCGGACCGATGCGGTCCTGAGCCCGAAGGTGTTGCGTGAGTATTTCAAGAAGCTGCGCGATTAAATGGCAGACCTGAAGCACTGGCTCCATGCCTTCCGCCTGCGCACGCTGCCCTTGGCGGTGAGCAGCATCATCGTAGGATGCGCATTAGCCTACGATGAAGCCTATCGATCAGGAACGGATTTCTTTTCATTGCGTGTGCTCTGCCTCGCACTCCTCACCGCCATTCTCCTGCAGATCCTCAGCAACCTCGCCAACGACCTCGGCGATCATCAGCATGGCACCGATAATGCCGAGCGCGTCGGCCCGCAGCGCTCGGTGCAGAGCGGTGCGATAACGGCTGCACAGATGAAGCGCGCGATGCTCATCTGCGGAGCACTCGCGTTCACATGCGGCATCGCGCTCATCGTCACGGCACTCGGCTTCTCCGTCAAGATGCTCGTTTTCCTCCTGCTCGGCGTGCTGGCCATCGGCGCGTCGGTGAAGTACACCTTCGGCAAGAATCCATACGGCTACGCCGGACTGGGCGATGCCAGCGTCTTCCTCTTCTTCGGCATCGTCGGCGTCTGCGGCACCTTCAACCTGCATGCGCACCATATCGAACCACTGATCCTATTGCCAGCGATCGCATTCGGATGCTTCAGCGCGGGCGTGCTCAACGTGAACAACCTGCGCGACATCAAGAACGATAAGGCCAGCGGCAAGATCACCATGGCCGTGCGGCTAGGCTTCGATAACGCAAAAGGCTACCACGGGATCCTCATCGCCACCGGCCTGCTCTGCCTCATCGCATACACGGCCGTCACCTTCCGCGCCATGCCGCAATGGGGCTGGCTCATCACGGTGCCCGCGCTGGGCACGCACTTACGCACGGTGCTCCGCGCGCATGATCCCGCATCGCTCGATCCGCAGTTGAAGAAGCTCGCGCTCACCACCTTCTTCACGGCGCTCGCCTTCAGTGCCGGGCTTATCCTTGTGGCATGATCAAAGCGCGCTGGATCGAACGCACGCTGAACCCGCGCTTCGAGCTCGGCACCTCGAAAGGCCCCATCCATGCACGCACGGTCTGGTACTTGATCGCTTGGGACGAAGAGGCCCCGGAGCTGAAAGGCATTGGTGAGGCCGCGCTCTTCCCCGGCCACAGCAAGGAATTCCCCGCCGATGTGAAACTGAAGCTCACCGAGCTCTGTGAGCGCACCGACAATTGGGCGCAACGCATGATAACCGACCTCGTGGATGTGCCAAGCGTCCGTTTCGCCGTGGAGCAGTGCCTGCGCGACCTGGACGCTGGCGGCACCAAGACGCTCTTCCCCTCCGAATTCACGCTGGGCAGGAGCGGCATCCCCATCAATGGCCTGGTATGGATGGGAGACAAATCCACCATGAAGCAGCGCATCCGCGAGCAGATCGAGGGTGGATGCTCCACGGTGAAGATGAAGATCGGTGCCATCGGCCTCGACGATGAGCTCGCGTTGCTGAAGGGTGTGCGGCAGGAATACAACACCAGCGACATCACCTTGCGCGTGGATGCGAATGGGGCCTTCAATGCCCAACAGGCCCCCGACGTGCTCAAGCGGCTGGCAGAGCTCGAGGTCCACAGCATAGAGCAACCAGTGCCTCCGGGGCTCTTCGAAGTGATGGAGGAATTGTGCGCCACGACTCCGGTCCCCATCGCCCTCGACGAGGACCTGATCGGCCTGAACACGCGCGACGCGAAAGTGGACCTGCTGGACAACGTGAAGCCGCATTGGATCGTGATCAAGCCCAGCCTGGTGGGCGGCTGGGGCGCCACGCACGAATGGATCGAATTGGCCAAGGCCCGGGGCATCGGCTGGTGGATCACATCGGCGCTGGAGAGCAGCATCGGGCTGAATGCGGTCGCGCAGTTCACCGCCACCTTGAACGTGAGCATCGCGCAGGGACTCGGGACCGGCAAGGTGTACACGGACAACATCCCTTCGCCCTTGCTCGCTGAGAAAGGCCTGCTGCGCTACCGTCCGGAAGAGGCCTGGGACCTATCGATGCTCGACTGATGGCCGCGCACACGTCCTATCCGCCCATGGCCAAGGCTTTCGAGCGCATCACCGTCGATGGCACGGACCTATCGGGCTTCGACTATTACTGCATCGTGGACAAACTGCGCGAGAAACGCCGGACAGATTGGTACCGCGATGTGCTCAACACCTTGCTCCACCTCGTGCTGCGGCGCGGAGGTCTCCCCGCCACCACCAGCGGAACCACCGGTCCACCGAAGCGCTTCACCATTCCCCGCCGCGACTTGGTGATGAGCGCGCGGCTAACCGGTGCCACCTTCCACCTTCGGCCCGGCGATCGTGTGCTCCACTGCCTCCCGAGCGAATTCATCGCTGGCAAGATGATGCTCGTTCGGGCCTTCGCGCTGGGCCTCGACATCCACCTCATCGATCCGCGCGGAAGCGTGCTGGACAACCTGAAGGTCGAGGACCGGTTCAGGTTCACCGCCATGGTGCCGCTGCAATTGCACCGCGCCATCCAGGAGGACCGCGCGCGCGTTGAGCGGCAGTTCGAGGTGATCCTGCTCGGCGGCGGTCCAGTGAGCGAGGCGTTGATGGAAGACATCCGCACGCTCGATGTACAAGTGTTCCAGAGTTACGGAAGCACCGAGACCGTGACGCATGTGGCCTTGCGGCCTTTGAACGGGCCGGCGCCGGAGGAGCACTTCACTGCGCTCAGTGAATGCCACTTCGCCCGTGACCCGCGCGGCTGCCTTGTGGTGTACACGCCGCATCTCACCACCAAGCAGCATGTCACCAACGACCTGGTGGAGCTGGTCGACGATACCCATTTCCGTTGGCTCGGTCGCATCGACAACGTGATCCTGAGCGGTGGCAAGAAGATCTTCCCTGAACAGCTCGAGGCTAAGACGGCCGGCGCCATCCCCTATCCGCACTACTTCACCCAGGTGCCCAACCCCGTTCTTGGCCAGGCCGTGATGCTCGTGCTGGAGACCGACCGGCCTCAAGAGGAAGTGATGCCCGAAGTGCTGGAGAAGGTCATGGCCGTGCTCCATCCGCACGAATGGCCCCGGCGCGTGCAGGCCCTGCGGCGCATCGCGCGGACGGAGAGCGGAAAGGTCATTCGCGTGCAGTAGTCGATCTTGCCCGCGAAATCGAGAGCAGCATGATCGTCCGCATCGTGAAAATGACCTTCGCACCGGCGAATGCCGAGCGTTTCCTGGAGTTGTTCGAGTCGTGGAAGCCGCGCATCCGTGCCTTCCCCGGCTGCATGCACCTGGAGCTTCTGCGAGACAGCGCTACGCCCAACGTGTTCTTCACCTACAGCCACTGGGACAGTCCGGCTGATCTGGAGCGCTACCGCACCAGCGATGTCTTCAGCGAGGTGTGGCCCACGGTGAAGCCACTTTTCGCCGCGCCCACCGAAGCCTGGACCGTTGACCGTATCGAGCACCTGCCGTGAGCCGCCTCGCTTTGAACGATCTTCGCCCGGCCCCGACCCAAATGCAACGCATGACCCGCATCGGCACCCTGCCCCTGCTCCTACTGCTCACCGGACCGCTCATTGCTCAGCGCAGCGCCGAGGAACACCTCACCGCCGCCCGCACGGCCTATGCGATCGATTCACTCAATATCGCCCTCGCCCATGCCGATAGCGCGCTGAAACTGGATGCGCAGCTCGATGGCGGCCTCAAGCTCCGCGGCGACATCAAGCAGCGGCAGCGCAATTTCCACGGGGCGCTGCTGGACTATGCCAAAGCCGAGAAGCTCGACCCCGACAACCCACGCCTGTATGTGAGCCGCTCGGCCGTTCACATCACGCAAGGCAACCTGAAAGAAGCCGTACGCGATTGCGACCGCGCGATCGACCTCGACCCCAAGGATGCGGACGCTTGGTACAACCGGGCCTGTGCCGACTATATGGGCCGCAACAACGACGGCGCCATGAAGAGCCTAGAGCGCGCCATGAAGGTCAAGGCCGACCATGCCGAAGCGCTTTTCCTGCGCGGCGTGGTGCGCGGCGAGCAATTCAAGGAAGAAGCGGGCATCGCCGACCTGGAACAAGCCATGCGGTTGAACCCAAGCATTCCCGGCGGCTGGATGAGCCTGGGCGTGCTGCAGTTCGAGAACAAGCAATACGATGCGGCCATCGCCACCTTCACGCGCGTGATCGAATCCGACGACCCTGAGAAGCGCACGGCCTATTTCTACCGCGCCGACTGCCATTACAGCAAGGGCGATAAGAATGCCGCCTGCCCCGACTTCCGCCGTTGCGCTGAGGCAGGGGACAAGGACGCGCAGTTCATCATTCGCAACTATTGCAACACCGACGCTGTGACCATCCCGAAGAAGCCGCGCAAGCAACGCAAGTCTTTGATTGAATTCTGACCTTCCGACATTCAAAAACAAGAAGCTCCGGGAGCGATTGCTCCCGGCGCTCCACTTTTGATAGCGTGCTCAGGCGGCCTTCGCCTCCCACACTTCCTCAGCTACGCGCTTGAGGCCCACCAAGTGCTCCACCCAATTGCGGCCAGACTCCCGCGCGCGCCTTGCTGCATCGGGAAGCCCAGCGAAGTCGCCCTGCCAGAGTTCCACGCGGGTGCCATCGCCATCGGGGATCAAATGAAGGTCAACCGTGGTATGGCTCGCTAGCTCATCGGGCAATTTGCTCGATGGGCTATAGGTGGTGTAGCGCAGGCGCTCAGCCGGCTGCACGGCCATGATGGTGCCTTTGGCCACTAGCGTCTGGTCGCCGCTTTCTTCGCGCACGAACCACTGCACCGGCATGCCGGGACGCAGCTCGCAGCAAGGCATGGCGCCCATGTACAGGCGGGCCAATTTCGGATCGGTCAGTGCTTTCCAAACCGCTGCCGGAGGAGCATCGACCAGCAGGGTGCGCAGCACGTTGGTTTCGGGGTCTTGGATGTTCATGATGCGGGCGGCGCGGCAGGTACCGTGCCAATTGGAGAACGCCGACGCCCCCGGTTGGTTTCATGTGCAATCTGTTAACGAAGCTCAACAAGGGCTGACAGGTTGGCGCGCGCAGTCCTCAACACAGGGACCGGTGCATTGCGACCAAGGAACGGGCAGATAACCCGGATCGCTTCCATGAATGCACCCGATTGAGGAATCAGCAGGAGCATTGCAGCCCATTCCCGAAGCGCATGCAACGATGGACAGTGGACCGTGCCACGCATCTTCGCCGAATGGCGGAACCGCTCAAGGAAATGTTCAATGCTGCCTACTTCGCTCGGCTTGCGAAGGAGATGCAAACGGTGCATCCGAGGTTCAAGCGTTCCGAATTCTTCAAGGATGCGCAGCATGGCAACGAAACGCGTGAGCTTAACGCGCGCATGCGGCACGCGAGCATCACCTTGCGCACTTACTTGCCCAGTGACTACCGCAAAGCAGTGCAGATCCTGATGGACGTTGCGCCGCGCATGCCCAAGGGCTACACCGCGCTGCTGTATCCCGACTTCGTGAGCCAATTCGGTCTGGACGACCCACCCAATTCGCTCGAAGCGCTCAAGTACTTCACCAGTTTCGGTTCATCGGAATTCGCCGTGCGCGAGTTCTTCCGCCGCGATCCAATAGGAACATTGAAGGTGATGCGCTCTTGGGCCGAGGATCAGAACGAACATGTGCGTCGCCTCGCCTCTGAAGGCAGTCGTCCGCGTTTGCCCTGGTCGTTCCGGCTGGATGCCGTGTTGAAAGACCCGAAGCTCACCACCCCGATCCTCGAACGCTTGCGTGCCGACGATTCACTCTACGTGCGCAAGTCGGTAGCGAACCATCTGAACGATTTCAGCAAGGACCACCCGAAGTACATGGTCGACCTTCTCCGTTCGTGGGACCGCAAGCATCCACACACCGCGTGGATCGCCAAACACGCCAGCCGCACGCTGATCAAAGCCGGCGACGTGGATGCGCTGGCCCTATTCGCTTTCGACAGCAAAGTGAAGGTGCGGGTGGATGGCCTGGAGCTTTCACCAAAGCGACTGAAGCTCGGGGAGACCTTGGAACTCTCCTTCACCGTGACTTCCGAGGCCCAACGCGCGCAGCAACTGGTGATCGACTACGCCGTCCACTACCGCAAAGCGAACGGCGGCACATCGAAAAAGGTGTTCAAGTTGAAAGAAGTCGAGCTCGGTCCGCGTGGATCAATGCACATCAGCAAACGCCAGCGCATCGTGGACTTCAGCACGCGGAAACATCATGCGGGCGAGCATGTGGTGGAGGTATTCGTGAACGGGCGGTCGCGCGCGCAAGCGGTATTCGAGCTGAATATTTGAACCACAGCTCACGGATGCCGACTTCCCGGAACGATCGAACCACATTCGCCGCGGAACAACTTCACCACATGAGATACGCAGCCCCTTTGTTCACTGTCGTCCTGTTCGCCGCGTGCAGCACCCCCAATCGCACCGATGACCCCGCCGAATTCCTCCGCCGCCATGTGGAAACGGGCCTGTGCGAGCAGGTCTTCATTGAAGGCGACAGCACGTGGACCATCGAAGAGCGCATGAAGCACTATGGCGTGCCTGGTGTGAGCATCGCGGTGATCGACGACTTCAAGATCGCGTGGACCAAGAGCTACGGCGTGATGGACAGCAGTACCATGCGCCCGGTCACGGACAGCACCTTATTCCAGGCCGCGTCCATCAGCAAGCCCGTGTTCACCATGGCGCTATTGAAGCTCGCGGAGCAAGGCGCACTGACCATCGATACGGATGTGAACACCATGCTCACCTCGTGGAAGATACCGGAAAGCGCTTTCACCGCAACGGAGAAGGTCACGCTGAAACGTCTGCTGGGGCATGTGGCGGGAGCAACCGTGCATGGCTTCCAAGGCTATGGGCCAGGTGAGCCTTTGCCCACCTTGGATCAGATCCTCAACGGCGAAGCACCATCGAATTCTCCTGCGATCGTCGTGGATCAAACGCCGGGCACTGGATGGCGTTACAGCGGCGGCGGGTATTGTGTGGCCTCTCAGGTCATCCTCAATGTGAAGGGCGGCACCATTCCGAAGCACATGGACGAACTCGTGCTGAAGCCCTTGGGCATGTCGCGCAGCACCTACCAACAGCCTTTGCCGGAGGCCTGGACCCAGAATGCCGCGAGCGGATACCTGCCTGATCGTTCGGCGGTGAAAAGCAAGTGGCACGTGTGCCCTGAACTATCACCCGACGGACTGTGGACCACCGCCACCGATCTCGCGCGATTCGTCATCGACTTGCAGAAGACGATCACCACCGATAGCGGCAAAGTGCTGAGCCGCGCAACAGCCTCGCAGATGGTGGAGCCCTTACTGGAACCTTCCACCGCCGTTGGGATGATGTTGGACAACAAAGGCAGCGAGCGCTACTTCGAACATGGCGGTTGGAATGAGGGCTTCTGCGGCCAGATCTATGGGCACGTCAAGAACGGCAAGGGCGCGGTGGTGCTGATCAATGCAAACCAGCCCGCCTTCATGTCCGAGGTGATCCGCTCCATCGCTCGCGCGTACGACTGGCCGGAATTCGTGCCGCAGCACAAAGCCGTGCCCATGGACAGTAATGCGCTGAAAGCGTTCACCGGACGTTACCGGATCGGCAGCGACAACATGATCACCATCGCGCTGCGCAGTGGAAAGCTCTTCCGAGAGCCACTGCGAGAACAGCCCACCGAACTCGTCCATATCGGCGATGGTGAGTTCGTTGGCCGCACGGATGAGCGCAGTCGGCGCTTCGTGAAGGACGCAGCGGGCGCGATGACCTTGCAAGTGAGTGATACGAAATCGGGTGATGTGCTTTCCACGCTTTCGCGCATGCAGGACGATGAGCACATTCCCTTCGAGTTCGTGCAGCGCGGTGAGCGCGATGCCGCGTTGAAGGCATACGCAGAGCTGAAGGCCGCCAACCCGAACGACGAGGCTGTGAACGAGGAAGCCCTCAACAACTTTGGCTACCAGCTACTGAACGCGCGCTTGACTGAACAGGCACGCGACCTGTTCTTCATCAACATGAACCTCTATCCGAAGAGCGCGAACGTGTTTGACAGCTATGCAGAGGCCTGCCTGAAGCTGGGTGACAAGAAGCAAGCGCTGGAGTATTACCGGCGAACGTTGACCGTACAACCTGAGAATCCTAACGCAGTTCGAGTCGTGACGGAGCTGGAGAAGGAACTGTCCGCATCGCGGTGATCACCGCTCGCCAGGTTCCCTTCTATATTGCCGCATGCTCCTGCTCTTCCGCCATCCTGCCGGACCGATCGCCCATGCGGTAGAGCATATCACCTTCCATCAGGGCTACAAGCCGGCGCATGCGCGCGAGGTTTTCGTGCCGGATGGCGGCTGCGAGGTGGTGATCGACCTGAGCGACGCGCCCAAACAGCGCTGGCACGATGAGCGTGGCGACCGCTTCGACATGCACCGGCGCGGCTGGGTGAGCGGCATGCGCACTTCGCGCATCGTGATCGGAAGCGGAAGCGGCGCTCCCATGCTGGTGCTGCGGCTGCGAGCGGGGGCATTGCCCGCACTAGTGGGCTTGCCAGCCAGCGAACTGAACGATACGGTTGTTGATCTGGACCTCCTGCACGGCGCCGTGTTCGGCACCGTGCGCGACCGCTTGGGCGAACTACTGGAACTCCATGGTGCCGCTGCGATGCTGGAAAAGGTCGAGCAAGCGCTCGTGCCGCTTTTTCCGCCCATCGCGATTGATCGGCGCGTTGGTATCGCGCTGCAGGCACTGCGACAGCGCCACGGCATCGGTCCGGTGAGTGCGTTGAGCGATGAGCTCGGCTGCTCGCAGAAACACCTCAACGACCTCCTCAAGCGGCACTGCGGCCTTGGCCCGAAACGATACGCCACTGTGGTGCGCTTCCAAACACTGTTGCAGCGCTTGCAGATAGAGACCGAGCCCGACTGGGCGCAGCTCGCGCTGGAACATGGTTTCTACGACCAGTCGCACATGGTGAACCTGTTCCAGGAGATGACCGGCCACACGCCCACGCGCTACATGGAGGCTAAGGGACCGTTCTTGAATTGGCTGCCGGTGAACTAACGGTGAATTATTTCCAAGAAGGTCCGGTACGCCACCGGTTCCTTCGCGCCATACAACACACCCATGGACGTTCACCTCAACCACCTCGCCATCATCACAGCAGCCCTGAGCGATTTGCTCGTCGGTGCGCTCTGGTACTCACCCTTGCTCTTCTACAAACCCTGGCGCGATGCCAACGGATTCACGGACGAAGTCATCAAGAAGGCCTTGAACCCGGCGAAGACCTACGGGCTGACCTGCCTCTTCGCACTCATCATCAGCTATAACCTCGGCTTCTTCCTCGGCACGCCGGACATGAACGCCTCCCAAGGCGCGATCTACGGCCTGCTCACTGGCCTGTGGGCCGCGCTCGCCTTCATGATCGTGGGGCTCTTCGAGCAGCGCACCTGGGGATACATGCTCATCAACGCGGGCTACATGCTGGTAGCCTTCACGCTGAAGGGGCTGATCATCGGGGCATGGCGATGATTCACTCGTTGCTCGCCCTGACATTCATCGGCAACGCATTCATGCTGCGTGCGCAGGACCGGCTCGCCTTCTTCAGCGATCGGGACAGCATGCCGGACATTTACCTGCTGGATACCGGAAATGGGGCAACGAAGCGCCTTACGAACAGCAAGAACTCTGAATACGGTTTCGTCTGGTCCTCGGATGGCCGTTGGCTCGCCTACAACCATTATGTGGGTGACAGTTCGCGGATCGAGGTGTTGGAACCGGCTTCCGATAGCGCGGTCTGGCGCGGCCCATGGCATATACGCATCTCGGACTGGTCTCCCGATGGGAAAAACATGCTTGTTTCACAAAAGGCTGCTGACCGCAAAGACCAGGTCTTTCTACTCACCTGGCCGGAAGGCGCGATGGAGCAACTTACCCATGCTGGGTTCGCATCCTCCGGAGGGCGCTACTCCCCGGACGGGAGTCGGATCGTGTTCACCCGGCAACTGCCCGCGCGGCACCCCGGGGTGGCGAACTTTCGCTGGCATGGCACGCGTCACGAAGTGAGGATCAAGGGCACCGCCCGTTTCGATGCTTTGCCCGCCTGGTCACCTGACGGTGCCTGGATCGCGTACCACAGTTGCGACCGGCAGGGCTGCCACTTGCGAAAGGTCAGACCCGATGGATCCGGCGAACAGACCCTTGTGCTGGACGGCTTCGATAACCGCTGGCCGGCCTGGTCGCCGGATGGCCGATGGCTGGTGTACACCAGCGTCCGCGGCGATACCACGCAACTGGTGCGGGTTAAGCCCAGTGGCCGAAGGAAGACACCCATCACGAACACGCACGGCCGGAACGAGGTCGGCGCCTTTCAACCACGAGAACGACCATGAGCCTCCGCTCCCTCATCCCCATCGTCGTGCTATTGGCCGCTTGCGGGGATCCGCAATCTTCCCATGAAGAAAAGCGACCGACAGCCGATCTCCGCATCGCGTTCAACGTGTACACCAACACGCCGGAGGACAACTACGAGGTCTTCGTGATGGACCTAGACGGGGCCAACCGAAAGAACATCTCGAACACGCCCGGCGTGGAGTGGGTGTACGCGGCATACGGTGATCGCCTGCTCTTCCTGAGCGACCGCGACACCTGCCACCGCTGCTACTTCCTCTACGAGATGGATGCCGATGGCAACAACGTGCGCCGTATCAGCGACCACCGCATGCAGGACAGTTGGATGGGTTCGCGCTTCAACGGCGCGGAGTTCATCGTGGACCCCAAGGGGATCAACGACACCGCCTTCTTCCGACTGGATACGTCGGGCAAGGTGCTCGACACACTTTACCACGGCTTGGCCTACGCCAACGATCCATGCTTCTCACCCGATGGAAACCAGGTGGTCTTCCGCGGAGCGAACGCCAAGTTCAAGCAAGACCAAGGCTACTACGATGAACTGTACATCATCAACACCGACGGGACGGGTCGCAGGCAGTTGACGCACTACCCGGCCAACGACACCACCGCCGAGTGGTGGGCCTATCACGCCGGTCCTCCTCAATGGGTGCCTCTCAGCAACAGAATCAGCTATTGCTCCAAACGCAAAGGCAACCTCAGCATCTTCATCATCAAACCCGATGGCACCGATGAGCAGCAGCTCACACCTGATGGCTTCGACGAAGATTGGCACGCGTGGAGCTCCGATGGCAACTGGCTCGTTTACAGTGGCACGCCAGTGGTGAGCGACGAAGACCGGCCGGTCTTTGACATCTTCCTGATGGACATGCGCACGAAGCATGTGAAGCAGATCACCACGGACACGCTTTCGGAGCAGGCGCCGGTGTTCGTTCGGGCGCCGGTTGGCACGCGACCCGGTGCTTATCCCTGAGCATGCGATACCTGCTTCTCGCCGCGGTGGTTGCTGCACTGGCTTGCTGCGGGCCGGGTGGAACCGCGCTTGACCTAGACGTGCCCGACCTCGTGATCCGTCACGTCAATGTGGTGGATGTGGTGGGTGGTCGCGTGGTGCCCGACCAGCTCATCACGATCAAGAATGGCCGCTTCACAGCGGTGATGGCAGATCCAGCATTCTGGAAACCAGGGTCGGATGTGCGCGTGATCGATGGCGCCGCCAAATACGCCATACCCGGCCTGTGGGACATGCACGCGCATGTGTGCTGGAGCGACACGAACGCCACCCTTCTGTTGCCCGCTCTGCTTCGGCATGGCATCACCGGCGTGCGCGATATGGGCGGTGACCTCCGAATGGCGAACGCCTTCAAGCAACGCGTGCAGGCCGATCCCAGGCTTGGTCCGGATATCATGGCCTGCGGCCCTATCCTGGATGGAGACCCGCCGGTGTTCCCAGATTTCACGTTGCCATTGAACAATAACTCCGATGTCGATGCGGTGATTGATAGTCTTGTCGCCAACGGCGCGGACTTCATCAAGGTCTACTCGCTGCTCGACGGCCCTGAATTCCAACGCATCGCCGATCTCTGTACGGCGCGCGGCATACCCTTCGCCGGCCATCTCTCCGAACTCGTTGATCCTGCAGATGCCATTCGTTCCGGTCAGCGCAGCGTGGAGCATCTGAACCGGCTTGATGAGTTGTGGAATGCCGATCCCGCTCGGTTGGACAGCATAGCCTCGCTGATGGAAATGAACGCGGCCTGGTCGTGTCCGACACTGGTGGTGTACGACCGCAAGGCACGCGCACATGTACCCTCCTTGCGCGACACCACCCGTGACGCGCTCGTTCCCGGGCTGCAAGGTGAATGGCAGCAATGGCACAAGAGCCGCACCAGTCGATATGCTTCAGCGCTTGCCCACGACAGTCTGCGGCGAGCCTTCGAACATCAATTGGCACTGGTGAAGCACATGCACGACCGGGGTGTTCCCTTGCTGGCCGGTAGTGATCTATGCGGACAGGCGTTCGTTTACCCAGGCATCGGCCTGCACGAGGAATTAGAGCTGTTGGTGCGTGCCGGCCTAACGACTTCCGAAGCCCTGCGTGCGGCTACCATCCGGCCAGCGGAGTTCTTCGGAACGCAAAAGGAACACGGCTCCATTGCTGCCGGCAAGCGAGCGGATCTGCTGCTCCTGACAGCGGATCCGCTGTTAGCGATCAGGAACACACGGGCGATCAAGACCGTGGTTCATCGTGGCGCTGTGATCGATCTGCCTTGAATGCGCGACGGATCCCACGAGACCGCCTCGAATGAGGCACCCTACGGCATCGCCAACTTCATCTCCGTGAGCCCGAGCCCTTGGATGTGGTCCAGCAGCTCCTTGGCAGGTTCGCCGCCACGCGTTGCATGATGAAGGAGCGTGAGACCATGAGGCCCCTTCGAGCGAAGTAGGTGCGGGTACAGCGCCAACAAGCCCTTCACGTTCGCCGTGTGGCCGAGCATGGCGAGCACGAAGATGTTCGCGCGCGCGCCCTGACCGATGAGGTATTCCGCGATCTCGCGGTCACCGACATGCCCTGCGCCTTCCAAGGCCGTTTCGAAGTCGCCACCGCCCACATCCCAGCTCGCGTTCAGCAGGCTGGGCTGGTCCTTCAGCATCCGTTGCACTTCGGACAGGTTGTTGTGGCCCACGCGCACGAATTCCTTCACTAGCTCCGGCTCGAGTTGCGCGGGCTTGGCGGGTTTCATGGCGTCCTGCGCGAAAAGGGTACTGCTGCCCAACAGGGGGAGGCTGAGGGTTGTGGCGGCGAGAAAGCGTCTGCGGTCCATGTTCTTGATCATTGCCCTTGAGGTTTCACCTTAGCGTAAGGGATCACCCACGTGTCCCAAGCTGCCAGGCCCGGCAGGTTATGCGCTTCCCATCGGATGCCCCAAATGCCACTGCTGAGGATCTTCACCTGTGTGTAACCCATATCAGTGAGCGTGCGAGCCGCCGAGAACAGGTCTTCCTCCATCGTTCGCCCCACCAGCACCACCGGCGTCTCCTTCGCAATCCCCAAAGACCCCATCCGGTCCTTCATTTCCGCGGCGGGCACATGCCTCGCGATCCGGAAGCGGCCCAGGTTCGCCCAGCCCGTCTTCGCGATGCCATCGTATTCGTCCGTCGGCCGGATGTCGATCACGACCGTCGTGCCCGCAAGGATCGCGCTGCTGTCCAGGCGGTCCAACCCGATCGTGGAATACGGCACTTCGCTCTTCCAGATCCTGTCTTTGCACGGGCAGCGTTCCACTGAGAGGTCGATCAGGCTCTCCAATCCCTCGAAGAGGATGTGAACGTCCGTGAAGCCGAGCTGCTGCAACTCCAGCGCGGCCAAGGTCTCGTCCACCGTTTCGTTGGCCACCACCACGATAGGGCGATCGCGCGGGATCCGATCCTTGGCTTCGCTCAAATGATCCCACGGGATGCGCGTGCTGCCAGTGATGGAGCCGTAGGCGTTCATCCACTCCGGTCGTCGGACTTCCTCGAAGAGCGAATCCGGTCGCACGTCAAGAAAGAAGACAGGCCGTTGTACTGTCCATTCACAAAGCCGGTTCGGGTTCACGATACCATAACCCACCGAACGCTCGATTAGCCCGTCCATCATGGGCAGGCGATCCTGCTCGTTCCAGTACCGGCTCATGCCGCCGTTCACGTTGATCACATTGGTGTAGCCACTGTCCGCAAGCAAGTTGCCCACACGGCGGCTGCGCTGGCTGTGCGAGCAGTACAGGTAGATCGGGCGGTTCCGATCGGGCAACTCGCTCAAGCGCCTGCCCACCTCGCGGTCATCGATGTTCGCCGCGCCTTTCAAATGGCCGATGTTCAAGCTGGTCCAATGCGATGTATCGCTGAACTCTCCCGGCGTGCGCACATCGAGCAATAGCGCTTCGGGTGACTTCGACAGCGCCGCCGGAAGCTCCTCAAGCGAGATGGTGCGATAGCGGGTGTTGTCACCGTCGTATTTCGATTGGGCACGCAGGGCGAATGCGCAACCAAGCGCGGTGATCAAGAAGGCAAGGCGGAAATTCACTACGCGAAGGTCGACTTCGTTCAGAAGGACAGTGCAGCGGTTCATCACTTGCGTTTAGTAACCCAATGCATACTCACTCATGCCGTAACGCCCTTACCGGATCCGTCTGCGCCGCCCGGATCGCCCGGAAGCTCACTGTGAATGTGGCGATGAGCAGCACGATTAGTCCCGCGCCCACGAAGACCAGCGGCTCGATGTGCGTGCGGAAGGCGAAATTCTCCAGCCAGCGGCCCACGCCGAACCACGCGAGCGGCACGGCCACCAGCGCGCCGATGAGCACGAGGAAGAGGAAGTCGCGCGTGACCACCCAGGTGATGCGCACGGTGTCCGCGCCCATCACCTTGCGGATGCCGATCTCACGTGTGCGCTTCTCGGCGGTCCATGAGGCGAGGGCGAAAAGGCCGAGGCAGGCGATGAAGACCGCGAGCAGTGAGAAGATGCCGACCAGTGCCGCCAAGCGGCCTTGCGCCTCGTACTGCAGGTCGAGCTGGTCGTCGAGGAACTGATACTCGAAGGGGAAGTTGGTGGTGCGCGCGTTCCACTCCTTGCGCGCGGCTTCAATCACGGGTGTTGGGTCACCGACTTCGGTGCGGATGTAGATGTAGCGCAGCCATTGCGGGATGTCGGTGGTCATGTCGAATACGAAGGGCTGCACGGCCTTGAAGAGCGGATCAAAGGCGAAGTCCTTGGTGACGGCGATGACGCGCTCCTCGCCGTGCGGCGTGTCCATGCGCTCTCCGATGGCCTTGGTGGGATCATCAGGGTGCAGCTGTCTGGCGAAGGTCTCGTTGATGATGACGCTGAGCGAATCGTCGCCGGGGAAGTCGCGAGAGAACCAACGGCCAGCGATCAGCTCGATGTCCATGGCCTCTTGGAACTCAGGATTCACGTACAGGCAAGGCAGATAGGTCCACTTGCCCTGCTCCATGGTGCCCCAGTTGAACTCGTGCGTGTTGTGTTTCTTGCCGATGATATCGTTGGCCCAGCTCACGGCCTTAACGCCGCTGATCTTCTTCAGCTCGGGGAAGACCGAGATGTACACGTCGTACATCGGCGCACGCACGGGGATCAGGATCACTTGCTCCTTTTGGAACCCAAGATCCACACTCTGCAGATGATCGTGCTGCCGTTTCACGAACACGGTGCCGATGATCAGCACGAGGGCGATGGCGAACTGCACCACCACGAGCGACTTGCGCAAGGCCTGCCCGCGTGAGGTGCCGCCTGAATTGCCCTTCAAGACCACGGCCGGCTGGAAGGATGAAAGGAAGAAGGCCGGGTAGATTCCGCTCAAGACCCCAACCACAACCGCGATGCCCAGCATGCCGGGCGCCAGCATCGAAGGCAAGGAGATCGTCTCGCCCGCGAGCTGATTGAACGCGGGCATCAGCAACTGGATGAGCAACAAGGCGATCAACGCCGCGAGCAGGCTCATCAGCACGCTCTCCAGCAGGAACTGCGCGATCAGCTGACCACGCGCCGCGCCCGCCGCTTTGCGCACGCCCACTTCCCGAGCACGGTAGGCGCTGCGCGCCGTGGCCAGGTTCATGAAGTTGACGCTCGCCAGCACGAGGATGAAGAAACCGATGGCCCAGAGGATGTTCACGCTGCCCGCATCGCCGTTCTGGCGCATCTCGAAGTCGAGCTTGCTCGTCAGGTGGATGTCCGCGAGCGGCTGCAGCTCATGCCCGATCTGGTCCTTCAGGAAATCCGGATAGTACTTCTGGATGAAGTCCGGGAAGATCCTGTTCACCTCTGCCCTGCTGATGCCCTCCTTGAGCCGCACGTATGTCCAGCAAGGGTTCCACACCCAGTTCTTCTTCTCGATGTTCTTCCAGTACTGCAGGATGGTGCCCATGCTCACCAGTCCCTCGAACCGGATGTGCGAGTTGCGCGGGATCTCGCCGAGGATGCCGGTGACCTGAACGTCCATGGCGTTGTCCCACTTCATCAGCTGGCCCATGGGATCGGCATCGCCGAAGTACTTCTTCGCGAGCTCCTGCGAGAGCACGATGCTGCCGGGCTGGGTGAGCGCGGTCTTCGGATCGCCCTGTATGAGCGGGTAATTGAACATGTCGAACACGGTACTGTCCACCAGGTAGAGCCCGCTCTCGGTGAACATCTTGTCGGTGCTCAGACTGTCGCCCACCTTCAGCGTGTGCTGCGGATCCTGAAAGTCGAACCAGCGGCAGTAGCGCTCGATCAGCTCCGGATGATCGTGGAACAGCGTAGGCCCAAGGCCGAAGACCATGCTGCTGCTGTGCTCGCCCTGGCCCTCCATCTCGATCTCGCCCACAACGCGGTACACGCGGTCCACATCCGGCACGAAGCGGTCGAAGCTGCGTTGGTGGTGCACGTACAGCCCGATGAGCACGAAGCAAGCGAGCCCCGTGGCCAGGCCCAGCAGGTTGATGAACGCATAGAGCTTCTGCTTCCATAGGTTGCGGAAACTGACGAGGAGGAGGTTCCTGAGCATGAGGGGCCGCGATCAGAAGATGAGATGATCAGTTGATCAGAAAGTGGAATGCCGGCGTGCACTGGATCATCCTATCATCCAATTCTGTGTTCATCTGATTGACAAGGGTTAGGCAAGGTGCCTCCGACTTCATCTCTCTTTGGCGGCTTCAGTGCGCTGGCGTTGCATCGGTGACAAGCAGTTGGTAATGGCTCATTCATGCCGAAGCGCCTTCACCGGATCCGTCACCGCCGCGCGGTACGCCTGCACCGTTACCGTGAGCACGGTGACGAACAAGGTGATCAATAACGCCGCTGCGTACAGCAAGGGGGAGATGTCCGTGTGATACGCGAAGGTCTCCAACCAGCGGCCGATGGCATAAAAGCCAGCGGGAAGGCGACGAGCAACGCGAGGCCGAGCAGCACGACGAATTCGCGGTTCATGCGCCGCACGATGTCGAAGAGCGGCGCCCCCATCACGCGGCGGATGCCGATCTCTCGCGTGCGCTGCTTCGCGGTGAAGTAGGCGAGACCATAAAGCCCCATGACGGTGAGCAGGATGGTGAGTACGGCAAAAGCGGTGAAGACGCGGAAGAGCTTGTCCTCCGCTTGGTAGAGCTGCGCGATCCTGTCGGTGAGGAAGGTGGCCTCCCAATCGTCGTTGGGGCGCAGGGCGCTCCAGCGCTTCTGCAAGGCGGCAAGCTGCGTTCCCACATCACCGGGTGCAAGACGCAGCACCAGATTCTGCACGCCGTAGCGCTGGCTGCTCTGGAAAATGCAGAGCGGCTCGATGGGCGTGTGCATGCTGGCGTAGTGGAAATCCTTGACTACGCCGATGATGGTGAGCTGCTGCTCGGGCTGAGGCGGTGTGGCCTGCGCATCACCGGGGATGTAGATCTTCTCGGCGAGGGGATCCTTCCAGCCGAAAGCCTTCACCGCGCTCTCGTTCACCACAACGGCGGTCTGCGCATCGCTGGGGATAGCCGGGTCGAAGTAGCGACCAGCGGCGAGTTCGATACCGAGCAGCGATGGGAAGTCGGCATCGACGTTGAGCGTGGGCATGGGCTTGTCGATGCGTCCCTCGGGGGTGTTCACCTGCAGCACCCAACGTCCGCCGCTCTGCCCCGGCAGGCTTTGCGTGAACGACGCGCCGGTGACGAAGCTCTCGCGCATGAGCTCCTGTTTCACGGGGCGCAGCGCATCCCACGCGAGTGTGTCCTCGCCGCGCGGCTGCGGCATGGTGATACTGAGCAGTTGCTCCTTGCGGAAGCCCATGTCGCTGGTGCGCAGCCAATGCAGTTGCGCGAACACGGCGAGCGTACCCACGACCATGAACAGCGCGATGGCGAACTGCGCGCCCATGAGCACTTTGCGCACACGTCCCTTCCCGGCCCCACTGGCCACGCCCTCCTTCAGCAGCAGTTGCGGGGAGAAACGCGAGAGGAAGAACGCAGGATAGCTGCCGGCCACCACGCCGATGAGCAGCACAATGAGCAGGATCACGGCGAAGAAGCTGCCCTGCATGAGGTAGCCCATGCCGATCTCCTTCTCCGTGATGGTGTTGAACGCAGGCAGGCAGAGCCATAACAGACCGAGCGCGACGAGGATGCCGATGACGGCGATCATCACGCTCCCTCCGATGAATTGCGCCACAAGCTGCGGGCGTTGCGCGCCGCTGACCTTGCGCAGGGCCACTTCCTTGGCACGGCGCGTGGCATCGGCGGTGCTCATGTTGATGTAGTTGATGCACGCGATGGCGAGGATCAGCACCGCCACGATGGCGAAGAGCGTGACGTAGGCCTTGTTGCCCTTCTTCGGCGTGTCGTAGATCAGTTCGTTGTTGAAGTGTACTTCGCGCAACGGCTCCAGGTTGAAGCGGATCTCGCCGTGGAACTGCTGTCCGCCCCACGCGGGGATGATGTACTTGGTGACGAAGGCGTCCATCTTGCTCTGGAAGGCGTGCTCATCCACGCCGGGCGCGAGCACGAGGTAGTTGAAGCAACTGTTGTTGCCCCAGCTCTGCGAAAGCTGCTCTCGTGCCTGCGGAGGCATACCGAGGCGGCTCATGAAGACGCCCATGGGGATGTGCGTGTTCTCGGCCTTCTGGTCGATGACACCGGCGACCTTCAGCGTGCGGCCGTTGCGCGCAACGAGCTTGCCGATGGGCTCCTCCGCACCGAACATGCGCGTGGCCATGTCCTGCATGATAACGATGTTGTCCGGCTCGTCGAGCGCGGTGCGATCGCCTTTGACGAAGGTGAAATCGAAAGCGCGGAAGAAACTGGTGTCGGCGTTGTAGCCGTTCTCAGCGAGGTAGGGCTTGCCCTCGTACTCCAATGTGGTCTGACCGAGCTGGAAGAGCGATACGCCGCCCTCGATGTCAGGGTACTCCTTCAGCAGCGCCTCCATGATGGGGAAAGGCGTGATGCCGAAATCGTCCTGTGTGTCGCCGAACTTGTAATGCGCCTGCACGCGGAAGATGCGATCGGCCTTCTGGTGGTGCGCATCGAAGCTCAATTCATCCTGCACATAGATGTAAATGAGCATGCACGCTACGATACCGATGGCCAGCCCGATGATGTTGAGCGCGGCAAAGAGCTTGTCGCGCTTGAGCGTGCGCCAAGCGATGAGGAGGTAGTTCTTCCACATGCGCCGAAGGTGGGACATGCTGTCCGCGGGATGAACAGCGGAGTGCGTTGGCGTTGGGGGAGTGATGGGCGGTTAACCGCAACCATTGCCCGCCTTTGACCGACAGGCACAAGAACCGCGGGGGCCGCGCAACCCATGTGGAGGTCCTGAAGCACCGGTCCGATCGTCACCGCGCCGAGTCCGCTGCACCTCCCCGATCCGGGTGATGATGCGCGACGGCAAGCGCACTGCGCGCTCAGAGCTTGACCCGCACCCATAACGCGGATATGACCTTCATCACGCAAGCAACGCTGGTGCCAGCTATTTTTGCGCGGTGAAGCCCCGCATCTGGTTCCTATTGCCCGTCCTTTGGGTGCAAGGGTTCTTGGTCAGCCCTGACCTGATGAGGCTCCCTATTCTCTTCGTGCATTACTTGGAGCATAAGGCCGATTCCGAGGATCTCGACCTCGCATCGTTCATCGCGCTGCACTACACGGACGAAGAGCACCATGCTCAGGATCACAGCGGCCACGAGAATCTCCCCTTTCACCACCATCACGGGGCTGGAATGGATCATGCATCGTCCAACGTGTTCGCCAACGAACCCCTGCGCCAAGTGAGTTTCCCCGCGCTTTCCGCTCTTTCGCCCATAGCGCTGCCCTACGACCAGGATGTGCTCGCTGGACACCATCCGGAGCTCCTGCGCCCGCCTCGAGCCCAGGCCTGATCCCAGGCCGGTCACAGCGCTGTTCTCTGTTCCGGTCGACCCGTTGATCCGCCTCGTGCGGTACGCGGTGTTTCAACCTCTAACGGAATACTTCCATGCTGGACCGCATCATCGCATTCTCCATCAAGCAGAAGCTCATCGTAGGGCTTCTGGTACTGGGCCTGATCGGCTGGGGCGCCTACAACGTCACCCAACTGCCGATCGACGCCGTGCCCGACATCACCAACAACCAGGTGCAGGTGATCACCGTGAGCCCCGCGCTGGGCGCCGGCGACATCGAGCGCCTGATCACCTTCCCCATTGAGCAGGCCACGCGCAACGTGCCGGGCATCATCGAGCAGCGAAGCTTCAGCCGCTTCGGGCTTTCACTCGTCACCATCGTGTTCGACGACGCCACGGATGTGTACTGGGCACGCCAACAGGTCACCGAACGACTGGCGCAGATCACCATCCCGGAATCCTTGGGTAAGCCTGAACTGGGGCCCGTTTCCAGTGGTCTCGGCGAGATCTTCCAATACGTGGTGAAGCCCAAGCCCGGCTACGAAGGCAAGTACGATGCATCGGAGCTGCGCACCATCCAGGACTGGATCGTAAGGCGTCAGCTCATCGGCACCGAGGGTGTGGCCGATGTGAGCAGCTTCGGCGGCAAACTGAAGCAGTACGAGATCGCCGTTGACCCCGAACGACTAGGTGCCATGGGCATCACCATCGCGGATGTGTTCGATGCCGTGGCCCGCAACAACGCCAACACCGGCGGGGCGTACATCGAAACAGGACCGTCCATGCTCTTCATCCGTACCGAGGGCCTCATCGCGGACATGGAGGCCATCCGCACCATCCAGGTGAAGGTGCTGCCGGACCATACGCCGGTGCTCTTGCATGATGTGGCGGAAGTGCGCTTGGGCACCGCCACGCGCTACGGTGCCATGACCTACAACGACGAAGGCGAAGCGGCCGGAGCGGTGGTGATGATGCTGAAGGGCGCCAACTCCAGCGAGGTCATCAAGCACGTGAAGGAGCGCATCGCGCAGATCGAAAAGACACTGCCTGAAGGCGTGACCATCGAGCCCTTCCTGGACCGCACCAAAATGGTGAACAACGCCATCCACACCGTGGGAAACGAACCTGCTGGAAGGCGCGCTGATCGTGGTGCTGATCCTGGTGTTCTTCCTGGCCAACCTGCGCGCGGGCCTGGTGGTGGCCTCGGTGATCCCGCTGGCCATGCTGTTCGCCGTGATCATGATGAACATGTTCGGTGTGAGCGGCAACCTGATGAGCCTGGGCGCCCTGGACTTCGGGCTGATCGTGGACGGCGCGGTGATCATCGTGGAGGCCGTGCTGCATCGGCTTCATGGTCACGGTCATGGGCTGGGGACCGGCCGGCTGGACCAGAAGCGCATGGATGAAGTGGTGCGCGGATCCGCCAGCCGCATGATGAACTCCGCCATGTTCGGCCAGGTGATCATCCTCATCGTGTACCTGCCGATCCTTTCGCTGCAGGGCATCGAGGGCAAGATGTTCAAGCCCATGGCACAGACCGTGGCCTTCGCCGTGCTGGGCGCCGCGATCCTCTCGCTGACCTACGTGCCCATGATGAGCGCGATGTTCCTCAGCAAAAAGCTCGACCCACCGGCGACATGGACCGACCGCATGATGGAACGCCTCGGGAAGTTCTACCGCACGTGGTTGGACAAGGCCATCCTGAAGCCCATGCGCCTGGTGGTCGCTGCGGTGGTGTTGCTCGTGGTGGCCGGCGGCATCATGGCGGCCATGGGCGGTGAGTTCATCCCCGAACTGGAGGAGGGCGACTTCGCGATCGACACACGACTCCTCACGGGCAGCTCGCTTACCAACACCGTGGAGACCTGCCAGAAGGCGGCCGGCATGCTGAAGGACCAGTACCCCGAAGTGGAGAAGGTGGTGGCCAAGATCGGCAGCGGCGAGATCCCCACCGACCCCATGCCCATCGAGGCGGCGGACATGATGGTGATCCTGAAACCCAAGAAGGACTGGACCAGCGCGAAGACCTTCGATGAACTGGCCGAGAAGATGGGCAGCACCCTGAGCGTGTTGCCCGGTGTCACCTTCGGATTCCAATACCCCGTGCAGATGCGCTTCAACGAACTGATGACCGGTGCCCGCCAGGACGTGGTGTGCAAGATCTACGGCGAGGACCTCGACACCCTGGCCGCCTACGCCCACAAGCTGGGTGAACTGGTGAGCAGCGTGGAAGGCGCGAAGGACCTCTACGTGGAGACCGTGGGCGGCCTGCCGCAGATCGTGGTGACCCATCACCGCGCCGCACTGGCCCGCTATGGGCTGGACGTGGAAGCGGTGAACGACGTGGTGCGCACGGCCTTCGCGGGAAGCGTTGCGGGTCAGGTGTTCGAGGGTGAACGACGTTTCGACCTCGTAGTGCGGGCGCGTTCACAGAGCCGGTCGGACCTCAGCGATGTGCAGCGCCTGCTGGTGCCCACGCCCATGGGCAAGCCCGTACCGCTCTCGATACTCGCCGATGTGCGCATTGAAGATGGGCCGAACCAGGTGCAGCGGGAGGATGCGAAGCGCCGGATCACTGTGGGCTTCAATGTGCGCGGCCGTGATGTGCAGAGCATCGTGGAGGAACTGCAGGGCAAGGTGGATGCACAACTGGACCTGCCTGTGGGCTACTACACCACCTACGGCGGTGCCTTCGAGAACCTCGTGGAGGCCAAGAAGCGCCTGGTGGTGGTGGTGCCACTGGCCCTGTTGCTGATCCTGCTGCTGCTCTACTTCGCCTTCGGCTCCCTGAAGCTGAGCCTGCTCGTCTTCAGCGCGGTGCCGCTCTCCGCGATCGGCGGCGTGTTCGCATTGGCGGGACGGGGCATGCCCTTCAGCATTTCGGCGGGAGTTGGCTTCATTGCGTTGTTCGGTGTGGCGGTGCTCAACGGCATCGTGCTGATCAGCGAGTTCGAGCACCTGGCCAAGAGCGGGCTGAAGGACGTGGCCGAACGCATCAGGCAGGGCACCGCGACACGATTGCGTCCGGTGCTGATGACCGCCAGCGTGGCCTCCCTGGGCTTCCTGCCCATGGCCTTGAGCAACGGCGCTGGTGCGGAAGTGCAACGCCCCTTGGCCACGGTGGTCATCGGCGGCCTCATCACCGCCACCTTCCTTACCCTCTTCGTGCTGCCCTCGCTCTACATGCTGGCCTTCCGCAAGGCGAAGAACGGAGGGACGAAAGGCCCGAAGACCGCAGTGGCCATGATCCTGCTCACCTTGCTCGGTGCCCCGCTGGCCACGAACGCGCAAACGACCGTGCTGCCCATCACCCTGGAACAGGCGGTGGACAGTGCCCTTCGGAACAACCTCTACCTGAAGGGCGCGGCACTGCGCAGCGAGGCCGAGGAAGCGCTCATCGGCAGTGGATGGGACCTGCCGCAGACCAACATCGACTTCGAGTACGGACAGGTCAACACCAACGCGAACGACGACCGCATCAGCCTTTCGCAGAGCCTGTCCTTTCCCACGGTCTATGCGCAACGGCGGAAGATGTTGAAGCACAACGCGGCCGGTGTCCGCTGGGAACAGGCGCTGCGCCAACGCGAAGTGCGCACACAGGTGAAGCAGAGCTACCACGAGGTGCTCGTGCTCCGCGAACAGATGCGCCTGCTCCAAGAAGCGGACAGCATTTACACGCTGGCCGTCACCGGTGAGGAGCAGCGCTTCGACCTGGGCTCCAGCAACGTGCTGCAACGCGCCACCGCCCGCACACAAGCGATGCTGATGCGCGCCCGCGTTCAACAGGTGAAGGCCGACCTGGAACAGGCCCGCACCAGGCTCACGCAGTTGGTGAACCTGTCGAGCACGCCGATCTCACCCACGGTGATCCTCGAACCCCAGCCCATCCCGCTCAAGCAGCTACCCCCGGTGATGCCCAGCGACTCGGCCGTTCAGCTGCACCCCGTGATCCGCGCCGCGAACGAGCAGATGGCCGCCGCCGATGCCCGTTGGCGCATGGAACGCTCCACCCTGCTGCCGAACCTCACGCTCGGGGTGTCGTCCATGACGCTGTACCAGTCGCCGTCCGTGCCCGATGGCTCGCTGATCTACGGGCGCGATGAACGCTTCACCATGGTCCGTGCCGGCATCGGTGTGCCCTTGTTCTTCGGCGCGCAGTCCGCACGCAACAAGGCCGCCCGCATTGACACCGAACGCGCCACCAACGAGACCGCGGCCCTGACACAGGAGATCCGCACCCAGCTGCAACAAGCGCAGCAACGCTACACCGCCCAACTCGCCCGCGTGGAGGCCTTCGAACAAGGGGCCACGCAGGAAGCCGAGCAACTTCGCCGCTCCGCGGAGGAAGCCTACCTCAATGGCCAGATCGACCGGCTCGAATGGAGTTTGCTCACCGGCCAGTCCATCACCCTTTCCATGGAATACCTCGATGCGCTCCGGGCCCTCGGCCGCGCCAGCATCGAGCTCAACGCCTTCAACGAACAATGATCCCCCCACGCATCATGCGTCAGCACAATTCAATTCAGCACGTTCGACCCAGTGGGTCGATGCTACAAGTGCTTCTTGGTAGCACCTGCGCTACACTACTAACGCTTGCTTCCTGTACAACGGCGGAACCACCGACGGATGCTGTTGCGCCCGCATCGTCCGAAACCACGGTCAGCCTCACTGCCGACCAGTTGAAGAACGCCGGCATCGTCACGGGCAAGGCTGAGCGACGCTCATTGGGTCTGTTGATGCCCGTGCAGGGCGTGGTGGACGTGCCACCGCAGAACCTCGTGAGCATCAGCGCACCGCTCGGCGGCTACCTGCGCTCCACGGACCTGCTGCCCGGCATGGAGATCCAGAAGGGGCAGACGCTCGCCATCATGGAAGATCCGCGCTTCATCCAGCTTCAACAAGACTACCTGGTGACCGAAGGCAAGGTGAAGATGCTCACGCAGGACTTCGAACGGCAGAAGGCCCTTAACGCCTCCAAGACCACCAGCGACAAGGTGTTCCAGGAAGCCACCGCAGAGCTCAACACACAGAAGGTCACCTTGCGCTCGCTGGGCGAACAGCTGCGGCTCATCGGGGTGGATCCGACCGCGCTCACCTCGGAGAGCATCTCGCGCAGCGTGGCCCTTCGCTCGCCCATCCACGGCTGGGTGGCGAAGGTGAATGTGAACATTGGGCGTTACGTGCAACCCACGGACATCCTCTTCGAACTGGTGGACCCGAAGGACATCCACCTTGCGTTGACGGTCTTCGAGAAAGACCTACCACATGTGCGGGTCGGCCAGGAAGTGCACGCACGGCCCACGGCACATCCCGATGACGAGTACGAGGCCGAGGTGATCCTCGTGGGCCGCAGCCTCGACGCGGACCGCAGCACCATCGTGCACTGCCACTTCACCAAGACCCACAAGGACCTGGTACCCGGCATGGCCATGAGCGCCACGCTCGAGATCGAGACCGATACCGTGTGGTGCGTGCCCGAAGAGGCCGTGGTGCGCAGCGGCGAAGGTCAGGCCGTGTTCACCGCCAACGTGGACGGCAGCTACACCATGGTGCCCGTCACCACCGGGGCGAACGAGTACGGTTACTTCGAGCTCGTGGATCCCGGCGCTGAACTCCGGCAACGGTCATTGGTGGTCAAGGGTGCGTACAGCCTGCTCTCGACGCTGAAGAACAGCGGGGAGGAATGAAGTTGACCAACCGAGCCTCGACCCATTGGTCCGCCACACTCGACCGTGAAGCGGAATGCATGACGTCGGACGCATCATATCGGCCAGTCCAAGGGTGCATCACCCCTGCAGACCGTCGCGCATAACGGAATGGTGCGTGCGCCGACGCGGATCAAAGCAGCGTCTGCACTGGCACATTCCCCTCCACCACCTTGCCATCGAGCAATTTGATCGTGCGCTGTGCGTAGCCCGCATCACGCATGCTGTGGGTAACGATGATGATCGTGGTGCCTGCCTTATTCAACTCGGTGAGCAGGCCCATCACCTCCTCGCCCATGGCGCTGTCGAGGTTGCCCGTGGGCTCATCCGCGAGGATGAGCCTGGGTGCGTTCACCACGGCGCGCGCGATGGCCACGCGTTGTTGCTGGCCGCCGCTGAGCTGCTGCGGGAAGTGCTTGGCGCGATGCGCGATGCTCATGCGATCCATGGCTTCCTGCACGCGCTGCTTGCGCTCGCCCTTGGGCATGCTCGTGTAGATCAAGGGCAGCTCGATGTTCTCGGCGACCGTCAATTCATCGATCAGGTTGAAGCTCTGGAACACGAAGCCGATGGTGCTCTTTCGGACCTCGGCGCGCCTGCGCTCATTGTAGCCGCTCACGTCCTCACCGTTGACGAAGTACTGCCCGCTGCTGGGCGAATCGAGCAGGCCGATGATATTGAGCAGCGTGGACTTGCCGCAGCCGCTGGGGCCCATGATGGCCACGAATTCGCCTTGGGCGATGGAGATGCTCACCTCGTTCAACGCGGTGGTCTCGATGGCATCGGTGCGGTAGATCTTCGAGAGGTTCTGGGTTTTCAGGAGGCTCATGGTTCTGGGGTTTGTCGGGGCCGGTCAGATCCGGCCCTTATTGGATCAAGAGTTCATCGGCGTCATTGAAAGCGGCATACCGGCTGGTCACTACGCGGTCACCGGGTGCGAGCCCTTCGAGCACTTCGTACATCTCGGGATTCTGGCGACCGAGCCTCACATCGCGCTTGGTGGCCTTGCCTTCGGCATCCACCGCGTACACCCATTGCCCACCGGTGTCCTGGAAGAAAGGCCCGCGCGGCAGCATCACCGCTTGCATGTCCTCGCTGAGCTGCAAGCGTACTTGGAAGGTCTGGCCACGACGCACATCGGGACTCACACCAACGAAGCGCAGATCAACATCGAACTCACCATTGCTCACCTCGGGATACACCTTGAAGATCTCAATCGCGTGCTCCTGACCCGCATGCGTGAAGGTGCCCTGCAATCCGATGCTCACCCGGCTCACGTAATGCTCGGGGATCCGTGCGCGCACCTTGAAGCTCTCGAGCACGTCGATCTGCGCGAGGCGCTCGCCGCGCTGCTTGGTCTGGCCCAGCTCCGCATTCAATCCGCTGAGCTGGCCATCGATGGGCGCCTTGATCACCAGGTTCTGCAGGTTGTCGCGCAGGAAGGCGAGGTTCTGATCGATGAGGGCGAGGTTGCTGGTGATGCTGCCCACCTGACTGAAGCGGAAGAGCGAATCGCTGCGCACGTTGGCCGCCACGAGCTTGCGCTTCTCGCGCATGTAATGGAGGTTCTCCAGGCTGCTCAGGTACGCGTTGCGCGCGAGCAGCGAATCCTTCACCAAGCGGTCGTCAACGCGCTGGTCCCGCTCCAAGCGCTTCAGGTCCTTCTCGAGGTTGAGCAGCTCATCGCGCAGCCGCGTGGTTTGCTGATCCATGGCGAGACGCGTGTTGCGCAGGTTGTTCTGCTGATCGAGCAATTGCGCCTCGCGGTTGATGGCATCCATGTGCAGCTGCGGATTGCTCAACTCGATGATGGGCTGGCCGGCACTCACCATGCTGCCGTCCTCCACGAAACGGTGCTTCACCGTGCCGCCTTCGAGCGCATCGAGGAAGACGGTCTGGATGGGCTGCACCGTGCCGGTGACCGGAATGAACTCCTTGAAGAGGCCCTGCTGCACCGTGCCGACGGTGACCTTGGCCGCCTCCACCCGCACACGCGACCGCCCCAGCCCGGTGGACAGCGCAACCAGCGCGACCAGCACCAACAGTCCAACGCCGGAAGCGTAGAGCAAGCGGCGCCGCCTGGCAGGCCGGGTATCGATGGCGCGATCCATGAACGGGGGACCACAAGGTTCCCGAACCCGCGCTCAGGGCGGAAGAACTATGTGCGGGGCGGATAGCCCTGTGACGAATGGTTTCGCCTTACCAGACGAAGGGCAGCAAGCGTTTCACGCCCAACATCCGCTGCGGATAATCGGGGTGCCGCTGGGTGAGGAGCGCTTCCTCGTGCTTGACCTTCAGGATGAGCACAACCAAGCAGACCATCAATGTCGACCAGCGAATGGCGCTCGGCGCACCGAAGGCCAACGCAGCGCCGCAGAGCAGCACCGCCGTGTACATCGGGTGGCGCACAAAACGGTAAATGCCTTGAACGCTCAGCGCATTCGTGGCGCGCGGATCGGGCATCACCGTGAGGTTATGGCCGCCGAGTGATACAGCCGCCCAAGCAAGGATGAGAAAACCGAGTGCGAAGAGCATCCATGCCCACCACGGCAATTGCCAAGAGCCGCCCAACGCCAGCGCGCCGATGCAGGTGAACTGCGCAATGACGAGCGGAATCGATCGCATGCGCGATCAGATGGCACCCGCCCCAAGCAGCAAGGCAGGTTCCTCCAGCAACCCTTTGAAAGTGTTGAGGAAGGCAGCACCGGTAGCGCCATCCACCACGCGGTGGTCGCAGCTCAGGGTAACCTTCATGGTGTGGCCGGGCACGATGGCCCCGCTGCGCACCACGGGCTTCTCCATGATGCCGCCCACGGCCAGGATGCAGGCATCGGGCGGGTTGATGATGGCGGTGAACTCCTCGATGCCGAACATGCCAAGGTTGGAGATGGTGAAGGTGTTGCCCTCCCAGTCCTGTGGCTGCAATTTCTTCTCCTTGGCCTTCTTCGCGAAGTCGCGCACTTCCGCGCCGATGGCGCAGCGGTTTGCTATCGGCGAAGCGAACGACGGGAACGAGCAAGCCCTCCTCCACCGCGACGGCCACGCCGATGTGCACGTGCTGGTTGAAGCGGATGCGGTCGCCGAGCCACGAGCTGTTCACCTTGTGGTGCTGCTTCAATGCAACTGCGACGCCTTTGATCACGAGGTCGTTGAAGGAGATCTTGTCGGGCGCGATGCTCTTGTTGATGGCTTCGCGCACGGCCATGGCGCGCTCCATGTCGATCTCGATCGTGAGGTAGAAGTGCGGCGCGGTGAACTTGCTCTCGGCCAGACGGCGCGCGATGGTCTTGCGCATCTGGCTCACCTCCACCTCGGTGAAGGCCTCCACCTGCGGTGCACTGTACGCCCCGCCACTGCCGCGATGGTTCTCGATGTCGCTCTTGGTCACGCGTCCATCGGGGCCGCTGCCACGCACGCGGCTGATGTCGATGCCCTTCTCCTCGGCCAAGTGCTTCGCGAGCGGACTGGCTTTCAAGCGGCCGTTGGATGATACAGGGGCTGCAGGGGCAGGGGCAGGAGCAGGGGCAAGTGGCCTCGCTGCCTCCTGCGCCTGCACCTGTGCCTTGGGTTCTTCCTTCACCTCCGCCTTTTTCGGCGCTTCGGAAGCCGCGCTTGCAAGCAGGGCCGTGATGTCCTCCCCTTCCTTCCCGAACACGGCAAGGATGCTATCAACCGCAGCGCTCTTGCCAGCGGGCACGCCGATGTGCAGCAGCACGCCATCCACCGGGCTCTCAAAGTCCATGGTGGCCTTGTCGGTCTCGATCTCGGCGAGCAGGTCGCCGGTCTTCAGTTTGTCGCCCACGTTCTTGTGCCACTTGCTGAGACCGCCTTCGGTCATGGTGTCGCTCAGCTTGGGCATGCGGATGATCTCGGCCATGATTGCTTGCTCGTTAGTTAATCCTCCTGCCTCGGAAGGTCTTATCGCGTGAGTATTGGTTCCAAGGCAAAGAGGAGAAGCCGTGATAGACCAATATCAACGAATCGGGGTCTGAGTTGAGAAGGAAGCGGCAGCTCCTCCAGCCTCCTCCTCCCATCCCGCCGAAGTTGTAATAATAGTACCCAGTGTTATCGAGCTCGTAATCGCCCACGAATTCGCTGCTTGTTAGTGTGACTTGATTCGAGCCCGTTCCGAAGGGACTCACGATTACTGAATAAGGAAAGGAGGTGTCCCAACTCGCACTCGGGGTCCATTCATCTTCTGCGTAGAGCCCAACGTAGGTCCCAGCGTAGGGGATGCGGGGCACGACTTCATCAGCCTCATGCCTGCATGCCACCACAAGGGTGCAGCAGCAAATGATGAAGCCCGACTCGCGCATGCTCAATCCCTCTCGAAGGGGTAATCGGCTTGCTTGTACACATCGGTGTACAGTTCGCTGGCATCGGGCACGGGGCTCTCCTCCGCGAACTTCACGGCTTCCTCCACTTCCTTCTTCGCCGCTTCGTCAATGGCCTCCAGCTCGGCTTCGCTGGCCCACTTGTTCGCGAGCAGGGTGGCGCGTACGCTCTCGATGGGATCCTGCTGCTTGTAGGCCTCCACCTCTTCCTTGGTGCGGTACTTCTGCGGGTCGCTCATGCTGTGGCCCTTGTACCGGTAGGTCTGGATATCGAGCAGGATGGGCCCGTTGCCGCCGCGCACATGCTCGCAGGCGTTGGCGATGGCCTCATGCACGGCTTCGCAGCGCATGCCATCGACCGCCACGCCGGGCATGTCGTAGCTCTCGCCGAGGCGATGCAGGTCGTGCACATTGCTCGTGCGTGCCACGCTGGTGCCCATGGCGTACTGGTTGTTCTCCACGATGAAGATCACGGGGAGCTTCCAGGTCATGGCCATGTTGAAGGTCTCGTGCAGGATGCCTTGACGCGCCGCACCGTCGCCGAACATGCACAGGGTGACGTGATCCTCGCCGCGGTACCAATCGGCGAAAGCGATGCCGGCGCCGAGTCCGATCTGCCCTCCCACGATGCCGTGCCCCCCGAAGAGGTTGCGGCTCTTATCGAAGAAGTGCATGCTGCCGCCCTTGCCCTTGCTGGTACCGGTGGTCTTGCCATAGAGCTCGGCCATGACGCGCTTGGGCGAATCGCCGAGGGCGAGCGGATGGCAATGGTCGCGGTAGCCGGTGATGATGCGATCGGTCTTGCGGATGGCGGTGACCATGCCCGCGAGCACGGCCTCCTGCCCGATGTAGAGGTGGCAGAATCCGCCGAACTTCTGCATCGTGTAGAGGTGGCCGCACTTCTCCTCGAAACGGCGCATGAGCACCATGTCCTTGAACCAGCGCTGGTAGGTCTCCTTCGGGAAGGCGGGGGAATCGGCCTTTGCGGGGCTGGCCTTGGCGGCGGTCTTGGTGGTCATGGGGGAGCGATGGATCGCATGCACCGCTGCAAGGCGGGGCGAGGCGGGCAAATATACCTGCACGCTTCACGGCGGCACCGGTGGAGTACCGCTCACTTCGGAAGGAAGGAAGCGTCGAAATGCAGCGGCAGAAGGTCAGCCGCCCGCGACACTTCGATCACTGCGCCCGAGGATGCTGCAAGCAGCACGCGCATGGGCGAACCCTGCCGTGCTTCCTGCTCCAGCAGCGCTTGCCGGCAGATGCCGCACGGTGATACGGGCGCATCACCCGCCACTTGCGGCACCGCCACGGCGATGGCGACCACCACGGCCGCCGGGTTCATGGCCAAGGCATGGTGCAAGGCGGTGCGCTCGGCGCAGATGCCCGCCGGGAAAGAGGCGTTCTCCTGATTGTTCCCTTCGGTCACGGCGCCATCGCTCAGGCGCAGCGCGGCCCCGACGAGGAAGCGCGAATACGGGGCATAAGCGCGCTGCGAAGCCTTGATCGCGCGATCAACCAGGTCCCGATCGGCTGATGCCAGCTCCGCGAGCGGCATCCGTCGAAAGGTGATGGTGTGCTGGTACTGTTCTGCCATGCGGCGGTCGAAAGGAGGGCGAATGTACTTGAGCGCTGCGCGGGGCCGAGGGTCCAATGGCGCTGCCGGTTAGTTTTGGCGGCCTTGAAAGAATCCGTGGACACAGCCTTCGTCCTTCAGCGCTTCGATCCCATCACCCTTGCGGAGATGGATGGCGTGAAGCTGCAGGACCGCGTGGACACCAAGTACGTGCTCAGCGCAGACTCCGTGCCCGAGCTGCTGGAACGAATGCTCCCGCATTATCGCCTTCTCGAGGTGGATGGCAAGCGAGGCACGGCCTACCGCAGCCTCTACTTCGACACGCCCGACCTGAAGCATTACCGCGACCACCACAACAAGCGCACCTTCCGCAGCAAGGTCCGCTTCCGCGAGTACATCGGCAGCGGCCTCGCTTTCCTGGAAGTGAAGCGCAAGACGGGACGCGGCCGCACGGATAAAGCACGCATGCGCGTGGACGGCATCCCGGATCAGCTCACCAATGAGCAGCTCCGCTTCGCGCAGGAAGCCGCGCGCGATGGGAGTCCTCTGGTGCCAACGCTCTGGAACCATTTCACGCGCTACACCTTCGTGGCGAAGGACAGGCCCGAGCGCCTCACCATGGATGTGGACCTCCGCTTCTCCATGCCCGACGGCAACGGGGAGCTGGACGGCATCGTGGTGGCCGAGCTCAAACAGGAGCGCGCCGATCGCAGCTCTCCATTCGTGAAGCTGGTGCGCGCCATGGGCGAGCGCCCCAGCGGCATGAGCAAGTATTGCATCGGCATGCTCACCTTGCGCCGCCCCGTGAAGCACAACGCCTTCAAGGAAGTGCTGCTCCGACTCAACCGCCTGCGCAACGCCGCCTGAACACCTAACTGAACCGCATGAAATTCCTCGGCTGGGAGATCTTCCACGACGACTTCTGGGAACTCCTCTTCAAGTTCGGCCTCGACCTGCTGGTGGTGTACATCTTGATCCGCCGCATCTACTACCCGATCCACCGCAAGAAGGACTTCCTCTTCACTTACTTCCTCTTCAACGTCCTCATCTTCTTCCTCTGCGGGCCATCTTCAGCATCCTGCGCTACCGCACCGAGCAGATCAGCATCAAGGACATGACCTACCTCCTCGCCGTGATCGCGGTGGCGGTGATGAATGCGCTCTTCGGCAAGAAGGTGAGCCTGGTGGAGCTGCTCTTCACCAACTCGCTGATCCTGATCACCACCTATGTGCTGGAGCACCTCTGGCTCACGCGCCACGAGGCCATGCGGCAGATCACCTACGAGCGCATCGACCTGATCAAGCCGGAGAACCGCGAGAAGCTCATGGACGACCTGCGCGAGCGCCTCGGCGTGCGCCCGTCACGCATCGAGGTGGGCCGCATCGACCTGCTGCGCGACACCGCCCAGCTGCGCGTGTTCTACTACGACGATGAACAGGGCCTCGGAACATTCAACGAGCTGCCCCGCGACGACGGCGACGATTAGATGCCCTCACTTCACCGTTGACCGCAGCAATTGCTGCCCGACGCCGCAATGCAGGCAGCGGCGCGTGTCGCAATACTCATTCTTGAGCTCGATGAGCGCTTGTCCGCGGCCGGCATCGTCGGCTTTGAGTCCTGCGGCCTCCCAGCCGCTCAGCAGCGCATTCGATTCCGCCGGGAGCCGCTCGAGCAATCGCAAGGCGCGGTCAGCGTAGTCGGTGCGGCCAAGCACGCGGCCCAAGGAGAAGAGCGCAGGGACGACGGCGTTGATGATGAGGTGATCGGCGCCGATCCGGCCCAGGCGCTTCGGCTTCGGTGCGCTCGGCTTGTCGAAGACCCAATGATCGGTCCAATACCCATCGGCCTCCACATCGAGCAGCTCGCGGATCACAGCAGGATCGTCTGATGCGATCAGCGGGCTCAGGTCGCCATCGCAGCGCATGATCAAGCGCGCGAACTGCACCATGCGGATGGTGGGCAGATTGATCGGTCGCATGCGCGCGAACTTCCAGGCAGCGAGCGGAGCCGGATGGAGCGCGTGCATGCGGGCGAGCAGCGCATGCTCGCGTTGCAGCAGGCGCGGGTGCTCGTCCACGAAATCGACTTGCAGCAGGCCCGCCTGTCCGAAGAGCAGCGCGTCGGTGCGCAGCGCATCATCGCGGTACTTGTGCAGCACGCGCAGCGGCAGCGCGCGCGCCAGCATGCCGAAGGGCTCGGCATTCACCTTCAATCCGAAGCCGCGTGCGAGCAGATGGTAGAGCGTCTCCGACGCGTCGCCGTTCAATTCGCGGAAAAGCGAATCCACATGCGCCATCTTGCGCTCGAGCCGTTCCACGAGCACGCGCTCGAGCCAGGCGCTGGTGCGCAAAGGATCAGCCCGGTGCAATTGCGCAGCGCACGGCACGAAGCCCCTGCTGCGCATGAGCGCTTGGTACAGACCGATGCTCTCCGTGGAGACGCGCGGCATCAACTCAACGGTGGGCAAGGTGCGGCCGCTCACCGTGCAAGCCTCGGCATCGTGCTCATACACCACATGCAGCACCACATTCTCATAGGCCGGGTCGTGGTGGTGGCCATGCGCCTTCCACTCGCTCGATCGCAGATGAACCTCCACCGTGCCTGCCCAGAGCTGCTCATCGATGCGCACCTGCGCATCGGCCAGGTCGGGCCCGCTGTCGCCCTGGATGCGGCCCGCCTTCACCACCTCCACCGCGCGCCCATCCGTAGTGCTTAACCCGCGACGCTCATACAGCCCTTGCTCCCAAATGAATTGGAGCAGGTCCTCGCCGTAAGGGAAGGCGGGATCGAGGAGGATGGATGAGCCTAGCGACGCGAGATCCACATGGTGAAAGTAGGAAGCGGGACTATCACCTCACCACCGCATCCTCCCCGCCATAGCCTGCTGCATCTGCATCGCCGCCTTGCGTGCCATGGGGATGGCCTCTTCGCCCGCACCGGCATACAGCACACCGCGGCTGCTGTTGATGAGCAGTCCGCCGTCACGCGTCATGCCTGCATCGAGCACGGCATTCAGGTCGCCGCCCTGCGCGCCCACGCCGGGCACGAGGAAGAAGTGATCGGGCGCAAGAGCGCGTGCTTGTTGCAGCACTTCGGGACGCGTGGCGCCAGTGACGAACATGAGCTCATCGCGGCTTCCCCATGTCGCGCACTTTGCGATCACCGCTTCGAAGAGCCGCTGGCCATTCGCATCGGCGATGAACTGGAAATCGTCTGCGCCCGCGTTGCTGGTGATGCCGAGCACGATGGCCCATTTGCCGCGGCGGTGCAGGAAGGGCTCGATGCTGTCTCGGCCCATGTAGGGTGAGAGCGTGACGGCATCCACATCGAGCACATCGAAGAAGGCCTCGGCGTACTTGCGTGCGGTGTTGCCGATGTCGCCGCGCTTGGCATCGGCGATGATGAAGCAATCGCCCTTGCTGCGGATGTAGCCGATGGTGGCCTCGAGGTCGAGCCAGCCCTGATCGCCGAGCGCTTCGTAGAAGGCGAGGTTGAGCTTGTAAGCCACGGCGAGGTCGTGCGTGACCTCCACGATGGCCTCGTTGAAGGCGCGCACCGGATGGCTCTCGGCGCGGAAGTGCTCGGGCACCAGGTGCGCTTCGGTATCGAGGCCCACACAGAGCAGGCTGCGCTTCCGCTTGATGGTGCTGATGAGCTGCTGGCGCGTCACGGCGGCGAAGATGGCTCCCCGATGGGCTTCACCACACGATCCCGACCGGGCAATGATCGCTGCCAATCACCTCGTTGAGGATGAAGGCGTCTTTCACCTTCTTCTCGAAGCCCTTGCTCACCAGCACGTAATCGATGCGCCAGCCCACGTTCTTGGCGCGCGCGCCGAAGCGCTGGCTCCACCAGCTGTACTTCACCGCGTCCGGATGGAAATGCCGGAAGGTGTCCACGAAGCCTGCCGCAGGCAGCGCGTCCATGCCGTCGATCTCCTGCTGCGTGTAGCCGCTGGTCTTGTTGTAGTTCTCCTTGGGCCGCGCGAGGTCGATGGGCCGGTGCGCCACATTCAGGTCGCCGGTGATGATCACCGGCAACTTGCCTTTCGCCAGCTTGCTCACATACGCGCGGAATGCCGCATCCCATTCGGCGCGATAGCCGAGTCGTTTCATGCCCTCGCCGCTGTTGGGCGTGTAGACGCAGACCACCACATGGTCCTTGAAGGTGCAGGTTACCACGCGGCCTTCATCATCGTGCCCTTTCATTCCGATGCCGAAGTCCACCTTGGCGGGCTTCTCCTTGCTGGCGATGGCCGTGCCGCTGTACCCGAGCTTCTCAGCTCCATAGGCGTTCACGTGATAGCCGTCGGCGTCCTTGAGCGCGGTGGCTACCTGGTCCGGCGTGGCCTTGGTTTCCTGCAAGCAGACAATGTCGGCATCGAGAGCTCGCAGGGTGTCGTGCAGGCCCTTGCCCACGCTGGCACGGATGCCATTCACGTTGAAGGAGATGAGCTTCATGGGAAAGCGGAGAATTGAAAGAGGAAAGGACCGAGTGGTCGAGGCGGATCTTTTCCGGCGCGAAGGTGGGCACCATCCTTGAATGCGGGGCTTCCGTCGTGGTGATCAAGGCCTTCACCATCGCATTGGTGAGAACTGGTCCAAAACTTCTAGGAAAAAGGCAGGGGCCGATCAACTTTCCCCTGACTTCGAGCGTCACGCATCAATCTTTCCCCGCATGCCACTGACTCCGTACCCGGCCCCTTCGGCCGCCCGCAGCTGCAGCACTTGCTCCGCCGCACGCTTTTCGGTTGCTCCAACGCCGATCTCGCGCACTTCCAAGGGCAGGGCCTGAGCCAGGTGGTGGACGCGCTGCTCACCGTGACCAACGACACCACGCCACCCACCAAGGCCTATTGGGCGTTGAATGGCGGGAACCCCGATCCCAACGCCCTTGACCCGCAGGTGGCATTCGGCCAGACCTGGGTGGATACCATCCGCTAGCGCCAATGACACTGAACTCACCGAGTTGACCGGTGCAAGGCTCGAGAGTTTCCTGTGGTGGCGCACCGGCCTCATGGTGGAGCAACAGCGCAACATCCGGGAGCGCATGACGCTTTCTGGCACAACCACCTGCCCACGGAGTTCGGAGCGATCTTCAATCCGCGGCTCACCTATGTGTACGACCAGCTGCTGCGCACGCAATGCCTGGGGAATTTCCGCACGCTGATCCACGACATCTCGATCGACGGCGCGATGCTGGTGTACTTGAACGGATACCTGAACACTGCGGCTGCGCCGGACGAGAACTATGCCCGCGAGCTGATGGAGCTCTTCACGTTGGGCGAAGGCAGCGGTTATACCGAAGAGGACGTGCAGGCCGCCGCGCGCGTGCTCACAGGCTGGACGGTGCGCGAAACGGATGCCTTGGGCGATATCGTGCTGCCTTACGTGGCCTACCGGCCCAGTCAGCATGTCACGGACGACAAGCAGTTCAGCGCGTTCTTCAATAACACCGTGATCCAGGGCCAAACTGGCCAAGCGGGCGGCGAAACCGAACTGAACGCCTTGCTGGACATGATCCTGGCGAAGGAGGAGGTTTCGAAGTTCATCTGCCGCGAGGTCTATCGCTTCTTCGTGCATGGCGAGATCGACGCTTCCGCTGAGACCAATGTGATCGAACCGTTGGCGGAGATCTTCCGCGATAACGCGGCGGCTCCCGATCAGATGCGCATCGTGATGCAGGCCCTGCTCACCAGCGACCACTTCTTCAGCGCGAACGTGCAGGGCCTGCATGATCATGAGCCCCGCGGATTGGGTGGTGGGCACGGTGCGCAAGCTCGAGGTGCCCATGCCCACGCCCCAGCAGCTCGAGGCGCAGCACCTGGTGTGGCGCGATGTCGCATTACCTGATGGCCTACTGCGGCCATGGCTGCACCCGCCCAACGTAGCGGGCTGGCCGGCCGCCTACCAGTTCCCGCCCTACGACGACCTCTGGCTCGACCGCCACCTACCCGGCACGCAAACTCAGATCCAAGATATCATCTGTACGCCGGCTTCTCCACGCCCAAGCACCTACGAGCCGCAGAGCAGGAACCTCCAGTTCAAGGTGGACTTCGCTTTCGTTGGTGGGGCAATTCCAGAACCCGCTCGACCCGAACACCTTGGTGGTGGAAGCGGCGGAACTGCTGTTCGCCACACCTGTGAGTTCACAGCGTGCGAACCCAGTTGAAGACCAGCTACCTGCTGCTCGGCCAGTTAAGCGACAGCTACTGGACCGAGGCTTGGGCCGCTGTACGTGCACGACCCGAACACCACGGACCTGACCGCGCAGCTCGTGCCTACGCCTGCTGCAGCGCCTCTTCCTCGACATGGCCAAGGCCGCCGAGAAACACTGAACCGCCTCAACACTCACCACCATGAACCGCAGGCAATTCCTCCGCACATCTTCTGCAGCCACCGTAGGAGGCTTCACCGTGCAGGGCTTCAGCAGCCCCTTGATGCAGGCCCTCTGGAAGAACCGCGCAGCCGACGATCGCGTGCTGGTGATCATCCAGCTCTTCGGCGGCAACGATGGCCTCAACACCGTGATCCCGCTCGACCAGTACAGCGTGCTCTCCGTGAAGCGCCCTTACGTGCTGATCCCGCAACCGCAGGTGCTGCCACTGGCCGGTCTCGGCGGCACGGGCCTGCACCCCGCCATGACCGGCATGCAGGACCTCTGGCAGGATGGAAAGCTCGCCATCGTGCAGGGCGTGGGCTATCCAGAACCGAACTTCTCGCACTTCCGCGCGACCGACATCTATGAGACCGGCGCGAATGCCGATCAATTGCTGAACTCCGGGTGGACCGGCCGCTACCTGAACCAGGAGTATCCCAACTATCCCGCAGGCTATCCCAACGACGACATGCCCGATCCGCTCGCGATCCGGGTGGGCGGAGCAGTTGGCCTCGGCCTGCAATTCCAAGGCTTGAGCATGGGCGTCTCCATCAATAGCACCGATGACCCGCTCAACCTCACCAATTACATCTACCAGGACCCGCCAAGCGCAGCGTGCAATGGCGGCAAGCTCGACTTCGTTCGCCAGGTGCAGCGCCAAACGGACCTCTATGGCGATGTGATCGAAGCCGCGGCTTCGGCGAACTGCGTGCAGAGCACCTTGTACCCGACCGGGAATGCGCCCGGCGCGCGGCTCGCACAAGCGCTTAAAGTGGTAGCCAAGCTGATCGCGGCGGATTGAAGACCAAGATCACTGGGTGAGCCTCGGCGGGTTCGACACCCATGCCCAGCAAGTGGAGCAGGATGACCATAGCATCGGCAATCACGCGGATCTGCTCCAAGGCCTGAGCGATTCGATCCACGCCTTCCAGGACGACCTCGGCCTGTTGGGCCTCGAGGACCGCGTGCTGGGAATGACCTTCAGTGAGTTCGGCCGCCGCATCGTGGACAACGCCTCGCTCGGTACGGACCACGGCAGCACGCAACCCATGTTCCTCTTCGGCACCAAGGTGCTCCCGGGCATGCTGGGCACCAATCCGGAGATCCCCAGCAACGCGACTTACCAGACCAACCTAGCCATGCAGTACGACTTCCGCAGCGTGTATGCGAGCGTGCTCAAGGACTGGTTCTGCCTGGAGCCGAATGATATCGACGCGGTGCTGCTCAACACCTACCAGCCCTTGGCGTTGATCGATCCCGATGGGTGCTTGGGCACCAGCGTGCATGAAGCCAACCAGCGCGCCGGTGATCAACTGCTGAACGCCTATCCGAATCCCTTCACCGAGCGCACCACGCTCGATTACGTGAGCAACGGCGGCCGGGTCATGATCCAGGTCTTCAATGAGCAAGGCCAGGTGGTGCAGACCGTGATGAACCAGCTCATGCCCCAAGGCAGCTACCGCATCGACGTGGACCTGGGCGACATGCCGGCCGGCGTGTATTACGCGCGATTGCAGAACGAAGGGAACCAGCAAGTGCGAAACCTGCTGAAGGTGCGCTGAGCCGGTGCCGATGCGTGCGCTGTTAATGTCCTGTTAAGCAGGAAGAAGGTCGGGAAAGGCCCCTCACTTTTGGCGTACCAACGTCGAAACAAAACATCTTTCAACCCGATGAAGCAGCTCCTACTCTCTCTCGGATTCGGCCTCGCAGTGCTCACTGCAGCAGCGCAACCCAATGCCAAGCCTGTTGGCGGCAGCGGCCCCATGATCAGCCTGGACAAGGAAAGCCACGACTACGGCACCATCCCGCAAGGCGCCAATGGCACCTGCGAGTTCACCGTGACCAACACCGGCGATGCGCCCTTGATCATCACCCAGTGCCAAGGCAGCTGCGGTTGCACGGTGCCTAAGTGCGAGACGGCCCCCATCAAGCCCGGTGAGAAGAGCACCATCACGGTGAAGTACGACACCAACCGCCAAGGGCCCATCAACAAGAGCGTCACCATCACCAGCAACGCCACCAATGCCCCGAGCAAGATCGTGACGATCCGTGGCACGGTGGAGGCCACTGCAGCGTCGCCCACCTCGCCGGTGAAGGAGGCCAGCCCGATGGCGCCTGTCGAGAAGCATTGATCCGCAAGCACGCCCGCACCCATGATGAAGCTCCTGACCCTCGCCTTCGCAGCCATGCTGGGCGCCACGGCGATCGCCCAGAACGGGCCCATGATCCAAGTGGACAAGGAAGTGCATGACTACGGCACCATCGCGCAAGGCGCCAACGGCGAATGCTCGTTCGTGGTGACCAATACGGGCGATGCCCCACTGATCATCACCAACTGCAAGGGCTCCTGCGGCTGCACGGTCCCCAAGTGCGACACCACGCCGATCCCTCCGGGGCAGAAGAGCACGGTATCCGTGCGCTACGACACCAAGCGCACCGGGCCGATCAACAAGAGCGTCACCATCACCAGCAACGCCGTGAACGAACCCGATAAGATCGTGCGCGTGAAAGGCATGGTCTCGGGCGGCGCGGAGGACGGTGCAACGCCGCACTGAGTCCGATCCATCAGCAAGGCGAGGCCCTTCCGCAAGGAGGGGCCTCGTGCTTTGCGGCGCATGACGAACTTCGCCCGCGCAACCAACGCCACGCCCATGCCCGCCATTTCGTCCAAAGGCCGATTGATGCCGCCCTCCCCCATCCGCAAGCTCGTGCCCTACGCCGAGGCGGCCAAGAAGCGCGGCGTCCAGGTCATCCACCTCAACATCGGGCAGCCCGATATCGCAACGCCGGATGTGGCCCTGGATGCCATGCGCAAGCTGGACCGCAAGGTGATCGAGTACAGCCACAGCGCCGGATTCGAGAGCTATCGGAAAGGACTGGCGGCCTACTACGCCGAGCACGGCATCGCGATCACGCACGAGCAGATCATCGTGACCAATGGCGGCAGTGAAGCGCTGCTCTTCGGCATGATGAGCTGCTTCGAGCCGGGCGACGAGGTGATCATCCCCGAGCCCTACTACGCCAACTACAACAGCTTCGCGGTGAGCGCAGGCGTGAAGGTCGTTCCTGTGCGATGCACCATTGCCGATGGCTTCGCGCTGCCGCCGATCCAGGCCTTCGAGGCGCTGATCACCCCGCGCACCAAGGGCATCCTGATCTGCAATCCGGGCAATCCCACCGGCTACCTCTACAGCCGGGCCGAGCTCGAGACCCTGCGGAGCATCGTGCTCAAGCACGACCTCTTCCTCTTCGCCGACGAGGTGTACCGCGAGTTCTGCTACGATGGCGCCGTCCACGTGAGCGCGCTCGCCCTCGATGGCCTCGATCAGCACGCGGTGCTCATCGACAGCGTGAGCAAGCGTTACAGCATGTGCGGCGCGCGCGTGGGCGCCTTCATCACGCGCAACACCGAGCTGCTGCAGACCGCGATGAAATTCGCGCAGGCCCGCTTGAGCCCGCCCACCTTCGGGCAATTGGCCAGTGAAGCAGCGCTGCGCACGCCGAAACAGTATTTCGATGACGTGGTGGCCGAGTACGTGCAGCGGCGCGACATCCTGGTCGATGGCCTCAACACCATCCCGGGCGTCATCTGCGCCAAGCCGAAGGGAGCATTCTATTGCGTGGCCGAACTCCCCATCGACGACAGTGATGCCTTCTGCCAATGGCTGCTCGAATCCTTCAGCCATGAAGGTCACACCGTGATGATGGCCCCGGCCACCGGCTTCTACGCCGAGCCGGCCACTGGGCGCACGCAGGTGCGATTGGCTTACGTGCTGGAACAGCCACAGCTGAAACTGGCCGTGGAATGCCTGCGCGAAGCATTGGCCGTATACCCCGGCCGTCTTGCACCAGCCAATGCGGCGGTGGTTGAATCGAGGTAGCCGATCCAATCCGGTCGGCATTTCCTTGCGCAATCCGTTGGTCTGTCTGTAACCGCATTTCGTCGGATCCGTTGAAGCGGCCCGGCTTGGCCTACTCCGCCAGGCCCAAAACGGACCGAGATGAGCACATGGAACCCTTGGAAAGGGCTGGCGCCGATGGCGTTCGCCCTCTTGATCTCTGCCAACGCCAAGGCGCAGGGAAGCACCCCGATCATCGAAGAGGAGCACCGCTACCAGTTCAGCCTCACCACTGCGCTGAGCGCGTATGATGAGAAGCTCTTCACGGAGGCCGTCTCGGGCTTCGACCCGCGCATGAAGGTGAGCATCGACAGGCCATCGCGGCTGATGAAGATCCTGGCCTACCAGCCGATCGATCCGGCACAGGTGATCAACCTCGCGGCGGGCATGGGCGTAGGCCTCGCCCCTCGCTCGAACCGAATCGATCCCAAGACCGAGAACCAATGAGCACCTCGATCACACGACCCACAGTGCTGCGCGGAGCCCTCATCGGCCTGGCCTTCGCCGTGTCAGCCACAAGCGGCGCGCAAACCGCAACGGACGCCTGCGGCTATAACGCCGGGAATGAGTACCCGGTAGGCACATCCTGCACCTTCAACGACTTCAATAAGCCGGGATCCTTCTCCGCCACCTACACGGCATCCGGTTGCACCGGAGGCAACTACGATGATGCATGGGGCTGGTTCACGGCCACCTACGCAACCACGAACATCACATTCGACCCGGACAACAACCACCGGCCGATCATGCACGTGTACACGGGGACCTGCACTGCTGGCCTCACGCAGGTCGCTTGCGTGAATTCCGGTGGCAACGGAAACAACGCGGTGATCACCGGCCTGGCCACCACGCCCGGCACGAACTACATGATCCGGATCCAGCGCCACAACGACAACAGCGGCATGGATGGTCGCATCTGCATCTGGAGCCCTGTGCCGCCAGCGAACGACGAGCCATGCGCGGCAACGGCCCTCACCGTGGGTCAGAGCTGCACCCTCACCGCCACCAACAACAGCAACAGCACGGCCACCGCCGGCATCCCGGCTCCGGGGTGCGCCAACTTCACCGGAAATGACGTTTGGTACTCCTTCGTGGCGCCATCCAACGGCATCGCCAATATCGAGACCACTGCGGGAACGCTGACCAACTCGGGCATGGCCCTGTACAGCGCGACCGCATGCAACGGCTCGTTCACGTTGATCGAATGCGATGCCGATGATGGCCCGAGCAGCATGAGCGAGATCAATCGCACCGGCCTTAACCCGGGCCAGACCTATTACGTGCGCATGTGGGGCGAGAGCGGAGCCAGTGGCACCTTCAACATTTGCGTGTGGTCTCCACCAGTCAATGATGATCCCTGCGGAGCGATCTCCATCTCGTTGGGCTCAACCTGCTCTTACACCACGTATTCCAACGTGAACGCCAGCGCGACGGCCGGCATCCCCACTCCCGGTTGCAGCACCTATTCCGGCGGCGACATCTGGTTCAGCTTCGTGGCGCCGGCCTCTGGATTGGTCGCGATCCGCACCACGGCCGGGAGCCTGACCAACGCAGCCATGGCGCTCTATCAAGCCACGGCATGCAATGGCACCTTCACGCTGATCTCCTGCGACAACACGAGCGGGACGGGCAACATGCCCTTCCTTTCCTACACCCCCCTGGAACTGATAGCAGGAACCACCTACTACTTGCGCGTCTGGGGCAACAACGGGAACAGCGGGACCTTCAATCTGTGCCTGAATACCGCTCCAGCGACCGGGGATTGCACCTATGCCTTGCACATGTACGATTCGCAGGGCGATGGCTGGGGCGGCAGCAACGTGAGCATCCAGATCGGCGCCGGACCAGCGGTGAGCTACACCAACACCAACGCCGATCGCGAGGTGGCCTACATCACGGCTTCCATCGGCCAATCGATCCAACTCACGTACAATTCAGTCGGTGGGAACCAGGGCGAGATCCGGTATGTGCTGCAATTGATCTACGGCCCTGTCTACTCCGATGGCCCAACACCAGGCACCGGCCTTCGCTACGTGGGCACCGTCGATTGCCAATCCGCCGCGCCTACCACGAGCGACTGCTACGGGCGCACGGCCATCTGCGGCGCCCAGCAGGTCAGTGACAACCCCACGAGCACCGGACTCACGGCCGACCTGCATCTGCACTCACGCGGCTGCCTCGGCTCGAATGAGCGACAAGGCTCCTGGTACAGCTTCTCGCCTTCCGCGGGCGGCACGCTCGGGTTCACGATCTCGCCGAACAACCCGGCCGACGATTACGACTTCGCTATTTGGGGACCCTTCGCATCGCTGAGCTGCCCGCCCATGGCGGCGCCGCTGCGCTGCAATTACAGCGGGGATCCCGGTGATACCGGCCTCTCCTCCGCAGGTACCAATCCATCAGAGAATGCATCCGGATTCAAGTGGTCCACCTTGATGCCCGTGAGCACCGACGAATACTACCTGCTCTACATCAGCAATTGGAGCCAGAGCGGCCTGGCCTTCGACCTCACCTGGCAGCTCACCGATGGGGCCAGCCTCGACTGCAACCTGCTCCCGGTGCAGCTCATCAGCCTCAACGGCGCTCCGGTTCCCGAGGGCATCCGCTTGGAGTGGAATACCGCCACCGAGACCAACACCGCCTTCTTCGCGGTGGAGCGGCAGGACGAGACCGGTGCATTCCAGCAGATCGGGCAAGTGGCCGCTGCGGGAAACTCAACCAGCACCACCGCCTACGAATTCCTGGATGCGCAACCGCTGCCCGGATTCAACTACTACCGGCTGAAGATGATCGACCTCGATGGCAGCGACGAACTGAGCGAAGTGGTGGCCGTGGCCAACCGCTATGGATCATTCGTCGGCGGCCTCTTCCCGAACCCGGCCGAGGACCAGATTAGCGTGGTGATCGACGCCGATGCGGAGATGCTCGCCTACCTGCGCGTGCTCGACGCGAGCGGCCGGCTCGTCGGAGAGCACCGATCAACCGTGGCTGCAGGTCAGCAAACCGTGACCATGCCGCTGAACGGCCTCGAAAGCGGGCATTACGTGCTCATCGCATCGTTCGGCGAAGGCCGATCGCAGAACATCGGAAGATTCGTTGTCCGCTGAGCGAGCATCCGAACCATTCTCAAGCAAGGCCGGGCCAAAGACCCGGCCTTGTTGAATTCTGACACCGGCTGGAATGTTGCCCGTTCGCGCCCAGCGACTACTTTCGTCCGTGACGCGGCGGGGTTGAGACAACTTGGCGGTTCGGAAAGCGTCTTCCATCTAAACGGATCACAAGGCCATGAAGCTGAAGCTTACCGAATCCGGATCACGTCTGTTGCGGATGTCCTGCATGGCCATCGCGTTCACGGCCTTGGCCCATGGCGCATGGGCGCAGGCGCAGGCCGTGTACCATTTCCGCTGCGATGGCCTCCTGGATGGCATCACCTTCAAGCACGCCGCCGAGAACCTGAATGGCTTGGATGCACAGGCGTTGCTTTCCTCCGACGCCGAATTCCTGAAAGTGCGGATCGATGCGTCCATCCCGTACGAACGGATCCTGCGCGCGCTCAATGCCGGTGCAAGGCAATTCCAACCGGCCGTGGGAGCCACCGCGCAGGGTTTCCCCACCCGCGTGGATACCGGCGATCCCGCTGGCGACGACCTGCGGTACACGATTGCCAAGGAGGCCTGGATCGCTGTGCATCCGCAGCAGTACCAGCAGATGATCGGCGATTCACCACAACGTTAATCCCGAGCAGACATGGTTCGACACTACGCACGCCTCGCTCTCGCTTCCGCCCTGCTCGCTTAAGCGGTCCTGGTCCCACGGACAGTGCCCGAACGACAACACCTATTGGCAGACCACCACCCCGACCTGCCCGGGATCAACCGTGGCCAGCACTTGCCTGTTTGGCGGTGAGTACCAGCTCATCAACGTGGTGGCCGGCAACACCTACACCTTCAGCACGTGCGGCACCACGCTGTGGGATACGCAGATCACCCTGTACAATAACGCGGGTGGGGGCTCGCTCGGCTTCAATGACGATGCATGCGGCCTTCAGTCCAGTATTACCTGGGTCGCCACCTTCACGGGGCAACTGCGCGTGCTGATCGATGCTTTCCCCTGCGCGAACCTGAGTTCCTGCGCGACCTTGACGGTCAACTGCTCCACCCCGGTGGTACCGCCGCCCGGCGGGTGCATCTACATGCTCAACATGTTCGACTCCTTCGGCGATGGCTGGGGGGCATCGAGTGTCGGCGTGAGCATCAACGGTGGCCCGTTCCAGTACTACACGGTAACCGGCACGAACAATTCGGTGGCCCTGCCCGTGATGCCGGGCAACAGCATCGTGCTTACCTACAGCAACGCGGGACCCTGGCAGGGGGAGAACAGCTACAGCCTGACCTTGGGTGGAGGCGCGGTTTTCTCGTCCGGGACCCCGCCAGCCGCTGGTACCGTGTTCGCCGGAACATTGACCTGCGTGCCGCCTCCAGCGCCTCCGGAGGACTGCATCGGCAGCATCACCATCTGCAACGGGCAGAGCTTCAACAACACCACCAACAACACGGGGCAGGTCGCTGATCTGAACCTGTCCACTGCCGGCTGCCTTGCCAACAACGAACGGCAAGGGACCTGGTAAAACTCCACCATCAGCGCGAGCGGCCAGGTGGCATTCGACATCAACCCAGCGGACCCGGCCGACGATTATGACTTCGCCATCTGGGGCCCCTTCCCTCCCGGCAGCACCCCGAGCTCCATTTGCCCACCGCTTTCTGCGCCGCTGCGCTGCTCTTATGCCGCACCCAGCGGAACCACCGGATTGAACTTCACCGCCAGCGACCTTACCGAAGGCGCCGCCGGCGACAAGTGGGTCCGCTACCTCGATGTGACCGTGGGCCAGGTGTACCTGCTCTACATCAGCAACTGGAGCCAGAGCGGCTTGGAATTCAGCCTCGCTTGGAACCTGCAGGGCGGCGCCTCCTTGGATTGCAATATCCTCAACGCTTCACTCGTGGGACCTGAAGCGCATAGCGCCAGCAACCAGGTCCTTCTGGGCTGGACCACCTTGGAAGAGCATGGCACAGCCACCTTCGGCGTGGAGCGTGCCGATGCGGGCGACGACTCCTTCGTGGCCATCGGTTCGGTGAATGCCGTGGGTGGACCTGGCCTGACGAAGCGGTACGAATTCCTGGATCCCAACCCGCGCGTGGGCCTGAACCGCTACCGGTTGAAAGTGCAGGACAGCGGCGGCGCTGGGAGTATTCCCGCACGGTGGATGTGCTGCATGGCCAACTCATCGCCGAGCCCGTGATCAGCCCGAATCCGACGCAGGATCTGGCCACGATCCGCTTCGAAGGCAAGGCAGAGGGCGCGCTGCTGATCGAGCTTTTCGATGGCACCGGGCGTGTGCGCCAACAGCTGCGGGCCAACGTGAATCTCGGATGGAATTCCTTGGAACTGCCGCTGGCTGGATTGGCCGAAGGCCACTATCTGGTGCGCATTCAGCCCGAAGGGGGGGCCCCGGAGCATCTTCGGCTGGCCATTGCCCGTTGAACGCGGCTAAGCAACCATTACCCGTGCATCCGTCTTCGGGTGTCAGGGCGAATGGCACGTCGATTCATGGATCTTGGTTAACAACCTGTTCAACCCTCCTATTCCCTTGGAAGTCAGTTTCGTCTAATTTGGCAGCGCCGAAAAATCCTGTTCACGCATGAAGCTTCGATACCCCGCGCTTGTTGCGTTCGTGATCCTCGTGATCAACGCGCGCGCCCAGCAGTCCCAGTTCCACTATTTCGAGGCCGCCCAACCCGTGCCTGTGGCGCAGTTGAAGCACCTCACCGAGGCGCTGGCCAGTGTTGATGCCAACGCGGAGATCTTCCACTCCGACGATAGGCGGATCCTGCAATTGAAGAGCAGCACCCTGCAGCCCGAAGCCCATTACCGCGCAGTGATCCAAGCGCGCGGCATCGTGCTGCTGCCCGGCACCCGCACGGCCGATGAACTCGGGATCAACAACCAGCCAGCGGTGCCCGTGTTCCAGCCCACCGGCGATGAGCCTGCCGACATGGCCCGCTACCGCGCCGCCGTGGAGCAATGGAATGCCCTGCATCCCGAAGCGCCCCTCAGCACCACCCCGATCCACCATCGTTAATCAGGCACCATGATGAAGCATTACGCACTCGCGCTCTGCGCCGGCCTGATCGGGTTCTCGCTGCATGCGCAGCCGCCTTGCCTCACCACGTTCACTACGCAGGCTGGACAGTCTCTTGTGAGCGCTTGGAATGCACCGGCGTTGCCACCCACGACGAGCGGCAATGTGGCCACCACCTCCACGGCTGGCAGCCCAACGGTCACGGTCCTCTCTGCTGCTGGCTTGGCGGTGGGCATGGCCATGTAACGGGCCCGAACATCCCGCCGGGCACCACGATTCTTGGTATTGCTGGCACCACGCTCACCTTGAGCAACAACGCCAGCGGGACCGGTACCAATGTGCTCCACACCTACGCTGCCGGTTCACCTGCTGGCAGTGTGACCACCACCACTACCGCTGGCAGCGCAACAGCAACGGTCAGTTCTGCCGCAGGCCTGGCTGTGGGCATGCTCGTATACGGCCCCAACATCCCGATCGGCACCACGATCACCGCGATCGTCGGCACCACGCTCACCTTGAGCAACAATGCCACCACCACGGGCACCAATGTGCCGCATACCTATTTCACGGGGACGCCATATGCGAGTAGCTCCCCGCCCAACAACCCGATCTCTCCCGGCACTGGCACCAACAGCGCGGCCTGCTCCGTTTGCCCGGCCGTGTTCAGCGCGAACATGTGCTCCGACCAATACATCACCTACCAGATGTGCGTGGGCAACGTGTACACGATTTCGATGTGCGGGGCCGCCACGGCGTGGAATTCGGTGCTGGCCGTCACCACGGTTGCGGGCACGGCGCTGGCCACGAACACACCACCCTCCTGGAACGATGACGGCTGCGGCACCTCCGGAGGCCATGCCACGCTGACCTATACACCGTCGGTCACGGGCAATTACCGGATCCGCCTCTGGAACAACACCTGCACGGTGAACGGCGGGCAATGCGGCACGGTGCAGATCGCCTGCAACCCGGTTCCACCTCCGCCTTTGAATGATGAGCCCGCGAATGCCACCAACCTGGGTTCGCCGGCGCCCACCACGTGCACCATGGTGAGTGGCACCGTAGCCTGGGCCACGCAATCGGCAGGCACGCCCAGCGGTTGCACCGCAGGAGGCTGCGCCACGGCATCGGGTTCCTTCAGCGGCTACGATGTGTGGTACAGCGTGGGTGTTCCGGCCAGCGGCAACCTCTCGGTGATCCTGCAGGAGATCAGCGCCAACAACCTGGCCTTCGCCGTGTACACCGGCGTGCCGGGCGCCCTCACCATCGTGGCGAACAGCTGCAACTGCAACGACTTCGTCTCGCTGAGCGGCCTCGTGGGCGGCACCACGGTCTATATCCGTGTATGGCCGCAGACCGGCGCCCCCAACATGGGCAGCTTCCAGCTTTGCGCCTATGAGCCCATCCCTCCGCCCAACGACAGCCCGTGCGGAGCCACCGGACCCTATGCCTTGCCTGTGCCCACGTCTTGTGGTCTTACGCCATTCAGCACGCAGAACGCAACTGCGCTGCCCCCGCTCTACACCGCTCCCGCTCCAAGCTGCGGCACCCCGGTGGCCGGCGGCGATGTCTGGTTCGCAGCGGTGATGCCCGCCACGGGATCGATGACGATCAACACCCAGGCCGGCACGCTCAGCGACATGGCCATGACGGTATACACCGTCACCGCCGGCACGATGACCACCAATTGCGCCACGCAAGGCGCGGTGACACTCGCTGAAGTGGGCTGCAACGACAACTTCGGGGCGAACCCCATGCCCAACCTGACGATCGGCGGAACACCGGGCGTGACCTACTACATCCGGATGTGGAACAAGACCACCGCGTTCGGCACAGCCAGCATCTGCGCGGTGCAGAACGTGCCGCCGCCGAACGACAATCCGTGCGGCGCAATCGCGCTCCAGGTGAACAACGGCTGCTACTTCCAAGCGCCCTTCTCCACGCAGTTCGCCACCATCACAGGCGGCACCGCACCCAGCGTGCTCAGCATCCCGAACCCGAGCTGCAATGGCGGCCCCTACAACAGCGACGTGTGGTTCACCGCCACCGTTCCCGCCAGCGGCCAATTGGTGCTCGACACCGATGACATGCAGCTGACCGATGGCGGCTATGCGGTGTACACGGCCACCGGCACCTGCGGCGGCAACAACCTCAGCCTGACGCAGGTCCCGGCCGGCAATGGCGGCTGCTCAGTGGGTGGAAGCACCAACGGCGCCGCCATGCCCACCAGCACGGTCACGGGCCTTACGCCGGGCGCAACGGTATACATCCGCGTCTGGCGCCAGTCCGGCAACGACGGCAACTTCCTGCTCTGTGCCCGCAACCCGGCCACCCCTCCGCCCTGCTCCTACACGCTGCGCTTGCAGGACAGCGCCGGTGATGGCTGGAATGGCGGCTTCGTGACGCTCTGCATCAACGCCAGTTGTACCAACTTTACCGTCTTCGGCTCTCTGAGCACCGTGGTGTTCAGCGCGCCGCTCGGTGCGAACGTCACCATTTCCTACACGCCTGCGGGCGGCTTCCAGAACCAGGTGTCCTTCAGCCTGCTCGCGAACAACGGCTTCACCATGTTCGCCAGTTCCAACCCGCCGGCCAGCGGCCTGAACCATGTGTTCACGGTGAACAGCACCTGTAACGTGCCACCAGCGCCCATCTCGGACTGCATCGGCGCGCAGCAGATCTGCAACGCGCAGTCCTTCACCTTCGCGCCGGGCAACTTCGGCAACAACCAGGACCTGAGTCCCACCAACCGCGGGTGCATGCTGGCCAACGAGCGGCAGGGCGTCTGGCTGCGCTTCACCACCAATGCTGCGGGCACCATCGCCTTCAACGTGGCGGTGACCCCCGGCACGGACTACGACTTCGCCTTGTGGGGCCCCTACGCAGGCACCCCGCCTTGCCCGCCTTCGTCCCCGCCCATCCGATGCAACTGGTCGGCTGTTGCGAATACCACGGGCTTGAGCACCACCGCGCTGAATGCCACCGAACCGGCTGGCGGCCCGCCGTTCTCCAGCGCACTGCCCGTGCTGGCCAACCAGTCCTATCTCCTCTACATCGACAACTACTCGATGAACGGCCTCTCGTTCACCCTGAACTGGAACAACACGCCGAACACGATCCTCGATTGCAACCTGCTGCCGGTGGAATGGCTGGACCTGAAGGCCGAGGCTCAAGGCCCTGAGGTTCTGGTGAGCTGGCTCACTGCCAGCGAGCAGCACAGCGATTATTTCCGCGTGGACCGCTCGGAGGATGGCACGGCCTTCCGCCCCATCGGCACGGTGCAGGCGGCAGGCAACAGCAGCGCGCCGTCGGCATACGCCTTCGTGGACAAACAGCCGGTAAGCGGGCTGAATTACTACCGCGTGGAGCAGATCGCCACCAACGGCGATGGCCAGCTCTCGCCCGTGGTATCGGTGATGATGCGGGCCGGCGGCACACTCATGGTGTACCCCAACCCGGCCGGTGAGAGCCTGTGGGCCAGCTTCGAGTCGCCGAACGAAAGTCAAGCCAGTTGGCGGATCGTGGATGCCAGCGGGCGTGCCGTGGCATGGGGCCGCACCAGCACCACCGCCGGCATGAATCAGGTGGAATTGCCCTTGACCATGGATGCGGGCAGCTACCTAATCGAGCTCATGGATGAGCGTGGCGGCATGCTTGGCCACGCACGCTTCGTGAAACGGTAGGCTCCCAAGCCTGATCCACGGCAAAGCCCGGCTGCAACTGCAGCCGGGCTTTGTTCATTTCGGGCCTGGCGCAAAGGGCTGAATCCGCTTGGTTCCTTCATCCCCATTGGCCCAGCACCTTGTTCAGGCGGTTGGCCGCCACGGCCACTTATCCACCGCTGGGCAACCGCGAACGGCCCGCGCCGTCCCATGACTGGGAACACCAGACTCACCTCCAGGCCGTTGGCGCTCAAAGCCCTCCCATGCGATTGGCGCGAACCGACCGTAGCGCTCAGTGGTTGTTAACAATAAGCTGCTGGTATATTCACCCCCGAATGTTCCGACGCGACTCTGGAACTCATTCAGCCTCACCCGCATGACCCGATCCTACTCCCTCCTTAGCAGGTCCTTCTTCACGCGCTTGGCCCCACTGGCCATGGCTCTTGTGCTGGGCATCGCGTGGATGGCCGCTCCCACTTCAACTGCACAGGCACAATGCACGGGCACAGGCATGGGCGCTACCGCGCTTGTGGCCAACGGCAACTGGCTGCCACCAACGGTGCCTCCGGGACCACCAGCTTGGCCGAATGCTTATCCGCCTTTCGGCGCCTCGTTCGGAACACCGACCACCTCAGCCTGCGCCGTCTGCCCGGCCACCTTCACGGTGCCGATTTGCGGCAATAACTATTCGCAGATCTATATGTGCTCCGGCAACCTCTACACCTTCAGCCTCTGCACCAGCGCCCCCGCGAACAATTTCTCACTGAGCATCACCAGCACAACCTTCCTGGCGGTCGCAGCCGGCTATTTCGGCCCCGCCTTCGACAACGACGGCTGCGGCACGCCCAACGGCCCCGCAACGCTCACCTTCAGCCCGCAGACCAATGGCCTTTACCGTGTGCGGGTGTTCCAGAACCCGTGCGTAGTGAACGCGGCACTGTGCGGCACGCTCAACATCACCTGCAGCCTTCCCACTCCTCCACCGAACGATACGCCCTGCACGGCCATCGCTTTCGCGGATGCCCCCATTCCTGCAACTACCAGCGGCGGTCGGCCCTCTGGGGCAACACCGAGAGCGGCATACCCTCCCCAATCCCGGGTTGCGGGGCCTACCGGGCGCGATACCTGGTCCAGCGCCGTGGTGCCCGCCAGCGGGAACCTGCGGATCCAGACCACGCTGGTAAGCGCCGGCAGCTTGGGCATGGCGGTTTACAATTCCCCCGCCTGCAACGCCCCCTTGGCCAGCTGGAGCGTGGTGGCGTGCAGCGCCGGACCCACACCGCTGTTGGATGTGAGCGGCCTGGTGGTTCCCGGCAGCACGGTGTACATCCGCCTCTGGCCGAACAGCTTCATCGGCAACATGGGCACCTTCAACATCTGCGCCTTCGAGCCCACCCCGCCGTTCAATGACCTGCCTTGCGGCGCCTTCAACCTGCCCACGCCGGCAGCGTGCGCACCGCAGACCTACAACACGGAATTCGCTACCAACACCACGCCTCCCGGCGTAACCGTGGGCGCACCCAGCTGCGGCGGCGCCATCAACAACGATGTCTGGTTCGCGGTAACGGTGCCCGCCACCGGCGCCTTCACCGTGAACACCTTCTCCGGAACACTCACGGATATGGCCATGGCCTGGTACCGTCTCAGCGTTGGCGGATCGGTGTGCAATCCTCCGGGATTCACGGGCACCATGACCATGATCGCGTGCAACGACAACCAGTTCGCACCGGCGAACAACATGCCCCGGATCAACAGCCAGACCACGATTCCGGCCATCGCTCCCCCCTTGGTTCCGGGCGAAACGATCTACGTCCGGGTGTGGCCGCAGGGTGCGAACGTCAGCGGCACCTTCAGCATTTGCGCCACGGAGAACCTGCCGCCTCCCAACGATGACCCCTGCGGTGCGATCCCCTTGCCCACGAGCCTCAGCTGCAACCTGATCCCAACGACCAACGAGGGCGCTGGAACCACCGCCGGTGTGGCCGTGCCTCCGTGCGGTGCGCCCGTGCAGAACGATGTATGGTATTCCGTGGTGGTGCCACCGAACGGCCAGGTGGAGATCAATACCCAAGGCGTGAGCATGACCGATGGCGCGCTCGCGCTCTATACCACCAGCGGTGGCTGCGCTCCGGCGAACCTCTCCTTGGTGCCTCCGATCAATTGCCAGGTGGGCGGCAGCTCCTTCGGCGCCGCCATGCCGCAGCAGCTCTTCGCGGGCCTTACGCCCGGCAGCACGGTGTACGTGCGCGTCTGGCGCCAGACCGGCAACGTGGGCCAGTTCAACATCTGCGCGCGGCAAACAGCGGCTGCGCCCATCTTTGGATGCGACCTGAACAGCGCGGACAGCGGCGGCCCCTTGGGCAACTATGGCAACAACGAGGTGTTCGAGCAGACCTTCTGCCCGGTGAACCCCGGTGATGTGGTCGCCATCGACTTCACCTCCTTCAGCACGCAGCTGAATGCCGACTTCCTCACCGTGTACAATGGCCCGTCCATCGCATCGCCGGTGCTGGGCACCTATTCCGGCGGGGCCTTGCCACCGGGCCTGGTATCCTCGGCCGCTGGTGGCTGCCTCACGATCCGCTTCACCTCGAACGGCAGCGTGGTGAGCACGGGCTGGGTGATCAGCGTGAGCTGCGGACCGCCCATTCAGCCTGCACCCGGGCCTTGCCACACCACGACACCTGCGGGCACGCCACTGGTGATCTCGGGCAGCAACTTCTACGATAGCGCTGGACCAGCCGGCCAATACGCGAACAACGAGTTCAGCACCTACACCTTCTGCCCCTCCACCCCGGGCGAGGTGATCACGCTCACCTTCACCTCCTTCCAGACCGAGGCCAACTTCGACTTCCTGACCGTGTTCAATGGCCCCACGATCGCCTCGCCAATCATCGGCGGTCCGTTCAGTGGTGCTGTGGCGCCGGGCTCCTTCGTGAGCACTAATCCCACGGGCTGCCTCACGATCCGCTGGACCTCGGATTTCAGCGTGCTTGGAAACGGTTGGTCGGCCATCATCCGATGCGGGCTGCCGCAACCGCCGCCGCCGCCGCCACCGCCGCCAAGCGGCATTTGCGGCACAACGGTCTATGACCCCGGTGGGCCGAACGGGAATTACTCGAACGCCGTGAACCAGAACCCGAACAATTTCGGTGGCAACAACTGCTGGCCCTACACCTGCGCAGGCGGTGGAGCTACCATTCCGCCTGGATCACCGAATTTCGGTGGAACGCCAGGGGTGAATGCCTGGTGGCAGACATATTGTCCCATCGACCGGCGACGCCGTGACCATCACCTTTACGACTTTCAATCTGGAGAATGGTTTTGACAACATGTACCTCTACAATGGTCCGGTGGTCTCGCCGAACAACGCTAACGGCACGCAGTTCCTTAGTGGAAACGGATTGCCCGTCTGCGGCGGGCCTGCTGGTTGGTGCAACCAGACCTTGGGCGCAGGTGGTTTCACGGGCACGGCGAATCCAGGGTCGTTCACGAGCACGCACCCCAGCGGCTGCTTGAGCATCTCGATGACTAGCGATGACATCTGGAATAGCTTGGGCTGGGAAGCCACGATTTCCTGCCAAACTGGTTTCAATCCGAACGCTGCGTGCATCTTCGCTTTGCGGATGTATGACATCTTCGGCGACGGTTGGGGCGGCTCGTCGATCACGGTCACCATCAACGGTGGAACGCCCACCACTTACACCGTGCCGACCGGACAGTTCGAGCAGGTGCTGATCAGCGCGAACAACGGCGACAACATCACCATCACTTACAACGGTGCGGGCTACTTCCCGCAGGATAACTACTGGACCTTCGATCTGGTGGGCCAGTCGTACTCCATGTACGCGAGCGCGATGCCTGCGGTATCGGGCACCATCAACCTCACCGGCGTGAACTGCTCCAATGTGATCCCACCGCCGAACGAGGATTGCCCTGGCGCCACCATCCTTTGCGACAACGCCGTTGTGCAGATGACGCCAACGAACAACGGCAGCGTCGGCGACCTGACGCCTGCCAACAATGGCTGCATCGGCATCTTCGAACGCCCGGGCGAGTGGTACACCTTCCGCGCTGGCAGCACACCGAGCATCGGCTTCAGCATCTCACCGAGCATCGCCAACACCGATGTGAACTACGCGGTATGGGGTCCCTTCAGCCCCAGCCAGACCGTGCCGCAGATGTGCCAGCTCATGACCACGGCACCGAAACGCTGCTCCTTCGCGAGCGCGGCCAACACCTTCGCCGCCACGGGCAGCTACGCCACCGGCATCGGCAGCGCCACCTACTCGGCGCCGCAATTCAACCCAACGGCCACCATCGGCACGCAAGGCGTTGGCGGCAATGGCTGGGTGCCCGGCATCACGGCCACTGCGGGCGACATCTTCGTGCTCTTCGTGAGCAACTACACGCAGAACCAGGCCCAACTCACGCTCACGTGGACCAGCGGCACCATTGATTGCTGGCTGCCGGTGGAGTTCCTCGACTTCAATGCCTATGCCCGCGAGGCGCATGTGGATGTGAAGTGGAGCACGGCCAGTGAGCTGAATGCCGCTTGGTACGATGTGCAGCGCTACAGCGACAACTCGAACTTCGAGACCATTGGCCGTGTCGATGCGCGTGGCACGACGGCCTCGACCACGGAGTACGCCTTCGTGGATCCGAAGCCGCTCATGGGCTACTCCTACTACCGCCTGCAGCAGGTGGACGACGATGGCACCAATGAGCTGACGCATTCCGTACCGGTGTACTTCAAGCCGAAGGATGCGCTGTTGCAGGTGTTCCCGAATCCGGTGCGCGACGAGCTCTTCATCGCGCTCGATGGCGCGGGCGAGGGCACGATCACCTGGCGCATGCTCGATGCCTCGGGCCGTATCGCGATGACCGGGACACTGGCCTCTGCCGGCGGCACGCAGCAATTGCAGATCGGCACCGGCGCGCTGGAGAGCGGCGCATACATGCTCGTTCTGCAGCAAGGCGCGGAGGAGATCGGCCGCAAGCGATTCGTGAAGCACTGATCGAAGAAGGAATCATCCGCCGCCGCCGCCGTACCTTTTCACGCCTGAACAACGCGTGATGAGAACAGCAGCGGCGGCGCTCCTTTTCCCCCTGCTCGCAGGAAGCGCTGAGCCTGCGCCCGCGCCGCTGGCCACGTACACCTTCGGCATGAGCCTGATGACGGGCATGAACAGCGAGCTCTTCACGCTCTTCGTGGTGAAGGAATTCGAGGGCCAGGTGATCGAGGTTCAGCCGATCTCGCGCGGGCAGTTCATGATGGAGGCGCAAGGCGCGGTGCCGAGCAAGGCCAATCCGAGCCGCATCAACCTGTTCCGCAAGTACCGCGTCGATGGCTGCCTGTTGCCACCGGAGCTGGACGACGGCACCCGCACGGTGAGCGACTGCGGCGTTTTCGATGAACTCTGGAAACTGCGCTTCTGGGAATACCCCTTCAAGGAAATGAGCGGTGCCCAGCACGGACTAGGCTGGGCCGAGAGCCGCACACAACCGAGCCCGCGCCAGATGCTCCTGCTCTCCGGCTATGGGCTTCATCGGCTCACGGACCTGGCCTGTGGCGAGGACCTCTTCAGGCTGCTGCACGACATCGGCGACCCGGAGTGGGTGGACAACTACCAGAAGGGCTATTGACGATGCCGGGGCAACTTGAGCTCTTGAACGCGCTGCGCCTGGGCGATCGCGCGGCACTGGCCAAGGCCATCACCCTGATCGAGAGCGGCCGCGCAACGGATGCGGAAGCCGCGCAGCAATTGATCGAGGCCTGCCTCCCCTTGAGCGGCAAGTCCCTGCGCCTGGGCATCACCGGCATACCCGGCGTGGGCAAGAGCACCTTGATCGACGCGCTGGGCATGCGGCTCATCGGGCAGGGCCATCGCGTGGCGGTGCTGGCCATCGACCCGAGCAGCGCGCGCAGCGGCGGCAGCATCCTCGGCGACAAGACGCGCATGGAGAAGCTGGCGCAGCACGATGCGGCCTTCATCCGCCCGACACCGGCCAGCGGCATGCTGGGAGGCGTGGCCCGGCGAACGCGCGAGGCCATCGTGCTCTGCGAAGCCGCGGGCTACGACCGCATCCTCATCGAGACCGTGGGCGCGGGGCAGAACGAATTGGAAGTGGACCAGCTCGCCGACCTCAACCTCTGCTGCTGATCGCCGGCGCCGGAGATGAGCTCCAAGGCATCAAGCGCGGCATCATGGAATCGGCCGATGCCATCGCCTTCACCAAGTGCGATGGCGATGCACAGCCCAAGGCCGAGGCGGCGCGGCGCGAATTGCTCGGAGCTATCCAACTGCTCCCGCCGCGCCCCAGCGGCCGCCGCGCCGAACTGCTGCTCACCAGCGCGGTCTCCGGCTTGGGCATCGATGAATTGGGTGAGCGGATCGAAGCGCTCCACGCAGCGGACCTCGCGAGCGGATACGTGAACACGAAGCGGCGCGAGCAGGCCTTGCATTGGCTCGATCAGGCGGTCGCCCAAGGATTGCAGCAAGCCTTCTCCGGGGATCGCGACGTGCAGGCTGCGCTGCCCGGACTGCGTGAGGCGGTGCGCAATGGAACGATGACGCCCTTCGCCGCAGCGGCCGAATTGCTTGCGCGCTTCAGAACAGGCGGCGTACCTCGTCCTTGAGCGCCACGATGCCTTCTTGCGAAGGGGCGTGCGTGAGGCGGGCCACGTTCTCGAACACCTTCCGGCTCAGGTCTCCGCCACTGGCGCCATCGCCCACCTGCTCGAAGCTCATGTTCACCAGGCGGATCGTCTCCTCCTTGGCCTGCTTCACCTTCTGCCAGGCGCGGTCGCTCACATAGATCTGCTGCGTGACGTTGTGCTCGAACTCCTCGCGGATGGTGGAGGACAAGGCCGATTGCAGGTCGCGCGCATCCATGCTGGCGCGGTGGATCCGCAGCACCAGCGGCCCCGGCTGTATGCGCTCCAGGAACAGCGTGAGCCGCTCATAGGCCTGGAGCCGGAGCGGCAGCACCTGCTTGCGATCGTCGATGCGCATGCCGGCCAGGTGCTCCGCGTTGCGCTCTGCGGTGCGTGCGCCCAGGAAGTGGCGGATGGAATAGAAAGCCGTGAGGAAGACCACCAGGCTGGGCAGGATGGCCACCAAAACGAGGACTACGGGATCGTTCATCGTGGGAAAAGCGGTGGACGAATATCGGCCAAAGCACCGGGAAGCTCCGGTTAAGCGGTGGTTAGCTTCGCGCCTTGCCCGCCCATAGCGGGGCCAACGCATGCACCTATCGCCCGTCGTAAAGTCCATTGTCGAGCCCGCCACCCTGCTGATGGCCCGCCGGAGCCGTGAATTGCGGGCGCAGGGCCGCGACATCGTCGACCTCAGCCTCGGCGAGCCCGACCATGCCCCACCCGCCTTCGCGCTGGAGGCGGCCCACGAAGCCTTGCGCGGCCCGTGGCACAAGTACACACCGGTGAACGGCTACCTCGACGTGCGCGAAGCCATCGCGGCCAAGCTGCAGCGCGACAACGGCCTGGCGTATTCGCCCGAGCAGATCGTGATCAGCACCGGCGCCAAGCACAGCATCATGAACGCGGTGATGGCCTTGTGCGGGCCCGGCGACGAAGTGGTGATCCCCGCGCCGTACTGGGTGAGCTACTCCGAGCAGGTGAAGCTCGCCGGCGCCACGCCCGTGATCGTGCGGAGCAACCTCGACGAGGATTGGAAAGCGCCGGTGGATCGAATCGCTTCGGCCATCACCCCGCGCACGCGCCTGCTGATGTTCAGCTCGCCGTGCAATCCGAGCGGATCAGTGCTCACCCGCACCGAGCTCGAAGCGCTGGCCGCCGTGGTGGCGCGCCATCCCGGGCTGTACGTGATCGCTGACGAGATCTATGAGCACATCGTCTTCGAGGGCGAGCACGTGAGCTTCGCCTCGCTGCCCGGCATGGCCGAACGCACCATCACGGTGAATGGCCTGAGCAAGGCCTTCGCGCTCACCGGCTGGCGCATCGGCTACATCGGCGCACCGCTGTGGATCGCACAGGCATGCACCAAGGTGCAGGGCCAATTCACCAGCGGCGCCAACAGCATCGCCCAGCGCGTCACCATCGCATGCATGGAGGCCGACCCCGCGCTGCTCGCGCCCATGCGCGCCGATTTCCTGCGCCGCCGCGACCTCACGCTCACGGCCATGAAGGCGATCCCCGGCTGGCGCTGCAACGTGCCGCAGGGCGCCTTCTACCTGCTGCCCGATGTGAGCGCATCCATCAACGGCAGCAGCATCAAGGGCGCGGTGGACCTGAGCCTCCACCTGCTCGACACCGCCGGCGTGAGCCTGGTTGAAGGCGCCTCCTTCGGTGCCGAGGGCACCTTGCGCATCAGCTACGCCACCAGCGACGATAAGCTCGTTGAGGCCATGGCGCGCGTCGCCAAAGCCGTCGCACAGCTGGCAACCGCATGAGTGCCATCGACGCATTCCTGAGCAAGGCCGAAGGCAGCACCGTGCTCGTGGTGGGCGATGTGATGGTGGACGCCTACCTCTGGGGGCGCGTGGACCGCATCAGCCCTGAGGCCCCGGTGCCCGTGGTGCAGGTGACGCACCGCAGCGCGCGCTTGGGCGGCGCAGCGAACGTGGCGCTCAATGCGAAGGCGCTCGGCGCCAAGGCCATCATCGTGAGCGTGGCGGGCGACGATGAGAATGCCGATCGCGTGGAGCGCCTGCTCGCCGAACAGGAACTCACGCCCGATGGCCTTGTCCGTTCACCGCTGCGACGCACCACCGTGAAGACACGCGTGATCAGCGCCCAGCAGCATGTGGTGCGCGTGGATGAAGAGCAGGAGGACGACCTCAGCGCAACCGATGAGCGCGCGTTGCTCGATCGCATCGCCTTGATCCTGCGCAACGACCGCCCCGGCGTGATCGTGCTGGAGGACTACAACAAAGGCGTGCTCACCGCCGGGGTGATCGAAGGCATCGTGGCCATGGCGCGCGCGCAGGGCATCCCGGTGGCGGTGGATCCGAAGAAGAAGAACTTCCTCGCGTACCGGGGCGTTACCCTCTTCAAGCCGAACCTGAAGGAATTGCGCGAAGGCCTGAAGATGGACATCGACCCCACCGACGACATGAGCCTCGATCGCGCCGTGCGCCAGCTCGAAGAGCGCTTGGGCAATGCCATCTCGCTGGTGACCTTGAGCGAGCACGGCGCCTTCGTGCACGATGCGCGCGGGGGCCAGCGCATCGCCGCGCACAAGCGCAAGATCATCGACGTGAGCGGCGCCGGCGACACCGTGATCGCTGTGGCGGCATTGGCACTCGCGCAGGGCTTGGCGCCAGCGGTCATCGCCGCACTCAGCAACCTGGCCGGCGGGCTGGTCTGCGAGGAGGTCGGCGTGGCGCCCATCGACCGTGAGCGCTTCCGATCGGAATGCGAACGATTGCGCCTGCTCGCATGACCGTGAAGCCCTACACCGAGGAAGGCAGCAAGCGTGAGCAGGTCGAGCACATGTTCGACGCCATCGCTCCGAAATACGATCTGCTGAACCGGCTCTTCTCCCTCGGCATCGACCAAGGCTGGCGGCGGAAAGTGATCCGCATGGTGAAAGCGCGGCCCGTGGCGCACCTGCTGGATGTGGCCACCGGCACGGCCGACCTGGCGATCATGGCCGCGCGCAAGGGCGCAGCACCGCAGGTGACCGGCGTTGACATCAGTGAAGGCATGCTGAGCCACGGCCGCGTGAAGGTGAAGGCCGATGGCCTCGACGGACGCGTAACGCTGCTCCGCGCGGACAGCGCTGCGCTGCCCTTCGCCGATGGAAGCTTCGATGCGGCCACCGTGGCCTTCGGTGCGCGCAACTTCGAGGACCTCGAGCTCGGCCTGCGCGAGATGCTGCGCGTGCTCAAGCCCGATGGACGCCTCTTCGTGCTCGAGTTCAGCAAGCCCCGAGGAACGGTCATGGGCGCGCTCTTCCGCTTCTACTTCCACCGCGTGATGCCCGCGATCGGCCGCCTCGTCAGCCGCGACAGCGCCGCATACACCTACCTGCCGCAGAGCGTCGATGCGTTCCCCAGCGGCACCGACTTCGTGCGCGTGCTGGAGCGCTGCGGCGCGCGCGATGCGAAGGCCCAAACGGTGACCGGCGGCATCGCGACGATCTACAGCGCGCGCGCATGAACCGCCCGGCTTCGCAAGGATCGCTGCCTACTTTCGTTGCCGCATCCATGATCCTCCGCGCGCGCCACCTCGCCATCGCCTGCATCCTCCCGCTCTCGCTGCCATTGGCCGCGCAGCGCGATCGTCGCATCGTGCAGGAGAACCTGCCCACCTTCGACCTGCGCCCCTTCCACTTCGGCTTCCTGCTCAGCTACAACACCAGCGACCTGAATGTGAGGATGAAGCCCGGCGTCCTCACCGACACCCTGCTCGCCCTCGACCACATCCGCCAGCCGGGCTTCAACCTCGGCATCGTGGCCAGCTACAACCTGAACAAGAACTTCAGCATCCGGCTGCTGCCCACATTGTCCTTCCAAGAACGCAAGCTGCAGTACACCTTCCTGCGCACCGATGGCCGCGAGGTCATCTTCCAGAAGCCTGTGGAGAGCACCTATCTCGAGTTCCCGGTGCTCGCCAAGTTCCGCAGCGACCGCATCAACAACTTCGCGGTGTACCTGATCGGCGGAGGCAAGTTCGCCATCGACATGGCGAGCCAGAAGGATGTGGACAATGCGCTCGACGACGAGATCGTGGTGAAGCTGGCGAAGTACGACTACGCGGCAGAGGTCGGTGGCGGCTTCGACATGTTCCTGCCCTATTTCAAATTCGGGATCGAGCTCAAGACCAGCTTCGGATTCCCGAACCTGCTGATCGACGACGATACGCGCTTCAGCCGGCCGATTGACAGCATCCGCTCGAAAGCGTGGGTGCTCACCTTCACCTTCGAGGGTTGAACGCGGAACGGGCTCCTGGCCTGTCCGCCCTTGCTCCAGTTGCCCGGGATCCCGCGCTTGACCGCATCTTGCAGGCCGATGCAGCGCACCGTCGAGATCGCCCTATCGCCGCGAGAGGCCGCGGACCCGGTGCTGGTGCGCGATGCCGCTGAAGAGGCAGCGGCCATGGCGCGCGGAACGGCCTTGGCCTCGCGCGTGCTCAAACGCTCGGTGGATGCGCGCAGCAAGCAGCCGCTCATCCGCATGCGCGTGCTGGTGAGCGATGCGCCCATCGCCGATGAACCCGTGGCACGGCCCGAACTGCATGATGTGAGTGCGGCCCCGAGGGTGATCATCGTGGGCGCCGGTCCGGCCGGGCTCTTCTGCGCCTTGCGCTGCATCGAGCGCGGGCTTCGCCCGGTGGTGCTGGAGCGCGGCAAGGATGTGCGCGCGCGCCGCCGCGACCTCGCTGCGATCAACAAGCTGCACGTGGTGGACCCCGACAGCAACTACTGCTTCGGCGAAGGCGGCGCCGGCACCTACAGCGATGGCAAGCTCTACACGCGCAGCCATAAGCGGGGCGATGTCGAGGGCGTGCTGCGGGCGCTGGTGGCCTTCGGTGCCAGTCCCGACATCCTGGTTGATGCGCATCCGCACATCGGCACCAACAAGCTGCCGGGCATCATCACTGCCATGCGCGAGGCCATCGTGCGCGCGGGCGGCGAGGTGCGCTTCAACAGCAAGGTGACGGGGCTGCTGCGCGATGATAGCGCAGTGCGCGGCGTGCGCCTCGCCGATGGAACCACGCTGACGGCGACAGCCACCGTGCTGGCCACCGGCCATTCCGCGCGCGACATCTTCCGCATGCTCGTGGCCGAAGGCATCCGGATCGAACGCAAGGACTTCGCGCTCGGCGTGCGCGTGGAGCATCCGCAGGCGATCATCGATCAGGCGCAATACCACTGCGCGGTGCGCGACCCCTACCTGCCGCCGGCCAGCTACAGCCTGGTGCAGCAGGTCGAAGGCTTGGGCGTGTACAGCTTCTGCATGTGCCCCGGCGGGATCATCGCGCCGTGCGCCACTGCGCCCGATGAAGTGGTCACCAATGGCTGGAGCCCGAGCAAGCGCAACAATCCCTTCGCCAACTCGGGTGTGGTGGTGACCATTTCACCTGAGCACGCTCGAACGAATCCGCGCGATCCGTCGGACCCGCTCTGGGGCATGCACTACCAGCGTGATGCTGAGCACGCCGCGTGGAAGGCGGGCGGGAAACGGCAGAGCGCGCCCGCCCAGCGCCTCGATGACTTCATCCAAGGCCGTGCGTCGATTGATGTCCCCGCGTGCAGCTATCCGCCGGGCATCGTTCCGTGGCGCGTGGACGAGCTGCTGCCGCAGGAGGTCTCGCTGCGCTTGCGCGAAGGCTTCAAGGCCTTCGGCCAGAAGATGCGCGGCTACCGCACCAATGAAGCCGTGGTGGTAGCGGTGGAGAGCCGCACCAGCTCACCGGTGCGCGTGCCCCGCGACGCGATCACGCTGGAGCATGCGGGTGCGCCCGGTCTTTACCCCTGCGGCGAAGGGGCCGGCTATGCAGGGGGGATCGTGAGCGCTGCGATGGATGGCCAGCGCGTGGCCGAGGCGATCGCGCAGCGCTACAACGTTCGCGCCTGACGGAGGAACTCCATGCACAGTGCGCTGGCCGCCATGGCCACATTGAGCGATTCGGCAGCACCCGCACGCGGCACGGCGATGATGCGTGCGCCGATCCCGCGCACCGCAGGCGAAGGCCCATGCGATTCGCTGCCAAGGATCAGGATGGCCGGACGCTGCAAACGCAGGGTGAAGGCATCATCGCCTTCCATGCTGGCGAGGTAGAGCGCGGCCCCCTCGGCGCGCAGCCGGTCGAGCTCGCGCGGCAGATCGCAGCGCTGCACCGCCACGCGGAAGAGCGAGCCCATGCTGGCCTGCACGCATTTCGGGTTGAATTCCTCCACGCTATCGGTGCTGCAGAGCACACGGCGCGCACCGAACCAATCGGCGATGCGCAGCAAGGTGCCCATGTTGCCCGGGTCCGCAATGCCATCGAGCGCGAGCACGAGTTCATCTTCCTGAAGCGGTGCAATGGGCATGGGTGCGGGCATCGCGGCCACGGCGATCATGGTATTGCCGCTCTCGAGCGTGCCCATTCGCTCGAGCTCATGCGGCGGATGGACCTGCACAAGTTCCCGGGGGAAATCATGGGCTGCTCCTTCGGCCACATGGATCGCACGCACCCGCCATGATGAAGCGAGGAGCTCTGCGATGAGCTTCGGTCCTTGCACGAGGAACGATCCTTGCTCCTGCCGGAACTTCTTCTGGTGCAGCGCCCTGACGGCGCGCCATTCCAAGCGGGTGCTCAACGTGCGGATATATTTGGCCATGCCTGCGCTGCGCGCGCCAAGCCGGTCGCGCAAAGTAGGCAGCACCATCTGCTCCTTGGGGCGCACCACGCGGCATATCCTGTCAGGGCTCACGGCATTGGTCCTGCTCAATGGCTGCGACCCTACGCGCCGGTTAGCCGAGGAACAGGTGCTGGTATCGCGCACCCGGATGCGGGTGGTGGGCGCGAGCGAGGTGCCGGGCTCCGAACTGGAGACCATCATCAAGCAGAAGCCCAACAAGCGGGTGCTGGCCATCCCCTTCTACCTGAACATGCACAACCTGCCCGATCCGCAGCGCATGAAGCAGTGGCAGGCGAAGAAGGATGCGCGCATCGACCGGATCAACGTGCGGCGGCGCGCGAAGGGCCGCGACACCTTGGCCTACCGTCGCACGCGCGCGCAATGGCTGCGCGAAACGGTGGGCGAGCCCCCGGTGATCCTGGACAGTACGCTCACCGACCGCACCACGGACCAGATGGAGCTCTACCTCTCGAAGGAAGGCTACTTCCATGCGCGCGTTTCGAGCGAGGTTGCGCTGCGCGAAAGGGCCTGGTGGGGCCGGAAGCTGCACCGGCCGAAAGCCAGGGTCACCTACACGGCCGAGCCGGGCGTGCCCTATCGGTTGCGCGGGGTCCGCTTCGATGTGGACGATGAGCGCATCCGCTCACTGGTGCAGGCCGAATGGGACAAGCGGCTGTTGCGCGAGGGGCTGCGCTTCGATGGCGACCTGCTCGATCAGGAACGCACGCGCATCACCGATGCCCTGCGCGGCAACGGCTACCTCTACTTCACGCGCGACCTGATCCAGTACCGCGCCGACACCACCGTGGGCGGCCACCAAGCGGACCTCGTGCTCAGCTTCGAGCGGCCCGGGGCGCCCAAGGAGCGGGGCCTTGCCGGCACCGCCGAAGGCACCTCCTTCGATCTGCGCGACGTGTACATCAGCACCTTCAGGCCCGTGCGCGGAAGCGTGGCGCTGGCTGACACCCTGCGCGAAGGCGGCGCCATCTTCCTGTTCCATGGGCGCATGCGCTTCAAGCCTAAGGCGCTGCTGCACCCGGTATTCCTGCACCCGAATGAGCGCTTCGACCAAGGAAAGGTCGCCGGCACGTACCGCAGGCTCGTGAGCACCGGCGCCTTCGATCGCGTGGACATCAGCTTCGACACCACCGGTATCGGCAAGCGCGGCTTGACCGATGCGCGGATCACGCTGCTTCCGGGCAAGCACCAGACCGTGAGCACCGAAGGATTCGTGACCAACCGGGGCGGCGCCTTGGGCACCTCGATCAACGTGGGCTACCGGCATCGCAACATCTTCCGCACGCTGGCCTCCTTGCAAGCCCAAATGACCGTAGGCTTCGAGGCCCAACAGCGCATCGCGGGCTCTGGCGGCACCGAGGAATCGACCGGTGACGTGGGCGCCCTCACCGCCTTCAACACCTTGAGCATCGGGCCGGAGGTCACCTTTTCGTTGCCGCGCCCCTTCGCGGGCCTCTTCAGCAAGAGCAGCAGCAGCCAATTGCTGCTGACCGCGTTGTACAACTTCCAGCAGCGGCCCGATTTCACGCGCAACCTGGTGAAGATGAGCGTGGGCCTGCAATGGCAGGAATCGCGCGCCAACACCATCGGGCTATTCCCCTTGGAGGTGAACACCATCAAGATCCCGCGCATCTCGCCGGGCTTCCGCAACTACCTCGAGCAAGCGCGCAATCCGGTGCTGCTCAACAGCTACACCGACCACTTGATCGCCAGCATGCGCGCAACCCTGGTGCACAGCACGCCCGATGCTGCCAAGGCCCGAAACGCCTTCTACTTGCGCGCAGTGGCCGAATGGGCGGGCCATCCGTTGCTGCTGCTCATGGCCGAGAGCGCCACCGACAGCACAGGGCAATCGTTCAAGACGGTGGCTGGCGTGCGCTACGCGGAATTCATCAAAGGCGAGCTCGATGCCCGGTGGCGGAGGAAACTGCATGACCGCAGCAGCTTGGCTTTCCGCGTGGCCGGCGGTGCGGCGCTGCCATACGGCAACCTGGGCGTGCTGCCCTTCGAGAGCAGCTTCTTCGTGGGCGGCGCCAACGGCCTGCGTGCATGGCGGGCGCGATCGGTGGGCCCGGGTTCCTTCAGCGAGCCGCTATCGGCCTACGACCGGATCGGCGAAATGCGCATTGAGGCCAATGCCGAGTACCGCTTCAAGCTGATCGGCTTCCTCGAGGGCGCCTTCTTCACCGATGTGGGCAACGTGTGGAACCTGAAGCCCAACGCGCAGCGGCCGGGCTCGGCGATCAGCAGTCAGTTCCTGAGCGAACTGGCCGTGGGCACCGGTGCGGGCGCGCGCTTCAACTTCGATTTCTTCATCGTCCGCATCGATGTGGGATTGCAGACCAAGGACCCTTCTTTGCCAAAGGGTGAGCGATGGCTCTTCGAACCGAAAGAGCAGCACGAGGCGCGCGTGAGCGACCTGCTCGGCAGCAGCTACCGTTACCGGCCCGAGGTGAATTTCAATCTGGGCATCGGCTATCCATTCTGAGGGAGAAGGCCTATTGGCCCCGGTACCTTCGCCGCATGGCATGGCTCGTGAGCGCGCTCGGCGTTGCACTGCTCGCATGGTGCGGCGCGCTGGCCTTCTATTGGATCCTCCAGGAACGCTTCATCTTCCTGCGCTTCGACACGGCGCTGCGCTACCGCTACCGCTTCGGCGGGCGTTACCAGCAATGCTGGCTCGACCGGCCCGATGGCGCCCGACTCCATGCGCTGTGGTTCAAGGCCCGGGATCCGCGCGGCGTCATCCTATACTTCCACGGGCATTCCGGCAACCTCAAGCGCTGGGGGCGCGGCGCTTCACGCTTCGTGGCCCTGGGCCACGATGTGCTGATGCCCGACCCGCGCGGCTACGGCAAGAGCACGGGGCGCATCAGCGAGCGCGCGCTCATCGACGACGCCGTGGCCTGGCACGATTGGCTCGCTGATCACGTTGGGCCTGAGCGCATCACTCTTTACGGGCGTTCGCTCGGCAGCGCGCTGGCCACGCCCATCGCAGCGAATCGTCGTGTCCGGATGCTATTGCTCGAGACACCGTTCAATAACCTGATCGATGTGTGCTGGTCGCAGCTCCCGCTCTTCCCCTACCGATGGATCCTGCGCTACCCGTTCCGGAATGAAGAGGCCATACGCGGCGTTCAGTGCCCGGTGCGGATCTTCCATGGCACAAACGACCCGATGGTGCCGCTCTCCTGCGCGCTGAAACTGTACGCTGCGGTTCCGGGCCACGTGGATCGCGAAGCCATCATCGTGGAAGGCGCGCACCACAATGACCTCTGGCGATTCCCGAGGTTCCGCGAGGCGCTGCGGGACTCGCTGAAGTGATCGGCATCGCGCCCGTTACTTTCGCCGCTGATGGAGACAGCCCGTGTGAGCAGCTGGTTCGCGCACCTGGTGAAAGCGCGAAATCGGCATGGCGTGCATAGTCCTTTCGTGTTCGACCTGATCGAGCATGTCCTGCGCGCACGCCCCGCTCTGCCCGAGCATGCAGCCATCGAAGCGCTCCGCCAGGACCTGTTGGACAGCGATCAGGAGATCACCGTGAACGACCTGGGCGCGGGCTCGCGGGTCTCGGACAAGTCCGTGCGCAGGGTGGCCGAAATGGCGCGCGCCAGCCTGAAACCCGCACGGCAGGCGCAGATGCTGCAGCGCTTGGCACGCATGACCGACGCGCGGCAGGTGATTGAGCTCGGCACCAGCTTCGGCCTCACCACGCTTTACCTGGCACAGGGTGCTGAGAACGGCACGGTGACCACCATCGAAGGCTGCCCGCAGGTGCAGCGGATCGCGCTGCATCATTTCGAGCAATTGAAGCAGCGCAACATCGTGCCCGTGCTGGGCAGTTTCCAGCGCACGTTGCCCGAAGCCCTGCACCGCTCGGGCCGGATCGATCTGGCCTTCATTGACGGGCATCACGCCGAAGAGCCCACCATGGCCTATTTCGAGCAATGCCTGGCCAAGTCCCATGACGCCACAGTGATCGTGATCGACGACATCCATTGGAGCCGTGGCATGGAAGCGGCGTGGGCGCGGATCAAAGCGCACGACCGGGTCACCGTCACCATCGACCTGTACGACCTGGGGCTGGTGTTCCTGCGCGGCGGGCAGGCGAAGGAGCACTTCCGCCTCCGTTATTGACCGGGCCACGATCCGCTGTTCATTCCAAGCCCTGATGACCTTCCCAGGCCGAGGCGCATCCTCTACATTCGTCAACCGAAATGGCCCGTGCCCACCATAGGCGGCTCGTCGCGTTCGCAGCATTGCTCGTCCTGGCCGATGCACAGGCGCAATTGAGCAAATGGCCGATCCGCACGGGGTCGGGTGAAGTGCGGTTGATCGACCTCTCGGCTGCGGAGCCCGTATTCGGCTCGCTGATCCCTTCCTTCGGATTGGGCGGCACTGAGGATGTGAACCTGATGACCGACGCACAGGGCGACGTGCTCTTCATCACTGCTGTGGATAGCGACGGGAAGATCGCCGTGCGAAAGCTGAACGGCGAATTGCTCGCCAACGGGGCTGGCCTCTGGGGCAACAGCAGCAGTCAGGCCAGCGCGATCGTGCCGCGGCCGTGCCACCCTGGACAGTATTTCTTCATCCATCACGACGCGGAACTGCATCGGCACTACTACAGCATCATCGATGCCTATGCGAACGGAGGCCAGGGCGCGGTGATTGAGAAGAACAGGCTCCTCCTCAACAGCGTCGGCGAAGGCATCGCGGTCTCGCACCAGTTGATCGGCGGCTGCCGTTGGCTCTACACCTTCCGTGTGGATGAAGGCGGATACCGGATCCTGCGCGCGCGGATCTCGGCAACCGGGATCGATGATGCGACCGTGATCGGCACTTGTGCACCCAACGGCGCAGCGCATTGGTGGAGCACGCTGAAGGTCTCTCCGGCGAACGATCGATTAGCCGTGAGCCTGCCGGGCAGTGCGCCGAGCAGCGCAGGCGACATCGCGTTGTGGGACCTCGATCCTGAGTCAGGTGAGCTCTCAGGCCTGCAGCAGCTCGCCGTGAGCGCGCGCACCGTGAGTGGCATCGAGTTCTCCCCGCTTGGCCGGTTCCTGTACTTCGTGAGCAACGGCGATGCCTTGAACAACGACTTCGGCCGGGTGAACCTGGTCACGCATGCCGCCCAGATCATCGATCCGGCGATCGGCTGGTGGATCATGCACATCGAAAGCGCCGCCAACGGCAGGCTCTACGTGGGATCGCGCGGCTTGGGCACCACCACTATTGCTGAAGTGGGCCAGCCCGATGCCGATGCAGCGGGTGACATCGCCTACGACCCCGGTGCCATCGCCTTCCAGGGCTGGGGCATCATCCCCTCGTTCCCCAACAGCATCGAAGGTGAACCGCCCGGCACCGCACCAGCGCCCGAGCATGCCGCGTTCGAAGCCGTGGCACAGCCCGATTGCCAAGGGCACCGGTTCGAGCCCAAGAGCTGCAATGGCACCGCGTGGCTCTGGGATTTCGGCGATGGATGGACCAGCCAGGCCCAAGAGCCCGTGCACCACTACGGGGTGGGCACCTTCAGCGTCCGCTTGCGCGTGACGGCTTGCGGACAGACGCATGAGCTGCTCCGGCCGGACATGATCACCGTCGATGGCATCCAACCGGTCGCTTCCTTCACGCACCCCGATACCGTGTGCCAGCGCGCATCGTTGAACTTCGTGAACACATCGGAACTGTCCACGGCGGCTGCGTGGTTCTTCGGTGATGGCGGAACCAGCAGCGCCATGGATCCCACTTACGCGTATCCGCAGCACGGATCGAGAACGATCACGCTTGTTGCGCGCAACGGCTGCATCATGGACACCGCGCGCTCCTTCATCACCGTGCTGCCCGCTGGCGTCCCCTCCTTCCACACCAACAGTGATCCCTGCGATGAGCGCACCTACTTCGTGAACACCACATACGGAGGCGAGCGCTTCCACTGGGAATTCGGAGATGGGGACAGCACCAGCTCATGGTACCATCCGGTGCACATCTTCCAGAGCGAAGGAGCCTTTGATGTGCGCCTCACGACCGATCCCGGCGACCGGTGCGAGAACACCTTCGTGCTCACACTGCATGCAGGCTATGGCATCATCCCGGTGGGGTGGTACGTGCCGAACGCATTCAGCCCCAATGCCGATGGGGTGAACGACGTGCTACGGATCAAAGGCCCTGAACCTTGCGAGTCACCGGTGATGAGCATCCATAACAAGTGGGGGCAGCTGGTGTGGGAAGGCGATGCCGAAGACGGCTGGGATGGGCGCCATGGCGGAGCGCTTGCACCCGAAGGCGTGTACGCATATATCATGAGGCCGCGCCTCGGCGATGCGAAGCACGGCTGGGTGGTGCTGGTGCGCTAAGGCGATAGCTTCGCGCACCACGAACGGAATACGATGAAGATCTACACCCGCACCGGTGACCAAGGCCAGACCGGGTTACTTGGCGGCGCGCGCGTGGCCAAGGACGATGCCCGCATTGAAGCGTATGGAACCGTGGATGAGCTGAACAGTCATGTGGGCATGCTGCGCGACCTCGCGGCACCGCACCATGCTGAGCGGTTGATCACGATCCAAGAAACGCTCTTCACCATCGGCTCGCACCTGGCCAGCAGCAGCAACGAAGAGCGGAAGCGCTTCAAGGTTCCGGCCATCGGTGACCAGATGATCTCCGAGCTCGAGCGCGCCATGGATGAGATGGACAAGGAATTGGAGCCGATGCGCAGCTTCATCCTGCCCGGCGGCCACCCTGCTGCATCGCAGGCGCACATTTGCCGCACCGTGTGCCGCAGGGCCGAGCGCCGCGTGGTGCTGCTCGCGGCAAGCAGTGATGTCGACCCTGCCCTGGTGCGCTTCCTCAACCGCCTCTCGGATTACTTCTTCGTGCTCGCCCGGCACCTCGGGAAACTGCACGGCATAGCCGACACCCCGTGGAGGCCTCAGGGCTGAATCGTTCCAAAAGCCTTGTCTGGCAAGGGATTGACTGTCATGAACACCGGTTGAAAAGAAGCCGTGGCACGGAAGGGCATCCGTCTATATTTGCGCCCGTTTTAAGGTAACCCCCAACAGGACCGCAGCATGTATTGGACCCTCGAACTCGCCTCTTACCTGGAGGATGCGCCCTGGCCTGCCACCAAGGAAGAACTCATCGACTTCGCCATGCGCACCGGCGCTCCGCTTGAAGTGGTGGAGAACCTGCAGGCCATCGAAGATGAAGAAGAGGTCTTCGAGAGCATCGAGGAGATCTGGCCGGATTACCCATCGAAAGAGGACTTCTTCTTCAACGAGGACGAATACTGACAGCCTCAGCACAACGCCAGAAGCCCCGCCACCAGCGGGGCTTCTTCATTCACCGGCCAGCATGTCAGCCCATGTGCCGTGGCCCGGTCCGTGCCTTCGCCCGGGCAGGTACATTTGCCAGCCTTTGCCGGGCAGCCTGCCCGGAATCAATCACACCGCATCATGATCGGCTCACTCGCCAAAGCCTTCAAGTCCGTATTCGGGGACAAGTACCAACGCGACCTCAAAGAGGTGACCCCGCTCGTAGAGCGCACCAAGGATGAATTCGCCAAGCTCGCCGCCCTGAGCCACAACGAGCTGCGCCAACGCACCAGCGACCTGCGCGCGCGCATCACGGAGCGCACCAAAGCCAACGATGATCGCGTGGCGCAGCTCCGTGCGGAGATCGATGCCGATGCGCGCATGGCCATCAACGAGCGCGAGACACGCTACGAGGAGATTGACAAGCTCGAGGAGAAGAGCGTGGAGCAGATCGAAGAAGTGCTGCTCGAGATCCTGCCCGAGGCCTTCGCCATCGTGAAAGAGACCGCACGCCGATTCTCAGAGAATAAGGAGCTGCGCGTGCGCGCCACGGAGCTCGACCGCGAGCTCGCCATCAAGCGGCCCGATGCCATCCGGATCGAGGGCGATGAGGCCATCTGGAGCAATTCGTGGATCGCGGCCGGCAACCGCATCACTTGGGAGATGGTGCACTACGACGTGCAGCTCATCGGCGGCGTGGCGCTGCACAAGGGCCGCATCGCCGAAATGGGAACGGGTGAGGGCAAGACGCTGGTGAGCACCTTGCCCGTGTTCCTCAACGCGCTGCCCGGCCGTGGTGTGCATCTGGTCACAGTGAACGATTACCTGGCCAAGCGCGATGCCGAGTGGATGGGACCCATCCATGAATTCCACGGCCTGCGCGTGGATTGCATCGACAAGCACCAGCCGAACAGCCCCGAGCGCCGCAACGCCTACCTGGCCGACATCACCTACGGCACCAACAACGAATTCGGCTTCGACTACCTGCGCGATAACATGGCGCATGCGCCGAATGCCCTGGTGCAGCGCAAGCACAACTTCGCCATCGTCGATGAGGTGGACAGCGTGCTCGTGGATGACGCGCGCACCCCGCTCATCATCAGCGGCCCCACGCCAAAGGGCGAGATCCACCAGTTCGATGAGTACAAGCCGCGCGTGGAGCGCCTCTATAGCGCACAGCGGCAGCTTGTCACCAAACTGCTCACCGAAGCAAAGGAGAACCTCAAAGGCCTCGCCGATGGCAGCGCCACCAAGGAGCAGCTCGAGAAGGGCGGCATGGCGCTGCTGCGCGCCTACCGAGGCCTTCCGAAGAACAGCGCGCTGATCAAATACCTGAGCGAGACCGGCGTGCGGGCGCACCTGCAGAAGACCGAGAACAACTACCTGCAGGACCAGGGCAAGGACATGCCCAAGGTCGATGCGGAGCTCTACTTCACCATTGACGAGAAGCAGCACGGCATCGAGTTGTGCGAGAAGGGCGTTGACCTCATCAGCGGTGATGTGAATGACTCATCATTCTTCATCATGCCCGACGTGGGCAGCACCATCGCGGAGATCGAGAAGAGCGGTGCGCCGATCGAAGAGAAAGCCCGCCGGAAGGACGAGCTGCTGCGCGACTTCGGCGTTAAGAGCGAGCGCATCCACACCGTGAACCAGCTGATCCGCGCCTACGCCCTATATGAGAAAGATGTGGAGTACGTGGTGATGGATGGCAAGGTGAAGATCGTGGACGAGCAGACCGGCCGCATCCTCGAAGGGCGCCGATACAGCGATGGCCTGCACCAAGCGATCGAGAGCAAGGAGAAGGTGAAGGTGGAAGCGGCCACGCAGACCTACGCCACCATCACACTGCAGAACTACTTCCGCATGTACCACAAGCTCGCCGGCATGACGGGCACCGCCGAGACCGAGGCGCAGGAACTGTGGGACATCTACAAGCTGGACGTGATGGTGATCCCCACCAACCGCCCGGTGGTGCGCAAGGACAACGAGGACATGGTCTTCAAGACCAAGCGCGAGAAGTACAACGCGGTGATCGAGGAGATCGACGCGCTGCGCAACGCCAACCGGCCCGTGCTCGTGGGCACCACCAGCGTGGAGGTGAGCGAGCTGATGAGCAAGATGCTCACCATGCGCAAGATCCCGCACCAGGTCCTGAACGCCAAGCAGCACCAGCGTGAGGCCGAGATCGTGGCCAACGCGGGCATGGCCGGCACGGTCACCATCGCCACCAACATGGCGGGCCGCGGCACCGACATCAAGCTCGGGCCCGGCGTGAAAGAAGCGGGCGGCTTGGCCATCATCGGCACCGAGAAGCATGAGAGCCGCCGCGTTGACCGCCAGCTGCGCGGCCGCGCCGGACGCCAGGGCGATCCCGGTAGCTCGCAGTTCTACGTGAGCCTCGAGGATGACCTCATGCGCCTCTTCAACAGTGAGCGCATCGCCAAGATCATGGACACCATGGGCCTCAAGGAGGGCGAGGTGATCCAGCACTCCATGGTCACGCGCAGCATCGAGCGCGCGCAGAAGAAGGTGGAGGAGAACAACTTCGGCATCCGCAAACGCTTGCTGGAGTACGATGATGTGATGAACAGCCAGCGCACGGTGATCTACAAGCGCCGCCACCATGCGCTCTTCGGCGAACGGCTGAAGCTCGACATCCTCAACATGTTCCACGATGTGGTGAGCGGCACCGTGGCCGAGTTCCATCCCACCGGCGACTTCGAGGGCTTCCAATTCGAGCTCTTCCGGAAGTTCAGCGCCGAGAGCGCGGTGGATGCAGAGGAATTCAAGCGCTTGAAGGCCGACGATGTGGTGGACAAGACCTTCGAAGGGGTGATGGCCACCTACGACCGCCATATGGCGCGCACGGCAGCGCAGGCCATGCCCGTGATCACCGATGTGTTCCTGAACCAGGGCGCGCAGTACGAGAACATCGTGGTGCCCATCACGGACGGCATCAGGACCATGCAAGTGGTGGCGCACCTGCAGAAGTGCTACAAGAGCGAAGGGCGCGAGCTGGGCAACAGCATCGAGAAGTACATCACCCTGGCCATCATCGACAACGAGTGGAAGGAGCACCTGCGCGAGATGGACGAGTTGCGCCGCAGCGTGCAGAACGCCGCGTTGGAGCAGAAGGACCCGCTGCTGATCTACAAGCTGGAGAGCTTCAACCTCTTCAAGGCCATGATGGAGCGCATCAACGGCGAGGTGATCGGCTTCCTCGCCCGCGCCGGACTGCCCAGCGCCCAGCCGCAGGTGCAGGAAGCACAAGCGCCACGCGCACCGCAGCAGCGGCTGCAGACCAGCCGCACCGACGTGGCGCAATCCGGCGGCTCACGGCAATCGGCACCAGCGCCTTCCGGCGGCCAAGGACCGCGCGGCCCCATGCCTCCGCAAGGCCCGCGTCAACCCATCACCCCTGTGCGTGTGGAACAAGAGCCCGGCCGCAACGACCCTTGCCCCTGCGGAAGCGGCAAGAAGTACAAGCAGTGCCACGGGAAGTGAGGATCCTGAGCCCCCGCACACGGAATGAAACGCCGAGCGCCGGCCTTACGGGGCCGGCGCTCGACTATGGTGTATGGAATGTGGTTCTAGAACTGGACCGGCACGCGCATCTGCACGCGCACGGGTTGGCCTTTATCGGCGCCAGGCTTCCAGGGCTCGGTGCTCTTCACCGCACCGGCGACGCTTTCGTCGAACTCGTCCTGGCCCTCGATCACCTTCACTTCGCTCAGTGAGCCGTCCTTCTCCACGATGAAGGTGGTGGTGTAGGTGCCCTTCACCTTGCGATTCGATTCCGCTTCGACCTTGCTCTTGATGTGCCTCACGAAGGCTCTCTGGTCGCCTTCCTTGTAGTGCGGCATGGTCTGCGCGCGGGTATACACGATGTTGGCGAGCGGCTCAGGGTTGTAGATCTTCTCGGCCAAGGGTTCGCCCCAAGCGTCGTAACGGAGCCAGATGCCGGCCTTGTTGCCGTTGATGTAATCGCCCTTGCTCTCCACGCGTCCATTGGGGTGGTAGTAGGTGAAGCTGCCGTGCGGAAGCGACATGGACGCATCGAGATAAGTGCCCTCGGCCTTCAGCTTGCCTTCGATGGTGAAGGTCTTCCCGACGAAGAGCTCGCCTTCCTTGCCCGATTGCTCGCGGTAGTAGGCGGCCTTCTTCTTCGCAGCTGGCGCCAGTACATCGCTCAGGTACTGTCGCTGCTCATCACCGCCCTGGGCGTAAGAGCTCATTGAGGCGAGCGGCGCCATCAGCGCGGCGAAGAGGGCGAAGGAGGTTGGTTTCACGATGGTCGGGCTTCTGATCAGGCCCTTCCAACGAATAGTGATTGCCTTGGTTACAAGTGGCTCACCCAGCCCACCCTTCCCTATCCAAGCTCCGGTACTGAATAGCCTCGGCCAGATGCTCCGTGCGGATATCCGGGCTGGCCGCCATGTCGGCGATGGTGCGCGCCACTTTCAATATGCGGTCGTAGGCCCGGGCACTGAGGCCGAGGCGCTCCATGGCTTTCTCGAGCAGTGCTTTGCCGGCGGCATCGATGCGGCAGATCTCGCGGAGCTCCTTGCTGCCCATCTGCGCGTTGCAATGGATCTTCTTTCCTGCGTAACGATCCTGCTGCACCTGCCTTGCAGCGATCACGCGCTCCCGCATCACGGCGCTCTTCTCGCTCGGGCGTTCCGCGCTGAGCTCGCTGAAGGGAACGGGCGTGACCTCGATGTGGATGTCGATGCGGTCGAGCAAGGGGCCGCTCACCTTGTTGAGGTACTTCTGCACAACGCCCGGCGCGCACACGCAATCCTTGTCCGGATGGTTGTAGTAGCCGCAGGGGCAGGGATTCATCGCCGCCACAAGCATGAAGCTGGCCGGGTACTCCACCGAGAACCGCGCACGGCTGATGGTGACCACGCGATCCTCCAGCGGCTGGCGAAGCACCTCCAATACTTGCCGCTTGAACTCGGGCAGTTCATCGAGGAAGAGCACGCCGTTGTGCGCCAGGCTGATCTCGCCCGGTTGCGGGAACGATCCACCGCCCACGAGCGCCACATCGCTGATCGTATGGTGCGGTGATGCGGTAAGGGCGCACGCTGAGCAGGCTGTCCTCTTTGCGCAGCTTGCCGGCCACGCTGTGGATCTTGGTGGTCTCCAGCGCCTCATCGATGGTGAGCGGCGGGAGGATGGTGGGCAGGCGCTTGGCGAGCATGGTCTTACCAGCGCCCGGTGGACCGATGAGGATGATGTTGTGACCGCCTGCGGCCGCGATCTCGAAGGCGCGCTTGATGTTCTCCTGCCCTTTCACATCGGCAATGTCAACCGGGTAGCTACGGCTGCTGTTGGCGAATTCCTCTTCGATGTTGACGATAGTGGGCTGGATCGCGCTGCGTCCATGCAGCAGGTCCACCACCTCGCGCAGGTGATCTACCCCATAGACCTCAAGGCCGGTGACGATGGCCGCTTCCCTGGCATTCGCTGCGGGCAGGATGAGGCCCTTGAATCCGTTCTTCTTCGCTTCGAGCGCGATCGGCAACGCGCCCTTGATCGGACGCACGCCGCCGTCGAGGCTGAGCTCGCCCATCACCAGGTGCGTCTCCAGCAATTCGGCTGGCGCTTGCTCTGTGGCGCACAAGAGGCCCATGGCGAGCGGCAGATCGTAAGCAGTGCCCTCCTTGCGGATATCGGCTGGCGCGAGGTTGATCGTGACACCCTTCCCCCTCGGCGCATACAACCCGTTGTTGCGCAGCGCGGCATCCATGCGCTGCTGGCTCTCCTTCACGGCGCTATCGGGCAGGCCCACCAGCTGGAAGAAGGCGCCCGTCTCCACGTTCACCTCGGCGGTGACGATGGTGGCGTTGATGCCGAAGACGGCGGCTCCGTATACCTTGATGAGCATGCTCAGTAGCGGTCCTTGCGCACGGGTTCGGCCAGGTCGCGCTCGATGTGGTCGATGAAGGCGTGGATGATCTTGATGTGCACTTCCTGGATGCGGTCGGCATAACCATCGTACGGCACGCGCACCTCCACCGTGCAGAGCGGCCCGAGCTTACCGCCATCCTTGCCCGTGAGGCCGATCACATGCATGCCCTGGGCGCGGGCCGCCTCCGCAGCACGCAGCACGTTGGGGCTGTTGCCGCTGGTACTGATGGCGAGGAGCACATCACCCTCTTTGCCATGGGCCTGAACGAAGCGCGCGAAGACCTGCTCGAAGCCATGATCATTGCCCACGCAGGTGAGGTGGCTGGGATCACTGATGCTGATGGCCGCGATGGGCGGACGATCATCACGGTAACGGCCGGTGAGCTCCTCGGCGAAATGCATGGCGTCGCACATGCTGCCGCCATTGCCGCAGCTGATCACCTTTGCGCCCTGCTTCAGGCAATAGCTCATGAAGGCAGCGGCCTGCTCCACCGCGGCGATGTTGGCGGGGTCGGCTACGAAGCGAGCGAGCACGTCGGCGGCCTCGGTGAAATGGGAACGGATGCGGTCGGCGGTCATCACGGCGAAGATGCGTCATCTCCGCCGACAACAAGCTACCTCCCCGCCTGCTGCCCCAGCACTTGCATGCCTTGCAGCCCGCGATCCAAGAAGGCCTTGTACTCATCCACGGCAGGTGTGTATCCCACGGGATCGGTGAGCAGTTTGCCATCCGGGCTCAGCAGCGCATAAAGCGGCTGCGTGGCACTCTTGAAGTTCTCGGTTTGCAGCGTGGCCCACTTGTTCCCCACGGTGAGGATGGGCTTCTTGGTGCCATTGCTGGTCTCGAAGATGAACTGCTCATCCTTCGGCAGCTCGGCCTTGGCATCCACGTAGAGCGAGACAAGCACATACCGCTCACTGATCGTGCGGTTGATCTCAGCGACGGGCCACACGTAGTCCTCCATCTTGCGGCAATTCGCGCAGCCATAACCGGTGAAGTCGATCAAGAGCGGTTTACCGGTCTTCTTCGCCTCAGTCATGCCGCTCTCCAGGTCGTGGTAGCAGGTGAGGCCGGCCGGGCATTCAGTGGCGAAGATCCAGCTGTAGCCGGGCGATGGCGAGATGCCGCTGAGCAGGCCAACAGGCGCCCAAGTGTGCGCCTTATCGTCGTAGCGGAAGCCCATGGCCATATACACGGTGAACAGCCCGAAGGCGCTGATGAAGAAGATGCGCATGGGTGAATAGCCTTTCACGGGGCTATCGTGCGGGAAGCGGATCTTGCCGAAGAGGTAGAGCACGATGCCGATGCCGCAGATGACCCAGATGGCGAGGAAGAGCTCGTAGGGGATGAGGCCCCACTTCATCACCAGATCGGCCATGCTGAGGAACTTGAAGGCGAGGGCGACCTCCACGAATCCGAGCACCACTTTCACGCTATTGAGCCAACTGCCGCTGCGTGGCAGGCTGTTCAGCCATCCGGGGAAGAGCGCGAACAAGCCGAAAGGCAATGCGAGCGCGAAGCCGAAACCGCCCATGCCCACGGTGAGCTGCCACGCGCCGCCATCGGCCGTTAGCGCGCCCGCGAGCAAGGAGCCGAGGATCGGGCCGGTGCAGCTGAAGGACACGAGCGCGAGCGTGAGCGCCATGAAGAAGGTGCCTATGAGGCCACCGAATCTGCTGGCGTTGCTATCCATCTTGTTCACCCAGCTGCTCGGCAGGGTGATCTCGAAATAACCGAAGAAGGAGATGGCGAAGACGATGAAGATGACGAAGAAGCCGATGTTGAGCCAAGGGTTCGTGCTGATCTCGTTGAAGATCTCCGGGTTCACGCTGCCCAGCAGATGGAAGGGTACGCTGAAGAGCAAGTAGATCAGGAAGATGAAGCCGCCGTAAGTGAGTGCGTTCTTCAGGCCAGCTGCGCGATCGCCGCTGCTCTTGGTGAAGAAGCTCACCGTGAGCGGGATCATGGGGAACACGCATGGCGTGAGCAGCGCGACGAGCCCGCCGATGAAGCCGAGCATGAAGATCCACAGCAGTGAATTCTTCTCTTCGATCCGCGCAGCCGCATCGCGCACAACGGGGTTCGCGAGATCCACGTTGGGCAGCTTGAGGTCGGCGGCGTCGCTGCGCGTGGCGAGACCGGCGAACTTGGGATCGTTGGGATCGAAGGAGACATCGCCGAGCTCGTAGGTGCCGGAAGCGAGGCCCATGATGAAGTAAACCGTCGCCGGAGGCAGGCACATCTCATCGTTGCACGACATGTACTCGAAGTGGCCGGTTACCGGTTGGTCCGTATCCTGCACCGCGATACGCTGGATGAAGGTGGCGCCGTCCTTGAACTTCTTCACTTCGATGCCGAAGACGGCGTCCATGCCGTCGATCACCTTCACGCCAGATTCAGCAGCCGGCCCATCGACCGTAACACCGTTGAGGCTGTCCACCACGATGGCCGTGGGCCAGGGCCCCATGTCTCCATAGTTGGTCTGTGAGTAAACGGACCAGCCGTGCTCGATCACGGCGTTGAAGACGACTTCCCAGCGACCATTGCCCAAGTCCTTGGAGGACATGCTCCACTTCACCGGATCGGGATTCGCAGCATCGTGGTCCTGCGCCGATGAAGGAGACACAACCAGTAACAGCAGGACCGGGAGCAGGAATTTGATCATCGTTCGCATCATCACATCGTTTCAACCTTCAACGTGAACGGCACCACCACGGGCGGCAGGCAGGTCTTGTCGTTGCATACCATGTACTCCACTTCACCCGAGACCTCAATCGCACCAGGCTTCAGCGGCTTGATCAGTTGCACGAACGCCGGTGATCCATCATGGTAGCGTACCACCATGCCGAAGTTGGGATCGAACACTTCGATCGGCCGTGGCTCCACGAGTTCGCCTTGAAGGGAGAACCCGTCGGAAGGCTTCAACCGTATGCTGGTAGCCACAGGACCTTGATCGCTCGGCAAGGTCGTGGCGTAGATGTGCCAGCCTGGCTCCACTTGCGTACGGATGTCGATGCGCACCAAGCCATCGTCCTGCCGGTGCGCTTGGAACTTCCACATCACCGGGAGGGAGGGCGCACCGATAAGCAGTGCGGAAAGGCAAATCAGCAGCGTGGGCATAACCGTGTGCAGGTCGCAAACATAACCGGACCCTTACACGATCTGGGCTGGGCCTGAACCGGATCCTAGGGATCCTGCACGAACGTTAAGTATTGTTCAGGAAGGGAACTCGATGCTCACCACGCGCGACACCGGGATGGTCATGCCGTACTTGAGCACGATGTTCTGCGTGTCGTAGGCCCAAATGGTGGTCTCCACCGCCTTCAGGCCTTCATCGTCCCGGAAAACGATGCGGCATTTCCCGTGCTCGCCATTCCCGAGGCGCGTGGCGCGTTCCATCTTCTGGCGGATCTCCGAATGCTCTTCGGCGCTCAACGGCAAGGCTTGGCGCGGGAAACGGAGCGATGGTATGCGCTCCTTCGGAATCATGGTATGCTGGGGCATGGCACCGGGGTTTTGGGAAGGGTGAAGTTAATGGCGTCCGCGAGGGAAGCAAATCGACAGCGTGCTCCAGATAGGTTATCGAACCTTGCTGATGCGCAGGGTCCGTCGGGTAGTTGCCGAGGCCTGATATCCCTCGCCGATACGATGACCCACGAGCCATGCGATCCCGCCATCGCCATTCACCAGCACGTGGACAGAATCCTTCTCGGTCCTTGGAACCTTGGCGTCGATGAGGATGTCGCTGATAAGCTTGCTGCCTCCCAAGCCGATGGGCCGCATGCGGTCTCCGGGCTGCCATGGTCGCAGGATCAAGGGACCGCCCAGCCGGTCGGCATCGAGCACGGCCACGAGCATGGTGGCGGGAATTTCAGCCGGTGGGCCGCTCTCCATGCCCCAATCGAATCCATTGCCCGAGCCGTTGGCTGCTTGCAGATCGATCCGCGTCCATGCGGCATTCGTTGGCTTCAAGAGCTTCATGATGAGCACCTCGCGATCCACGAGCACCTGATAACGGGCACTCTCGAAAGTAGCGCCCGTGACGCGCTCGGCCACGGCATCATGCACGCGGTCAACGACGTCCGGATGGAAGCCGAGCCCGCGAAGGGTGTAGTAAAGGTAAATCCAGGCGTGCTCATCGCCTTCCAGCGATGCGAACGGGATGCGCTGAGTGAAATCGTGGCTCACCGGCTCCTGCTCGTGGAAGCGATGAATGGCCTCGTCGCCCAATTGCGTGAGATGCCGCAGCAGCCGCGTTGACCGCGCGATGGTGCGCTGCGCTCCCGGCCGGATGGACTCGAGCAGGGGCAGGAGCTCATGGCGGATGCGGTTGCGCTGGTACTGTTCGCTGGTGTTGCTCGAATCCTCTCGCCACTGGATGCCCTGTTCACGGGCATAGGCCTCGATGTCAGCGCGGTGGACGAGCAGTAGCGGCCGGATGTAATCGCCCCGTCGCGGGCCCATGGCGCCCCAGCCCCCTCGGCCCGTGCCGCGGAGCAGGTTGATGAAGAGGGTCTCCACAACATCGTCTGCATGATGGCCGAGGGCGCAGCGCGCGGCCCCAATAGGGCTCAGTATCTCATCGAGCCATTCGTAGCGGAGCAGGCGCGCGGCCATCTGGGTGGAGACCGGCTCTTCCGCCTTGAGCGCATCTACATCCACGTTCGCCGAGCGGAACGCGATGCCCGCCTGCTCGCAATGCGCGCGCACGAAGGCCTCATCGCCATCGCTCTCCGCACCGCGCAGGCCATGGTTCACGTGCAGCACGGTGCACGCATGGCCCAGCCTGCGCAGCACATGCAGCAGCACCATGCTATCGATGCCGCCGCTCACGGCAACGAACAAGGCCTCGCGCGGCGCCAGCAACCGCTCGCGGCGGATGAAGCGCTCCACGGCATCGATCAGGTCAAAGGACATCGGCAATGCTGGTGAATTTCACGAGGCACTCCTCCCATTCCGCGGCAGGGTCGCATTTCGAGGTGAGCGCGCTGCCTGTGGGGATGCTGAGCATTCCGGTCGCCGAATCGCAGAGCAGCGTTCGGATCACCACATTCAGGTCTGCCGTGCCGTCGGGGGCGAAGAAGCCCATGGTGCCGCTGTAAAGGCCGCGCGCTCGCCCTTCATGCGCATCGATCAACTGCATGGCGCGGATCTTCGGAGCACCGGTCATGCTGGCCGGAGGGAAGGCGGCTTTCACCGCGTCGAATGGCGTGAAGACTGGAGCGCGCTGCGCCTCGACCACGCTCACAAGCTGATGCACCCTGGGATGCGTGCGCACGCCGAAGAGCTCCGGCACCCGCACCGTACCGGGCACCGACACGCGCGAGAAATCGTTGCGCATCACGTCCAACGCCATCACGTTCTCGCTGCGTTCCTTGGGGTCGTTGGCCAGCTCATCGCGGAGCCTGATGTCCTGCTCAGCATCCGCTCCGCGCGGACGCGTGCCCTTCATCGGCTCACTGCGCATGTGAAGGCCGTCGAAGGCGATGAAGCGCTCTGGCGAACAGCACAAGGCGAATCGGTGGCCCATCCGATAGAAGCCCGCAAAGGGTGCATCGGTGCGAGCAAGCAAAGCGCCGAAGGCAGTGAAGGGGTCGAAGGCACCATCGATGGCTTCGTGGGCGATGCAGTAGTTCACCTCGTAAATGTCGCCGAGTTGGATGTGGCTCAGCATGGCTGCCGCGTGCCGAAGGTGCTCAGCGTTACTGGTTGACGGTTCCCACGCGATCCGCCGTGAAGCGGCCATTGCATCCGGACAAGCAAGCAGCGTTTCGGCGAAGGCGAGACCCTCCGCGCGGTCTTCGGCATGAACGTGCAGCGACACTCCATCAGCGTTCCATTCAAACACCCAACGCGGCACGAACCAGCTGGTCAAGGGCCAATTGAAGCCATCTGCGCAGCGGCTCGTCAATGCCTCCAGGCGATCCTTGTACCCGTAGGCCATGTGACCGAACCACCAATCTCCTGCACGGCCTGCGGCATCGAAGCGCGGCTCTTCACCCGCCATACGCACGCCCACGGCCAGCAGCGCACGGCGCTGGTCGGCAACCCGCCGGTACAGGAACACGTCATGCCCGCGCAAGGCAGTCGGATGGAAGCGGACGTCGGCAGGCAATGGGACGCGTTCGCGCATGCTTCATTCGCCGCGGCGCCATGCTCAGGCGACGGGGCCAAGGTATCCGCGCACCGCTCACTTGCTCTGCGATCCTGCGGATCGCACAACGGTCCGGGCGAATGCGGATCCGCCTACCTTGCGACTATCAATCGCCGGACCTGATGAACGCCAACGCTTGCCACCGATCGGCCGCCCTGCTTTGGGCCGCCATGGCAAGCGTGCCCTTTGTCCTGGGCCAAGCGCGCATCGTGTTCAACAACAACGCGTGGCTGCGGATCGACAACGGTGCTTGGGTGGTGGTGGAAGAGCCCAGCAACGTGGGCGTGCAGACCTTGGGCACCGGCGGCAACCTCCGAAGCGAGGGTGAATTCAACCGGCTACGGTGGCAGATCCGCAACACCACCGGCGTGTACACCATTCCCTTCACCACGGCGAATGGAGTGAAGATGCCCTTCACCTATGAGGCCGTGGGCGGCGGGTCGAATGAAGCACAGGCGAGCATCTGCTTCAGCACCTACAACTACGGTGCGATCGCGGGGAACAACTGGGACAACAACACCTACCGCCCTAGCGATGTCACCCACATGCACAACTACTACGTGGGCCCGCCCTCGAACAATTCCGATAACGTGGTGGACCGCTTCTGGCTCGTGGACCCCTACTCGGCGCCTGCATTCACGTATTCCGCGAAACCGAGCATCCGCCTCGGCTTCACCGTGGATCCCGGGGCCGTCACCGGCGATGTGCGCACCGGCAATGCGATCACCGGCGTGAGCCCGGTCGGTGCGCAGCGCTTCAACCCCGGCCCGCAATGGTGGGGCGATTATTGGCCGGCCGGCACCTTCGCCGCTGGCGCGGTCAACTCGGTGACGAATGTGAATGTGCCTCCTGCGGACTTCTTCCGTTCATGGACGCTCAGCAACATCCTTCAACCCCTGCCCGTCGAATTGCTCCGCTTCGAGGCGAACTGCGAAGATGGCCGCGTGCACCTTGCTTGGTCCACGACCAGTGAGCAGGGCAGCAGCCATTTCATGATCGAGCGCAGCAGCGATGGGGATTCGTACAGCTCCATCGGACAGGTGCAGGCCGCCGGGCAGAGCGTGAGCCTGATTGATTACGCCTTTTGGGATGAGCGCCCGCTGGGCTCGGCATACTACCGCCTTCAACTGGTTGACCTCGATGGCTCGAATGCCGAGAGCGCATCCGCATTCGTGCGTTGCGGGCATGGGACCATCGCACTCGTGAGCGCTTGGGATAGCGATGGCCTGCTGAACCTGCTGATCGATTCACCACTCGAACAGCCGGCATCGCTCCGCGTGTTCGACATGGCTGGCAAGCTCATCGCGCAGCTGGATGGCATTCCGCTATCCAACGGGATGAACGCATTCGCGTTGCCGCACGACGCCGCGCACGGCCTGTATACGGTGAGCATCCAAGCTCGCGAAGCGATGCTCACGCGCAAGGTGCTGCTAAGCCGCCCGTGAGCGCAGCAGTGGTGCGATCAGTGCAAAGGCCAGCAGCGCGAGGAAGATCAATACGGCTGGGCGGCCGATCAGATCGCCATGGCGCACGAAGAAGGTGATCTCTGAATTGGGATGCACCCGTGCGCTGAAAGCGGCGGGGACCCACCAGTCGGTTGCATGCGCGATGCGGCCGCGCTCATCGACGATACAAGAGATGCCCGTGTTCGCTGAACGCACGATGGTGCGGCGCGTCTCGACCGCGCGGAGCGAAGAGAAGGCCAAGTGCTGCTTGTATCCCGGCGAGGTGCCCCACCAGCCATCGTTGGTCATCACGGCAATCAGCTTACCGCCGTTGCGCACATGCGCCGCGATGTGCTCGCCGAAGACCGATTCATAGCAGATGGCGGGCACCACGGCGAGACCGGACGAGGCATCGCGCAGCACGCTCCGCTCCTCTTGCTGGCCCAAGCTCCCGGTGGTTCCGCCCAGGTCCAGCGCGAATTCGCTCAGCGGGCCGAGCACCTCCTCGAAGGGCATCAGCTCCACGCCGGCAACGAGCTTGCTCTTGTGATAGCTCTCGATCGCGCCTTCCGCGGGCATCCAAAGCGCTGCGTTGTACGCTTCGTACCAGTGGTTGCTGCCGCGAATGGGCCTGGCTGTGCCCGGGCGCTCATCCTGCGGCGCGAACCACCGATCGCTGCTCATGCCCACGAGCATGGCCGCTTGCGGGTGCGCACGCTGGAACGCCTTGATGCGCCGCACGCTGCGCGCGCCTTCGAGATCGTTCTCCCAGAGCCCATTGAACTCGATGCCCTGATCGGTGAAGTGCATGGTCGCGTTCTCCTGCAGGGCCGTTTCGGGGAACACCACCAAACGCGTCTGATCGGTGATGCGCGCTTCCGCCTGCGCGAGCATGCGTTCCAATTGCTCCAACGGATCCACGCCGCCGAACTTCTCCTTGTACGGGTCGATGTTGGGCTGCACCACCACTACCTCAATGCCGCCATCCTTGTTTAATCGCATGCGCGCGAAATCCAGCCAGGCAGAGATGGCGAATGGAATGGCGAGCAGGCCGAACGCTGCAATGCTGAAGCGCAAGGCACTGCGGCGCATGGCTCCCCATCGCGCAATGACGGCGTTGAGCGCCAAGCACACGAGCCAGACCCACAGCGTTCCGCCGAAGATGCCCGTGTATTCGTACCACTGCACCCACGAGGGCTGCGTTCCGAATGCATTGCCGATGGAGAGCCACGGCCATTGCAGGTCCCAACCGTGATGCAAGCGCTCATACGCGAGCCAGGCAGCGACGAGCATGAGCCCGCCCCAATTCTCACCGAGCTTACGCTTCACCACACGGCTCAGCCACCACGGGATGCCCATCAGCAACGTGTTGCCGACAACCGGGATGCCGACGCTGATCAACTTGGTGGTCATCGGCTCGCTCACCAGATAGAACCAGTACGTGGTGAGCGCATTCCACACGAAGAGGCCGAGCAGCACGTAGGGGAAGAATGCGCGCCTGCGACCGGCCGTGCGCAGATCATGCAGGCGCTCGGCGTGCAGCATGGGCAGCCAGGCCACGAAGGCGAAGGCCGTGAGGCCGACCACCGCGGGCCACGCCAAGGCCCAGAGCAATCCGCTCAGCGCGGACCAGAGCAGCACTTGAGATCGCGTCGGCATCGGCGCGGGCGAAAGTACCCGCCTCAGCGCAACAGGTACATCTTGCCAAAGCCCTTGGTGAAGTACTGCGAAGCCTGTGTCTCGCGCACCTCGATGTCCTCGCCGTTGAGGCGCGCCATCACGCGGTAGAGATAAACGCCGCGCGCCAGCCGGTCGCCGAACTGGTCGGTGCCGTCCCAAGCGAACTCCGTGATGTTGCGGCCCACGTACAGCGGGCCGATCTCGGCCATGCTCACCTCGCGCACCACCTTGCCCGTCACCGTCATGATCTGGATCCTCAACTGCGTGGGCGGCTGCTGGCCGGTGACGGTGAATACGAAGCGCGTGCTGGTGGTGAAGGGGTTCGGGTAGTTGAGCACCTCAGTGATGGTGGGCCGGTTGATCACCTCGAAGTTCACTTGGTAGTCGTTGTCGCCGCTGCGATTGCCCGAGAGGTCGTTGGCGAACACCGTGATGTTGTGCTTGCCATCGAGGTTGAAGACGGGCCTGTAGTCGATGCGCGCGATGTTGTCCGGGCCGCTGGCCGGGGTGAAGCGCATGATCTCGTTTCCCGCACCATCGCGGAAGCGGATCTGCTCTTGGCTGCCATCAGGCTTGGTGAGGAAGACCTTGAAGTTCGCCGTATCGGCGGGCGATTCGAGCAGGCGGATCATGTTCTCGTCGTCGAGGGTGATGCGGATCTCCGGACGAGCGGAGACGATGTCGCCGTTGAGGATGTGGCGGCCATCGAAGGTGATGTCGAGGATCGGGTTCTCCACGTCCTGCTCCACCTCGAAGCGCCAGAAGGCGATGTTGTTGAAGTGGTATTGCTCGGCTTGGTGGGCACGGCCGGAGCTGGAGGTTAGCGGATTCGCTTCCACGATCAACGTGTTCGATCCGCCCAGGTCCAAGGTGCTGAATCGCATGGTGTCCACCACCCACGCGCCCGCAGGCAAGGGCGGGTTCACGCGGCTGTGCACCAATCGGCGATTGTTCGCAGCGTCAATCACCCAACCCTCGATCAGCAGGCTATCCATGCCGAAGGCGCTGATGTTCTGCACGGCGACGGCGGCGCCTGCGAGCTGACCTTCGGCGTAGCCTTCGAGGTCGCTGTATAGGCCGAGCGGCGGATGGATGGCGCACTCAGGCACCGGGCTGAAGAGCAACTGCCAGCGTTCCAACTGCGCGGGCACGGCATCGCTCGCATTGCTGTCGTGGAAGGTGCCGCGCAGGCGCAGGATCGGGTATTGTTGCGCGTCGATCACCGAGCCGAGATCAGGCAGGGAATCCAGCGGGCTCTCGAGGTCGAGCAAAGGCACGCCGATGGTGCTGCCCGGCGGGAAACCGATCACCTTGATGCGCGTGCTGTCGGTGGGCGAGGCCGGCACTTCATTCCAATAGAGCCCATGCCAGCTGGCTGCTGGGCCTGCATCCACTGTGGTGATGTTGCCTTGCGCGAAGGCGGTCTGCACGGCAATACTGTAAACGAGCTCCTCCGTGAGCGACGTGGCGATGGTATCGCGGAAAGTGCTGGGGTCGCCCTTGCGGAAGTAACAGATGTAGGGCACGCTGTCCTGCAAGGCATTGAAGGAGGGCAGGCCAGCGGTCTCGAGCACGCCTGCAAGTCCCGGCGCGTTCGCATTCGTGCCGAATTTGTCCAGGTGGCGCCAGGTGTAGATCAGCACGTGATGACCATCGGGTATCGCGTTGGCAAGCATATTCTGCAGGCCTGCTAATTGCGTAGGAGAACTGGTGTGGAAGCCGAAGTAGCCTTCTGGTCGATTGCGGCAGCCCCCGTTGTTGTTGTAATTGCCGAATTGGTTCTGCGGGTTGTACACCTGACCGGTGGCACCATTCACCCAGTACGTGTTCCAAGGCTCCATGGTGGCCGGATCCACAACCGCCACGTGATAGGCCGCCACCCCGCAGCCGCCGTAGTCCACTTGAGCGAGCTCGATGCCCCAACCCGTTGCTGGGCTCGGCTGATTGCCGAGCACGTTAGCGCGCAAGGTGCGCACGCCTTCTTCGAAATCGAAGTCGCGCTCGGGGCGGTCGTAGTTGATTCCCGCGAACGCGTCGTGCTTGAACTGGAAGTAGTGCGCCTGGCCCCAGCCCCACTTTTCCGGGATGTACTGGAAGGAGCGCTCGTACCAATTGTACTGGCCCGTGCCTGTGGCGCTGCTGTCGAGGCTGCACCGCCAATAGAATACGGTGCTGTCCTGGATGCTGTTGATGCTGAAGATCGCCGATGGATCCCAAGACACCACGCCGCCCGGTGCCTGCAACGACGTGCTCTGCATGATGGGACTGTTGTACAGGTCGGTGGTGTCGATCTGGAACACGTAGGTCCGCAACGGCGCGAACGGGTCGCCGGTGCTGGCCTTGAGGGTCATCTGCGGGTCGGGCACGATCGCATATTCGTAGGGCCACACGGGGACCAGATCGCCGCTGCTGATGAAGACCGATGCACTGGTCTGATTGTTCGCGACATCCTCCAGCTCCGGAATGAGGTCGGGCTCCAGGTCCACGCGCACGCTCAACTGGTTGGGACCTTGCCCGCCGGCGAAGCCGAGCACGGGCACGCGGAACACCGCCGTATCGCGCAGGTACACGTTCGTCAGGGGCTTGTAGTACTGCGTGGCCACCCCATTGCTGCGCGTTCGGGTAAGTTCCACGCTGATGGTGTTCTGCAAGGCTCGCCCCTGGTTCTCCACGATCACGCGCACGGTGAAGCTGTCGAGATCGGCTGTGATGGTGGCGGGCTCAATCAGGATCCGGCTTGGCGCCACCGTGTAATCGGGCAGCTTGTGCTGATTGAGCGTGAGCGTGGGATCGCCCTGCAAGGCGAAGTTCTGCACGTTCCACGCGACGAGGCTCGTGGGTTGCTGCTGCTGCGAGTAAAGGCCCGCGTGCTTCATGTGCTCGCCGATGGACCCGCCTTGGTTCAAGCGTGAAAGGCTCTCGTACCATGGGTTCGCGTACGACAACAGGTACTGCGTGTAGCCCTGCTCCGAAGCCGCCAAGAAGGCGATGGGCCCGGCGTTGGGCGTGAGCACCCACTTCTCGCTGGCGCTCGGCGGGCCGTTGCCATGCAGGTAGCCGATGTAGCAGGAGTTGCCGAACACCATCGGGTGCTTGCCGGCCCACTGGTAATTCTGCGGCTCATCGATCGTGATGTCGAAGCTCGCGCTGTAGGCGTGCGCGAGGAAGGTGAGCAAGGAGGTGCCCTTGTCGGGATCCTCGATGAAGCTGCGCACGCTATCAGCACTGGCCTGGCTGATCACTGCGGAGCTCTGCTTCTTGAAGGGCACCACATTCGCGCCCATCAAGGAATCGGCCGCGATGTTGCCGAGCCACTGCAGGCTCAGCGCATGATTGTTGATCTCGCCTGGGCTGAATCCTCCCGCGAAGTGCAGCACGTTCTTCTGCCAGATGGCCACCGGCTGCTGCTCTGTTGCCTGCACCTTCGCCAGGTAGTTGAACACATCGGTGCTGGTGTTGGCGCTCAAGCGGCCAACCGGGATATCCATGCGCCGTGATTCGAAGAGTAACCCTGTGGTGAAAGCCTGATCGGAGCTCGGGTACCCGTAAGAAGGCACCAGGCATCGCGCGTAGTTGGTGCCCACATTCGGCCGGATGCCGGGCAGGCTGGTGAAGAAGGCCTGCCAGGTATTGATGGACTTGCCGATAAGGAAGAGCGCGCGCGGCTGCGTGCTCCAGGTGTTCAGCAGGTATTTGCAGAATGCGCGGATGCTGTGCGCGTGCTTGGGCACACCGCCGCCGAATTGGTCGTACAGTTCGTCCACATCGGCGACGAGCGTATTGTACGGATTGCGCGTGCTGCCTTCACGGTAGTTCGCATAGGCCATGGCGCCGTCCATCAAGCTGCCATGCGTCACGATCAGCATGGCGCTGTCCACATCCAGCGATCCGAAATCGGTGAAGTAGCCGTTGGTGCCCACGGGGCGCAGCGCCGTCACGGACTGGATGTTCTCGAGCGCGAACACGCGCACTTTCGTATCAGCGTTACCCGGCATGCGCGGGAAAAGGCTGCGCCAGCTGCCAGCATTGAGCGAAGGCAACACGCGCCGCACGCTGTCGCCGAATGCATAAACCACCGGCGTGCCCGTGAAGGAACTGAAGTCGATCCGCATCAGCGGGTCGCTGATGGCAGGCACCTCGAAGAGCACCGGGCCCGCCCCGCCGATGCTGAACGTGCGCGCGTACCGGATGCGGACATTGCTCACGGCTTGCCAATCGAGGTAGTTCGGCTGCGAGGCGCCTATCTGGTTCAGCGAACCGTTATTCAGGTCGTGCGGAACGTGGTACCGGATGGTGGTGCTCGCACCGAGCATGCCGGCAGGCATCGTGAAACTGCCGCGCATGGTGCGGGACCCGTTATATACCGTGTCCTTGCCCATGATGCTCAGCCCGGGGCCGTAGAGCCATTGCGTATGGTGGTTGATGTAGAAGCCGTTCCCGACGTTGTTCTGAGAGGAGGTGGTGGCCAGCACCTGCGCATCGGGCGCTCCAGCCCCGGTGTAGGCTGAAGGCGTCGCCACAGCAACATCCTGAGGCGTCACGTTATTGCCCGCACCATCCACGAAGAGCGGAAGGCCGCCGAAGCCCTCGGCCTCCAGCATGGGGCTCAGGCTGGTGCCGATGCCTGCTTGCTGAAGTTCGTAGATGGAGAGACCTGACCAATAGAAGAGGTTGTACGTCTGCACGGCATTGTGCCAACCCCATGGCTGCGGCGCATGCGAATCGTAATCACTGTTCGCATACGCGGGCATGTGCTTCGCATCGGCAGCGGCATCCCACGTGAGGTAGTAACGCGCCGTGTCGTTGTAGAGGCTGTAATAGGGATTCGGATTGGCGTCCGGGTAAGGGTACATCCGCTTATCCACCTCGCCATCGGCCTTCTCTGCCCAGAACTCGATGTAGTCCCCACCATTCAGCACGCCATCGGCTTCGCCATGCACGTAAACCGGGACCTGCTGCTCTTTCCCGAAGAGCATCAGATGGCGCGCGTCCACCGTCCCGATCGGGAATCCGCTTTGCGCGAGCGTGGCTGAATCGATCCGGTACACGCCGTCGGCCCAGATGTCGAAGCGGAAATGCCTCCTGCCGTAGTCGATCCATTCATTGCCGTGCTGCTGCGCGAAGGCGGCAGCGAGATGAAGGAGGAGGACCGAGAGGAGCAGGCTTCTTCTCATGAGGAGGGCCGCTTGAAGAGATCGAAGCGCAAGGAGAAGACATTGCTGTAGAGCGCAACGCTGTTATCGCCGATGTCGGTGAGAGCGTAGTCGATGGAGACGCTCTTGATCTTCAGGCCCACGCCGATGTTCGGCTGCACGCTGAGTTTCTTCTTGTCGTCGATGTCGGTGACCTGCTGGAAGTTGCCCACGCCCATGCGCACGAAGAGCACGCCTGCGTAACCGAGCTCGAGGCCCACGCGCGGATCGGTGCTGATGGCCTTGCTCTTGATCAAGGTGTTGCGCTTGCCATCGAAGGTGTTCTCCAGATCAAGCGCCGCCACCAAGCCGAACTTGGGACCGAAGTTAAATTGGCGCGCGCCGCCCAGCACCAGTCGCGGCACCGTTACCTCCACGCTGTTCACAGGAAGCTCGTTCCCTGTTTGCGTGAACACGTCGATGGTGCGCTCGTCGAGCGTGTAGCTCCAGGCGTTGAAGGTGCCGGTGACATCGCGGAGCACCGCGCTCAGTCGCCAGGCGTCCACCTCGTAGCGGGCGGCGGCATCGAGACCGAAGCCCCAGGCCTTGCCGAACTCGCCCACCCGGCGGTAGATCACCTTAGCGTTGCCGCCTAGGCGCAATCCCGTGATCCGCGTCTTGCGCGCATAACTCAGGATGAAAGCGTGATCGGCGCTACTGAAGGTGGTGATGCGGTTGTAGTCGATGTTGCCGCTGGGGTCGATCAGGTCGATGGTGTTCGGGATGTTGTCGATCCCGAAACGGATGAAGCTGAAGCCGATGGCGCTCACCGAATCGATGGGCTTGGCCAGGCCGATGTAATCGTACTTGGCAATGCCTGCGAAGTATTCGCTGTGCATGGCACCCACCTGCAGGTCGCCGCGCACGCCCAAGAGGCCCGCCGGGTTCCAATAGCCGCTGGTCACATCGTTCACCGCGCTCACATAGGCGCCGCCCATGCCCAAGGCGCGGGCGCCCACGCCCACGGCGAGGAACTCGTTGCTGTACTTGGGCGCGTCTGTCTGTGCATGGGCCAAAAGGGCGCAGGCGGTGGCAAGCATCGCGGCAGCGCTGCGCATCTCCTTCATCTTCACGGTGTTCATTCGGCTTGGTATTGACGCAGCATCCAACGGGTGGTGGCCCGGATCATTGCCCCGAAATTATCCTTCCTTCGGCCTCGATATACATGAAGCTGCCTCGGCTGCCCGATTTGCTTACCACGGCGAACCTATCCTGCGGGGTCGCAAGCATCCTCTTGGCCTCCCAAGGTCGGCTAACAGCGGCATGTGCGCTGGTGTTCGTTGGCGCCCTATTCGACGTGCTCGATGGATTGGCGGCACGGGCGCTGGGCGGAGGAAGCGAACTGGGCAAGCAGCTGGATAGCCTGGCGGATATGGTGACTTTCGGGCTAGCGCCAGCGTTCATCTCGGCAATTGTCCCATGGAAGGCGTTGCAATTCGCGATAGACGCGCATCGTGATTTCGGGCCGCCTTCTGTGAGACCCGGAGACTTGTTCGCAGAACCTATCTGGGCTACCGCGTCGTGTGCCATGGTGATCGCTATCGCCTCGATGTGGCGCTTGGCCAAGTTCAACATTGATACCCGGCGAACCACAGGCTTCCTCGGACTGGCAACTCCTGCAAATGCCTTGCTGTGGGCCTCCTTCGGCAGCATCTCCTGGGGAATTGGCGTTCGATATGGCCCCGGCGCGAATGAACTGCAAAGCCATGTCGGCGCATTCATGGCTGACCCGCTGCAAAAGCTCATCATGGCCACTGCTTTGGCTGGTCTGATGCTCTCCTCCATCCCCCTCCCATCCCTCAAGTTCAAGCACTTCAAATGGAAGGGCAACGAGGTCATCTACCTGCTCTTGGGCATCGGAGCGGTGCTGGTGCTGCTGTATGGCATCCTCGCCGTTCCTTTGATCCTGATCGTTTACCTGCTCAGCCCGCTCTGGGGCAGGCTCTTCCCAAGACCCACAGAAAACTAGCCACAGAGTCGCAAAGACGCAGAGCCAGCCCAGTGCATTCTCAGCGCCTCGGCGGCTAACCACCCCACCATGAAGAAGTACCGCGCCTCCATCGATGTAATGCCCCACGACAACCTGCTCGATCCGCAAGGCAAGGCCGTTTCCGGCGCCATGGGCAACCTGGGCCTGCCCGAGATCACTGGCGTGCGCATCGGCAAGCACATCACGCTGCACGTTGAAGCCGCCGATAAGAAAACCGCCGAGGCCAAGGTGGACGAGGCGTGCAAGAAGCTGCTGGCCAACCAGATCATGGAACGCTACCAGTTCCAGGTTGACGAGGTCGCGAGCTGAGGAGGAGTGCTGAAAACAGGAAAGCTTAAAGCTGACAGAGGGGATCCTTTTGAGCTTTCCTGTTTCAGCTTTCAGATTTCCCATGCGCCCTTGGTTCCATCATCCATCGGTCAAGAGTTTGCTGCTCGGGCTTTGCGCTGCGGCGCTCACGCTCACCCTGCACCTCCTCCCCATCTGGGAGAATATGCTGAACCGAGGCGCCGAGACCTGGGATGAGCAGCCAGCACCGCGCGACTACATCGAGTCCGTGATCGCCGCGCACAGCGATGGCAGCGATCCCGCCTTTGCGCGAAGGCCGTGGACCACATGGAGCATCGACCTGCTCACGCGCTTCGGACTTGCACCGAGATCCGCCTTCATCACCATCGGCCTGCTCGGCTTCTTCATTGCCGGGGTGCTCGTGTTCCGCATTGCGTTGCAGCTCGGCGCGGATGAGCGAATCGCATTGTGGTCGCAGGCGCTCTTCCAAGTGTCGCCTACCGTGCTCATGGCGTGGTTCGACCCGCTGTACACCTACGATGAGCCGATTCAGTATGCGCTGCTGCTGGCGGCAATATTGCTGCTCCTTCAGCAGCGATGGCTGCTCTTCGTGCCAGTGCTGTTCACCGCGCTCATGGCCCGTGAGACGTCCTTGCTCCTGCTGCCGGCCCTCATCCTGCTCGCCCCGCGCCGCCGGTTAGCCCTGCTCGCTACGCTGGTGGCAACAGCAGTGTTCGCGGCCTGGCTGGCGATGGCCCCGCATGGCACCTCCGCGGCAGAGCTAGGTGCTGATCTCGCTCGACGCTCCGGATACCTCGCCGTCAATTTCAGTGCAGGGCGCATCGGCGAGACCATCGGCTTCTTGGTGCTGGTACTCGCGCTGCCACTGTTCCTGTTGATCCGGCAACGGATCGCTGTGCCGCCTGCTTGGTTCCGTGGATTCGTCGTGGTGCTCGCGCTCAATGTCCCGCTCGTGCTGGTTGGCGGCTATGCGCGTGAGGCACGGCTCTTCGCATTGCCGCTGATCCTGGCGTGGCCATGGATCGGCATCGCGCTGCATTCCGAATTGGATCGGCGCGGCGGATTGACCGGCCTACTAAGCGCCTTCCGATCGCCGGGGAAGGCCGTCGCGCTCATCGGCAGCACGATCATCGTTGCGCTATGCGCCTACCGCTTCTTCATCCTCACGGCGACGTGGCAGCAGGACAACCTCTTCCACGAATACTTGATCGCACAGCTCGCCTTCATTGCCGCGTGCGCGATCGCATCGCGGCGGCGCGTGGCCTAGATGATCAGCGTTTGCGGCGCAATTCAAAGTTCTTCCCCAGGTAGCGCAGGCGCACCTGCTCATCGCCCGCCAGCTCCTCGGCGGTGCCTTGGCGGAAGATGTTGCCCTCGATGAGCAGGTAGGCGCGGTCAGTGATCGAGAGCGTTTCGTTCACGTTGTGGTCCGTGATGAGCACGCCGATGTTGCGCTCCTTCAACTGCCACACGATGCTCTGGATGTCCTCCACGGCAATCGGGTCCACGCCGGCGAAGGGCTCATCGAGCAGGATGAAGCGCGGTTCGATGGCCAGCGCACGTGCGATCTCGGTGCGCCGCCGCTCGCCGCCGCTGAGCACATCGCCCATGCTCTTGCGCACGTGCTTCAGGCTGAATTCGTCGAGCAGCTGCTCCAGTTTCATCTCCTGCTCGCGGCGGGTCTTGCCCGTCATCTCCAGGATCGCGCGGATGTTGTCCTCCACGCTGAGCTTGCGGAACACGCTGGCCTCTTGCGGCAGGTATCCGATGCCGAGCTTGGCGCGCTTGTACATGGCCAGGTCGGTGATCTCGGTATCGTCGAGCATTACGCGGCCGCTGTTGGGCTTCACCAGCCCCACGATCATGTAAAAGGTGGTGGTCTTGCCCGCGCCATTGGGGCCGAGCAGGCCCACGATCTCGCCTTGGCGCACCTCCACGCTGGCGCCGCCCACCACGGTGCGGCCCTTGTAGCGCTTGACGACGTTCTCGGTGCGCAGCATCAGAAGGTGACGTTCATGCGCACCCGGAAGGCCCAGGGCTTGGTATTCGCGTGATCCATGTAGGTGAGGCGACGCACCATGTCGAAGCGCAGCATCTTGAAGACATTCTCCACGCCAACGCTCACCTCAGCGAAGGGCCCGCCGCTCAGGTCGAAGGAGAACGGCAACAGCGCCATCTCACCGAGATGCTTGCGGTCCAGGGCGCCCACTACAGCCTTGCCGCCCACCACCTCGCGCCACTTCAACCTGCGGAAGAGCGGGATGCGGTTGAGGAAGAGCCCATCGAAGTGGTGATCGATGTACACGCTGGCGTAGCGGTCGCTCACGAACTCGAAGAAGTTCATGGTGTTGAAGGCGAGCTCATCGAAGTAGAAGGTCTCGTTGCCCGCGTGGATGATGAGCAGCGGATAGGGCAGCGGCTCGCTGAATACCTGTCCGGCCTGCAGCCAATAGCGCAGGAAGCCGAAGGTGCCCATGGGTACGCGGTGATATAGGCGCGCACTGAGCTTGGTGTAGTCGTAATCACCGCCGAGCACGCCTTGAAGGCCCTTGGCCACCATCACTTCCAAGGACGGATAGCGGGTACCGAGGCTCACGCGCGTGAAATCGCCGGCCACGTATTTCTCCTTGTAAGCGAAGCGAGTGCTGAAGATGGCCTCGGTGGTGGTGATGCTGCTGAGCGAGAAAGGCTCATTGGCATCGGAGAAAGTGATGTACTCCAGCGTGCCGCGCGGGAAGAGCTCCCGGCGGCGCAGCATCAGCAAGCTGTTGAAGCCCATGAACCACTCGCGATCCAGGTATGCGCGCCACTCATCGACCAGCGTGAGCTTATTGTTCGGCGTTCGGCGGAAGGTGCTGGAGAGGATGTTGTCCTGACGGAAGGCGTCGGTGCTCTGACCGAGCTGCTCGAGGTCGAGACGGTAGTAGAGGCCGCCGATCAGTCGCGGCTCCTTCGTGATGAATCCGCGTCCGCCGAAGCCGTACTTGAACACGCCATCGGTGGTGCCATATGCGGTGTAGCCCTCGAGTTCCACGCGCCTGCTCCATTGGCTGCTGGTGCGCAGGCCGAGGCGGAATCGATTGCCTTCGACCGGGTTGAAGCTATAGGTGGTGAAGTACGGTCCCAGCTCCACATCGCCCAATGGATAGTAGCCGGTGATCGCGGTGTTCACGATGTCAATGTAGGTGCGGAAGCGCGGGATCTGCTTCATCGTGTCCACCATGTGGTAGATGTCGCTCTCCTTCTTCGAGAGCTGCTCGTGGCGATGCGTGTCCCAGAAGTCGGCGCCCAAGCTCAAAGGCTCGATGGCCATCACCACTTCCTCCGCGCCTTCGTAAACCTGCGGGTCCTTCAGCTCATTGATGCTGAAGTCGCGGTAGCTGGCCGTACGCCTGCCGTAGAGGCCTTGCACGGGATGCTTGTTGGGCTTGCCCGCATCCCGGACGATGTTGAGGTCCACCACCAACTCATCCCTGGAGAGCATCCACACCTCGGGTTTCACCTGATCGTACTCCTGTTTCACCCAGAAGCCCTGCACGAAGTTGAGGTTGGCCTTTTCGGGGATGCCTGCCTCGATGCGGCGCACGGCATAGGTGGTATCGTTGATCCACATGGTGCCCGCGAAAGCGAGCTCCTGCGGGCGCTTGGGCTTGAAGTCGAGGCGGTAGCACCAGAACCTGCCCACGAAGGCGCTGTCGGTGAGGTAGTAGTCGTAGTATCCCTTGCCGCCGTCAGCAATGGGGCTGATGAAGTTGCGCCCGAAGATGACCAGGAAGTTGTCGTAGATGTTCACGTTCTGGTACATGTCGCCCATGAACTGCGAGATGCTCTCGTTCTCCATGCCGCTCACCTTGGTGCCGCGGATGAATTCCTTGCGTGCACGGGGTTTCTGGCGGTACACCACTTCGCTGAGGCTCTCGGTCATGAAGATCGGCAGGTAGGGCTTGGCGCCAGTGCTGTCGATGTTGTCGAAGATGAAGGCGAAGGGCCTGAAGATCTTCTTCTCGGTGAACTCCTTGCTGATGTTGTTCAGGTCGAACTCCACTTTATTGTAGGCCTCGAAGCTGTACGCCTCCAGCTTCTCGCGGTTATTGGCAGGCTTGCTGCGCACCACGCGGCGAAGGATCTCGAAGGCCGGGTTCTCACCGCTGGGCTTGATCACCACTTCATCCAGGGCGGTTGCGCTGGGGTCGAGTTTCACATCGATCACCTGCTCCTTGTCGCGCCGCACGGCCATCATGCGCGGCACGTAGCCGATGAAGGAGAAGAGCAGGCTGTCGGTGGCGTAGTAGGTATCGATGCTGTACGCGCCGTTGATGTCGGTGGTGGTGCCCACGCGGCTGTCGCGGAACAGGATGTTCACGGATGGAAGCGTCTCCCCCGTGACCGCATCGGAAACGGTGCCGGTCACCCGCGTGCTCTGCGCGCCGGCAACGTTGCTGGCGCAAGCCAGGAGCGCGACAGCGGCGCCGCGGATCACAGCTCGGATCATGCACCCCGGAGTTTTGCCGCAGCGGAGGCCCGCAACCGCTGGCGTTCGGTCCGCGCACTGATGAGGATGCCCACTTCATAGAGAAGCATGAGCGGACCGGCAACAAGGATCTGGCTGATGACGTCGGGCGGAGTGAGGATCGCGGCGAGCACAAGCAGCCCCACGAAGGCATGCTTCCGGTACTTGCGCAGGAGGGCTGGGCCCACGAGCCCCAACTTCGATAGCACATGCACCAGCAGGGGCAGCTCGAAGACCAGGCCCGTCCACACGGTGACTTGTGTCACGATCCCAATGAAGCTCTCCAGCGCGAAATTGTTGGCAACGGTCGGGCTCACCTGATAGGTGCCGAAGAACTGCACGGTGAGCGGCGCCAACAGGAAATACCCGAAGAGAACGCCGAGCGCGAAGAGTAAGGAGCCCACCCCAACGAACATGCCCGACGCCCTCCGCTCCTTCTCGCTGAGTCCTGGAGCGATGAATCGCCACAGCTCCCATAGGATGTAAGGGAAGGCCAGGATGAAGCCGCCAACGAATGCCACCGCGAGGTGCGTCATGAACTGGCCGCTCACCGGGAGGTTCTGCAGCGTGAAGCCCAGGTCGTTGACGCACAGATCGGGCATGCCGAACCATTCGCTGACGCGGCAAAAGGCCCGATACGTGATGAAGCCGGGGTCGCGTGCAGCGAGCACGATCTCCTCGAACATGAATTGCTTGAAGATGAAGGCCAGCACGAAACCTACGGCAACGGCGATGGCCGAGCGCACCAAGGTCCAACGGAGCTCCTCCAGGTGCTCCAGGAATGTCATTTCGTTGCCAGCCCTTGCCAATCGCGGGGAAAACGGCCTTAGCGGCCCGGCCAAAGATAGACGCGGCCCTTCGCGCGGGCCCTTGCCATCGGATCACTTTTCAACGCGCCACCTCGATCATTGCGCTTAACGAACGTTGGGATGGGGCTAATTGTTGAACGGAGCCGCCACCATACATTCGAGCGTTCAATCTCAAGGCCGAGGCACCGGCCGTTAATATCATGATGATCAACATCGACCTGACGCCCAAAGCGGCGCTTGAGCAGTTCTTCGGCTTCAAGAAGTTCAAAGGAGAGCAGGAGGCCATCGTCCAGAGCGTCCTCGATGGGCGCGACACCTTCGTGATCATGCCCACCGGCGGCGGCAAGAGCCTCTGCTACCAGCTGCCCGCCATCATGATGGAGGGCACCGCCATCGTGGTGAGCCCCCTTATCGCCCTGATGAAGAACCAGGTGGACGCGTTGCGCGGCTTCAGCGATGTGGAGGGCGTGGCACATTTCCTCAATAGCTCGCTCACCCGCAACGAGACCCTGCGCGTGCGCGAGGACATCGCCGCCGGGCGCACCAAGATCCTGTACGTGGCGCCCGAGAGCCTCACGAAGAAGGAGAACACGGAGTTCCTGCGCGACATCAACATCAGCTTCTTCGCCATCGACGAAGCGCACTGCATCAGCGAATGGGGCCACGACTTCCGTCCCGAGTACCGCCGCCTGAGGACCATTTTCAACGAGATCCAGGGCGTTCCGGTCATCGCCCTCACGGCCACCGCCACTGAGAAGGTGCAAGAGGACATCCTCAAGAATCTCGACATCCCCGATGCCGTGGTTTACAAGGACAGCTTCAACCGGCCGAACCTCAACTACGAGATCCGTCCCAAGAAGGACGTGCAGCGCGAGATCATCCGCTTCATCAAGCAGCACGCGGGCAAGAGCGGCATCGTCTATTGCCTCAGCCGCAAGAAGGTGGAAGAGACCGCGCAGATGCTGAATGTCAATGGCATCAAGGCCCTGCCCTACCACGCCGGCATGGACGCCAGCCAGCGCGCCAGCCACCAGGATCAGTTCCTCATGGAGGATGTGGACGTGATCGTGGCCACCATCGCCTTCGGCATGGGCATCGACAAGCCCGATGTGCGCTTCGTGATCCACCACGACATCCCCAAGAGCCTCGAGAGCTACTATCAGGAGACCGGTCGCGCCGGACGCGATGGCGGCGAAGGCAAGTGCGTGGCCTTCTACAGCTACAAAGACATCGAAAAGCTCGAGAAATTCCTGCAAGGCAAGCCCGTGGCCGAGCAGGAGATCGGCCGACAGCTGCTAGCCGATACCGTGAGCTTCGCCGAGACGAGCATGTGCCGCCGCCGATTCCTGCTTTACTACTTCGGAGAGGTGTATGACAAGGACAACTGCAAGAGCTGCGACAACTGCCTTACCCCGCGCGAGCAATTCGAGGCCAAGGACGATCTCGCCCTCGTGCTGCGCGCCGTGAAGGAGAGCAAGGAGCGGCACCGCTCCAAGTTCATCTGCGACCTGCTCACCGGCACCGAGACCAGCGAGATCAAGAACTACAAGGGCGACAAGCTCAAGGTCTATGGCGAAGGTGAGGGCGAAGGCAAGGACAACCACTATTGGATGGCCATCGTGCGCCAGGCCGTGGTGGGTGGCTTCCTGCACAAGGACATTGAGACCTACGGCAACCTGAGCCTCACCGAGACCGGCAAGAAGTTCATGGCCAAGCCCGTCTCCATCAAGTTCGTGAAGGAGCGCGACTACAGCGACTTCGAGGGCGGCGTGGACGACGAGCCGATCGTGCGCGCGGGCGCTGCTGCCGATGAGAAGCTCATGGCCATGCTCAAGGACCTGCGCAAGCAGCAGGCGCACAAGTTGAAGCTGCAGCCCTGGGTGCTCTTCCAGGACCCATCACTGGAGGAGATGACCATGCGCTACCCGATCACCATCGATGAGCTCACGCAGATCACCGGCGTGGGGCCCGGCAAGGCGCAGAAATTCGGGAAGCCCTTCGTGGATCTGATCGCCAAGTACGTCGACGAGAACGACATCGAACGCGAGGCAGAGGTCACCGTGCGGAACGTGGTGAACAAGAGCATGAATAAGGTGCATATCATCCAGAACATCGATAAGCGCATCCCGCTCGAATCCATCGCACGCAGCAAGAACCTGAGCATGCCCGCTTTCCTCACCGAGCTCGAGAGCATCGTGATGAGCGGCACCAAGCTCGATATCAACTACCAGCTCAACGACATCCTCGAGGCCGACTCGCAGCAGGACATCATGGACTACTTCCGCAACGCCGAGACGGACGACATCGAGGCCGCACACCAGGAGTTCGATGGCGACTACAGTGAGGAGGAGCTGCGCATGATGCGCCTGAAGTTCATGAGCGAGGTGGCCAATTGATGAAGGTTGTTGCTTCGCTCCGCTCGCAATGACCGGCTGAGGGTTGAGCGGATTGGGTGTTGCCGGTAAGGTGCCTTTCAAATTCCATCGATGCATCAATGAGTCCCGATGAACTCGGCCTGGTGGCCAAGCACGTGATGAAGCTGCTCGTGGAGCGCCGCCTCGAGGAATTGGAAGACGCTGCGGGCGGCAGCGGCCTCAGCGCCGATGACATGGAAGGCGCCCTTGACGACATCGGGGCGACTCTGGTGATGCCTGCAGAGACCGTTTGGCGCGAGATCAGGCCGCGAGCCGTGCGCAACGTGCCCGATGCCTACGAGCTCAGCTTGGACCTTTGGACCAAGGGCGGCCGCTCCGGAAGCACTGTGGAACTGATGGTTCAGCAGCGGAACGCAAGGCCGGTGGTCGTGGTGGAGGACATCATCGTGGGGTAGGGCTCAGTCCCGCAGTTCCGTCAGCGCCCCCAACGCCATCATACCCGCCCCTATTACCAGCGCATCTTCATCCACATCGAAAGCCGCCGTGTGCAGGCCGCTCTGTGTGCCGGGCTTCGCTGCATTGCCGGTGCCCAACCGGAAGAAGCAGCCGGGCATCACATGCGTGTAATAGGCGAAGTCCTCAGCGCCCATGCGGATGTCCATGTCAACGACGTTCTCCGCGCCAACAAGGCCAACGGCCACGCTCCGCATCCGAGCGGTAAGCTCGGGATCGTTCTTCACCACGGGTGATCCCTTCACCAGCCGGAATTCGCAATCACCGCTCATGCTGCGCGCCACCTCGGTTGCGATGCGGGGCAGCAACTCATGCAAACGCGCACGGAGCTCCTCATTGAAGGTCCGCAAGGTTCCGTCGATGCTCACCATATCCGGGACGATGTTGGTGGCGCCGTTCGCGATCACCTTGCCGAAGCTGATCACCATGGGCTCGCCGGCCGGGACGATGCGTGCAGCCTCATCGTAGAGCGCAGGCAGCACTTTCGCAGCGATCAGGATCGGATCCACCAGCGTATCGCGGACCGGGCATGGCCCCCCCTGCCCTTCACGGTGATGTAGAGCTCATCGGCCGCCGCCATGAAGGGCCCGCTGCGGAAGCCGAGCTGGCCCACGGGCAATTCCGGCGTCACATGTTGACCGATGATGCCCGATGGCCTGGGGTCCGCCAGCACACCTTCCTTCACCAGGAGCGATGCGCCACCCGGCTCTTTCTCTTCGCCGGGCTGGAACACGAGCATCACGTTGCCGCTCCATTCGCTCCGCACCCGGTGCAATGCGACGCCTGCGCCGAGCACCATGGACGTGTGCGCATCATGGCCGCAAGCATGCATCACGCCGGGATTCAACGAGCAGTAATCGGGTTTGCCCAGCTCGGTGATCGGTAGCGCATCCAGGTCGGCACGCAAGGCGATGCAACGATTGCTCGCAGACTTTTCTCCGTGCACCACGGCAATCAAGCCGGTTCCCTTCGCATCGGGCGTGAGCTTGGCAACACCCGCGCGCACTTCCATGCCCTCCGCCTTCAGCACCTCGGCCACGAAGGCCGCCGTGCCGTGCTCTTGGAAAGAGAGCTCCGGATGCTGGTGCAGGTGCCGGCGCCAGGCGATCATGTCCGCATGCAATGCGGCGATGGCCTTGTCGATTTCGGGCATCACTTGCCGAGGATGAGCTTGATGGCCACGAAGAGCATCACCACACCGAAGACGCGCTTCACGGTGTCGGCAGGCAGCGCCAATGCGCCCTTGCTTCCGAAATACCCGCCTGCGACGAAGGCCGCAGCGATGATGCCCACGACCTTCCAGTCAATCATGCCTTCCTTCCAGTAGTTGCGCACGGCGAGGAGGACCACGGGCAGCATGAGCACCGCCAGGCTGGTGCCCTGCGCCTGGTGCTGGTTGTAATGCAGGAGCCAGATGAGGGCGGGCACCATGATGATGCCACCGCCGACGCCCACGAAACCGCTCAGGATTCCTGCGAGGAGGCCAACGATGATGAGCAGGCCGATGGTCTGCGCGTCGAGCTGCATCAGATGTCGAGGCTGAGCGAGAAATGGAACACCTGCGGCAGGGTCACCCCATCATCGATGCCCCAGGCCCAATCGGCGCGCACGAAATAGCCGAGCAGGCGGGTGCGCAGGCCGAAGCCGTAGCTGGCGAGGATCGGCTCACGCGTGCTGTTGAGCGTGATGGTGAGCGGATTGCGGCTGATGACGAGGCGATTGAAGCTGTTGTCGGCGGCGTAAGGGTCGCTGCCGGTCCACGCCGCGCCGATGTCCCCGAAGGCAGCCACTTGCAAGTGGTTGATGAAGTCGGACTTGATGGGACGGTTGAGCAGGTAGCGGAAGATGGGCACGCGCACCTCGTTATTGATCACGGCGAAGCTGGTGCCGTTGCGCGCGTTGTAGAAGAAGCCGCGCATGGGCGTGCTCAACGTCTGGAACTGGTAGTTCTGGGTGAAGTCGATGGGGATGCTGGGATCGAACTTGGCGAACATCCAATTGTCCACACCGCCCAGGAAGTGCAGGATCCGCGGCTCCCCAACGAAGTTGCGCCCGCGATGCGCGAGACCCAGATCAGGTCGCGGTGCAGCCGCATGGAATGGCGCAAGTCGGTGCCGAGCACCTGCATGTCGCCCTTGCGCTCCGGATTCTGGTAGTATTCACCGAAGACCTTCAGCTTCCAGCCCGTCCACAGGTTGAGGCCGCGCGGCATGCTGCTATCATAGACCCATTCGAGCTTGGTGCCGGCCATGTGGTCCACATTGTTGGGCGTGGCCAGGCTGAGTGGATCGATGCTCTGCTGCACGAAGCGGTCGTGGCGGTACATGATCGAGGCGCGCAAGCTGGCCAGCTCGTTGAAGGGATAACTGAGCTGGTAGCGCACGTTGTGCGAATGCACCTTCACGATGCCCGCGCTGTTGATCCCTTGGAAGGCTTGCCGCTGGAAGGAGATGCGCTTATCGATTCGGTGCTTGAGGTTCTCGTAGGCGAGCAAGTAGTCGTTGTTGTTGAGGTCGAGGGCCAGGCGGAATCCGCCCACCACCCGGTGGTCCTCGAAGAGGTCGTGCGCGGCCATGCGCGTGAGTCCGCTTAGGCCTGGATTGATGCCGGCCTGGCCCGAGAAGGGCTGGTAGAACTGGTTGCTGTAGCTATTGTCCACCTGCGTCACCACACGGTCGATGGTGAAGTTGAGGTTGTAATTGCGCTGCTCAGGGTAAACGAACGGCTGCCGCGCGCTATCCGCTTGGGCTTCTACCGGACGGGGCCTCGCTTGCGTTTGGGCTTGATTAGGCTGTGTCGCCCCGGGCTTCTCGTCGCTGAACACATAGCGGCGCACATCGAAACCGCCTTCGCCCGCTCCGCGCGGATGCTGAGGTGGCACCTTGACGACGTTGCCTGAATCCTCGCTGACCACGTCCTGCACCGGTGCGCCAGGATTGGCTGGAGCAGCAGGAGGAAGGCCCAATGCACCCGTCGGACCAGCATCGGTGGTTCGGCCTTGATAGAAGCGGTAGCGACCGCCGCGCAGTTGCAGCGCGGTGTATCGGCCGCGATCGCTGCGCACATGGTGCTCGAGCAGGCCGCGCTTCAGGTCGGTTAGCCGATCCTCCACGGTGAAAAAGCGGTAATGCACCGTGGTATCGATGAAGCTGATAGTGCTGTCGTAACGCACGCTGAATCGATTGGCCACGCCATCGAGATCACTGAGGAAGGTGTATCCGATGCTATCGAGCTGGAACGGTTGCGCCTCGCTAAGGTCCGGTGTGTCAGTAAGGCGGGTGAGCACCCTTCCGCGGCGCTCGAGGTCGAGCAGGAAGATGTCCTTGTGGCCGCGCTGGGCTACGATGTCCTTCATCACGCGCAGGGTATCGTCCGTACGGTCGCTGCTGAAGATCACGCGGCGCCCGCCATCCACGAAGCGCGGTTCCAGGTCGTCCCACGGATCATCGGTCAGCGGATCGCTGCGATTGGCCAGCACGTTGAAGAGGTAGAGGTCCGTACGGCCCTCGCGCACGCCACTGAGCACCATGGTGCGGCCATCGGGCGCATAATCCATGCTCAGCACTTTCTCCAGCATCAGCATGTCGCGTTCGCTTGTCTTGCGGTCGTCAAGGGTGTAGGTGCGGAAGCGCAATTCGCCCTTTCGCTCCACCACGTAGCTCAGGGCCTTGCTGCTGGGATGCCAGGCCAGCACCGGATAGCTGCGGTCGATGATCCGGTCGATCTTCTTCTCGCCCTTGATGATCCGGCGCGTCTTGCCTGTGGCGGTCTCCCGGATCCAAACCTTGTATTGGCCAAGCTCATTGCTGGTCCACGCGAGCCAGCGGCCATCGGGGCTCTGCTGGAACTGCGCATAATGGCGCTGCCGCTTGGTCTTGATCGGCAGCGGCTCAAGGCTGAATTCCTGGCGGTAGCGGTCCTCCTCGCCGAAACGGCTACGGTAATGCTCGAGGCATTCGGCAAGAAGGGTCTTGAGCGATACGCCGAGCACGTAGAGGAAACCGCTCTCGGCGTTGCGGCTCACGCGGGTCATGTATAGGATGTTGGGGATCACGGCCGGACCGTACACCTCGGCCACGTAGCGCCAGAGCATGTGACCGGCCATGCGCGCATCCTCGCCCTCGAGGCGATTGAAGCGATCGTAGCGCCCGCTCATCACGGCATCGCGCACGCGGTTGGCGGTGGCCGCATCCCAACGGCGGCCGTGATAGCTGATGATGCCCTGCGTGTACCATTCGGGAAGGGAAAGGAAAGTGCTGCTGCGCAGGATCTCCCGCCAGTTGCCGCCGAACATCATCTGATCGATGATCACGTGCGCGATGCCCGATCGGATCTGCTGATCGAGCAGGGCATGGTCGCCCTCGAAATACACGAAGATCTTGGTGCCCACGATGCGCGTGAGCCCGCCGATGTTGGTCTGGTCGGTCATGCCTTCAAGACCGATGTTGCTCTGGCGGAAATCGGTGAGCGAGTTGTATACGATGAACTGCAGGCGCTCGTCGATCGAGAAATCAAAGGCGGTCTGCAGCTCGCTCAGGTGCCGCTTCGCTGCCTGCGCCGTGAAGCGCGCCAGATCACGGCCCTCGGTGTAGAAATACACCTCCATGCCCTGGAAGCGGTACTGCTGCCAGAAGAACTCCTGGTATTGCACCCGGTTCTTGCCGTACTCCTGCTGCGTGCCCTGATAGAATTGAGTGCGCGCGCCGGTCGGCAGCAAGGCCAGAAGGAGGAGGGCAATGACGCTTCGCACGTGGATCGAACGGGCGGCTGAAGGTAGCACCTTTGCACGCCTCGGCCCGTCCGCTCCTTGTCGCAGGTCCCCCGCGCCACCGCCCCATCTTCCGATGCTCAAAGTCGAGTCGTTCAGCTTCAATCCGTTCCAAGAGAACAGCTACGTCATCCACGATGGGGAACGCGCCATCCTCATCGACCCCGGATGCTGTAACACAGCCGAGGAGCGGGAGCTGGATGATTGGCTCTCAGTGAACAACCTCACCCCCGAGCGCCTGATCCTCACCCACGCGCACATCGACCACGTGCTAGGCTGCGCATGGGCGCATGACCGCTTCGGACTGCTGCCCGAACTTCACATGGCCGACCTGCAGCTGCTGCGCAATGCCCCGCGCCAGGGCCAGCTCTATGGCGTGCCCTGCCCGCCCTCACCCGACCCGGCGCGCTTTATCGAAGAGGGCGACCGGATCCGCTTGGGCAGCGATGACCTGCGCGTGCTCTTCGTGCCGGGCCATTCACCGGGGCACGTCGCGCTTCATGCCGAGGCCGAACGCTTCGTGATCGCCGGCGATGCGCTCTTCCAAGGGAGCATCGGGCGCACCGACCTGCCCGGCGGCGACTACGACACGCTCATCCGCAGCATCAAGGAGCAATTGCTCGTCCTCGACGACGATGTGGTGGTGCATTCAGGACATGGTCCGGACACCACGATCGGCAGGGAGCGAAGGATGAATCCATTCTTGCGGTAAACGAGCGGTGGCGGCGAGTTCCAACTTGCCGCTCGTCAACTCGCTGCTTGCCGCTGCAACTAGGGGTGATAGCTATCCGGCTTGTACACCTTCCGTCCGCGCTCGAGCTCGTTGTGCTTGATGGGCGGCGGGCAATCGAAACCGTTGCGGGCGCGCAGGAAGAGGAAGCGCACGCTGAGGATGAGCGGGCGGTACCTGCTGCTGAACCATTGCAACTGGCCGAAGCCCTGGTCCTGCGGCACCACACTGAAGAAGGGCGTCTCGATGGCGGGGATCACAAGCATGCGGCCGGTGACCTTGAAGCCATAGCCCACCTTCACATGCGCTTGGGCGATCACATCGGGCGGGAAGGCGTGCTTGTTCAGGAAGGCATCGCCGGTGTGCGAATACTCGCTGCCCAAGCGCAAGTCGGCATTCGCGCCAAGGCTCAACTGAACGAACTGATAATCGTCCGTAGGGAAGAACTTGTTCGCGTTGAAGGCAAGGGTGAGCAGCCGCTCCGCGAAGTAGCCTTCTCCGACGAGTGGCGCCACGGTATCGCCGCGCAGCAGAGTTCCGGTATAGCTCTCCGCGCCCCGGAAGTTCTTGTAGGCCACACCGAGGTCGAGGTAGTCGATGATCACCGGATCGCGCGTGTACCACGTGGCGCCTGCTTCGAGGTAGAGGCCCAGCTTGCCGCTCGGATCGTAGGTGGCCAAGTAGCGAAGGCTGTCATTCCGGAAGACCTCCTCCTCTGTGTTCTTGAAGCGAGGCAACGTGTACGTGATGCCCGGCCCCACGAACCAGCCGATGCGCTTGGCCTGGCCATTGAGCGGGATGAGGTCCGGGCGGCGGCGGCTCATGGGCTGGGCGAGCAGCTCCAGCACAGTGGCCTGTGATAGCAGGATGAGGAGCGCGATGCGAAGCATGGACGAAGGTGGCACGGTGCGCATGCGAAGAACGCGCGCTGATGGGCGAAAGTGTGAACGTGGGGGTGTGGGGAGCCAATGGCCTTCAGACAGCTCCCAACAACCCCAGCGCCATCCGCTCCACCTCCTCGCTCTCCCATTTCTCCTCGATGCCCGGCATCGCCAGCACCTGCTCCATGATGCGATCATGTCGTAGGCCTTCATCCCATGCTGTCTTGTAGCCGATGTCGCTGAACTTCACTTGGCTGTAGAGCGGCAGCCACTTGTCCGGATGCTTCGCTTGCAGGCGGCCTTCGATCTTCTTGCGCAGGATGAAGCGCGGGTCGGCCACCAGGTCGCGCATCTCCACGAAGTTGCGCAGCGAGAGGTCGGCGATGGCGTCCCCGTTGGGCTTGCGGGCCTTGTGGTAAGCGTCGAGAACGGTCCCCCAGTTGTCGTCGCCGTGCTGGTTGAGCAGGTCGTTGAGCACCTTGCAATCCTCGTAGCCGGCGTTCATGCCTTCGCCATAGAAGGGCACGATGGCGTGCGCGGCATCGCCGATCAGCGCCACCTTGTCCTTGTAGGTCCAAGGCGAGCAGCGGATGATGGCCAGATTGCTCTGCGGGTTGCGGAAGTACTGCTCGGCGAGATCGGGCAGCATGGGGATGGCATCGCGGAAGTGTTCCTCGAAGAAGCGCTTCAGGTCGTCCTCGTCCTTGATGCGGTCGAAGGAGTATTCGCCCTCGTGCGGCATGAAGAGCGTCCCCGTGAATCCGCCATCGGTGTTGGCGAGGCCCATCATCATGAACCAGCGGCGCGGCCAGATGTGCAGGCAATGCGGGTCCATGCGCGGCGTGCCATCCGCATTCGGCGCGAAGGCGATCTCCTTGTAATCGTGCTCGATGTAGGTCTGGCTGAAGGTGAAGCGGTGCTTCATGAATTCCTGCCGCACCGCGCTGGGCGCGCCATCGCTACCGAAGACCACATCAGCAGACACAGCGCTCGCTTCGCCCGTGGCCTCGTTGTGGAAGGTGCAGGTGCCCGTCTCGAGATTCACGCTGGTGCAGCGGTGCTCGAAATGGAGCTTCACGTTGGGGAATTCCTCCGCTTCGCTGAGCATCACCTTGTTCAACTCGCCGCGGCTCACGCTGTGGATGGCGCGCTCGTCGATGCTGTAGGGCAGTCGCGTGAGCTTGCCGTCGCGGTCGTGCGTCATGCGGGCATGCACGGGCACCACGATGCGCTCAACGGCCCCATGCACACCGGCGGCCTTCAACGCGGTCCATCCGCGGTGGCTCACCACCAGGTTGATGCTTCGACCCGCATACACGTTGCTCTTGCGCGGATCGGCCCTCCGCTCGAACACGTTGACCTTGTGCCCGCGCTTGGCCAAGAATACGGCCAAGAGGCTGCCGACCAATCCGCCGCCGACGATGGTGATGTTCTTCATGAAAGCGCCGCTTTGAAGATCTGTCCGAACCGCCACACGTCCTCGAACGAATTGTACATCGGCACCGGTGCGACTCGAATGACATTGGGCTCGCGCCAATCGGCCACCACGCCCTTCGCGCTGATGGCGTGGAACAGGTCCTTCCCCTTGCCGTGCGCCACGATGCTCAATTGGCAGCCGCGCTGCGCGATATCGCTCGGGGTGATGATCTCCAGATGCGCGCCAGCGCTCCTCGCGGCTTCGCCGATCACGAACGCCAAGTAGCCGGTGAGCCGTTCGCTCTTCATCCGCAGGTTCACGATGCCCGCGCGATCGAATTGCTCCAGCGCCGTGCGATGCACCGCCATGCTGAAGACCGGCGCATTGCTCACCTGCCACGCCTCAGCGGTATTCATGGGCTTGAAGGTGCGCTCCATCTTGAACCGCTCGTGCTTGTCGTGGCCCCACCAGCCAGCGAAAATCGGGAGGCCTTTGCCGTGAAGCGCTTCATGCACGAACGCGCCACCGACGCTGCCCGGACCGCTGTTCAGGTATTTGTAGGTGCACCATGCTGCGAAGTCAACGTTCCACTCGTGCAGCTTGAGGAACAAGTTGCCAGCAGCATGCGCGAGGTCATATCCAGCGTATGCACCAACAGCGTGAGCGGCCTTCGTTATCGCCGCCATATCGAAGGCTTGTCCCGTGTAGAAGTTGACGCCACCGAAGCAAACGAGCGCGAGTTCATCACCCAGATCATTGATGCGCCCGATGATGTCCTCGGAGCGCACCGTGTATTCACCGGCACGCGGCTGCACTTCGATCAGGTCGGTATCGGGATCACCGCCGTGAAAAGCGATCTGTGATGCGAAGGCGTAGGTGTCGCTCGGGAAAGGGCGCTGCTCGGTGAGGATCTTCTTCCGGCTCCCTTTAGGCTGGTAGAAGCTCACCAAGAGGAAGTGCAGGTTGCTGGTGAGCTGGTTCATCACCACCACTTCGCTCTCCTTCGCGCCGACAAGTCGCGCTGTCATTGCAGTGAGTTCCTCGTGGTAGCTGTACCATGGGTGCTTGGCCTTCATGTGGCCTTCCACACCGAGCGTAGCCCAGTCATCAAGCTCTTGCTTCAGCGCGGCGGCTGCGCCTTTGGGCTGCAACCCGAGCGAGTTGCCGGTGAAGTAGATGACGGGCTGACCATCCTTCAGCGGGAAGTGGAACTCATCGCGGAAGGCGCGCAGCGGATCGGAAGCGTCCTGCGAGCGGGCGAAGTGGAGCGTGTTCTGGAAATCGTTCATGCAGGCTGCCAAATTAGGATCCGGTGCGCGGCTGCTGATGCATGTCAGAGCGTGCCGCCAAGCAGGGCCAGCAGGGGGATGAGGGCGATGGAAGCATCCAACAGGAGCCAATGGCACCAATGACGCGAGGTCGTCGACCGCATGATCAGGAAGCCGGGCATGACAAGGCCGATGAGCGGAAGCACCAAGGACCAATCCGTTTCGGGCCGTGCATCGATGGACTGCGGGTAACCGGAAAATGACAGGCTCACCAAGAGCATCATCGTCAGCGGCATCAGCAACATCAGAGCGAGCACTCGCGCAGTGCCGGCCCCGAGCAGCTGCGGCAGTGTGCGAAGGCTGGTGGAATCAACTGCCGCATCGCGGCAATCGAAGGCGATGGCGATGGCCCAATAGAAACCGATGAAAACCGGGATGAGGATCGGCTCCAAGTTGAACTTGTGGCTGGAGGAAGCCAGCAGCACCGTGCCAGCCGCCCACGCCCAGGCCACGACCAAGGATTTCAAGCCGGGCACGGAGCGCAGGCCGATGGCCCGGCCACCCATGCGAAGCGGAGTGACATAGAGCAGCGCAGGCAGGATCACCGGCCACAGGTGGACAAGCACTTCAATCAACTCATCAAGCAAGAGGATCAGCGCCAACAAGGCGCCCACCACTGCCATTGCGCCCATCGCTTTCGCATTGCTTCGGAACCAAACGAAAAGCGGCACCTCATCCAGTGCATCATCCTTCGCCCGGATCAAACGCGCGACGCCATAAAAGGCCAACGTCGCGAAGAAGGCCGCCGCGCTTCGACTCCAAGAACCGCCTCCGAACCACTCCTCACCGATCCACCATACTTGCAGTACAGCGCCCAGCGCCAGCACCACATGCCCATAGACCATGAACCGAAGCACCGGGTTCTTGATCTCGGGTTCCATGGTCAATCGTAGCCTTCGAGGTTCGGGTTGATGATGAATTGCCGCACACTCACGCCCACAGCGATGCCGGCTGCTGTGCTCAGCAAGGAGCGCAGCACGCGCTTGGTGCGGCCCACCTTCGCATAGCCGTACGCATAGTTCGGCTCGCCTTCGAGGTAGGGGTCGGTGAGCGAGCCTTTGGTGACATGCACGCGCGGCAAGGCCATGGCCCCGGCATAGATCGGCGGCAGGAAGAGCGCATTCACCTCGAGGTTCAGCGCAATGCTGGCACCGGCGCCCACCAGGAAGCCGCCCCAGGTGGCGAAGCGCGGCTTATAGCCGCTGCGGGCATCCTGCTCGCCCTTGATGAACCACCGCATCTCCTGAATGGAGAGCTCATTGCCGAAGACGGTGTCCTGGAAGTACCAGATCTTCTCGCGGCCCAAGGTGTCGGTCACGCTGAAGACGCTCTCGGTCGGTTCAGCGCGCTCCTTCCGCTTTCCATTGCGCCCGAGCTCCTCATAGCGCACCTCGAAGGTGCTCTGCCCGAGCACGCGCGCCTCGATGATCTGCCCGTTCATGAGCAGGATCCTCTGCTTTGCAAGTGGATTGTCAAGAGCACTTAGAGGAGAATCATTACCAAAGCTCGACCGCCTCAGTGTTGGTTGAGTTGCGCTCCCCGTATCACCTTTTTCATCATCCTTAGCCTTTCCTGCTTTGGCCAAAGACACGAGCCTAGATGCCAAGGTCCTGCTACCGACATCGACAGCATTCATATTATCTCCGACAGTGCTAATGTCCGTTGCAAGCACTTTC
>JADIYA010000015.1 GCA_016705545.1 Flavobacteriales bacterium
CGCCTCAGCGGTTACCAGTGCATCACTGTATGCATCGCCGTTAACGTTTCCTGCAGCAGCGACGTTGATTCCATAATAGGAGAGAGACTGGCCGCTTTGAACAGACCAGTTCGCTACCCATGAAACCTCAGCCGCACGGCCATGAAAGACGCATAGCTGTCCTGCATTGGGCGCCCACCGGTCGCTGCCCGGAGCGCCGATCACGATATCGCTGTACCCGTCCCCGTTCACATCACCGGCGCTGGCCACGCTCGTGCCCCAGTCACTTCCGCTATCAGGGCCATTGAGCCGCAGAATGGGCTGGGCGCTCAGGCCTGGGCTGAACCCTTGTGCAAGCGGACTTGGCCAGCATCAACATGGCCATCGTCCGTATCCGGTGCGCCCAGCAGCACCTCCTCAACCATCGGCGTCAATATCACCGGCAGGCCGCTGACGGTCCAGAGGGCATCTCGTTCATTGCCTTGCGCTGACCAACTGACACCGGCAGCAAGACCTGATGCTGTGCCGCGGTACAGGAATACAGCGCCTTCGTTCTGCTGGCCTGCGTCAAAGAACGGAGCACCGATGAGCACGTCGCTGTAGCCGTCCCCGTTGGTATCACCAGCACTGCTCACCGATCGACCGAAATAGGCGAAGTCCTGGTTCCCTGTTCGCTGCGCATGCAAGGCAGTGGACACGCCGGAAGCCGAGCCGAGATACACGTACACGGCGCCCTCTTGCAAAAAGGCGCCGTCATATTGATCTGCGCCCACGATCACATCGCTGTACCCGTCGGCATTTAGATCTCCGGCGCTCGCAACGCAACCACCGTAGGCCGCCCCAACCTGATTGATTTCTGTGATCCATGCCGGTGTTGCATTAAGTCCGGTCGACATGCCATGGTAAACGTAGGCCCGCCCCTCACCGGGTTGGCCGTTGGAGTACCCGGGGCACCAATGAGCACGTCCGAAAACCCATCCGCATTCACGTCTCCAGCACTAGCTATGCTTGAACCGAATTGCGCGGTCGTTTGGTTGCCCTCGGCTGTCCAGGCGGGAACGTCTGATCCGGCGATGGTGGTGCTACCTGGGTAGAGATAAACCCTGCCCTCGTCGGTCTGGCCATTATCGTGCAAGGGCGCGGATATGAGGATGTCACTGAGGCCATCGCCGTTGACATCACCGGCGGTACTGACATCGCTGCCGAAGCGCGCATTCGCCTGGCCACCGAATGCCCACCAGACAGCCGGCGCCGGACCCAATCCTGATGGGCTGCTGATGAAAAGGAAAGCGCTGCCTTGGTCGGCGAAGCCGCCGTCGAACAATGGTACACCGACGATCATCGCTTCTGCCGTCACCATTAAAATCACCTGCACTATTTACTACGGAACCCATCGGTGCCGTAGCGGAGCCAGAACCCACATCCCAGTCCGGTACGTTGCTGATGGTAGTTGGGCTGCTGGGCATGCCAAGGAACAAGTACGACCGACCCTCCTGCGCCTGGCCGTTGGAAAAGGCCCAAGCCCCCACGAGCAAGTCGGCGTAGCCATCGCCGTTCGTATCTCCGGCCTTCTCTACTACACAGAAATACGCGCTCGCCTGATTCGCTTCTGCGCTCCACCATGCTTGTGCCCCCAAGCCGGTCGCGCTTCCTCTGAACAGTTCGACACGTCCTCATTGAATTCAGGACCGTCATACATGTATGCACCCACCGCGACATCGTCATAGCCGTCTCCATCGAAGTCGCCGATGCCGGCCACGCTGAACCCGAACGTTGAATTTCCTTGACCTGCGCTAGCCGACCAAGCGGGGGTCGCTGCCAGGCCTGTTGCGGAGCCCAAGTAGAGGTAGGCGGCACCTTCGTCGGTGAACACCACATCCTCCCCATTCGCTCCTACTATGAGATCGCCAAATCCATCCGAGTTGACGTCGCCCGCATCATCCACGTCGATGCCGAAGTACCCATTCGTTTGGCTTCCGTTCCGCGTCCAGGATGCTGTGAGGGCGGGTCCACCGGCTGACCCATAGTATACGTATGTGGCCCCGGAATTGGTGAATCCACCATCCATCATATACGCGCCCACGGCAACTTCATCAAAACCATCACCGTTCGCGTCGGCAAGTCCGGTTACGGAGTGGCCATACGACGCACCGGCTTGGTTGATCTCTGCTGTCCACAACGGAGTGGCTCCTGGTCCAGTTGCCGAACCGGCATAGACATAAGCGCGGCCCTCGCCGGCTTGCCCATTTGTGTAACCGCGTGCACCGATGATGATGTCATCATAGCCATCATTGTTCACGTCTCCGGCGCTTGATACGCTTGAGCCGAAGAACGCCGATGCTTGGTTGCCCTCCATGTGCCACGACCAGTTCAGAGTCCCCGGTGCACCCAGGAGGACAGAGACTCTGCCCTCGGTGGCTTGTCCATTGGAATAGCCTTCCGCGCCAACGATGACATCACCTATCCCATCGCCGTTCACATCACCTGCGGAAGCGACGGCGCGCCCAAAGAGACTGCCAGCGATGGCTGTCGTCATGAACGTGACCGATGGGTTCACATCGAGACCAGTGCTAGAGCCGAAGTAGAGGCTCATCTTGCCCCTGTTCGGCACTACTTCATCCCAACCCGGACAACCGATGACCACCTCATCGAACCCATCATTGTTCAAGTCTCCTATGCCTGCAAGGCTGGTGCCCCAATTCGCATCCGCCTGATCGCTTTCCGCCGTCCATGCCGCCGTGGTGCTCAACGGATCCACGGTGATCGGGTACACCGCCTGTGCATCCGTTACTGCGAGCACGATCTCATCGTCCTCCAAACGCGCGGTCGCTTCCAGCGTATCGCCGTTCGCATCCCAAACATGCAGGTCCTTGTACCAGAGCGCGGGCACAGAACTGTCCGTGCCTTCCACGGGAGCACAGAAAGCGAGGGCGTTTCCGCCCTTGTCCACGGCGTTCAGCGTGCTGGTGTAGTTGAGCCGAACTTCCAATGGGCCATCGCCTTGCGGCCTTTCGCGCACCACGAAATTCTGGCGCATGCCGTCCTCGCTATTGTGGTAATCCATGGTGAAGCCACCGTGGTCGGCAACCAGCGAAGCTTCAAGCGTGGTGATGGTGGCCGAGTCGGATGGCAGCATCCAATCTCCGGGCTTGCCGATGCGATCGAGGGTCAGTTCGACCTTCCAGGCATCCTCGACCACTCTCGGCTTCAGTTCGAAGCCATCGACGTGGTAGGTGATGCGCAGGTCCTGCTTGCGGTTGGGGCTTTGGTAGGCACCTGCTTGTTCCTGGTAGTTGATGTGGTACTCGCTGCTGGCGATGTTCGCCATCACGGTGTTGTACCACTCGTCGGGGATGGCTGCTTCGGGCGCGGCGTTCAGGTTGTCCAAGGGAGCTTGGTCCAGCTGGAACGGCCCACCGATGGGGAACAATGGCAGCACAGCGCTTCGGGCTGCATGTGCTGGTGCGGAGCGCTCAGGTTTCGGCTGCTGGACCGCATGATCGGTCATATGAAGTGGGGCGGCCAAGCCCCGCCAACAGGCTCAGGCCGAGCGCTTGCCGGGCAAGGGCGTTGAGGAACGTGCGGACCGGGTGCATGGTAGGGGTAGGTCGGCCAAAGCACGACCCTGGCACACGCACCCGCAATCATGGTAAACCATGATTTTCAGCCCGATCAGTCCGGGAGGCGGGTAACTATTGTTACTCCACCACCGGGCACTGCACGCTCACCGTGGTGCGCACCGCAGGCCCGCGTCCGTGCGCTACGATCACGCCAAACTTCCGAGTTCGGCGAAGGGCAGCGCGGTAGTGCGGTCATTGAGGGGATAGCGCCGGGCGCCGGGGTAGATCACCCAGAGTTCATCGAGCCGCAGGTCGGCGAGGGCCACATGCATGCCGCGAGTCAAGCGTGGCGCATCCTCACGTTTGATCTCCACGCCGATCCGTTTGCCCTTGTGCTGGTAGAAGAGGTCGAGCTCCGAGCCGCTGTGCACATGATAGAAATAGGGCGTGACGGATGGGAGGAGCGTGAGCAGCTGTTCGATGACGAAGCCTTCCCAAGAGGCACCCAACTTCGGATGATGGATCAGGTCATGCGTGGATCGAAGGTGGTGGTAGGCGTGCAGGATCCCCGTATCGCGCAGGTAGATCTTGGGGCTTTTCACCAGCCTCTTGCCCAGGTTCTCGTACCATGGCATGAGGCGGCGCACCATGTAGGTCTGCTCCAGTGCATCGAGGTAGCGGTTCACGGTCTTCGGTGAAACACCCATGGCCGCAGCGATCTCCGAGGCGTTCCCAAGGCTCTCATTGGATTGACGGGAGAGCTCCAGGCGAAGCACTGCCGAGAAGCAGGAAGCGCGCTGGGGTGTCCTTGCGGTCGGCCAGCACGCGAAGCACGGGAAAGAGCTGGGGCGCGCGTTGGGCCTCATCAATGATCACCAGACCGCCGGGGTTCCAGAGCGGTGAGCGGTTGTTCCAGCAATTGACGCGAAGTGGGGTGCTCGAATCGAAGCGAGTGGCTTCGCGACCAGATGAATACAACTCGGCCAAGGTGCTTTTGCCCACCTGCCGTGGCCCCACAAGCATGGCTATGGGGTTGCGGGTCAAGGCCTTGTCGAGCCGATTGAGATAGACCGGTCGATCAATCATGGTTGAAATATAGGACCTGAAGTCCTGAATTTCAAGTATAATGAGTGCCTTACTCCACCACCGGGCACTCCACGCTCACCGTGGTGCCTTTGCCGGGCGTGCTATCCACCTGTGCGGTGGCGCCAATCGCAGCGGCCCGGCTGCGCACATTGCCCAGGCCCATGCCATCGGTCCGCTGCGTGGCATCGAATCCCACACCGTTGTCGCTCACCACCACGCTCAGTCGGCCGGGCGTGCGCGTTACGCCGATGATCAGCTCACTGGCTTTCGCATGCTTTAGCACATTGCTCACGAGCTCCTGCACGATGCGGTAGAGCGCGATCTCCACGCTGCGCTCCAGCCGTTGGTCCAGACCGAACGCTTTCAGTTCGACCTGCATGCGCCCGGTGATATGCAGCGTATCGCGCAAGTCCTTCAGGGCTTTTTCCAACCCGAATCTGCTCAGGGTGGCGGCGGCCATGTCGTGGCTGATCTGGCGCAACTCGCTCACGGTCTGGTCCAGCAGACGGTTCACCTTCTGGTACTGCTGGTCATCGCGCACTTGCTCCACGCGGTCCTCCAAGGCGCTCATGTTGGCCTTGATGCCTCCGAGCATGCCGCCCAGCCGGTCGTGCAGGTCCCTGCCCATGCGGTCGCGTTCTTTTTCCTGCCCATCGAGCATGGCGTTGATGCTCTTCAGTTCCTGCTGAGCAAGAAGCTGGTCCACCTGCTGGTCGTGGAGGATGGCCTCCTGTTCGCGCAAGCGTTTGGCCTGGCGCAGGCGATGCACAAGCAGGAAGGCGATGATGCCCAATGCCAAGGCCACGGTACCGCCGACCATGATGGCTCGTGTTCGGCGTTCCTTCTCCACTTGCAATTGCCCGTCGTAGGAGCAGCGCAGGTCTTCGGCTTGGCGCACGCGCTCCAGACTGTCGGCGAATGCTTCTTTGTCGTACTTATATTGCAGGTCACGGCTGATCAAGGCGCGTTTGGTCTTGTCACCGGAGAGGCTGTCATCCAGCTGCAGATGCAGTTCGTGCATCTCAAGCGCCCTGCGCCAGTCGCCCATCGCGCGGTAGGCCTTGTGCAAGAGCTCTGCGGCCTCCGCGCGGATGGGCATCTGCACCAGGTTGGTGCCGATGCGAAGCGCATCATTGGCGGCGTTGGCAGCGGCAGCTGGTCGATCCAATTGAATGAGCGCTTTGGCGACCTGTAGCTGGGCGTAGGCGACACCGACGGTATCCGCGATATCGATGCGGATGCGCATGCTCCGACGCGCGTGGTCCAAGGCTTTCTCCGGTTGGCCCATCCGGTTGTACGCGGCGGCCATGTGGTTCAGCGACGCAGCGACACCGATGGGCCTGCCTGCGCGCTCATGGATCTTGAGTGCGCGTCGGTTGTTCGCAAGCGCTTCTTCGCATAGGTCCAGTGAGCGCAAGGGCGTGCAGATCGTGTTCAGTAGGACGCCGGTGTTCACGCTGTCGCCAGCGGCGATGTGCATGGCCAGGCTCTTGGTGTAGTAGGCCAAGGCTTTTTCGGGATCGCCATGGTCCATGCTCAGGATGCCGAGGCTGGTCATGATCCGCGCGGCACCAAGCGTATCGCCGAGGGCATCCCGGATTCGCAGCGCCTGATGGTATAGTTCTGATGCACGGTTGAAATCACCGGCTTTGTACAGCGTGCTGGCCTTTGAGCGGAGGGTACCGGCGACACCGGCGCTGTCGTTCCGGCATTGCTGATCGGCGATGATCGCGTCGTACTTCGCGATCGCGGCTGGAACATCTCCTTTCTTGAGCAAGCTGTTCGCCTGGTGCTCCAGCGCGCGGTTACGCCAATCATGCTGGCCGGAGTTCTGCGCGAAACGCTCTTGCTGCAGTGCTAGTGAAAAGGCGCTGTCCGCGTCGGTGCGTACGGCACGGATCAATCTGTTCAGCGCATCGAGGCGAAGGGTATCGTGGTTCGAAGCGTCGTTCCATGCGCTCCATAGCGAATCCGTGTTCTGCGCATGGAGGTTCGCATGGGCAAGGACCAGCGACAAGAGCAAGACTGTGCGTGCGATCATCGCTGGGGCAGTACAAGGTCAACAATGTACATGGTGGGCGCTTGCGCTACTCCACCACCGGGCACTCCACGCACACTGTGGTGCCTGTGCCCGGCGCGCTGTCCACTTGCACGGTGGCACCCAGGCTCGCGGCGCGGCTGCGGACATTGCTCAGGCCCATTCCGTCGCCCGCCTCGGTGGTTTGGAAGCCCACGCCGTTGTCGCTCACCACCACGCTCAAGCGGCCCGGCGCGCGCGTTACGCCGAGGGTGAGTTCGCTGGCCTTGGCATGCTTCAGCACGTTGCTCACCAGTTCTTGCACGATGCGATAGATCGCGATCTCCACGCTGCGCTCAAGGCGTTGGTCCAGGCCGAACGCTTTCAATTCGACGTGCATGCGGCCGCTGATGTGCAGCGTATCACGCAAGTCCTTCAGGGCCTTTCCAATCCGAATCTGCTCAGGGTGGCGGCGGCCATGTCGTGGCTGATCTGGCGCAGTTCGCCCACGGCCTGGTCCAGCAGGCGGTTCACCTTCTGGTATTGCTGATCCTCGCGCATCGCTTCAACTCTGTCCTCCAAGGCGCTCATATTGGCCTTGATGCCGCCGAGCATGCTGCCGAGGCGGTCGTGCAGGTCCTTGCCCATCGGTCGCGTTCGTTCTCCAGCCTTCGAGCATGGCGTTGATGCTTTTAAGTTCCTGCTGGGCGAGAAGTTGGTCCACTTGTTGGCTGTGGAGTTCGCGCTCCCTTCTGAGCGAGACGATGCCGGTTCGCATGCTGCGGTAGAGCAGGAGGGCCACGAGCAGCAGTACCGCCGCAATGCCTATGAATGCGTTGCGCTGAATGGCTCTCCTTCGCTGGGCTTCCTCGGCCAGCAGCAAGGCTTGCTCCTGCTCCAAGAGCCGGTGCTCCTTCTCCGCGGTCTCGAAGCGGACCTTGGCAAGGGCGATGCCTTCGTTGAACTTCTCTCTCAACAGGGTGTCCTGGCCGAGCCTGTATGCGTTGATGCGCTCATAGGCTTCTTCGAACCGTCCGAGTTCATTCAGGTATTTTGCCTGTCGCAGGATGAGACGGGTCCGGAGGTCTGGCGATCGGGTGAAGCTCAGTGCTGTTTTGATCTCTTCAAGTGCTTCCTCCTTGCGGCCGAGGTTCCAGCATGCGGTGGCCCTGAACTGATGGGCTTTGGCCCGGCTGGTGCGGTCCCCTGTCTCCGGGTAAAGGGCTATGGCCTGATCGATCAGTTCAAGGGCGGTCCGGGGATCGTCCAGTCGACGGTAGGCGTCCGCCATGTTGATCAGCACATCGGCTCTGAACTCATTGTCCATGGAGCTCGCGGTATCCAATAAATTGCGATAGATCGCGATCGCGGCCTGTTCCCCCTCCGCATAGCCCGACGCCGCAGCGAGGTTGTAGATCGTGATCATCGCCACCCGCCGTTCACCGGCAGCACGCGCCAGGTCCAACGCGCGCTGGTAGTACATGATGGCCTCCTTCGTATTCGACTGAAAGTAGTGGACGCTGCCTATGCCTACCAACGCCTGACAGGCGCTGCGCGCATCGGAAAGTTCATTGGCCCGAACGAATCCTTTGTGGAACTCGCCCAACGCTCTTTCATACTGCGCGTCCCTCAGGTCGATCTTGCGGGAGAGATGGCAGCCGCCACATTGTTCGCGCTCCATGCCGTTCGCTTCGGCGATGAGGAGTGCCTTGGCCGTCGCTGCCCTGGCCTCATCGAAGAACTCGCGATCGTGGAGCACTTCGGCGCGGCCAAAGTGCCATTGAAAGGCGAGGAAGGGGTCGGATCCAAAGTCGTCGGGGCGCAAACTGTCCAGGGCCATCTGCGCTTCCTTCGCGCCCCTCCTGCCGTAACCACGCGGGCCAGAGCAGGCTGTCCAGCATACGCGCCTCCTTACTGGATGAAGAGGCGGCCTTCAGGCTGTCGAGGAACGTCGGCAACTCTCCGGCAGTTGACCCATCCAAGATCCTCTGGGCGCGCGCGAAGGTTTGGCGCACATCGCTGGCCATGGCCGGTGCAGGCGCCAAGGCGGTCGTCGCCCACAACAGCACAACGGTGAGAAGCTGTTCAACGCGGACCACGCTCGATCTGAGGATCGGCAATGCCGAAGGAATTGTCCGTTGCACTACGGAGTGGGGCGCTTTGGCAAGCGCGTGTATGGATGGCATATGCTCAATGCCCCCAACCCCGCTCCATGGCGTACTCTACCAAGCCAGCGATGTTGTGGCAGTCTAGCTCATGGAAAATGTCCGTCGGTGGGGGTCTCTACTGTAGGGATGCTGAGGAATAGGTTCTCCCAGATCTCCTGGGTGGTGTGCTCCTTGAGGATGAGCTCACTATTTGCACCTCGCGCTTGGTGGAGGGGGCTGTATTTCTGTCCTCGCCCCTCACGGTCGGTATGGCAGTCGGCTTTGGCGGCAAGATCCTCAATTCCTGGGCGATGTACCGTTTGCCATCCGCCACAGCTCGAATGGCGGGCCATGAGTTCGTCCTTGCCGGTGTTCTTCAACTGGTATCGCCCACGCCGCTATCCAGCAGTTCCAGCACGAATCCCGGTGGTCAGGCCGTACATGCTCAGCACGATCACCTTGTATCGGGGCTGGCAATGCGCACAGGTTTGCTGGCTCCTGATGCCGTCCATGCCGGGGCATGTTGATGTCCATGAGCACGAGGTCGGGCTTGTGCTCCTCTCACCAGGCCAAGCGGGCATCGCGCCCGTTGTGCGCCTTCGCGATGACCCGTACATCAGGCATGCGTTCCAGCAGGCCTCGATGCCATCGAGGAACATGCCCGATCATCAACCATGATCAGGAGAGTCGTTGCGTCATCATCGACGGCAAAATGCCCGGGGCAGCAGGCGGTAAGGCAATACCGGTAAACCACGATATGGGGTCATCGCCTGGTCAATGTAGGTCGCAATCGCCCAATGAATCGCCGTTCACAGCCAACTTCTTCTTCCTGAACCCACGCAAGTGATCAGCAGCGCGATGACCGCCACGCATCGCCATCACGCCGAAGTAGCCGTAGTGCCAGCAGTTCGGGCATATGGTCGAAGTTCATCCCCATTAGATGCCTGGACGATGAAGGTGTGAGGGGGGATGAAGATGGTGCTGATGATGCAGGAGCAGCTTCATCACTTGGGTCAGCGTGCAGGTTCTGCCTTCGGCGTGGTAGGTGTTTCGGGAAGACGCTCAGCAGCATCCCGCGGAACGCCGATGGTCTCGGCAATGTACACGGTGTGGTCCTGCAGGTCAATGGATGTAGCGCCGGGTGCGCCTTCTCGATGAGCTCGCTTTGATCAGGTTGAGGCGTCCCCGCCAACTCGCGCATGGGCGTCACTTGATGCGGTTCACGGTGATGAGCAGCCCGCGCAGCCTTGGATGGTGGTGTGCAGGTCCTCGTTCCTGGGCCGCGACCAATACCTTGCGCTCGAGCTGCTCGCCGATGCTGGCCAACAGGCGCTCCACGATGGCGAAATACCCGTCCACTTCCATCACGTCGAGCAGGGCATACAGGGAGGTAGTCGCTACCGCAGCGGCGCACGCGGCTCCAGGGTCCTTGCGCAGGCGCTCGCGGATGGGGACGATCACATCAAGCTGGGCGTTTCCTGGAAGGAGAAAACGAAAGCCCCCATGCGAGCAGCGCAACATCTGCTCCCTGCTGGACGCCGCCATTCTCGTCGTCAAGGTCGAGCATGCGGCTCTACCACGAAGAGGGGCAACTGTTGAACTCCTCCACTTTCGGCCGGTGGTCCGTGTTCAGATGTCCTCGCGGAGCAGGGGATGCAGGTTGAACCGCTCGTGCCGATGATGCGCGAGCATGCGCCGGTCGTTGAGACCGTCGATGTTCAGCCAGCCGGCGCGACCTTGCTCAACTTGTAGTGAATCGGTCGATGTTCCTTGAGCCGGCGTCTCAACCACTTCCAGCGCGCTGATGCGAAGAGGTCCACGGTCATCGACCGGGCCAGGTCATCGTGGCCGACGAGAACGAGCGACCCCGGCGGAAGTCCTGCTTTCTCGGCGTGCGGACCTTCTTCATGCGTTCTTCACGGTGATGGGCGTGGCGATGTGGACGGTGCGATGGGGTAGGGATCACGATGCCTTCCGCGGCGGGTCGAAAGCGCAATTTGATGCTCCGGTTCAGGTCGTAATGGTCTGGCGCGAGGTGACCGGGTCCTTCGCCCAGAGCATAGGCGCGCTGCAGCAGCGCCGTCCTCGATGCGATCAGCCGCAACAGCATTTTCGGCGCCCCGCGCTTGATGTCCTCCCGGGGTGTGCGCTTGTCCAAGGAGTCGGCGCGGGCCTCGAACTCGGCCTGCATAACGCTGCCAAGGGCGGGCTGTCCAGGTCGCTCTCGTAGCTGACGCCCAGGCCGTCGAACTCGCAGGTAGCCCTCGTCGTTGACGTTGCTGTTCACGATCACCTCATCGCCGATCACAGCGTTGGGGATGATGATGCGCCGGTTCTCGAAGGTGACGATCACCGTAGGCGTCGCAGCGTGATGTCCTCCACGGTGCCGGCTTCCACGCTGCCCACCTCGACCAGGTCGCCGACGCGGAAGGGGCTTGAACCGGACGATGAAGATCCCCGCTGACGATGTTGCTGAAGGCGCGTTGTGGCCAGCGCCCAGGATGGCCACTCAGGATGCCCGCGCCCGCGAAGAGCGTAACGGCCAGATGCTTGAACGAAGGCACTGTATAGATGACACCTGCCAGCGCGATTAGGCCGGACGAGGAAACCGTGTGGGATTGCGGAAGAAGCGGTAGCGCGTGCGGTCCTCGTAGCCTGGCTGCCTGTGCGCAAGTACAAGCGGCGCAGCGAGCCTTGCGGATGAGCCGCTCGGCCACGAAAAGCGCCCGCCACGCATCGCGCCACCTTCAGGAGCACCAGCGCACCGATCCCCATCCCCGTTCAAGAATTCCTTCTTGGCGGGCGGAATGAAAGTAGAAAACGTCTCGTTCCGGCCAGCGAGACCTGCAATTCCGTTCCTCCCGCCATCTCCTTTCGCCTCTCTTGGCCTTGCCGGAATATCTTCAGGCCGATGTGTTCTGGAGCTTCATGGTTCCCATTCACTGGCAGGAGTTTCATCCTTCAGCATCCGACAACGGCATCCGGGATGCACCGCGAATTCCGCGATCCTTCCATCGCGGCTCTCGCCATGATCGTGATCGTGGCCTCGGTATAATGCGGATCGATCTGGAAGGGCACCAGGTGCAGCGCCCGCATGCTCGGCGGCTCCACGATGGCAATGTCGTTAGTGGTCATTCGTAGGACAGGTCACGCTGGTGCCGGCGCTTCCAGCCGATGTAGGGCATTCCATTGCGCACCTTATCAGCAATGGCTTTACGAGGTTCTTGCGGCAGGCAGCGCCTCGACCGGCAGGAAGTTTTTGCCCGCCCACCGGCAATGGCATCGGCGCTGGCGAGCGCCTTGGCTGACCGGTCTCTGCGTTGCAGGCTGAAGAAATCCTTGCCGAAGGAGGAGAAGTATAACCACGCGTATCGGCGTAGGCATCGTATTGCGGCTCAACCGCCGCGAACGGCACGAAAGCGATGCGCTGAGCGGGCCATCGAGGAAGGATCTGGTACGGTGCGACGCGGCCAGGTGGGAAGAGAAAGGCTCGCCCGGCATGGTGGAATTGGAGATGAGCAGGAGCCGCACGCGTCTGGCTGTTCGTTCAGTCCCGGTTCATGAAACGATCAAGCTTTCAGGGGCAAGGGCCTCAACCTTCAACCTTCAACTTAAAGGTCAAACTCCTCAACTTCTCCGGCCGTAATACCAGCGCTCGGGCATGGAATGCCCAGATCGCGCATGCGTGTTTCAGTCGTTTGGGTGGGTGCGTTGTGGATCTGGGTGGCGCTTGACCACCGCTCTTGGCCTTGCGTTCTTGCGGAACTTGGTGCTTCGCGTGGGTCATAGCCGGCTATGGCTATGAAGACCAGCCCGGAGCTTATCGGCTTCGGTCTCAGCGCGCTTGTGGCCGTAACAGAAAGCATGCCCAGCACCGCCCACGCCATATACCGGCAGGAAGAGGTCGGTAGCTACGCCGGGGTTCTCTCGCCGGTGAGTACTTCCAGGGCGACACCGCCG
>JADIYA010000016.1 GCA_016705545.1 Flavobacteriales bacterium
CTGCAGGAGCAAGGTGGATGCACAACTGGACCTGCCTGTGGGCTACTACACCACCTACGGCGGTGCCGGCTGAGAATTATCGTCGAGGCCAAGAAGCGCCTGGTGGTGGCGAGGAAGATTGCCTGCCTGCGCTGATCGCCACTGCTGCTCGCTTCGCCTTCGGCTCCTGAAGCTGAGGCTCCTCGTCTTCAGTGGTGCCGCTCTCCGCGATGGGCGGCGTGTTCGTTGGCAGGACAGGGCATGTGCCCTTCCCAGCATTTTCGGCGGGAGTTGGCTTCTGTTGCGTTGTTCGGTTAATGGCGGTGCTGAACGGCATCGTGCTGGTCGACGAGTTCGAGCACCTGGCCAAGAGCGGGCTGAAGGACGTAATGCCGAACCGCATCAGGCGGGGCACCGCGACGGTGCGTCCGGTGCTGATGACCGCCAGCGTGGCCTCCCCTGGGCTCGGCATGGCCCTGAGCAACTGCGCTGGTGCGGAAGTGCAACGCCCCTTGTTACAGTGGTCATCGGCGGACTCATCACCGCCACCTTCCTTACCCTCTTCGGTACTATCTCACTTTCCACATGCTGGCCTTCCGGAAGCCGAAGAACGGCCGGACGATCGAAGGCGCGAAACCCGCAGTGTGATCGTCCATATCGCCTTGGTCGGTGCTCCGCTTTGGCGCAGGCGCAATCGACCATGTTGCCCATCACACTGGAACGGGCGGTGGACAATTGCATGCGGAACAACCTTTCTACCTGAAGGGCGCGGCCCGCACATGGCGAGGCCGAGGAAGCGCTCATCGGCAGTGGATGCCGGACACCACGTTCAACATCCACGACTTCAGTGCGGACAGGTCAATACCAGCACGAACGACGACCGCATCGGCTTCTCGCAGAGCCTGTCCTTTCCCACGGTCTATGCACAACGGCGTTGCTGAAGCACAACGCGCCTGGCGTCCGCTGGAACCTGGCCCTGCGCCAGCGCAAGTACACAGGTGAAACAGACTACCACGAAGTGCTCGTGCTCCGCGAACGAGTTGCGCTTACTCCCGGGAGAGGCTGACTGGCATTTACACGCTGGCCGTCACCGGTGAGCAGCTGCGCTCGGAGCCTGGGGTCCAGCAACGTACTGCAACGCGCCACCGCCGCACACAAGCGATGCTGATGCGTGCCCGCGTGCAACAGGTGAAAACCGACCTGGAACAGGCCCGCACAGGCTCGCGCAGTTCTTGGTGAACCTGTCGGGTACGCCGATCTTTCACCCACGGTGATCATCGGAACCCTTTACATCCCGCTCAAGCCAGGTCCTTCCCGATGATGCCCAGCGACCCGGCCGTTCAGCTGCACCCGTGGTCCGCGCCGCGAACGAACGAGTGGCTTCCGCCGATGCACGCTGGCGCATGGAACGCTCCACCCTGCTACCGAAGACACCACGCTCAGGGTGTCGACCCATGACGTTAGCCTGATCGCCTTCCAGATGGCTCGCTGATGCACGGTCGCGATGATCGGTTCACCATAGTGCCGGGATCGGTGTTGCCCTTGTTCTTCAGTGCACGGTCCGCAGGGACGAGGCCGCGCGCCGTGACACAGAAACGCGCCACCAACGAGACCGCGGCCCCTGACGCAGGAGAGATCCCACTTACCTGGTACGGCAGGCGCATTAACGCTTCCACCGCCCAACTCGCCCCGCGTGGAGGCCTTCAGATAGGGGCCACGCAGGGAAGCCGAACCCCGCCGCTCCCGCTGAGAAGCCTACCTCAATGGCCAGATCGACCTGATCGAATGGAGCTTGCTCCTGTGACTCCATCACCCTTTCCATGGAATACCTCCGATGCGCTCGGGCCCTCGGCCGCGCCAGCATCGCGCTCCGCGCCTTCAACGAACAATGAACCACCACGCATCGGGCCCGTCAACTTCCGATAATTCAGCACGTTCGACCCGGTGGGTCGATACTGCAAAGTCACTTCTTGGTAGCACCTGCGCTACACTACTAACGCTTACTGCTTCACCATACAACGGCGGACCACCGACGGATGCTATTGCCGCCGCATCGTCCGAAACCACGGTCAGCCTCACTGCCGACCGGTTGAAGAACGCCGGCATCGTCACGGGCAAGGCTGAGCGGCGCTCGTGGGTCTGGTGATGCCCGTGCAGGGCGTGGTGGACGTTACCACCAGAACTCGGCCGAGCATCAAAGCGCACCGATAAACGCTACCGCATCCACGGACCTGCTGCCCGGCGCTGGCGAGACCCGAAAGGGCAGACGCTCGCCATCTGGAAGATCCGCGCTTCATCCAGCTTCAACAAGACTGCCTGGTGAAAGCCGAAGGCAAGGTGAAGATGCTGTCACGGACTTTGATTGGCAGAGAAGGCCCTCAACGACTTCAAGACCACCGGCGACAAGGTGTTCCAGGAAGCGACCGCGGAGCTCAACACGCAGAAGGTGACCTTGCGCTCACTGGGCGAACAGCTGCGGCTCATCGGCGTGGACCCGACCGCACTCACCTCGGAGAGCATCTCGCGCGGCGTGGCCCTGCGCTCGCCCATCCACGGCTGGGTGGCGGTAACGACCACGTGAACATGGGGCGACCCGTGCAACCCGCAGACATCCTCTTCGAACTGGTGGATTTTAAGGACATCCACCTGGCGTTGGCTGCATCTTCGAGAGGACCTTGCCGAACATGCGCGTGGGAGCCAGGAGGTGCACGCACGGCCCCCGCGCATCCCGATGACGAGTACGAGGCCAGGGTGATGCCGTGGGCCGCAGCCTCGACGCGGACCGCAGCACCATCGTGCTGCCACTTCACCACAAGACCCACGGGGACCTGGTACCCGGCAACGGCCGTGAGCGCCGCATGAGATCGGTTAGGATGCCGTGTGGTGCGTGCCCGAAAAGACCGTGGTGCTGCGGCCCGAAGGTCAGGCCGTGTTCACCGCCAACATGGACGGCAGCGCACACCATGGTGCCCGTCAGCACCGGGGCGAACGAGTACGGCTACTTCAGGCTCACGTGGATCGGCGCTGAACTCCGGCAACGGTCGTGTGGGCGGTCAAGGGTGCGTACGGCCTGCTCTCGACGCTGAAGAACAGCTGGAGGGAATGAAGTTGACCGAGCGGCCTCGACCCATTGGTCCCGCCACTCGACCGTGTGGCGGAATGCATGACGTCGGATGCATCCTCTCGCTTCCAGTCGAGGTGTCTTACCGACATCGCGCACGCCACCGCTGTATCCTTGCCGGGATGATGCGTGTTTGGGACGCAGGTGCCCAGACGGATGATTCCGATGCTCCGCCGCTTCGTCTTCCCACTCGCCATCCTCGCGACGACGTGCGTTGCGCGGCGGGGATGTGATCGCGCTCCGCCAAGCCCGACGGCAACTGGAAGAGAGAAGCGAGAACAGAGGCCTCACAACCTGAGCAACATTGACGGTGAGAACAGAACAACGTAGGCGGGTGAGCGTTGGAAATCCGCAAACGCGCATTCAGGGATAGCTGGTCAGAAGCCGCCGTGGGCGCATGCCTACCAAGCGCGCTACCACAACTACATAGCGCTCCACCCGGTTGGGCATGGGTGATGGCACGGCAGCAGGCCGAACGGGCGAAACGAGCGCTCCGGGCGCGGTCAGGCAATGTCGCTCCGAGCGAGCGCATCCTCATTCTGCGCGAGTATGCATACGCATACAAGGTCTCCGAGATGAGTGGCTCATTGGATGATCAAACCCGCTTGGCACGCACGCGAGCGTTCTTCCGCGAAGCGCTACGCTCGGCAGTCGATGCGCGTGACACGGCCATGATCGCCCAGATCACGCATGACATCGGCAACACCTTCACAGATGAAGTAGGGCGATACAACCAAGAGCTGCCTCGCTCGGAACTACAGAACCTCGCGGACAGCGGCCTGTGGCACTACCGCCGTTCGATCGCGTTGATGACCGCCGCTGGAATGGGGGATGGCGAAAGCGTCATGATGGACCACCTCACCACCGCGCTCATATATCGTTCCGCCTATGGCGCCGATAGCGCAAGGCAGGCCGTCGCATCCTATGACCGTGCGTTGCGCACCATGCTTCGCAATTCCGGTCGTGCTTCGGATGTCGATCCGCTGATCTACGAGCCGCGAATAACGAACAAGGCTCAAATGGTGGAATTGCTCTACCTGCGTTCGCTATCGTTAGCTGATCCTGAGGCGGAACACAGGGGGGATGCACGACAGGTCGAACTCGCGCTCCATAGCCTCGAAGCCGCGGTACCCTATTGGGAAGCGATGCTGCGCGAATACAAGAGCCGAGATCTGCACAAGGTCATTGGCAGCTACAGTCACTTCCCGTTTCGATATGGCACCTATCTGGCTGCCGAGCTCTTCCTACTTACCGGCGACAGCTTACGGCTGCGCCAAGCGATCGATTGGAGCGAACGCAACCGGGTTGGGTCGGACCAGCGCGACTTGCTGCGTGCTGGTGGATCACCAAGAACGAATCCAACACAGGCACGGGGGTTACCCTCAGTACCTCCAAACGCCGTGCTTTATCGCATTCCACGTCGCTGCGCGATGCGCCTTTGCTACCGCCGGGAACACGACACCTGATCGGACCGAAGTCTTGGATGGCTACGCCCCATCAGATCGACGTGTGGAGCAAGCTACTGCGCGGAAGCCATGAACGCGAGCGACATTCGCGCTTACCAACGAACAGCCTTTGCGCTGTGAAACGTCCCGGTCCCGCACTGCTGACCGAGGACGTCCGAAGGTTATCATCGTTCCCAGCGAGCGGTTGGGAACCATCCCCTTCGAAGCATTGGTGACCGGATACAACACCTGCCACGCGTTGGAGCGAACTGCACTACGTTCAGAATCGCTGGCAGGTGCGCTATGCACGCACCATGCGCGAAGCACTTGGACCGGCCACCGTGCTACCGAATCAGCCCATGCGCTTCATGGTCGCGCGGGCAGCTGGTCGATCGCCTCTTCCTTTTGCAATGCAACTGGCCAACGAACAGGAAGGGTGGCACGACGGCCCGGTCGCGTGCCGCGTCGCCCGGTTCGATGCAAGTGTTTGCGCCGCTGCATATCGCGACGCATGGAGAAGTGCCATCGGAACCTGATGGACTTCCACGTCTCTTGCTCGATGACGGCTCGATCACTATCGTAGAACTCGACAGCGTGCGCTGTACTTCTCCCTTCATAGTTCTCAGCACCTGCTCCAGTGGTGAAGGGCGGGTCTACATCGGTGAAGGCACACTGAGCCTTGCGCATTCCTTCTTGCGTGGTGGGGCGAAAGCCGTGGTGCAAACCCTTTGGCCCGTGGATGACCAGGCGACGAGCGAGATCCTTGGTCAGATGTACATGTACATGGAGAACCGGCTTTCTGCGGACGAGGCTTTGGCAAAAGCAAAGCGAGCCTTCGTGAAGAACCACGCCGATGACGCGCTCAGCAATCCCTTCTATTGGAGCGGTATCGTGTTTACTGGTAGCGAAGTCCGTCCACCGGAGCGGAGTAGATGGATCTGGTGGACAAGTGGTGCGGCGCTGTTGCTCGCCGCAGTGGGCTACAGGTCATTCAGGCGCTCCAGAAGACCGCGCGCCTTACCTGCCAACTGAGCATCCGGCGCGTTCGTGACTTGTTCGAGTTGCTCGCGCGCAAGAGCTACATCCCCAGCATGAAGTGCACAGAGAGCGGCGTGATAGCGTGCTTGGGGATGGAACCGGCTTCCATCCAGAACAAGATCGAATCGAACACGCGCCCCGGCGCAATTTTCAGAACGCGCTGCCACGACACCTGCGAAGTAGTTGAGCGTATCGTTCATCGGATCGCGGGCCAGTGAAGCGTTCAACAAGACCCCGGCTGTGGCCAGATCACCTTGCTTGTAGGCGTTCATGATAGCGTCCATGCTCCCACTCGAACCCATGAGCACAGGAAGCCCCGGCTCCGTGTAGGCGAACTCGATCGCTAGCTCCTGTGGAGTATCGCGCGGGATCAACCACCAAGCAGTTACACCGATCACCAAGACCGCTGCAGCGGCCCACCACCAACGCATTGAACCCGTCCGTGTTCCACCATCCAAGGTCGTATCCGCATCGATCAAGGCTCGGCGAAGCCGCTCTTCGCCCAAAGCCTGTAGACCGGACAATGTCTTCCGCGCTGCATCCAGATCCGCCCGCAGCGCAGGATCTCCTTCCACTTCGCGCTCGAAAGCAGTACGCTCCGTAGCGTCCAGTTCCCCTTCCAGGTACTGCACCACACGTTGCATCCGCTCGTTCGGCATCTCCTCCATCACAGCAGCAGCATTTTGGTCGAGCGCACCAAGGCGATCAGGCGTTGCAAGGCGAAGTGTTTCTTCTTTTTCGCCACGTTGCGGTTCTTCAAGCCCAAGGCTTCGGCCACCGCGTCCATGTCCTTGCCTTCCAAGTAGTACAGCTCCAGCACGCGGCGGTCGTCCGGTTTCAATTCGGCCAGTCGCTGGCGCACCAGTTCGGCGGTGGCTTCCTTCTCCTGCTCGTCCATGCTGTTGGTAGCAAGCAGGTGGTCCGGGATACCATGCGCCTGTTCATCCAGGGCATCATGCCGACGCACCACGCGCAAGTGCGTGAGCAGGTGGTTGCGGCCCACGGCGAAGAGGTATGTCCGCACCGAGCAGTTCAATGCGGTCACCTCGCCCGCTCGCGACTTCCGGTACAGCACGATCACCGCCTCCTGGAAAGCATCGCGCGCTTCCTCCTCGCGCACTTGGTATTGCTGCCGCGCCCATTTCACGAAGGCATTGCGGTGCTCTGCATAGAGCGCGCGGTACCAGTCGTGGTCTTCTTGCTGGGCAGCTTGGAGAGTGTGCTCCATGGAGTAGGGCAAGGTAGGGGTGGTATCCTTTTCGGGGGTTCGGATACTCACCCCTGAGAGCCATGTACAACCTACTGAAACGTCCATCATTGCTTTCAACCATTGTCGTCGCCGCGTTGCTGCTCGGATGCAAGAAGGAGGACGACGCGGCACCATCGCCTACAACGAGCACTATCTCGTCGATGTGCATTGGGGGGTGGAGCGTGGACTCTACCTACTTGCCCTCTAGTGGCCAGTATTATCCTGTCATACCGAAAACCTACACGTTCTCCACCAACGGACAATTGACGATCTCCTCGTTAGGAGGGGTACAAAGCACACCGACGTTCCAAGTCGTCGAAGAATTGTCTTCATCTGGACCGAATGAGGTCGGCCGAACGTTGATCTGGGCAACAGACACGGCCAGCGCGCCAGACGTGCACTCTGTAATGCTGTTGATCCACCAAAGTGCTTCCGAAGGCTTTCTGCTCATTAGCACTTCCTTGGTCCATGAGAGTCCCTGGAATACCTTGGCCTCAGTGAATGAGGATCTGGTGGTCAGCGGCAATCCCATTTTCCCGGCGTGGGCCAAATGCCGCCAATAACAAAACAGCATGAAACACCATTACGCAACCTCTTTCGCTGTGCTCTTTAGTAGCACGCTCATGGCACAAGTTCCGCTTGGCTTCCTGCCAACAGGCTTGTTGCATGGTGCCCATTCAGTGGAAACGCCATTGATGAAAGCGGCAACGGTCATGACCTCGTGGTCAACGGCGCCACCCTCTCGGCTGACCGCCATGGCCTCGCGGCTAGAGCCTGCACCTTCAATGGCTCAAACAACCACAGAACGGTGGTAGCTCTCCCGCTTTTGAGATCCTCGGCGATCGGACACTTTCGGTTGGATACGACCAGGGTGAACCTACCCGATGATCAGGCATAGTCGGATACATCGGTAGTTCTGGACCGCGAGGCCATGCTGGATACTACCTCAAGAAGGCTGCCGGGCAATGGGATGTTGGCCGCTTACGAGGATAGTGCGCTTTGGGGAAGTGGTCAGTACGGTGCGGCCTGGAGCGATGCAGCATATGGACCCGGACAATGGCACCATCTGGTTCATTGGCGGAGTGGAGGGTACCACCTATCTGTACGTTGATGGCGTACTTCAGAGCAGCAGCTATACGCTAACCCCATACTTTCTGAACTCGAGTTCCTTGTTGGATGGAGCGGTTCGGCAGGACAGTACTTCCATGGTGAAATCGACGATATCGGACTTTGGGACGAGCACTGACCCCGGCGAGATCACAGGTTTACCAGGAGGAGGCCCGACCGGATGTTTGATCGCCAGCTACCCCTAGATGGCAACGCCCTTGATGCCACTGGCAACGGCCATGATAGTAGTGTGTTCGGCGCTACGGATGCGATCGGGACATGATGGTGGAGAGCTGCTATCACTTTGACGGTACGGACGATTTCATCAAGCTGGCTGGCACTTGGGCGGGGTTGAACAGGACAATCACCGCCTGGATCAATCCTGATGAGTTAACACAGTTCAACCCAGTCTTCTCGAAGGGACACGACCGTTAAGGAGTGCGCTCGAGCTTGTCGTGAACATCAATGAGCAACCCGATTCCAGCAAACTGTACAAAGGCACGGACTTCGAGACTGTGCTGGTGGTGGAGACTCTTTTTCGAACCTCGACAATAGTGATACAAGCCGGCATTTGGACATGCGTGGCAATGACCATATCAATGGCGTTGAGGTGGCAACCTATGGTGACCTGGATCCTGGCTACTGGTTCGAGAACATGTGCCCTGGCGGCATCAACACCTATATAGGCATGTCGAGCAGACCCCTGAACACGGAGTATTTCAAAGGCCGTATTGATGATGTCCAGGTCTATGATTGTGCGCTGAGCGCATCGGAGATCGCCAGCCTATGCGATCTGACGACCTCTGTGACGCAGCAGCAGAGTCCACCATCCACGCTCTACCCCAACCCGTCCACGGGCATCATCCATCTCTCGCCATTGCCGCCCAACACGGAAGTGCGGGTCTTCGATGCCATTGGGCGCATTCATTACTCCGAGCGCGTCGCCTCGTCCGGAGCGTTGAGCATCGACCTCTCGGAGCTGGCTAACGGAACCTATTTTGTCCGTGCCGGAGGCGATACTTGGACGATTGTCCGGAACTGACCACGTTTGAAGGCCTGGTGGAAAAGCCAACGCGATCAGCTCATCTGGTGGATCGCGCTTATCGTGGGCTTGGGCACCTTGCTGGTGTTCGGCTCCTACCTGCAAAGCGATTGAGCAAGGCACTCCCTTTTACAGCAGCGTCTGTACTGGCACATTCCCCTCCACCACCTTGCCATCGAGCAATTTGATCGTGCGCTGTGCGTAGCCCGCATCGCGCATGCTGTGGGTAACGATGATGATCGTGGTGCCTGCCTTGTTCAACTCGGTGAAGCAGGCCCATCACCTCCTCGCCCATGGCGCTGTCGAGGTTGCCCGTGGGCTCATCCGCGAGGATGAGCCTGGGTGCGTTCACCACGGCGCGCGCGATGGCCACACGTTGTTGCTGGCCGCCGCTGAGCTGCTGCGGGAAGTGCTTGGCGCGATGCGCGATGCTCATGCGATCCATGGCTTCCTGCACGCGCTGCTTGCGCTCGGCCTTGGGCATGCTCGTGTAGATCAAGGGCAGCTCGATGTTCTCGGCGACCGTCAATTCATCGATCAGGTTGAAGCTCTGGAACACGAAGCCGATGGTGCTCTTTCGGACCTCGGCGCGCCTGCGCTCATTGTAGCCGCTCACGTCCTCACCGTTGACGAAGTACTGCCCGCTGCTGGGCGAATCGAGCAGGCCGATGATGTTGAGCAGCGTGGACTTGCCGCAGCCGCTGGGGCCCATGATGGCCACGAATTCGCCTTTGGGCGATGGAGATGCTCACCTCGTTCAACGCGGTGGTCTCGATGGCATCGGTGCGGTAGATCTTCGAGAGGTTCTGGGTTTTCAGGAGGCTCATGGGGTGGTTTGTCGGGGCCGGTCGGTCCGGCCCTTACTGGATCGAAAAGTTCATCGGCGTCATTGAAAGCGGCATACCGGCTGGTCACTACGCGGTCACCGGGTTGCGAGCCCCTTCGAGCACTTCGTACATCTCGGTTCTGGCGACCGAGCCTCACATCGCGCTTGGTGGCCTTGCCTTCGGCATCCACCGCGTACACCCATTGCCCACCGGTGTCCTGGAAGAAGGGACCGCGCGGCAGCATCACGGCGTGCATGTCCTCGCTTAGCTGCAAGCGTACTTGGAAGGTCTGGCCACGACGCACATCGGGACTCACACCAACGAAGCGCAGATCAACATCGAACTCACCATTGCTCACCTCGGGATACACCTTGAAGATCTCAATCGCGTGCTCCTGACCCTCATGCGTGAAGGTGCCCTGCAATCCGATGCTCACCCGGCTCACGTAATGCTCGAGGATCGTGCGCGCACTTGAAGCTCTCGAGCACGTCGATCCGCGCGAGGCGCTCGCCGCGCTGGCTTGGTCTGGCCCAGCTCCGCATTCAATCCGCTGAGCTGGCCATCGATGGGCGCCTTGATCACCAGGTTCTGCAGGGTTGTCGCGCAGGAATGCGAGGTTCTCGATCGATGAGGGCGAGGTTGCTGGTGATGCTGCCCACCTGACTGAGGCGGAAGAGCGAATCGCTGCGCACGTTGGCCGCCACGAGCTTTGCGCTTCTCGCGCATGTAATGGAGGTTCTCCAGGCTGCTCCAGGTACGCGTTGCGCGCGAGCAGCGAATCCTTCACAAGCGGTCGTCAACGCGCTGGTCCCGCTCCGCGCTTCAGGTCCTTCTCGAGGTTGAGCAGCTCATCGCGCAGCCGCGTGGTCTGCTGATCCATGGCGAGACGCGTGTTGCGCAGATTGTTCTGCTGATCGAGCAATTGCGCCTCGCGGTTGATGGCATCCATGTGCAGCTGCGGATTGCTCAGCTCGATGATGGGCTTTGGCATCACCATGCTGCCGTCCTCCACGAAACGGTGCTTCACCGTGCCGCCTTCGAGCGCATCGAGGAAGACGGTCTGGATGGGCTGCACCGTGCCGGTGACCGGAATGAACTCCTTGAAGAGGCCCTGCTGCACCGTGCCGACGGTGACCTGCCGCCTCCACCCGCACACGCGACCGCCCCAACCCGGTGGACAGCGCCACCAGCGCGACCAGCACCAACAGTCCAAGCGCCGGAAGCGTAGAGCAAGCGGCGCCGCCCGGCAGGCCGGGTATCGATGGCGCGATCCATGAACGGGGACCACAAGGTTCCCGAACCCGCGCTCAGGGCGGAAGAACTATGTGCGGGGCGGATAGCCCTCTGACGAATGGTTTCGCCTTACCAGACGAAGGGCAGCAAGCGTTTCACGCCCAACATCCGCTGCGGATAATCGGGGTGCCGCTGGGTGAGGAGCGCTTCCTCGTGCTTGATCTTCAGGATGAGCACAACCAAGCAGACCATCAATGTCGACCAGCGAATGGCGCTCGGCGCACCGAAGGCCAACGCAGCGCCGCAGAGCAGCACCGCCGTGTACATCGGGTGGCGCACAAAACGGTAAATGCCTTGAACGCTCAGCGCATCGTGGCGCGCGGATCGGCATCACCATGAGGTTGCCGCCGCCGAGTGATACAGCCGCCCAAGCGAAGTGAGAAAACCGAGTGCGAAGAGCATCCATGCCCACCACGGCAATTGCCAGAGCCGCCCAACGCCAGCGCGCCGATGCAGGTGAACTGCGCAATGACGAGCGGAATCGACGCATGCGCGATCAGATGGCACCCGCCCCAAGCAGCAAGGCAGGTCCCCCAGCAACCCTTTGAAAGTGTTGAGGAAGGCAGCACCGGTAGCGCCATCCACCACGCGGTGGTCGCAGCTCAGGGTAACCTTCATGGTGCGGCCGGGCACGATGGCCCCATTGCGCACCACGGGCTTCTCCATGATGCGCCCACGGCGGGGGTGCAGGCATCGGGCGGGTTTGATGATGGCGGTGAACTCCTCATTGCCGAACATGCCAAGGTTGGAGATGGTGAAGGTGTTGCCTCCCAGTCCTGTGGCTGCAATTTCTTCTCCTTGGCCTTCTTCGCGAAGTCGCGCACTTCCGCGCCGATGGCGCGCAGCGGCTTGCCATCTGCGAAGCGAACGACGGGAACGAGCAAGCCCTCCTCCACCGCGACGGCCACGCCGATGTACGTGCTGGTTGAAGCGGATGCGATCGCCGAGCCACGAGCTGTTCACCTTGTGGTGCTGCTTCAATGCAACGCCCACGCCTTCGACTCACGAGGTCGTTGAAGGAGACCTTGTCGGGCGCGATGCTCTTGTTGATGGCTTCGCGCACGGCCATGGCGCGCTCCATGTCGATCTCGAACGTGGGTAGAGTGCGGCGCGGTGAACCGCTCTCGGCCAGACGGCGCGCGATGGTTGCGCATCTGGCTCACCCACCTCGGTGAAGGCCTCCACCTGCGGTGCACTGTACGCCCCGCCACTGCCGCGATGGTTCTCGATGTCGCTCTTGGTCACGCGTCCATCGGGGCCGCTGCCACGCACGCGGCTGATCACGTCGATGCCCTTCTCCCTCGGCCAGGTGCTTCGCGAGCGGATCGCTTTCACGCCACCGTTGGATGATACAGGGCTGCAGGGCAGGGCAGGAAAGGCAGGGGCAAGGGCCTCGCTGCCTCCTGCGCCCGCACCTGTGCCTTGGGTTCTTCCTTCACCTCCGCCTTTTCGGCGCTTCGGAAGCCGCGCTTGCAAGCAGGGCCGTGATGTCCTCCCTTCCTTCCCGAACACGGCAAGGATGCCATCGACCGCAGCGCTCTTGCCAGCGGGCACGCCGATGTGCAGCAGCACGCCATCCACCGGCTCCAAGTCCATGGTGGCCTTGTCGGTCTCGATCTCGGCGAGCAGGTCGCCGGTCTTCAGTTTGTCGCCCACGTTCTTGTGCCACTTGCTGAGACCGCCTTCGGTCATGGTGTCGCTCAGCTTGGGCATGCGGATGATCTCGGCCATGATTGCTTGCTCGTTAGTTAATCCTCTCCTGCCTCGGAAGGTCTTATCGCGTGAGTATTGGTTCCAAGGCAAGAGGAGAAGCCGTGATAGACCAATATCAACGAATCGGGGTCTGAGTTGAGAAGGAAGCGGCAGCTCCTCCAGCCTCCTCCTCCCATCCCGCCGAAGTTGTAATAATAGTACCCAGTGTTATCGAGCTCGTAATCGCCCACGAACTCACTGCTTGTTAGTGTGACTTGATTCGAGCCCGTTCCGAAGGGACTCACGATTACTGAATAAGGAAAGGAGGTGTCCCAACTCGCACTCGGGGTCCATTCATCTTCTGCGTAGAGCCCAACGTAGGTCCCAGCGTAGGGATGCGGGGGCACGACTTCATCAGCCTCATGCCTGCATGCCACCACAAGGGTGCAGCAGCAAATGATGAAGCCCGACTCGCGCATGCTCAATCCCTCTCGAAGGGGTAATCGGACTGCATGTACACATCGGTGTACAGTTCGCTGGCATCAGGCACGGGACTCTCCTCCGCGAACTTCACGGCTTCCTCCACTTCCTTCTTCGCCGCTTCGTCAATGGCCTCCAGCTCGGCTTCGCTGGCCCACTTGTTCGCGAGCAGGGGGGCGCGCACGCTCTCGATGGGATCCCCGCTGTTTTGTAGGCCTCCACCTCTTCCTGGTGCGGTACTTCTGCGGGTCGCTCATGCTGTGGCCTTGCACCGGCAGGTCTGGATATCGAGCAGGATGGGCCCGTTGCCGCCGCGCACATGCTCGCAGGCGTTGGCGATGGCCTCATGCACGGCTTCGCAGCGCATGCCATCGACCGCCACGCCGGGCATGTCGTAGCTCTCGCCGAGGCGATGCAGGTCGTGCACATTGCTCGTGCGTGCCACGCTGGTGCCCATGGCGTACTGGTTGTTCTCCACGATGAAGATCACGGGGAGCTTCCAGGTCATGGCCATGTTGAAGGTCTCGTGCAGGATGCCTTGACGCGCCGCACCGTCGCCGAACATGCACAGTGTGACGTGAGCCTCGCCGCGGTACCAATCGGCGAAAGCGATGCCGGCGCCGAGTCCGATCTGCCCTCCCACGATGCCGTGCCCCCCGAAGAGGTTGCGGCTCTTATCGAAGAAGTGCATGCTGCCGCCCTTGCCCTTGCTGGTACCGGTGGTCTTGCCATAGAGCTCGGCCATGACGCGCGTGGGCGAATCGCCGAGGGCGAGCGGATGGCAATGGTCGCGGTAGCCCGTGATGATGCGATCGGTCTTGCGGATGGCGGTGACCATGCCCGCGAGCACGGCCTCCTGCCCGATGTAGAGTGGCAGAATCCGCCGAACTTCTGCATCGTGTAGAGGTGGCCGCACTTCTCCTCGAAGCGGCGCATGAGCACCATGTCCGTGAACCAGCGCAGGTAGGTCTCCTTCGGGAAGGCGGGGAATCGGCCTTGGCGGGGCTGGCCTGGCGGTCTTGGTGGTCATGGGGGAGCGATGGATCGCGTGACCGCTGCAAAGGCGGGGCGAGGCAGGCAAATATACCTGCACGCTTCACGGCGGCACCGGTGGAGTACCGCTCACTTCGGAAGGAAGGAAGCGTCGAAATGCAGCGGCAGAGGTCAGCCCCGCGCCACTTCTATCACAGCGCCCGATGAAGCCGCCAGCAACACACGCATGCCTGAGCCCTGCCGTGTTTCCTGCTCCAGCAGCGCTTGCCGGCAAATGCCGCATGGCGATACCGGCGCATCTCCCGCCACTTCTGCGGCACCGCCACGGCAATGGCGACCACCACGGCCGCCGGGTTCATGGCCCAGGCATGGTGCAAGGCGGTGCGCTCGGCGCAGATGCCCGCCGGGAAAGAGGCGTTCTCCTGATTGTTCCCTTCGGTCACGGCGCCATCGCTCAGGCGCAGCGCGGCCTACCAACAAGGAAGCGTACAGGGGCATAGGCGCGCTGCGGACGCTGATCGCGCGATCGACCAGGTCCCGATCGGCTGATGCCAGCTCCGCGAGCGGCATCCGTCGAAAAGGTGATGGTGTGCTGGTACTGTTCTGCCATGCGGCGGTCGAAAGGAGGGCGAATGTACTTGAAGGCGCTGCGCGGGGCCGAGGGTCCAATGGCGCTGCCGGTTAGTTTTGGCGGCCTTGAAAGAATCCGTGGACACAGCCTTCGTCCTTCAGCGCTTCGATCCCATCACCCTTGCGGAGATGGATGGCGTGAAGCTGCAGGACCGCGTGGACACCAAATACGTGATCGGCGCCGATCGCCTCCCGGCATTGCTGGAGCAGATGCTCCCGCATTACCGCCTGCTCGAAGTGGACGGCAAGCGCGGCACGGCCTACCGCAGCCTCTACTTCGACACGCCCGACCTGAAGCATTACCGCGACCACCACAGCAAGCGCACCTTCCGCAGCAAGGTCCGCTTCCGCGAGTACATCGGCAGCGGCCTCGCTTCCCTGGAAGTGAAGCGCAAGACCAGACGCGGCCGCACGGATAAGGCGCGCATGCGCGTGGACGGCATCCCGGAGCTGCTCACCAATGAGCAGCTCCGCTTCGCGCAGGAAGCCGCGCACGATAGGAGTCCTCTGGTGTAACGCTCTGGAACCATTTCACGCTACACCTTCGTGGCGAAGGACAGGCCGAAAGCGCCTCACCATGGATGTGGACCTCCGCTTCTCCATGCCCGACGGCAGCGGGAGCTGGACGGCATCGTGGTAGCCGAGCTCAAGCAGGAGCGCGCGCCGATCGCGGCTCTCCATTCGTGAAGCTGGTGCGCCATGGGCGAGCGCCCCAGCGGCATGAGCAAGTATTGCATCGGCATGCTCACCTTGCGCCGCCCGTGAAGCGCCAACGCCTTCAAGGAAGTGCTGCTCCGACTCAACCCTGCGCAACGCGGCCTGAATACCTAACTGAACCGCATGAAATTCCTCGGCTGGGGAGATCTTCCACAACGACTTCTGGGAACTCCTCTTCAGTTCGGCCTCGACCTGCTGGTGGTGTACATCTTGATCGCCGCATCTACTACCCGATCACCGCAGAAGGACTTCCTCTTCACCTACTTCCTCTTCAACGTCCTCATCTTCTTCCTCTGCGGGCTGCTCAACAGCGTGAAGCTGAGCACGGGCTTCGCCTTCGGCCTCTTCGCGATCTTCAGCATCCTGCGCTACCGCACCGAGCAGATCAGCCATCAAGGACATGACCTACCTCCTCGCCGTGATCGCGGTGGCGGTGATGAATGCCCTCTTCGGCGAAAGGTGAGCCTGGTGCGGGCTGCTGTTCACTGTCAACGCGCTGGTCGCAATCGCTCCACCTATGTGCTGGAACACCTCTGGCTCACGCGCCACGAGGCCATGCGACAGATCGCCTGAGCCATCGACTGATCGAGACGGAGAACCGCGAAGAGCTCATGGACGACCTGCGCAGGGCGCACTCGGTGTGCGCCCGTCACGCATCAAGGTGGGCCGGATCGACCTGCTACGCGACACCGCCCAGCTGCGCGTGTTCTACTACGACGATGAACAGGGCCTCGGAACATTCAACGAGCTGCCCCGCGACGACGGCGACGATTAGACCTGCCCTCGCGCCACCGTTGACCGCTGATTGCTGCCCGAGGCCACAATGCAGGCAGCGGCGCGGGATAATACTCATTCTTAGCTCGATAGGCGGCAGCGCTTGTCCGCGGCGGCATCGTCGGCTTTGAGCCTGCGGCCTCAGCCGCTCAGCGGCATTCGATTCCGCAGGGAGCCCGCTCGAGCAATCGCATGGCGCGGTCAGCGTAGTCGGTGCGGCCAAGCACGCAGCCCAAGAGAAGAGCGCAGGGACAACGGCGTTGATGATGAGGTGATCCGCACCGATCCGGCCCAAGCGCTTCGGCTTCGGCGCGCTCGGCTTGTCGAAGACCCAATGGTCGGTCAATACCCATCGGCCTCCACATCAGACAGCTCGCGGATGCGGCAGGGTCGTCTGATGCGATCGGCGGGCTCAGATCGCTCATCGCAGCGCATGATCGAGCGCGCGAACTGCGCCATGCGGATGGTGGGCAGATTGATCGGTCGCATGCGCGCGAACTTCCAGGCAGCGAGCGGAGCCGGATGGAGCGCGTGCATGCGGGCGAGCAGCGCATGTTCGCGTTGCAGCAGGCGCGGTGCTCGTCCACGAAATCGACTTGCAGCAGGCCCGCCTGGCCGAAGAGCAACGCCTCGGTGCGCAGCGCATCATCGCGGTACTTGTGCAGCACGCGCAGCACGGCGCGCGCGCCAGCATGCCGAAGGCTCGGCATTCACCTTCAATCCGAAGCCGCGTGCGAGCAGATGGTAGAGCGTCTCCGACGCGTCGCCGTTCAATTCACCGGAAAAGCGAATCCACATGCGCCGTCTTGCGCTCGAGCCGTTCCACGAGCACGCGCTCGAGCCAGGCGCTGGTGCGCAGAGATCGAGCCCGGTGCAATTGCGCAGCGCACGGCACGATCCCTTGCCGCGCATGAGCGCTTAGTACAGACCGATGCTCTCCGTGGAAACGCGCGGCAGCAACTCAACGGTAGGCAAGGTGCGGCCGCTCACCGTGCAAGCCTCGGCATCGTGCTCATACACCACATGCAGCACCACATTCTCATAGGCCGGGTCGTGGTGGTGGCCATGCGCCTTCCACTCGCTCGATCGCAGATGAACCTCCACCGTGCCTGCCCAGAGCTGCTCATCGATGCGCACCTGCGCGTCGGCCAGGTCGGGCCCGCTGTCGCCCTGGATGCGGCCCGCCTTCACCACCTCCACCGCGCGCCCATCGGTGGTGACCAGGCCGCGACGCTCGAAGAGCCCTTGCTCCCAGATGAATTGGAGCAGGTCCTCGCCGTAAGGGAAGGCGGGATCGAGGAGGATTGATCCAGCAGTGAATTCGTTCTGCACGTTCGTGAAAGTAGTTGACCAGTGAAAGAAGGCCTTCATGCGGCCAGCGATTTCTTGGTATAGCTGTGCATTGCGCGCCACACCAACCGTGCCACTGCGCCCCTGCGATGGGGGTTGAAAATGACCGCCTGAAAATTTGGAATCCGCCGCGCCAGCACCCAGCTTCGTTCTCCAAAAACCAACTTGCCATGTTCACGGTTCACGGTTCACGGTTCACGGTTCACGGTTCACGGTTCTAGGGTCTTGGCTCGCGGCGCTGCTGGCTTTCGGCGCGCGTGAGGCAGCAGCGCAAATCACGGTGACGCTGACGCCATCCAGCTACAACGGGTACAACATCACCTGCTTCGGCAAGAAGAACGGCACCATTGATGCGACGGTAACTGGCGGCACTCCTCCCTCATTTCCTCTGGTCGAACCAGAGCACCGATGAGGACCTTGCCGACCTAGCCTCCGGCTTCTACCGCTTGGTGGTCACCGACTCGCTCAATGAGGTTGCCGAAGCAGAGATCACGCTCACCGAGCCAACCGCATTGCGGCTCGCTGCGGCGCCCTTCACCTACCCCAACGGGCTGAACCTGAGTTGCCACGAATGCTACAACGGAAGCATCGACGTCACGGTGACCGACGGCGTTCCGCCCTACACTTACTCATGGGACGATAATGCGACCACCGCCGACCGCAGCGGCTTGGGCGCGCTCACCTACACCTTGACGGTGACCGATGCGAACGGATGCCAAGTGAACTCCGAGCGCATCACCCTCACCAGCCTGAGCGCAGCGACTGGCGCATGGATGGCTAACACCGGTACCGACCCGGCCCAGCACTACCTCGGTACGCGCGACTCAACGGACTTCGTATTCAAGAGCAATGGGCAGGAACGGCTGCGGCTGCTAGGCAATGGCGAGCTGAAGCTCACCAGCCCTGTGCTGAATACCGGTGTGGTGTACATCGATGCCAACGGAGTAATGCGCGGCGGCGGCACCGGCTTCCCGGATGAGCCGCCCATGCCGGTAGAGCCATGCGGTGAGGAACTGCAAGGCCTGAAGTACTGGAACACGGGCGGGAATTACTTCGTGTACCCGCAATGCGACCAGGACAATATGCCGGTGCTGGGCACGCATACGCCAACTCCGGTAAGCTTCATTACCAGCGGCGCTGAGCGCATGCGCATCACCCCGGAAGGCAAGGTGGCCATTGGCACGGCACCGGTCGGCGCAATCGATGGATACCGCCTGTACGTGGAGGATGGCATCGCCACACGCGATGTGCTGGTGAAACATGGCGCCTGGCCCGATTTCGTCTTCGCATCGGGCTATTCCCTCCTTCCCTTGGATGAACTCCGTGATTTCCTGCAACGGCACAAGCACCTGCCGCATGTGCCTTCAGCAGCGGAACTTGATGCACAGGGCGGCGTGGCCTTGGCTGAACATGCGAGTGCCCTTACGCGCACCGTAGAAGAGCAGGCGCTCTACATCCTACAGCTGGAGGAGCGGCTGCAACGTGTGGAGCAGCGAATGGTGCACCTCGAAGCGTCGAAGCCATGAGCGCGCGACCCGTCATCGGTGCGCTCGCAGCGCTGCTGGACATGGTTGCATGCGCGCAAACACCCTATCCGGATCTCGCGATCCAGGATGCCGCGGGGACCAGCGGCACGCACCACTACGCCGTGACGCAGCCGATCGGCTCACCGGCCAGCGATGCCGTGCCGATCGAGATCGCCGAAACTGCCGATGCGGAATTCGTCTCAGCGGCGCAGGTCAGGCTCACGCCGGGCTTCCATGCAGGCGCTTTCTCGGGCGGCGGCCAGTTCCGTGCGCGCATCGATCGAGGCTGGGCACGCCCGCCGATGGTGCTGATCGCACCGGACCCTGCCACCAGCCTGGTGAACGGCGTGATGCACGTGCCCAAATGGGAGAAAGTGGAGATCGGGCTGCGGCTGCCGCAGGATACCAGGATGCGGTGGATCGGTTCTTCGCGAATTACTATAGCCTTGGAACGGACACGGTGGCTACCTCATCCAACGTGGACCCGCGCACGACCTGAATCCGTATGCCGACGATTCCTTGCAGTTGCTGATGACCCTGAATGACCCTGACAACGTGACGAGGCTCAAGTGGGGCTTCTACATGAAGGAGGGCAAGTGGTCGAGCTCCTGGGATAATGCGGTGCTTGTATTGGACCCGGACAATCCACTTTACCCGTATGCCATTCGCTTCCGGATGGCCCCGGACAAAGTGGGCGCTTGGCAATTCAGCCTAGCGCTGAAAGCACCGGACACGAACACTTTGGCGAACATGCAATTGCCGCAGCAGCTCAGCACGGGATACAGTTTCGTTTGCACGCCGCCACTGGAAGACAACAAAGGCCCATTGAGCGTGAACCATGCCAATGGCCGCACCCTAAAGACCGCCACCGGCCGGAGCATTTCATGGCCTTGGGCACCAACATTGGCGCAGAGCGCGGCTCGCCCGCCAATCCGCCCGATTCGAATGCGTTCACCCATCGTTTCGACATCGACCAGATCCGAAGATCTCCATGACCCAACTGCATGAGGTGGGCGGCAATTTCATGCGCATCTGGCTCAGTGATAAAGTCTTCAGCCCGGAATGGGTGAACTTGGGCGTGTACGATGCCTATCAGGTTCCGAAGATGTGCGCATGGGACGACAACCCCAGCAGCCCATGCAATAATGATAGCCAATGGCGCAAACGCAGAGGCAACGCGGACAAACGCAGGCCTACGTGTTCGATGAGGTGCTCGACCACGCAGAGAGGCCAACATCTATTTCCAGGTCTGCGTGGATCCGTACCCAGGCATCGTTGCCTATGAAAAGGGGTGGTTGGGGCGCCAACCCGTACGTGCGGAACTTCGTGAAGCCCTACCTCTTCGCTCAGGACAATCCGAACAACAACCCCTACAACATGCGCCGGTTCTATTATCAGGACGGCGATACCACGAACACGACTGAAGGCCCCTTCTACTTCTGGAAACGGCGCTACAAGTACATACTGAGCCGATGGGGCTATGCGCCTCATCTCGCCATCATCGAGCCGTTCCAGGAGACCATGCAACAACTATCGATGAATAATCAGGTGCTATGCACCAATGACACGCTCACCTGCCCCCAAGCGAATGACGATGAATATTGCCGGGATCTGTGTCGGGAGAGTCGCGGCACTTGGGTAGCCGACCAAGATCTGCCAGATGTTCTCGCGCATTGGACAAAGGATATGATCCGTCATGTGCGCGGAAGCGTTGACCCGCTTGACCCTGCCGATTCCCCATTGGGCGAAGACAAGAAACTATTCTTACTCAGCCACGGTGGAGGGCCCTGGCTGGAAGACCCTAATGTAGATCAGGCCGAGATCGATCGCTACAATCGCCCCTACACCATCCCAGAGCTGGACCTGATCGATGAACACCGCTACTATTTCCCGGGGAATTCAACGGATACAATAACCGGCCGGCCGAGTGACGAGAACACTCCTGACTGGAGGATGTCAAGCTCTTTTGATGACGTCCAGAGTTATCATGGCCGCTTCCCCTCAGCGACTGCGCCAGATAGCCTGCGGAAACCCATAAATCTAGGTGAAACCACCTTCTTCACCGGCCATGCTTGGACCAACTATCGGGACATTGAGTATATCTTCCACAACTACGATGTCTCTTTCCACAACGAATTATGGTCCGGAGCCTTCTCCGGCCGGTTCGGCGTAGGCACCACGTGGCATTGGCACCGCGTATTCTGGTGGCCGCGGTCTTTCGACCCGCCACCAAGCGATTTTTACAACGAGATTTTCTCTCCCAATGGCAACGAAGCGCAGCAGCCCTACGGACCATTCTCACATGCCCTTGGAGATACGGTTCGACTGGCTGTGCCAGGACACCCGGCAGTCAAGTGGACCAACCGCCGTCTGCATCACCATTTCCAGCCTCTCACCGATTTGCTCAACCATCCGAATTGGCTGGATTATGGGTTCTTCAATCAGCTATTCACCCCTCACAAGGTCTATGATCCAAGCGACCAGAGCGCTCTGGAGTGCTACTACCTGAAGAATGAGGAAAACAACACAGCCATAGGCTGGGTACACAACCGCAATGCCTGGGTAATGAACAGCTTCTATTTCAAGAAAGTTATGCAGAACATGCTGGGCTGCACAGCACCTGATCCAGAATATTCGTCAATCACTCTGCTAGGCTTCGACCCAGCCCTGGAGTATTATGTCACATGGTTCCCTACGCGCCCCAACAGCACGGAGCTGCCGCCTGACTCGGAGGATCCTATTGCCGATGCGGACAACGATCCTTCAACGATCACCCTCAATCTTACCGGCGAATTCGGCAGTGCTATAGACAACTACTTGGATACGCTCCGCTCAGACTTCGCATTCATTATCACCCCCGAACCATTCGTGAAGAGTTTGCGCAGACCCATCGAACACGAGGAAGCACCCATGGTAGATGAATGGGATTTCTCTTTGTTTCCTAACCCTACCCGCAGTGTGCTTTTCCTCAGACTTCCTGCGGGTACAACTAAGGAGATAACCCTGCATGACGTCGCAGGGAAGGTGGTCATGCGCCAAACGAACGTAGGATCATCGTTCCATCAGTTGGCCATCGGACAGCTGGCCATGGGTGCCTATTGGGTGCGCGTCAACGATGGCACGAACTCGAAGATCAAGAAACTCATCATTTATTGATCCATGAGGATAGCAACGGCATTAGCTCTCGTGTGCGCCTGCACGGTCCACGCGCAGCCAGGCTTCGAGAAGATCTACCAGTCCGGCGGTGGACCGACTTTCGTCGAGTTGCAGAGCCAGAATCTACTGACGCTTCTGAACATTTCGAGCACCAGTACCGCCTGTGGGTTTTCAGTTATCTCCCAGGATGGCACCATCATCCATCAGGCAAACCTCAATCCCGATACCACGCTTGGGGTTTGGGCAATGGAGCCGCGCGCGGCCAACGAGTTCTACTTCACCTCGGGGTATTACAAGGACACCTGCATCAATCAGTTTGGCAACGTTGCCACCAGAATCCATCCGATGATAGGGAGGATTGATACACTAGGCAACGTGCTCTCCGCGCATTACTATGTTACCGAGGGTGCGCCTTGCAACAATGGCCTGGGTGCCTTAGGAACCACTAGTGATGGTTCCTCAATTGCCTGGGGTGGCCTTGGGAGATGTGCTGCACTCAAAGTCAACGCCAGCGGAGTTCCGCAATGGTCGAAGAGAGCTTTGCACAACGGAGGGGTAAGATTCATCAAGGAACTTTCCAATGGTGACCTCTTGATGGGCCTGAATATGGATACCGCTGGCGCGGTGGTGGCACGAATGGATGCTCTTGGGAATATCCTATGGTGTAAGTCGTACATCCGGCCGAAAGGCATGGTGCAATATTGCCACCTTGAGTCTGACGATTCCTTCATCATCACCGGGTTCACCGACAGCATCCAATCCACGAATCCCTTCATCCCACTTCCGCCCTCCTTCCAGCCCAAGCTCTTCATGATGAAGCTCGATGGGGTTGGCGAAGTGCAATGGTGCCGGGGCTATTACAGCACCCCGAATCTCTTCATGCCGGTGTATTCAGGGACCATCGTGAAGGCAGCCGACGACAACTACGCCGTGCTCGCGACACTCGGCCATGTGGGCTATAGCATCTATCACAGGCCATTCCTCATGAAGACAGATACCAATGGCGACACGCTATGGACGCGCAAGGTCGGCGCCACCGGCTATAACTATTTTGCCGGGCCATTGTATGCCGCGCCCGATGGCGGCTTCCTTGTCGGCGGTTTCATTGAGGGCGATCTTCCGGGTTTGAACTCCGGCCTGCCTTTCGTTTACAAATGCGACGCCTCAGGAAATTTCCCCTGTTCTGGCGGTTCTCATCCTGTGCAGATGGTCCAGCTCTTCCCGGTTGATAGCACATTTACGCTGAGTTGGGTTGATGTAGCCACCACTGCCTACCCCTGCTTTCACATCGCAAACTAGTCCCGGAACGATAGAGGTTTACGATGCCTGCGAAGTGGCCAATGCCTTCCGCCCCTATCCAGACTACAAGCGCGAGCGCATGCGTGTGCGCCCCAACCCGAACACCGGCCGCTTCACCGTGCAGTTCACAGACCCGCTGATGGCTGAGAGCTATTACAGCGTGTACGATGCCATGGGCAAACTCCTGTACCAGCGCCCGCTGCCCAAGGGCCGCCAGACGGAGGAAGTGGATCTATCGCGCTTCGGAGCTGGCACTTACGTGATCCGCTTCACGGATAAGGAGGGGAGCTGCCACGAACGGGTGGTAGTGGAGTAGGGAGTTCGCCAGCGTCCGCAGCGCTCCACGCTAGACCACGGCGCGCTCGCGCATGCGTTTCTCCATGGCCTGCTGCATCTGCATCGCCGCCTTGCGCGCCATGGGAATGGCCTCTTCGCCCGCACCGGCATAGAGCACGCTTCGGCTGCTGTTGATGAGCAGGCCGCCGTCGCGCGTCATGCCTGCATCGAGCACGGCATTCAGGTCACCGCCTTGCGCGCCCACGCCGGGAACGAGGAAGAAATGATCGGGTGCCAGGGCGCGCGCTTGTTGCAGCACTTCAGGACGCGTGGCGCCGGTGACGAACATGAGTTCGTCGGGGCTTCCCCATTGCGCGCACTTCGCGATCACCGCTTCGAAGAGCCGCTGGCCATTCGCATCGGCGATGAACTGGAAATCGTTGGCGCCGGCATTGCTGGTGATGCCGAGCACGATGGCCCATTTGCCTGGGCGGTGCAGGAAGGGCTCGATGCTATCGCGGCCCATGTAGGGTGGAGCGTGACGGCATCCACCTCGAGCACATCGAAGAACGCCTCGGCGTACTTGCGTGCGGTGTTGCCGATGTCGCCGCGCTTGGCATCGGCAATGATGAAGCAATCGCCCTTGCTGCGGATATAGCCGATGGTGGCCTCGAGGTCGAGCCAGCCCTGATCGCCGAGCGCCTCATAGAAGGCGAGGTTGAGCTTGTAAGCCACGGCGAGGTCGTGTGTGACCTCCACGATGGCCTCGTTGAAGGCGCGTACCGGATGGCTTTCGTGGCGGAAGTGCTCGGGCACCAGGTGCGCTTCGGTATCGAGGCCCACGCAGAGCAGGCTGCGCTTCCGCTTGATGGTGCTGATGAGCTGCTGGCGCGTCACGGCGGCGAAGATGGCTCCGCGATGGGCTTCACCACACGATCCCGACCGGGCAATGATCGCTGCCCATGACCTCGTTGAGGATGAAGGCCTCTTTCACCTTCTTCTCGAAGCCCTTGCTCACCAGCACGTAATCGATGCGCCAGCCCACGTTCTTGGCGCGTGCGCCGAAGCGCTGGCTCCACCAGCTGTACTTCACCGCGTCCGGGTGGAAATGCCGGAAGGTGTCCACGAAGCCTGCCGCTTGCAAGGCACCCATGCCGTCGATCTCCTGCTGCGTGTAGCCGCTGGTCTTGTTGTAGTTCTCCTTGGGCCGCGCGATGTCGATGGGTTGGTGCGCTACGTTCAGGTCGCCGGTGATGATGACCGGCAGTTTGCCCTTGGCCAGGTTGGTGACGTACGCCTTGAACGCCGCGTCCCACTCCGCGCGATAGCCTAGCCGCTTCATGCCTTCGCCGCTGTTGGGCGTGTACACGTTCACCACCACCACGTCCTTGAACGAGCAGGTTACCACGCGGCCTTCATCATCGTGCCCTTTCATTCCGATGCCGAAGTCCACCTTGGCGGGCTTCTCCTTGCTGGCGATGGCCGTGCCACTGTACCCGAGCTTCTCAGCGCCATAGGCGTTCACGTGATAGCCATCGGCGTCCTTCAGCGCGGTGGCTACTTGTTCCGGCGTGGCCTTGGTCTCCTGAAAACAGACGATGTCTGCATCGAGGGTTCGCAGGGTGTCGTGCAGGCCCTTGCCCACGCTGGCACGGATGCCATTCACGTTGAAGGAGATGAGCTTCATGGGAAAAGCGGAGAGTTGAAAACGGAAAGGACCGAGTGGTCGTGGCGGATCTTTTCCGGCGCGAAGGTGGGCACCATCCTTGAATGCGGGGCTTCCGTCGTGGTGATCAAGGCCTTCACCATCGCATTGGTGAGAACTGGTCCAAAACTTCTAGGAAAAGGCAGGGGGGCCCGATCTAACTTTCCCCGACTTCGAGCGTCAACGCATCAATCTTTCCCCGCATGCCACTGACTCCGTACACCGGCCCCTTCGGCCGCCCGCAGTTGCACTTGCTCCGCCGCACGCTTTTCGGTTGCTCCAACGCCGATCTCGCGCACTTCCAAGGGCAGGGCCTGGAGCCAGGTGGTGGACGCGCTGCTCACCGTGACCAACGACACCACGCCACCCACCAAGGCCTATTGGGCGTTGAATGGCGGGAACCCCGATCCCAACGCCCTTGACCCGCAGGTGGCATTCGGCCAGACCTGGGTGGATACCATCCGCTATGGCGCCAATGACACTGAACTCACCGAGTTGACCGGTGCAAGGCTCGAGAGTTTCCTGTGGTGGCGCACCGGCCTCATGGTGGAGCAACAGCGCAACATCCGGGAGCGCATGACGCTTTTCTGGCACAACCACCTGCCCACGGAGTTCGGAGCGATCTTCAATCCGCGGCTCACCTATGTGTACGACCAGCTGCTGCGCACGCAATGCCTGGGGAATTTCCGGCAGTTGGTCCACGCATCTCGACCGACGGCGCGATGCTGGTGTACCTGAACGGATACCTGAAACACCAGGCTGCGCCGGACGAGAACTATGGCCGCGAGCTGATGGAGCTCTTCACCTCGGGGAAGGAAGCGGTTAGACCGAAGAGGACGTGCAGGCCGCCGCGCGCGTGCTCACAGGCTGACGGTGCGCGAAACCGATGCCTTGGGCGATCCCGTCCTCCCTTTCGTGACCTACCGGCCCAGGCAGCAGCCACGGACGACAAGCAGTTCAGCGCTTCTTCAACAACACGCGATCCAGGGGCAGACGGGATCGAAGCGGCGGTGAAACCGAACTGAACGCCTTGCTGGACATGATCCCTGGCGAACGAGGAAGTGTCCAGGTTCATGTGCCGGAACCTCTACCGCTTCTTCGTTCACGGCGAGATCGATGCAACGACCGAGACCAACGTGATCGAACCGCTGGCCGAGATCTTCCGCAACAACGCGGCCGCGCCGGATCGATGCGCACGGTGGTGCGGGCCCTGCTCACCAGCGACCACTTCTTCAGCGTCGATCGTGCGTGCCTGTACGATCATGAGCCCGCGGACCTGGTGGTGGGCAGCGTGCGGAAGACTGGAGGTGCCCATGCCCCGCCGACGCAGCTCGAGGCGCAGTACAGCGCGTGGCGCGATGCCTACTACCTGATGGCCTACTGCGGACAGGGCAGCCTGAACCCGCCCCCTAACGTAGCGGGCTGGTCAGCCTACTACCAGTACCCGCAGTACGACAACCTCTGGCTGGACACGGCCACATACCCGGCACGCAACTTCACGCGTGCAGGGGATTCTGTACGTCGGCTTCCAACGCCCAACGACCTGTACCAGCCGCAGAGCCGGAACCTCCAATTCGCGGTGAACTTGCTGGCCTTGGTGGGGCAGTTCCACGATCCCGACCGACCCGAACACCTGTGGTGGCCGACGCGGCGGAACTGCTCTTTGCCATGCCGGTGTTCGCAGGTGCGAGGCAATTGAAGACCAGCTTCCTGCTGCTGGGCCAGTTGAACGACAGCTACTTGAGCGACGCGTACGAGCTGCGCGAGCGACCCCAACACCACCGACATGACCGCGCAGTTGGGCCGAGCCCTGTTGCAGCTTGTTCCTGGATATGGCCAAGGCCGCAGAGACCCAGATGCACTGAACCGCCGCAACACCACCAACATGAACCGCAGGCATTTCCTCCGCACACCTCTCAGCCACCGTAGGAGGCTTCACCGTGCAGGGTTCAGCAGCCCCTGTTGCAGGCCCTCTGGAAGAACTTGCAGCCGACACCGTGTGCTGGCGATCATCCAGCTCATCGGCGGCAATGACGGCTTGAACACCGGATCCCGCTGGACCAGTACAGCGTGCTGGCCATGAAGCGCCCCAACGTGCCGATCCCGCAACCGCAGGTGCTGCCGCTGAACGGTTTGGCGGCACGGGCCTGCACCCCTCCATGAGCGGCATGCAGGATCTCTGGGACGATGGCAAGCTGGCCATCGTGCAAGGCGTGAGCTATCCGGACCCGAACTTCTCGCACTTCCGCGCAACGGACATCTATGAGACCGGCGCCGATGCGAACCAATTGCTCAGCAGCGGATGGACCGGCCGCTACCTCAACTTCGAGTACCCGAACTACCCGGCGGGCTATCCGAACACGGAAATGCCCGATCCGCTCGCGATCCGCGTCGGCGGCGCCGTGGGCTCTGGTTTGCAGTACATGGGCGTGAGCATGGGCGTGGCGATCAACAACACCACCGACCCGCTCAACCTCGCGGGCAACATCTACCTGGACCCCGCCGCGGCGCAATGGCGGTGGCAAGTTGGACTTCGTGCGGCAGGTGCAACGCCAGACAGACCTGTACGGCGATGTGATCGAAGCGGCCGCTGTGAGCGGTTGCAACCAGAGCACCCTCTACCCCACGGGCAATGCGCCGGGCGCTGAACTTGCCCAGGCATCCAAGATCCAGGGTAGCAGCCATCTGCGGCGGATTGAAGACGAAGATCTACTGGGTGAGCGTTGGCGGTTTCGATACGCATGCGCAACAGGTGGAATCCGGGAACACCACCCAAGGAACGCACGCGGACCTGCTGCAAGGCTTGAGCGATTCCATCCATGCCTTCCAGGACGACCTTTCCCTGCTCGGCCTGGAGGACCGTGTGCTCGGCATGACCTTCTCCGAGTTCGGCCGCCGCATCGTGGACAACGCATCGCTGGGCACGGACCACGGCAGTGCGCAGCCCATGTTCCTCTTCGGCACCAAGGTGCTGCCGGGCATGCTGGGCACCAATCCGGAGATCCCCAGCAACGCGACATACCAGACCAACCTAGCCATGCAGCACGATTTCCGCCTGGTGTATGCGAGCGTGCTGAAGGACTGGTTCTGCCTGGAGGAGGACGACATCGATGCCGTGCTGCTGAACACCTATCAACCGCTTGCACTGGTCGACCCCGGAGGTTGCCTGGGCAACAGCGTTCACGACATCAACCAGGGCGCGGGCACCGACCTCCTCAGCGCGTATCCGAACCCGTTCACCGAGCGCACCAATCTGCGCTACACCAGCAACGGCGGCCGCGTCTCACTCCAGGTCTTCAATGAACAAGGGCAATTGGTGCAGACCCTGCTGAACCAGCTCATGCCCTGGAAGGCAGCTACCGCATCGACGTGGACCTGGGCGATTACGCCGCCGGCGTGTATTACGCGCGATTGCAGAACGAAGGAACCAGCAAGTGCGAAACCTGCTGAAGGTGCGCTGAGCCGGTGCCGATGCGTGCGCTGTTAATGTCCTGTTACAGGAAGAAGGTCGAAGGCCTCACTTTGGCGTACCAACGTCAACACACAACACTCAACCCGATGAAGAAGACTCACTTCTCGCTTCGGCCTCGCTGTCCTCGCCGCCGTGGCGCAACCCAATGCCAAGCCCATGGCGCAGCGGCCCCACGATCAGCCCGGATAAGGAAAGCCACGACTACGGGCACCATTCCGCAAGGCGCCAATGGCACCTGCGAGTTCACCGTGACCAACACCGGCGATGCGCCGGTCGAACACCCAATGCCAGGGCAGTTGCGTAGGCTGCACGGTTCCTTTGTGCGAGACGGCACCGATCTTGCCCGGTGAGAAGAGCGCCATCACGGTGAAGTACGACACCAACCGCTTCAGGGACCCATCAACAAGAGCGTCACTTATCAACAGCAACGCCACCAATGCCCTGGAGCAAGACCGTGACGCATCCGTGGCACGGTGGAGGCCACCGCAGCGTCGCCCACCTCCCCGGTGAAGGAGGCCAGCCCGATGGCGCCTGTCGAGAAGCATTTCATCCGCAAGCACGCCCGCACCCATGATGAAGCTCCTGGATACCGGCGCTCTCGCAGCCATGCTGGGCGCCACGGCTTATCGCCCAGAACGGGCCCGCACGAACGGGCGGACAAGGAAGTGCATGACTACGGCACCATCGCGCAAGGCGCCAACGGCGAACGCGCGTTCGTGGTGATCTCGCTACGGGCGATGCCCCACCGATCATCACTAACCGTAAGGGTTCTTGGGGCTGCACGGTCCCTGGCGCGACAACAACACGCCGATCCCTCCGGGGCGTGAAGAGCGACGGTATCCGTGCGCTATGACACCAAGCGCACCGGGCCGATCAACAAGAGCGTCACTGATCACCAGCAACGCCGCCGTGAACGAACCTGATATCAAAGTGCGTGAGCGGTATGAGTTCGGGCGGCGCGGAGGACGGTGCAACGCCGCACCTGAGTCCGGACCATCAGCAAGGCGAGGCTCCTTCTGCAAGAGGCCTTGAAGCGCGCGGCGCATGACCAACTTCGCCTTTGCAACCAACGCCACGCCCATGCCCGCCATTTCGTCCAAAAAGGCCGATTGATGCCGCCCTCCCCATCCGCAAGCTCGTGCCCTACGCCGAGGCGGCCAAGAAGCGCGCGGCGTCCAGGTCATCCACCTCAACATCGGGCAGCCCGATATCGCAACGCCGGATGTGGCCCTGGATGCCATGCGCAAGCTGGACCGCAAGATCGAGTACAGCCCGCTGCGCCGGATTCGAGCTATTGAAGGATTGGCGGCTTCATTATCCGAGCATGGCATCGCGATCACGCACGAGCGATCTTCACGCACTAATACGCAGTGAAGCGCCGCTTCGGCATGATGAGCTGTTTCGAGCCGGGGGCGACGAGGCGATCATCCCTGAGCTCCCATTACGCCAACCACAACAGCTTCGCGGGTGAGCGCAGGCGTGAAGGTCGTTCCTGTGCGGATGCACCACGTTGGATGTATTTCGCGCCGCCGCCTATCCAGGCTTTCGAGGCGCCGCCGATCCACCCCGCGCAACTGGGCGGCATCCTTACCCGCACCGGGCAATCTCACTCCGCTACCTTTCTACAGCCGGGCCAGAGCTCGAGACTTCCTGCGGAGCATCGTGCCTGGCACTATCTCTTCCTCAAGCGACGTGGAGGTGTACCGAGTTCTGCTACGATGGCGCCGTTCCGATGGAGCGCGCTCGCCCTCGATGGTCTCCTTTGAACAGCACGCGGTGCTCATCGACAGCGTGAGTGTTGTTACAGCATGTGCGGCGCGCGTGAGCCATCACGCGCAACAACCGAGCTGCTGCAGACCGCGATGAAATCTGCGCAAGCCTCCGCTGAGCTCGCCCACTTTCGGGCAATTGGCCAGCGAAGCAGCGCTGCGCACACCGAAACCGTATTTCGATGACGTGGTGGCCGAGTACGCAGCGGCGTGACATCCTGGTCGATGGCCTGAACACGATCACCGGCGTGACCTGCCCTTGCCGAAGGGAGCATTCTATTGCGTAGCCGAACTCCCCATCGACGACAGTGATTCCTTCTGCCAATGGCCGCTCGAATCCTTCAGCCAGCGAAGGCCTAATTGTGATGATGGCCCGGCCACCGGCTT
>JADIYA010000017.1 GCA_016705545.1 Flavobacteriales bacterium
GCGTGCTCTTCATCGCGCTCTTCTACCTCACTGCGCAAAGCGCGCAGCGCGCCGGCGTGGCGGCCACTTCGGTGGCGAGCAAGATGAGCCTCGTGCTCACGGTCCTGTTCGCCGTGGCCTTCTTGGGAGAGCGGCCGGCACCGCTCGGCTGGGCTGGCATCGGCCTGGCCCTTGTGGCTGTGCCCGTGGCGTCGTTTGGCCGCGGCGCTCCCGGTGCGCGAGGCGTGTGGCTGCTGCCTGCGATGCTGTTCCTGGGCAACGCCGCCATCGACATCACGATCAACACCGTGCAACGGGAGCTCCTCACGCAGGGGACCGAAGCGCTCTTCCCCACGCTCGTCTTCGCGGTGGCGGGCGCCATCGGCATCATCGCGCTGGGCGCGCGCGGCGAGATCCGTTCGCTGCTCCAGCCCAAAGCGATCATCGGCGGGCTTGTGCTCGGCAGCATGAACTACGCGAGCCTCTACTTCCTGGTATCGACGCTTTCGAGGAGCGGCATGGCATCGAGCAGCGTGTTCCCCTTGCTCAACATCGGCGTGATCCTGTTCAGCACGGCTCTGGGCATCCTGCTCTTCGGTGATAGGCCCCATCGCATTCAGACCGCAGGCATTGCCCTGGCCGTGATCGCGATGGGTTTGATACTCGCCGCGTAGCGGATAGCAGTCCGCTCAATCGAAGTACGGCCCCAGCGCAGCAACAAGATCGAGTGGTGCGGCGCACGGCCTCTTCGTCCTGCTGTCCACGAACACCAAGGTGGTCTCGCCTTCCGTGAGCAGCGCATCGCTCGCGTCACGGAGCTCGTATCGGAAATGTATGCGCGCGGCGGGCATCGAGGTGATCGAGGTGCGCACCGTGACCTCGTCATCGTAACGCACCGGACGATGGTACCGGATGCTCAGGTCGCGCACGGGCAGCAGCAGTCCGTTCTCCTCGATCCGCTTGTATGGGAATCCGATGCTGCGCAGCGCCTCCACCCGCCCCACCTCGAACAGTTCGGCATAGCGGCCATAATACATCTGCCCCATCTGATCCGTCTCTGCGTAGCGCACTCGCACGCGCGTCTCATGGGTGTACATGCGCGCAAGTTTAGCTGCGCGCGGCGATGATCACCGATGTTGCGCGCAGGACATCCGCAACGCTACCTTCACCGCATGCCAGTGAGCGATTCGCGAAACAGCCGATGCGTCCTGCACTGCTGCGGTGCACGTGGGCGTGATCCGCTCTGCGCCGCGAAGCGGACGGTGCTTCACCGATTGCGGATCGGCAGCGGTGATACGATACGCGAAATCAGGTCACGCAGCAAAGGGATTTTTCCATCGCTCCAACTTGAAGCCCACGTTTTTTTTTCACTTTCTTCGGTACATATTTGCCCCCCTTCCCACGATGCGCTGACCATCACCGATCACCATCGCGGAGCAAGCCTTGACGAATCCTACAACTCCTAAACATCCGACGCCCCATCCATGAAGAAGGATCCCGAGAAGACCTGGGAACGGTGCCTGGCGGTGATCAGGGACAACGTGAACCCGCAGAGCTTCAAGACTTGGTTCGAACCGATCAAGGCCATGAAGCTCTCGGACAATGTCCTGACGATCCAGGTGCCTTCGCAGTTCTTCTATGAGTGGCTGGAGGAGCACTACATCGGGCTCCTCAAGAAGATCATCCGCAAAGAGCTCGGCGCCGATGGCCGCCTGGAGTACTCCATCATCATGGAGAACGGATTCCAGAGCGCGCACCCGTACACCGTGAAGATGCCGACGAGCAATGCGCGTGAAACGAAGAACCCGGCAGTTGCCCTGCCGATCGATGTGGCCAACAGCCCGATCAAGAACCCGTTCGTGATCCCCGGCCTCCGCAAGATCAAGGTCGAGAGCCATCTCAACGCCAATTACTCCTTCGACAACTTCATTGAGGGAGACTGCAACCGGTTGGCACGCAGTGCTGGATACGCCGTGGCACAGAAGCCCGGTGGCACCGCATTCAACCCGTTGCTGATCTATGGCGGTGTCGGCCTCGGCAAGACCCACCTCGCGCATGCCATCGGCATCGAGATCAAGAAGCACCATCCGGACAAGACCATCCTGTACGTCCCGGCCGAGAAGTTCACGCACCAGTTCATCGAAGCGGTGAAGAACAACACCGTGGGCGACTTCACGCAGTTCTACCAGATGATGGACGTGCTCATCATCGACGATGTGCAGTTCCTTGCCGGGAAGGAGAAGACCCAGGACGTGTTCTTCCATGTCTTCAACGCGCTGCACCAGAGCGGCAAGCAGCTGGTGATCACCAGTGACAAGGCGCCCGTGGAGATGGCCGGCATGGAGCAGCGGCTCCTCTCTCGCTTCAAGTGGGGACTGAGCGCTGACCTGCAGACGCCGGGTCTCGAGACGCGCATCGCCATCCTGGAGAAGAAGATGTACGCCGAGGGCATCGACCTGCCCAAGGAAGTGGTGGAGTACCTCGCTTACAGCATCACCACCAACATCCGCGAACTGGAAGGCGCCATGATCAGCCTGATCGCGCAGAGCTCGTTGAACAAGAAGGCCGTGACGCTCGATCTCGCCAAGCAGATGATCGACAAGTTCGTGAAGAACACGGCGCGGGAGGTGAGCATCGATTACATCCAGAAGGTGGTGTGCGATTACTTCGACCTTCCGATCGAGTTGCTCAAGAGCAAGACCCGCAAGCGCGAAGTGGTGCAGGCGCGGCAGATCGCCATGTACTTCGCCAAGAAGATGACCAAGAGCTCGCTGGCCAACATCGGCGCGCATTGCGGCGGCAAGGACCACGCGACCGTGCTGCACGCGTGCCGCACCGTGAACAACCTCTCCGAGACCGACAAGCAGTTCCGCGGATACCTCGAGGACCTCGAGAAGAAGCTGAGCCTGCACTGACCGTACCCTTGAACCAAGACCAAGCGTGGGGCTCCGAAAGGGGCCCTTCGCGATTCCAGGCTTCTCCATCTTGAGCATCAATCGATGCGATCGCGCCCGTCATGGCAATATCACCGCCACATGGTGCGTGTTCAAAAGTGGCGCGCTTGCTGCCCGGATGCCCGCAACGCGCTCCGGTAGCTTCGCGCGAATCGCATGAGACGCTCCTTCATCCTTGTCCTTTTAGCCGCCACCGCCTTGCTGAGCCTCAGCAGCGCGCGTCCGCACCCGGCGCGTGCGGATGAACATCCGCGGCACAACGGCCAACCGCCCTTCCTGAAGCAATCAGCGCTTTGGGCTGATAGCGTCCTGAGCACCCTGAGCCTTGACGAGCGCATCGCGCAGCTCATGATGGTGGCCGCCTACAGCAACAAGGACGCGAAGCATGAAGCGGAGATCGAAGCGATGATCCATGAGCGGAACATCGGCGGGCTCATCTTCTTCCAAGGCGGGCCCGGGCGCCAAGCCAAGCTCACCAACCGCTATCAGGCTGCTGCGAAGACGCCCATCCTCATCGGCATGGACCTCGAATGGGGCTTGGGCATGCGCTTGGACAGCACCATGAAGTTCCCGCATCAGATGGCCCTGGGCGCCGTTCAGGACGAATCGCTGATCACCGAGATGGGCATTGAGATCGCGCGGCAGATGCGCAGGCTCGGCGTGCACGTGAGCTTCAGCCCAGTGGTCGACGTGAACAACAACCCGGCGAATCCTGTCATCAACGACCGCAGCTTCGGCGAGGACCGCGAGAACGTGGCGCGCAAAGGCATCGCCTACATGCGCGGGCTGCAGGAAGGCGGCGTGATCGCTACGGCCAAGCACTTTCCCGGCCACGGCGACGTGGATAGCGACAGTCACCTTACCCTGCCGCTGATCGCGCATAGCCGCATGCGCCTCGACTCACTCGAGCTATACCCCTTCCAACGCCTGGTGGAAGAAGGCCTGAGCGCCATGATGGTGGCCCACCTCGAGGTGCCCGCACTCGATAGCATCAAGGGACAGCCCAGCACCTTGAGCCGACCCATCGTGAACGACCTGCTGGCGCGGGAACTCGGTTTCCAAGGCCTCGTCTTCACCGACGCGCTCAACATGAAAGGCGTGGCCAACGCCGATAAGCCCGGCGAGATCGAATTGCGCGCACTGCTCGCCGGCAACGACGTGCTGCTATTCCCCCAGGATCCGGTCAAGGCCATCGCGCGCATCCGCAAGGCCATTGATGACAAGGAACTCGACCCGCTCATCATCGACCACAAATGCCTGAAGCTGCTTCGCGCCAAGCATTGGGCAGGGCTCGAACAGGTGACGCACGTGAAAGTCGAAGGAATCGCGAGCGACCTGAACACCAAGCAGGCCGAAGCGCTGCGCCGGGACCTCTACGCCGGCTCCATCACCGTGCTGGCCGACCACAAGCAATTGCTCCCCTTGCGCGAGCTCGACAAGAGCCGCATCGCGTCCGTGGTGATCGGCGATTCGCTGAACAACACCTTCCAGCAATCGCTCTCGCGCTATGCCGATGTGAAGCTGCTGCGCTGCGACAAGGCCTTGAAGAAAGACAGCCTGATGGCCCTGCTCCGCGCGCTCGAAGGCTGCGACCAGGTGATCGTGAGCATCCACCGCACCTCGTGGCGCGTGAAGAGCGAATTCGGAATACCGGAAACCGCCATGGACATCGTGCGAGAGATCGCTGCGCGAAAGCCCACCGTGCTCACGCTGTTCGCCAACCCGTACCGCCTCACGCGAGCCTATGGCGCGCACCATCTGGCCAGCGTCGTGGTGGCATACGAAGAGAACGATGACACCCAGGACCTTGCCGCGCAGGCCATCTTCGGCGCGATCGGTGCCACAGGCAAGCTGCCCGTCACAGCGAGCTCCTTCTACCAGTGCGGTGATGGCCGCGCCCTTTCGCCGATCGGTCGCATGGGCTATGCGCTGCCCGAAGCGCTGGGCGTGCGCTCGTCCGACCTCGCCGCCATCGACCGCATCGTGCAGGATGGCATCGCCGCCAAGGCATACCCCGGAGCCCAGGTGCTCGTGACCGTTGATGGCGATGTGATCTGGAACAAAGCCTACGGGCGCCCCACCTACGTTGCGGAGCGGAGCACGCGCACCAACGACCTCTACGACCTCGCGAGCATCACCAAAGTGGCCAGCACCACGCTCGCGCTCATGAAGCTGGTGGATGAAAGCCGCGTTGACCTGGATCAGTCCGTTGGGCACTACCTCACCGAGATCGAGGGCGATTTCCCGGCGCATGCGCGCATGAGGCTGCGCGATATCCTCACGCACCAGGCGGGTCTCAAGCCCTTCGTGCCCTTCCAGAACAAGCTCATGGAGGACGGGGATTTCAAGCCGGGCGTGGCGAGCGATACGGCAAGCGTCACGCATGGAGTGCGCGTGGCCGAAGGGCTTTACATCAGCAACAGCTATCGCGACAGCCTGTTGCAATGGGTGCTCGCAACACCCTTAGAGAAAAAAGGCGAATACGTGTACAGCGACATGGGCTACTACATGCTGCAGGAAATGATCGAGCGGATCACCGGCACCACGCTCGACCGTTACATGCAGGAGCAATTCTATAGGCCACTGGGCGCCGCCACCCTCACCTATCGTCCGCACGAACGCTTCGCCAAAGCGCGGATCGCTCCCACGGAGGATGACAAGCTCTTCCGCCAGCGCATGATCTGGGGCGATGTGCACGACCCCGGCGCGGCAATCAAGGGCGGCGTGGCCGGGCACGCGGGCCTCTTCGGCAGCGCCAACGACCTGGCCAAGGTGATGCAGATGCTCGCGAACGGCGGCACTTACGGCGGCAAGCGCTACTTGAGCGAGCGCGTAGTGAACGAATTCACCAAGTGCCAGTTCTGCGCCCCCAATGGAACCGGCAACCGACGCGGGTTGGGATGGGACAAGCCCGTGCAGAACGGCAAGGGCGGCCCCACCTGCGAGTGCGTGAGCTACGCCAGCTTCGGGCACACCGGTTTCACCGGCACCATGGCCTGGGTGGATCCGGAGCAGCATGTGGTGTACATCTTCCTGAGCAATCGGGTGCATCCCAACGCCGCCACCAACAAGCTTCTTGAACTCGGCATCCGCACCAAGGTTCAGGAAGTGGTGCACGGCGCTGTAGCTGGGCGCGTTCCGGTAACGCCCATGGCTACTCGTAATACGGAGGCAGGCATGCGGTGAAGCGTGAACGGCGGCGCTATTCAATCTGCCTCGAATGCTCCTGAACGAAAGTGCGGTGCCGGATGACCTGCTCGAGCCGAGGACTGCCCGGTGATCCGGCGTACGGGACCTATCCGATGCGGTACTGTTCCATCACTTCCGTCCAGTTGAACAGGAAGTAGCTGAAGAGCGCGTTGAGCCGCTTCAGGACGATGGGGTTCGGCGATCGCGTTCCGCGGAAGTACTCGTCCTGGAAGCGATACAGGTCGTATTCGAGGAAGACCGCCTTCCCCATGGCGTATACGGAATTCTTGCTCGGAGCATTCAAGCGCGACATGCGGTCGCTGAGCGCGCGCACGGCTTGTTCCACGTCAGTGCAGCCTTGGCCAGTGGCCTGCGCGAACTTCGAGATGGACAATGCGTGCATGCGCTTGTCGGTGCCGGGCCCGAGGGCGCGGTGCATCTCCATCAGATTGGCCGTGAGCACGATCAAGAGGAAACGTGCGTCGTCCTCCTCGCTCAAGCCCGGGCACTCCTCGAACTCCGGGGCTTCATTCAACTCGGCCGCCACCAATGGGAATCCATCACTGCACGTCTCCAGCACGCTATTGACGAACACATTCGCCAGCTTCTCCTCCGTGATGCGCTTCCTTCCGAAAAGTGTTGAAATCATGCCGATCTTGGTTCCCGCGAAGATCCAGAGGTTGCACCCGTCGATCCGTGGCGCCGCTTCGTCCGATTTCAACATTGTTATCCACCTATCAGCGGCATGATGACCCTTCTGCGCGAATTCGCGGCCTATGATCACTGGGCCAACACGCGCTTTGTTGAGCGCTTAACGCAGGAACCCGATGACACCCTCGATGCGCTTGCCCCGAGCAGTTTCCCTTCGCTGCGCGCGACCGTGCTGCACATCCGCGATGCGGAATGCGCCTGGACCCATCGCCTGCTCAATGAACCGGTGCACTGGCCTGCTGAAACAAGCACGGCCATCGGCACGCTGCTCCCGCATTGCGCGCGCTTGCAGGACCTTGTGATGGGCATGGATGAGGACGAGCTCACCAGCGAGCGCGCCTACCGCGACCTCAAGGGGAATGAGCATCGGAGCCCGGTGTGGCGCATGCTCATGCATTGCTTCAATCACAGCACGCAGCATCGTGGGCAATTGATCACGCAGATGCGGATGCTCGAACTTGAGCGGATCCCAGCCAACGACCTGGTGGTGTTCCAGCGCTCGCTTGCGGCAGGATAGCTGCATGCTTGGCCATTCATCCGGCCCTTGAGCCCCTTGATCGCCGTTGCTCCGGCACGCCGCGCTCAAACCCCGCTGGCTACCTTCGCCGCCTGCCGACGCACCCATCGCGCGGCGCACGATCTTGCCCGAATCCATCCTCATCCTCGACCACGGCTCGCAGTACACCCAGCTCATCGCGCGCCGGGTACGCGAGCTGAATGTCTATTGCGAGATCCACCCCTTCAGCAAGGCGCAGCAATTCGCACACGACCCCAGCGTGCTCGGCGTGATCCTGAGCGGCAGCCCGAGCAGCGTTCACGACGCGAATCCGCCGGACACGGACCTTACAGGGGTCATCGGCGTGAAACCGATCCTCGCGGTTTGCTATGGCGCACAGCTCGTCGCCAAGCGCATGGGCGCGCCGGTGGAGAAGAGCACGATCCGCGAGTACGGAAGGGCACACCTGGGCACGATTGCCGATAACCACCTCTTCGACGGCATCGAAGCCGGAACGCAGGTCTGGATGAGTCACGGCGACAGCATCACCGCGCCGAGCGAGGCCATGGACGTGATCGCCAGCACCAAGGATGTGCCCGTTGCCGCTTTCGCATTGCGTGACCTGCTCACGTACGGCGTGCAGTTCCACCCCGAGGTCTATCACAGCACCGACGGCCTGCAGCTGCTGCACAACTTCGTGATCGGCATCTGCGGGTGCACCGGCAATTGGACGCCTCACGGCTTCGTGGAGCACACCGTGGCCAGCCTGAAGCAGCAGCTCGGTGAGGATCAAGTGGTGCTCGCCTTGAGCGGCGGAGTGGACAGCAGCGTAGCCGCGCTCCTGCTCGACCGCGCCATCGGGGAACAGCTCCACTGCATCTTCGTGGACAACGGCCTGCTGCGCAAAGACGAGTACGCGCGCGTGCTTGAGAGCTATCGCCACCTCGGCCTTAACATCACTGGCGTGGATGCCAAGGCGGAATTCTATTCCGCGCTGAAGGGATTGGACGAGCCCGAAGCGAAGCGCAAGGCCATCGGCCGCACCTTCATCGAGGTCTTCGACCGCGAAGCGCATCGTATCCGGGATGTGAAGTGGCTGGGGCAAGGGACCATCTACCCCGATGTGATCGAGAGCGTGAGCGTGAACGGTCCCAGCGTCACGATCAAGAGCCACCACAACGTGGGCGGACTGCCGGACCGCATGAAGCTGCAGGTGGTGGAGCCGCTGCGCCTGCTCTTCAAGGACGAAGTGCGCCGCGTGGGCCGCGAACTGGGCCTTGATCCCAATATCCTCGGACGGCATCCATTCCCGGGACCTGGCCTTGCCATCCGCATCCTCGGCGAGATCACGCCCGAGAAGGTGGCCCTGCTGCAAGAGGTCGATCACATCTTCATCCAGGGCCTGCGCGACGAAGGACTGTACGATCAGGTGTGGCAGGCAGGAGCCATCCTCCTGCCCGTGCGCAGCGTTGGCGTGATGGGCGATGAGCGCACCTACGAGAACGCCGTGGCCCTGCGCGCCGTGAGCAGCACCGACGGCATGACCGCTGATTGGTGCCACCTGCCCTACGAGTTCCTGGCACGGATATCGAACCAGATCATCAACCGCGTGAAGGGCGTGAACCGCGTGGTGTACGACATCAGCAGCAAGCCGCCCGCTACCATTGAATGGGAATGAACGCTCGAGTCAAGGGGTTGAGGGTTGGCCCTGCGCACAAGGCCATCACGCGTTGCAGGTTGCATCTCGCTGCATGCCTCGTGCTCCTGCCATTGGCCTCTTGGGCCCAAGAAACCCGCATCATCGATGGGAAGAAGTTCACCGTGCACCGCGTTGAGCATGGCCAGACGCTCTTCGCCATATCACGGTCGTTCGCGGTTCCGGTGGAAGAACTGATCAAGGCCAACCCGGAGGCGCGAAGCGGCATCGGCATCGGACAAGAGCTGCTGATCCCGCAAGCAGCGGTGGTGAAGAAGGAAGCACGACATGCGCCTGCGCTGCTGAAGGACGGCGAGCTGAGCCATACCGTCGGGAAGAAGGAAACGCTCTTCGGGATCGCCAAGCGATACGGCACTGACATCAACGTGCTCCTGGAACGCAATCCCGACGCGGTGAGTGGACTGCGCGAAGGCGCGGTGATCATCATCCCAGCGGCGTCCGCTCAGGATGCGGGCGATCCCGCGCTCCGGCCAGCCGTGCCGATGCACACGATCAATCACACCGTGCAACCGGGCGAGACGCTTTTCAGCCTGGGACAGCGCTACAGCGTGAAACCCGAAGCGATCTTAGCCGCCAATGACGGACTACCAGAAGGGCTGAAGGCCGGGGCCACCGTGCGCATACCGCGAATGGGGCCTGCTCCGGAGCCGTCGAAGCCGCCCGCGCCCATCGTAGCGCCCAGCGCACTGCGCCGGATCGGCCTGTTATTGCCTTTCGCCGCTGAGCGCAACGACAGCACGATCGAAGCATCGGCCACCGCTGCGAACGGCCCCCGCTTCCACGAGGCCTCGCGCATTGCAGCGCAGTTCTATGGCGGTGCGCTCATCGCACTCGACTCGCTCGCCGCCCTCGGCCTGAACGCGGAGGTGAAGGCCTTCGACGTGGGCGACGATGCGCTTCAATGGAGCAGCGCACTGAAGGATCCCGCGCTCACCACCCTCGACCTCTGCATCGGGCCCTTCCATCGCGCTGCGATCGAGCAGCTGGCCCGTTCGCATCCCCGGCTGCCGATCGTGTGCCCTGTTCCGCAGAGCAACAAAGTGGTGCTTGGCTTCGCCAATGTGACCAAGGCGGTGCCCGCGCGCACCGACCTGGTGCGCCATGCCGCACGCTGGCTCGCCGCTGCGCACGCGCGCGACAACATCATCGTGCTGCGGCCCGACATCCTCAGCGACAAGGAGATCCAAGAGCCGATGATCAATGCGCTCAACGCCGCCATGACCAACCAGAGCGGGAAGCTGCGCGACAGCGTCCTCGTGCTGCGCACCGGCCGGCGGGATCTCGGCGAGTTGGCCGTGAAGCTTGATGGCGCGCGCCTCAATGTGATCGTGGTGCCGAGCGAGGACGTGGAGTTCGCAGCTACCGTGGTGGTGAAGCTCAAGGCCCTCGCAGCCAAGAGCAGCATCCGCCTGGTTGGCATGGAGAGCTGGCTGCGCATGGATCCCGTTTCCGCCACCGACCTCGACGCGCTCGGATTCACCTACGCGTCGGCCAGCCATTTCAATGCTGAGGATCCCGCCACGCAGCGCTTCATCGCGCGCTTCCGCGAGCGCTTCCAGCACGATGTGGATGAGTACGCGCTGCTCGGATACGATGTCACCTTCCAGTACGCGCGCGCCCTCATGCTGCACGGCCGCATCGACGCGGATTCATCGGTGCCTGAACAGCCATTGCACACCGGCTTCCGCATGAGCCGCACTGGCCCTGAGAACGGCCTGCGCAATGAATTCGGCGTGATGCTGCAGGTGAAGGACCTGAAGGTGGAGCGGGCGCAGTAGCTACCCGATCGCCTCATTCAAGCTCGGAAGCCCGATGCGCCGAAGGAGCGCGAAGTGCGAGCGCAGCGCTTCGAGGAGCGTGCGATTCACGTTATAGGGCAGGCCGAACTCGCGAGCAGTGCGCTCCACAATGGGCGCGATCGCCGGATAGTGAACGTGGGAGACACGCGGGAAGAGGTGGTGCTCAATCTGGTAATTGAGGCCGCCCACGTACCAGCCGATCACCGGATTGCCGGGACTGAAGTCCACCGTGGTGCGCATCTGATGCGCAGCCCAGTCGTCGGCGATCACGCCTTTCGCATCGGGCATGGGGTGGTCAGTGCCCTCCACGGTGTGCGCGAGCTGGAACACCAACGTCAGGATGGCCCCCGCGATGAAGTGCTGGAGCAAGAAGCCCAGCACCACCAGCAACCAAGGCAAGCTGAGCGCGATGGGCAGGCCGAGCACCACGAGGAAGTAGATCACCTTCACGGCGATGATGCGCAGCAGGGCGATGCGATGGGTGCGAGCGCTCCCGGGCATGAGCCCGCGCCGGATGTACTGGGGGAACTGGATCAGGTCCTTGGCCACCACCCAGTAGAGCGAGAGGAGCCCATAGAAGAGCGAGGCATAGAGCCATTGGAAGCGGTGGTACCACCGTGTGGTGGAATGAGGCGAGAATTTCAGCACCAGGCGATCGGCGATATCGTCGTCCATGTGCGTGATATTGGTGTGGGTATGATGCAGGATGTTGTGCTGCAGCTTCCAATTGTGCGTGCTGCCCCCGAGCAGGTTCAGGGTGTGGCCCAGCCACCAGTTCACGCGCTCGTTAGCAGAGTATGCGCCGTGGTTAGCGTCGTGCATCACGCTCATGCCGATGCCAGCGAGGCCCAAGCCCATGACTGCCCAGAGGGCCATTTGCGCGCCTGGTGAAGGTTGAACAAGAAGGATGACCGCGAATGGCACCAGGTACATGGCCAACAACACCACCGTCTTGAACACCATGGCGACATTCGCGTGCGGGCTGATACCGTGCTCCTTGAAGTAAGCCTCGACACGGGCACGGACCGTGGCGTGGAAATCGGACTTCTCGGCAGGAATGAACTTGATCCGTTGCTTGGGCTCCATGCATGCCGCCAACCAGAGAGAGTCCTGGTTTCAGGCGGGCCGAATCTAGCCCTCCGCCGACATGCCGAAACTGCCAAGCGTCAGAAGCCCTCCTTCACAGGATGGAGCATATCCGCACAGCCGATGGGCCTTCGATCAGCGAATCACCGAGAAGCGCAATGGAGGCGCTTGTTCAACCAGCAAGGTGTAGGTGCCTGCACCTAGGTCATCCAGCGAGAAGAGGCAATCGGTGCAGGCGGCAAGGCGTCCACTGCTCGCGATGCGGCCGTCAGCGGAGATGATCCGCCAAGCTCCGTCAATCGGCACGGATGCCCGCACGTGCATCTGGTGGTCCACCGGATTGGGCCAGGAGCGCAAAGCTTTGACTTCCGCCTCGCCAAGGCCAAGCACCAGATCGAATGGTTCCGAAGGGATCAATCCACAGGCGTAGGCCGCTTCCACGGTGTACACTCCGCCTTGCGTCGGAATGAAGCAGGCATCAGCGGAGAAGGGCTCACCATCGAGGTACCACTGGTAATCGGTCGATACGGGGTAGAAGCAGATCGATTCCTCGAATTGGAAGATCACGGGGGGCGCTTCCTCCAAGTAGAAGATGCCGATCTCCACGCCGAGGTTCATGATGAAATCCGGACACACGGCGGGCGCTCCGCTCACGCTGTAATAGCCAGCCTCCGTGGGAAAGAGCACGGTCTCGTCCGCGCCGGGTATGGGATCACCGTTGAAGGTCCACTGGATGTTCTCGGTCACACTGCCGAGCGTGAGTTGGATGAACGCGCCGGGACAGTAATAGCTCTCTCCATTGCCGCCGATGGATGCCGGTTCATCGCCCTCGTGGATCACAAAGGGCAGCAGGAATGCCCAGCCATCGACGAGAACGCCCGGCGAGATCTCAGCGCATTCATCCACGGTGCTCAGTACAGTGAACACGGAGCCCGCATCGCCATCGGCGCTCACGGCCAAAGTCTGCTGCTGCGCATTGAATACCGGTGCTCCGTCCTTGTACCATTGATAGCTGTCGGCGGGCTGGGTGCTGAGGATGATGCTCTCTCCTGGGCACAGGATCACTTGATCAGGGGTGATCACGGGATCATGCGGGCATTGGGCGACGGAGCCAAGGCTGATGGTCAGCGATGCGAAGGTGATGTGTGCTCTCATGCGTGGTCCGGTTTCGTGAGAATGACGTGTGAAGCAAGCCCGAATGCTGCTTCATGGAATGAAAGTCCCCCGACGCGCAGCTGACGTCTCCAACCTCAAGCACAACCCGCTCGTTGCATCGCAACCGCAACGCTCTCGCGGAAGTGCGCTTCGCTGCATCGGGCCAATTCCACGAAAGTGGCGCCCTGCTCCCCCCATTTGTTCGGTATGGGGAAGAAGACCTGCGGATGGCGGGCGTGCCATTCAGCCTGAAGCTCCTGGTCGAGCATCAGCACAGCCCTGTTCTCCTCTACCCAGAGGGTGAGGAAAATCCGTGAAGCCTTACCCTTGGGCGTTCTCCCGCGGAAAGCCTGCTTATCGAAGTGCGCATGCTCAGCCACGCCGGGCAGGGTCAGCAGGAGGTCGCGAGCGGCGGCGGCGTCCACAGCCGAAGAGGTCAGTTCAAGTAAGGCCAGCTCTGTGCGGGGCTCAGCACCTCGATGTGCAATTCGCCAGCGCCATCACGCCACTGCAGCACCACGCAATCGGCCTTCTTGCGCTTGCCGCAGCGCACGGCTGTAAGCAGCTCATCCGGTATGCGACGGGGCTTGCGGACGCGAGGGGCGGTATGTGTTCGGGCCGTTGGCACGCTCCGAATATAGGGCGCGGCAGCAACGCACCGAACAGCGCTGGTCAATTTCCCAGCAACACTTTCACCGCGGCTTCCAGCTGCTGGTCACGGCCCTGCGATACAATGCCCGGGTCGAGCGGCTGGCGCACGTCGGGCTCGAGCTGCTGGTTCTCCAGGTAATTGCCCGCATTGTCCACCATGCCCACTTGCGGGATGCCGAACCACATGCCGTTCTGCAAACCCTCCCACCACACGGCGGTGCCGGTGCCGGGCACGGGCATGCCCACCAATTTGCCGATGGCGAGCGCGCGGTAGGTCACGGGGAACATGTGCGCATCGCTGTAATTGCTCTCGCTCATCACCACCACGCTGGGTCGCTGGTATTTGAAGTGCGGCTCGGTGCCCAGGTTCTGGTCGCGCGGCAGGAAGGTCATATATGTCTTGCCATTGAGGAAGGTGGCGAGATCATCGTGCAGCCAACCGCCGCCGTTGAACCGCGTGTCCACCACCAGGCCTTTCTTGTCGTGGTAGCGGCCGAGCGCTTCTTCATACACGGTGCGGAAGCTCCAGTCGTCCATGCCTTGGACGTGCACGTATCCGAGTTGGCCGCCGCTGAGGCTATCCACCAGATGACGGCAGCGCTCAACCCATCGCTTGTAGAGCAGGCCGTAGTCCTCGCCTTCGGGAAGCGGCTTCACGGTCTCGTCCCAGCGGGTCTTCGTCTTGGGGTCATGCATGCTCAGCAGCATGGGCTTGTTGCCTTTGCGGTTGAAGAGCATGGCCCAATCCATATCGGCGGCGACTTCCGCGCCATCGATCTTCTCGATCACGTGCCCGGCTTTCACCTTGCCGCCTTCTTTGGTGAGCGGGCTGCGGGGCATGATCTCCACGATGCGCAGGCCAGGACCGGGTTCATTGGCGAAGAAGCAGCCGAGTGAGGCGGTCTGGTCGTCGTTGGGCATTTCATAGCGGTAACCGGCACCGGTGTGCGATGCGTTGAGCTCTCCCAGCATCTCGCTGCACAACTCGGCCATATCGAAGTTGTTGTTGATATGGGGCAGGTAGCGCAGGTACTCCGCCTTGTACTTGTCCCAATCCACGCCCTGCAGGTCCACGCGGTAGAACTTCTTCTTCACCTGGCGCCAGATGTGCTCGAAGAGGTAGGCGCGCTCGGCGCTTTCATCGAGGACCATCTCGCCGCCGATGCCCACGCTCTTGTTCTCATTCTTCTCGGTGTCGTAATAGCCGATGCTTCCGTTGTTCAGGTAGAAAAGCTTCTTGGCATCCTTGTCCCAAGAGAGGTTGTGCGCCCAGCCATCACCCATCTTGTTCAGGACCTTCGTCTCGCGCGTGCGGATCTCGAACTGCCAGAGGTCCGTACCCTTTTCGAAAGCCGCGAGGTAGTATAGCTTCTCGCCATCCTTGCTGAGCAGGGCATCGCTGAGGGCGCTGCTGTTCGGCGTTAGCCGTACCCGGCGGTACTCGATTCCTTCCAGCTCGATCTTCAAGGGTTTCACTTCTTCCTTCTTCTCACCCTTGTCCTTCTTGTCCGCCGGAGCCTTCTTGCCATCCTTCTCGTCTTTCCCTTCGTCCTTCTTCTCCTCCTCTTCCTTCGCCAATGCGGCCTCCTCCTTCGTCATCTTGAACTTGTCAAAAGCCTCCTGCGTGAGGAAGATGGCGTAGGCATCGCTCTCACCTCCCCAGCTGGCGTGGTTCTTCTGCCCGTCGCGATCGCTCATGTACACGATGGCCTTGCCCTCCATGGCCCAACGGGGCGTGTAGCCGCCGTAGCCGCTGCGCGTAAGGTTGACGACCGCGTCCTTGCCCGACGCGTTCACCAGGCCCACTTGGCCGATCCATTGCTTGTCGTGCAGGAAATTGACCACGAACCACTTGCTGTCGGGGCTCCATTGGTACCACTGGTCGCCGTCGCTGTAGCTGTAGTTCTTGTTACCCGGAACGATGACGCGCGTCTGCTTCGTTGCCAGGTTGAGGACCCTGAGCGCGGTGCGCTCCTCCAGGTAAGCCACTTCCTTCCCATCGGGCGAATAGGCGCACTGGAACTCCTCAGCGGGCGTGCTGAGCAAGGCTTCTTCCTTCAGCAGGGTGGCGTTGAAGAAGTACTTCTCTTCCTTCCGGACCAGCGAAGTGGTGAACAGGTCCCAGCTCTGTCCGCGCTCGCTGGCGTAGAGGATGGTACGGCCATCGGGGCTGAAACTCACGTTGCGCTCCTGCTCGGGCGTGCTGGTGATGCGGCGCGTGGTGCCTTCGGCGATGCTCGTCACGAAGACCTCGCCGCGATGGATGAACACGGCTTCCTTGCCGCTCGGGCTCAAGGTGTATTCATCGGCATTGTTCACGTTGATCGTGCGCTGCGGGAGATAGCGGCCATCGCTGTGGATGCGGATGTCCACCTTTTTCGGCTCAGCGCCTTCGGCCATGGTGTAGAGCTCGCCCCTGTAGCTGAAGCAGAGCGTTCCGTTGCTGCTGATGCTGAGGTAGCGAACCGGATGATCCGTGAAGCGCGTCACTTGCATGCTGCGCCCGCCGGATGCGGGAATGCGGTGCACGTTGAAGCTGCCGCTCTCTTCGGTGAGATAGAAGAGGGTGCCGCCATCCTTGCTCCAGACCGGATCGCGGTCCTCGCCGGCGAAGGGGGTGAGCTGCTTGTACTCCTTGGTGGCGGGATTGAAGGTCCAGATGTCGCGCGTGACGGATGAGGTGTGGTGCTTGCGCCAATTATCCTCGTAGCCCTTGCGATCGTGGTACGCGATCAGGCCACCATCCGGGCTGTAACGCGCGTTCTGCATGGCGATGGTGCTCAGCTGCATTACGCGCCCGCCTTTCACGGGCACGGTGTAGAGCTCGCCGAGGCCGCCCACGGGGAACTGCTGGTGCTTCACGTCGTCTTGGCGCGATCCGTAGAAGATCACCTGCGTTCCATCGACGCTGAAATCGCTGGCCACCTCGCCATTGCCATGGAAGGTGAGGCGTGTGGGCGCACCGCCGGTGGAGGGCATCACGAACGCATCGTTGTTGCCATGGCGGTTGCTGGTGAAGGCGATCAGCTTGCCGTCGCGGCTCCACACCGGGGTATGGTCGTACGCTTCGTTGGAGGTGAGCGGCACGGCGTCTCCGCCGATTGCTGGTACGCGCCAGATATCGCCGTGATAGCAGAAGGCGATGGACTGCCCATCGGGGCTGATGGCGGCGTTGCGGAGCCAAAGTGGCTGGGCCGAAGCTGAAATCGTTGCCGAGAGCGCAGTGAGCAGGAGGATGCGTTTCATGATCGGCGAAGCTATTTGCGGAAAGCCAGACCGAGCGTGCTTCTCCTCGTGCTGCGGATGAACGGTGCAATAGCGGGATGGAGCGTTGCGCCCCATATCACACGGGCTGTCATTCATTCCGCAGCATCCGATGCGGGGTGCTGTCCCTTCGTGGCATCAACACCGATCACCATGAAAGCAATCGCACTCTTTGCCTCCCTCCTGCTCGCGATCCCGTTCCGGGCCCAAGTGGCTTGCGACATCCTCAGCGCGGGCCCCTTGCAAGGCAGCTACGCGCATACCTGGGCCGAGCCCGCTGCTGGTTCATGGGACACGCCGAACATGCTCTATGCTGCGAACAGGGTGATCGGCGATCTGGTGCGGGCGCATAGCGGCGGTGCTGACGACAGCCTGGCCTGCTCGCCGCTGATCGATCCAACGGCGGTTGCCGGTAAGGTGGCCCTGCTTTACCGCGGCACCTGCGACTATGCGTTGAAGGCGAAGCATTGCCAGGAAGCCGGAGCCATCGCCGTTGTGATCGTCAATAATGTTCAGGGCCCGCCCGTGGAAATGGGGGGCGGGCCTTATGGCCCACAAGTGACCATCCCTGTGTTCCAGATCACCTTGGGTGACGGTGATGCATGGATGGAGGCCATCGAATCCGGCGCAACGCTCTCGGTGCTTCTTGGCAACAAGGATGGCTACTACGCCGTGGATGCCGGCGTGCGCAAGCAGGGCGTGCTGCTGCCCAATAGCCTCGCGTTGCCTGCCTTGCTCGCCTCCCAGCCCGGCGACCATGCAGTGGGCCTCGGGGCCATGGTGCACAACTTCGGCTCCGAGGACATCGCCTGGCTTGCGCTCCACGCGGTGATTGAACAGGATGGTGAGAGCGTGTATGATGAGGCCACCTTGCCCTTCGCACTTGCGCCAGGTGATAGCGTCCTGGCACAGCTCCCTGATTGGACGCAGCCTGCCTTCAGCGGCAACTACCAGCTCACCTACAACGTGGTGGCCCTCAACGATCAGCACGTGCTTGACAACCAATACACCGTGCCGCTGCACTACGCAGACCGATATGCCTTGGCGCCTGTTGAACAGGGCTCAGGCGCCCCCGTGAGCACCGTGGGCATGCAGCCCGCCCAAAGCGCGGGAGCGTATGAGAGCTGCATCCACTTCCGCGACGCGCATGCCTCGCGCATCGCCGTTACCGGGATGGAACGGCAGGTGTCGGTGAACGAGCCGCTCACGATCGCCGGCGACGGTGTGATCACCCGCGTATATGAATGGCAGGATGCCTTCGTCACCATGGACGATCCCGGATTCGGCTTCAGCCAGCTCTCCTTGGTGCACGACGAAGAGCATGTGATCACCGCCTCCGGCAACTCCGCCATGGTCCATTTGCCTTTCACCGAGCCGTTGCTGCTCCAGGACGATGCGCGCTACCTCTTCTGCACCGTCACCAGCAACCCCACGGTGTTCTTCGGCTACCATGAGCATGTCCACTATGGCCTCAACGAAACGGTGTACGGCCAGCCCACCAGCCCGATCAGCAACGGCGGCAATTGGTTCATCGGGTTCACCGGCGGTCCGGTTGCTAGTTTAGGGCTGCGCACGGCAGATGCCTCATCGATCGGCATTGAAGAGGCTGCATCGCCGCGGCTGAGCGTTTACCCGAATCCGAGTGCGGGCGTCTTCCATTTGGCAATCGAATCCTCCGAGCCGGTGCAACTGATCGCCCGCGATGCACTCGGGCGCGAGGTGCTGCGCCAACGCGCAACCGCAGGCCGGGCCGTCGTTGATCTCTCGGGCCGACCCGCTGGCGTGTACATGCTCAGCATGCAGGGAAGCGGAGCCACACGCTCGCTGCGGCTGGTGGTGGAATAGCGAAGGCCGTGCGTCCGCCGCATCGCCCGGTGTTGCGTTCCTTCGCCGCATGGGCAAGCGCGGCTTCGACCTGATCGCATCGGCCTGCGCGCTGCTGGTGCTCTCCCCGCTCCTGCTGCTCATCGCTGCAGCCGTGGCCATCGAATCGCCGGGCGGCGCCTTCTTCCGACAGGTGCGCGTGGGCAAAGGCGGAAAGGAATTCCGGCTGCTGAAGTTCCGCACCATGCGGCTGGGCAGCGAGGCCGGCGGCCAGATCACCGTGGGCGGCCGCGATCCACGCATCACGCGCATCGGCTACGTGCTGCGTAAGACCAAGCTCGATGAACTGCCGCAGCTGCTGAACATCGTTGTGGGCGAAATGAGCGTCGTGGGCCCACGTCCCGAAGTGCCGCGCTACGTGGCGCTCTATTCCGAAGAGCAACGGCAGGTCCTCAGCGTCAGGCCTGGACTCACCAGCCTGGCGAGCATCGCGTACATCGACGAGAACGAAGTGCTGGGCCGCGCCAGCGATCCAGAACGCGTGTACGTGGACGAGGTGATGCCTGCGAAGCTCGCCCTGGATCTGCGGTACGTGCGCGAGCGCAGCATGCGGCTCGATCTGCGGATCATCGCTCGAACCGCGCTTCGCTTGTTCAACCGATGACGGCACCGGACCTTCCTTCCCCGGTTCGACGCATCGCTTTACTCGGAGCACTCGCCCTATCCATCGCCGCCATCTTCTCCATCGGCCCCTTCCATGCCGATGAGCACTTCCAGATCCTCGAGTTCGCTGGTTGGAAGCTGGGCATCACCCCGGAAACGGACCTCACCTGGGAATTCGGCGCGCGCCTCCGACCGGCGCTTCAGCCTGCCATGGCGGTGATGGTGCATCGCTTAATGAATGCCGTTGGCTTCGACGACCCTTACGCCACCTCACTCCTACTGCGTCTGTTCACTGCAGCGCTCGCATGGTCCGGCGCTGTGCTCCTGTTCAACCGGCGGCTTCGCGATGACCCCGCGCTTCAGCAGCCCCGCCTGCGGAGCACCTATGCAGCGCTCGCATTCCTGCTCTGGTTCGGGGTGTTCGCGGCAGTGCGGTTCTCCTCCGAGGGGCTTTCGGCCGCGCTCTTCCTCATCGGCTTCGCGCACGTGGTGCATGGCAATGGTCAGCGTTCGCGCGCATGGCTGCTCGGTGGACTGCTCATCGGCTTGGCCTGCGTGGCGCGCGTGCAAATGGGCTTCATGGTGATCGGCCTGGTGGGTTGGTGCCTGCTGGTGAAGCGAGCGGCCTTGCCCAAACTGAGCGTATTGGTCGCGGGTGTGGTGGCGGCGCAACTTATCGGCCTTCTGATCGACCGTTGGTTCTATGGTGAATGGGTATTCACCGCATGGAACTACTTCGAGCAGAACATCATCGCCGGAAAGGCAGCGTCCTTCGGCACCGAGCCATGGTGGTGGTATTTCACGCAAATCACAGAGCGCGCAGTTCCGCCCTTCAGCATCGCCTTCATCGCATTGCCGCTGCTTGCCAATGTCTTCCGCCGAAGGGATCCCGTTGTCTGGGCCGCATTGCCATTCCTCTTGGCGCATCTGTCGATCGGCCACAAAGAGCTTCGCTTCCTCTTCCCGCTGATCCCCTTCCTTCCGGCGCTTGTGGTGCTAGGCGCGCATGCGGCACTTGAGCAAGGTTGGTTCAAGCGCTTCAACGATCGATGGTGGCGCGTGCTCCGCATCGTTCTCGTCATCGTGCATGTGCCGCTTCTATTGGTCGTGCTCCTCAAACCTGCGAATGAGGATGCCGTGTTGCGCGAAGCGATCCACGATTCGGCCTCTGAACCGATGACCCTCGTGCATGAAGGCCGACAGCCTTTCGCGCAGGAGCACCCGGTGTGGTTCGGCAGGCCACTCGGGCTTCGATTCGCCTTGCGCGATGAGGGCTGGCCCGATGAATCAGCCTTTCTCCTGCTCACGCTGGATCAATCACCCGCGCTGCCAACAGGATTCATCGCGCGTGAATGCTTCGCTTCCTATCCGGCTTGGGCAAAGCGAATCAACATCGGCGGCTGGGCCGATCGCACCGACCGCTGGGTGCTTTGGAAGGTGAGGCGAGATGAATAGGTAGGCCTTTATCCCTCAACCCTGCCGAGCATATCCCTCAGCTTCTCCAGGTCGGCGGCGCGCTCACTGTCGCCCATCTTGCTGTAGCTGTTAGCCAGGTTGTTCAGCTGGCGGCGGATGATGTCGATGTTGGTGCAGGGCTGATAGAAGCTCGGGCGTGGCTCGATCTTCAGCTTCGAAAGGAACTCGTTGATCTCGTTGCGACCGAGGATATCGCCTTGGCTGAAGGCATTCACATAGAAGAGTACGCTCTCCTCGCCTTGCTGGCCGGCATCCGCACCGCCGATGCTCTCCTCATCGAGATAGGCGAGCACGAAATGATTGGGCAGGTTCACGCCGCGCATGGGCAGACCCAGGTCCTCAGCGAGCACCTGATAGATGATGGCCAGCGAGAGCGGATTGCCCTTGCGGCTGTCGAGCACCTCGTTGATGTAGCTGTTCTGCGGCGCGTGGTAGTTGCGCTTATTGCCCTTGAAGCCATGGACCTGGAAGAAGATGTGGTTGAACACGCGCACCTTCTCGAAGGCCGTCAGGTGGTCATTCAGCTCGAGCCAGATGTCCTGCCGGATCGCAGCCAGCCGCGCCTTCACCTTCTGCTCATCCATGTCGGGGTAGCGGTAGCGGCTGATGACCAACGCGCCCTCGAGCAGGTCCTCTCCGCCTGCTTCGTACCAGGCCTTGAGGCGGTCGGTCACGCGGCTCAGGTGGATAGTGTGCAAAAGGTCCTCGACGCGGTTGCGGAAGAGGTCTCCGAAATCATCCACCTCCCAGGCCCGCTCCAGTTCCGGCACGATGTCGTCGCCCAGCTGCACGATGCGGTCGCGCACTTGGGTGTAAATGGTCTCGTCGGGATCGTCAATCAGGGTGATCAGCGCGCGGATCTCGTTGTTGCCCATGTGATCGCCGGGTAAGCGGCTCGGAGCGAAAGCTATCGGGGCGCGGAGGGGTGTCCTGTGCCTTCAGCACGCATGTTTCAGCGGGCGTCTGTTGATGGCGCTTGATACACGAGCGGACTGAACAGGCGCTTGTGGAAAGGCTGTGCCATTGGATCTGCCGCAGTAGATGTCAGCATTCATCAAGTGACGCAATCCCTATTCGCGTGCCTGCTTGCTACAGCCGCCAGCGCATGACGCGATCGAGTCCTGGCCGATGATGAAGACTTGAGCCTTTGCGTCAAGCGAGATCAGCGACAGGACGCTGAGCATACCAGCCAACTTTCTCATAGGCACGGGAATTTGTCGAATCGAAGGTATGCGTGTAGGCTATTGCAAGCCCACCGATGGCTGCTCGTGCGCCACCTATGGATAAGCAGGAGCCGACTGCACGCTGCCCTAACCCGCCAACCGCTCCAGCACCTCCCCGATCATGCGGTCAATCGCCGCGTGGTGGTCCTTGCTGTAATCTTTGCGCAGGCGGTTAGCCACCACCGTGCACACGGTGCAGGTGCGATGGCCCAAGAGGCCTCCGAGGCCGTAAAGCGCGCTGGTCTCCATCTCGTAGTTGCATGCGCGTAGATCCTCGTGCGCGAAGGCGCTGATGCGCTCGTTCAGTCCATCGACGGAAGGCAGTATGCGCAGTTGGCGCCCTTGCGGGCCGTAGAAACCGCCGGAGGTGATGGTGATGCCGACGGTATTGCCGTGGCCGAGGCGCTCGATGAGTTCCTTATCGCCCGCGGCTACGTATGGCACCGGAAGGTTATCCGGCCATTCGCAATGCGCGAGGAAGCCGTTGAGCAGCCGGTTCTCGGCATCGGTGTTCTCGTAGGCGTAGTAGTGCAGCACGTTGTCGAGGCCAACGCCGAACGCGCTCACGATGCGGCTGTCAACGGGGATGTCCTCCTGCAATGATCCGCAGGTGCCGAGCCGCACGATGCGAAGGCGCTTGTGATCGCGCTTGGGCGAGCGCGAGGCCAGATCGATGTTCACCAGCGCGTCGAGCTCGTTGAGTACGATGTCGATGTTGTCCGTGCCGATGCCTGTGCTGAGCGCGGTGATGTGCATGCCGTGGTACACGCCGGTGTGCGCCACGAATTCGCGGTTCTGCACGCGGTGCTCGATGCGCTCGAAGTGGCGGCTCACCTTCTCCACGCGTCCTTGATCACCTACGACGATGATCAGGTCGCCGAGCTGCTCGGGCCGCAAGGCGAGGTGATAGACGGAGCCGTCGGGATTCAGGACGAGCTCGCTGGGCTCGAGCACGGTGCCGGGTTCAGTGAGGGTGATGGCGTGCATGGCGCTTGGCGAACGGTTGAGGATTGAAGGTTGGGCGGGTTGAGGGTTGCCCGGTAACCGGCAACCGACAGCGTTCATCTATTGCACTCCGAATACTTTCTGCAACAGCGCCGTCGTGCGGGCCAGGGGATCAATGCGGATGCGCCTCTCTTCTTGCGCGAGCACGGTGAAGAGGCCTTGCAAGGCCTTGTCGGTCACATAGGCATCGAGGTCGGGGTTCACGGCCTTTCCGCCTGTGAGCAAAGTGGCCGTGTTGTAGGCCGTTGCCAACGGCTGCCAATAGCTGGTGAGGGCCACTTGCTGCGTGGCGTTCTGCACCACGGGGGCGAATCGCGCGCGCAAGGCCCCGCTCGTTCTCTCCCGCAGGAAGTTGGTGGCCGCGTTCTCCCCGCCGCGCAGGATGGTGAAGCCGTCCTGGATCGTCATGCTCGTGATGGCATCCACGAAGACCGGCACGGCTTCCTTCGCCGCCGCCTCCGCCGCCTTGTTCAAGGTGCGCTCGAAATCCTCGATCGGCTTGGTGATGCCCAAGTCAAGGAGCGTGTTCTTCACCTTGATCGCTTCCTCCGGGAATGGCACGCGGATGAGCGCATTGCCCCAGAAGCCATCGGCGGCGCTGGTGCTGCTCACGGCGCGTTCAGCGCCCACGCGCAAGGCCTCCTTCAGGCCAGCGATCACCTCTTCGTTGCTGAGCGCTGAAGGCGTGCCCGAGGAGCCCAGAATGGTCTGCAGGTCCTGCGGGGAGCAGGCCGTCAGCGTCAGGGCGAGCGCCATCACAGCGCAACGGATCATCGGCTTCCTCATGGTTCTCTGAGTTTCTCCAACGCAGAGCGCCACTCCGGGAACAGATCAATGGAACGGTTCGCCGCGTAGTCGAAGCAGACCATCACGCTGCGCCCTTCAGCGCACACCTCCTGCTGTTCATCCTTCAAGCGGATGATGCGATAGTGCAGGTCGAAGCTCTTGGTGCCGATGCGCCCGGCGAGGCATTCGGCTACAATGCGGTCGCGCAGATGAATGGGCTGGCGGTAATCGACCTCATTGCGCGCCAGGATCAGGCCCTGCCTCTTCCAATCGTGGTCGGGTGCGATGAAGCGCCGCAGCAGCTCCATGCGGGCCAGCTCGAACCATTGCAGGTACACGGCATTGTGGACGTGGTGCGCCATATCCACGTCGGCGAAGCGGATCTGGATGGGCACGTTGGCTATCGGCATGCGGCGAAGATGGCGCAGTGGCACGGCTCAGGCGATAACGGCTCCCTCGCCGATCCGGAACTCTCGCGCGGCCATCTCCGCGATATGGCTTCCGATGGCCAAAGCCGCTGTAGCCGCTGGCGAAGGCGCGTTGAGCACGTGGATGTGATTGCCGCGCCGCTCGATCCGGAAATCATCGACCATGTTCCCGTCCGTGCCCAACAGCATGGCGCGAACGCCCGCGCGGCCCGGCTCGATGTCATCCATGCTTAGGGAAGGGATCAATCGCTGAAGGGTCTTCAGGAAGAGCTTCTTCGAGAACGCGCGGCGGTACTCGTTGATCCCGTAGCCCATATTGCGCAGGAAGAGCTTCCAGGTGCCGCCGTAGGTGAGCGCATCCACGGTGTCGCGGAGGTCGAAGTCGGTCTTGCCATAGCCCTCGCGCTTGAAGGTGAACACGGCATTGGGCCCGCATTCGATGCTGCCATCGGTCATGCGCGTGAAGTGGACGCCGAGGAAGGGGAAGCGTGGGTCGGGCACCGGATAGATGAGGTGCTTCACCTTGTGCTTGCCCTGTTCGGTGAGCTCGTAGTAGTCGCCCCGGAAGCCGACGATCCGCTCACGGACCACGGCTCCATCGGCCTTGGCCAGGCGGTCGCTCTGCAAGCCGCCGCAGAAGATGGCATAGCGCGTCTGGTGCGTGCCGTTGCTGGTGCGAACGTCCGAGCCCTTGTCGCCGGATGCGATGCCGAGGCATTCCTCGCCCAGCGCCACGCGGCTCTCCGGCTGAAGAGCCAGTGCCAGCTCGGCCATCTTGTTGGTGGCGCCGCGGAAGTCGATGATGCCGGTGCAGCCCACATGCACCCCCGCGATGCCCAAGCAATGCGGCTCGATCTCCCGGATCTCATCGGCAGTGACCTTGCGCATGTCCTCGATGCCGTTGGCCATGCCGGTGTTGAAGATCTTCTCCAGGCGCGGCAGTTCCTCCGTGTCCGTTGCCACGATCAGCTTGCCGCAGATATCGTGCTTCACGCCGTGCTGCTTCGCAAAGGCCACCAGTTCGCGCCGGCCATCGACGCAGTTCTTCGCCTTGTGGCTGCCCGGCTTGTAGTAGATGCCGCTGTGGATCACGCCGCTGTTGTTGCCGGTCTGGTGGCCGGCCAGGGCCTTCTCCTTCTCCAAGAGGAGAATGCGGAAGTGCGGGAATCGCGCTTGCAGCTTATACAGCGTGGCCGCGCCTACGATGCCTCCGCCCACGATCACCATGTCCCATGTGCGCTCGTTGCTCATGGGGGCGAAGATCGCGCGGTTAGCTTCGCCGCCATCCATGGCGCAGCGCACCACGCCCGAAGTGAAGAACCGCAGGGCCGGCTTCGAGTACCACCTGCTCGACAGCTATGTGTGCGGCATGGTGCTGCAGGGCAGCGAGATCAAGAGCATCCGAGCCAACGGGGCCAGCATCAATGAGGCCTTCTGCGCCTTCGCCGGGCCGGACCTCGTGGTGCGCAACATGCAGATCAACCCCTACGGCAGCAATCCGCATTTCGTGCATGAGCCCAATCGCGACCGCAAGCTCCTGCTGCACCGCACCGAGCTGGCCAAGCTCAAGCGCAAGCTCAAGGACACGGGCATGACCATCGTCCCTGTGCGCCTCTTCATCGGTGAGAGCGGCTATGCCAAGCTCGAGATCGCACTGGCCAAGGGGAAGAAGACCTTCGACAAGCGCGAGAGCATCAAGGCGCGTGACGTGCAGCGCGATATCGACCGCGAACGGTGATGGACTGGCGCGCGCACATCAGAAGGCATGGAAGCGCGGTGCTGCCCGGTGAACCGTGGGCGAAGAAGCTGCTGATCGCATTGGTGCTGCTCGGTGCCGTACTGCGTTTCTGGGACCTGCCGAACCTGCCCTACACGCATGATGAGCTCAGCGCGCTGCACCGCCTCCACCCCACCCTCTCGCAGACCATCGCCGATGGCGTGATCGCCAACGATACGCACCCGCCCGGCGTGCAGGTCTTCGAGTGGTTCTGGGCCCGGCTCTTCTCCTTGGAAGAAGCCGACATGAAGCTGCCCTTCATCCTCATGAGCCTCGCGGCCATCGTGCTGCTGTATCGCTTCGCCTTGGCCTGGACTGGATCCGGTGCAGCGCTGATGCTGGCCGCTTTAATGGTCACCTTGCAGTACAGCGTTTTCTATGGACAGCTCGCACGGCCTTATGCAGCGGGCCTCTTCACCACGGCACTGCTCGCCGATCAACTCACGCGCTGGCTCGCCAATGGCAATCGGAAAGCGCTCATCGGATCGGCCTTCGCCATGGTGGCCAGCGGCTATGTGCATCACTTCAGCTTGTTGCTCGCCATCCTCATGGCGCTCACGGGGCTGCTGCTCGCCACCGCTGGAGAGCGCAAGCAGTGGCTCATGGCAAGCGGCGCGGCCTGCCTGCTCTACCTGCCCAACCTGCCCATCTTCATCACCCAGCTCAACCAAGGCGGCTTGTCCGGCTGGCTGCAGGCACCCGGCGCTGATTGGCTTACGCAATACGCAGCCTACATCGCGCATTGGTCGCCGTTCCTGGGCGCTGCGCTCATCATCGCCGTGATCATCTCCGTGACGCTCTCGGTGCGCTCAGGAACGCTGCCCGCTCCCACGAAATGGATGCTCATCCTCTGGGGCGCCGCGCCATTGGCCATCGGCTACTGCTACTCCGTGTGGCGCGCACCGGTGCTGCAATACTCGGTGGTCCTCTTCAGCTTCCCCTACCTCGCACTCTTCTTCCTGCAAGGGCTCAGGCATCTGCCGAAGCGCACGGTGGTCATGTGCACCATCCTTGTTGCTGGCGTGAGCGTGCATTCGCTGGTGCATGCGCGCAAGCACTACACGGTCAACTACCATTCGAAGTACGAGGCCATGCTCCTGGCGGCGATCGATGCCACAAAGCAACTGGAGCGCGATCAGGTGCTCGTGCTCTTCGAGACCGAGTGGCACATGGTCGATTTCTACAAGCGCCATTGGGGCGTGCCCGATGGCGAATTGAACGCCGTGAACATCCTTGGCATGCCGCAGGCGCGCATCGATTCGATCCTCGCCGTGCATGCTGGTGACCACGTGCTGCTGGGCCGAAGCAACGGCGGCATGGATGAGTCGCCCGCATTGGTGCAGCAGCGCTTCCCGCGATTGGCGGACCGCCGCGACTTGGTTGAAGGACAGGTGCTGCGCTTCAGCCGAAGGCCCATTGCCAACCAACGCTTCGACCGCGATACGGTGGCGCACCTGGCTCCGGCGCATCAGTTCGGGCCGTGGGAGGTGAGTGAATGGATCGCACGCAGCCCATCAGGCTGGGACATGGCCGGGCATGAGTTCGGGATGTTGATCGATATCGGCCTGGATAGCGTCGCGCATGATGCAGCCGATGCGATCGAGGTGGTGCTGGACATTGATGGCTACAGCCCGGATGCCGATGCTGCGATCGTTGCAGAGCTGCATGGCGCTGACAGCTCGTTGTTCTACCGCACAGGTGAATTGGAGCCAACGCTTCGTGCCGCTGGACAAAGCTCCCTGGTGGTGGCCTTGTGCCCGTCGTATTCAGGCGCTGCGCATGGGGCCCGGCTGCGCACCTACGTGCACAACCGAAGCAAAGGCCCACTGCAAGTGCGCTCCTTCACCGTGCTGCGCCGCGATGCGAATCCGGTGCGCGATGCGGTGCTCGGCCCTATTCCTTGGCTGGGACGTTTCCCTCCAGAATGAGCGAAGGCCGCATATGGCGGCCTTCGCAACGGAGAACAACGGCGATCAGAGCTTCACCGTGAGGCCGATGCCCAAGGTCTGCTTGAACTGCGTGGCGGGGCCCGCATACGGAACGCCCTCGGCATCCTTCTTCGGCAGATTGGTATCGTGGTCATACAGCAGCAAGGTGTTCAGCGTGGCCGCGAACCAGTCGTTCACCTTGAAGGTCCAGAGCGTTTCCCAGGTTACATCCATGTTGCCGGGCTCGCGCAGGTAATTGCTGAAGATGTCGCCACGGGTCATGAAGCTTATGTTCTTGGCCAATTCGGTCTTGTACATGAAACGCAGGTAGCCGCCCGCTTCGAGCTCGGTGGTGTTGCCGTTCTTTACGCCGTAGACGCGCAGCTCGGGATCGGTGCTCCCGCCCCAGAGCAGTTCATCATTCACGATCACCAGGCGCGCCGTGGCCGGCGAAATGAACACCGTGAAGTTGTCGTTGGGCTTGTAGTCGAGACCGAGGCCGAGCAGGCCGTAGGCGGGCGCGAGGAAATTCGAGATCCGCGTGCCATCGGTGTTGAAGCCTTCGGTGAATTGGGTCCGGAACTGGAACACGCCGGCGAGATACCAATGCTTCTTGAGGTCGTAGCCGTACTTGCTGTTCAGCTCGATGCGGTCCTCGGTCTTCACCGGGTCGGCATCCTCGATCTGCTGGCCGCCGAAAGCGAGTACCAGGCTGTTATCCCAGGCGCGCCGGCCCTTCTTCCAATTGGCGGCGCCATTGAACATGGCGATGCCGCTCACGGTGTTGAATCCGCCTGCGGCCCAATTGGTGAGGCTCACCTGCGTCATGTTCAGGCTGAAGACGCCGCTGCGCTGCCACTTGCCATCGAGGCTATCGGTCGTGTGGCGGGCAGCAGCCGCTGCAGCAGCGGCATCGCGTGCCTTCTGGTCGATGTCTTCCTGGGCGACGGTGCTGATGGCTGAAAGAGCTGCAAGGTTCAATAGGCAAATGCGCGCGATTCTCATGGACGGCGGTTAAGTTGGGTTTCGGTTCGCAAAGGTGGCAACGGGAAGCGGACCGGATACCTTGAATGTTCAGCCGCAGGCTGGTCGAGCACGCCGGATCGGTCCGCATCGGGATTGCGCTGGATCTCCCTGACGATCTCCTCATCCGTAGCCTCGGGGGCCGGTATCACCTTCTTGCTGAACAGCACCTGGGGAGCGGTGCTCGCTGGAGACGCGCTGCCGTCGCCGGTCACATCGCCTACCGCGAACGGGTTGAAATGCCGATGGCCGCACTGGCGGCCATCGTACTTGTGGGCGCTATTGGATTCGAACCAACGACCCCCACCTTGTCAAGGTGGTGCTCTGAACCAGCTGAGCTAAGCGCCCGGTTGCAGCCCTTCGGCCGCGCGGGCCGCGAATGTAGGCTGCGCCCCCGAACCTGGAAATGCCCGGTTCACTCCGCGCTTACAGCGAGCACCAGGTTATCCATGAGTTGCGGGCATGGCGCCTCTATGCCCATGGCAGTGCCTGCAACGAGCAGGTCGATGCCTTGCAGGACCGTGCTCCATTCCACCTTCAACCGTGCGCGAACGACCTGCTGGCCTAGCTCCGGCTCCAACTCCAAACTGAGCGGGCGCACCAAGGCATCAGTCGCGCAATGGCACACGAACGATTCGTCGTCCGGATCGGAGAAGTCACCAGCACCGTTCACGTCCACCAGGCCCTCGAGCTGCAGGAACTTGAAGCCGGCGGCCGGGTTCCAGTCCCAATGATTGCCCGGTGCGTTCAGCGGATACGGTAACGTGAGCGGATTCGCGTGGTTCAAGGCGCTGTCGAGGCCCAGAATGAAGCGCAAGCGTCGTACATCAGTGGTTGGCACCCGACCGATGCCCTTCTCGTGGCTGTAGTTCAGCAGCGGATCCTCCACCATGGCGCTCATCGGGAATTCGGCAACCGTGTCGCCTTCTGCATTCTCTGCCACGAACCCCGACGCGATGAACTTCAAGGTGGTGAAGCGAATTGCATTCCCCGCTCCATCGCTGAACGCAGCCTGCGGGTCGAAGGGCAACGAATCGTACGAATGCATGACGCGGACTGCCAAAGTGGGTCGCGTATCCACCGGCTCCACGGGTTCCGGCGGCACGCACGCCGATAAGCCGCCGAGCAGGAATACCCCGAACGAAATTCGTAACCGCAATCGCATCGAGCCGAAAGCTAAGGCCAGTGGCAGCGCCGCTGGAAGCATATGCCCCCAGCGGCGCAATGCCCCTAAAGCTCCGTGATGGCTGTCACAAGGTTGCTCATGGCCTGCACATTATTCGGACCTCCGCCCATGGCCACGCTATTCGTGAGCAGGTCGAGGCCCATGAGCAGCACGGCCACATCCAGCTTGCCGGTCACGGTCACCGCACCGCCGTTCACATCCTGATGGAAGTGGAAGTGGTCCTCGGAGAGCAGCGCATCGGTGGCGCAGTGGTAGGTGAAGGTGAGATCGGCAGCATCATCGAAATCGCCGTCGCCATTGCCATCCACATGGCCTTCCATGTTCAGGAACTTGTACCCAGCGGCGGGATTCCAGCTCCAGTGCATGCCGGGGATATTGAGCGGATAGGCGGCCGTGGTAGGATCCGCGTGGTTCACGGTGCTATCGAGGCCCAGATTGAAATGCACTTCATGGATGTGGCCCGCGTTCATGGTGCCCAGCTCGAAGGAGGCCGTGGGCGTTGCACCGTCGAAGAGCACGACCTTGTCGTGGAATTCAGCCACGGTCGCGCCGCCGTCATCCTCCATGTGGAAATCGGAGGCATAGAACTTCAGCGTGGTGAACTGGATGGCGTGGCCCATGCCATCAGAGTAAATGCCGTTGATGTCGAAGGCGTTGGCGCCATGCATGAAATCGAGGCGTGCATGAACCGTAGCGGCACTGCCACCTCCAGTATCGTGATCATGCTCCTCCTCCTTCTCCTTCTTGCACGCGGCAAGGCTCAAGGAGGCGAGGGCCCAAAGCGAGATCCTGAAATTGCTCATGGTTCAGTGTTGTTTGATGTTGTAGGTGAGGCCCAGGACGAAACGCTCGCGGTTGGGGACCATCTGCTCTCCCAGTTGACGCGCAACAGCATACTGGAAGGCGCCTTGGAATCCCCAGGAGCGCCACCACATGCGGAGCCCTGCATGGGTGAAAAGGGTTGAGCTGCCGGTGCCATCGATGGCCTCGCCATCGTGGGTATCCTTTCCGGCAAGCTCGTGGTACGCGCCCAAGGAGGGCAGCACTTTCCAATCTGCGCCGCGCTCATAGCGGCGGAATAATTCAAGTGTGGTGCTGATGCCATGCCCCATACGGTGCCCATCCGCCCCTTCTCCATTCCGCCGACCGATCACGGTGATCGCCGCGCCATTCCGATTGCGCCGAACACTGTATTCGGCACTGCCCAGCAGGTCCCAAGCGCCAGTGCTGGGCTGCTGATCGTGCTGCACTTCAGCTTCGCGATACCGCATGGCGGTCTGGCCCACGGGCACCTTAGCGCCGATGCCCAGCATCACGCGGTGCGCGGTGCGCTCGTCGGTGGTGGTGCACTTGGTATTGGCCACGAGATAGCGGGCAATGGCATAGGGGTCGGCCACAGCATAGACATCAGCCGACACCTTGCCGTTCACGGCGCTGTAGTTGTTCACCGCAGGAACGGCTGCCAGAACAGCCAGCCGTTTCGTGAGCCAGAGGTCGGCACGCAGCTCCACCACCTGGTACAGCTCACGATGGCGCATATCGTCAGGAGTGCTGGCCGCATGATCACCGTGCTTCAGCGCCTTGCTCACGCCCGGCAAGGTGCCTTCCAGCCTCCGATACCGGTAAAGCAGGCCAATGGTCGAGGTTCGATCGTGCGGCTGAATGCCCAGGAAGATCCCGCATACATCGCACGCTGTGGTCAGGATGGGCAACAGCGCCAACCCGACAACGACTAAGTGTCGCATGGAAAAGGGTTAGAAGGTTCGACGGATGGCGCCGATCATAAAGGGCGCCTTGCGTTCGCACCTACCCCCAGGGCACGGGATCGCTCTGTGCCCGGAATCCGTTCAGAAGACCGACCGCCACACACGCGAAACGGCGCGGCTCGCTCCTGTTCGTGATCACGACAGGCGCACTGAACGCATCAACTGCCGACTCTGTCCGGAAATCGATCCGCTCTGCCGGAAAGCCTTGCGTTGCCTCACGTTCCAGCGCCTTCAGCTGCTTGCTCAAGTGGCATTGCCCGTGGCAGGTCCGCATTCCTGCGGCGACCTCGCGCTGCATGCAGAGCTCACGCTCGATATAAGCCCGGCGCAATTGGAAGTGCAGCACGAAGAGCGAAGGCGCCACGATGCCGGCCAGGATGGCCATTAGCAGCACGACGGACCCATGCCTGAGCATGCTGCAATACTACGGCGTCGAAAACCGGACGATGTGATTTCCATCAGGTCTTGTCAACAACCATCTTTGGCGCGCTACGCATGCTCCATCACGACCTGCTGCTCGTCATCGGGCTGCTCTTCGCGGCATCGCTGCTCACCTTGCTGGGACCGAAGCTGCGGATCGCGCAGCCGATCCTCCTGGTGCTCGGCGGATTGGCGATCGCCATGGTTCCGGGGGTTCCGCACGTGAAGCTCGAGCCTGAGCTGGTCTTCCTGGTTTTCCTGCCGCCGCTGCTTTACGAAGCCGCATGGTTCACATCGTGGCGGGCCTTCTGGAAATGGAAACGGAGCATCCTGCTGCTGGCCTTCGGGCTGGTGTTCTTCACCTCGTTGGTGGTGGCCTTCTTCACGAGCTGGCTCATCCCGGGATTCACGCTGGCACTGGGCTTCCTGTTGGGCGGCATCATCAGCCCGCCCGATGCCGTGGCTGCCACATCGGTATTGAAAGGCATGCCGATCTCCAAGCGTGCAACCACCATCCTGGAAGGCGAGAGCCTGGTGAACGATGCCAGCAGCCTCATCGTGTTCCGCTTCGCCCTGGCAGCTGTTGTTTCCGGACAATTCGTGGCCGCTGAAGCGCTGGAGCAATTCACGGTCCTGGTGCTCGGGGGCATCGTGGTCGGCCTGGTCATCGCGCACGCGGTGTACTTCCTGCACCGGGCACTGCCCACCACGCCGAGCATCGATACGGCCATGACGCTGATGTCGCCTTACATCATGTACATCGCAGCGGAGGAGCTCGCGTGCTCGGGCGTGATGAGCGTGGTCACCGGCGGGCTCTTCCTTTCCTTCCGATCGCACGCCTTTCTGGACTATCGCGCACGCGTGCAGGCAACACAGGTATGGCACACGGTGAGCTTCATGCTGAATGCGTTGGTCTTCATCCTCATCGGACTGGATCTGCCGGTGATCGTGGAGGGACTGAGCGCCAAAGCCTTGGGTGAAGCCATTGGCTACGGCTTGCTCGTGAGCTTGTTGGTGATCGCCGTGCGCTTCCTGTGGATGTACCCAGCGGCCCACATCCCGCGCTGGCTGTTCCCGAGCATCCGCCGGAATGAGCAATCGCCCGGCTGGCGCGGACCCACGCTGCTGAGTTGGGCAGGCATGCGCGGAGTGGTGTCGCTGGCGGCCGCGCTCTCCATTCCCGTGGCCCTGCCGAATGGCGAAGCATTCCCGCATCGGGAAACGATCCTGGTGATCACCTTCACCGTGATCCTTGTAACGCTCGTGGGCCAAGGCCTCAGCTTGCCCTGGGTGGTGCGCAAGCTGAACATCGGAGAGCTCGATGCGCACACGCCCCATGCGGAACAGGAGCTCGAGTTGCGGATCAGGATGGTGCGCTCAGTGGTGGGACACATCGCCTCGTTGCCCGAGCGCGACGCTCGGCTGGAGCGCGTGCATCAGCACTTCATGAGCCTGGAGCAGAATTACCTCAAAGCGCTGGAAGAACTGCGCGACGCCGAACAGGTGGCCATGCCAGAGGATGGCAACCGCGAACTGCAGCGCGTGCTCATCGACGTGCAGCGCCGCTCGTTGGCCGATGCGCGCCGCGAACAGGCTTTCGATGCGGAAGTGCTGCGCAAGATGGAAGGCCAGCTGGATCTGGAGGAAATGCGGATGAACAACTGAACCATGCACGCAGGGCGCCGATACTCCTTCTCGCAGGTGGTCCATTGGACGCGCCGGGACATCTACTTCTTCGCGGTGCTCGGCGCCGTGCCTACGGCCCTCTTCCATTTCCTCGGGTGGACCTGGCTCACGATCCCCTGGGTACCCATCGCGATCGTGGGCACCGCCGTGGCCTTCATTGTCGGGTTCAAGAACAACGCCACCTACGCGCGCCTGTGGGAGGCCCGGCAGATCTATGGCGGCATCGTGAACAGCAGCCGATCGTGGGCGATCATGGCCATCGACTTCGTGAGCCCGATGCGGGCAAAGTCGCCCCTGACCGACACTGAGCTCAAAGGCATTCGCACGCGGCTCATCCATCGGCATCTGGCTTGGCTGCATGCTTTGCGCTACCAGCTCCGCGTGCCCCGGACCTGGGAGCACACGATCAAGGTGTACAACCGGGAGTACCGGAAGAACTACACGGTGGAAGAACAGGACGGCCCACCCCTGTCGGATGCGATCGCTGGGCTGGTCAGTGATGAAGAACGGTCCGCAGTGCTCGCGAAGAGCAATGCCGCCGCGCAGCTCATCGCCGCGCAATCGGCAGACCTCCGCGCGCTGCACGATCAAGGGCTCATCAGCACCTTGCACCATGTGGAGATGGAGAACCTGCTGGTCGCCCTGTACGATCACCAGGGCAAGTGCGAGCGCATCAAGAACTTCCCCTATCCGAGGCAGTACGCCACCATCAACCTCATGTTCGTGCGCCTGTTCAACTGGATGGTGCCCTTCGGCATGCTGGGTGAATTCGCGAAGCTGGGCCCCGGCTTCATCTGGCTCACGGTCCCTTTCACCGTGGTGGTGGGCTGGGTGTTCATGATGATGGAGCGCATCGGCGAGGCCACGGAGAACCCTTTCGAGGGAAGCGCGAACGATGTGCCCATCACGGCGATCACGCGCACCATCGAGATCGACCTGCGCGAGATGCTCGGAGAAGCACACGGCCTTAAGCCGCTGCAGCCGGTGAATGAGATCCTCTTGTGAGGGAGGAGAGAAAGGCGAGGACGGAGCAGAAAGTCCTGCAAAAGGCGGGTGAGCCGTTCACCGAAGCGCCATTTGCAGCTGCACAAGGAGAAAGGGCCGCCTTGCAGCAGCCCTTCGCTCATTGAATCATTCAGGTGCTCACTCTTCCACCACCTCGAAGGGGATGGTGCGCACCACGTCGCGGTGGAAGGCCACCTCGGCTTCGTACTTGCCGATGCTCTTGATGGCCTCGCCCTTGAGCTTGATGCTCTTGCGGTCCACCTCGAAGCCCATGGCCTTCAGCGCATCGGCGATCATGATGGTGTTCACGCTTCCGAAGATGCGGCCCTTCTCGCCCACCTTGGCGCCGATCTTCAGGAGCTTGCCTTCCACGCTTCCGGCCAGCGCCTCAGCGTCAGCCTTGATCTTGGCGAGTTTATGCGCGCGTTGCTTCAACGTCTCAGCGACCTGCTTCTTCATGCTCGGCGTGGCCACATCGGCCAGCCCGCGGGGAAGCAGGAAATTGCGGGCGTAGCCCTCGCGCACCTTCACCACGTCGTTGGCGTAGCCCAGGTGCTCCACGTCTTTCTTCAGGATGACTTCCATGGCTTTTCGTGTGGAGGGTTACTTCATCATATCAGCCACGTACGGCATCAGGGCCAGGTGGCGGCAACGCTTGATGGCCTGCCCAACCTTGCGCTGGTACTTGAGGCTGGTGCCCGTAAGGCGGCGCGGAAGGATCTTGCCCTGCTCATTCACGAAGCGCAGCAGGAACTGCTCGTCCTTGTAATCGATGTATGTGATCCCCATCTTCTTGAAGCGGCAGTACTTGGCCTTCTTCGTCTCGATGGCGATCGGGGTAAGGTAGCGGATCTCGCCGCCGGCATTCTCAGTGCTCATGGGTTCAGGCGTTGGCGGTTTCGGCGGATTGCTTCCGTTTGTTGCGCATGCGCTCGGCGAAGGCCTGATGGTGCTTGTCCATCTTGGTCGTCAGGAAGCGGATCACACGCTCATCGCGGCGGTATTCGGTCTCGAGCTTGGCCACGAACTGCGCGTCGGCCTCGAACTCGATCAGGTGGTAGAAGCCCGTGGACTTCTTCTGGATGGGATACGCGAGCTTGCGCATCCCCCAGTTCTCTTCATGTTGGACCTTTCCATGGCCTGCTTTGATCAGGTCTTTGAACTTCTTTACCGTCTCCTTTGCCTGGTCCTCAGACAAAACGGGAGTTAAAATGAAGACGGTCTCGTACCGGGTGGTCATGTTGACTGTTCGGTTGAAAATGGGCCGCGAATGTAGCAGGCAGAACCTTACGCTCGGTCGATTGACCGCTTTGCGGACCATTTGGGCCTCTGCCCAACGAGCAGCGCCGCCGTTCCGAGCGGCTTACCTCAATGCGCAACTGACTGGCGGTCAGCCATCAATGCCACATGAGCCAGAAAGCGATGATGCCCCCGAAATAGCCCAAGGCAGCTGGGAAGGCCATGCGCCGGACATACCACAGGAAGTCAATGCCAAGAATGCCCATGGTAGCCACCCCCGCCGCCGATCCGATGATGAGGATGCTGCCTCCTGTGCCTGCGCAGTACGCGAGCAGTTCCCAGAAAGGGTGGTCCACGGGGAATTGCTCCATCGGATACATGCCCATCGCCGCAGCGACGAGCGGGACATTGTCCACCACCGCGCTCAATACACCGATGACCGTGTTCACCGCGTAGATGCTCCCCAGCTTGGCGTCGAGCAGATGGGCAGTGTCAGTGAGGTGGCCCGCTACCTGAAGGCCTGAAACCGCGGTGAGGATACCAAGGAAGAACAGCACGCTCGGCACATCGATGCGTCGCAGCACCGAGGTCACCAGCAGGTGGCCCTTGTCGGTCTCAATCGTGTTCATATGCATGATCTCGGTCACGATCCACAGAATGCTGAGGCCGAGCAGGATGCCCATGTAGGGCGGCAGATGCGTGTACGTCTTGAACAGCGGCACGCCAAGAAGAGCCACGAGTCCCAATACGAAAACGAGCTGCTGCTTGCCTCGCGAAACGGATTTGTGCCCGGGATTGTCCTCGGCTAATGCATCGGGTCGTTGGATCGTGCCCTTGAACGTGAAGGTGAACCAGATCAGCGGCAGCACGAGGCACACGAGGCTGGGCACGATGAGCTTGGCGATGATGTTCCCGGTGGTCACTTGACCGCCGATCCAGAGCATGATAGTGGTCACATCGCCGATGGGGCTCCAAGCGCCACCGGCGTTGGCCGCGATGATCACCATGCCCGCGAATGTCCACAGGTCATTCTTGTCCTTGATGAGCTTCCGCAGCAGCGCGCACATCACGATTGCGGTCGTCATGTTATCCAATGCAGCACTCAAGAAGAACGTGATGATGCTGAGGACCCACATCAGGGTCACCTTGTTGGTGCCTTTGATCCGATCCGTTATCACGCGGAAGCCCTCGTGAGCGTCCACAAGCTCCACAATGGTCATGGCACCCATGAGGAAGAAAAGGATGCTCGCAATATCACCGAGGTGATGCATCAGCTCCTCGACTAGCCCTTCCGTTCCGGCATGGCCCTGCGTGGCACCGAAGAGATCATGCTGACCGACCATCAACAGCACCCAGATAAGTACACCCGTCAACAACGCGGTTGCGGCCTTGTTGATTCGAAGCGGGTGCTCGAGGGCGATGCCCAAGTAACCGACAATGAAGACGATGCCGATGAGCATATACATGAGCGTGGGGGTTGGTGGGGCAAATGTGCGCGGTAGACCGCCGTTGGAGATCTCCTACGCCCTCGAATACTTACCGCAGGTTGTTGATGACCTGCTTCAGGACCAGAGCAGCCAGAAGCTCAAGATTGCCCCCATGTAGCCGATGGCCGCAGGCAGCGCGATCCGCTTGAAATACCAGATGAAATCGATGTGCATGATGCCCATGGCGGCCACGCCCGCCGCAGACCCGATGATGAGCATGCTGCCACCTGTGCCCGCGCACAAGGCGAGCAGTTCCCAGAAGATGTGGTCGGCCGGGAACTGCGTCATCGGGTACATGCCTTGGGCTGCTGCCACCAGCGGCACGTTATCGACCACCGCGGAAAGCGCGCCGATGGCCCCATTGATCAGGAAGACATTCCCCAAGGTGCGGTCCAGTGTTTCAGCCATCAACGTAAGATGCCCCGCCACCTGCAGGCCAGATACCGCTACCAGGATGCCCAGGAAGAAGAGCACGCTGGGCAGGTCGATCCGGCGCAATACAGATGTCACCATCAAATGGCCACGCTGATCGACACCGTGGCGCATGTGGATCATCTCCGTGTACACCCAGAGGATGCCCAGGCCGAGCATGATGCCCATGAAAGGTGGCAGGTGGGTGACAGCTTTGAACACCGGCACGAAGAGCAATGCGCCCACGCCCAGGATGAAGACCATGGTCCGCTCGTTCGGGGTAACGCCACTGCCGTGATTGCCGTGATGCCCTTGGTCGATCACTGAATCCGGCCGCTCCACATGGCCCTTCAGCGTGCGGCCGATCCAGAGCAAGGGCAGCACCAGGCACACCAGGCTTGGGATGAGCAGCTTGACAATGATGTTCACCGTGGTCACTTGGCCTTTCACCCAGAGCATGATGGTGGTGACATCGCCGATGGGGCTCCATGCCCCGCCCGCATTGGCCGAGATCACCACCATGCCGGCGAAGACCCAGAGCGTCTCCTTGTCCTTGATCAGCTTCCGCAAGAGCGCGCACATCACGATGGTGGTGGTGAGGTTATCGAGCGCGGCGCTCAGGAAGAACGTGATGATGCTGATGATCCAGAGCAGCTGCGTCTTCTTCGTTGCGCTGATGATCCGGTCGGTTCACGCGGAACCCTTCATGCACATCCACCAGCTCCACGATCGTCATGGCGCCCATCAAGAAGAACAGTATGCTGCCGATATCACCCAAGTGATGCAGCAGATGCGCATTAAGGCCAGCATGGTCGGCATGGGCCGGGTCGCCATGGAAGATGGCCTCGCGGCCAAGGAGAAGGATGGTCCAGACCACCGCGCCCGTGAGGATGGCGCTGGCGGCCTTGTTGATGCGCAGCGGATGCTCCAGCGCGATGGCGAAGTAGCCGATAACGAAAACAACGGCCATTAGGATGAACATGCAAGGGCGGTTTCTCGACGGCAAGATTAAGGCGCGCTCAATGAAGGTCATGAGCACTGCGGACACCTTGCCGAACGCATAAGGTTAAACTTGTTCCGTGCAGGCAAGAAGCGATATCCGTTTGCAAGCCGTGGTCCTCGGGGCTGGCACGGCCTTGATGGCGATCAAATTCACCGCTTGGTGGCTCACGCATAGCAATGCCATCCTCAGCGACGCGCTGGAGAGCATCGTGAATGTGGTGGCCGGGGCTTTCGCGCTGTACAGCCTCGTGCTCGCTGCCAAGCCCCGCGACCGCGAACACCCCTACGGACACGGCAAGGTGGAGTTCATCAGCGCTGGCATCGAAGGCGGATTGGTCGTTGTGGCGGGAGGCCTCATCATCTGGCGGGCCATCAGCGCCCTGCTCCATGAGCAGCACCTGCATTCGCTCAGCACCGGCATCGCGCTCACGGCCGTGGCAGGAGCAATGAACCTGTTGATGGGACTCGCATTGCGGCGTCGTGGAAGGCAGTCGCGCTCGATCACCATGGAAGCCAGCGGCGCCCATCTGCTCAGCGATGCTTGGAGCACCCTGGCGATGCTGGTAGGGCTGGCCCTCATCGGCATCACGGGCCTGTTATGGCTCGATCAGGTGCTGGCCATCGGTTTCGCCGTGTACATCATCATCACCGGGCTGCGCATCTTCCGCCGGTCGGTTGCGGGCATCATGGATGAAGCCGACTTGGGCCTTGCCGCAGAGGTGATCGCCCGGCTCGAGTCCGCCCGACGTCCGCAATGGGTCGACCTCCACAATTTCCGCATGATCAAGTATGGCAGCGTTCTGCACATCGATTGCCACGCCACGCTCCCGTGGTATTGGACGCTTGAACAAGCACATGACGAGATCGCGGCAATCGAGCGATTGGTCAATGCGAGGGCTGCCTCCGGAGCAACGTCCTTCGCCCGGGAGGTGGAACTCTTCATCCACATGGACCCCTGCGTGCCTGCTAGTTGCGGAGTGTGCGCCTTGGCCGATTGCCCGCATCGCAAGGCCCCCGTGCAGCGGCGCATCGAATGGAACCTCCAGTCGGTGCTCGGGAATGCGAAGCACCGGGCCTGAGGGCGGCTTGGAACCAGCGAAGCACTTGGACCATGAATTTCCAGAAAACGAAAGAGCGCCTCGCGGCGCTCCTTCTTCTATCGGGTGGTAGACCGGGCTTGAACCGGCGACCTCCGGAACCACAATCCGGCGCTCTAACCAACTGAGCTACAACCACCACGTGCCGGATCGCTCCGGCACCATCCGTTCCCGGATGGGCCGCAAATATAGCCGGAGCCCGCGCTCGCGTTATTGGCACCACGTACTTTGCCGCAACCCATGCACGTGCTCCTGCTGCCCAAGTGGTATCCCGGCCGCAACGATCCCCAGCTGGGCGACTTCATCCGCAAGCAGGCGCTGGCGGCTAGCGCCTTCGTTCGCATGAGCGTGCTCCATATCGAAGCGGTGCGCGGCCTTGACGCAGATGAGGAGCAGGTCCTACGCGACGATGAAGGCGCCTGGGAACTTGCCATCCGATTCCGGGCCAGCACCATCGGCTTCGCTCCGATCCGCAAGGCCGTGAACTTCATCCGCTATGGGCGGGCCACCAGCCATGGTTGGGCACGAGTAATGAGCGAGCGCGGCAGGCCCGATCTGCTGCATGCCTATATCATGGTGAGGCCTGCGCTGTTCGCCTGGTGCTTGGCGCGTGGTCAGCGCGTGCCCCTGGTGCTGAGCGAACAGAGCAGCGAGTACATCGACGGCACCTACGCGGGCAAGTCCTTCCTCTTCCACCGCTTCAGTCGCTTCCTCTTCCGCCGCGCAGCAACGGTCACGGCAGTCTCCGCGCATCTGGGTGAGGCCATGCGCGCGCAAGGGCTTTGCGCCGCATACACCGTGGTGCCCAATGTGGTCCCCGGCCTCGAACGGCCCCTCCCGCCTATTGGCGCAGTCGGTCATTTCCTTGCGGTAGCCGACCTTGTGGACCGCACCAAGAACATCAGCGGCGTTTTGCGCGCTCTTGCCATTGCTCGCGGTCAAGATGATCGCGCGCACCTGACCATCATTGGTGATGGGCCCGACCGCGAGCGATTGAATGGGATCGTTCACGACCTTGGCCTCATGGATCATGTGCATTTCCTCGGGCGGTTGCCGAATGCCGAAGTGCTTGACCGAACCGCCGAAGCCTTTGCCGTGGTGGTGAACAGCAACGTGGAGACCTTCAGCGTGGTCACCGGCGAGGCTCTGGCCCAAGGAAAGCCGGTGATCGCTACACGCTGCGGAGGACCTCAAGCCTTCATCACCGAGGTGAACGGAATCCTGATCGAGCCGCGTGATGACGGCGCGCTCGCCGAAGCCATGCTCAAGCTCATGAGATCCGAAGCGGGATTCGACCCTCAACGGATCCGCGACACCGTGAGTGAGCGATTCAGCCCTGCGGCCGTCGGTCGTGCCTTCTCCCAAGTGTATGATCAAGCCATCTGCGTGAATGCCCATTGAAATACGGATTTTCTGCATCGCCGGAAACGGCCTGCGCGCTTGGGAAGCGGAGTGCATCCGGAGATTGCGTGCCGTGCGTGGCGTTGAGCTCCTTGGCTGGTCGTCAGCACGTGAAATAATGCCCTCGGACTTTCATGAGAAGTGGACGCATGGGCGCTTTCGTCGCTTGGAGCGCGAGGCGGAAGCCAATGAGCTGCTCTCGACCATGCGCCACGGCCTTCGCGATACCGGTCTGGCAGAACTGAAGGAGGTCCCCGCCGATGCCGATGTTCTGTTATTGCTCGGTGGCGCCGCAGCTCCGGCTAGCGGGCCTTGGGCGCAGCCTGGCCGTTGCTGGTGTTTCCGGAATGGTGATAGGACGGGCCCGCATGATGTGCTTCCAGGCATGCGTGAGGTGGTGCTGCAGCACAGCCACGTCGTCATGAACCTTGTTGATGCTGCGGATGGATCAGTGCTTCGCGAGGGATACGTGCCCACCGAAACCGATCCCATTGCAACGGCCCGCCGCGCGGCCGACCTGGCGGCCCGCTGGCCAGCGGATGCAGCGCGTGCATGGGTGGCCAATGGCGCGCCCCCAGCGTCGCGGTCCGCCACCGCCCTTCGCCGGATCCCATTGCCGGGCGCGGTCAGCATGCTGCGCTATCACTGGCGCCGGCTCACGGGGGGGCCTCCGCGGAACGTGAGCAGCCCTGCGGGTGCCTGGAACATCGGCCTTCTCCATCAGCCCATCCATGTGCTCTTGCAAGAAGGGGGCAGCCGCAACGTGCGCTGGCTCCCGAATCCATCCAAGGGCAAAGCACGGCTCGAGCCTTTCGGCTACATCGACGCCGATGGCGAATTGAATGCGGTATACCGCAAAAGCAGCGAGAGCGGCAATGGTGGCGTGATCGCACGGTTGCGCCCAAAGCCCGATAACATCCTGAAGCGGTCGCGCACGATGCACGATGGCTTCGAGGACGCACGCTATCCGTTCACGCTTGCCATAAATGGCACGGCGCATTCGCTGCTGTGCGATTTCAAGCGCGGCGAGGTGCTGCTGCTGCCCGTGAACAAGGCCAATGATGGCTACGACGAAGGGCCTGTATTGCTGGGCCATTCCCTTCACGCGCCAACGCTTTTCGCGCACGGAGGCCTTTGGTGGCTGATGGGCACGCGCGACCCGATGCCCGACGCCCAGCTGCATGCCTTCCATGCGCCTTCGCCGTTCGGGCCCTTCAAGGAGCATGCTTGCTCACCGGTGAAATGCGATGCGCGGCATTCAAGGCCTGCAGGAACACCCTTCGTGCATGATGGCCAGCTCTACAGGCCAGCGCTGGACGCCGCTGATCCCGAGCAGCTCGGAGTCTGGTTGAACCGGGTGACGCAACTCGACCCGGAACGGTTCTCTGAAGAGCCTGTGCGCCGCGTCGATGGATTCCCGGCCACTGCCTACGGCATGGGCGTGCGCACGCTTAGCGCGATCGGCGAATTCACCCTGGTCGATGGAATGCGGAGCCCTGTGCTCTCCGCCAAGCGTGCGAATGCCAAGAGCGGCCGGAAGAAGCGCCGCCATCACGCCGAAGACGACGACGAAGCATGACGCGAGCGGCCATCGGCACCATCGGCGCGCGCATGGCGGTCGCGGCAGCGCAATTACTGGTAGCCGCGCTCGCCGCCCGACTGCTGGGCCTGGCTGAAGTGGGCCGCATGAGCTTGCTGGTGCTCGCCATTGCATTCGTTATCCTGGCCATCAACATTGTTGGCGGCGGGGCGCTGGTGTACTTGGAGCCTCGGCACGGCACGCGCACGCTCCGCTGGATTGCATACGGTTGGGCAGTGCTCATGTGCGCCATTGCAGCCTTTGCGCTGGAGCCGCTGGGCCTCTCTCCTGAAGGGCTCGGGCTGCACGCGGCCGCGCTGGCTTTGCTGGAAGCCATCGGTACCATTCACCTCACGCTCCTGCTCGGACGGGAGCGCTTCGCGCAGCACAACGCACTGATGATTGGCCGCACGCTCTTGCTGGTGTCCTCCTTCATCGCCCTGCTCCGCATCGGCGGACCGGCGTTCGAGGACTACATCGCGGCGCTCTACTTCGCCCATGGAGGCACAGCCTTGGCGAGCGCGCTGGTGCTTTCCCGACAGCCCGGAACACGCACGGATCCAACGGCGGCTTTCATGGCCATGCTTCGCCAAGGGCTGCCTGCCCAAGCCGCCAATGGACTGCAATTGCTCAACTACCGGCTCTCCTATTTCCTGGTGCAGCGATTCCATGGAGCCGCGCCTCTGGGCCTATGGGCCATCACCACGCAGATGGCGGAGAGCACTTGGCTGGGGCCGAAGAGCTTGGGCACCGTGCTCTATGCACGCGTGAGCAACCTCGACGAGGCAACACGCCAGCGCGAACTCACCCTCACCGCGATGAAAATCTCCGTGGCCATAGCTGTAGCCGCCGCTTCCCTTCTTGTGCTGCTGCCCGAAGCGGTGTTCACCTGGGTCTTCGGCCCTGAGGCTGTTGGCATCCGCCGGCTCGTAGCCGTTTTGTCGCCAGGCCTGCTGGCCATGGCCGCATCGCAGGCATTGAGCCATTACATGAGCGGTACAGGCAGAGTGCGGCACAACACGATCAGCTCAGGCCTCGCGCTGCTGATGACCGTATGCCTCGGGCTCATCCTCATTCCGGCACAAGGCGCAGAAGGCGCAGCATTGACCGCCTCTGCAGCCTACTCTGTTGCCGTGCTCTATCAGGCCATCGTATTCAATCGGATATCAGGTGCACGCTTCGCCGATTACCTGCCGAACGGAAGCGACGGTGAACGCGTGATGAACTTGATGCGCAAGCTCCTGGACCGGTAGCCACTAGTCCAGGTGCATCACATCGCGGATGCCCGGTGGCCGCGCCGTGCAGAAGCCTTCGCCGTAGGTGACCATGAGCAAGCGCCCCATCTCTCGCGCCCGGCCTTCGAGGAAGGGCAGGAAATCCGCACGCGCTATCGGGCTGCTGGGTTCCAGACTGGCCGGGTCATGGAACTGCGAGGAGAAGCAGCGCAGGGCTTCCAGCTTTTTCTCCCAATACGGCGTTATGTCGAAGACGATGTCGGGATCGATCCACCGGTCCTGCACGGCATGCAGGATCGCGGTGGGCCGCCAGGCCTCCTGGGCAACTCCTTGGTGACTGGTCTCGATGCGCCGTAGGCCGCTGAGGAAACAGGCTTCGGCTACGAGGGTCGCGGCACGGCCATGATCGGGATGCCTATCGCGCAGCGCATTGGTGAGCACCACCCGCGGCCGATGCCTGCGAATGGATGCGGCCACCTTCAGTAAGCTCTCGCGATCGGCGCGGAAGAACCCGTCGCTTAGCCCCATCTGGTACCTGAACGCGGCTCCGAGCACCTTACGCGCCGCCTCTGCTTCCTGTGCACGCAATGCAGGCGTGCCGCGCGTTCCCAGTTCACCGGCCGTGAGATCGACCAGGCCCACGCGATGCCCGAGGGCCACGTGGTGCAGGATGGCTCCTGCCATGGAAATCTCGGCATCGTCGGGATGCGCTGTGATGCAGAGGATATCAACGGGATCGCTCATCGGCCCTCGATCCAACTGACCACACGTTCATCCAACGGCGAAACGCCGCTCTCGAGCGAAATGACGAGCCGGCCATCGCCATCGATGAGGAACTTGTGGAAGTTCCATTTCACCACGGCATCCATGGCACCATTCAGCTCCTTGCGCGTGAGCCACCGGTAAACCGGGTGCTGGCCCTCGCCCTTCACTTCCACCTTGCTCATCAAGGGGAAGGTGACCCCGTAGTTCTTCTGACAGAAGGCCTCGACCTGCTGATCGCTGCCGGGTTCTTGACCGCCGAACTGATTGCACGGGAAGCCGATGATCACGAGGCCCTGCTTGCCGTATGCCTCGTGGAGCTCCTGCAACTGCCGGTACTGCGGCGTATAACCGCATTCGCTGGCCGTGTTCACGACAATCACCTTCTTGCCCTTAAGCTGCTCGAACGGATAAGCCTGACCATGTATGTCCGTTGCGACCAGGCCATGGAAACCAACACCGATCCCAGTAGTCTGGGCAGAAGGCTCGGCTGTCTTAACGCCGCGGAAACATCCGAATAGACCAAGAATCGAGATCAGCAGCATGAGGTTCATGATTCGCATGAGGATTGAACAGGCCGGGGTGGCAAAGGTTCATCATGAACATTGAAAAAGCGCTGCCGTGCGCCGTTACCTTTTCGGCGCCCCTCCGTAGCAATGGCCATCCCCATGATCAAGCACTTGCACTTCGCGCTCCTTACGGTCCTCCCTTTCGGACTGCTTGCCCAGACCCAAGTGCGCATCACCACGCCTGCCGCGTTGGTGGCCCGTCCGGACCTGGGGCAGGATGCCCCCGCCCAAGCAGGATTGAAGGCAGCCGGCATTTCCCCTGAGGGCATTGCTGATGCTCTCCGCTTGAGCGAGCCGCAGGCGCTGCCAGCCGGCCTGCGCACGGATAGCGCACGTTCCGCGAATGCCGGTGCGCTGCGCAACTACACGGCTTATCTCGTATGCGAGTATTCATCGGACGAAGGCGCCATGTCGATCGTCTCGGTTCCTGCCGTATTCAACATCCACATGCCCGAAGACCTGCGGGCCAAAGAGGACTTCTACCTCGTGGTGCGTGCCGGCGGCGTGGAAGCCGTTGATGCCACGGCCTTGCGTGGGCCGCCCAGCAAAGGCCCCGCTTGGCAACGGTTGCGGCCGGCGCGCATACTGCGACCCGATGCCGTTTACGCCACCTACGACCTCGCCGATGATGCAGAGGCGCTCGCTGCCCTGGACAAGCAAGGCCTTAGCAAAGCAGAGATCGACGCGGTGGTATTCCGCAGTCATGAACGAAACTGGCCGGAGGGCATCGACACTTTTGAGAAGCGCTATCCGAAGCTGAAACTGTTCCGCAAGTACAAAGCGTTCCGCCTGGCGCGCTGGGCGGATAAGGTGCTCGTGGTGATCCCGCTGAAGCCAATCGGAAGGCGCCTGTTGGCATTCGCCCCCTCATCGATGTGTACATGGTGTTCTATGCGGAGGCCGTGAAGGTGAAAGAAGGAAAGAAGTAGGTGGCGCCGCCTCGTTCGGCAGCCCCGTGCCCTCCGGCTACCTTGCGCCGCCATGGGCAAGGAGGTCCTCAACCTGCTGAAGCTCGAAGCCGCCCTCGACCTTCGCCAGCGTGCTGCCTGGGGCGGCATGCTCCTTTATGTGGTGAGCGCCGTGTACGTGTGCCATCTGGCCATGAAGGACGCATTGGCTGGCACGGCATGGAACGCACTCTTCTGGATCATCCTTCTCTTCGCGGCATTCAATGCTTTGGCGCGCTCCTTCCAGCGCGAGGACCAAGGCCGTCAGCTCTACTTGTACACCATGGTGCATCCGCGGAGCGTGGTGCTGGCACGCGCGCTGTACAACGCGCTCACGATGGCGGTGCTGAGCCTGCTCAGCCTGCTCTTCTACGCGCTCTTCCTGGGGGACGAGCCGCTGTCACGCGCTGATCTCTTGCAATTCGTGCTCGCGGTGGTCCTGGGCGGCATCGGCTTCGCGGCAGTGCTCACCTTGATCTCGGCCATCGCTGCCCGCGCAGGCAATGGAATCGGCCTCATGGCCATCCTCGGCTTCCCGGTGATCCTGCCGATGCTCTTGGCCGTGATGCGCGCCAGCCAACTCGCGCTGCAAGGCGCGCCGTGGTCGGATGCGGGGCTGCTCTTCCTAGCATTGGCCGCTCTGGATGTGGTCACCATCACCTTGGCCTGGTTGCTCTTCCCGTACCTTTGGCGCGATTGAAAATGAAGCACTGGTGGTGGAAATTCCTGGCGGTTGCCTTGGTGCTCGCCGCATCCATCACCGCACTGCGCACCCCGCTGGCACCGGCCATCGTGCATGTTGAGCCGGCCACTTTGCAGCCGGGTACCCGGCATGCCATCGAGGTGCTGGGCTATCGCACGCAGTTCGTGCCGAATGAAGTCATTGCCTACATCGAGAATGGCGGGCAATTCGTGCCAGCCGGACGCGTGGATGTAATCGATGACACGCATGCCAGGATCCACATGTATGTGCCTGAAGGCCTCCGTGAGGACATGAGCGACTTGCTGGTGACGGCTCCGGGCGCTGGCACCATGCGGCTCTTCGATGCCTTCTACAACCCTGTGAAAGGGAGCGGTGCCACGCACGATATCGCAGCCGAAATGACGGTGCACCATCGCAAGGGCTTCGCCTTCCCGAATCGGAACCTGCTCTACGAGACCATCCGCAACCTGAACTTCCACGTGCCCATGTGGTTCACGATGATGATGCTGCAGACCGTTTCGCTGGTGTTCAGCATCCTCGTGCTGCGCAGCGGCGCCGAGTTGCACGACCGGGGGGCCGTTGCGGCGGTGCATGCCAGCCTGCTCTTCGCCATGATGGGCCTTGTGACAGGCAGCATCTGGGCGCGCGCCACTTGGGGCGGCTGGTGGACGACTGATGCCAAGCTGAATGGCGCTGCGGTGACCGTGCTGATCTACCTCGCCTACCTTGTGCTGCGCGGAAGCGTTACCGACCGCGCCAAGCGCGCGCGGCTCGCGGCCATCTACAACGTGTTCGCCTACGTGCTCATGCTGCTCTTCATCATGGCCCTGCCGCGCATGACAGCCAGCCTGCATCCAGGCAGCGGCGGAAATCCGGCCTTCAGCCAGTACGACCTCGACTCCAGCCTGCGCCCCGTCTTCTATGCCGCAGTGCTCGGCTGGATGGGCATTGGCGCGTGGCTCCTCAACCTACGGTACCGCCTCGCGCGGCTCGAGATCCTCCAAGAAGATGCACGCATCCGCTAAGTTGTTCCTCCTCACGGCCCTCGTGGCTGCGCCGAACGCGCTGCTCGCGCAAGGCAATCCCGATTGGCTCGTGGATACCCTCTACGGCAGCGGGAAAATCAACACCGTGATCGCCGTGGTGGCCGTGATCCTGCTCGGCCTGGCCTTCTGGCTCTACCGCCTCGACCGCCGCATCGCGCGCATGGAGAACCATCACCGGCCATGACGCGCTCTCACATCATAGCCCTCGTGCTCATCGCCGTCGCCATGGCGGCCTTCATCGCCACCTTGGCCGACAGCAGCACCTTCGTTGACCTTGCGCAGGCCAAGGCCAAGCCCGGCAAGGAATTCAAGGTGAAGGGCTACCTGGACAAGAGCGTGCCCGTGGAGTACGAGCCCATCGTGGATGCCAACCTCACCACCTTCACCTTGATGGACGATAATGGCGAGCGTTGCGTGGTGCGCCTTGCCAAGGCCAAGCCTTACGACTTCGAGCGCTCCGAGAGCATCGTGCTCACCGGCAAGGTGAATGATGCTGGCGAGTTCGAGGCGCATGATATGCTGATGAAGTGCCCGAGCAAGTACAATGAAATGCAGCAGGTTGGGCAGGTTGGGGGATGATGGTCCAGCAGGCGTAACGCCTGGTGCCCGGTTGATGGTTGCAGGTCGAATGCCTTACTGAATTGGAAACATCAGCGATCGAATACATCGGCGAGCATGCCTGGGCAGGGAAGCTCGGCCATGCGCTAACCATCATCTCGCTGGTGAGCGCCATGCTCGCCACGCTGTCCTACTTCATCGGAGCGCAGCGGAAGGATGATGCATGGACCCGTTTGGGCCGTTTGGGCTTCCGGGCGCACAGCGTAGCGGTGCTCGGCATCGTGATCACGCTCTTCGTCATGCTGTTCAACCACTGGTTCGAGTTCGACTACGTGTGGAAGCACAGCAATCTGCAGATGCCGATGAAGTACATCGCCAGTTGCTTCTGGGAAGGACAGGAAGGATCATTCCTGCTGTGGACCTTCTGGCACATGGTGCTGGGGAACATCCTCATTGCGCGCGCCAAATCATGGGAACCCCATGTGATGGCGGTGTTCGCGCTCGTGCAGGTCTTCCTCGCCTTCATGCTCATAGGGGTTTACGTAGGCGACTGGAAACTGGGAAGCAGCCCTTTCCTGCTGGTCCGCGAGACAACGGATTACATCGGCCTGCCCTGGACGAAGATGGCCGGCTACCTCACGGCCATCGATGAGTTCAAGGATGGCCGAGGCCTGAACCCGCTGCTGCAGAACTACTGGATGGTGATCCATCCGCCCACGCTCTTCCTGGGCTTCGCGGCCACGCTGGCGCCCTTCGCCTACGCGATCGCCGGTCTCTGGCGCAACCAGCGCACCGAATGGATGCAGCCCGCACTTCCTTGGACCTTCTTCGGCGTGATGGTGCTGGGCACGGGCATCCTCATGGGCGGGGCCTGGGCCTACGAAGCGCTCAGTTTCGGCGGTTTCTGGGCTTGGGACCCGGTGGAGAACGCTTCACTCGTTCCATGGATCACGCTCGTTGGCGCCGGCCATCTCATGCTGGTGAACAAGCGCAAGGCCACCTCCCTCTTCAGCGCCTTCGCGCTCACGCTCATCACGTTCATCCTCATCCTCTACAGCACATTCCTCACGCGCAGCGGCGTGCTGGGCGACACCAGCGTGCACAGCTTCACCGGCGATGGCATGCTGCCCGCGCTCGTTCGCTTCCTCCTGATCTTCATCGGGATCAGCGCGGCCATGCTGCACCCCGATCGCAAGCAGCGCTGGGTCTATGTCGTGCTCTCGTTCGCATTGCTGGTGGTCGGTCTCGCGCTGGGCATCGAGGTTGAGGCGATCCTGCTCTTCGGCCTGCTCACCGCGGTTCATCTCTTCAGCGCCTACCGCAAGGGATTCAGCTCCAGTGATCCCGAAGAGGCCCTGTGGAGCCGCGAGTTCTGGCTCTTCATCGCGTCGCTCGTGCTGCTGCTCAGCGCGGCGCAGATCACCTTCAGCACGAGCATCCCCGTCACGAATCTGCTGCTCGCGCCTTTCAAGGGATTCTTCTCCAGCATGGGCGAGCGCACTGGTTGGGACTTCCTGGTGAAGGTCGGCAGCGATGGCCTGGCACCGCCAAGTGAAGCCATCGCGCATTACAACCGCTGGCAAACGCCCTTCGCGATCATCACCTCGCTGCTGGTGGCCTTCGTGCAATACCTGCGCTGGAAACAGGACGGCTTCAAGCGCCTGATGCGCCAGCTCGCGATCGTGCTCGGCATCAGTGCCGTGATCGCTGGCTCGGGCATCGCCTTGCTCGGTTACCGTGCGCATGAGCTGCAATTGTCGCTGCTGCTCTTCACCACCGTGTTCGCGGCCGTGGCCAACATCGGTTACATCCCCGCTGTGCTCAAAGGCAGGTTGAAAGGCGCCGGGCCGAGCATCGCCCACACGGGCTTCGCGCTGGTGCTGCTGGGCGCGCTCGTGAGCACCAGTCGCACGCAGGACGTGAGCATGAATGCGCGCAACATGGATCTGCGCTTCCTCAACGAGGGCTTCAGCAACAGCAAGGAGATCCTGCTGTACCGCGGAGACACCACGCGCATGGGCGAGTTCTACGTCCACTACCGTGAGAAGCAGCGCGATGGCGTTAACCTGGAATATGCCATGGAGTATTTCAGCGTGGAGCCGCGACATTATGCGCAGGGCGATACCGTGCGAATCGGAGGCACCTTGTTCCGCGCACGGCAGGCGCACAGCGCCGGTCCGGAGTTCCTCGCGCAACAGCCCGAGCATTGGGAGCCGCTCGAGAGCTACAGCAAGCGCGAGCTCTGGCGCGCTCGCGATTGGAGCCCCTCGGCACCCGGCAAGCCCTTGTTCACGCTCTCGCCCATCATACAGCTCAACGAACGCATGGGCAATGTGCCCGAACCGAGCACGCGACATTGGCTCACGCGCGACCTGTACACGCACCTGCGCTACGCGGAAATGGCGATGGACCCGGACACGCTGACCAACGGCACCATCTTGCCTGATGATGCTTGGATGCCGAACCGCCGCTATGACAAGCAGGTGGGCGACACGATCGTTACGCCGACGAGCGTGGTGGTCATCGACAGCTTGTACATCATGCAGGACAGCACTACCAAGGCCATGCTCGGCGATCGCTTCACCGTGCATGCAGCCGCATTGCGCATCCGTGACCTGTACAACCCGGAACGCTGGTTCGAGGCACGGCCGTTGGTGATCTACGCCGATGGCCAGCCGGTGATGGGCAAGGCTGCCGAGTTGGAAGCGCTGCGCATCCGGTACAGCCTCGCGACCGTTGAAGGCGGAAAGCTGGGGCTCGATGTGGCAGAGCGTGAATTCGTGGTGATGCAGGCCCTGATCTTCCCCGGCATCAACATCCTTTGGATCGGGTGCTTGCTTTTAGCGCTCGGCTCCGGCATTGCGGTCTGGCAGCGCGCGCGCGCGAAATGATGGCGATGGCATTCCGCTTCAACATTGGCAAGCCGACCCTCCCAACTCAAGGCCGGGGTGACGGAATCGACTCTACCATAGGCAATGGCCGACTCTTCACGACAACAGAATGACATCCATCCTACTGATCGGCACGGGCCGCATGGCCTACCACTTGGGCCACGCCATCATGAAGGCCAAGCTGCCGCTCATCGGCGTGGCGGGCCGCAACCCGGAGAAGCTCAACGACCTGGCCCGCTTCCTCGAGTGCCCTGCTCACCGTTTGGACCGCGCGCTGCCGGAGGCCGACCTCGTGATCATCGCCACCAGCGATGACAGCATCGCCGAAATCGCCGCGCGCATTCCTGCGGGCGGCACCGTGGTGGCCCATACCGCCGGGGCCGTGCCCATCGATGTACTGGTGCCCCACGAGCACCGCGCCGTGATCTGGCCCGTGCAGACCCTGAGCCATGGCGCCCCCATCGACCTGAGCGATGTGCCGCTTGCCGTGGAAGCCAGCTCGCCCGAGGCTGAGGCTGTCATCCTGAAGCTCGCGCGCGCCGTCAGCGGCAGCGTGCTGCAACTGCCCCACCGCCAGCGCGAACTTCTGCACCTCACGGCCGTGCTCGCCAGCAACTTCCCGGTCTTCCTGATGCACGAGGCACAACGCCTGCTTAAGCAGGAGAAACTGCCGCCCAACCTCCTCATGCCGCTGTGGAAGCTGACGGCGCAGAAAGTCACGACCATCGGGCCCGCCGAAGCGCTCACCGGACCAGCGCGAAGGGGCGACATCACCTCCGTGAAGCGCCACCTCGAACTGTTGGAGGGCGAAGCCGATCTTCGCCGCGCCTACGCGCAATTGAGCAGCATGGTGCTGAAGGCGCACGGCCACCCCACGGATGGCATCGACCTATAAGGAGCTCCTCGCCGGCATCGACACCTTCCTCTTCGATGTGGACGGCGTATTCACGGACAACCGCGTGCTCATGATGCCCGGCATCGACCCGGTCCGCACGTTCCACAGCCGCGATGCCTACGCCGTTCAGCATGCGATCAAGGAAGGATACCGCATCATTATCACCACCGGTGGCCGCAGCGACGGCATGCGCGAGAGCTTCGAGCGGTTGCGCGTCACGGCCTACCACAGCAGCGTGCTCGACAAGAGCGCCAAGCTCGATGAACTCATCGCCGAAGGCCTCGTGGATCCAGCGCGCACGGCTTACATGGGCGATGACATCCCCGACCTTCGGGTGATGCAGCGCGTGGCCCTGCCCTGCTGTCCCGCCGACGCCGCGCCCGAGGTGAAGGCCATTAGCCGGTTCATCAGCGCCAAGGCCGGTGGACAAGGTTGCGTGCGCGACCTCTTGGAACAGGCCTTGAAGGTGCAAGGCAAGTGGCTCACCGACGGCGCATACACTTGGTGATGGCGTGAAGAGGACCAACCCGATGCTCGATCTGATCCGCCTTGCGCGCCCGTTGAACCTGCTGATCATGGCGCTCACCATGGCGCTGATCCGGTACGGCCTGGTGATGGGCTACCTCGAGCGTGGACTGAAACAGCTACTGCGGGAAGTGGGCGGGGGAATCACCCGTGCCCAAATCAGCGTGGAGCCGGGCTTCGGTCCGCAGTTGCCGCTGGGTCTCTTTGTGCTGCTCGTGCTCAGCGTAGTGCTCATCGGCGCGGCGGGCAACATCATCAACGACTACTTCGACACGCGCATCGACCGCATCAACCGGCCCAGCACCGTGATCGTGGGCCGAAGCGTGAAGCGGCGGGTCGCCATGGCAGCGCATCTGGTGCTGAGCAGCGCGGGCCTTCTCTGCGGTGCGATCGTTGCCTGGCGCACCGGCCAGTGGCCCTTGCTCGTCATCCCAGCCTTCGCCATCGGCGCCTTGTGGACTTACAGCACCAGCTTCAAGCGGCAGCTCATCATCGGCAACGGCACCGTGGCCGCGCTCACTGCGCTGGTGCCGCTCACCGTCGGCCTGTACGAGATCCCCGCGCTGCAACGATCCTTCGTGGCTCATGGCACCGTGACCCTGCCTGGCGAAGCGCGCTATGAGATGGAGGGCTCGTTCACCGAGCTCTGGTGGTGGGTACTGGGCTTCGCGGCCTTCGCATTCCTCTCCTCCCTCGTGCGCGAGCTGCAGAAGGACATGGCCGACGTGAAAGGCGACGCTGCGCATGGTTGCCGAACGGTGCCGATTGCCTGGGGCATGCGCTGGGCGAAAGCACTCACGCTCGCGTACGTCGCCTTGCTGATCCTCGCATTGCTCGCGGTTCACATGCTGGTGCCTGCGCTGCGCGGCAATATGGCCTATTGGTACATCCAACTCGGCGTCATTGCGCCCTTGCTGCTCTCGGCGGCCTTCACCTACAATGCTGCAACGCGTGAGGAGCATAACCGCGCCGGGGCCTTGATGAAGGTGGCCATGGTGATGGGGGCCGGCTTCGCGGCGCTGATCAGGTTCTTATGATGCACGCGCTTCCTCTCTTCCCCTGGCGCTTGATCCTCGCCTCCGCTTCGCCGCGCAGGCGCCAACTGCTGCAAGGCCTCGACCTGCCCGTGGAAATCACCAGCACGGATGTGGACGAGACGCCACCCGCTGGCATGCTTGACGATCAGGTGGCCGAGCACCTCGCGAGAAAAAAAGCCGATGCCTGGGGCGGAACGCTTGCTCCGGATCAAGTGCTCATCACCGCCGATACCACGGTGCTGCTCGATGAGGCATCTGGTCCGCATCTGCTGAACAAACCAGTGGACGATGCCGATGCGCGCCGCATGCTCGCTCTGCTCTCCGGGCGTTCGCATCGCGTGATCACCGGCGTTTGCCTGCGCACCAGCACCCGCACGCTCAGCTTCGCCGACATCGCCGTGGTGCATTTCCGCGCGCTATCGCCAGCCGAGATCGCATACTACGTGGAACAGCACAAGCCCCTGGACAAAGCAGGCGCCTACGGTGTGCAGGATTGGATCGGCTACACCGCCGTGGAACGGATCGAAGGCAGCTTCTACACGGTGATGGGCCTGCCCATGCATCGGGTTTACACGGCTTTGATCGACCTTCCCGCGCCCAAGTGACCAGCGTTCATCGGTCACGTCTGAATCGTGCCGACCTTTCGGCGCAAAACGAACTGAAATGAATCGCACCATCCGACTCCTCTCCGCTGCATCGCTCCTGTTCCCTGTTGCTGCCACAGCGCAGAAAGGCAATTCAACCAAAGAGGGCTACGCGCTATCGTGGGACAAGACCATCGCGGTGGTGCCGGACAGCCTGCAGAACGGCGCTTTCAAATTGCCCGCATGGACCATCGCGGTGCATGAGGCCGATGCCAACGATGTGATGGGTTGGTGGATGGCCGACATGCAGGCCGTGAGCACCGCGGTGACCAAGGGAAAACCTGCAAAGGCGATGGGCCTGCGCGTGCCTCAGCTGCCTGATGCTGCAATGGCCGCAGCGTCATCGGTCCAGGAGAAGAAAGCCAACCTCGTGAAGCTCACAGTGGCCTTTGCAGCGAATGATTCCATGCCCACAAGTACGATGGACGGTCAGGAAGCCTACATGCGCACCTTGGCCGTGAAGTACAACCGCTCGGTGGTGCAGGCGCAGATTGCAGCATATGAGAAGCAGCTCGCCAAAGCGGGCGATAAGCTGACCGACACCAAGGGCGACGTGGCCAAGAGCCAGTCGCGGATCACCAAGTCGAACGGTCAGCTAGAGAAGATCAAGGCGAAGCGGGCCAAGGTCGAGCGCGACAATGCGCATGTTTCCGGGGACATCGCCGGCCGCGAGAAGAAATTCGCACTGAGCAATGACCCAAAGGACCTGCAGAAGCTGACCAAAGCACGGGAGAAGCTGGCCAAAGGCGAATCGTCATTGGCGAAGCTGATGCAGCAAGAGGCCAAGGTGCAAGGTGACCTCGCGAAAGAGCAAGGCCGCTTGGAGAGCACGGCCGGCAAAGCCGAGGACCGCGGCGCCACGAAGGAGGAAGTGCAACGCGTGGTGGATGCGCTCAAGCGCAAGCACGATTCGATCCAGTAGGCTGATCAGCGCAGCAGCGTCACATGGCCGGTGCGCTCCTGCACCTTGCCTGCGGTATCGCGCAGGCGCAAGCGCCAGGGATAAACGCCAATGGGCACCTCGCCATTGGCCGTGCCGTCCCAAAAGGCTTGTTTCTCATTGCCGCGATGAAGCTCACCGCCCCAGCGATCGAAGACCACCAGCTCGAATTCACGCGGAAGGCCCACGGTTGTGATGGCGCCCCAGAGGTCGTTGTACCCGTCGCCGTTCGGCGTGAAGGCATTGGGGATGTATACCGCGAACTCGTCTTCCACGCACACCTCCACAGCCGCGGATGATGAGCAGCCTTCAGCATTCAGCACCAGCAAATGCACCGGGAAACAGCCCACATCGCTGTAGGCAAAGGCCGCATCATAGACCGAACTCGTGCTGTCCGATGGATCACCAAAGCTCCATAGCACGCTATCGGCACCCATGGACCGATTGACGAATTGGATCAACGGATCCTCGATCGTGGTCACGGGCGGAACGGCGCTGAATGCCGCAGTGGGCGATTGGATGGCGTGCACGGCCTCGGCATAGATCCATGTCCCGCTGCAGCCGCTGGCATCGGCACGGGTGAGGCGCACATCGAACACGCCGCCGCTGCTGTAGCAATGCCGGATGCTCGGCCCGCCGGTGATCACTGTGCCGTCGCCCAAATCCCACGTGAAGCTGCCCTCCTCCGCATCTGCGAAGAAGCTCGCGCAATGCGGCGTGCAGCCCAAGGTGTCGATCACGGTGAAGGTTGGTGTGCCTGCATCGCCGACCTCGACCTGCACAAGCGCTGGAGCTGACAAGCAGCCATTCGCATCGGTGACGATCACGCTGTAAACCGCGCTCGTGAGCGGTGAGACCTGGGGGCCATCGGGGCTCCAGGCATAGGTATAGCCCGGCATTCCCCCACTGGCGACGGCAGACAACGTGATGGCATCGCCGGTGCAGATGCTCACGGTATCATCGGCCACGATGATCAATGGTGATGGCTCCGCGACGGCTGCACTGGCAGAAGCGCTGCAACCGTTGGCATCGGTCACGGTGCAGGTGTAAGTGCCCGCAACAAGGCCCGTGGCTGTGGCGTTGCTTCCGCCCGAGGGCGACCAAGCAAAACTGAACGGCGCGGATCCGGATACCACATTGGCGCTCACGCTTCCATCCGCTGCGCCAGCGCAGCTAGCCGGTGCCGCAGACAAGCTCAGCACGGGTGCGGCTGCAGGCGGGTCGAGTGTGATCATGGTTCCCGTCGGGCAAACACCGGGTCCTCCGGTCACATTCAGGATGTAGGTGCCGGCGTTGAGCCCGCTGATGCTGCTAGCGTTGATGCCAATCGGATTCCACGCATAGTTGAGCGGTCCGGGTGCATTCGTGATGATCGCCTCCAAGGCGCCGTCACCGCCTGCGCAGGTGGGTTCGGTCACGTTCACCTCCAAGCCGAGTATGGTCAACTGAAAGGGGGTGATCTGCGGCGACCTGCAATCGAAGAACGCCGTGAACGTCACCGTGTATTGTCCCGGGTTGCTGAAGAAGTGCGACGGTGTGAGCAGGTTGCTCGTGTTGTCAGCACCGGAAGCGGGGTCCCCGAAATCCCAGAGCCAGGAAGTGGAACAGGTCTGCACATCATCGATGACCAGTTCATTGCCAAAGCACTCGGACTCGATCGCCGTGGGCTCATCGGGTTTCTCGCCGATGTACACATCGTCGATCCCGATGCCATCGTAGCTGTTACACGTGGTGCCGGCCCCGAATATGAAACGGAACTTCACGCTCGGCTCGCCAGCGAGGAAGGACAGGCAGTGCGAGGCCGTCACCCATCCTGCGCTGCCTTGCCCACCGGCGCAGCTGCCTTGGGTGGCGCCGATGCGACCGCTCCAACCCTGCTTCGGATTCGCGAGGTTCAGGTTGTTGATATTGGCGGTGTTGAACCAGTTCTGATCGAAGCAGCTCGGCGGATCATTCACCGAACCGACGTTCGCCCATGTCTGGCCCTGGTCGAGCGAGTACTGGAAACCGAGACCGTCGTAGGTGCGCTCGCATTCCCAGAAGATCTTGAACGATACATACGGATAGGGCAGTGCGCTGAAGTCGAAGCAGGGGCCTTCGAGCCAGCTCTGTTCACCGTAGTTGTAGAAAGAGCCGGTGAGGCCGCCCACCACCCAGGCATTGTTGCCCCCGCCCGCACCATTGATCGCTGGTTTGCTCGGAGCGCCCCAGGCCCAATCGCTGCTGGCACCACCGGCCGCCCACGACGGACCCGCCTCGAACCCTTGGTTGTAAGGAAAAGAGGCGATGGTGACAGGGCATTGGCCCCATGCGGCGCTCACCCCTGCCAGAAGCAGGATCAGGATCGCCGGTCGCATCTTCCGCATCGCGTGCAAAGGACGGGAATCGGGGGCGGCCCGGCGCCTTCCCATTCGCCAAAACGCGTTGCGCTGCAATCAGCGCAGCAACATGAGGCTTCCCTTCATGCTGTGCTTCACGCCGTCGAAGCCGGTGGCCTCGAGCACCCAGAAATAGGTGCCATCACTGCATGGCTCTCCCCCGAAGGTGCGGCCATCCCACGCTTGCTTGGCGCGCTGCAATAGAGCCACCTCTTGCCCGTAGCGGTTGAAGATGGTGACCTCGATGCGCTCGATACCGATTGCGTCCACGCGGAACTGGTCGTTCACGCCATCGCCATTGGGCGTGAATACGTTGGGCACTTCCACCATGCTCGGCACGATGTCGCCCTCGCCCACCACCACGATGGCGGAGGCGGTGGCCACGCAGCCCTGCGCGGATACCGTGAGCGTTACCGTATAGGAGCCATCATCCACGTAAGTATGCGTCGGCTCGAAATCGGCGCTGGTGCCTCCATCACCGAACTGCCAGGACATCGCACCGTTGGCGGGCGAACTCGAATTCGTGAAGCTCACATCGAGGGGGGATCACCGAAGGCAGGAACCGCAGTGAACGACGCGCTCACCGCGATCACATTCACGGTGATCTGCGCGGAGGCGGTTCCGCAGCTGTTCGTTCCCGTCACGGAATAGGTCCCGGCCTGGTTCACGGTGATGGTCTCCGTGATCTCCTGTGTGCTCCATGAATAGGTATCGGCACCGCTCGCCGTGAGCACCACGCTCTGGCCGGGACAGATATCCGTAGGCCCATCCGGCGTGATCGTCACCGTTGGTCCAGCCGCTTGGGTCACATCAATCTGCGCATTGCCCGTGCCGCACGCGTTGGTGCCTTGCACGCTATACGTGCCCGGCGCCGAAACCGTGATGGATGCCGTGATTTCTGTCGTGTTCCACACATAGCTGTCTGCACCGCTCGCCGTGAGCACCACGCTCTGGCCGGGGCAAAGCGCAGTGGGACCATTCGGAGTGATGGTGACGGTTGGCCCTGCCGCCTGCGTCACTTCAACCTGCGCGTCGCCGGTTCCGCATGCATTGGTGCCTTGCACGCTGTACGTGCCCGGCGCCGAAACCGTGATGGCGTCGGTTACCTCGGTCGTGCTCCACACGTACGTGTCAGCGCCGCTCGCCGTGAGGATCACACTCTGGCCGGGACAAAGCGCAGTGGGACCATTCGGAGTGATGGTGACGGTTGGCCCTGCCGCCTGCGTCACTTCAACCTGCGCGTCACCGGTTCCGCATGCATTGGTGCCTTCCACACTGTAGATGCCGGGCGCCGAGACCGTGATGGATGGCGTGACATCGCTCGTGCTCCATGAGTAGCTATCGGCACCATTCGCCGTGAGCGTGACGCTCTGCCCGGGGCAAAGCGCCGTTGGGCCATCTGCAACGATCGTCACCAGCGGAGCCGCACCGCCGGGCAGTGTGTAGTCGATGCAGATGGGCAAGCCGCAGGCGCCGAACGCGCACAGCTGCACCACGACAGGTCCGAGATCGCCCGCGCCAGCAGCGTAATTCGTGGTAAGCGAGGTTGGATCATCGAAGCTGCCCGTGCCGCCCTGCCAGAGCACGCTCACCACATCGGTGCCTGAAACGCTCCCCACAAGTTGCACATTGCCTGCTCCGTTGCAGATGCTGCCCTCCACATCGATCACGCTCACCAGCGTAGGCTCGAAAGGCGCCTGGCAGCCGTAGTTCACATAGGTCACCGTGGGGGGACCGGGCCAACTGAATTGCGCGGTGGCGCCATCGTTCTCCGCACTCGCGCCGCCATAGGTGCCGAAAACGTTCACGAGCTGAGCGCGATCGTAGATGGCGGTATCCGCGCAGCCGGTGGGCAGATAAATGAGGATCAGGGTGCGCAGGCTCTCCGCGCCCACGGGCGTTGGGCTGATGGCCGCTCCGTTGTTGTGGTTGGCGAAGTGGCCGCTGGTGTTGCCCGGCGCTTGGAACACGATGTACAGCGTATCGCTCAGGTTCGCGAATGAGTTCGCAGCAGCACACATCATCGTGCTGGTGACCATGAGCACCTGGCTACCCGGGGGAATCACCCCAGCCGGCGGCTCCAGCAACCATCCACAGCCTTGGATCGTGGCGTTCAGCGAATCGGTGAGGGCTGCGGTCGTGGCATCCTGCACGAGGCCGTTCCAGCTGTTATTGGGCCAATCGGCTTCGAGTTCACTCAACGCGATGGGCTGGGGCCCTGTGCGGAAGCGCACCATCTCGTTCTGCCCTTCGGAAGCTCCGGGGCATTGGGCCAGGTCGATGCAGGCATCCACCAGGATGCTCTCGATCTCGAGGCATTGACTGGGCACCTGCGCCAGCGCGGCAGGCGCGCCGATGAGCGCCGAGGCAAGCGCTGGGAACAGCCAGGTCCGTAGGGTCGGGAGCATCATCACGCGGCAGTTGCGAACAAAGGTCGCCCCGCTCCCTCCCCAGCCCTATGCGCCTTTGGAGCTCGATGCTAACAAGGTTATCCGCATTGCCGAGCCCGGTACATTCGGTGCATGACCGACCGCCGCAGCTTCATCCGCCAAAGCGCCGCCTTGCTGGGCGGCCTGGCACTGCACCAGAACCTTGATGCCGCCTTCCCTGGAATCGGCCCCGGCCCAACGCCCGGCGGCGATGGTGAGGAGTTCTGGCGCCAGGTGCGGGCCTCCTTCGCCTGCAGCCCTACCCTCATCAACCTCAACAACGGCGGCGTTTGCCCGGCACCGCGCGCGGCCATGGAAGCGCTCGACCACTACAACCGCATGTGCAACGAAGCGCCGAGCTACTACATGTGGCGGATCCTCGATCAGGATCGGGAGCCGCTGCGCATGAACCTGGCGCGGCTGGCCGCTTGCTCCAAGGAGGAACTCGCGTTATGCCGCAATGCAACCGAGGCGCTCAATACGGTCATTTTCGGCTTGCCCTTGAAGCCCGGCGATGAGGTGGTCGTGAGCACGCACGACTACCCCAACATGGCCAATGCTTGGAAGCAGCGCGCGCTGCGCGATGGGGTGAAACTCGTGCATGCCGATCCGCAACTGCCGTCGGAGGATGAAGAAGCGATGGCCGAGGCCTTCATCAGCAGATTCTCTCCCAGGACCAAGCTGGTCCACATCACGCACGTGGTGAATTGGAACGGCCAGGTGCTGCCTGTTCGCCGGATCGCCGACGCCGCGCATGCCCGCGGGATCGAGGTGCTCGTTGATGCGGCGCACTCCTTCGCCCTGCTCGATTACAGCATCCCCGAGCTCGGCGCCGATTACTGGGGAACCAGCCTGCACAAGTGGCTCTGTGCGCCCTTCGGCAATGGCCTGCTGTGGATCAAGAAGGAAAAGGTGGGCAAGGTGTGGCCGCTGCTCAGCAACGACAAACCGCAAGGCGACGATATCCGCAAGTTCGAGAGCCTCGGTACGCGCAGTTTCCCCATCGAGATGGCCACGGGTTACGCGCTGGACCTGCACGAGCTGATCGGCGCTTAACGCAAGCAAGAGCGGCTTCACTACCTGAAGAACTACTGGATGGAACAGGTGAAGGAACTGCCCGGACTCTTCCTCAAGACATCGCAGGATCCGCGCTTCAGCTGCGCCATCGGCGTATTCGGAATTGACGGGAAGAAGGCAACGGCCATCAGTGAAGAGCTCTTCGCGAAGTGGAAGATCCACACCGTGGCCATCGAGCGCGCGGGTCAGCCGGGAATTGAGACAGCGTACAACCACGTGCGGGTCACGCCCAACGTGTACACGACGACAACTGAATTGGACAGGCTCGTGGAAGCGATCCGCAGCCTCTAGTGCCGCGTCATCGGAAAAGCGTGACGTGCCCTTGCTTCACGATCTCATTCGTGGTCGAGCACGGATCGCGCATCTTCATGGTGTACACGTACACGCCCATCGGGATGCCGCTCGCGTCCCACTGCTCCTGCGGGTTGTTGGTGACCCATATGCTCTCTCCCCAACGATTGAACATCCGCAGCTCGTAGCCCAGCTCCGGGATATCCACGCGCACCGGCCATGTGTCATTGATCCCGTCGTTATTCGGGGTGAAGGCATTGGCCAGGAAGAGCGTGGGCTCCGTCCGCACGTCGACGATGGTGGTCGTCGTGTCGTTGCAGCCGTTGGCCTGCGTGGCGAAGAGCGTGTAGGGATAGAAGTCGTAGAGCCGATGGTCCCACTGGATGAAGCCGGTGCAATCGTGGGTGACCAGGCTATCGCCGATGTAGAATGCGCAGCTGTCCGCGGTAAGGCTGCCCAAGGAGATCTCGACGATGGGCGTGCAGGGGATCTGGCGGGCAGTGAAGATTGCTGGTGTCTGCGCCACGATGAAGATGCTGTCGAGCACGGGCAGGTTCCCACATCCGGCTAAGTCGAAGGCTTGGAGCGTTACATACTGCCAGCCCGGCTCCGGGAAGGAGATCAGCGGGTCGCGGGCGTTGCTGTACCCATCAACGCCCCAGGTCCACTCCAGCGAATCGCCATTCGTCGCCAGTGTGTTCACGATGAAGGCCACGTTCTGGCAAGCGGTATCGACCAGAAGGGGCACCGCGAAAGGCGGCACCAGCTCCGTTACGTCAACCGTCGCGGTTGCCACGCAATTCAGGACCGTATCCGTGGCCGTGATGGTGATCGTGGCGTTGGTTCCCGGCGGGACCTGATAGGATGATAGCGTATCACCCGTGCCCCACTCGTAAATGTGCGGCTGGAACCCGAAGACGAGTTCCGTGGTGAGCAACGGCGCTTCGTTCGGGCAGTAGGCCAGCGGGCCACCCGTGATGTTCACATCCGGGTTGCCCAATGTGGCCTCGATGTAGGAAGGACAGCCAATGGGCGGCGAAATGAGCACGCCATAGACGCCGATGGGCAAATCGGTGATGGTGGTATTGGTCTCCACCGGGTCGTGTGTCCAGAACCAGACGAAGGGGCCGCCGGGGTTGAGGGTCAGGGTGATGGCGCCATCGTCAGCGCCTTCGCAGGTCAAATCCGTCACGTCCAGCGTTCCAAGGGGCGGAACCACAGGATCGGTAACGATCACATCAATGATGGTGTCGCAATCGAATCCAGTGACCTCCACCGTGTAGGCGCCAGCCAGCAGATTGTTGGCTGTTGCGTCGGTGAGCAGGACATCGTGCACCCACTCGTACAGGTATGGGCCGCCTGATTGACTCACCACGGTGATGGCGCCATCGGCAAGGCCCGGGCAGGTGGGCGAGGTCACGGATACGGTCACATCGCATGGAGCGAATTGTGCCTGCGCAACGAGCGCAGCCATGACGGCCAAGGGGGCGAGGATCCGGCGCATTTCGACTATGACGGCTGCGAAGATCGCATTCGGCGCCTAGAACACGCACCATTGCCGAATTGATCGCCCACCACCACCTGTGCGAAAACACCGCCCCCCGCACGTCCCGGTCGAAGGACCGGGGGTGCGGGGGGCGGGTTTCGGTTCGGGGTCAGGCCCCGGGTCTTACTTCTGGATCACCAGCCGCTCGGTGTGGATCGCGCTGCCGGCCGCGATGCTCACCAAGTACATGCCGTTGGCCAGTTCCCCGTTCAGGGCGATGGTGGTGTTCACGAAGCCGTCCTGCACCCTTATGGTGCGCTGGGCCACGCGCTTGCCGAAGCTGTCGTAGATGTCCACGTTGATCGACTCAACACCCTCCTCCACGTTGCTCAGGCTCACGAAGAGCTGGTCGCCGTTGTTGGGGTTCGGGTACATCGCCACGCTCCGCTCGGACTGACCGGCTGCGCTTGAAGAACTCTCCTCAGCCATGCCGAAGCTGCATGTGGTGGTGAGCAGGCAGATATCGCCGTAGGGATCGCTGCTGTGGCACCAGGTAGCGCCATTGTCGAAGCTCGCGCGCACATCCACTTCGTAGGTCTTGCCGCAGGTGAGGCCGTTGGTGTTCACCCAGTACTTACCCGTGGCGCTGGTCTTCACGATGGTGACGAACTCAGCCGGGATGCGGAAGCGGAACTGGTAGCGGTTCGCATTCACCCAGTTGCAGTTGGCGTTCATGCGGCGCACCGTGCGGGCATGCACATACACGTTGGTGCCGATGGTGCGGCTTTGTCCGCAGCTCAGGTAGGGGTTGCCGGGCTGGTCCTGGAGCTTGGTGCGGGGGCACTGGGCCTCAGCGCTGTTCACCACCAGGCGGCAGGCAGGGCCCCAGTTGTTGTAGTTGCCATTGATGCGGCCGCGCACCTTCACGTTGTAGAAGCCGCCCTCGGTGAGCTGATTGCCGAGCCATGCGTTGAGCTGGAAGTGGGCAGCACGGGTTGCGCTGGCCGGCAAGCCGTTGCTCGTGTTGTGGCTCTGGAAGCGCTTGAAGCTGTAGCCGCCATTGGGCGTGTACCACCACATCTGGTAGCCGCTGTTGGCGTTGTTCACGCCGTACTCATCGCTCACGTCCTGGTTGGCATTGGCCACCACGAATTCACCGCCGCAGGGGCTGATCTTCCAGTCACGCTTGTCGCAGCTGGTGTAGATCAGGCGGTCAGTGCTCACGGGCAGGCAGAAGCCTTCGTTGTTCGCGATCTGGCTGTTGATTCCGCTGGTGAAGCCGCCTTCGCCGAAGGTGCCGTAGAGGTTATCGATCAAGCGCACGCTGCTGTTGATCTTCAACAGGTAGCCGCCGTTCACGATGCCGTCGCCGCCACCGTCAGTCACCACGAGGTAGAAGCAGCCGTCGGGCAGGCAGGTAGCCTCGCTTCCGTTACCGATCAAGGCGCCGCCGCCGCTCTGAACCAGGATGTTGGTGGTCTCTTGGTAGATGGCCCAGGTGAGGTTATCCACGCCGTCGGCCTGATACACGAAGTCCAGGTCCGTGGTGCAGGCAACGCCTTCGCACACACAGCTTCCGTTCAGCACATCGAGCACGGTTTGCGGATCAAGGTCATCGCAGGCATCGCCTTGCTCACCAGGAACCGTCGGGCAATCGTCGTCGCAATCCGGAATCAAGTCGCCGTCTGTATCGGTGAGGTCGGGGTTCACCGCAACGCTTGCCGTGCTGAAGCAACCGGTTGCCGTGTTGGTGACCGTCACCTCGAAGGTCGTCGGCACCGGAGAAACGGTCACGCCGGTGGGGTTCTGCACTCCGCTCGTGAAGTAGGCGGGGCTGGATGTCCAGCCGTAGGCGTAAGGCAGTGGCGTACCAGTCACGCTCACGTTGTCAATGGCCCAGTACCAATCCCAGGTGGCGAAGTAGCGGAAGCGCACTTGGACGGTATTCTGTCCCAGGTATGCGTTCAGGCTCGGGGTCGCATTTGCGAAAACGGTGGGCGTTCCCTGATCCGCCGCGTAGGTGACCAATGGCGCCCATGAACCGCCACCGTTGGTGGAAATCTCAACGTTCGCGTTGTCGTCGCCAAGCCAGTTGTAGTGGTGCCAGAAGCTGAGGGTCGCCGAGGAGTAACCGACCAAGCTGAAGACCGGGCTCACCAATGTGGTGTTCGTGGTGCTTCCACTACCAGGGGCATCGGCATTCGACATGTAGAACTGCGACGCATCGTTGCTGTTGTTCGCACCACCAATGGGGCCTACGAACCCATTGGGACGCAGGGTCCACGCAGCAAGCGATACATCGCCGATACCCGTGGTGGTGGTGGTGTTCGTCGTGGTCCAACCTGCGGCAACGCCGTTGAAATTCTCCGTGAGGATGGTGCCGGGAGGGCTGCTGGGACCGCTCGTGAGGTCCACAAGATCACCATCACAGACGGTGAGGTCGCTTGCATTCGCAGTCACACCGGTGGGATTCGGGTTCACAGTGACGCTTACGTTCACAGGAGCGCTCGTGCAGCTGCCCAAGGTGCTCGTGAAGACGAAAGTGCCGTTGTTCGCCAAGGTGGCGCTTCCGATGCTCTCATCCTCGTTGCTGCCACCGCCATAGCCGGGGCCGGTCCACGAGTAGATGGTGCCGATACCGCCTGAACCATCGAGGTTCAGCGTTTGGCCTTCGCAGATCGGGCTGTTGCTGGTCGCGCTCGCGGTTGGCGTGGGATCCACCACAAGTGTCAACTCATTGCTGACATCTTCATCAGGACCAGTCGAGCAGGTCACCTTCAGCACATAGTAATAGGTGCCGGGGGCCAGCGGATCGGTCGTATAGCTGAGCGTGGTCGCGCCCGTTCCGCCTGTTACATCCACATAGGGGCCGCCACTGGGGCCGGTCTGCCACTGGTAGCTGATGCCGGACCCGAAGGTGGCTCCTACGTTGGTCATGTTCTTGGTAAGACCCGCGCAGATCGGGCTGCCGCCTGTGAGGCTCGAGGTGCCGGTACCAGGAATCCCTACGCAAGCTGCCAAGGAGAACTCGTCAGCACCGATGCAAGGCGTGGCTCCACGCGGATCGCCGTCGATATCCGTGAGAACACCAGCACTGGCGCCGGTCAGGAAGAGCGGCGTTGCTTCCGGGACCATGCTCACATCAATGCCGCAACCTCCTGCGAGCGGAACGGCCGTGAGGGCGGCGAAGCTCGCGTTGTCGTTGGTGGCTGGCACATGCAACAAGGTGCTGTACGAGCGGAGGTTGGCCGCCGGGACGATCGTGGATGCATCGAATGCGGCTGCCGTGTACTGGAGCGTGAGCACGGTAGTGCCCGCTTTTCCAAGCAGGCTCCATGGGGTGCTACCTACATAGTATGCGTTGTTATTCAGCGTGAGGCCCATGGCGCTGGTACCGCCGCTCGGTAGGTAGATGCACGTGTGGGTGGTGCTGAAGCCCGTGGGATTGCCACCCGTGAGCACGTTGCTGAAGATGTTGTTGCGGACGTCGCAACCAGTTTGGCCCGTGCCCACGATGCCAAGGCATGCGGTGAGATCCGTGCTGATGACACCAGGAATGGCCCCTGAAAGATGCACCGTATTGTGCAGTACCGAGTGCCCAACGCTGGTTCCGATCCGGATGCCGAAGACGCCGAAGGTGGTGCTGAAAGCACCAGTGCCCGCGACCTGGCTGTTCTTCACGTCGCGGATGCAGTTGTTGCGAACCGTGATGCTTGCACCAACGTTCACGTTGATGCCGTAGGCGCCGAAGGTGCCCGTGTTCTGGTTGTACACGTTGAAGATGGAGTTGCCCTCCACCACGGCCAGAGTGCCGCTGGCGCTTACTTCACCAAGCCCAATGCCCTGCACACTGGTGGCCAGATAACTCTCGATGTTGCGAATGGTATTGCGCGCGATGGTTCCGGACCCGAACCCCTGCAAGGTCATGCCCCTTGAATAAACCGTTGTGGGGTTGCCCGATGTGGCGCTTCCGATCGTGTTGTCCGTGATCGTCAGTACCGGCACGACCGTTACAGCCGATCCTTGCACCGCGATCCCGCGCCCGCAAGCGTCAATGGCGCAGTTCGTGACAGTGAAAGCCGTTGAGGTCTGTCCACCTGGAATGGTCGTGCTCACCGACGTGATCGCACTAGGTGCCGTCGTGGCCGCAACCGTGGATGCACCGCCGCCGTTGAGGATACCGTAGGTGGTGGTGCATCGCGGTGGTGGTGCCGGTGATGCCCGATGAGTTCTGTCCCTGTGGCGCTGCCGTTCAGGATGCAGTTGCTGATGGTAACCACATCAGTGCTCGTTACCAGCGTGGAGTGCGCCAAACGGATAACCGACGTGTACGTGGTGGCAGCCGCCGCCGCGTTGGTGATCGTCAAGTCACGATCGTTGGCTCCGCCGCCAGGGGCATCGCCATTGATCGTCACGTTGTCGGCACCATTCAATTCGATGATGCCCCTGCCGCTCACAGAAGTACCGGTAATCGTGATCCCGGGAGCAGCAGGACTGATCGTTACGCTGGTGTAAGAGGCAGCACCTGCGCCCGAGCTGTTCAGTACAGCGGAGCCGGCAGGTTCCGCATAGCTGCCCAGCACTGTCAAGGTGATGGTTCCGCTTACCGTTCCGGTGTTGATCTCCGCGAATGCAGCCGCCAAGGATGCGCAGGGCGTGCATGCCGAACCGCCTCCGGAAGAGGCGACAGCGATGTTCTGCGCGTACGACCGCGTGCCCACCAGCGCCAATGCGGCGCCCAGAAGGCCTGCTTTGCACCACCGCGAGAATCGCGTGGCGCGCGTCGAAGTATCCCGACAATTCATGAGTTGGGGTTTTGGGTTAGGGTTCAGGAGTTGGTTGGCAGCTTCCGTGGTGCCGCACGGGCAAGGCCGGGGAGGCCTGTTGGAATGGCATGCCTGCTTCCGCGTGGCGATGCTCAATGGTGTAAGGCGTAATGGGGATTCCGGTGAGGGAGGGGGTTTCGGTTAAGGGGTGCCAATGTAGAAGTGGTTATCGGCAATGCCAATGTTTTTGGCCAGTCGTCGACTATAACCTTTGTTCCATCGAAGGGAGTTTTCAACAACTGGGCTCGCCGGGCCGCTCGGCGCACGAATTTCATCGACCGTGGCCTTGGCGTTCAATGGCAGGGCGCTCAGCTTGAACAGACTCCTGGAAGAGTTCAGAGTCGTCGATTCACCTCGGTGCTTCCCTTACTAATAGGGCCACCGGCTTTTGAGATCACCTCCCCCCATCGGCCACTCTCCACCATTCATTGGACCGCGAGGAAAGGAAGCGGGAAGGAAGAGCCGCCCAAGCTCACAGCGCAAATACCTTCGCCACCCATGGAGCCCTTCATCGTCAGCGCGCGCAAGTACCGGCCGGAGACCTTCGATACCGTGGTGGGCCAGGAGGCGGTGACCGCCACGCTGATGAATGCCATCCGCACCAAGCACCTGGCGTCGGCCTTCCTCTTCACCGGTCCGCGCGGCGTGGGCAAGACCACCTGCGCCCGGATACTGGCGCGCACCATCAACTGCGAGAACCTCAACGCGGACCTCACCACCTGCGGCACCTGCGCGCCGTGCAAGACCTTTCAGGAAGGGCACAGCCTGAGCATCTTCGAGCTCGATGCCGCCAGCAACAACAGCGTCGACGACATCCGCAACCTGATCCTGCAGGTGAGCATCGCCCCGCAGGTGGGCGAGAAGAAGGTGTACATCATCGACGAGGTGCACATGCTCAGTTCCGCGGCCTTCAACGCCTTCCTGAAGACCCTGGAGGAGCCGCCGCCCTACGCCATCTTCATCCTGGCCACCACCGAGAAGCACAAGATCCTGCCCACGATCCTGAGCCGCTGCCAGGTCTTCGACTTCCGGCGCATCGGCATCGTCGATATCGCCAGGCACCTGGCCGGCATCGCGAAGAACGAAGGCATCGAGGCCGAGCCGCAAGCGCTGCACCTGATCGCCCAGAAGGCCGATGGCGGCCTGCGCGACGCGCTCAGCATCTTCGATCAGCTGGTGAGCTTCGCCGGGCGCCGACTCACCTACCAGACGGCCCGCGCCAACCTGAATGTGCTCGACCACGAGCACTACTTCACCATCACGGACAACCTCGCACAGGGCGACCTGCCCGCCGCGCTACTGGAGTTCAACACCATCCTGCAGAACGGCTTCGACGGCCACCTCTTCGTGACCGGATTGGCGCGCCACTTCCGCGACCTGCTCGTGAGCCAGGATGCGCGCACGCTGCCGCTGCTCGAAGTGAGCGAGGACCTGGTGGCGCGCTACGGCGAACAGGCCCAAGCCACTCCGCGCGATCTGCTGCTGCGCGGCCTCGACCGCTTGGCGCAATGCGATGCGCAGTACAAGCAGAGCAAGGAGCCGCGCATGCTGGTGGAGCTCACGCTGATGCAGCTCTGCCGATTGAACGCGCCCGCAGCTCCCGCAGCAGAGGCGCCCTTGGCTGAAAAAAAAAGCCCTGACGTAAGCAGTGCGCCCCAGAAGCCGGCACCTGCCCCGGCCGCGCCCGCTCCGCCCTTGGCCGCTGCCGTGGCAGCCGAGCCCAAGCCATCGCCCGCAGCCGATGGCTACGTGCCCAAGCGCCGGCTCGTGCGCGATCATGTGAGCATCAATCCCGTGGCCGCCGCGCAGCCTCACCTGCTGAAGCCGCTGTGGCCGATACCGACGAAGGACCCGCGCTGCCCAGTGCAACCAAGGAGGTGAATCAAGCACTGCTCCTGCGCGTATGGAGCGACTATGCCGTAGCGCGCAAACGCGAAGGCAAGAACAGCCTGCACGCCACCTTGGCCGCGCATGAACCGATGGCTGCAGGACCCAGCCTGGTGAGCTTCGCGATCGTGAACGACGTGCAGGAGAAGTACCTGCGCGAGGAGAAGCCCGTGCTGCTTGCGCACTTGCGCCGCGAGCTGAATGATCCCGTGCTGCAGCTCGAGGTGGTGAAGGAGACGGTGGTGGTGCGTCCGCGTTACACGAAGCTCGACAAGTTCACGATCATGGCCGAACGGAATCCCGCTCTGCTGAAGTTGAAGTCGGAGCTGGATCTGGACCTGTCGTAGGGCGATTCGCCTCCGCAGGCAGCGGGATTGCTTCGTGCGGCTTCTTCAAGCCGCTCGGGACCGTCCGGTCCTGTTGATACGGGGCCAATTCTTCAGATCAGCGCAAGTGCATCCTCTTCCTCGGCGATGGCCTCGGCCTCGTCGGTGATGCGCGCGGCGCCCTGCTGGTGCATGTAGATGCTCCACTCGCCGTTGGCGTATTCCAGCGCGCTCATGTGCTCGATCCAATCGCCGCTGTTCATGTAGCGCACGCTGCCCTGGGCGTTATTGATGGTGCGCAGCTGCGGCTGGTGGATGTGGCCGCAGACCACGTAATGGAGCCTTCGTGGATGGCCACCTCGGCGGCGGTCTCCTCGAAATCGCTGATGTAGGCCACGGCGCGCTTCACGCTCTTCTTGATGCGCGCGCTGAAGCTCATGCGCGGCCTTCCGAGGAAGGTGAGCACGCGGTTCACCAGGTCGTTGATGCGGATGAGCCCATCGTAGCCGAAGCCGCCGAGCTTGGCGATCCACTTCGCGTGGCGTGTGCTGGCGTCGAAGATGTCGCCATGGAAGAACCAGTAGCGCTCGCCATCAAGCTCGAGCTCCAGGCGATCGATGAGCTGGAGGTTGCCGAACTGCGCAGGACTGTAGCGTCGCAGGGCCTCATCGTGGTTGCCGGTGAGGTAATAAACGGGCACTTTGGAGGCGAGCTTCATCAGGCGCTTCAGCACCTTCATGTGGCTGGCCGGGAAGTAGCTCTTCTTGAATTGCCAGATGTCGATGATGTCGCCGTTCAGCACCACCATGCGCGGGCACACGCTGCGGAGGTAGTGGAGCAGTTCCTCCGCCCGGCTGCCGTACGTGCCCAAATGCAGGTCGGAGAGCACGAGCACATCAATGGGTCGCTTCATGGCTGCGGCGCTTTATCGGCGGCGAAGCTGAGGCGGAAATGTGGCGGCAGGGTGAAGCCGATGTGAAGGGAAGCGTCTTCGTCAACAGGCGATGTTGGCGGCGCCCGACCTTCGCGGCATGGAAGAGCTGACCATCGTGCTCGGCGCAAGCGAGAAACCGGATCGCTACGCGAACATGGCCGCCCGCCGGTTGATGGCTTACGGGCATGCGGTAATGTGCATCGGCAGGCGGCCCGGCCGCATCGGCGATCTCCCGATCCACACGGAGATCCCGGCAGGCACGCGCGCCCACACGGTGACCTTGTACCTCTCGGCAGCGAACCAATCGGCCTGGCGCGAACGCCTGCTGGCGCTGAAGCCGCAGCGCGTGATCTTCAATCCGGGAGCGGAGAATCCGGAATTCGCGCGGGAACTGGAAAGTGCCGGAACGGAAACAGTGGATGCCTGCACGCTGGTGTTGCTGGCCACTGGAGAGTATTGAGGTTGAGGGCAGAGAACCCAACCGGCCGCTGCCGGGCGCCTTCACTCCAAGCCCAGCACGCGCTTCGGGTACTCGAACCATACGAGCGTGCCGAGGTCGTGGCCGACCTCCTTCCAAGAGCCGGCAACGAAGTCGATGCGCACCATGCCGCAGGTGGGCAATTCCCCCACGTTCTCCCCGCAGAAGTGATCCACTGCGGTTGAGAATCCGGGGTTGTGCCCGAAGAGCATGACGCGCTCTGCCCCATCGGGCAACGCGGCCACCACATCCGCGATGCCCTTCACTGATGCATGGTAGAGCCGGGGCTCCAGCGTGAACTGTCCTTGCGGCAGCGCGAGTTCCTTGGCGAAGAAGCGCGCGGTGGCCTGCGCCCGGTTGGCATCGCTGCTCACGATCAGCTGCGGCTGCTCGCCGCGCTCCTTGAAATGGCGCGCCATAGCAGGGGCATCGCGCAAGCCACGGTCGTTCAGTGGACGCTCATGATCGCTTTGCCCGGGATCGGCCCAGGAGCTCTTGGCGTGGCGGCAGAGGTAGAGGGTGCGCATGGGGAGGTGTGGTGAGAGAATGGGGTACGAGTGCTGTCACGAGGGCTCCGCACCACGTGGGGTTGCTGTTGCCGATCAGGCGGCTCGCATTGACCGTGCGCAGGATCGATCCTGTGGTGTCATTGCGCGGGGATGAGCCATGCATCGAAGACGGGCCGCAAGGAAGGGATAGCTGCCTTCGATGATCGCGGGCAGCTCGTCGCGCGTGGCCCAGCGCGCTTCGTCGATGTCCTCTTCATGTTGCGCGATGAGCGGCTCGTGCGATGAGCCCTGCATGCGGTACCAGCGCGTGCGTTTCAGGCAGGCCCTTCCCTTCTCCGTGTAGGTGTGCCAGGTATCCGGCAGCTCGCCGATGATCCGGAGCGTGAGCAAGCCGCATTCCTCCTGCACCTCGCGAATGGCGGCAGCAGTGCTCTCTTCACCGGAGTCGAGCTTGCCTTTGGGCAGGTCCCAATGCCCGCGCCGATGGATCACGAGCAAGCGGCCACGTTCATCCTCCACCGCGCCACCCGCCGCTTCCACGAGGCGATGCTGCGCCATGAAGGACTCCCACGCATCGAAGCCATTGGCGCTGAAGAGCATCAGGCCCTGCACTTCGGGCCTGGCCATGGCATCGAATGCATGCAGCAGCTCTTCGCGATTGCGCGCATTCACCAGGAGCCAGTGCTCGCGCACGGCCATATCGGGCGCCGCTGTGGATATCTCCACCGGCTTCCCTGCCACCCACACCGCATACTTTCGCCGCATGGCTTCACCGCTCGATCCTTCATTGAAAGTCGCAGAGTTCCTGCTGCAGATCAAGGCCGTCAAACTTAGTCCGAAGAAGCCCTTCACCTGGGCCAGCGGGTGGAAGAGCCCGATCTACTGCGACAACCGCAAGACGCTTTCCTACCCGGCCGTGCGCACCTACATCCGGCAGCAGTTCGTGCATGTGATCAATAGCGAGTTCGGACGTCCTGACATGATCGCGGGCGTGGCCACCGGCGGCATCGCGCATGGCGCATTGGTGGCGCATGATCTGGGCCTCCCCTTCATCTATGTGCGCAGCGGCGCCAAGGACCACGGCATGAAGAACCAGGTGGAGGGTGACCTCACCGTGGGCCGCAATGTGGTGGTGGTAGAGGACCTGGTGAGCACCGGGCAGAGCAGCCTCAACGCGGTGGAAGCGTTGCGCGCCGAAGGCTGTGAAGTGAAGGGCATGGTCTCGATCTTCACCTATGGCTTCGATGAGGCGGCCAAGGCTTTCGCGAAAGCGAAGGTCCACTTGCACTCCCTCACCAACTACAGCATCCTGGTCGACCAGGCGCTTCGCGACGAATACATCACGGAGAAGGACTTGCTGCCGCTGAACGAGTGGCGGAAGGATCCGGCCAATTGGGGCGTGGTGAAGGCGTAGAGCACGATGAGGCACGGGACCGCTTCACTTCGTTCGCGGTGACCGGGTACCAGGAAGAGAGAACACACAGGTAACAAGACCGCTTCACTCGCCCTCCTTCGTCGGGCCGGTTCGCGGTGACCGGTTACAAACAAGAGATGCAAGCATGACCACGATCGAGAGCAAGAAGGTTGAGATCCGGAAGCCGGCCGCAGAGCTGCATGCCTTCCTGCAGGACATGAACAACTTCGAGCAGCTGCTGCCCGCGAGCCGCATCAGCGAATGGCAGAGCGACGGCAAGAGCTGCTCGTTCAAGGTGCAGGGCGCAGCAACGATCGGACTCGCGCTCGACGGCGGCGAAGCACCCGGCCTGGTGAAGATGAAGGCCACCGAGCGCAGCCCCTTCCCGTTCACGCTGGATGTGCATCTCGCGGAAGCCAAGGGCGTTACGACCCTTTGGCAGCAGTTCAATGCGGACCTTAACCCCTTCATCAAGATGATGGTGGAGAAGCCGCTGGGGAACCTCTTCGATCACATCGCGGATCGCATGAAGGCGATTCACGGTCAGGGTTGAACAAGGGTCTCTATCCCACGACAGGCCACGACCCGCCCAGTCCCCGCTCGTTCTCTACTCCCTGACGAAGCGCGCGCTGCCAAGCACGCCCTGTTCGCCGGCAACCACAATGGTGTATGCACCGGGCGAGGAGATTTCGCTGAGGCTGATGCGAAGGCGTTGCTCCCCTGGCGCCTGCCAAGCGCCGTTGAAGGGGATCCGCGCGGCGCGGCCTTGCGCATCGACCACCGTGATGGTGATGCGTTCACCGCGCTTCAGGGCGTAGCGCAGTTCCAAGGCATCATCGGCCGGATTCGGGAGCAGCTGCAGCGCCGTGGCATTCACGGCGAGCTCGTCCAGCCCGATGTTCACACCGGCGTGGAAGCGTGCCACGATGTAGTTGTTCTGTGCCCCGCCCTGCACGGCCTGCCCTCCCGCGAGCAATTTGCCGTCGGACTGAACTGCGACGGCATAACCGAAGGCGTTGCCCCCGCCAACGTTCACGATGGTGCTGCCGTCGCTGCTGAAGCCGGTATCGAGCGTGCCGATGGCGGTGAAGACGGTCACGAACATGCTCAAGGCGCTGTTGCCCACCGCTGCGATGCGGCCATCCTGGAGCAGTGCCACCGAACGCGCGAAGCACGATGCGCTGAATTCGTTCAGGGCAAGGCCCGCAGTGCCGAAGCTCGGATCCAAGGCACCCGCTGTGGTGTAGCGAGCCACCGCAAGGCTGGCCGCGGTCCCGTTGATCACCATGCCAGCGGCTACCAAGCGGCCATCGGGCTGAAGGGCCAGTGCATAGGCCCAGTCCGTTGAAGGACCGAAGGCAGAGACCACCGTACCGTTGGTGCCGAAGGTGGCATCGAGCTGTCCGTCCGCGGTGAAGCGCGCGAGCAAGTAGTCGCTGTCGATGGACGCATTGCCGGTCTGGCCTGCGATCACGATTTTGCCATCGGGTTGCAGGACCATGGCGCTCGCGCGGTTATCGACCGCGCCGATATCGAGCTTGGCAATGCCCGTGGTGTTAAAGGTGGCATCGAGGGCTCCGGCGGCGGTATAGCGGACCACTACCGCATCGTAATCAACAGTGCCTTTGGCTACGCCGGCAACCACGATTCGGCCGTCGGGCTGGATGGCCACACCGAAATAACCATCGTCAGTGCCCGGTGCGAGGTCATCCACCTGGATGCCATCGCTGCTGAAGGTGGGATCGAGCGTGCCGTTGCTGTTGTAACGCAGCACCGCCGCGCGGTAGCCGGTGCCGGCATAGCTCCGTCCCACGGCCACGATCTTGCCGTCGGGCTGCAAGGCCAGCGCATAGAAGGTCTCGTCGAGACTGGGGGGCGCACCTACTTGCGTGGCCACGCGACCGGCGGAGCCAAAGGTGGCATCGAGCGTTCCATCGGGCATGAGGCGCGCCAGGCCGAATTTGGTCCCGTTGCCTTGATGCGACCCGCCACCCACGAGGATGCGACCATCGGGCTGCACCAGGATGCAACTGCCGCGGTCGTCGTGATTCGAGGCGAAGTCGATGGCCGCGACCCCATCGCCGCTGAAGGTGAGGTCCGGATCGCCGGAAACCTGCGCGGTCGATGACAACGAAACAAGGAGCAGGCAGGGAACGATCATCCGGTTCTTCATGTGCATGGGGTTGTGATGCGCGAAGAAAACCGAAAAGCGCGTCCATTGTTCGGGTGCATCCGATTGCCATGTGCGACTTTCAACGCGCTTGCTCGGAAGGGCCCATCGAACCTCGCTCATCTCCAAGCAGCCGCAGGCAATCATCATCTCCCATCGCGACTCGCGCAACCACTGCGCTGCGCCGCTTTCTTGGCCGATCATCCATCCGCCTGGTTCAGCGCTTCGCTGCTTCATCGCTAAAGGTGCATCGATCCGAATGGCCACGGACCATGTGCTTGCTTGCCGCTTGCCGGTTCGGGCCATTGCCCCGCTGAACCGCATTGCAACGCTGCGCACCGGCACTCGGCCAGCAAAGTCCATGGCTCCCCTCCCCCGTTTACCTTCGGCGCCCCCCGGCACGCGGGGCCTTCCGATGCGAACCCTAGCCTTCCCTATTGCCCTCATGCTCGCAGCAACAGCCACCGCGCAGCGCAGCGCCATCGCCTACACCGAATTCGACCTCGACAACGGATTGCACGTGATCCTGCACGAGGACCGCAGCACGCCCATCGTGGCGTGAGCGTGATGTACCACGTGGGCAGCAAGAACGAGGATCCCACGCGGCGCGGCTTCGCCCATTTCTTCGAGCACCTGCTCTTCGAGGGCAGCGCCAACATCGGTCGTGGCGAGTTCAGCAAGCATGTGGAGAAAGCCGGTGGCGTGCTCAATGCCAACACCACCGCCGACCGCACCTACTACTACGAAGTGCTGCCCAGCAACCAACTCGAGCTCGGCCTCTGGCTCGAGAGCGAGCGGATGCTGCACGCCAAGGTGGATCAGAAGGGGGTGGACACCCAACGCGAAGTGGTGAAGGAGGAGCGCCGCCAGCGCTACGAGAACCAGCCCTACGGCACCATCCTGCTCGAGGTGCTCGACCGTGCATACAGCACGCACCCGTACAAGTGGCCCACCATCGGCTTCATGGAGGACCTGAACGCCGCGAGCGAAGCCGACTATCAGGCCTTCTACAAGAAATTCTATGTGCCCAACAACGCCACGCTGGTGGTGGCCGGCGACATCGATGCGGCGAACGCGAAGGCGCTGGTGTCGAAGTATTTCGACGAGATCCCGCGTGGCGCCGCAGTGACGCAGCCCGACGTGAAGGATCCAGGCCCCGCTGCGGAAGTGCGCGCGGTGATCAACGACCGCATCCAATTGCCCGCCGTGGTGCTCGGCTATCGGATCCCGCCCACCGGTGCGCCGGACTACTACGCCGTCGACCTCGTGAACCGGCTCTTGAGCAACGGCAACAGCAGCCGTTTGAACAAATCGCTCAAGGACGAACAGCAGAAGGCCGTTGGAACGGGCGCCTTCAGCCTGCCCTTCGAACAGGGCGGATTAGCCATCCTGTACGCCATCGCCAACATGGGTGTGGAGGCCAACGCCCTGGAGCAGGCCATGACCGCCGAGGTGCGCCGCATCCAGACCGATGGGGTCCCCAAGGCCGAATTCGACAAGCTCATGGCGCAGCTGGAGACCGAGCTCGTGAACGACCGCAGCCGCATCGCCGGCATCGCCAGTGACCTGGCGCGCTGCCACCAGCTCATGGGCGACACCAGATTGGTGAACACCGAGATCGACCGCTACCTCGCGCTCACGCCCGCCGACCTGAAGCGCGCCGCGCAGACCTACTTCACCGAACAGGCGCGCGTGGTGCTGCACTACCTGCCCGCCGGACAGAAACAACCATGAACCGCCGCATGAAGCCCATCGCCGTACGCACCGGCCTCAGCGCCGGCCTGATCCTCCTTACCGCATCGATGAACGCTCAGCTCAACCGCAGCACGCCGCCCGCCCCGTCCGCGCCTCCGCAGGTGAACCTGGCCCAGCACGCCTTCTTCACCTTGCCCAATGGCCTTCGTGTGATCGTGGTGGAGAACCACAAGCTTCCGAAGGTGGATGTGCAACTGCGCTTCGATCACGCCCCCTTGAGCCAAGGTGATAAAGCCGGCTTCATCGACCTCTTCGGCGAACTGCTCGAGGCCGGAACCAGCAAGCGCAGCAAGGCCGAGATCGATGAGTTGGTGGACAGCCATGGCGCGAGCCTGAACACCAGCCCCGAAGGGCTTTACGCCAGCATGCTGAAGAAGCATCTCGATCCGATGATGGAGCTGATCGCCGAAGTGGTCACTTCGCCCGCCTTCCCGGCCACCGAGCTCGAGAAAGCGCGCAGGCGAGCGCTCAGCGGCGTGGAGCAGCGCAAGGACGACCCTGCCGCCATCAGCGAGACCGTGGGCCGTGCCATGACTTTCGGCCGCTCGCACCCCTACGGCGAAGTGACCACCGAAGCCAGCCTGCGCAAAGTCGCGCGTGAGCAGATCGTGACCTATCACGCCAAGTTCTTCCGTCCGGAGAACGGCTACCTCGTCTTCGTCGGCGATATCACGGAGAAGGAAGCGAAGGCCCTGGCCAAGGATCGTTTCGGCAAATGGAAGCCCGCGCCGGTGTACACCGTTGTGGCGGACGATGGCACTGAGAGCCTCCCCGGCATCGGCCCTGTGCGCTTCCTGAAAGAGCCCAAGACGCCGAGCGGTGCGCGCCGCGTGGTGCTGGTGGATCGTCCGGGAGCCGCGCAATCGGTGATCCGTGTGAGCTTCCCGCTCAACCTCCACCCGAAGGACCTGCGCGCCCTGCCCGCCCAAGTGATGAACACGATCCTCGGCGGCGGCGTGTTCAATGCGCGCCTGATGCAGAACCTGCGCGAGGACAAGGGCTGGACCTATGGCAGCTACTCCTCCTTGGAAAGCGACCGCTTCAATGGGCACTTCCACACCACGGCCAATGTGCGCACCGCCGTCACCGACAGCGCCATCGCCGAAACGCTGAAGGAGATCGATCGCATGCGCATGGAGCGTGTCACCGCTGAAGAGCTCGACCTGGCTAAGCGCTACATGGCCGGCAGCTTCGCGCGCAGCCTCGAGGATCCGCGCACCGTGGCCCGCTTCGCCATGAACACCTATCTGAACGAATTGCCGAAGGACCACTACGCCACTTACCTGCAGCGCCTGGAGGCCGTTACCGCCGATGATGTGCAGGCCGCTGCCGAAGCATTCCTGCATCCTGACAATGCGGTGATCATGGTGGTAGGCGATAAGCGCAAGCTGCTCGCGAAGCTCGAAGCGCTGAGCTGGTCGAACAACCCGAAGGTGATCGAGCTCGATCACAATGCCGAGCGCTACGTGGAGCAGTTCGAACGCGTCACGGGCATCACCGCGCAGGATGTGATCGAGCGGCACCTGGCCGCGATCGGAGGCCGCGAAGCCATTGGCCGCATCGCCGACCTGCGCATGGACATCGAAGCAGAGATGATGGGCGTGCCCGTGGAGATCACCCAGTGGTACGGTCCCGACGGGCTCTTCCGATCTGTGGCCAAGAGCAATGGCGCGATCCTGCAGGAAGAAGCCTTCGATGGCGAACGCGCCGTGCGCCGCAGTCCCATGGGCGAACAGGAACTCGAGGACCGCGACCTCGGCAACCTGCGCTTCAATGGCCACCCTGTGCCTGAAGTGCACTATGCGCGCACCACGGAACGCGTGATGCTCGCCGGCCGCACGCAGCTTGATGGAAAGCCGGTGCTGAAGGTGGTGGCCATGCTGCCCGATGGCGGGAGCGTGGGCGATTACTACGACGAGGCTACCTGGCTGAAGCTGCGCCGTGTGGAAGAGAAGCAGATGAACGACCGCAGTTATACCATCATCACTGAATACAGTGACCTTCAGGCCAGCGGCGGCGTGATGTTCCCGCGGAGCATCGTGCAGATGGGCGGCCCCGGCGGCGATGTGAGCCTCACCGTGAAGGCCATCACCATCAACTCCGACCTGAAGCCGGCCTTCTTCGCCACCAACCTGCCTGAGCGCAAGGAGGTGCCCTATGTGGAGCCTGTCGAGGAGAACCCGATCGAAGGCGAGCCGAAGGAAGAGTGATCGGCGTGCGCGATGCGCATCGCGCGTGGCAGTTGATCCTACTTCATCCCGCGCTCCTTCTGAATGGCCTCGTAGGCCTCTTGCACCTTCTTGAACTTCTCGTTCGCCGCTTTCTGTACCTCCTCACCGAGCTGCGCCACCTTGTCCGGGTGGTACTTCATGGCCATGCGGCGGTAAGCCTTCTTCACTTCTTCGTCGGTGGCGGTGCGCTCGATCTCGAGCACAGCGTACGCGGCGCCTGGATCGGCGGTGCGGAACATGGCACTCAACGAGCCCAGGTCCTTCTCGCTGATGCCGAGTTCGTGCGCGACGGTGCGCAGCAGGCCGATTTCGCTGCGGTGCACCTCGCCATCGGCATGGGCCAGTCCGATGAGGTAATGCAGGAGCTGCAAGCGCACGGGGTGCGGCATGTTGTGCCGAACCTGCGCGCATACCTCGTGAACGGGGATCTCCTGCTTGAGGGCATCGCGAAGCAGGATGAGCAATTCACCGGCCTGCTGCGCGCCGAATTGCTGCATGAAGAAGCGCCGCACATGATCGAGCTCGCGCTGGGTCACCTTGCCATCGGCCTTCATCAGCGCGGCCGTGAGCACCACTAGGCTCATGGCCAGATCGCCGGAAGTGGTGGAGCGGGCACGAGGCGGAAGCTGCGCGGTGCTTCCATCCGTGCTGCCGCCCATGTGATCCATCATGGCCCCGATGGCAAAGCCGAGAATGCCGCCGATAGGGCCGCCGAAGGCCAGCCGAGCCCGCCACCGATCCATTTGCTGAAAGCCATTGCGCGAATTGAGGTCGGCAAAGATGAATGTTGGGCCGTGCAGAGCCAGCGCGCTGATGCACGAGCGGCTACTGCTCCTGCTGCTCGGCTTCAGCGGGCACCACACGGTAACGAAGCAGTACATCCGACCACACGGTCTCATTCCCTGCGGTGCGCGCATCGCGCAGTGGCGCCAGATCGCTCCAAACGCCTGGTTCCGGTGATTCGGGTAAGGGCAGGTCGAAGGCGAGCCAGGTATCCTCCTCGATGTGGAAGCTGAGGATCCGCGTGCTCGAACGGGTGTTCAGATCCGCCTTGGCTGGCACGATCAAAAAGCCCCCCTCCTCTCGGAACTTCGATCGATCGACGGTCGCGTAGCCGTTGTCCTTCGGTCCTGCATACAGGCTCATGCGGATCTGATCGGGCTCACGCGATCGCTCCGTGATCCGCTCCAGCGGCACGCGCACCTCCACCTCCAAGGCGAGCAAGGCGCCTTGGTGCTTCAAGGAGCGTGGGATGGAAAGCAGGCTGAGCCCTGCGATGCCGAAGAGCGCCACTTGGCCCAGCAGCAGTGACAGGCCCAATGCCTTCCAGAACTGCATCCATTCCACTGCGCTCACGAGCTTGGTTCCAAGCAGTCCCAACAAGAAACCGCCGATGAAGCCCGCTGGGATGAAGAGGAAGACGATCGCATAGCCGCGTTTGCCCTCGAAGTCGCTCACGCCGTGCAGGCCCGTGACCTTGTCAGCCACGAAAACCGTGGCGAAGGCCGTGATGATGGCTGTGAGCAGGGCGACGACGAGGGCGATCTTCCAGGACATAGTAAGCGCGTGCCGGTGAAGATCGCATCTTCGACGCATTCAGGCGTGAACAGCAAGTGCATGGCACAGGTCATCATCACCGAAGAGGGGCGCTCCGGCTCCGTGCTCTATGAATCCGATGGCCGCCGCATCTCCGGCTGGTGGGAATTCGCCGGAGGCGATGCCGTGGCAATCGTTCACATCGGCAGCGCGAGCGAGTGGCGGCATGGCCACCCCTGGGCGGTAGGTCAACGAGCGGAGATCATGCGCTTCATCGCGGATGAAGTGATCCGGCAAAAGGCCGGAAGCTGCAAGGCCGTGATCGATGAGGAGGGCGGATGGATCACGCTCAAACGATGATCAACAGCGGATGAGCGACGCCATGGACAAACAAGAAGCTGCTGCCGCATGGTACCGGCGTTACCGTTCGCTGCGATTCAAGCTCGCGCTATTCGTGGGCGTTGCGGCCCTCATCTTCGGCGCTGTGATGTGGTTCGGGAAGAAGGTCCTCTCCGTGGCCCCCGCGAGCGGAGTGCCGCTGGGCGAATGCGTGCGCACCGAAAGCCACATCGCCTCGCTCATTCAAGCCACCGACCCGCACCTCCCCGAGATCAGCGGCCGCGGCGGCAATACCACCACGAGCGTCAGCATCCTGATCATTCCGCTCGATGGGAGCGAGCCGAAGAAGATCCTGATCGCCGAGGGCCTCACGTCGAATCAGTTCGCCCTGGCGAAGATCCTCGGCAGTGATGGTCAGGTCCTGTGGTTCGACGTCAACGGCATCGGCGGCGTGGACCTGAAGCGCATGGCATTGCTGCAACCCGCAGAAGTGCGAGACCCCGACGTGCCGAAGTCCGCATGGCCCTTCGCGATCAGCGCGGACACCTACCTCTCCGCCGGTTTCATCGTGGCGCCCGGACAATGGCTCGGGCTCCATTCAGCAGAAGATCTGGGGGGCGAATTCGCACCGAAGAAGTTTTTGCGGCGCGTGGTTTCGCAGCCACTTCGCTCTGCTCGTGGTGACGGCATACCAGTGCGCCGATTCTATCGCGGTGTGCTTGAAGCGCCCGTGGATGAGAAGTACCATCGCATCATTTCCATGGATCCGCTCAGCAACGATGCGTACTTCAATGCGGCCTTCCTGCGCATGGACGACGATGCGGAACCGATTCGCCTCACCGATCCCGATGGCGCGCTCATGATCCACACCTCTGAGCCTGGGCTCAAGGGCACCACCGTCATCTCGCGTATCGACCTTGATGGCAGAGTCATTTGGTCAGTGGATACCGCCATCGATCGCTTCAAGCTCTTGCAGATCCTGCCGGGGAAAGAGTCGTTCGCCTTCGTGGGTACGCGGCTGCCCGTGCCGGATAAGCTGAGCGAGCCCTTGGTGGTGATCGTGGATATCGAATCGGGCGAAACGAGCACCCATTCACTGTGGCGCTAGCCGCTGGGCATTGATGAGGTAGCTTGCGGCATGCGTGTATTGCACCCTCTTCTTGTCGGCGCCTCCTTCAACGCCATCATCGTGCAGGCCCAGCCTTGGGAACGCCCGCTGATGCAGGCGTGGTCGGCTGATGGCATCACCTTCAACACCCCTGCGATCTTCCAGGATTCCTCCGGCGTGCCGTCGGTGATCCGCTGGCGCGGCGACACGCTGATCGCCACCTTCCAATGGTTCCAGCAGCCCAACCCATCGCCATCGTGGGACCGCGTGGCCGTGAAATTCTCCTACGATAACGGCGCCAACTGGACGGTGCCCGCACCGATCATCATCAATGGCTACCCATCCATCTACCAGCGGCCATTCGATCCCACGCTTGCACTGCTCGGCGGCGACAGCCTGCGCATCTACTTCAGCAGCAGCGAGGGCATGCCGCCCGTTATCGGATTGGATTCAACGGTGAACACCTATTCGGCCGTGAGCACCGATGGCATCAACTACCAGTTCGAGCCAGGCGCGCGCGTGGATGTTCTGGACAATCGCGTGATTGATCCCGCCGTGATCCGCTTTGGGCCGGGCTGGCACTACGCCGCGCCGGCCGGTGCGCCTCAGGATGGCGCTTACCACTACCTCTCGCCCAATGGGATCGACTTCAACACCGTGCCCATGATCCCCTCTGATGCGATGCACAACTGGACCGGCAACTACATGGTGGAAAGTCCGAACGAGCTCCGCTTCTATGGCGCTGGGCAGAACGGGGTCTGGTACAACTCCTCGCCGAACGGCGGCACCTGGGACGGCTACGTGAACACCAACATCATGGGCGGCGACCCGAGCGTGGTGAAGGTGGCTGACAACAGCTACCTGATCGTTTTCGTGGGCCAGCCGTACGCCATGGGTCTTGATGGACCTGCTGCCGCAAGCGCGGAAGTATCGGTGGTGCCGGTGCCCGCGCGCGACAGGCTCCGCATCGTGAACGGATCATCTGTTGTGAGCTACCTGATCCTGAGCATGGCCGGTGCAAGCCTGCAAGAAGGCCGGCCGATGAACGGGATGATCGATGTGCAGCGCATTCCGGCAGGCGCGCACCTCCTGCAACTGCATGATGCGGAGGGTGAGCGCACGACCTTGCGGATCATGAAGGATTAGGGCAACGCCGGATCGGATCATTGTCCTTTGCTCCATGGAACGCAAACGCATCGCGATCATCGGGGGAGGACCTGCTGGCCTGATCGCGGCCGATGCGCTCGCCCAACATGGCGAAGTGCACCTCTATGAGCAAGGCAGGAGCGTAGGCCGCAAATTCCTCGTGGCCGGGCAAGGCGGTTTCAACCTCACCAACAGTGCGGAGGGCGAAACGCTGAAGGCGATGTATGCGCCACCCGGTTTCCTGGATGAAGCCCTCGCATCATTCGGGCCCGCGGAATTGCGCGCGTGGCTGCAGGAGATGGGCATCGAAACCTACGTGGGCACCAGTGGCCGCGTCTTTCCGGTGAAAGGGACCAGGCCCATCGATGTGCTGCAGGCCATCCGCGACCGGCTGATCGCGCGCGGGGTGCGATTCCACTTGGAACATGCCTTCATCGGCTTCGATGCCGAGGCGCGCCCGATCATCGAGCATGCGGGCAGTCGTGCAACCGTGCAAGCGGATCGCGTGCTCTTCGCGTTGGGCGGCGCGTCATGGTCCGTCACCGGATCCACGGGCCATTGGGTCACGCATTTCGCATCGCTCGGCCTGGACATCGCGCCGTTCCGCTCATCGAATTGCGGGATCAACGTGCAGTGGCCCGCGCACTTCATCGCCGCGCACGCCGGCAAGCCCTTGAAGAACATCCGCATCACGGCTGGCGATGGAAGCATCCTGGGCGAGGCCACGATCACGGAGCACGGCCTCGAGGGCAACGCGATCTACCCGATCGTGCCGGTGGTGCGCGAAGCCTTGGAGCGCGGTGAGGAGGCCTTCATCCACATCGACCTGAAACCGAACAGCACCGCCGAGCACCTGCTGCACAAGCTTTCCGGCAGCACACCAGCCGACTACCCGAAGGCCCTGCGCCTGGATCGCGTGCAGTTGGCCATGGTGAAGGCCGTTACACCGAAGGAGCGCTTCTTCTCCCCCATCGACCTGGTGCAGGACAGCAAGCACTTGCGCATAGCGGTCACCGGTCTGCGACCGATTGAAGAAGCGATCTCGACCGTGGGGGGGATACGTCCGGCAGACCTCACGCCCGCGTTCGCAATAGCGCGCTACCCGCAGCTGCACGCCATCGGCGAAATGGTGGATTGGGACGCCCCCACCGGCGGCTACCTGCTGCAAGGCTGCTTCGCGATGGGGCACCATGCGGCGCAGTGCATCCTCGCCGCACGTTGACCCCGAACGTGATCCGGCGGAATCGCGCTCGATGGGATCCCCAGAGGTGCCTGCCTGCTGGAGCTGACCGATGCCAACGGAGCGCGGATGGCCTTGAGGTTCGCTATCGAGTGAGCCCCGATGCCGACCACCACCAGCACGATCTCGCCCACGGCATTGGTGAGGTAGCGCGTGATGCGGCCTCTGGCCAACAGGGATTGGCGGATGGTGCGGAAGAAGCGGATCATGGTCGGTGTTGTTCTACTTAAGATCCCGAAGATCCCGAATGTGATCATCGAGTTGTACCAGAATGGAAGCGATGTCATGCTCCATCGCTTCATACCGCCCTTGCATGTACTTGCGGATGAAGAGGTTCATCTTCACGACCTCTTGGAATTTCCTGTCATCCATGAGCCGCTCATGGTCCACTGGCGTGGCCGATACCCACATGGCTTCCACGTTCAGGTGCTCCAGGACTTGCGGATAGACATGGTTCCATTGGTAGCCATCATCAAGGCCCTTCTCAACATTCTCCAGGTACACGTACTTCATGGAGTACAGGGCTGATATGGCATTGCGCAGGCTGTCGTCAGAGATCAGGTCGACGCCCACGGACTTCAGGTTCTCCCAGGCGGCCGTGTTCTCGCTGATCTGGTAGTTCCCCAGGATGTTCCCGAAATGATAGGCCAGGCTGTCGTCGAGCGTGGCCTGGTCCTGAAGGGCTTTCAGGACAGCCTCGTTGGATCGAATCCGTTCCTTGTTGCCAGCGACATTGAACTGGACATCCCGAAGGTCGGCGCTCAGGTTCTTGCGCATTTCCTGGAGCAGCGCCAGCTCCTTGCCGCGCGTTTTCCTTTCTGCACTGGTGTTGTTGATGCTCAACGCGATGAGGATCCCGATCACCACCAGCACGATCTCGCCGATGGCATAGGTGAGGTAGCGTGTGACGCGGCCCTGGGCCAGCAGGCTTTGGCGTATGGTTCGGAAGAAGCGGATCATGAGCCCTTCAATTCGTGATCTATTAGTTCCAGTAGTTCATTGGTAGCGGTCTGCAGTGTCTTGAACCGACCGATCGCAGCCTTTGCCAGGCGTTCACGCTGGAGTAGTTTCATGCGGAGCAGGTACCGCTTCTCGCGATCAAGCATGAGCTCGTTCTCCATCTCACCCGTTGCGGCGCAACCGAAGCCCAATGCATTGTCGGACACGAATGGCCCGTACTGCATGTCCACGATGAAAAGGTTGTTGTTGTTGGTGACAGTCGTGGTGTAGTCGCTCAGTTGGTAGTACCGCACGATGCTGTTCTCGAGCGAGGCATTCCGGATGAGCGCGATCTGGCCTGAAGAGGTCATCTTGCTCATGGTGGCCTTGTTGGCGACGAAGGTGTGGCGCGTGGTGAGCCTGAAGAGGATGGCCTGTAGCTCGACGGCGCCGATCTGACCGCGTTCGTAGCCTCTTGCACTGTCGATCTGTGACACGAAGCCTGCTTCGAAGGTGATCTGTTCGGCGATCAGCTCCTGTTGTATGACCAGGTCGTCCCGTAGGTCCTGTAGTAGCTCATATTGTGCCTGAAGGTCTTGCCTGCCCTTGTTCCATGTATTTATGCTGAGCGCGATCAATATCCCGATCACCACCAGCACGATCTCGCCGATAGCATAGACCAGATAGCGGGTGAGACGGTTCTCCTTCAGGAGCCGCTGGCGGATGGAGTTGAAGATGCGTGGCATGTGGGAGCGTGGTTCAGTTGGTCCTCAGCTCAGCATCGATCAGCGCCAGGATCTCCACGATGCTCTTGCGCAGCGCCTCGCTCTGCCGGTTGGCGAACAGGCTCGCGGAAACCACTGTCGACAGGAGGTCCTCCGTCTCTGGCTGGGCGAAGAAAGCTGCAAGGTCAGGGGGACGCTTGGAGCGCGCGAAGTCCAGGTTCACCGCGCTCTTCTTGTCAAGCATGATGGTCTGCACTACATCCAGACCGCTCCATTTGGCGGCATGGATGTTCCGCATGGGGTAGTGCACCCGTAGGAATGGCGCATAGACGTTGCGGTTGAGGCCGATCCAGGCCACCTCCTCCTCGGTCACTTGGACCAGTTCGCTGGTCCATGAGGAAAGCTTGCGCCGCAGTTCCAGGTTGCTGATGAGGTACAGTCGTCCGGATGTGATCAGGTCGTTGGTCACCGGGTCAAACGTGGGGCTCACCGTGGTCCGTGCGATATGGGTCTCCACTGAGTCCATATCGATCATCGCCGTATCGTCGTGGTAGGCCAGCAATTGCAGCGATGAGCGAATCATGCTCTTGCGCATGGAGATCTTCTCGTCCAACTGCACCAGGTTCGAGGTGAACTCATCGCGCAATTGTTCCAACGTTTGGACCTCCTGCCTGCGCTGGTTGCGCTCTTCCTTCAGCAGGTTCAGCTGCAAGGCGATCAAGATCCCGATCACGACCAGCACGATCTCGCCCACCGCATAGACCAGGTAGCGGGTAAGGCGGTTCTCCTTCAGGAGCCGCTGGCGGATGATGTTGAAGATGCGGGGCATGGGCAGGGTTGGTCGGTGAAGATGCAGAATCGGCCCTTTCCGCAGCTCATTCCACGGATGCGGCGACAAGCAGCAGAAGCAAGGTTGAACGACGCATGGCCGCAGAAGCAACCCACCATACCATGATCGCGGTATTCCGACGCAACCATTCCGTTCGGACCTTCGCCACCTTCCATGATACCGGAAAGCGAGCGCACCATCAGCCTGGACCAATTACCCGAAGAGGGCTCGGCCACGGTTGCCGGCGTCACCGTGCCAACGGATGCGGCTGAGCGCACCCTCGTGCTGCGCCTGCTCGAATTGGGCTTCGTGCCAGGCGAGCGCGTGCAGGTGATCCATGAAGGCCGTCATCGCCGGGATCCCATTGCCGTGCGATTGGGCCACACCACTTTCGCATTGCGCCGCCATGAAGCTGCCTTCATCCAAGTGACCCCTTCAGCGTAGATGAGCATCCCCTCACCTGCCCTGCCGCTGCGCATCGCCCTGCTGGGCAATCCGAACTGCGGCAAGACGGCGCTCTTCAACCTGCTCACCGGCAGCCGCCAGAAGGTGGCCAACTATGCAGGCGTCACCGTGGAGCGCAAGGAAGGCGTGATGCGCACCGCGAGCGGACGACGCATCAAGGTGCTCGACCTGCCCGGTGCGTACAGCCTCAACGCGCTCTCGAATGATGAAGCCGTGACGCGCGATGTGATCACCGGACATAGCAAAGAGGCCCTGCCCGACCTGCTGGTGTGCGTTGCCGATGCCACCAACCTGCGGCTGCACCTGCGCCTGGTGCTCGAGGCGCGACAGCTCGGCCTGCCCCTGGTGGTGGCCCTGAACAAGATGGACCGCGCCAAGCAGCTCGGCATCGTCATCGACAGGGCCTTGCTCGCGCGCGAGCTGAACCTGCCGATCGTGGAGACGGTGAGCGTGCATGCACACGGCGCCGATGCGCTTCGCGCAGCCTTGGATGAACCGCTTCGTGCAGCACCGCCGCCGCATTGGAAACAGCCCGACGTGGAACAGGTGCTGGCCACGCAGAGCGATGTGCTCGGCATCTTCAACCGCACCGTCACCTCTCCAACCACCGATAAGGACCCGAGCATCCGCATCGACCGTTTCCTGATGCATCCGGTGTGGGGCTTCGTGGTGCTCGCGCTCGTGCTCTTCATCACCTTCCTCGCGGTGTTCTCCGGCGGCGACGTGCTCTCCGGCTGGATCGAGGATGGCTTCGGCGCGATCGCCGGCGCTGTGGAAGCCAACATGGCCGATGGCCCCTTGCGCGGCTTGCTCGTGGAAGGAGTCATCGGCGGCGTTGGCGGCGTGATCGTGTTCCTGCCGCAGATCCTCATCCTCTTCGGCTTCATCCTCGCGCTCGAAGCATCGGGCTATTTGCCGCGCGCGGCCTTCCTGCTCGATAAGCCCATGAGCGCCGCAGGGCTCTCGGGCCGCTCCTTCATCCCCCTGCTCAGCAGCTTCGCCTGCGCCATACCGGGCATCATGGCCACGCGCACCATCAGCCATTGGCGCGACCGCCTTACCACCATCCTCATCGCCCCGCTCATGGCCTGCTCGGCGCGCATCCCGGTGTACACGCTGCTCGTGGCGGCCCTTTTCCCCGACGATGCCATGTCCGCCGCCCTGGTGATGGTGGGGCTTTATGCCCTCGGCATCGTGGCGGCCATGACGGTGGCATGGTTCATCAAGCGCTCCGACAAGCACGCTGCCCGCTCACCCCTGCTCATGGAGCTGCCCGCCTACCAATGGCCTGACCTGCGGAGCCTCGTGATCGGACTGTGGGAGCGCGCCGTGATCTTCCTGCGCCGCGTGGGCACAATCATCCTCGCCATCACCATCGTGATGTGGGCGCTCTATACCGTGCCGTCGCCGCGCGACAATGGACGAAGCCTCGCAGGCGAGCTCGGTCATGCTCTGCACCATGTGTTCAAGCCAATCGGCTTCAACGAGCAGATCTCCTTCGCGCTGGTGCCCGGCATGGCCGCGCGCGAAGTGGTGGTGAGCGCGCTGGGCACTGCTTACGCGATGGATGGCGAAGAGGACGCCGTGAAGGAGCAGCTCCGCGAGCGCATCACGCGCGAATGGCCCTTGGCCACCAAGCTCTCGCTCCTGCTGTGGATGGTCTTCGCCCCGCAATGCCTCAGCACCTTCGTGGTGGTGAAGCGCGAGACCGGCTCGTGGAAGCAGATGTGGATCATGGGCGGCTACCTCTTCGCACTGGCCTACCTTGCCAGCCTCATCACTTATCAGCTCACCACCTGGCTCACCGCATCGTGATGCAGACCGCCTTCGCTACCATGATCGTGCTGCTGTCCGCCGGTTACTTGGCGTGGACCTGGCTGCCGCGACGGAAGGCCGCGTCGGCACCTGACGCAAGTGAACCCGGTGCTTGCGCTGCGTGCCATGGCTGCGCTGGCTGCGGCGCGCATTGAAGCAAGGGTCACAGTCGGCTGACGAGGCCCTCGATCGCATCCCGCAATTTCTCGCACGCGCGGATCGTGTCGCTCAGCAGCTCAGGGCGCGGCGTCAACGTGCTCTCGCGCAGCGCATCAACAAGCGGCGGCAATCCCGCGCAGCGCGTATCCAGGCCGATGCCCTGCTCCATCTGCGCCTCGATATCGGCAATGAGGCCCTCGTCCACGCGGCCATGGCGCAACTCGGTCTGGAGCATGAGCACGGTGCGGCTGAGGGTGCGCAGGGAGCGAACGAGAGGAAGGGTCGCCATCGGCCGCGAAGATGCGCGCTTGCGACTGAGCACGATCACCTCCGCAGGTGAGGTTGATCAGGCCCTTCGCCGATCCGTCGGGCTAGGTTTCGCCCATCACCCTCAGCCCATGCCCATCCTCGACCTGAATGTGGACAACCTGAAATGCGGCGGCTGCGCCAGCACCGTGCGCAAGCGCCTGAATGAGCTGCCCGGAGTGGTCTCCACCTCGGTGGATGTGGACAACGGCACGGTGACCGTTGCGCACGACGGCACCACGGAGCGCAGCACCATCACCTTGCTGCTGCATAGGCTGGGCTATCCCCTCAGCGGCACCGGCGGCATCACCGAGAAAGCCAAATCGTACGTGAGCTGCGCCATTGGTCGGCTGCACGGCGAAGAATGAACCGCTAACCCTTCCACCACCATGATCAGCTTCTTCTCACGCCTCAGCCTGCCCGCTCTCCTGCTGGTCTCGCTCTTCACGCTTCGGGCCCCAAAGGCTAGCGCGCAAGACAGCCCCTCCGGCGTCATGGAGGCCATCGTGACCATGCGCGACCCTGGTGTTGACGTGCAGGCGTGGCAGCGCTTCGCCCTCCGCGTGGGCAAGGAAACCGGTGCCAACATCGAATACAGCTGCCAACGCGCGGGCATCATCGTGCTGCGCCTCGAGCGCCCGTCCATCCAGGAGAAGGCCGATGCCATCACGCTCGTGCGCCGGCTGCTCACCGATGCCGGCATCACCACGGCCGTCGAATTCCTGCACGTGCACGTGGAGCGCACCTCGGTGAACAAGTGTTGATGACCTGCCAGCCTGGTGCGCAGGCACGCGGATGACGTGGGTACAGCGCGCTGCGCGCATGACGCTCAACGCACCTCCAGCACCTGTCCTTCCTCCACCCAATTCTGCGGTCGAACACCGAGCTCACCACCGGGCAGCGAGTACACGATCTCCATCGCCCCGATGTGAACCCGCCCGTGTGAGGTGGTGCGGTACACAAGGTAGCCGGCGGAAGCAGCGGGGGTGGCGGACCATTCCGTTGCGGCGCCGTCCATGCCATGCGGGTGGCGCAGCATTTCGATGAACACGCGCTCACCCCCAGATGCAGTCCACCGCATGGTTCCGCTCTTCAGGCCGATGGTCAGGTGCTCCGGCGTTAGTTCATCAACCTCGGTCAGCGTGAACGGACCCCAAGTGCCCCAGCGTGTGTTCGTCATGAGGATGGCCGTGCCCGGCAGGGGCGAGATGCCGCGCACGTAATACCCGGATCCGCCTGTTCCGTGCCAGTGCTCATCCATGGACCTGATCACCAGATCATCCACCTCATCGTCGTGGATGTCGACCACCTCATCCGGAGCCACACCCGGCGGCACCATCACCTGCGGCTCCGCTGGTTCATGGCCGAAGTCGAAGGGCGGTTCCTCGGGTTCGCGCTTCAGCACGATGAGGTCGCCTTCCTCACCATAGCCGTTCGGTACATGCACCACATGCTTCGTCTTGATCGTCACTCGACCATGGGGATACGGGAGTTCGAATTCGAAGGCCGCGACGCTCGTCCCGCGTTCATTGGCGCTGCGCATAACCAGCGTGAGCCCGTCGTGATGGTCGCCCGTGCCGTACCAACCGTCCTGGTCCTTCGTTATCGCCGGGCCGAACGGGCGCTCCAGCAGCCAGAATTCCGTGGGGTGGTCCTCATCGGTCCAGCTCAATTGCTTGAAGTGGATGCGTGCGGCGAGCAGGCCGGTGTCGAGCCGTGTGCTGTCCTCCAGCGTGTACCAGCGTTGATTGCTGGGCGTGTTCCACATCAGGATGGCGTTGCCACTGAGCGTGCGCACGCCCAACAGGTGCTTGCCCAAGTAGCCGGGTTGCTCCGGATCGGAGATGTGGATCGTTCGGGTGGTGATCAGCAGGTCCGCTCTGCCATCGCCGGTCACGTCCACGTATTCATCAGGCGGAGGACCAGGAATGATGCGGTCGGCTTGGGCATGGGCAGTATGCAACAGGGGCGCGAAGGCCAGCGTGAGGATCATGGCCCTCGACGAAAGCATCGGATGCTGGCGATAACGTGCCATCAGTGCAGCACGATGATCTGTTGACGTCCGTCACCGCAGTGTACCACGTAGCTGCCCGGCGCCCAAGCCGCGCAATCGATCGTGATCGATCCGGCTTGTGCAGTGGTGCGCAGGACCTCGCGGCCCATGGCATCGAGCACACGAACCTGATCAAGCGATGCTCCTTCCCGATGGGTGATCACGAAGTGCCCATCGGCTGGGACCGGGGCCACGGACCAGGTGTGATCACTCACCGAGGTCGTCATCCCTGTCGTCAGGTCATCGCTCTTCACAAGGAAGGATGCATCACCCACTAAGGGGGTCAGCGGTGCGAAGGTGATGGAACCCGTGTAGGCACCGGCCACATAAAGACCACCAGAAGCATCACAAACGAGTTCGCCCACCCCGCGCGGGCCCTGGGCACGGTCGGCGAACACTTCCTGGATCACGCCATCCGCATCGTAGTGCGCCACGAAGAGCCCATAATACTCGGAGTTGCCATTGTTCGGCAGCACGATGTCATCGAACGTGCAGCGCGACTCGAAGAAGCCACCGGCCCAGACATGATCGTTCGCGTCCACGGCCAGGTCGTTGAATTCATGGCTGAAGCTGGTATCGCCTGCACGACGGCCCCAGAGCATGGCACCCTCGGAGGTCATCTTCCAAAGGGTCATTCGGTAATTGCCGTTGGACCCCGCGAAGGGCAGATCTATCCCATCGATGAGGTAGCCGCCTTCGCGTGTGGTGGCCACCAGGATGTTGCCCTCGCTATCGGTGGCCAATGATCGGATCTCATCGTAGTTGGTGCCCGCCCAAGTGCGCACCCAAAGCTCTTGGCCTGCTGGGCTGTACTTCACCACAAAGGCATCGTCACTCTGCCCGCTGGGCATGAAGTTCGGCAGGGTGTCGGTGGCGAAGTAGGCCGTGTCGCCGCGGAAGTCGCCACCGAGATAAACGCTGCCATCTGGTGCCAACGCCAGGGCATCACAGGTCGTAAGCCCGAGGCTGGCATCGCCCGTGCATTGCGGCATCAGCGACCAGAGGCCGTTCCCGTTGGCGTCGAGCTTCATCAGGAATCCCTGTTCGCGGCCGTTGCACCCTTGCAGATCCGGCAGCCCCGGCACTTGCAGCGCGGTCTTGTACTGGCCGGCCACATACAAGTCGTTGTTGGCATCGGACACGATGGCGCGGCCCCACTCCAGGCCGCTGGTCGCCGTCCAACCGTAGCGCTTAGCCCATTGCGCATTGCCGGTCGCATCGTACTGCGCTACCAGGATGTCCATGTTCCCCAGCTTGGTCAAGGTGGTGCCGCCCACGGTAATGCTCGGGCTCTCGAAATATCCGGTGATGGTGATGCGGCCTTCGCCATCAATCGCCAGGTCCAGCGCATCGTCGAAGTTGGCTCCACCCGCGCTGCGCACCCAGAGCGGCGTTCCATCGGGATCGAACATGGCCACATAGATGTCGCTCTGGCCATTGCTCGTCAATACTGGCAGGGCCGCGATGTTCAGCTCGCCGTAGAAGCTGCCGCAGACCACTGTATTCCCAGCTGCGTCGACGGCCAGGCCGCCCACCGAAGGTTGGGTCTCGCTGGTGAGCTGTCGTGCCCATTGCCAATTGAACTGGGCGTTGAGCATCGAAGAGAGGAGGATCGCGGAGAGCGTGAGTATCGATCGGTTCATTGGAAGTTCAGCAGTATTGTACCAAAGGTCGCGGTAGATGGGGTCGGATCAGCGAACCGGAAAGGGCTGATCGGCCAACAGGAGTGCACCAACCCGGATGTTCACCTTGTCCATCCGGGTCGGTGGACCGACTCTGAAGGAGCCGTGCCATGCCGTGCCGTTCGCCACTGTCCGGAACACGTAATACTGGGCCTCGAGGTTGGGCATCACCGTTACCAACGCCGACTGGTGCCCGTAGCCCCAATGGGCCACTTGTATGGAGCCATCGGCAAAGACCTGTCGAGGGATGTGGAGGTCGTCGCGGCGTTCAGTGTCCAGCGGGGGGATGGTTTCCCCCTTCGCGCAAACCTTGGTTCGGCGATAACCCGATCCATCCAAATCACTCAAGAACGTGGTGCCCGGCAGATTCATCACGTGCAGCATGCACGTGCCCGAGCTGCTCGGCTCATCGTCCGTGCCGCTGCGGAAACCCTGCCCAGAAGATCCGGAATACCGTCGTTGGTGATATCGATGCTATCGTTCGGTGCGAAACCGCAGTAGTTGCGGTCGAAGTCGGGCTGTGCGAAGGCTGGAGCACCCAGGAGCAGCAAGGGAATGAAGAACAATGACCTCATCGTTCAAAGAGTGAGATGTTCACGGGGGTGAAAGCGGACTCTCCGGGCCCCACAGCGTACACTTCATCATCGAAGCGTCCGCAAAGGCGATGGGATTGGCTGGCGTGAAGATGCAGCAACTGCTGCCGGTAGCGTGGCCCATCATTGCCTGGCCGTTCATCGAGCACGAGCACGCGGTGATCCTCCATGTGGAAGTGGTTCGGGACCACCAGGATGTAGTTGTCCTGTGCGAAAGGGAACTGGCGCTTGCCATGGCGCTTCCACGTGGTCGGATGCATCCATTGCGTCGGCCGGTCCGTGTTGCGCTGGAAAAGGTAGAACGGCGTTCCTGTTGCCGTGGCTGGCAGATTGTCCTTGTCGAGGAGCATGATCCGCAACCCATCGATCAGTGCTGTATCGCCTTCGGCATGGGGCCGCACCACGATGATGGAGTAGGAATCGAATCCGCAGTGCTGTGCGGATAGCCAGGCTGGGAGCAGGCCGAGCAGTACGCAGGCAATCTTCATGCGGGCCTGTACACATTGGGAGCCGGATGGTTCGAACTTCGCGCGAAGAAAAGTGTACCGACCGGCCTATGCCCGCTTCGTCTGCTCTTCCTGCCATTGACCTTGCCGAACGCCGGAGTTGTTGCGCAGAAGAACGAATGAGATCGCTCCTGCTCATCATCCTGTTGCTACCGTGCGTTGCCTTGGCACAGGATGCTGATCGCTTCGCCCGAGCACGGCGCAGCGAGCACGCGCTGGACCGCTGGATCAAGAAGGAACTGCACCGCCAGCGCAAAGGGCATCTCGTCACCACGCCTTCCACCACCTACATCGCGCACCAGCAGACCTTCGATCGTCTTGCAACCTTCCTGCGCCGCCAGCCCGGCGTGGTCGATGCCGAGTGGGATAGATGCATCGGCAAGCTCGACATCTGGCCCGGCCACAGCACCATCGCCTTGCGCGTGATCATCGATGGCGACGAGCACGAGCGCTGTTACGGCGTGCAGGAAGGAATCCCCGGGACGATCCATCTCTTCGGTTGGCGGCCGCGCGTGCGCAAGAACCGCGAGCACTTGAAGCTGAAACGGGTTCATGACTGTCCGGGCTTCGTGGCGCAGCAGCGGAGGTATTGCGCGGAGCGGAGCCGGTAGTTCCGCTGCTTGGCGCCACGGTCGGTGTTCAGCCTCCCAGATGGAAGAAGCGGAGGATGATCGAGCCCGCACCCCGCATGTTTCTGGTCGCACGCCCGGAATTGAACGTGGTCATCATCGCCACCATCTCCGCCGCGCAATTGAAGAAACTCCTCGCTGAGCGCCTCGAGCAGGCCGACATCATCCTGTGCGTGGAAGAGGATGTGCCGGGGTCGTACTGAGTTGCTTCAGCGCCTAGCCAAGCGCAACGGCCCATTGACGCGCACATCGCGCTGTTTGAAGTTGCCACTGTGGCCGGGAGGCAGTTCGAACACCTTAGCCGAGGGGTACAGCCATGAGCCAACATGCGCTGAATCCTGCAAGACGGAAAACCCATGCGGAGGTGCATTGGCTTTCGGCCGTGCCGCAGTTTCGCAAGGTTGAACGGCGGCGGAGTTAAGGTGCGGGACTAGGGCATTCAACAGCGCTACACCAGCAGCCTGTTGCACGATCATGCGTGCATCTGCGCGGCTCAGGCATCCAACTGCACGGCGGCGGCATTGGGCTGCAACTATCAGACTGATAATCAGGTGTCATCAATTTCCAACTACAGCGCCCAGGCGTGCCTGAGCCATCATTCCAATGCCACTTCAGCCCATCAGTGACGATCCACTCATTCCTGGAAATCGCCTTTGGATGCCTCCTCGACAAGGGCGACGTGCTCATCACTGGCAATGAAGATTTGCCGGTGCTGAAGAAATAGGGGCGTAGGTGAACGTGACTCCGCCGTCGACTGATCAACCATGAAGCATGTGTGCTGGAATCCATCGCACAGCGAAGCCGCGAAACCCGATCATTCGAATAGATTAGGCCGCCATGATACGAACGCCGGACCAGCGCCTGCGCGTCTTCGTCAGTTCCACCCTGGCCGAGCTCGGTCCCGAACGCAAAGCCGTGAAGTCTGCGATTGAGCGGCTCGCGCTCATCCCTGTGCTGTTCGAGAGCGGCGCGCGGCCGCATGCACCACAGGAGGTGTACCGCGCCTATCTGGAGCAGAGCGACATCTTCATCGGTATCTACGCTGCTAGCTATGGCTGGGTGGCGCCGGACATGGATATCTCCGGGCTGGAGGACGAGTTCCGGCTGTGCGGATCCCGCCCACGGCTCATCTACGTGAAGACCATCGCCGGCGAGCGTGATCCCCGGCTGGCCGCCATGCTCGCTGCGATGAAGGCCAGCGAACGCATCTCCTACCAGAAGTTCACCACACCGGAGGAACTCGCCTCTTTGGTGCTGAACGACCTGGCCGTGCTGCTCTCCGAACGCTTCGATGCGCAGGCCGAAGCGCCGATGGCCGCGATCCCGCTGAAACCGCTGCCCGCCCTGCGGGGCCCTTCCATCGGTCGCGAGGCCGATCTGCAGGCCATCGCCGAGCTCGTGCTGCAAGAAGGCGCAGGACTGGTCACCATCACCGGACCCGGCGGTACCGGCAAGACCCGCATGAGCCTGATGGTCGCGCATCGGGTCGCCGCCCATTTCCCCGATGGCGCGGTGTTCGTGCCGCTGGCCTCCATCAAGGAAGCGGCGCTCGTGGCCGAGGCCATCGCCAGCGCGCTCGGCTCCTTCGACAATGCGCGGCGCTCCGCCACCGATCTGCTCAACGACGTGCTGCGCGAGAAGCGCTTCCTGCTCGTGCTCGACAATTTCGAGCAGGTGCTGCCCGCCGCCACCTTGCTCACCGACCTGCTGGAGCATTGCCCGAAGCTGCGCATCGTCGTGAGCAGCCGTACGCCGCTGCACGTGCGCGGCGAGCAGGTATATCCGCTTGCGCCCCTTCAGGAGCCGCTCGATCCCTGGCACGGCAGCGTGGACGGGTTGCTCACCATCCCGTCGGTCGATCTTTTCGTGCAGCGCGCCCGCGAAGCCTCGGCCGGCATCGTGCTCGATGAAGCGAACGTGCGCGCCATCGCCGCCATCTGCAAGAAGCTCGATGGCATCCCGCTGGCCATCGAGCTCGCCGCCGCGCATACGCGCATGCTGCCGCCGGTGGCCCTGCAGCAGCGCATGGAGAACGCCCTGGCCCTGCTCACCCGCGGGGCGCGCGACCTGCCCGAGCGCCAGCGCACCATGCGCGGCACCATCGCCTGGAGCCACGACCTGCTGGAGGATGGCGCACGCGCGCTGTTCCGCCGCCTAGCGGTGATGGCCGACCGCTTCACGCCAGCCGATGCGCATGCCGTGGGCGGGTCGGCTGATGAGGTGGCCACCCTCGCCGCGCTGGAACAGCTGGTGGACCAGGGGCTGGTGCGCGCATTCCCGCCTGCAACCTGGTCCGGGGGCGACAGGCTCTTCGCGCTGCTGCAGGTGGTGCGCGAATTCGCGCTGGAGATCCTCGAAGGAAGCGGTGAGCGCGGATCGACGGAGCACGCGCACGCGCTGCATTTCGGCGCGCTGGCGGGCGCACTGGAGCACAAGCTCCTGCTGGAGGACAACGGTTCATGGATCGAACAGATGGACGCCATGCAGGCCGATCTGCGCGCCGCTTTCTGGCATTTCATGGCTTCCGGTGAGCGCGCGCGGGCCTGGCGCCTCATCGCCGACCTGCGCGGCTATTGGGCGCACGCCGGCAAGGTGTCCGAGGCCTTCGCATGGATGGAGGCCGCGGGTGTCCACCCCGAACATGACGTGCCCGAACTGTCCGACCTGGAGAAGGGCCGCACGCGCACCGCCGCCGGACTGGCCCTTGCGGTATCCGGCGCCTTCCCTCCGGCCTCCGCGCTCCTCGAGCAAGCGGTGACGCTGATCGGTGGGACGGGGAACGGCCCCGAACTGTCGCGGGCGCTGAGCTATCTCGGGCTCTCGCAGTTGAGCCAGGGCCTGCCGCAGGCAAAGGATACCCTGTTGCGCGCGGTCCAGGAGGCCAACGCGGCAGGAGTCGATTTCGATGCATGCATGTCGCTCAGCTTCCTCTGCGAAGCGTGCATCGCAGCGGGTGACATCGAGCGCGCGGAAGAGATCCTCGATCGCGCGCGCCCGATCGCCGCACGCCACAAGGCGGGATCGGGTGAAGCCATGTACCTGCTGCAACGTGGCAACCTGCTCCTGGTGCAGGGCAATAGCGCCGACGCCCTTGAGAGTTACGAAGCGAGCGTGCGCGTATTCGATGCCACCCGCATGATCCCCCTGAGCGGTTGGTCGTGGTGGGGCATCGGCTATGCGAGCTTCCAGCTCGGCCGCAGGGAGCGCAGCCTCCAAGGCTTCAATGCCTGCCTGGATCGCGCGCGGCGTACCAGCGACAATGCCCTGGCGTGCGCCGCCATGCTCTGCTTCGCCCTGCTGGCGCATGATCGCGGGGATCTGGTGACGGCTGCACGCTTGCTGGGCTCGGCCGAAGGATTGGCCGCGGACATCGGCTACACCTTCTGGAGCACCGATCGCGTGCTGCACGAAGATGTGAAGGCGCGGCTCAGCGCCTCGCTCGAAGCCGATCGAAAGGACCGAGAGCTGGAGACAGGCCGGAGGATGCGCACCGACGAGGCCATCGCCCTGTCCATCCAGGTGGCGGAGACCTGCGCAGGGGCGCAGTGAACCGGGCCGCGATGCGATGATGCGCACGCAGCCATCGGCAGCCCGCGTCAACCCGTTGCGCAAGGGCAACGAAGGAACCGCGACAAGGTCAGTCCATCACACGCATCGCGACCATTCCTGAGCCGTTGGCTTGCAGCGCCTCAATGCCCGTGACCTGTCCGGCATCATTGCGCGTGAAGCGCACATCGGCGGTGAAACCCGCGAAATGGTCGCCCGCCACCCGGTGCAGCACGGTGGTAAAGCCCTTGGCAGTTGTGAACGTGAAGGTGTTGTCGGCGTTCGTCACCTTCACCTCATCGCCTTTGGCTGAGCGGTAACTGCCAACGAACTCCGCAAGTGAGGTATCGGTCTCCGCAGGAGGAGCGGATGCGCTGCGCAACGAATCGATGTCGGACAGGATCATGCGCAGCAGACCTTCCGTGAGGATCCTGCCCTTGGCGGGCGTGGCCAAGGTGGCATCGCCATAGATCCCGCTGGGCGCATACATGCCGGGAGCATCCGCTGTGCGTTGCATGATGCCCGATCCCTTACGTGGGCCATATTCCTTCACCGCCTTCGACATGTCCACCTGGTCCGGATGCATGTGCAACATCAACGAGGTCTCCACCTCATCGGCATGGGTGCCCTCAAGCTGCGTGCAATGCTCCTTCTTCAGACCCATCATCGCTGGAGCATGCAGGTCGGTGAAATGCAGGAGGATGCCTTCACCCGCCAGTTGCGTCGCTGCTGCGCGCAGCACCGGCAAGGTGCTGATGCCGATGTTGATGATGTAGAAGCGTTTCGGTCCGAAGGCCGCAAGCCCCCGGCAGATGTCCACCACCATGTCGCGCGATGCCGTATAGCGCAAGGTCGTGCTACCGGGAAAGTTGGTGAAGAAGTAATAGTAGCCGTAGTTGATCTCCGGCATCACCACCACGGAGCGCGCCGCCATCACGCGCTCCGTCAACCAGGTGGCTTGCAAGTGATCGGTGGCCAGCGGCAGGTGCGGCCCATGCTCCTTGCACCCCGCGCCCAGCGGGATCAGCACCACATCGCTGCTGTCGAGTACGCGCTCGGCTTCGGGCCACGGCAGGTCCATGAGGCGCACCGATCGAACGGTCTGTGCAAACAGCGAAGGTTCTTGCAGCACGATGCAGAACACCACAAGAAGGGAAAGGCGCATGGTGGTTGGGGTGGTGCACAAGGTAGGCGCGTAGTCGTGGGCCGCTTCGGTCCGGCCATTCTACCAAAGCCCCGGACGAGGGTGCGTTCCGTTGGCGATCGGCAGCTTCACGCCGCATGAAATTCTGGGCCGGCGTAACCGACAATGAACAGTTCCCCTTCCTCGCGACGCGGCTTGGATGAGGTGATCTTCCGGAAGTCGAACGGGAACTAATCCGGTTCCATGTTCTCCACGTCGTCGAGATCACGGTGACGACCAGTGGCTTTCTTGTTCGTCACCAGGTCATGGTAGCCGATGAAGTTCATGGCCAAGCCATCGAAAGTCACCTCCTTGCGATTAGCATAGCATGCATCGAACGTCACGCCATCAATTGAGGTGAGCAGATCGATGCGCAAGGGAGGCTGGCCGAACTGGATGACGTTGCCCTCCTTGGTCAGGTCGGCCACGGTGAGCTTGAAAGAACCGAAACCGAAATCCGTGATCGCACGCAACACGCGCTCGGCGTTCGGTCCGGTCGGGTTGAGCCAGACGTCGAGGTCGCCCGTATATCGCGGGTAGCCGTGAACGCCCACGGCATAACCGCCGACGATCATGTACTCCGCATCATGCTTTTGGAGCAACGCGACAAACTCTTTGAAGTCTTTGCTCAGCATGTGTTGGACCCATGAACTGTTGACGAAGGAACTCGATCGCGGCCAACCGCGCTTCCACCGGCTGCCGCTGCCAGTAGGCCCGGTCGGTTGCGCTAGACTTCAGCGGCACGATGCGTACGGTGCGTTCCATTGGCTGCAAGATACGGCGCACGAAAGCCGGTGCGTAGCTGCATAGAGCAGGTATTCAACAGGCATCGGTAGCTTCACACCGCATGAAATTCTAGGCCGGCGTCACCGACAACGAATGGTTCCCCTTCC
>JADIYA010000018.1 GCA_016705545.1 Flavobacteriales bacterium
GCCTCGAATGCCGCTGCATGCCGCCCATGGCATGGGGGAACACGCCATCGGTGCAAAGGGCGATGTGCAATGCGCGTATGCTCATCCGTAGCTCAGGCGTGCGCGCCCTTCCACTCCAGCAGCGGTTCGGTGAGCAGGGAGGCCACGCCCTCATCGATGCTCCAGCGCGGCTCCCAACCGGTGCGGCGCTTGAGCTTGCCGACATCGGCTAGCAGGTGCATGCGCTCCACTTTCCGAACGCGGGCTTCATCCACCTCGATACTGAGCGGTTCTCCGAGCACGCGCTCAAAGGCTTGCACAACTTCCAGCACGCTGTACTCGATCCCACGGCCGATGTTGAATACTTCGCAACCGCTGAATCCGCCATCGAGCAGGGCCCCCATCGCGCGCGCCATGTCGCTCGTGTGAATGAAGTCGCGCTTGGGCTCCAAATTGCCAAGGCTCAGCACACGCCGGCCTGCACGCACCTGCCGCTGGATCTCCGGGATCAGGTGCGGATTGGTCTCGTTCGGCCCGAAGGCATTGAAGAAACGCCCGATGATGGTGGGGATGCCGGTGCGCAGGCAGAATTCGCTTGCGATCCGCTCGGCTGCGAGCTTGGTGATGCCATAGATGTCGAGCGGGCCTGTCGGATGCTCCTCATTCACGGCGCCTTCAGCGATCGGATATACCGCTGCCGTGCTCGCCACGAATACTTGGTTCACGCTGCCCGCTGTGGCACAGGCATCGAGCACGTTGATGGTGCCGTTGATGTTGATGTCCGCCGCTTCGACCGGATGCGCATTGCAATAGGGTATGAAGTGGATGGCGGCCAAGTGAAGCACCTGTTGCGGGGCAGCCATCGCGATGGTCCGCTGCACCGCAGCGCGATTCCGGATATCGATGCGGAGGAAGCGTTCATCGGGCACGGGGGCCAGCGCACGAGTGCCGAAGCTCAGGTCGTCCAGCACCCACACCTCCTTGCCAGAGGCCTTCAGATGCTCGCCCAGAGCGGAGCCGATGAATCCGGCACCGCCGGTGATGAGCACGCGTTCCACCATGCCGCGAAAGTAGGCGGGGCGCGTGTAGCGCACCCCCTGGTGAAGCGCGGCTACTTTCGCCCGCCCCATGCAGGTCAGCATCGTCCTCCCCTGCTACAATGCCGAACGGCACCTGAGCCGCTGCCTCGCGAGCCTCTTCGCGCAGACCCATCGGCCCTTGGAACTCATTGCCGTTGATGATGGCAGTTCCGACAGAACAGCTGCGCAGCTCGAAGAGGCAGCGCGCTCCGCTCCGTACCCGATGCGCGTGATCAGGCAAGCCAATGCCGGTGCATGCGCGGCGCGCAACAGAGGCCTGGAAGCAGCCAGCGGCGCGTACATCCAATTCATGGATGCCGATGATGAGATCGCACCGGACAAGATCCAGCGGCACCTCGAGCTGGCGCTGGCCAACACCGCATGCGATCTGGTGGTCGGCAGCGCGCGGATCATGAAGCCCAGCGGCGAGCTGGAGGGGCTTGATATCCTGAAGCCCGGATCGCCCGACCCTTGGATCGACCTGGCCGAGCACCGCATGGGCGGCACACCGAACAACTTCTGGAAACGGGAGGCCGTGCTCCGCGCAGGCGCTTGGGACGAGGCGATGCGCAGCAGTCAGGAGTATGACCTGATGCTGCGCATGCTGGCCTCCGGCGCCCGCGTGTGCCGCGATCCGGAACCGCGGACCACGGTGCATCTGCAAGCAGGCGGCAGTGTGAGCACCTCCGATCCTGCTGCCAAATGGCGTCGCTACATCGCGCTGCGCCTTCGGATCATCGAGCACCTGAAGGCCAACAGCCCTGATGTTGATCTGGCGCCTTTCCACCAAGTCCTCTTCGATAGCATCCGGACACTCTACCCGTTCTCACCCGAAGAGGCGGTTGATCTTTACCGCGCCCACTTGCCGCGTGCTTTCTCCCCAACGGCATCATCTGCCACGGGGAAGGGCTACCTGCTGCTGCATTCCTGCCTCGGCTTCTCGATGGCCAATCGCGTGCGCGGTTGGCTCAGCGGCCTGCGATGAGCAGGCGATAGAGCAGGAGGTTCACGCCGGGCAATCGTATGGGCAGCAGGTTGTACCACCGCGTGATGCGCAGCAGGCCGCGTTTCATGACTGGAAGCTCAGCGGTCAGCTCCGGCACCAGGAGCAGGCTCTCCAATTCGGTTAGCACCTTGGGTTCAATGCGGCCGAGCTTGGCGTATAGCAGCATCTGCAGATACGTGCGGTGTATGATGCCCGTGAGCAGTCCGGCCTTCCCGAGCCGTGCGGCATCTGCCAGGAACTTGCGGTGATAGCGAACCGCTGATTCAGCGAAGCTGGACAGCAATCGGCGTGGATCCAGCACCTTCCGCTCTTCGGCTATTCGGTAGTAGCAGTCGGGCGCCGTATCGCGCAGGCGGTAGCGCACGCCGGGCATGAGCAAGGCACGGGTATGCAGTTCCACATCCTGGTGGCGGCTGAAGGCCTCATCGAAGCCGCCCATGCGTTGAAGGAAGGCTCGATCCCAGATGGGCTGCATGGTCTGCCAAGGCAGCTTGTGCTTGAAGAAATCGGCCAGAGCGTCGCGCGTGAGCGGCACCCAGCGCTGGCCATGGTCTCCAGGCTTTTCCCGGAACACTTCCATGGTGCTCACCGCGAAATGGAGCCCACTGCCCTCCATCACGGCGATGCGCCTCTCCATGCAGTGCCGCGCCAGTAAGTCGTCGGCATCGAGGAAGATGATGTACGCGCCTCGCGCTTTGGCAATGCCGATGTTCCGGCAATGGTTCGCACCGCGGTTCACCGCCAACGGCACAACCGAGATGCGCGGATCCATGTCAGCCATGCGCTGCAGCATCGCCACGGTCCCGTCCGTGCTGCAATCGTCCACCACGATGAGCTCCCAGCGTGGATCGGTCTGCGCCTGCACGGAGCGCACCATATCGCCGATGAAGCCCTGCTTGTTGAAGCTCGGGACGATGATGGAGACCAACGGTGCACCGTCTGGGTACCACCCGAAGGGCGAGGGTGCCGGGATCATGGGCTCAGCGGCCATGCACGCCTTCACGAGCATGTAGTGGGCATTGAATACCTCCTTGGTGAAATGGTCCTTGGCAAAGGCCATCAAGCGGTCGACTTCATCAGCTGACGGCCGCGCCATGTTGAGCTCATCGCCCAACGCGAGCACCTGGCCCAATCCATGTTCGCGCACCATCGCGCTGAAATCGCCGACGCCATCGGAGATCGCCACAGGCAAGCCTGCGCTCAAGTACTCGGCGAACTTGGTCGGCGAGGCCACGCGGTTGGTGATGCGTTGGTCACGCAAGAGCAGGCCCAGATCGCAATCCTGCAGGATCGCGCGCACTTGCTGATGCCTCACCCAGCGCTGGGTCACCTGCCCGGGGAAACGCGCTGTCATGCGCTCAATGACAGGGTGCTCCGTGCTGAGGAAGACCATGCGACGCTTCGGATCCTCTTGCAGCCAGGGAACAACCACCCGCTCGGCAAGCTCCAGCGATTGCCAGCCCACAGCGGTCCCTGAATACACCAGGACGGTGTCATCCGGTCCCCAGCCCAGTTCGGCCCGCAGTCCATTCCGATGACGCTCCGGCAACGCTTCCACACTCCTTCCCAAGGTGCACGGAATCACGATCTGGCGCGTGGCTTCGTAGCCGAGCGCGCTCCGCCAATGCGCTACCAGCGCTTCGCTCACCGCCATCCGCAGATCGGCGCGCGCAACGACATCACACTCGAGCTCAACGCACTCAGCGATCAGGCGGTCGTCGTCTATGACGCGGTATTCCTGCCATTCCGCCCCGTAAGCCGCGCGTGCATCGAAGCAGACCTCTTGCACCAGGCCGCGGTCGCGCATGCGCAGACCGAGCGCCGTGGCGAAGATCCCACGGCCGATGATCCCGGTGGGGTGCAGCCAATGGCATAGGACCCAGAGCCACACCCAGTTCACCTTCCAATTATGCTGGCGCGGCACCATGGGCAGCACCAGGGCATCGGGCACCCGCTCGCGGATGCGCTTCCGTGAACGCAAGTACCCGCGCAACGATACGAGCGCGACCAGACGCACACGGTCGCCGCCCAAGGCGTTCAGGTGGTCCACCACATCGGTGACCTGGCTCCAATAAACGCCGCTGGGCTGATCGTTGTAGGTGAGGTAGATGATCACAGCCAGCGCATGAGTGCCTCCACCGCGCGTTCGGTGGCATGGCCGTCCCAAAGGTGCGGCACCTTGCCCTTCTTGAACTCATCGCGCATGATCCGTTCCAGCGAGCGATCAAGCTCGTCGAGATTGAAGGTGATGAGTTCGTTGGTGCCCTCTGTGATGGTGATGGGTCGCTCGGTGCTAGGCCGCAAGGTGAGACAGGGGATGCCGCGGAAGGTGGTCTCCTCCTGGATGCCGCCGCTATCGGTGATCACCACGGCGCTGGTGGCCACGAGCTTCTGGAAATCGAAGTAGCCCAACGGATCGCATAAGGTGATGTCCGGCTTGCAGGCCAACCTCTCCGCAAGGCCATGCAGCTGCAGGTTCCGGGCTGTTCGCGGATGCACCGGGAACACCACCGGGAAACGATCGGCCACCATGCAGACCAGTTCCACGACGCGAGCCAACGCTGCCGGCTCATCCACATTGCCGGGGCGGTGCATGGTGATCAGGGCGTGGCCGCTCCCGCGCAATCCGAGGCGATGCAGCACATCGGAGCCTTGGATGCCATCATCGAAGGCCACGAGCGTGTCGATCATGGTGTTGCCCACCATGCAGATGCGCTCGGGCGAGATCCCTTCAGCAATCAGGTTCTCCGCGCCGCTTGGCTCGGTGGTGAGGAGCAAGCCGGCCATCCGATCCGTAAGGATCCGGTTCACTTCTTCCGGCATGCCCAGATCGCGGCTGCGCAAGCCGCTCTCCAAGTGCACCAGCGGAAGGTTCAGCTTATTCGCGGCGATAGCTGCGGCCAAGGTGCTGTCCACATCGCCCACCACCATCACGGCATCGGGGCGCGCTTCCTGCATGACCGGCTCCAGCGCGAGGATCAGATGGCCCATGCGCGCGGCCGGAGTCCCCTCCGGAACGGATAGCATCCGATCCGGCCGTAAGCCGAATTGATCGAAGAACACGGTGCTCATGCGGTCATCAGCATGCTGGCCGGTATGCACGAGCTGGATGCTAAGCCCACCATACCGGCGCGCCACCTCCTTGAGACGCGTGACCTTCATGAAATTGGGGCGTGTGCCCACAACGACCATCAAATGCTTCATGATGCTGCACGCGTGGCGATGATGTACTGGTCGCTCGGCGTGTCACTGATCTTCTTGGCCGGAGCGCCGGCGATGGTGATGCGCCCTTCGGGGAATGAGGTGTTCACCACGCTGTTGGCACCCACCACCAGATTCGGCCCAAGCACCGCATCGCCGAAGATCTTGGCTCCGGGGCCGATGTAGCAGTTGTCGCCGATGCGCGGAGCAGGTTCTGGTGGTGGTCCCGGACGCGTTCCGATCACCACATCGACATGGATGCGGCAGTTCGCACCGATGCGTGCATCAGGATGAACGATGATGGTGCCGCGGTGCGCGATGGAAAGCCCGGGCCCGAAAGTGTTCAAGGGAATCTCGAATCCGCAGCGCACGCTCTGCCGGTGCAAACGCCAGCTCCAATAGCGGCGCAGCCACGTGTTGGCTCCGGTGTTGTGCAGGTATTCGACCTTGCGCAACAGGCGCTGGAACCGCCACACCTCATCGTAGCGCGTGGGCCATGCGCCTGCTCGCCGCAGGCCGATGCGATCCGCTTCGAGGTAATGGATGAGGTCCTGTCGCGATCGGATCATCGGCCAATCAATGCGTCCTTGATGCCCGCCAGTCGTTCAGCCCAGCGGAATCCCAGCATTCGGAACAGGAGCAGGTAGTTCGCAGAAGTGGCGCGGCTGGCCTCAGGCACGAATCCTTGAGGAAGCAATCGATCGAAGGCTTCGAAAGCGGCGCGCCGGTCATGCGCCGAAAGTACGCGGATGGCGCATGAAGAGGTATTGGTCGGCAGCGGCGATAGCGGCCGCATGGGCCCCGGGGCCGATCGCGACCAGATGATCACGCATGGCGCGGCGCAGCTCGATGTACCGCAGCCAATTCGCCTGCTCATCGGTGCGGCTGATGGAGCCGCGCGCACGCTTGAGCACCTCGCAGCCCGGCTCCATGTCCCAAGCGATCACCGCATCGCGCTTCAGCATGCGGAAGAGCAGCTCGTAATCCTGGCTGCTTCGCAGGCCCTTATCCCAGCCGCCCGCATCGAGCACGGCTTGCCGCCGGAAAAGATTGGCGCTGGTGGTGCCGATGCGCGTTCGCACGAGCGCCATCCACGGATCGCCCCCGAGTGGCCGAACCTCCTCATCGATCCGCCCATCCTCATACCGGTTGATGTAGGCCCCAGCGACCGCATCGGCCTTGTCGCGCTGCGCGATGGCCAGTTGCCGGAGGATCTTCCCGGGACGCAGCGCATCATCGGCGTCGAGGAACTGCACCCATTCGGCATCGGTGGCGGCCAGACCGGCATTGCGTGCCGCACAGGCACCGCTGCGCTTGGTCAATGCGATCACGCGCAACTTCACGTAAGCGTCGCTCGAAATGGCGCGCAAGGCCTCCAGTGTTCCATCCTCGCTCGCGTCATCCACCGCGATCACCTCCAGCCCGGCGATGCCCTGATCGCGCACGGAAGCGATGGCGCGCGGCACGAGTGCGGCCACGTTATGGCAGGGTATCACCACGGCGGCCTTCATGCTCGCAAAGTAGAACTACCGGATGCGCTCGGTCCTCGGTTCGTAGCGCTTGCCCTTCAGCACCGATGAGAGAAGGTAGCGCCACTTGGCCAAGGTGGGCTGGTGATCGCGAAGGAGATAGGCCATCACAGCGGCAGTCCCGAAGCGCGGCATCTGGTAACCGAGATCGTTCCAAGCACGCTGGACCGCGCTTTCGATCGCCTCGCTGGTGGAGATGCGCTGCTCCTTCGCTTGGACCTCAAGCGCCCGCAGGTAGTGTTTCAGCGTGCCGATGTCGCCAGCGCGCAGGGGTTCTGGAAAGGCACCGGCGACCGGCAGATGCCAGCGGAGCTCCTCGTCGCCATGCGGAAGGCCATGGAACTTGAGCACGGCACGGAACACGCGACGAAGGCCCGGTAAGGGGTCACGCGCGGCACTCACGTTCTGCGCGCCCAATCGGTAGCGCACCAGCGGCACTGTCAGGTTCTCGACATGCGTTACGGCAAGCAGCCGGAGCTGGAAAAGCCAATCCTCACCATAGCGCGGCCACTCATCATCGTAGCGGATGCCGTTCTCCAGGAGCGTGCTGCGCCGGTAGATGGCCGTGGGCTGGAAGATGGGGATGCGGAAGAGCGACTCCGCTCGGCATTGCTGATCGTGCTGGGGGGAACGCCGAAGGACGCCCGGTTCATGCAACAACTCCATCCATGTGCCGCTGGCGCCCACCTCCGCGTTCATGTCCATGAATCGCACCTGCTGCTGCAAGCGTTCGGGATGCAGCACGTCATCGGCATCGGCGCGCGCGATGTACTCGCCGACCGCGGCATCGTGCCCGCGCTGCGCGGCACCGGCCGGACCCAGATTGCGATCAAGGGCGATGATGCGGATGCGCGGATCGGAATAGGAGCGCAGTATGGCGAGGCTGTCATCCGTGGAGCGGTCATCAACGGCGATCAGCTCGAAATCCTGAAAGGACTGCGCCAAGACGCTGTCGATGCACTCACGGAGCCAAGGCGCCTTGTTGAAGACCGGTATGACGACTGAAAGCCTCATGATTCGGCAAGACCCTGATCGCTGGTCATGACCCTTTGCCGATGAACCTTCCGACAAGGCTCTTGAACAAGTAGCTCAGGCGCGCGGGGTTCCGATGCTCGCTGAGCATGTAATGCGTGAGTGCCAAACGGGCATCGTCAGTAACGAGCGCGAAGAAGACATCGTTCCATGCGCGCTCCAGGCGCTTGTCGAAGGCAGCAGCCGGGAACAGGTGCCGTGCCTCATTCATCGCACGCAGATCCGTGAGCCATTGCTTGAACCCGATCAACCTGGCGCGCGTGGGCGACTGCTTGAAGGAACGGAGCCCCATCAGGTGCGATTCCAGCTGGCGATCCGTGAAAGGCACGTCGAGGTTCTTGAACACATGCCGGAGTATGGTCTCGCGGTATGTCGCCCGCCTGTGGCCATGGCTGCTGTTCTGCTCCCCGCGCCGGTAGAGGATCAACGGTTCATCGATGTTGTCGAAACCGGCATGGGCGATGAGCTTTGACCAGAGGATCCAATCCTCCCCGATCCGCGGCCAATCGTCCTCGAAGCGCACAGCATGGTCGCGGAGCGTGCGCGTGCGCATGATGCTGGCGGGCTGCGCGATAGGATTGCCGAAGAGCACCTCGGCGCGGCATTGGTCCATTCCGACCGGGAAACGCCACAGGTCGGTTTCGGCGCCGAAGAGCTGCAGATGACCACCACTGGCGCCCACCAGCGGATTGGCATCCATGAAGGCGACCTGCTTCTCGAAGCGGCCCGGCAGGCAGATATCGTCGGCATCCACCCTGATCATGTATTCGCCCTGGGCCAGGTCCATGGCCCGTTGCGCAGCGCCGGCAGGCCCGAGGTTGCGCTCGCATTGGACCACCCGCAAGCGAGGGTCGCGGATCTCGGAGAGCACGGCCATGCTGTTGTCCGTGCTGCGGTCATCGGCCACGATGACCTCGAAATCGCTGTACGATTGCGATAAGATGCTCTCGAAGCACTCTTTGATGTAAGGCGCCTTGTTGTAGAGCGGTATGACCACGCTGACCCTCATCCGAATAAGTGATCCCATTTGCGCCTGATGCGGAACATCAACCAACTATCGGCACGGAGCTGCTCGTCGAGAATCCGCAGCTGCGATCGTTGCTCTTCATCGAGAGGCCCAAGGCCGATGCCGAGCTTCCGGAACCGTTGCATCATGCTGAAGTCGCGCCGTGAGAAAATCATGAAGTGCCACTTGAGGAGGAATGCCACAGCCATGGAGCGCACCAACGCGCGGTGCTTGGGGCGCAGCGGCACGCCCCTGATGCCAACGGGCAGGTCATGCCCAATCGCTAGGACGCGCGCCAGGTTGTCAAGGCCCATGTCCGAGCACATCTGGGCCAGGATAGCGGCTTGCTCATCGAGAAAAGCCTTCTTCTGCACAATGGACTTGCTCTCCGCTTGCGCGCGGAAAACAGCGAGCTCCCAAGGCACGATACGAAGCCCGTTGGTCCCCTTGCGGAACAGCACTTGGAGCCAGAGCTCGTAATCCATCACGCAATGAAGCCGCTCCTCGATCAACCCGGCCTCGCGCACGGCATCCATGCGGTAAAAGGTGCATTGTTGGTTCACATGCGGCGCGGTGAACAGCTTATCCGGATCGGCAGGATCATCGACTCCCATGCGGTACTCCGTTCCATCCATGAGCCGCTTCAGCCGCACACCGGTGAGCACCACCAAGTCGGGATCCGATGCGAAGGCCTGTCCGACCATCAAGAGCGCTCCCGGGAGCAACAGGTCGTCGCTGTTAATCCAGCCGAACACGGCTCCGGTTGCGCGCTCCAGTCCCTTGTTGAGTGCATGGCTCTGCCCTCGGTCGCGCTCACTGCACCACCAGGCCAGCTTCGCCGCAAACGACTCAATGATCGCGACAGAGCCATCCGTGCTACCGCCATCGACCACCATGTGCTCCAGGTCCGGGTAATCCTGATCATGCACGGACCTCATGCACTCATCCAGGAATGCGGCCTGTTGGTAGCTGGGGGTGATGAGCGTGATCCGGGGGAGCATGCTGCACTATTGCGCTTTGCGCGCCATGGCACTCATCGCAGTGATCATCACCCAATCGAGCTCAGCGCCCTTCGGGGCCCTGTCCCTTCGGAAGAGCCAGCGAACGAGCGGGTACGACATCCACTTGAGCACCGTGCGGATGAAAGGAGGCATCGGGCGCCGCATCACCCAAAGGCCGATCATCTGGCCGAGACTGGCATCCCAGCCGCCGCTCGCGCGCACTTCGGCATCGATGAATCCGGCGCCACGGAGCAGGCGCTCCAAGGCGAACGGCGTGTAGCGATGCTCGTCGTAGGGCGCATCGTGCAATGGCCATAGGAAGGGCACCGTGAGCACAAGGTGCCCCCCTGGCCGCATCACCCTGCCAATCTCCTTCAGCACGGCAAGCGGATCGGGGCAATGCTCAAGAACCTCCGTGGCCATGGCGCAATCCACGCTGGCATCGGGCATCGGTATGCCTAGGCCATCCCAAGTGATGTCGGGCCTGATGGTCTTGTACTTGGCCTCATCATTCACAGGCAGGTCCATCCCGATGTAGCGATCAACCTGGCTGCCCTTCAGGATCATCTCGCGGTACGGCATCACGCCGCAACCTACATCGAGGAAGGCGCCTTGCAGCTTGGGCAGCGCGCCGGTAAGTGCTCGCTGGATCGCAGTGCGCACATGATACAGGTCCTGCGTATCCGCATTGAGCGGCATACCGATGAACTGCTTGCGATGCGCGCGGCTCATGCGTTCAGCGCGGCGATATGCGAACCGCGAACGGGTTCAGGAACCTGGCTCGCCGGCGTAGCCGATTCGTCAGGGCGCCAACCGAGCAACCGGCGCAGCAGGACCTTGATCAAGTACGCGATGTTGCCAACCGTGAATCCCGCGCCGTGACGCATGTGGGCGATTGGAGCAACGACCCTGCGGTCGGCGATGAGGAAGAACAGGCGTCTGTATCGCCGATCCAATTCAGCTTCGAAGCCATCCTCGGGGAAGTGGCCCGTTTCACGGTTCCAGGCCTTCAGCCATGCGATCCAGTTCGCAAGGGAGACCACATCAGCCGCATCCGGCACGCGCCTGAAGAGCCGATGAAGCATGAGCTGCAATCGGATCTCCTCCTCCCCCGCTTCGATGCCCAGGATGCGGAAAGCACCAGCATAGATGCGGGCCTTCACCTCCAAAGGGTCGTGCCCATGACGCATGTTCTGCTCACCGAAGCGATAGTGCGTAAGGGGCTCTGGAAGATTCGCGAAGCGCATGTGCGCCGCGCAGCGCAGCAAGAAGAGGAAATCCATGCCTGGTGAGCGCCAACTCTCATCACAGCGCAGGGCATTCGCATCGAGCGTGGCTCTACGGAACATGGTGGTGCCGTAACAGACCGGGTCACCGAAGAGCAGCTTGCTCCGGCCCAAGCGGTCATCAGCGGGCCATGACCAGAACTCTTGCTTCGACCCGAAGACGCTCATGGCGCTGCCCACCGCATCGATGTCCGGATGGGAATCGAGAAAGGCCACTTGGCGAGAGAGGCGCTCAGGACGCATCACGTCATCGGCATCGAGCACTGCGACGTACTCGCCCTGCGCGGCATCGAATCCGCGGTTCGCGGCCGCAGGCCTGCCCGTGTTCCGGTCGCTCCGCACCAGCCTGATGCGCGCATCGCCGATCGCGCTCACGCGTTCAGGCCCCTGGTCGGTGCTGCCATCATCGATCACGAGCACCTCGAAGCCCTTGTAGTCGCTAGCCAGTACGCTGCGAACGGCTTCCTCCACGAAAGCCCCTTTGTTGTAAAGGGTGATGAGGACCGTGACGCGTGGCATGCCCGAATAGCGGGGCAAGTTATCAGACCGCGCCGAGGGCTGCCATCCGCGCAGTGCGCTGCCGCAGCACGTGATCGGCCAGCACCATGCAGGCCATGGCCTCTACGATGGGCACCGCGCGCGGCACCACGCAGGGATCGTGGCGCCCTTTGGCCTCCAGCACCACTTCCTCAAGGTCCTTGTTCACGGTACGCTGCGCCTTGCCGATGGTGGCGGGCGGCTTGAAGGCCACTTCGAAAGCCAGGTCCTCGCCGTTGGAGATGCCGCCCAAACTGCCGCCAGCGTGATTGGTGCGCGAACGGACCGCTGGCCGCTGCACGCGCGCGCCTTCGGGGAGCCCCTGCATGTCCTCGTCAACCCGACCCAAATGCAAATCATCGTTGTTCTCGGACCCGCGCATGCGCGCACTGGCGAACCCGCTGCCGATCTGGAAGCCCTTCGCCGCATTGATCGAGAGCATGGCCTTGGCGAGGTCCGCATCGAGTTTGTCGAAGACCGGTTCGCCCAGGCCAATGGGCATCCCTGTAGCCATGCATGAGACGATGCCGCCTATGCTGTCGCCCTCAGCGCGCACCGCTTCGATCAGTGCTTTCATGCGATCGGCCACAGCGCTATCCGGGCATCGTGCAGCATTCGCCCACGTGGCACTGAGGTCGGCCGGCATGGTCTCCAGTATCACATCGCCCACCCGGCTCACGAACGCCTGCACGGCAATCCCATTGCGCGCGATCAGCTGGCGCGCAATGGCGCCACCCACCACGCAGGCCGCCGTGGTGCGTGCGCTGCTGCGGCCGCCGCCACGATGATCGCGCAGGCCGTACTTGCCCTCCCACGTGTAGTCGGCGTGGCCCGGACGGTAGATGTCCTTCAACGCATCGTAATCGCTGCTGCGCGCATCGCGGTTGCGGATGAGAAAGGCGATGGGCGCGCCCAAGGTGATGCCCTCATGAATCCCGCTGAGCCATTCCACGCGATCGGCCTCATCGCGCGCAGTGCCCAAGGACGTACTGCCCGGCCTCCGGCGATCCAGTTCAAGTTGAACCGCATCGAGATCGAGCTTCAGTCCGGCGGGACATCCATCCACCACGCCGCCAATGGCCGCACCGTGGCTCTCACCGAAGGTGGTAAGGCGGAAAAGCAGGCCGATGCTGTTGCCGGGCATGAGAGGGGCATCCGTGATTACGGGTCGGCGAAAGTAGCGGGTGGAGGTGGCTGCCTTTCTTTGTCCCGATGCCGCGCCTGCTGATCAAGAACGCCAAAGCGCTCGTGGGCGCTTTCGCCCCGGGCATGCAGCGCGTTGCCGGTGCCGACATGGCGCAACTGCCGATCATCGCTGATGGCTGGATGCTGGTTGAGGAAGGACGCATCGCGGCGCTCGGCCCCATGAGCGATTTCCCCGGCATCGCGGATTGGAGCAATCTCACGGTGATCGATGCCAGCGGCCGCTACGTGCTGCCCGGCTGGTGCGACCCGCACACGCACACGGTGTTCGCCGCACCGCGCGAGGAGGAGTTCGTGGACAAGATCAAGGGCCTCAGCTATCAGGAGATCGCGGCGCGCGGCGGCGGCATCCTCAACAGCGCCGCGAAACTGCGCGCCATGGATGAGGATGAGCTCTTCCAGCGATCGAAGGCGCGCTTGGAGGCGATGATGGCGCAAGGCACCGTGGCCGTGGAAATCAAGAGCGGCTACGGCCTCTCCTTGGAGAGCGAGCTGAAGATGCTGCGCGTGGCGAAGCGCTTGGCGGCGGAACTGCCCTTGCAAGTGAAGACCACCCTGCTCGCTGCACATGCGATGCCTGCTGAATTCAAGGACGACCGCGCGGCCTACCTCGACCTCATCTGCGAACAGCTGATCCCGCAGGTCGCCGCTGAGCAGCTCGCCGATTTCGTGGATGTGTTCTGCGAGACCAACTACTTCACGGTGGCCGAGATGGAGCGCGTGCTCGCCTCAGGCGCCGCGCATGGCCTTCCGGGGAAAGTGCATGTGAATCAATTCACCAGCATCGGCGGTATCCAAGCGGCCATCACCCACGGCGCGCTCAGCGTCGATCATCTGGAGGTGATGAGCGACAGCGACCTGAACGCACTTGCCGCTTGCCGACTTGCCGACCTGCCGATTCCTACGCTTCTCCCCTCCTGCTCCTTCTTCCTGCGCATCCCCTATGCGCCGGCGCGCGCGCTCATCGACAAGGGTTTGCCGGTGGCGCTGGCCAGCGACCACAACCCCGGCAGCACGCCGAGCGGCAACCTGAACCTGGTGCTCTCGCTCGCGTGCATCCAGTTGCGCATGCTTCCGGAAGAGGCCATCACAGCGCTCACGCTCAACGCCGCTGCGGCCATGCAGCTCCAAGACCAGCTCGGCAGCCTCACCGTGGGCAAGCGCGCCTCCTTCATCATCACCCGGGAATCGCCTTCGCTGGCCTACCTGCCCTATGCCTTCGGCACCGACCAAATCGACACCGTGATCATTGATGGAAAGCCCTTCCGCTCCGGAGCAGCGCTCCGATGATTTCCTGAGCACCGACCCCGGACGTCCGCCCAGCCTGGAATTCAGCATGGGCGTGGCGCTCTTCGGCTTCGCGTTCATGGTCTTCTTCATCGCACAATCGGTGGTGTTCATCCGTGGCATGATCGCGCGGTCGCCCGAGTTCGCAGGGCAGTCCTTCTCCTTCGACCTGCTCGAGGACCCGGCCTTCAAGGAGCGCATGGTGGAACTGCAGTTCAACGGCGACCTGGTCGGACTCGAATCCGCTTGGAGCGGCGGCATCGGAGCCGCCTTCATCCTCCTCACCTGCTGGCTATGGAAGCGGGACCGCTTCCGTGCCTTGCTCGGATTGCGACTGCCGAGAGCGAAGCAGATGGCCCTCTTCATCGGGCTCTTCGCACTGGTGGCCTTGGCCATCGAACTGCTCGCAATGGTGTCCCCAGCATTCACCACGGACTTCATGAAGCAGGTGATCGAGTCCACGACGAACTGGCCGATGCTCGTGATCGGCGTCGCCATCCTTGGCCCGCTCTTCGAGGAATTGCTGCTGCGCGGGCTGCTGTTCGGGGCGGTGCGCCACATCGCCGATGAGCACGTGAGCGTGGCGGTCACCGCCGGCGTGTTCGCGCTCATGCACCTGCAATACAGCCTGCCCATCATGCTGCTGATCCTGCCCATGGGCATCGTGCTGGGCTATGCCCGAGCGCGCACGGGCAGCCTCTTGGTGCCCATTGCGCTGCACATGGCCAACAACGGCCTGAGCATCCTCTGGCCTTGATGCCCAGCGCATTGGGCCAACCTTGAGCCTCCACGCCCGTATGAAGCCCCGCCGTAGCCAAGCGCGCGGCCTGTAAGGCTTTGACCCAACGGAACACCAGCGGCTCGCGCAGGATCCTGATCGTGCTCTACGGCACGCTCTTCATGCTATGCTCGGCACTGATCGGCACCGCTCACTGGCACGAGTTGAAGAGCCAGCGCAGCGAGGCGCTCGAGCGGCTGTCAGCCATTGCTGCCTCGCTCGCCGATCAGGTGCCCGCTCGCCATGCCTCCCTGCTGTTGGAGAAGTACCCCGCACCGGGGCTCATCATCAAGAACACGCAGGACGCCCGCTATTACGTGGTGCATGAGCAGCTGCGGAAAGCCGCCCTGCGCAACGCCATGGAGCATCCGTTGTTGCTGGTGGCGAAGGATGAGCACGGACAATTCGTGATCGTGGCCACCTCGGAGGAACAGCCGCGCTTCCGCGCTGCGCCTGGATCAGCGACCGGACTGCAGGAACGCTATGAAACCGGAGGCCGCGCGTCCGAAGCGGGTGAATTGCTGGCGGTGGAACCGCTACGCGATGAACAGACCGGCGACCCCACCTCGGTGATCGTGGCGCGCATGAACGAATCGACCGCTGTGGCGGCTGCCTATGCAGCGCTCTGGCGCAACATCGCCATCGCGCTGGCGCTCTTCGGACTGGCCGCCGTCGTGCTCTTCCGCTCCGTGGGGCGCTGGGTGCAGGCCACCGAGGCCGACCGCATCGCGCTCGCCTCGCGCAACCTGGACATCACGGACAGCATCGCCTATGCAGGAAAGATCCAGCGCGCGCTGGTGCCATCGCCTTCAGCCTACCGCGAGCTCTTCGATGGCGCCTTCGTGATCGACCGGCCCAAGGACCTGGTGAGCGGCGATTTCCACTGGTGCCACCGCATCGGGCCGGACACCTGCATCGTTGCTGCCGGCGACGCTACCGGCCATGGCCTGCCCGGCGCCATGATGGCCGCCATCGGCTGCTCGCTGTTGAATGAGATCGTGCCCGCCAACGTGGACAAGGACCCTGCAGAACTGCTCACCCTGCTGAATACGCGGCTGGTGACCACCCTTCACCAGCAAGGCCAGCGGCGCGGCGGCGGTGATGGCATGGATATGTCCCTGTGCCGGATCGACCGGAGGCAACGCGAGATCCTCTACGCCGGAGCCTTCCGCCCCTTGTATTGGCTGCACGATGGGCAGCTCTCCGTGATCAACGGCGACCGCAAGCCCGTGGGCGGCGCGCACCTCGAACTCGAGCGCCGATTCACCTGCCACAAACTGGCTTACCAGCCCGGAGACCGCATCTATCTCTTCAGCGATGGCTATGTGGATCAATTCGGCGGTCCTGAGCGCAAACGCTTCATGGCAGCCCGGCTGCACCAGCTCATCGAAGCCCACCAGCACGAATCCCTGGAGCGCCAGGCCGAACTGCTGGAAGCAGCATTCCTCGAATGGAAAGGCGCCGAAGAGCAGGTGGACGACGTGTGCCTGCTGGGCCTCGCGGTGTGAGCCATTGCTTCCAAGCGAAAGGCCCCCTCTATATTCGCGACGTCCGGGCCAGAAAGGCCTATCCGCACCGATCGCATGGCCACCAAAGCAGAGCTGCTCGCGCGGCTCGAGGAAATCGTTTCCCACGAGGATGTCGAAGCTGCCGCCGAAGCGGTGGAAGTGACCAAGGAGGCCTACGAGTCGCTCGTGGCATCGCAGCACCAGCATGCTGGACAGCCAGATAGCGAAGCCGCTCCAGCTGATGCCCCTGCGGAAGGCGCAACGCCGACAGCCATCGAATCCGCTCCGCTCCATGATGAGGAGGACAAGCGCTTCAAGCAGCTCCTCGATGCCTACAACCAGCGGGTGAACGAGATCCGCCGCCGCAAGCAGAAGGAAGAGGCCGCGAACCTGGCCGCGAAGCTGGCCGTGATGGAGGAGATGAAGGCCATGATCACCGGTGAAGAGAACATCGGCACGGCCTTCAACAAGCTGAAGGAACTGCAAGAGCGATGGAAGGCCATCGGATCCGTGCCGGCGCAGGCCTACCGGGAACTCCAGCGCGATTACAGTCACCTCCTCGATGAGTTCTTCTACCACATCCGCATCTACAAGGAGCTCCGCGACCACGACCTGCGCAAGAACACCGGGCTCAAACAGGCCCTGGTGAGCGATGTCCAGGCCCTCGCGCTCATGGATGCCAGCAGTGCCGCATCAGTGCGCGAGATGGAGATCCATCCGGAAGTACCAGGATGAGTGGCAGCACATCGGCCCCACCGTGAAGGAGGAGTGGGAATCGATCCGCGACGGGTTCTGGAACGCCACGCGCACGGTGTACGACAAGATCAACGAGCACTACCGCGCACGTCGCTCCGAGCACGAGACCAACCTTGCGGCGAAGCAGGCGCTGGTGGAGAAGGTGCAGGCCATCACCGCCACGATGCAGGCGCAGAGCATGAAGGACTGGAAGGAACTCACCGACCAGGTGCTGGAACTGCAGAACGGCTGGAAGAGCATCGGATTCGCCACCAAGAAGGACAACGAGCGCGTGTGGAAGGAGTTCCGCGACCAGTGCAACGTATTCTTCACCGCCAAGCGCGCCTGGTTCGATGCGCTCAAGGACCAGTACAAGGCCGCTCGCGAGAAGAAGCAGGCCCTGCTCACCGAAGCCATGGCGCTGAAGGAGAGCACCGAATGGAAGCGCACCGCCGACCGCCTCAAGACGCTGCAGCAGCAATGGAAGGAAGCGGGCAGCGCCGGTCCGCGCGACGAGAACAAGCTCTGGAACAAATTCCGCGAAGCGTGCGACGCCTTCTTCCAGAACCGCAAGAAGACCTTCGAGCAGCAGGATGCCGAGCAGGCCACGAACGTGCTGGCCAAGGAAGCGCTGCTCGCGGAGATCGAGGCCTTCGAGCACAGCGGCGAGCGCAACAAGGACATCGAGGCGCTGAAGGCCTTCAGCCTGCGCTGGATGAACAGCGGCCGCGTGTCACCGCGCGATTTCGACAAGCTCAATGAGAAGTACCGCGCCGCGCTGGATAGGCACTACGGCAAGCTGAAGGTGGAGGCCGATGAGCGCATGCGCCTGCGCTTCCAGGGCCATGTGGAGGAGATGAAGAGCGGCCCCGACGGCAAGTTCCAGATCGAGCGCGAGAGCCGTTTCGTGAAGCGCAAGATCGAGGAACTCGAAGGCGAGATGCGGCAGATGGAGCGCAACATGGGCATGTTCAACTTCAAGAGCGCCAGCGGCGAGGCGATGAAGCAGGAGATGCAGAAGAAGATCGACAAGCTCGCCCGCGATGTGGAGCGCCTCAAGGGCCAGCACCGGGACCTGGTGAAGGAACTGCGGTGAGCGCGGCCTCCCCTTTCGTCGTCAGCATCGAGGTCCCAGTGGCCTGGGGCGAGCAGGATGCCTTCGGGCACCTGAACAACGTGGTTTACTTCCGCTACTTCGAGAGCGTGCGCATGCACTACCTCGAGCGCATCGGCGTGCTGCGCTCTCATAACGAACAGGGCATCGGCGTGATCCTGGCCAGCACCACCTGCGATTTCAAGCGGCCCGTGCAATGGCCCGCCAAGCTCACGGTGCGCTGCGGCTGCACCGGTATAGGAAACACCAGCTTCTCCATGGCGTACGAGATCCTCGATGAACAAGGCGGCATCGTGGCCACGGGCACCAGCATTCAAGTGATGTACGATTACCGCGCTGAGGCCAAGGTGCGCGTGCCGGATGCGGTCCGTAAGGCGGTCGCGGACCTTTAGGGCAATAGCTTCGCCGCATGAGGCATTTACTTCCGCTCACGCTATTCGCAGTGCTTTGGGCAGCGTGCGGCACATCTCCTTCTCCTGTTACCGATGCTGCCCCGGACAAGCCGCGAACGGACAGCATGAGCATGCGCTACAGCGACCTGGTGCTAAAGCTCATGGGCGCTTGGACCGATTCCGTGAGTGAGCCAGGCGCGCTGGTGCACGAGATCTGGCGTCGCACCGATGATGCCTTCTACTCCGGCCTCGGCTACGTGATGGTGGAGAACGACACGGTCTTCATCGAGCACATCGCGCTGACATTCGATGACAGCACCGGTGCTGTGAGCTACGATGTACGCGTGCCTTCGCAGAACGATGGCGGTACGGTCGCCTTCGCGCTCACCGCATGCGCTGGCGATAGCATGGTGTTCGAGAACCCTGCCCACGACTTCCCGCAGCGCATCGTGTACGCCTTGCAGGCGAATGGCGATTGGATCGCGCGCGTGAGCGGCCAAGGCAAGGATGGAGCATCACGCGGATTCAGCTACCGCTTCAAGCGGGGGGCAGCAACACCCACGCCATGAAGCTCCCCTTCGAGTCCATCGACTGGTCGCAATTGCCAGCCACCACCATGCCGGGCACAACAGGCACCGCCACCATGCGCATCGTTCAGCACGACGGCCTGCGCATCCGCATGGTGGAATACTCAGCCGATTACCTCGCCGATCATTGGTGCCAACTCGGGCACCTCGTCTTCGTGCTCGATGGCGAATTGATCAACGAGCACGAGGACGGCCGCGTGAACGTGCTCAAAGCGGGCATGTCGTACCACGTAAGCGATGGCCTCAGTTCGCACCGCTCACGGACGAAGGGGCCGGTGAGGATGATCGTGGTGGATGGGGAGTTCCTAGGTTGATCAGATAATCAAGAGATGAAAGTCAAACGAGCGTCCATCATCTGATTGGCCAATCGTCTGATCTTCTGATCATCACTCACATCCTCCTATACCACCCCTTGATCCGTTCGCGATCGAGCACCTGCTGCCAGTCGGGGCCGAAGGCGTGGTCCCACATGTGCGGCAGGTTGTAGGCCACTTCGGCCATGGCGCTGATGGTATCCTCGCTCCAATCCTTGGCGAGGCCTTGCGGGATGTGCACCTTGTTGTGCTTCACCATGCCCTTGAACTCCTGCACGTAGTCGCCATAGACATCGTCCAGTTTATCGAATGCGATGCAGTTGGCGATGCAGTGGTGGATCTCCAGCACCTTGCCCAAGCCATAGCTGAGCGCGTGGCAGACGCCCACTTCGCTGTAGGTGAGGCTGAGGCCGCCCATGTAGCTGGCCACCATCAGTGATTCATCGCTCTTCGGGTCGCGACGGTCCATGCGCAGGAAGACCTCGCGGCATAGCTCCAGGCTTTTCTCGCTGTACGCCTCCGCGAACGTGTTCTTCTTGGTGCCGGTGATGGCCTCCACGCTGTGGATATAGGTATCCATGCCGGTGTAGAACCACTGGTCCGTGGGCACGGTGGCGATGAGGTCCGGGTCGAGCACGATCTGATCGAACACGGTCCAGTCGCACTTGAGGCCGAGCTTCTTCACGGGACCGGTGAGCACAGCGGTCATGCTCACCTCGGCGCCCGTGCCGCTGATGGTGGGCACGCCGCAATGGTAGATGCCCGGCTTCTTGATCAGGTTGAGGCCCTGGTACTGCACGCTGCTGCCCTCGTTGGTGAACATGAGCGAGAGCGCCTTGGCCACGTCCATCACGTTGCCGCCGCCGATGCCGATCACACCGGCGGGCAGCCCGCGGCGCGCAAGGATGTCGTCGCGCAGCCCGTCAATCTGCTCCGTGCTGGGCTCCTTCGCCGTGCTGCAGAAGATGAACTCATCCCCGGCCTGCTTGGGAATGCGTGCGATGAATTCGGTTTTGCCCTCGAAATAGTGATCGATGAGGAAGACAAAGAAGCGCTGGTGCTGGTCGCGGTGCGGCTCCAGGATCTCGCCGAGCTTGCCGAAGCTACCGCGACCGTAACAGGTCTTGGTGACGGACTTGAAGTTGCGGAAGAGGTTCATGCGGGTGCGGTGGGTGCAAAGGAAACCGAGGAGTGTCAATACTGAGGCGTGCGATTGGTTGAAGCCGCGATACCGTGCCGATACCTTCGCAGCCATGCAGCGCGCCCCCTTGCTCGGAGCCTTGGTCTTTGCGGGATGCTGCGGCACGGATACAGCCTTGGCCCAGTTGCGCATCAGCGAGGTGTGCTCCAACAACCAGGGCATCGATGTGGGCGCCGGCGACGCGCATCCTGACTGGATCGAATTGGTGAACGAGGGCAGCACCACCCTCGACCTCAGCAGCTATTACCTCAGCGACAAGCCGAGCGAGCCCGCGCAATGGCCATTGCCGCTGATCGCCTTGGCGCCCGGGGAATACGCACTGATCATCCGCGGCGACCAGCCCTGGCAATTCCCCTTCGGCGTGGATGCCGCCGGAGAGCGCATCGTGCTGAGCGATGCCTCGCTGCAGCCGGTGCAGGTGCTCGATGTGCCGGCCCTGCGCGGCGACCACAGCGCGGGCTTCGTGGATGGCGCACTCCGCTTCTTCGCTGAGCCAACACCGGGAGCGGCGAACACCACTACGCCCTACATCGGCTATGCACCCGTCCCGGTCATTTCTCCGAGCGGCGGCTTCTATCCGAACGGCGCCACGGCCAGCGCATCCGCGCCCTTCGGCACCGTGCATTGGAGCACCACGGGGCGCGCACCGGATGAATCCTCTCCGATCGCGTCGGGGACGCTCTCGATCGGCGGCACCACCACCGTGCAAGCGCGCAACTACGCAGCAGGCTATCTGCCTTCCGATGCCGCATCGGCCACCTACATCGTGGGCAGCGGGCGCGGTCTGCCCATCGTGGCGCTCGCCGTTGATCCCGACAGCATGTTCCACGAGGAGTTCGGTCTGTACATGCCCGGCCCCAACGCCAGTCCGGAGTGGCCGCACTATGGCGCGAACTACTGGGCAGAGCGTGAGCTGCCCGCGCGCTTCGAGTTCTTCGAGGCCGATGGCACGCGCGGCATCGCGCAGGATGTGGGCGTGAGCATCCATGGTGGCAGGCGCTCGCGCACCAACGCGCAACGGCCGCTGCGGCTCACGGCGCGCGGCTCGCTCGGGCCCGAGACCATCCACTATCCGCTGTTCCCCGAACGTCCCGATGTGCGCGACTTCAAGCGCGTGATCCTGCGCAACAGTGGCGGTGATTGGTGCCTCGCCAACTTCCGCGATGGCCTCTTCCACCAGATCGCCTTCCACAACGGACTCGACATAGACGCGCTCGGCTTCCGCCCCGCCGAGTGCTACATCAACGGCGAGTACTGGGGTTTGGTGGAGATCCGCGAGCGCATCGACGCCGACCACCTGCACTACAATTACGGCGCCGACGCCGACAGTCTGCTGCTCATGGAAGAGGAGAACTGGAGCATCCAGGGCGACACCTCGTACTCACGGGCGCTGCGCGAATTCATCCGCACCGCCGACCTCAACGACGAGGCCAATTGGAGCCACGTGGAGGCGCAGCTCGACCTGCACAGCCTCATGGACTACTTCGCGCTGGAGATGATCGCCGGCAACGTGGATTGGCCCAGCAACAACGTGAAGTACTGGAAGCCCTCGGCCGAACACGGCAAGTGGCGCTACCTGATGTACGACCTCGACGCCACCATGGTGCTCTACGGCTGGATCGAAGAGGACATCGACATGATGTACTGGACCTTCACGCACCGCGCGGGATCCTTCCACACCGAGCTGCTGCGCGGCTTGATGGGCCGCGATGAGTTCAGGCGCCTCTTCCTCAACCGCAAGGCCGACCTGATGAACACCGTGTTCAGTCCCGCACGCTTCCAAGCCGAAGTGGACCGCATCACCACCGCCTTCGCGCCGGTGATCGACCATCACTTCAGCCGCTGGCAATGCTGGCACCAGGCCTACCTCGACCACGCCTTCGGGATCATTCCCCACTTCGCCGCCTTCCGCGACTCGCACATCCGCCAGCACGTGATCGACTGGTACGGCTTCCCCAACGCGGCACTCCTGCGCTTCGAGTCCTTCCCCCCCGCTGGCGGCACCCTGCAGATCAACACCATCGCGCCCGAGCTGCCCTTCGATGGCTGGTATTGGAACGGCAACGACATCGATGTGACGGCCGTGCCCGCCGATGGCTACACCTTCAGCCATTGGACCTACGCCGATGACGGCACGCGCGCCACCGATCCGCACCTGCACCGCTCCTTCCCCATCGATGGCAATTTGGTGGCGCACTTCCGTCCGATCGATGGCAGCATGAGCGTGTTCCCGAATCCCACCGATGGAACGGTGAGCCTAGGCTTCGAAGCCATTGAAGCAGGCAGCGCCCGCATCCGCGTCACCGATCCCGCCGGACGCGTGGTGCTCGAAGGCAGCGTGGCCGTTGGCGAAGGCGTGAACCGGGCCAGCATCGACCTGAGCGCCATGCCCGCCGGGGTGTACCTCGTTGCTGTGGAAGCCGATGGCGGGCGGCAGCTCGCACGCGTCGTGCGGCAGTGAGGCCACGCAGTGGCCCCGTGCGCAGCTCCATGCACGGCCCGCCACAACGCCGCGCCGCGCAAAGCCCCCCGGCTATCTTCGCCGACCTCAGAACCAACCCCTTCGCCATGATTCGTTCGCGCCTGTTCCTTCCCTTGATCGTTGCCCTGCCTTTGCTGCATGCATGCGGCAGTGAGAAAGCCGATCAACCCGTCGCCATTGAGACCGTCTCCCCCAACGACTCCGGCTTCTATGAGGCCGATGAGTTCGCCGACATCCGCGTGCTGCGCTACCAGATCCCCGGCTGGGACCAGCTCAGCTTGCAACAGAAGCAGCTCTGCTACTACCTCAACATGGCCGGACTCGCTGGCCGCGACATCATGTGGGACCAGAACTACCGCCACAACCTGCGCATCCGCCGGGCACTGGAGGCCATGCTGCTCAACTATCCGGGCTCGCGCGACAGCACGGAATGGAAGAGCTTCGAGACCTACGCCAAGCAGGTCTTCTTCAGCAACGGCATCCACCACCACTACAGCAACGACAAGCACGAGCCCGCTTTTTCGCGCGCGTGGTTCGAGAAGGCGCTTGCCGATAGCAAAGGCGCGCTCACGCCTGAGGCGATGGAGGCCATCTTCAATCCGGCCGTCGATGCCAAGAAAGTGAGCCTCGATGCCAGCAAGGACCTGGTGCTGGCCAGCGCCGTGAACTTCTACGGCGACGATGTGAGCCAAGGCGAAGTGGAGGCGTTCTACGCACCGAAGGAGTCGATCGAAAGCGATGAACCCCTGAGCTACGGACTCAACAGCAAGCTGGTGCGCAACGCCAGCGGTCAGCTGGAGGAGCGCGTGTACAAGGTGGGCGGCCTCTACGGCCCGGCGCTCGAAGAGAGCGTGAAGTGGCTGGAGAAGGCCGTGGGCGTGGCCGAGAACGAAGCGCAAAAGAAGGCGCTGGAGCTGCTGATCCAGTACTACCGCACCGGCGACCTCAAGACCTGGGACGACTTCAACGTGGCATGGGTGAAGGACGTGAACAGCACCGTGGACTACATCCTGGGATTCGTGGAGGTGTACAACGACCCCATGGGCAAGCGCGGCAGCTACGAGGCCATCGTGGAGGTGAATGACCCCGAGGCCACCAGGAACATGGCCGTGATCATGCAGAACGCCCAGTGGTTCGAGGACAACAGCCCGCTGCTGCCCCAGCACAAGAAGAAGAACGTGGTGGGCATCACCTACCGCTTCATCAACACCGTGGGTGAGGCCGGCGATGCCGCACCGAGCACGCCCATCGGCGTGAACCTGCCCAACGCCAACTGGATCCGGGCCGCGCACGGCAGCAAGAGCGTGAGCCTGGGCAACATCAGCGATGCGTACGACAAGAGCAGCGGCAGCAGCAGCCTGGAGGTCTTCTGCCACGACTCCACCGAGATCGCCCTGGCCAAGGCGCACGGCGCGCTGGCCGGCAAGCTGCACACCGCCCTGCACGAGGTGGTGGGCCACGCCAGCGGCCAGCTGGAGCCGGGCATCGGCGAGACCGACGCCACCCTGAAGAGCTACGCCAGCACCCTGGAGGAAGGCCGCGCCGACCTGGTGGCCCTCTACTACATCATGGACCCCAAGCTCGTGGAACTGGGCGTGATGCCCAGCCTCGAAGTGGGCCACGCCGAATACGACAGCTACATCCGCAACGGCCTGCTGGTGCAATTGCGCCGCATCAAGCCGGGCAAGGATGTGGAAGAGGCGCACATGCGCAACCGGATGTGGGTGAGCGCCTGGGCCTACGAGCGCGGCAAAGCCGACAGCGTGATCGTGAAGGTGAACCGCGATGGCGACACCTACTACGACATCCGCGACTACAACAAGCTGCGCGGCATCTTCGGCGAGCTGCTGCGCGAGGTGCAGCGCATCAAGAGCCAGGGCGATTACAAGGCCTGCCAAGCGCTGGTTGAAGGCTATGGCGTGAAGGTGGATCAGGCCTTGCACGCCGAAGTGCTGCGCCGCGCAGAGAAGATCAAGACTAAGCCCTACGCCGGCTTCATCCAGCCCGAGATGGAAGCCGTGACGGACAAGGACGGCAACATCACCGATGTGAAGGTGAGCTACCCGAAGGACTTCCTGGGCCAGATGCTGCGCTACGGCAAGCAATACAGTCACTTGCCGGACGAGAACTGATCGAGCGCTATTTGGAATACGAAAGGGCGGCCTGCTGGCCGCCCTTTCTCATGCTACCAGTCTAAGGGGTATTATGTGAAAACCCGCAACAGTTCTTGGGGGCCTTACACAATCTCATCTTCCACCTTGTTCGGTCCAAGGATCCTGGGCAGGATTGAAGGCAAGCTCAAGCGAACTGCCGTACGCTGAGCGCGATGATGTTGCCCGCCTCCATCACTTGCGCTTCGGTGATCACCAGCGGCGGCGCGAAACGGATGATGTCGCCGTGGGTGGGCTTGGCCAGCAGGCCATTGTCGCGCAGCAAGAGGCAGAGCTCCCAGGCGGTCTTCGGTGAGCCTTCAATGGCGGTGCGCGATTCGATCACCAGCGCGTTCAGCAGGCCCTTGCCGCGCACCCCCTTCACGAAGGGATAGGCATCCACCAGCTTCTGCATCTCCGCGCGGAAGAGCTTGCCGAGGCGATCGGCGTTGGGCGTGAGCGCCTCGTCCTGCACGATGGCCAAGGCCTCCATGGCGATGCGCGCGCCCATGGGATTGCCGCCGTAGGTGCTGCCGTGCGTGCCGGGCGTGAACACGCCCATGACCTCGTCGCTCGCGAGCACGGCGCTCACCGGGTACATGCCGCCGCTGAGGGCCTTGGCCAGGATCACCGCATCGGGGCGGCGGGCGGCATCCTTCTCTTCATCGGGCACGCTGCAGAGCAAACGCCCGGTACGCGCGATGCCGGTCTGGATCTCGTCGGCGATGAAGAGCACCTTGCGGGCCTTGCACGCGGAGATGGCCTTCGGGATGTAGTCGTCGGCGGGCACGTACACGCCCTTCTCGCCCTGGATCGGCTCCACGAGGAAGGCGCATACGTTCGGGTCGTCCAAGGCTTTCTCCAACGCCGGGAGATCGTCGTAGGGGATCACCTCGAAGCCGGGGGTGAACGGTCCGAAGCCGCCTTGGCTGTCGGGATCGGTGCTCATGCTCACGATGGTGATGGTGCGCCCATGGAAGTTGCCTTCGCACACCAGCACCTTGGCTTGTCCGGCCGGGATGCCCTTCTTCTCGTAGCCCCACTTGCGCGCCATCTTGATCGCGGTCTCCACCGCCTCGGCACCGGTGTTCATGGGCAGCATCTTGTCGTAGCCGAAGAGCTCGCACACGGTCTTCTCGTATTCGCCGAGCACGCTGTTGTAGAAGGCGCGGCTGGTGAGCGTCATGCGCTCGGCCTGCTGCTGCATCACCTTCACCAGCCGCGGGTGGCAATGGCCCTGGTTCACGGCGCTGTAGGCGCTGAGGAAGTCGAAGTAGCGCTTGCCGTCCACATCCCACACGAAGACGCCCTTGCCGCTGTCGAGCACTACCGGTAGCGGGTGGTAGTTGTGGGCGCCGTAGCGCTCCTCGAGGTCAATGGCGCGCTGCGACTTGGAGAAGGTGCGGGTGAGTTGAGGCATGCGGCGTGGCTGTTGCGCAAACTGCTTGGTACGGCCACGAATGTAACCGGGGACGCTAGGCAGAAGTCGTGTTTCATCATGAAGCGATCGGGGCGGAATTGCAAAGCGCTCATCACAACCAAATGCTTTTTCAACCTTTTGCTTCGCCAAAAGGTTGAGCCATCCCTTCGCCTTCGGCTCTGGAGGCGACTGAGCGCAGGAGCCTGCCCCGGGCGAAGACCCGGGGTGGACGCCTACCGCACTCACTTCCTAGACATCAATTGCAAGGCACAACCCAGTTGCTGGTCTAGTTGACTGGTGCCCAATGCCATCCAATTCGAGCCCACTGGGACCAAACACGCTACATCTCAGGCGCGAAGCCCCGCAAGCGCTCGGCGATGCGCCGCGCAGCGAGGTCGGTGAGGCGGGCAGCGCCCTCGCGCGCCAGGTCGGCCTTGGCGGCACGCACCTGCTCGCTGAGGTGGATGCGCCCGGTCTGCGCGTCGATGAGCTGCACCTGCACCTCGAGATCGCGCTTCAGCAGGTCGTCGTACCTGGTGACGCGCCCGGTGAGCAGGTAGCGCGCGCCGAGGAGCTTGCCGGCCTGCGCCATCTGCTCGTTGTAGTTGCCGCTCATCTGGCGGCGCTGCTCGGCCAGGACCACATCGGTGCTGCCGCGATCGATCAGTTGCAGGAAGGGGTCCTTCAGCGCGAGCAGTTCGCGCTGCACGAGGCCGGCCAGCTCCGTGTCAACCGGTCCGCTGCCGATTTCGAAGCCCATGATGGTGCGCTTGGCTCGCGATTGCTGCACCGGCAGGTAGGCCAGCGTGAAGCGTGCTTTCTGCCGACAGGCCTCCATGCGGGCCATTACATCGCGGTGGGCGGCATCGATGGCGGATACGGCGGTGTAGCGCTCATGGGCCTGGCGCCAGAGGCCGAGTTCCTCAGCACGAAGTCCCTCGCGGTACAAGGGTTCGGCTTCGGCCATACGGATCAGGAAAGGTGCCTGCTTGTGCGCGGGATTCAGCTGCAGGCATTGGCGCGCCAGGGCGATGGCCTCTGGGAAACGGTCCGCGCGCAGCTCGGCTTCGGCTTCTTGGTAGCGCGCTTCGGCCTCGCGGTTCTTGGCTTCATTGCGGGCATCGTCCACCTCTTGGTTCCAGCGCAGGTCAATCCCCTTGAGGGCGATCCGCTCCCGGAAGTCCACGGCGGTCTGGCGGTCGCGGTCGCCTTCGGCCAGGCCAGCCATGCGGTAGCTCATGATGGCGGCGCTCATGCGATCGTCGAGCAGGCGTTGCGCGGTGCGCGCATAGCCTTCGCGGGCCTGCAGGCTATTGGGCTTGCGGTCCCAGGCTTCGAGGTAAGCGGAGGCCGCCGATTCCAATTGCGCGGACTGCTCCAGCACTTGCGCCTGCTGCAGCGCGCGCTTCGCGGCACAGCCGCAAAGCAGGAGGGCGAGGGCAAGGATCGCGGGGCGCATGGCGGCGAATGTATTGGCCAAGCATCGTGCCGATGGAAGGGCGAACGGGCCTTGAAAGCAACGAGCCCCGCCGTGGTGGCGAGGCTCGCGCGGATAACGGTGAGCGGCTACTTCTTCAGCGCGTCGCGGATCTCCATCAGGAGCTTCTCCTCGTTGGACGGACCGGCGGGCGCAGGCGGCGGCTCGGCCTTCTTCATGCGGTTGATGGCCTTGATCACCATGAACATCACGAAGGCGATCACGAGGAACTCGATGGCCACAGTGACGAAGGAGCCCCATTTCACGGCGACTTCAGCGACAGCCGGCACCACGTTGCCTGCCGCATCGGTTGATTCGGCCGTTGCCTTGGTGAGCACGAACTTCTTGTTGTTGAAGTCAACGCCGCCGGTGAGCTGGCCGATCAGTGGCATCACCATGCCGTCGATGAACGCCGAGGTGACCTTGCCGAAGGCCGCGCCCATGACGAAGGCCACGGCCATGTCGACCAGGTTGCCCTTCATCGCGAACTCCTTGAATTCCTTGATCATGCCCATGGTCATGTTGGTTTTGGTTCGGGTCGAAAATAGGTGCAACTCCGGTTCAAGAGCCGTGCAGTTGGGGCAGCAGAAAAAAAGAGGGGCAAGCGATCCGCATCGCACCGCTACAACCGCCTGCCCTTGCTGCCTTCCGGCCCTGGGGGATTCGGCGGGAGCTGGTCGTACGGGACTTGCCCCGGCGCGAATGTAGGGAGCATGGCAGCAATCGGGTCCGCGCGGCGAACCATTCAATCACCCGCTTCTACCTTGCCCCGCATGGGGAGCTACACGAAGCGCGTGCTGGTGACCGGCGCGAGCAGCGGCCTGGGCAAGGCGATGGCCGAACGCTTAGTGGCGCAAGGGCATTCCGTAGTGGGCACCGGAAGGCGCGTGGACGATGGCGCGGTCGCCAACGGGGTAACGCTGGTGCGCATGGACATCACCGATGAGGCCTCGGTGCGGCACGGCGTGCAGGAAGCGCTCACGCGATTGGGCGGCATCGACGTGCTGGTGAACAACGCCGGGCTCGGCATCCAAGGACCTGCGCAGGACATCGAACCCGAAATGGCCCTGCGCCTGCTCGACACCAACGTATTGGGCGCGCACCGCCTTTGCCGCGCCGTGCTGCCCACGATGCGCGCGCAGAAGAGCGGCCTCGTCATCAACATCAGCAGTTTGGCGGCCAACTTCGGTCTGCCCTACCGCGCCTTCTACAGTGCGAGCAAAGCGGCCCTGGAGCGCTATGGCGAGGCGCTGGCCATCGAGGAGGAACGCTTCGGCATCACCGTGGTGAATGTGCAGCCCGGAGAGTTCCGCACACCGATCGCCGAAGGCCGATTGAGGCCCGAGCGCATCAGTCCCGAGCATGAGCCGGGCTACGCGCGCGCCATGGAACTGCTCGGCGGGAGCATGCACTACAGCCGCGACCCCGACGAGCTGGCGCGCGTGGTGGCGCGCATCATCGCCTCGCCGAAACCCAAGGCCAGCTACCTCGTGGCGCAAGGCGTGCAGCGCATCAGTGTGCTGGCGAAGAAGCTCCTGCCCGGCCGGATGTTCCAACGCATGGTGGGCAAGCACTATCAATAGCCATGGTCTCCTACGACCCCTCCGACTGGTTCAAGGCGCTGGCGCTGCACAAGGCCGATACCTTCCGCAAGCTGTGGCCCTGGCTCCTCCTCGTGGGCGCTTTCACCTATGGGGTGGGCTTCCTCGAGCTCAAGCGGATGGGCATGGGCGACGAGAGCCTCGTGAAGAACCTGCCGGTGATGCACAGCCTGCTGGGCTTCGCGATCAGCATGCTGCTGGTGTTCCGCACCAACACGGCCTACGACCGCTGGTGGGAGGGCCGCAAGCTCTGGGGCCAACTGGTGAATGCCAGCCGCAACCTCGCCGTGAAGATCGATGCGCTGCTGCCCGAGGACAAGGACGCGCGCGCCTTCTTCGCCAAGCTGATCCCGCTCTACGCGCACGAGCTGCGCCTGCACCTGCAGCGCGAGAAGACGCGCCTGGAGCTGGATTCGAAGCCCCACCCGGAGATCCCCGATTTCGACCGCAGCAAGCATGTGCCCATGCAGATCGTGCAGCTCATGACCGCGCGCGTGCGCCGCATGCTGAAGGAAGGCGGCATCACCGGCGAGCAGCTGCTCACCGTGGACCGCGAGCTGGCGCAATTGCTGGAGATCTGCGGCGCCTGCGAGCGCATCAAGAACACGCCCATCCCCTACTCCTACAGCAGCTTCATCAAGAAGTTCATCGTGATCTACGTGCTCACCCTGCCCTTCGGCTTCGCGTTCACGCTGGGCTGGCTCGCCGTGCCCGTGGTGATGTTCATCTTCTACGTGATGGCCAGCCTCGAGCTCATCGCCGAGGAGATCGAGGATCCCTTCGGCAAGGACCAGAACGACCTGCCGATGCAGCGGATCGCCTCCACGATCAAGGGGAACGTTGAGGAAGTACTCGAATCAGGAGCCTGAAGCGGCGGCGCCTTCCTCGCGGAAGAGCTGCTCGCCCTGGCTATGGGCGATGATGCTGCAGCAAGCGGCATCGCCGGTCACGTTCACCACGGTGCGGCACATGTCGAGCAGGCGGTCAACCGGCAGGATGATGGCGATCCACGCCGGGTCGAGGCCCAATCCGCTGAGCACGATGAAGAGCGTGATGAGGCCCGCACTGGGCACCGCCGCGGCACCGATGCTCGCAAGCGTGGCGGTGAGGATGACGCCGAGCTGCTGGCCGATCGAGAGGTCGACCCAGTGGAACTGCGCGAGGAAGATCACGGCCACGGCCTGGTAGAGGCTGGTGCCATCCATGTTCACCGTTGCACCGATGGGCAATACGAAACTCGCCGTGCTCTTGCTCACCCCGATGCGCTCCTCCACGCACTCGATCGTGGCCGGCAAGGTCGCGGCGCTGCTGCTGGTGCTGAAGGCGAGCAGCTGCGCCGGACTGATGGCCTTGAGGAAACGCGCGAACACGTTGCGCCGCATCAGCAGCGTCATCACCACAGGGTAGATCACGAAGACCACGAGCGCCAACCCGAGGAGCACGGTGATGCTGTAGCCCGCGAGCGACTTGAACAACTGAAGCACGGCCGCAGGATCGTCGCCCGCGATGCGCGAGACCACGCCGGCCATCAGCGCGAACACGAACCAAGGCGCTGCGCGCATCACCACGTCCACCATCTTCATGAACACCTCGTTGAGTCCGTTCACCAGCGACACCACCGGCGCGGCCGTGGCCGCAGGGATCATGAGCAGCACGATGCCGAAGAAGAGGGCGAAGAAGATCACCTGCAGCATCAGCGCGTCGTTGAAGCTGAGGAAGATGTTGCTGGGCACCATGTCCACGAGGAACTGGAGCGGACCGCCCTGCACCTGTTTCGCCTGCTCCACCTTGCCCATGAGCGCGGGATCGGGCGGCGAGGCTTTCCGCGCCGCGAGCACCTCGGCCACCAGTGCGGCATTCGCAGGGTCGCAACTCACGCAGCGGCCATCCTTGGGCTTCTCCACGCTGGCCGTCTCCTGCACCCAGAGCTCATAGCCGATGCGGTTGCGCAAGCGCTGGGCATCGTCGGCCCATTCACCGGGCTTGATCACATTCACCAGCAAAAGGCCCACGCTGATGGCCATCACCGTGGTACCGAGGTAGAGCGCCAGCATGCGCAGGCCGGTGCGACCCAGCTTGGCCACATCGCCCAAGCCGCTCACCCCGCTGATGATGCTGAAGAGCACGAGCGGGATCGCGATGAGCTTCAGCAGATTGATGAAGATGTCGCCGAAGGGCGCGATCCAATCCAAGGTGAATTCGCTGAAGCCGAGCGTGCTGCTGGTCACGGCCCAGATGATGCCGGCACCGAGGCCGATGAGGATGCGCAGGGGGAGCGATGCCTTCATGGGGCCAAGATGGGGAATCCTCGAATGATCGATGACAGCCTCAAGGGTGGCCGTCAATTCACACTTGGCGCGATTAGGTCTCATCGGGCCTTCAGCCCTCCAATACCCTATCGCGTCCATTGGCTCGCGCCACTGGCGCAAGCCGCTATCTGGTCGGGCTTTCAGCCCTCAGATTCCCTGTCCTCGTTATCCACTCGCTTCGTGGCGCATGCCGGGAGCTCATCGGGCCTTCAGCCCTCCAATTTCCTATCGCGTCCATTGGCTCGCGCCACTGGCGCAAGCCGCTATCTGGTCCGGCTTTCAGCCCTCAGATATTTCCCCGTTAACGAAGCATCCGGCGCTGCCAGAAGCAACCAGCATATCCAACCCCATTAACGTGTCGAATGGTAGGCCTGAAGGGCCGACCACATCCCCGGCGGCACCCGTGGTGCTGCCGTTTCACCAGCCCAAGCATCAGGAAGGCTGAAGGCCCGACGAGACCTGATCAAACCTAAATTCACAGCAATAACCCCCTGCTCCATGCCCCAATCACTCGGCAATATCATCATCCATGTCACATTCAGCACCAAGCACCGAGAGCCCTTCCTCCACGACGGAATCAAGCAGCGCATGCACGAGTACCTCGCGAGCATCGTGAGGAACCATGGGTCTGAGTGTTATCGGGCCGGGGGCATCGAGGACCATGTGCATATCGCTATTCGTCTCGCACGGACCATGTCGGTTGCTGATCTGGTGGAGCAAGTCAAAACGGGGTCCTCACGCTGGGTGAAGACCCAGGACGAACGATGCCAGAAATTCGCTTGGCAAACGGGGTATGCTGCGTTCTCAGCCTACTATAAGGATGTTGACCGACTGCTCGCGTACATCGATGGACAAGTCGAGCATCATCGTCTTCAATCCTTCAAGGACGAGTATCGGAGCCTACTCATCGAGAATGGCATTGACTTCGATGAGCGGTACGTCTGGGATTGAGTTCATCGGGCCTTCAGCCCTCCCGCGCCGTGCGTGAACCAAGGCTTGCACCACGGGCGCAAGCCGCTTTCTGGCCAGGCTTTCAGTCCGCAGCTATTTCCCCGTTAGCAAAGCATCCGGCGCTGGCAGAAGCAACCAGCATCTCCAATCCCATGATCGTGACAAATGGTAGGCCTGAAGGGCCGACCACATCCCCGGCGGCACCCGTGGTGCCGCCGATCCACCAGCCCAAGCATCGGGAGGGCTGAAGGCCCGACGAGACGCAGGGAATGAACTTCAATCAGCTGCGCTCAACAAGACGCCCTGTCCCTCGCGCAACGCGCTCCAGGATCGCCTGCAAGCCCGCGATGCTGTCCTCCACGCGGTGCTCGCGCTCGGCCTTCGCCCGGCCAGCGCGGCCCAGTTCCCCGGCCAGCTGCGGATCGCGCGACACGCCAGCCCATGTGCCGCCGCCATGGCCTCCACATCGTGCTCATCGCAGAGCAGCCCGTGCTTCTCGTGCTCAACCACATCAGCGATGCCTGCATGCCGCGTGGCCACCACAGGGATGCCGGATGCCATGGCCTCGAGCACGGCCACCGGCGTGCCCTCACGGTCGCCGTTGAGTGCGCGCACGCTGTGCAGCACGAATGCACGCGCGCCGCGCAGCAACGAAGCGACCTCGTCCGGACTCAGGATCCCCGGCAACTCCACCCGCCCGGCCAAGGGCGATGAGCGCACGCGCTGCAAGCAGCTCTCCCACAAGGAGCCTTGCCCCACCATGGTGAGCCTGGCCTCGGGCACGCGCATGGCGAGGCGCTCGAACGCGCTCAGGGCGAGGTGCGGAGCCTTCTTGTCAACGAAGCGGCCCACGAACACGAAATGCGGCGGCATGCGGGCTGGATACGCCCGGAGGGAAGCGCTCGGCATCCACCCCACAACTGTTGCGCACCACTTTCTCGCGCGAGCGCCCAATCGCAACAGCTCCTGCTCCATGTCGCGGCTCACCACCACCAGTGCGCTGGCCTGTGCGAAGAGCGCCCGGTAATCGTCGTGGGCTTTGATCACCGCATCGACATGCGCATCGAAGCCGTGGAAATGCGCCACAAGCGGCACGCCCGCCAAAGCGCATGGCGCGAGCATCGCATGGTCAGTGGTGCCGTACTCAGCGAGCACCACGTTGATGCGCGCCCGGCGCAGCTCGGCTGCAACGCGCCGCACCAGGATTCCATCCTGATCCGTGCGAAGCGCGCGTGCAGCAGCCTGATCGCGCAGATAAGCGAATGCCCCTTTGCCGCGCAACACCTTTCCATTCACCGCATGCGTGGGCAACTCACCTCCGGCAAGCACCAGCTCCACGCCTCTCAATCGCTCGATGTGCGCGGAGATAAAGGTCTCGCTCCAAGCATTCTCCTTCGGCGTTACGATGGCCAGGCGGATGGGGGCGGACGTAGCGCTTTCATGCCAGTTGTTCAGGCCACGCGCGGCGGAGTCGGAGCACTCATTTGACAGCACGTCCTGAGCACGCGGGCTCCTTAATTGGCAACCGGGCGATGCCTATCCGGACTGCACGACGGTGCTGTCCTGCCCGTCTTCTCGCCTTCGCACGACCGGCACGACCCATGTGTCCAGCCAATTCCGCATCGCGCGCCACGCGCTCCATATTCCTCGCCATGCCCACCACATCCGCTTCGTCGCAGAGCAGGCCATGCACCTCGTGCTGCACCACATCGGCGATGCCCGCATGGCGCGTGGATACCACCGGGATGCCCGTGGCCATGGCCTCGAGCACGGCCAGCGGCGTGCCTTCGCAATCACCGCTCATAGCACGCATGCTGTGCTGCACGAAAGCACGCGAACCGCGCATCAGGGCAGCGATCTCCTCGGGGCTTCGCACACCGGGCAGATCAACCCGGCCGGCCAAGGGCGCTGATGCCGCGCGTTGCACGCAGCTCTCCCATTGCGGCCCCTGCCCTACCATGGTGAGCTTGGCTTCGGGCATGCGTTGCACCAAGCGCTCGAACGCACTGAGAGTGAGATGCGGCGCTTTCTTATCGACGAAGCGGCCCACGGCCACGAAGTGCGGCGGCGCTTTCACGGGATCGCCAGAAGTGAAACGCTCCACATCGATGCCATAGCAGTTGTATACCAGCTTCTCGCGCGGTGCTCCAAGGCGCAGGAGCTGTTCTTCCATGAATCGGCTCACCGCAACGATGGCTTTGGCTTGTGCGAAGAGCGCGCGGTAGCCGCCCTTCTCATCAATCACCACCTGCTTGTGCGCATCGAATCCGTGGAAGTGCGCCACCAACGGGACGCCCGCCCTTGCACAAGCCTCGCGCATGGCATCGGCAGTGGAGCCGTACTCGGCCAGCACCACGTCGATGCGGGCCTTCCGAAGCTCTGCAGCCAAGCGCCGTGAGAGCAATCCGCGCTGATCTGTGCTGAGCAGGCGGGCAATGACCTGATCGCGCGCGAACGCGAAGCCTCCGTACTGGAGAAGCTCCGGGCCATTCACCACGCGCCGCGGCAATTCCCCGCCGGAGAGCACGAGCTCCACGCTGGTGAGCCTTTCGATGTGCGCCGCGATGAAGGTCTCGCTGTACACATTATGGGCTGGCGTGGCGATGGCGATGCGCATGGCCGCCAAAGATGGAGATCGGGACCGCAACCGCCCGTAAGCCCGCATGAGCCACGGACAATGCAGTTGCATCCACCAGCGCGCGCTTCCGCCAAGGCAGGTACCCCGCAGGCAATCGCGCTGAATGCAACAAGAACCAGCGCATCAACTCACGGTCGCCGCTGCGCTGGGCGTTCTCCATGCCTTGCTCGATCTGCGTCAACCACCGCTCCTTCGCCTCATGGGCCAACCGATCGCCCACTTGGCCGTGCATCACCTCGTAGGCAAGGGCTATCGCTCGGCGCTGCCGCCGCCTATCCATGCTGGACATCATGCCGCCTGCATGCACGTGCCGCTCGGCCATCATCCGGTCCTACAAAGCCGATGGGGCCTTGCAGGGCAAAGTGGATGCTAATCGCCCAATCGCCGAAAGGCGCAGTGCTGAAGGCTACCGGCAATTCACGCAACTGGTTCCAGCGCCAGATCACCCCGGAAGTGTAGGGATGAAGTTCGACGGGTAAGCTCCTCGATGCTGTAGCGCGGATTCGCCGTACCCGGTTTGAAGAATGGCCCGTGCGGCCATCGTCCCAAACGTTCATCGCATTGTGAAAGGCCAGCCCGAGTTCCGGTTCGGCTTCCATCTTCTCCACCATGATGCGCAAGCGCCGGGATCCGTCCAACGGTCGTCGCCATCGATGTGGCAGAGGTAGCGGCCGCGCGCATGCCGCAGGTTATTGAGGAAGTTGTGCCTGCCCGTGGGCCGCCCATCGATGCGCATCATCTGGTCGCGGCGGTGCAGGAAGACCCTGATTCGTTCGGGATGCGCTTTGGCATATCGCTCAGCGATGGCGCGTGTGCCGTCGCTGCTCTCATCCTCTCCGAGCAGCACCTCATATTCGAAATCGCATTGCTGCATGAGGATGCCATCGAGGCAAGCGGCCAAGTAGGCCGCATGCTGGTACGTGGTAACGCTGATGGAGACGAGCGGCTGCACGGCGATCAGCTCAACTGCGGCGCAATGCCTTGGAAACGGGCGCAGGCCCTATGGAGGCGTTCTTCGAGCTGCGGCTCCAAGGGCACCTCGCGCACCTCGAAGTTGCTCGGGCCGGTGTATTGGGGATCCCATGTGCCGCCCATGGCCACGATGCGCTCACCAATGCGGCGATACAGCGCTGCGGGATCGTTGCGGAAGGCATCGAAGCCAACGGAGAGGTGGCGTGCATCGGGCAACCCGGCGAATTGCCGCTCAATGGCCGCTTGCGTGCAGATCACCTGACCGGCCACTTGCTCTGCCGGCTCGGATCGAGCTTCTTCAGCTCTAAGTATTCGGGTGGCTTCGCTGAATACCAAGCGCCTTCATCGCCATAATAGGCCAAACGTGCACGCAGCAAGGAATGCGCGACACGCCATGGCTCACGCGCGATGTGCACGAACAGGACCTTGCCCAAGATGCGGTGCAAGGCCGCGAGGTTGTATTGCAGGATCAGCCCTTTCGCGGCGAAGGGCTTGCCGAAAGCATGTTGGATGTGCGCGATGCCCTGACGGAAACCAGCGGCGTCGATCAGTCTGCTTGCACGGGCGTGATCCACTCGGGATGCACGTTGGGGATGAAGCGCCGCCAGAAGTACCAGAACTCGTTGGGCTGAAGCAGTCCCTTAGTCTTGCCCAGCAAACTGGTGAAGGGGATGGTGTAGCTGCTTGCATCGGCCAGCTCATCCTTGAAGTTGAAGCGGGGATCGGCGATGAGCTGCTGGATGCGCGCACCCAGGTATGGCGCTGCATAGAAGCGTGAGAGCAAGTTGCTCGGGTAGCACACCTGGCCGGTGCTCGCCAGCCATTGCATGAGCAAGGTGGTGCCGCTGCGCGGTGCCGCCAACACAAGGATGATCGGCTGCGCAGGCTCAGTGGGCAACTCGTGCATCCCCTCTCCGCGCCGCCCAATACGCCGTTCAGCTCGGCTAAGAGTTGCTCGAGGCCCGCGTTGCGTTCATGTTCCGTTGTGCGCTGTGGATCCATACCCGTGTCGCCAAAGGTGCGCAAACGTGACTCAGCGGCGGCCACGCAGCTTGCCCACCACGCGCATCAGGCCGGGGAAATGCAGCAGCATCCACCACCGCCAGCGTTGCCGGGCGCCCAAGCCACGGCCCTTAAAGGTGCCCCACACCTTGATCGCTGCATCACGACCGCCCTTCTGATAGGCCAACTCAATCGCGATGCGATTCAGGCCATTCACCCGCTCATCGATGATAGCCTGCTCTGCCGGCGGCACCATTTCACGGATTGATGTGAGGCAGGCCACCGTGAAGAGGCCCTTCTGCACATCGTCCTTCATGGAGATGGTGCCGCCCGCATGCCGCCGGCGAACAACGCATTTGCGATTGAGGATGCCGATGGGGCCTTGGAGCGCTAACCGAATGAGCAGTAGCCAATCACCCGCTGGTGCTTTACTCTGATTCGGATGGGGCGGTGTGAGCATAGAAACCCGAATCACGATGGAAGCCGTGGGGGCAATGTTCTCCTTCAGTAGGTCCGATAGCTCGATGTACCCCTTTCCGGACGCCAGGCGCTCCAACTCATGGTTGAAAGGCCGGACACCGTCGGTCTCGTTCCAAGCATCGCTCACGCATGCGCTCAAGGTCGTGTCGGCTTCGAGGATGGCTACCTGGTCCCGCCAGTTTGTGCGGATCTATCCACAGGTCGTCACCCTCGCAAATAGCCATGTACTTACCACGTGAGCGAATCACCGTTCTCCGCCCATTTGCACGGAATCCGACATTCCGATCCGCAGTGACAAGCCTTATCAAGCCAGGATTCTCTTGAGCGCATCGCATCACGATCTCCCGAGTGCCGTCGGTGCTGAAATCCTCACCGATCAAGTACTCGAACGGGAAAGGGGTCTTCTGGGCCAGCACGGCATCAATGCACTCTTTGATGTACGCAGCGTGCTGGTAAGTCGTGGTGCGCACGCTCACCAAGGGCTGTGGCACATCACGCAGAACCGTATTCGGAACCTCGTAGGAATCACGCAGGCCTTCCTCCAAGGCACGCATTGCTTGTGCAATCTGGTTGGTGTTCATACGGTTATTCAGGTCAGTGCTCCGAAGGAATATCCGCTTCATTCTTTCTCCGGCTGGCAACACCATGCCTTGGTCATCCACCACCTGCACGCCACCATTCACCAGTGCAGTGCGCCAGGCGATCGCGGCCTTCATTTCCTCACGTCCTTCCCATAGATAGGGCACTGCGAACACGCCCTTCCTGAACACTTCATAGAGGCCTTGCGCCGAATACAGATCGGGGATGCTCATTTCCAAGGTGCGCAGCGTCTCCTTCACGCTGCGGTACAGCTCACGCGTACGCTCCTCCACCTCGGCATGGTGCAGCATGTCATCCATGTGCCCTGCCTTCTTCGCCCGGCGATAGGCTTGCAGCGCATGAAGCGTGATCTGGATGCTCTCGTTGATGATGGGTGGAGGGCCAGATGCACGGCTTCACTATAGCTTACGACGTGGATGATGTCCGGCCCTTGCGGATTGGCGGGTTCCACATCGTCCATCATGCAGGTAACTGAGGCGAGCTGCGCTTTGGCCTTGTCCAGATCGGGCGAGAAATAATCCAAGCCCTGCACGCGGTTGATGGTACACGGTGAAATCCTTGTCCTCCAGTTCGCGCACCAATTGCAGCAAGGCCCGGGCCTTGGCCAGATCCTGAATGCCCCATGTGTACTTGGGCGTGTTCAGCATGGTCTGCAGCACCAATTGCTTCACGCCGAGCCGTTTCGCCATGATAGCCGCGAGGTACGAGGAGAGCACGTAGCTGTGATCGTCGCCGCCGCGGAAGGCGAAGTGGTGCGGGATATTTGGCTCGAAGGGCTTGTTGTGGCGGGCAATCACGCGCAGCGTCTCCAAGTGCTCACCGAGGGTGGTCCGGAGGTCGTTCGGGCCACGGCCATCGAGTCGGTTGAACCACCATACCGAGAGCGCGTGCCAAGCCATGTTCAGGTGCTTCTCATACACCTCGGCCATGCCGGGCACGTTGCGCGTGCTGCTGTAGGTGCGAACAAGCATAGGACTGGCGGGCTGATCGGATGTCCTCAGATCCTGCACGGAATTGATTGGAACCCCGCCCCCATTGGGACGATCGCCCCATTCGGCGCCGAAGTCGGATTGGCTGAGCTGCGAGGAGCCCACGGAGACGATGTCGAGGAAAAGCGTTTCGCGCAACGTTAGCAGCCAACCGATGAACTCCTTCCGCGCTTCGGCGTAGTTGGGTGAATAGGGACCTACATGCACGCGCATCAGCGGAAGGCCTTGCCGCGCACGCTTGTGCTTGATGCGGGCTTGCAGCGTATCTACGCGTGTGCCATATTCCGTGTAGCCGGAATGATCAATCGGCTGCTGCAATAGATAGGCGTCGGCCTCAACCAGTTCACGCGCGAAGGCCATTCGGTTCTCATCGTACTGCGCACTGCCCGTGATATCCGAAGGTATGCGCAGTTCTGGCACACCCATCTTGCGCAGCGTTTCCACCTGCGTCTCATCGCCCATGAATACAGGCACCTTGTCGCCGTATTCGGCTGCGATTCGCGCGCAAGCAGGCGGCAGGCCCGCGAAATAGAGCCGCTCCAGGCTTCCGCCCTGCACCGTGAACATGTGATGGTCCTGCAGCTGGCGGAAGACCCGTCCGAAGTTGAGCGCTGCGTTGGCTGGATCGAGGCGGTAGCTGAAGCCGAGGCGCGTGATGCCGTGCGCCTTGATCCAAGCCACGAGCATCGAGATATTGTTGATCTTGCTGATCTCCGCCACAGCCGCCGCCACTGCTGCATCGCCAATGTACACGCGATAGCCGCAATCGCTCAGCAACTTGCCCACGGTGCTCACACCAAGGTGTGCATCCACATCCGGCCGAATCAAGCCGAATACATCGCTATCGTTCACCGCATCCACCATCGCTCACGCATCATTCCAGCAGTTCATTGACACTGCGGCCCTCCAAGCCCAGGTTCTTCAGCGTTCGGCCCGTGACGCTGAAATCGATGCCGAGCAAGCCTTCGGTCATATAGCGCACAGCGCTCAGTAGGGGCGTCGGAACTCCTGCTAATCGGCCAAGATCCGCCATCGGGATGATTCCGGTAGGCACGTCTTCCAGGAGCAGTCGGCTGCGCAAAGTAGTGGGCGCTTGGATGCGGTCGTAAGCTGGGTTGTTGCGCATCTTCTCCATCAGGCTGCTGCCCTGGATTCCTTCGTAGGCATAGGAGACCCAATCACTCACGGTGAGCAATTCCACGCCGAACACTTTACCGATGGCCAGCCGTTCAGCATCGAGGGCTTTATGAAGTCCGCCACCGCCGGGGTCCGTCCTGGTAGAAATAGAAGAGGCTGCCACGCTCAATGGCAGCGGCATTGAAGAGGATCACCGGCGGATGGAAGATGGCACCAATGTTCTCCAAACTGGTGGCCAGCACATGCGGCGCCTTGATGAAGCAGGGATGAACCTTATTGACGGTCTCGAGCACTGCGTCCGTATCGGCTGCCGGATACGCGGCGAGCATGACCCTGTCCTTCACGCCGATCACGCGCACATGGCCCGGGGCTTCAGCGCGGCAGGCGTATATCAGGCTCTGCGCTTCAGCAACGAGCACGCCATGCGATCCGGCTCTGCGCAAGGCGTTGCTGAACTCGAGCGCACCCAAGGTGCGGCCCGGATTCAGCACCACTTGCTGACCGGGCCTCAGGTACGGGGCCATTCGGTGCGCCAGATCACGATGTGCATCTGCAGTAGTGGTCACCATGACGAGATCGGCCCCCGCCAGTGCATCAGGCAGCGAGTCGGTCACCATAGCCACCTGGGCCGCGCCTTGCACGGCCTCGGTGAGCCGAATGGTGCAGTGCTCCACACACGCCATGCCGGATTAATGAACGGTTGTAGAGCCGCACCTCATGGCCGAGCAGACTGAAATGCCCTGCCATGGCCTGCCCTCCGTTCCCTGACCCTATGATCGCTATGCGCATGGCCGGCGAAAGTACCGGACTGGAGCGAGCAAGGCGTGCGTCTTTCCCGCAGTGGTAAATTGGCCCGCACCTAATCCAGAACGACGCACTTTTCATGGCATCACAGGACAATCCATCTGCTGCGCGTTTCAAAGGCTTCTGCTTCGACTACGACCGTTACAGGCCAACTCCACCTGCTGAAATCATGGAGCTAGCAGCAGGATGGACAGGTGCAGGCGAAGTGGAACTGGTCGTTGATCTCGGATGTGGCACAGGTCTGTCAACTCGGCCTTGGGCGACGCGATCCAGAAGTGTGATTGGCATTGATCCTTCTGAGGACATGCTCGCTGCCGCACGAGCCGCTACTTCAGGAAACAATATCACTTATGAACTGGGAACGGGCCAATCATCCGGACTAGGAGACACCTGCGCTGATATCATCACATGCTCATCTGCAGCGCATTGGATGGAACCTAAGCCGACCGTCGAGGAAATCACGCGTGTGCTCAAACGGAATGGGATACTCGTCGTTTATGGCCACTACTATCCTGTCTTCCTTCAATCACCCGCCTTAACCAGCTATGGGCGTTGGTTACGAAAGAACCTCGACGAACTGGAATACAGAACAGAGAAACAATCCGCGAAGAAGTGGCCATTGACTGAGTTGTACGCTGCGGTGAATGCATGCGGCTTGTTCGAGTACAGTCGCCGCCATTACATGCATTCACGTTTGTCGTGGTCAGCGGAAGAAATCGATGGCTTCTTCAGAGCGCACGCTGGTGTGCCCTTCCTGCTTGGCAAGGGTACGATGATGACCATCTGTTGCTGAAGGAATTGGCTCAATTCCTAACGATGCGAAATGGACAGGTGCGGTTCGACATGCACTTCACGTATAGCGTCTTCATCGCTGCACGAACCATAGTGCAATAGATCATTCGATTCAGAACGTGTACCCCATAAGCGCAATCTCCTTGGCGCAGGCCTTGGCAATCCGGTCGCGCTGGCTGCTGGTCAGCACTTCCTGGTAGTGCCTGCGATCAACGCGATAGCCGGTCTTCGCTTTTCGGGGCACGGTGCCCGGCCATGGCATGCCCACGCGTTCAAAGACCTCTTTCAGTTCCCTGATCAAGCTCCTCGTATCGACAGATCTTATCCACCAGCACTTCATCCGTCCACGGGTCCGCATATCGCGTGTAATTCAGAGGCGCCTCGGAACCCCAGGCTTTGGTTACCCAAGGTTGGCTGATTCGCTTCTCGAAGTAATCGAGCCACGCGTCCATGGTGAGCACCTTCCCGTACTTGGGCTCGAACACCCCTTTGCTGTGATAGTATCTTGAGATGGCCTTGTCCCAGGGTTCCGTTCAATCGTGAACTTGAAATATCCATTCCATATGTGCGAAGGGAGGCGCCGCTTCATTTGCCAAGCCGGCAATGACTCATGGAACCGCTCGCGCTCATTGAACATCTTCAGCACCCATTCACGATATGCCTTGGGCAGCCTATGCTCGTGCCGAAGAACCTTGAACAGTTCAGGCAGGGGATTGAACCAGCCATTGAAGTTGCGTGGTCGATGGCCCTCTTCCGGATGCCAGTGGGGCGGGAACACGTCAGCTGGGCCACAGAGCTCATCAAGCATCAATTCAAGGCTTGTACCTCCCACTTTCGTGGTCTTGATGAAAATGAATTTGTATTTGTGCGAAATCACCATGGCCCAGCGTACAATTCCGTCCTCAGCATATGGTTGCCCGCTTCGTCAGCTATAACCACCGCGTGCAGCGCTTCCCACGAAGAAGTCGAACGGGAATCCCAATGTCGGAGCGCTCACGGTGGATATGATGCCTTCCCGTGCAAATAGCATCGCGGTCATCCAGTATCCACCAGGAGATGCGATTCGGGGGCAACTTGCTTCCCTCCAGCACATCGAGCTGCGCCTCCAAGGGGTCGAATCCGGTGGTGGCCTTGACCACGCTGAACTTGCGGCCACCTGCGATGCGGGCGCCCATCTCAATCACATTCAGCGCATCGCCCTGGAGCTTGGCTTGAAAGAAGAAGGGGCCATTGCTGATGCCGAATGCTTCGACCATGCTTTGCGCGATGCGCTGCAATTCCAACTGCGCGGACGAGGGCACGGCATAAGGGAACTCCACCAACAGGTTCGAGAACTGCTGCTGCAAGCCGGGGACCTGATGCAGGCGAGAGATCAGCAGAAGGTTCGCCTTGCCATCAACGGCGAAGCAATCAACCGAGAGTTCGGCGCCCCCTTCGATGAAGGCCTCGACCAGCAAATCGCCTTGATCCGCGAATTCGTGCAGGTAGGCATCCAGCTCAAGCACGTGATTGAGGCGTCTGACCCCGCGCGCCCCATAGCCCACCAGCAACTTCCCGATGAGAGGGAAAGGCAAGCCTGCGCGATCGGCGGCCATGCACTCCGCCTGAGTGAACTGCCTCAGCGGTCGGGATGCCATGCGCACGGAAAGCCCCTTCATCAACGACTTGTTCGCTCGCCCTCAGCGCATGGGCGGGGGTCTGCGTACAAGACAGTCCGAAGCGCTCACCACTTGCGCGAGCACGGCCACCACCGCATCGTTGCCGACCGAGGTGATGAACGCCGGTCGCCTGCGCTCGACAACACGGGCCACGGCTTCAACATCCAGCGACGAGACCTGATGATGCACGTGCGCAATGGCCTTCGCGGGCGATCCGCGAAATAATCGATGAGCACGGTTCGGTAACACGCCGGTTCAGCGCCTCCACGAGAGGCACTTGGTCAGCATTCCTACCGAGCACGACAGCGGTCAGCATGCGGGGTCGATTGACGAAATGGTTGGAACACGCATTCGAACAAGCATCGGGACATGCAACAGGACCGAGCAATCCGGCCGCGAAGATGCGTATCGCACGCCTAGGTAAAGCGCACGCACCTTTTCAGAAGCAAGCAATGGTCAATTTTCTTCGCATGGCGAGCATTCAGCTTAGCGTTTCGGCGATCATGCGATCCATATCCTCATCACCGTAGCGCTGATCCACAGGAAGGAAGAGAACTTGCTCGCTGAAGAGACGGCCACCATCCGTTGCGGATAGCGGTGCAAGGGTTGCTGGCCAATAGCGCGGCACATAGATCCGCGCCGCAAGCAACCGATCGCGCAAACCGGGTGCTCCGGACAGATATGGGTATGCCATGGGAACTGATGCCGCAGCAGGATCAATCGGCAGCTGGTTCGTTGCGCCAAGCGCTGCATGCAAACGGTCACGATTGCGGCGTCGCGCAGCAATGACCAGCTCGTGATCGACCTTCGACAAGAGTGCTCTAGTGAACCGCGACATGCCCCGCACCGGCGCTTCGTCGAGCCTGCGTTCGTGCGCTTGGCTCAATGGGAAACCCGATTCGATGCCCTGTTCCAATGCGGTGAATAGATGCGCGTATCGTTCGGCCGTGCTGGCTGTTGCTGCTGGCGGCGATTTGATCGCATCGCAGATCGCATAGGCGCCATCAGCCACACCGAAGAATTTCCGGCAACTCACGAAGCCATCTGCACCGGCGGGTAACGGCGCATAGAATGCTTGCGCATTGTCCACAATGAGGTTCTTATGCGTACGCGCCAGACGATCCACCATGTCCTCCTTCAGTCCGCAGTAGTTGGTGCAGAGCAGCGCATCGCCCTCTTGGAGCGCTGCCATTGGTAACAACGGTTCGAGCCGATCATCCACCTCGTACAGGAGAAGTTCCACGCCTGAACGATTGATGGCCGCACCGAGCACATCGCAGGTGTATCTGGGGGCATGCAATCGAGAATAGCCTCGCGCTCGCAGTATTGCCTCGAGTGCATGCCGTCCCGAATCGAAGGCGGTGGCATCGGTATGCCAGCTACTGCCGTTCCCGGGATCCAATTCCAAGTAGCCACCGATGCTGCGCATGATCAAATGAGGTCGCGCTCGAGAAGCATGACGCGCAGCTCATCAGCAGAGACGCGCATAAGCACATCAATGATCGATAGGCCCGGCACGAACTCTAGCGTGCCTTGCGCATAGGCCGGCAGGCGGCTGCGCAAGAACAAGAGCTCAATCCCATCCCGGGCGAAATCGGCGCGGGAATACAATTCGGTTCCACCGGCGGCATTCACATAGCGACTAGCCTTCTCTTGCTTACAGATGTCGAGGATGCGCGCTTGCCCATGAGCATCTTGGCTGGCATATGGCCGCGACGTTGGAACGATGTGGTGCGTATGCCCATATGCTCAGAGATGCTGACGATGCTCGTGCGCAGCAGATCCACCATGCGCTCAGCGGGCGTGTGCAGCACGTTTGCGATGAGCGCATGCGCCATTGCGAAGTGCGGCGCGCGCGCATAGGCCTGCTGCAGGGTGCGCAGGAATTTCTCGCGCCAAGCAGGGAATTGCAGTGGGTCCAGTTCGATGCTGTCAATGGGCACGAAAGAGCTGGCTTTGCGCAGCGGCACGGCGAACAGGTGAGCGCTGCCATTCACCAGGACCCGATTCCGGTTGATCCAGCCTTGCTTGATGAAAGTGACATCGTCGTAAAGCACGAAACGGTCGGCCTCATCAATGAGCTGGAAATACCCCAGATAGGGGAACAGGTACGGCTGCATGACGGCGAGTGTCATGCCTCAACGATCGCACCTGATGCCGGACGAGTCCGCTCCAGCGCATCCCCGAGCGCGCGGAGAATCCTGTCGTGCTCTTCTGACGTCATGCCATTGATCAGCGGCAAGCAGAGCACGCGCGCTGCGCAATCGCGGCTCACGGGGCACGGGGCGCTCTGCACATAGGGCAGCGCATCGAGCGATGGATAGAAATAGCGGCGCGCATGCACGCCCTCTTCGGCCAATGCTTTCAGCACGCGCTCACGTGTTTCGGCATCGGGCAGCAGCACCGGGTAGTAGGAGTAGTTCCACAAAGTGCCTTCGGGCAGCACGGGGCGCTGCACGGGCAGGCCATCGAGGGCCTCATCGTAGCGTTCGCACAGGGCCTTGCGCTCGGCAATGTTGCAATCCATGCACGGCAGCACGGCAAGCCCCATGGCGGCATGCACCTCGCTCATCTTGGCGTTCATGCCCAAGGTGAAGTGCTCATCGCCCGAGTGGCCGAAGCTGCGCAACAGGCGCGTTGCCTTGTCGAGCTCCGGCGTATGCACGATGGTAGCACCGCCCTCCACGGTGTGGAAGAGCTTGGTGGCATGGAAGCTCAAGGTGCTGGCATCACCGTAGGAAGTGATGGGCCTGCCCTGTAGCGCACATCGAAGGCATGGGCGGCATCGTAGATCACCTTCAACCCGTGCTTCTTGGCGATGGCATCGATGGCCTCCACATCGCAGGGAATGCCATAGACGTGCGTGGCCAGGATGGCTGTGGTGCGCGGCGTGATGGCGGCCTCGATCAGCGCGGGATCGATGCAGAGCGTATCGGGTCGGATGTCCACGAAGACCGGCGTGCAGCCCTCCCAGAGCAGCGCGCTGGTGGTGGCCACGTAGCTGTATGGTGTGGTAATCACCTCGCCCTTCACTTGCAAAGCGCGAAGGGCCAGTTGGATGGCGAGGGTGCCATTGGCCATGAGCAGCAAGTGCGGCGCTTCGAGGCGCTCGCGCAAGGCCGCTTCGAGGCGCTTGTGCAAGGGGCCGTTGTTGGTGAGCACATGGCTCTCGTAGGCCTCGTTGAGCAAACGCAGGTACTCTTCCTTGGGTGGGAGGAAGGTGCGGGTGACGTAGATCGGCTGGTGGCTCATACCGTTGATCGGACCGCAAGCTACCGAGATGGCGGTTCACTTATAGGCACAGGCTTTGAAAGCGGGCGCACGGAGCAGCTTTAGACTATGGGCGAGAGCGCGCCTGAAACGAAGTTGCAAGGGGTAGAGCGCCATGAGCGCACCATCCAACGGGGACCGGCACCACCAGCCGTCGGTTCCATAGCCGGTTGCCCGTAGCCAACCGCCTGCGACACGGTCGAAGACGTACCGTTGACGGAGGCCCATGCGCGCTTGCCAGATGGCGCCAGGTTTCTCCCGCAAGGCATTGTGGCTGGCGTCACCGCTGCTCACCTGCTTGCGGTCGAAGTGATGCTCGGCAGCTATCCGGTCGCACCAGGCATCATCGGGATCAAGTTCGCAGAAAGCGAGCAGCTTGCGCAATCCTCCTGCGGAATCGGCCAGCAGGTCCTCATAGCGCATTTCCATGAAGCGCGATGCATCGACGCGTTTCCCATGCGCGCGCGACAGCCTCACGGAATCTGCCCATTCGCGCGCTGCGCCTTCCATGCTGGCCGCTCCGAACCCCACCCGGGCGCGCGCGCTCAGCATGCTCAGGGCTGTATCACGGCCATCACGGATCATATGGATGTACCGCCCACCGGGCATCAGATGCTCGATCAGCGGCAAGTGATAGGTATAGCCAGGGTGCTTCTCGAGTAGCAATGAAGCGCCGGGCTTGGCGGTCTGGATGCGGCGGTAGGTCTGCTGAGCGATGGCGCGCAGGCCATCGTCGAACTCCGCCTCGGTCACGATAATCGAAGCCCCTGTTTCCATTCACCACGGTCGATGTGGCCCTTCTCGCGCAAGAAGGCATCGCGCGCCGGGGCCAAGTACCGCGAGAGCAATGTCATTTCGCGCGGTGCGCTAACGATCGCGGGATGCTGCTCCAGCATGCGATGCAGCCACGTGGTGCGCTGCGCGGGGGCCCCGATGATGTACAGGACCCCCCACCCCCAGCGTCTGACCGTGCGGCAGCCCCGACTCGGCATGCGGATTCATGGTCATGTTGCTTGGGATCAGCACGATGCCGAACCGTTCGTGAACAGCGCGCGCATCATCGGCGAAATAGCTGATGAGGTCGCGCTTCAGCGCTGGTGAGAGCGGCTCGCCATATTCCCGTGCATTGCTCCGTGTGCCGAATGCCGGATGATCCGAAGGAAAGGGGGAGAGTCCCAGATCGATGAGCACAGGATTCACCAGTGATGCCGGATACTTTTTGAGCGTTTCGAATGATTCCACCCGCAACCGGTCGCCCCCCACATGGTGCAGGTAGCGTTCCAGTTGTGGCATGTAACGCCCACGATCGAGGTAGCGCTTCGCGGAATGCACTGCTTTGCCACTCAGCTCGTCTTCCACGGCTTGGGCGAAGGGTCGTGGATCATATAGGTGGCCATGCATCGGGTCGCCATTGAAGCGGTGGTACATGTTCCATGCGCTGTATGCCCGTTCCACTGGATGGCGCAGCACCGCTAAGCATCGGGCGCGCGGAAGGTGGCGAGCGATCCGCTCAGCGGTCGATTCATGATAGAGGTACATCGGTGAGGCATCGAAGGTGAGGGCCAGGCCAGCCAAGGGTCGGCGCGGGAAGAACGAGCGATAGTGGTTCATCCCTTTGGCATAGGCAGACTCGCTGCTGAAGAACGACACCTCCTTCACCCTCGGCTGCACGATCCGCGGATGCTTGCTGAGCAGCTCATATAGCGTGGTGGTTCCGGCTTTCTGCGCACCGATGATGATGAGTTCGGGCTGCATACGCGGCATGAACGGCTGCAAGGGCCGCGTGGCAATGAGCAGGGCTTTTCCGAGGGAAAGGGCCATCACCGGTTCCAGATGAGCGTTGGTCGCACCGCACCGGGCATCTTGCGGAAGGTGGAGCCCGAACGGGCGCCTTCGTGCACATCGAAGCTCAGCACATCCTCCGCCTTGAAGAGGACCCGTCCTTGACGGAAGAAGACCAAGTGGTAACGATAGGTATTGGAGTTGAGCAGCTGCGCGGGTATGGTGCAGGCCACTTTGCTGCGTCCGAGATTCCAGAACCGGGCCGGTTGGCTGGCCGAGAGGTCGTTGCTGAAGGCGATGGCATCGTTGCCGGTGCGCACTTGCAGCCGGATATCGAGGTCGGCATCGGCGATGCCCAGGTTGTCCAGCTCGATTTCGATGCGGACGGCCGAATCGGTGGTGAAGGCTCCCGAAGGATCATCGCTGATGGCGCGAACGGAGACCAAGCGAAGGTCCTCCGTTCCAGGGCCCTCCCCTTCGGCCCATTCCTGCGCACTGTGCTGGTGCGTGCTCACAAGCAGGTAATCACGCACCAGTTCATCCGTAGGACCTTCCGCTCGGAGCCGTCCTTTCTCAAGCCAGATGGCCCGGGTGCAGAGGCTTTGCAGGCTCACCAGGTTGTGGCTCACGAAGAGGATGGTGCGCCCGCTGGACGCCACTTCACGCATGCTGCCGATGCATTTGCGCTGGAACTCGGCATCGCCCACGGCGAGCACTTCATCGACGATCAGGATCTCCGGATCCAGGTGCGCGGCCACGCTGAAGCCCAAGCGCACTTTCATGCCGCTGCTGTAGCGCTTGATCGGTGAATCGAGGTGATGCTCGATGCCGCTGAAGGCGATGATCTGGTCGAGCTTGCGGTTGATCTCGGCCTTGCGCATGCCAAGGATGGCGCCGTTGAGGTAGATGTTCTCGCGTCCGGTGAGCTCCGGGTGGAAGCCCGTGCCCACCTCGAGCAAGCTGCTCACCTTGCCGCGCATGCGGATCACGCCTTCGGTAGGCAGGGAGATCCGGGAGAGGAGCTTGAGGAGCGTGCTCTTGCCCGCGCCGTTGCGCCCGATGATCCCGAGCATCTCGCCGCGCTTCACCTCGAAGGACACGCCTTGCAGCGACCAGAAGTAATCGCCCACGCGCTGCTCACCCTCCGGCGCCCGCCGCTTCTTGCCCGCATCGGCCCGACCGCGCATTCGGCCCCAGAGCGCAACGGCCTCATCGGCAAGCAGGTCGCTGCCCATCACGCCCAGCCTGTATCGCTTGCGCAGGTCCTCGACCTGGATCACCAAATCACTTCGCCCGCTCATATCACATCAGCGAATGAGCGCTCTACGCGCTGGAAGAGAAGGAGGCCGAGCACCAGCACAACGACTGCCACCCCTGCGCTGTACCAAAGGGTGCCCCATTCCATGGGCATTCCCAGCAAGGCTGCACGGAAGCCCTCGATCACCGGAGTGAGCGGGTTCAGTTCGATGGCCGCGCGGAGCTTGCTGCCGGGCGCGGTCATCGAGAGCGGGAAGATCACCGGGCTGGCGTACATCAGCAGTTGCACAGCGAAGCCGATGAGGAGGCCGAAGTCGCGGTAGCGCGCGGTGAGCGCGCTGACCCCGAGGCCGACGCCCAGGCCCATGACGGCGATGATGGCGATGAGCGCGGGCAACATGGCGGCCTCGGCCCCCACGGGCCATGGGTGCTTGCCGAGCAGCGCGTAGATGAGCGCGAACACCAGATAAGCCGTGAGCTGCACCCCGAAATTGAATCCGGTGGCGAGCACCGTGGCCAAGGGCGCCACCAGCCGTGGGAAGTACACCTTGGTCATCAAGGCGGCGTTGCTCAACAGGGTCTGGGAGGTGCGTGTGACCACGCCGCTGAAGAAGCCCCAGGGCACCACTGCGCTCAGGTAGAAGAGCAAGGGCGGTATGCCGGACGGCGCCATGCGCGCCATGATCCCGAAGACCACGGCGAACATGATGGAGGTGAGCAGCGGTTGCAGGACCTGCCATGCAGGGCCGATGAGGGTCTGCTTGTACACCGCGAGCAAGTCGCGCCGGACCAGCAGCAGCAGCAGGTCACGATAGCGCCAGATCTCGCGCAGGTCCAGGCTCCACCAACCGTGTTCGGGACGTACCACTACCTCCCATTGCTCCGATTGCGCGTCCCCGGCATCACGCATGGCCATGGTCATGCGGATTGGTTCCGGTCATCGCTCTTCTCCTTGCCTTTGCTCCGGCGGCCATAGCCATATCCATAGCCATAGCCGCTGCCGTAGCCGTACGCATAACGGTATCCGTAGCCGTAATTGGTATTGTAGTAGTACTTGCTCTTCTTCATCCGGACGCCGTTGAGGATGAAGCCCGCATTTGTGCCCGGGTTGGTGGCCAGCACTTCCAAGGCATTGTTCACATGGTCCTTGCTGGCGAATTGCGTGTTCACCACGAACATGGTGCAGTCGGCATAGCGCATCATCAGGAGCGCGTCGGTAATCAGGCCCACGGGCGGGGTATCGACGAGCACGTAGTCGTATTCCAAGCGGGCCTCAGCGAACAACTCCTCCAGCTTCTTGCTGAGCACGAGCTCCGAGGCATTGGGCGGTGTGGGGCCGCTGAGCATCACATGGAAATTCTCGAACTGGGTGGGCAGCACGGCATCACGCCAGGGCACCTTGCCGATGAGCACGTTGCTCAGGCCCGTAGCGCTGCTCATGCCCAGGCCGGTGGCCACCTTGGGCTTGTGCAGGTCGAGTTCGAGCAGCAGCACGCGCTTGCCGGCCTTGGCCAGGATCGCACTGAGGTTCACCGAGCAGAAGGTCTTCCCTTCGTTGGGCCTGTAGCTGGTCACCATCACCACTTTGCCGCCTTCGCCCCTGCCCTGCACGTACTCCAGATTGGTGCGCACGGACCGGAAGCTCTCGGTAATGGCGGCCTTGGGGTCGCTGTCCACCACCACGTAGTTCTGCTCGGCTTTCTCGCTGGCGATGATCTCACCGTAGATGGGCAGCGGCGTGAGTTCCTTGAGCTGGTCGGCGTTCTCGATGCGGTCGTAGAACATCACGCGGATGAAGACCACCAGCAGCGCCACCACCACCCCGCCGAGCATGAAGGTGTAAAGGATCTTGGCTTTGTCCGGCCGCACCACGCCCAATCCGCGTGCGCTCTCGATCACCTTGGTCTGCGGCACGATGCCGGCCCGGGCAATGATGGTGCTGGCGCGCTTCTCGAGCATGAACGTGTAGAGCCGCTCGTTCACGGCAAGGCGGCGCTGGATGTTGATCATGTCGCGCTGCTTCCTCGGGAGCTTCTGGAGCATGCGCTCATAATCGCCGACCTGTGATTGCACATCGGCCATGCGCCCTTGCTTCGCGGCACGGGCGTTCTTGATGTACGTGAGCAGGCTGGCCCGGTCTCGTTGAAGCGTGCTATCAACCTCTTGCACCGCCATGTTGGCTGCAGTGCCGGAGTAGAGCATGGCATTGCGCTCCATCTGCTTGTTCACGAGGCTGCCGAGCATGTCGCGGAGGAACATGTCCTCGATGATGAAGGTGGCCGGCGGCAGCAGGCGCTCGTCCTCGCTATTGAGGACGTACTCCTCCAACGCATCAAGCGCCTGCATGTCGAGCTCGAACTGCCTCCGCTGCTTGTCGTAGGTGACCATCTCGCTGAAGAAGAGGTTCTCCTCCCGCTCGATGTCGATGACGTCCTCATCCTGCTTGTAGCTGAGCAATTCGCGCTCATGCTGGTCGAGCACCACGGTGACCTCAGCGAGCTGGCGGTCGATGTAGTTCACCGTATTCTCATTGATCTCGTATTCGCTCTTCAGCGTCTGCCGGATGTACTCCGCGGAGAGCGAATCCAGGAAGAGCTTGGCGCGCTCAGGCACCTCATCCTCCGTGGTCACCTCGAGGATGGTGGTGAACTCCTGGTTATCGACCTTGATGGACTTGATGCGCTCATTGACTTGCCGGGCGCGCTCATGCCGCACGAATTGGTAATCGGTCTGCGCGAACTGGGCCTGATTCTTCGCCGTCATGTACGGCGAGCGGTCCACGCGGATGACGAAATCATCATCGCGCTCATCCACATTGAACCGGAAGGTCTTGCGAGCGACCTCCCCATCCTTGTCGTAGCTCAGCTCGTAGCGGTCGATATCCAGGATCCGCAGGTCGATCGGCCGGTCATACAAGCGCTTGGAGAGCACCTGCATATTGACCTTGAATGGCATGTTGCCGTAATGCTGCGTGGTCTTGAATCTGCCGACGATGAAGTACGAAACGTCGAAATCCAGCTTGTCCAGGGTCCGGTTCACAAGGTCGAAGCTGGTGAGCACCCGCTTCTGGTTCACGAGGTCGCTGTAAGCGCCAACGTACCCGATGCTCTTGTACACCTGGGTCTGGTAGTCGTACACCTCGCGGTCGCGCAGCAGGATCTGGGTCCGAGCGCCATATACATCCGGCAATTTGTAGCTGTACAGGTAGGCCAGCACGGCCGAGACGCCAAGGGCAACCGCCACGAAGTACCAGTTCTTCGTGGCTATGCGCAGGAAGGCACGGACATCCTTCGCATCGATGATGCTGTTGCGCTGCTGAGCCTTGGGGGAGGACATCCAGTGGGGTGCGGACGCGCAAGGGCGCGGTTTACCGCCGATGAAAGCGGCCAAATATAGGTGGGGGGTCCCGCGTGCCTAGGACGGAGCACTGCCTTCGTCGGTCGAAAAGTCATTTTGGCGAGATTGATTTGCTTTCGATACTTTTGGCGGCGATCAAAGTCCTCCTGATCTGATGCAACTGGTCCTACGCGCGCTCTTCGTCCTCGGCATGGTTGTGCTTCCCTGCGCTGGTGCCCTCATGGCACAGCCTGTCGGTGGGCCGCCGCCCTGCTGGCCCCCGCCTTGCATCCCGATTGACGGCGGATTGAGCGCTTTGTTGGCAGCTGGCCTGCTTTACGGAGGCGCCAAGGCCGCGCAGATGCGCCGGCGTCAGGCATAGGCATGTCCCTCTCTTCCGGCTCCGCGACCAAGCGTGACCCGCTGATTCGTTTCCTTGTCGTTGGAGTAGGCCTTTGGCTGGCATGGCTCCTGACCTACCACCTAGGGCTGCATCCCTGGGGCAAGCTCGATCGGGCCGTGATCAACAGCCTGGTCTCCATCGCCACCTTCGTCCTCGAGGGCCTCGGACACGAAATGCTGCCTGAGCCGCGCATCGATCTGGAGCGCTACATCGGTATTCAGGGCGGAAGCCATCTCTGGATCGGCGATCCCTGCAATGGCATCCCGCTCTTCGCCGTGTTCATGGTCTTCATCATCGCCTTTCCAGGACCTTGGAAACACAAGGCCTGGTTCATTCCTGCTGGCATCGCCCTGATCCATTTGCTCAATGCTCTTCGTGTCGCGGTCCTGTGCATCGTTGTCACACACGGTTATGGCTGGCTCGAATTCAACCACGACTACACCTTCTATGTGGTGGTTTACGGCGCCGTATTCGGGCTCTGGTACCTCTGGGTGAAGCGGTTCAGCAATTGGACGAAGCGCGTTGCATGAACGCGGGCATGATTCAATCGTGGGCATCACGCGCCGGTACGGCGGTCTCCAACCTGGTCATCCCGAAGAAACGCGCGTTGATGAGCCTGTTCTGGCTTGGCCTCGCCTCACTGCTCGGGGCTGCCCGTGAATTCGTGGCCACCAACATCAATTTCCAGATTGACTTCCTCTCGAACAGCCGCGAGCGGAACTACGCGCATTCGGTGTTCCGTGACTGGGCGCAAGGCTGGGACCTCGCCGACGCCCAACGCGCGAAGTGGCTGGCTGCTGGCGCCTTCATGGTTTCCATGGCCGTGCTCACTGCGGCCATGGCGCGCACGCGATTCGGCGATCACCGCTACGCGGTGCCCGTCATGGTCTTTTTCGCTGCGCTTGGCGCATGCGCTGGCATCTGTTACTGGGCCAACCCGGCGCTGCTCAGGCCCGTTGCCATCGCCATCCTTCATGCCCTGCAATACCCCGTGCCGGTGCTCTTGGTCTGGGTGCTGAGTTGGGTCCGCATGCGCTGAACGTGCTCCCGCGATGGGGTTCACGCCTGGAGGCGAATACCTTCGCGCGCCGCGCTCAACGCCCATGATCAAGCCCCTGCCCACTATCCTCGTCATCTGGAACATCGCGCTGACCGCCCTTTGCGGCTGGCTCATGATGCGCCAACCTACCAGCCCCGATGCGATTGCCGAGGCAGTCCATGATCCCTCTGTCGCCCCAGCACCCTCAATGGCCGACAGCGCCGGGCTGAACCGCGCGCGCATCGCCTTCTTCCGCATGGACAGCCTGCGCCTCGGCTATGAGCTGATCAAGGAGAAGGACCAGCGCTACATCACCGAAGGCCGACGGCTGGAGGCCGGGCTGCAGGCCGAGCAGGCCAAGGCGCGCGAGCGGTACCAGCAATTGATGCAGAAGGACCAGACCTACAGCACGAAGGCGGAGGTGGAGCGCGACGAAGCCGAGCTGCGCGGATTGATGGAGAAGCTGCAAGGCATGCAGGTCGAAGGCGAAGAGCGGCTGGCCCGCATGGAGGGCGAGATGCTGAAAGAGATCGCCAAAGAACTGGAGGATTACCTGAAGGAATTCAACGCAGGGGCCGGCCACGACTACATCTTCAGCGTGCAAGGAGGCGGGCAGATCTGGGTGGGCAATGAGGGCCTGGATATCACGCAGCAGCTGGTCGATGGGCTGAATGCTCGCCATCGCGCGCGCAAGGCCGCCAATAAGTAACGATGATGGACCCGCTCGCACAGCGCAAGCAGGAGAACATCGCGGGCTATGTGATCGGCATGTGGCAGGTCGAGGACCTCATGCGCGCGCTTGAGCTGGACTTGCAGCAGGTGGAGGACCGATTGATCGCCACTGCTGATGGCGACGAGGCGGCCAAGGCAGCCTTGCGCGAATGGTACCGGGAGTTGATCGTCCGCATGCGCGCCGAAGGTCTCGAGCGGATCGGCCACCTGGGCGAGGTTGAAGAGGTGATGAACGAATTGGAGCACCTTCATGAAGCCCTGCTCGAAGCAATCGAGGATGAGGCCTACCAAGCGCTTTTCGACAAGGCGAAGGCCGGTATCACCGCCGTGCAGCAGCACGCGGGCGGCGACCCCGACGGCCCGGTGACCAGCGCGCTCACCGCCGTGTACGGAGTGATGATGCTCCGCTCCCAGGGAAAGGAGATCAGCCAAGCCACCCTGGCCGACGACCACGCCATCCGCGAACTGCTTGACCGCCTGAGCCTGCACTACCGCCAGATGCGCCGGCTGCCCGGCGTATCATTGAATTGATGCGGTCCCCGCTCCCAAAAGCCTCGGCATGCGCATTGAACATGCGCAGCATCATGCGTGCCGCGCTATTCATGCCCGTGGCCATCATTTCCCCCGCGGTCGCCGCGCAATCAGCGGTGAGCGGAGGAGATGGCCGGGTGGAGATCCTCAATGCCGACGTGTGGCTCTATGACCAGACGGCCAGCGGCGCGCAACGGCTCCGCGGCAACGTGCGCTTCAAGCATGCCGAAGCGCTGATGCGGTGCGACAGCGCGCTCCTCTTCGCTGATCAGCGCGTGGATGCCTTCGGTCACGTGAGCATCGAGCAGGGCGATACGCTCCGCGCCGACGCCGACCTGCTGCGCTACAACGGCCAGCAGCGCGCAGCGCGCCTCGAGGGCAATGTGCGCCTGCGTGACCGCAGCATGGAGCTCACAGCTCCCGCGCTCGATTACGACCTGCGCGGCAAGCGCGCCGTGTACAGCCAGGGGGGGCGTATCGTGAACCAGGATGACGGCAGCGTGCTCACCAGCGGCACCGGCACCTATCTCGCTGATCAACGCCGATTCATCTTCGGCAGCAACGTGCTGCTGGAGCACCCCGATCGCCGCATCACCGGCGATACCATGCACTACGCCACGACCACCGGCATCGCGGCCTTCTTCGGGCCCACCGCGATCACGCAAGGCGAGACCGAGATCAGCACCCTCGGCGGCACATACGATACACGCAACGAACGCGCCCGCTTCAACCGCCGCACCCAGGTGCGCAGCAAGGGCCGGATGATCGAGGGCGACAGCCTGCACTACGAGCGCGCTGGCGGGATCGGCTGGGCTTGGGGCCATGTGGCCATCACCGACAGCAGCGGCGACCTGCGCGCCTTGGGAAGCGAAGGCCGCTACAGCGAGCGCGACGAGCGCAGCATGATCACCGGACAAGCCGAGCTGCAGCTGCGCATGGACGACGATACGCTATTCGTGCATGGCGACACGCTCTTCACCGCGCCTGATGGCCCGGGCCGACGCATCACCGCGCGCCGGAGCGTGCGCTTCTTCAAGCGCGACCTGCAAGGCGCTTGCGATACCCTGCTCTTCAGCGATGCCGACAGCCTGATCCGCATGCATCACCGGCCCGTGCTCTGGAACGGCGCCGACCAGATCACCGGAGATACGATCCGCATCGCCCTCAAGGATGGCAAGGCCCACCGGCTGCATGTGCGCGGCAACGGATTCCTGCTCTCGCGCGCCGACAGCAGCCGCTACGATCAAGTGACCGGTACCGTCATGACCGGCTACTTCGTGGAAAATGCGCTCGACCGCCTCGATGTGGAAGGCAATGCCCGCACGGTTTACTTCACACGTGAAGAAAAAGACGGCGCCGATGAGGTCTTCGGTGTGAACCGCGCTGATTGCAGCCGGATCCGCGTGCGCCTGAATGAAGGTGCCATCAGCGACGTGATCTTCCTTGACAAGCCCGATGCGGTGCTCTATCCGATTGACAAGGCGCCGACCGATGAACTGCTCCTGCAAGGCGCAGTGGACCGCAGCGCTGAACGGCCGGTGGATCGGGCAGGGATCTTCATTCCCTGATCAAGGCATCCCGAACATGCGGCGCACCTTCTCATCGAGGACCGCCTCGGTGATGATGGCGCTCTGCTCGTCCGCCTGCTCATCACGCGCATTCGCTTCAAGCACGTTGGTGTAGCGCACCAGTCGTGCCCCGCCGTAGATCGGCTTCTTGCGATAAGCCGCGAAGGCGACACCGTTGCCGGTGAACCGATTGCCCGAAGCGAAGGCGACGCTGAGGTCCTTGGAGACAAGCGCCGCGGCATTCCCATCGAAGCGCGAATCCATAGCCAACACCTGGCTCGCTTCGCCCACACTGATGCCCTTATCCTTCAAATTCGAGAATGTGCAGCCGGTCACGAGGATGCGCGAAGCGCTCACATCGAGGCCATCGCCGTTCGCATCCGCGAGGCCGTTGCGGAAGACCGAGCGATCAATGGCACCTGTGCAGCGGTCCAAGTCCAGCAGATCAGCGTGACCGTTCTCGAAGATGCAATCGCGCAGTTGCACCTCGCCGCCCTTGATGTTCATGAGATCCTCGCCGTGCGACCCGCTGATCACGCAATCCCGCATGATGGTCCGCGCGGCGCCGTGGATGGCGAGCATGCCGCTGGCGTACACGCCGTTGAGCCTGCCCTCGCTCCCGCCGCTCATCTGCAAGCCCTCGATGCGCACATCGGTGGTGCCGTCGCCTACGACAGCGAAACTGCCGAAGGGCGCTCCATCATCCGCTGCCCGGATGAAGACCGGATTGCGCTTGGTGCCGCGCACATGCAAAGGACCTTGGATCATCACGCTCGCTCCAGCAGCGATCTCGATCCGCGCGCCTGGCTCCATCACCACGGCATGGCCGTACGGCACGGTTAGGTCGCTGGAGATGAGGTATCGTCCACGCGGGAACACCAGTGTATCACCGCGCACGAATGCCTTTGTGCGCTCAGCGAACCCCGCGAGGATGGCCGCATCGTCATCGCCGGGCCAATAGCCAGTGGTCTCCAATCCAAGGCTAAGTGACGCATCGCCCGCATGCCGGGCCAAGGAGGCTTCGAGCCCTTTGATGGGGTCGGCGGCGAGCATCGCGGATCCCAGCAATTCCTCCTGAATCTGTTTCATGCGCGCCTGCGCTACGGCCAGCGCTTGGCCTTCAGCCAGGATGGGCAGCCATGCCCGATCGATCGCGGCGAAGCGCTCGCGCACGCGCCAGGCCTCATCACTCAGCTCCGACCAACGCTCGCGAACGTACTGGCGGATCGTGCCATCCACTATCGCCAAGGTGAGTGGATCGCTCATGCGGAACGGGACGGCGGTCCGTGCAACCGGGTTCGCACGGCTCCGTCGGTACAAGGGCACCAAACGTCCGCGTGACCAATCGTAAGCCATCACATGCGCATGATCGAAGGCCGATGGCCCATGCTCGATCCAAGCCATGACCAAGAGCGCACCAGCGGCGCGCGCATCGACCAGGTAAGGAAGCAGATCCGTGCGGCCAGCGGCGAGCTCACCGTATGCCCGTGCAAGCACAGGCGTGAGATCGGTCATCGCCAGCGAATCATCATCGAAATCAGGGAAAAGGTGGTCAGGACGTGAAGCGTCGTGGCCGAACTCCGCAAGGGCAGCGCCCGGAAGCCCGCGCTTCTCCAGGAAGTCGTCGTCGATGCGTTCCTCTTTCAGGAAGAGCCCTTGGTCCTTGCCGCAGGCGATGATGCGCACGAAGCTCACCTCCGGGGTGATCAGCCCCAATTCATCCGCAAGGATCTCGAGGTACTTGGCGCGCAGGCTTGACACACGTGCTGGAGACAGCACGATATGCCGCTGCGAACGGAACGGCTCTGAACGCTTGAACTTGATGACGAAACCGCCGGGCTCCGTTCGCAAGCGGCGCACCTCGACCGAATCGCCAAAGCCTTCCGCCTCGAACCAGTGCGTGTTCCATCCGGGTCCGCGCTCTTCCATAAGGCACGCCTCGGGCGCGCTGGAAATCAAGTAGCGCTCAGCTGTGCCGGAAGCCGTATCAGAGCGCCAATCGAGCAGGGCTGCGTAGCCATCGACCTCATGATGCTCGATGCCTAAGGGCCAATCGCCCGCAAGCCGGTCGGTATCCACGAAGCGGAACCCGACGAAGAGCAGCATGGCCACCATCGCCACGGCCATGAGCCAGGCCCGCGCACCGATCAATCGATGCCTAGCGGACCGGCTCATCGGTGATGGCATTGGTGAGCATGAGCGACGCAGGGATGGATCCGCCGAAATCGATGGTGGCATCGAGCGGCGCAACAACGAGAACTTGTTTGTCGGCGAGCGGATGATCCTTGCCGCCCTGCTTCGCGACCAGCTCCCGGTGCAGCACGATGGTCCATCCATTCGCGAACGGTTCTGCCTGCACCGCCTCTCCGTTCACCAGCACTTGCTGCGGCGCATCCGTCCAATGCAAGCGGATCGGGGCCTCGGTTTCCGAGCGGATGCGCAGCGCTGCCCTGCGATCGACAACCGCCTCGGCACGCTCCATCCGATTCAGCGCCTGTTCCCAATGCGCAGCGGCTCCATCGCGCAAGCCGGCCAATGATCCGATCACATGCAGCACGGAGACGCGGTGCACATCCTCTGGCTCCAAGGTGACGTTCCCGAACTTGTTGCGATCGGCCAGTACTGAGGGCCGGATGCGCTCAACGACGGCATCGAGATGGCGGTTGAACCCGCCTTCGCGATGCAAGCGCTGCATGGCGTCGCGCGCATAACGATCCCGCTGAAGCCGCCACTCCGGTATGCGCATGATCCACCAGCTCATCGCATCATTCACGTAGTAAAGAGGCTCGCCGGGCGGCGCGAAGAGCATGAGCGCATCCCAGAGCACGGGATAGTAGCGGCCGCTGCGCGGATTCAGCACGAGCCATTGGTTGTGGTACTGATCGACATGGGTGGTGTTGATCACCAGCAACGCGGCTTCATAGCGCAGCCATGCATCCACATCGAGGAGCGCGGCGATGCTGTCCCGGTGCGCGGCCATGGGCAGGGTGTCCTTCCGCAGCGCGGCAATGAGCCGAAGGAGCTTGGCACGCGCGATCGTGCTATCGGCCTTACTGCTGTACTCCCAGCGCGCCGCATCGGCCCAGAGCGTGCGGCCCTTGGAGAGGGTCCTCCCGTTGATCGGTGGGAAATCGCCCTTGTACACGGGCACCTGCTCCGGCCAGATATGACGATTGCGCTCGAAGTCGCCATCGACCTGCTCATAGAGCTCCATCACGCCGATGTCCTGGCCATTGATGCGCGCGAAGACCATCTCATCCATCGGGACCGGAACGCCCATGCTGCCCGCCACCCACGCGGCCATGTGGTTGTTCACCAGGTTGTGCGCCTTGGGATTGATCACGTTCACGCGGCGGTAAGGCGCCCACGGGTTGCTGCGCTTCATGCTCAGGCGGAACGACTTCTTGCCGCCGAGGAAATGAGATGGCGTGTACATCCCGCGATAGCGGTAGCGCACCTTGTGCTCCACCCCGTTGTCGATCAGTCGGGCCTTCACATTGGTGCCACCGCTCCAGGGCAGGTCGGCATTCAGGCTATCGAGCGCCGCAGGATCGACACGCAGATCGATGATGGGGATGCGGTGCTCTCCGGGCTGTTCCGCGAAGCCATCGACCAGCACGTTCGCGACAGCAGCACCAGCAATGCGCGCGGCGCGCGATGGGCCTAGCGAGACCGCGAAGCCCAGGACTGAAAGCAGGATCAGCACCGTGAAGCCGATGCGGAGGATCGCAGCCGGTGAGCTGGGCTTCTTCATCGCTGCTGGCGCGCGCTGAAGAGCAGCGCGAGCAGGATCACCAGCCCGAGGGCCAGTGCGCTGAGATTGCGTCCCATGCCAAGCAGCGCGGAAAAGGCCATGGCCGGAATCCAGAGGCCGCGCGGATGCATGCTGCGGCCCAACAGACCCGCGAGAACGAGCCCTACGGCGATGATGATCGCGGGGATCAGCTCTTCACGGAATGCGCGAAGGAGCACGACCATGGCCGTGCCCGCCATCAGCAAGGGCACGCTCACCAATGGACCGCGGTCAGCCGGACGGAAGCCCCGGTTCCAGGCCCAACCCATGAGCGCCAGCGCGGTGAGCAGCACAGTGAACAGCGTGAGCAGCTCCACCCATCCATGGAAGAGCGCCCCTAACCAGCGATCGGCCTCATTGCGCATGCGTGCCCGACGAAGATGGCGGAGCGGCGTGCGCTGCCATGGGCGATCGCCGCCCTACTTATCAAATGACCCTTGGTAGGATCTTACAGGAAGCGCTGCATCCAGCTGCTGCGCAAGGGCACGCGGAAGCGCTCGTTCAGGTCAGACACAGTGCCTACGAGATCGTCGAAGACAACGGTATCGGCGGTGATCGCACCTTCCTTGATCAATTCGGGCAATTCCTGCAAGCGGCAGCTGTGCACCTTGCCATCGCTGCCCTCGAACACCACCACCATGCGATCGGTGAGCATGAGGTTGAGGTCGTGCTCGAGCTGCTTGATGAAGCCCACGCTCTTGTCGATGCTGCAGCCGCTGGCGTTGGCCTGCTCTTCATCGACGGCGATCACGACGAAGCGGTTGTAAAGCACATCGACGCAGGCATCGAGCGGTGCGCCGTGCGCGGCCCACGAATCGGTGAAGGCGGCACCGCGCTCGCGGATGAGCTTCTGCTCGGCCTGGCTAAGGTCGCGCGCGGTCTTGTACGCCCACACGCGGGCATGCACAGGCATGGAGTCAACGGTGCGGATGGGGGCGTGTGCTTCGGTCGTCATCGTTCTTCGGTGTTCGTGGTGCAGACGTTGCTCGAAAGGGCATCCGATGCCTGAGTCGAGGCCAAAGTGATTGAAATAAACGCGCCATCGCCCACCGCCGCCCGAACTCATTAACAGTTGTTGGTGGAACAAGCGAGCCGGACCTACAGCTCCCCCGCCTCCGCGATCAGCTCCGCCACGTCCTTCACCACCACTTCACCCTCTTTGTTGAAGTGCTTCACGCCATCAGTAAGCATGGTGTTGCAGAAGGGGCAGCCCGCAGCGATGATGTCCGGCTTGGTGCCCAGTGCTTCCTCGCCCCTCTCGTGGTTCACCTCACGCGCGCCGGGCTCTGCTTCTTTGAACATCTGCGCTCCGCCAGCGCCGCAGCACAGGCCGTTCTGCTTGCTGCGCTTCATCTCCACCAGCGCGGCATCGAGCTTCAGGAGCACTTCGCGCGGGGCCTCGTACTCATTGTTGCCGCGACCGAGGTAGCAAGGGTCGTGGAAGGTGATGCGCTTGCCGTTGAAGCCGCCGCCTTCCACCTTGATGCGGCCTTCCTTCAGCAGCGCGTTGATGAACTGGGTGTGGTGCATCACCTCGTAGCTGCCGCCCAGCGCCGGGTACTCGTTCTTCAGCGTGTTGAAGCAGTGCGGGCAGGCGGTGACGATGCGCTTCACGCCATAGCCGTTCAGCACGGTGACGTTCTGCAGCGCCTGCATCTGGAAGAGGAACTCATTGCCCGCGCGACGGGCGGGATCGCCGGTGCAGGTCTCCTCTTGGCCCAGCACAGCGAACTTCACCTTGGCCGCATTCAGGATGCGCACGAAGGCCTTGGTGATCTTGCGCGCACGGTCATCGAATGATCCCGCGCAGCCTACCCAGAAAAGCACTTCGGGCACTTCGCCAGAAGCGGCGAAAGCGGCCATGGTGGGGATGCGCGAGGGTTCCATATTAAATGGCATGGTCGACCCTGAGGGTCGGCGCTACAGGTGTTGTGATGGCGTTGCTCATGCGTCCTGCGTCCATTCCATGCGACGATCTGCCCCGAAGGCCCATGGCGCGCCGTTGTTCTCCACGTTGTTGAACATGCTCGTGAGCGCGGGGCGCGTGCTGCTCTCCTCCATCACCTTGTAGCGGCGCATCTCCATGATGATGCTCACCGGATCGATGTTCACCGGACAGGCCTGGGTGCAGGCGTTGCAGGTGGTGCAGGCCCAGAGCTCCTCTTCGCTGATGCGCGAGTGCAGGCTCTGGCCATCGTCCTCCCACTTGCCTTTGGCATCGATGGCCTTGCCCACTTCTTCCAAGCGGTCGCGCGTGTCCATCATGATCTTGCGCGGACTGAGCAACTTGCCGGTGAGGTTGGCGGGGCACTCACTGGTGCAGCGGCCGCACTCGGTGCAGCTGTACGCATCCATCAGGCTCTTCCAGCTCAGGTCGAAGATGTCCTTCGCACCGAAGCGCTCGGGCACTTCCGCGCCCGCGACGGTTCGCGCGGGTGCCGGATCAGGCGGCGGCACGCTGGGGTCGATCATGCTCTTCACCTCGCCCGTGATGCGCGGCATGTTGGCGAACTCGGTCCTTGGCTGCAATTTGCTGTACCACACGTTGGGGAAGGCCAGCAGGATGTGCAGGTGCTTGCTCACCACGAGGTAGTTGAGGAAGGCGAGGATCCCGATGATGTGGAACCACCAGGCCGTGCGCTCCAGGGTGATGAGGGTTGAAGGCTGAAGATTGGAGAGGTTGAGGGTTGAGGCGATCGCGGCGCTGACCGGGAAGGACCCGGCTTGCGTGTAATGCTCGGCGCCGAGGCCCTGCAACACGAAGTCGGCCGCGTTCATGGTGAGGAATGCGCACATGAGCACGATCTCGGTGACGAGGATGATCATAGCGTCCTTCGAGGGCCAGCCTTTCATCTCGGGCTTATGGAAGCGGGGCAGCTGGATGATGGCACGACGGGCGATGAAGACGATGCAAGCCAACAGCACGCCGATGGCCAGGATCTCGAAGCTGCCGATGAGGAAATCATAGAACCCTCCGAGGAAGGCGCCGATGCGATGCGTGCCGAAGAGCCCATCGATGATGATCTCCAGCACCTCGAGGTTGATGATGATGAAGCCCGCGTAGATGAGGATGTGCATGATGCCGGCCACCGGGCGGACGACCATCTTGCTCTGTCCCAAGGCGACACGCGCCATGGTGCTCCAGCGCTCGGCCTTGCGGTCGTTGATCGCCTGCGGCTTGCCGAGGTGGATGTTGCGCCCGATCCGGCCCAGATTGCGGGCGAATAGCGCGATGGCCGCGATGAGGAGGATGCCGAAGACCACTTGCGCGATCATGGCTTCATGCGCTTGTCGTCCTGCAGCGCTTGCTTGATGCGCTGCACATCGCTGTCGGTGAGCTTGGGCAGCTTGTCCTTCTTGCCGAAGAGCGAGAGCTGCACGTAGCGGTTGGGATTGAGGCGGAGATCCTCGAGCAGCAGATCGAGCTCCTTGCTCGCGCTCTGCAGGTTGTCGTAGAGCGTATCGTTCTTCAGGAGCGCGCCGAGCGATCCTTCGCCCTGTTCCAAGCCGGTCATCACGCCCTTGAGCTTGGTGCTGGTCTCGGCAAGGTCAGCGAGCATCTGCCGGGTGCGCGGGCTCGCGAGGTCGCCGCTGAGGGTATCGAGGTTGGACAAGGTGGAACTGAGGCTGGCGTGGTAGCTATCGAGGTTGGCGGTGACGCGGCGCAGGTTCTCGAGCACGGCGTGGATGGTGACACTCTCGGCGGCCATGAGGGCATCGAGGCGGCGGCTGGTGCTGTTGAGGTTCTCGAGCGTACCGCGGATGCTGGAGAAGCTCGCGTCGATGTCGCCCAACGTGCTATCGTTGAGCAGGTCCTGCATGGTGGTGAGCAACGAGTCGATGTTGGCGAGCATGGCCTCGGCCTTGCGCTTCAGCGGATCGATCTGCTCGCCTACCGCATCGGTGAGGCTCAGCTCGGTATTGCCCACAAGCGTGTCGCCGGCCTGCGCGACCTCTGGACTCTTGCCGATGATGATCTGCAGGGCCCGGCTGAAGAGGTCAGCACTGTAGATCTGCACCTTGGTATCCTTGGGCAGCTTCAGTTGGCGCTCATTCAGCTGGAAGCTCACGGCGATGCGGCCACTGCCATCGGGAAGCAGGCCGGTGCCCACCACCTGGCCCACCTTGTAACCATTGAGGAAGACCGGCGAGGCCGAGTTCACGCCGCTGATGTCGTTGTACACCACATGGAACACGTTGCGCTTGGTGAGCACATCGAGGCCGCGCAGGTAATTGATCCCGAAATAGAGCAGCAGCAGCCCGGCGATGGCGATGCCTGCAATGCTGTACTCGCGTTTGATCTTCATGCTCCGCTCCTATCGGCCTTGGGCCAAATTAACCGCTTCCTGCAGATCGATCCGTTGCCCATCGCGGAAGGCCACGATGAAGGCGCCATCGAATCCCCATTCCTTGCATCGCCGCTGCACCGCCCGGGCGGCATCCAGGCTGATTTCATCGCCCACGGTGTACTTGAAGAGCCCCTGCCCCTTGTGCTCCTCAACACCTTCGAGGCCGTTGAAGTTCTTCGCCTTCGGTTCGATGCGCTTGCTGCTGGTGGCGATCTGCACCTTGAAGCGCACGCCGCTCTCCGTGCGCGGCTTCGGCTCGGGTTCCTTCACGGCCACGCGCGTGCAGTCGGGCTTCGCCTCCTGCGCTGTCTCGGTGGGCAGGCCCTCGACGATGGATTTGTATTCCTTGATGGCGCGGTAGATGGCGCTGGCCATGAAATCCTGCCCCTGCTCTTCCTGCAGGAAATCCTCTTCCGTTGGATTGGTGAGGAAGCCGAGCTCGATGAGCACCGCCGGCATGGTGGTGTAGCTGATCACCAGGAAGCCGGCTTGCTTCACCCCGCGGTCCGGCCGCCCCACGCGCTCCTTGAATTGCTTCTGGATGAGCGAGCTGAGCAGCAGGCTCTGGTCGAGGTGCACGTTCTGTCGCAGGCTCAATTCGATCTGGCTCTCGGGCCGCTTGGGGTCGTAGCCGCCGTACTTCAGCTCGTGGCCGTCCTCTAAAAGAATGGCCGCGTTCTCCTTCATGGCCACCTTCATGTTCGCATCGGTCTTGTGCAATCCCATCACATAGGTCTCGCAACCGTGCGGGTCCTTGCTGTCGTTGGCGTTGCAGTGGATGCTGAGGAAGATGTCGGCCTTGGCGCGGTTGGCGATCTGGGTGCGTTCCATGAGCTCGATGAAGCGGTCGTCGTCGCGCGTGTACACCACCTGCACATCGGGGAAGGCCTCGTTGAGGTACTTGCCCACCAGCTTGGTGACGTTGAGCGAGACGTGCTTCTCGGTGGTCTTGTAGCGACCGGTGCCGAGGTTGCCGGGATCCTTGCCGCCGTGGCCGGCATCGAGCACGATGGTGCGGATGCGGTGCGGGTCGCGGCCCTGGCCCAACACCGCGTGGCCGAGCACAACGATCGTTAAAGCGGCAAGCAGGTGGCGTAGCGATCGTTCCAAGCGGCGCGGAGGGCGATGCGTACTTTTCGCGCCGCTCATCCGCGAGGATTCCCGGACCATGCAGGCACAGCGACGCATCCGGCCCCCGTGGCGCGAAGAAAGAGGCGCCATCAGGGGCGGCAGGTCGGCATCGGTCGCAGTTTTCATCATTTTCCTGTTGATGTGGACGGCCACCGGGGCGCGGGCGCAGAAGCTGAGCGATGAAGTGCGCTACAGCGCGCGCGACAGCATCCGGTACGACCTCGCTGAGCAAGCCGTGTACCTCTATGGTGCCGCGAGCGTTCGCTACCTGGGCACGCAGCTCACGGCCGACCGCATCATATTCAGCTTCAAGAACGAAGAAGCCATGAGTTATGGTGCACCGGACAGCACCGGGGCCATCGCCGGCAAGCCGCGCCTGGTGCAGGATGGCCACACCATCGATGCCGACAGCATCCGGGTGAACCTGAAGACCAAGGTGGGCATCATCCGCGAGGTGCGCACGCAGGAACAGGAAGCCTGGCTGCATGCCGGACTGAGCAAGCGCCATGCGAACGGCGAGGTGCACAGCCTGCGCGGCAAGCTCACCACCTGCGACCGCCCCAACCCGCATTACCACTTCCAGGTGAGCCGGATGATGGTGATCCCGGACGAGAAGATCATCACCGGCCCGGCCTACATGAAGTTCCGCAAGGTGCCCACGCCCCTGGCCCTCCCCTTCGGCCTCTTCCCCAACAAAAAGGGCGGCAGCAGCGGCGTGCTGATCCCGGTCTGGGGCAACAACCCCACGCTCGGCTACTTCCTGCTCAATGGCGGCTGGTACCAGCAACTGGGCGAGCGCGCCGACCTGAGCCTTACCGGCGACATCTACAGCCGCGGCAGCTGGGCCCTGCGCGGCATCACGCGCTATCGCTCGCGCTACCGCTACAGCGGCAACCTGCAGCTCAACCACAGCACCCTGCTCAGCAGCGACCCTGAGTACCCCGACTTCAGCCGGCAGCGGAACTTCTTCGTGAACTGGACCCACCAGGTGGATGCGCGCTCCAGCCTCACCGACCGCTTCAGCGCCAGCGTGAACCTGGGCACGAGCAACAACTACCGCAACAACTTCAACAGCAACGTCGGCGATTACCTCAGCAACACCTTCCAGAGCAACATCAGCTACGCGCGGTTGTGGCCGGGCAAGCCCTTCTCCGTGGCCGTGAACGCGCTCCACCGCCAGAACACCCTCAACCGCAGCTTCGACATCACGCTGCCCGCCATCACCTTCAACCTGCAGCGCATCCTTCCGGTGCAGATGCTGCGGCCCGTAGGTGCTCCTTCGCGCTGGTACGATCAGCTCGCGCTCACCTACACCGCCAACCTCGACAACCGGCTCAGCACCACCGAGGAAAAGCTCTACCTCGAGAACCTCGGGACCCTGGCGCGCGAAGCACGCAACGGCATGCGGCATACCGCCGCCATCACCACCACGCTCAAGAACCGCTTCTTCAGCGTGAACCCCGAGTTCCGCTTCACCGACCGCTGGTACCTCGAAACGCTGCGCCGCACCTATCAGCCGGAGCCCGACACCGTGCTCACTGACACCGTGGGCGGTTTCCGCCGTGCAGGCGAATGGAGCGCGGGCGCCACACTCACCACCAAGCTCTATGGCATGTACACCTTCCGTGGCGGTGCCGTGCGGGCCATCCGCCACACCATCACGCCCAACGTGGGCCTCAGCTACCGCCCCGACAACAGCACACGGATCGAAGGACCCTTCGGCGCCAACGGATCGCTCGGCACCTATTCACCCTTCCAGATCGGCATCTATGGCGAACCGAGCGTGGGCGAGAGCGGCTCATTGAATGTGGGCGTGATCCAGAACGTGGAGGCCAAGGTGCGCGACAAGAAGGCCATGCGCGAAGACACCAGCGGACAAGGCGGCCTCGCGCTCAAGAAGATCAAGCTGCTCGATTTCCTCGGCATCAACAGCAGCTACGACATGCTGAAGGACAGCGTGCGCTGGTCGTCGGTGTCGATCGCGGCGCGCACCCTGATCGCCAATGCGATCAACGTGAACGTGAACAGCACCTGGGACCCCTATGCCGTCGACTTCCTTGGCCAGCGCACCAACCGCAGCGAGCGCAGCGCAAGCGGCGCTCTGGCGCGCATGCTCTACACCAACGTGGCGCTCGGCGCGGAACTGAAGAGCAAGCGCTACGGCCAAGGCGCCAGCGCGGAGCCGCCCGGCGGACAAGTGGTGCAGGACAGCGATCCCGCGAAGGGCGCGCGCCAGAGCTTCAGCTTGCCGTGGAGGCTGGGCGTGAACTACAGTTACGATGTGAGCCGTTCGTACCGCGAGGGCACGTACACGCAGGACGAGCGCAAGAGCGTGCTCTTCAACGGCGATGTGACCGTGATGAAATATTGGAAGCTCGGTTGCAGCAGCGGCTACGATATCGTGGCCGGCGAGTGGACGCCCACCACGCTCAACCTCTACTGGGACCTGCACTGCTGGGAGTTCAACTTCAACATCACGCCCATCGGACTGCGCAAGAGCTTCATGGTGCGCATCAATGTGAAGGCGAGCATCCTCCGCGACCTGAAGTACGAGCAGCGCCGACCGTACGGCAACGACAATAACCTGCTGTATTAGATGGATGACCAGCTCGAGCCCATTCATCCGGGCCCTTGGGGCGAATTCCCCGACCGCTACTGGAGCACCTACTTCGGCGACGAGGCCACGTACTACATGGCCGAGCTGGGCCGCTTGCGCACGGGGCAATCGCTCGATTTCCGCTGGGCGGCCTTCTTCCTGAGCATGCTGTGGATGGTGTACCGCCGCATGTATGTGATCGCGGCGTGCGCCATGGGTCTCGTCCTCCTGGAAAGCACGCTCGAAGAGGCCCTGTACGCTTTGCTCGCACCCGGTAAACTCGCACAGAGCGTCTTCGAATTGCTCATCTCACTCGCCGTGAATACCGCGATGGGGTATTACGCCAACCGCGTTTACCTCTGGGATGCGCGACGCAACATCCGCCAGGTGCTGGTGGAATTGCCGCACGCGCACGAGGCCGAAGTGCTAGCGGCCATTGCACGCCGTGGAGGCAGCAGCATGGGCGCTGTGCTGGTATTCCTGGCTTTGTCCGTAGTTGCCGGGATAGCGCTGACCTCTGGGTTGAGCAGCTTCTTCACGCTCTAGTGAGCCTTATGCTGTGCCTGCGCGCCCGCCGCTCCCCTACCGCATCCCCCGCTTCTCCAGCAGCGGCTCCACGCGCGGATCGCGGCCGGTGAAGTCGCGGTAGAGCTGTGCCTCGGGCTTGCTGCCGCCCTGGCTCAGCACGGTGGCGCGCAGGCGATCGCCGTTGGCGCGCGTAAGTCCGCCATTTTCCATGAACCACGCGAAGCCGTCGGCATCCATCACCTCGCTCCAGAGGTAGGCGTAGTAGTTGGCCGCGTAGCCGGTCCACGCGTGGCTGAAATAGCAGCTGCGGTAGCGCGGCGGCACTTCATCGAGGTCGAGGCCGTGCTTCTCCAATGCCGCTTGTTCGAAGGCCTCCACATCCTCCACCAACGGGGCGTCGGCGGGCAGCGCGTGCCAGGCAAGATCGATGATGGCCGCCGCGAGGTACTCGGTGGTGCGGTAGCCTTGGTTGAAGGTGCGCGCCTTGCGCAGCTTGTCTGCAAGGTCGGCCGGCATGGGCTCGCCGCTGCGGTGGTGCTTCGCGTAGCGCGCCAACACCTGCGGGTCGAGCGCCCAATTCTCATTCACCTGCGAGGGGAATTCCACGAAATCGGTGCTGGTGCCGGTACCGCTGAAACGCGGGTACTTCTGTGCGCTGAGCATGCCGTGCAGGCCGTGCCCGAACTCGTGGAAGAGCGTGATCACATCGTCCCAACTGAGCAGGCAGGGCTGACCCGCTGCGGGCCTGGTGTAGTTGCACACCTGCGTGATCACGGGCTGCTGGCCCAGCAAGGTGCTCTGATCCACGAAGGTGCTCATCCACGCGCCGCCGTTCTTGTTGTCGCGGGCATAGAAGTCGCCGTAGATGAGGCCGATCACGCTTCCATCGGCATCCACGATGTCGAAGACGCGCACATCGGGATGATAGACGGGCAAGTCCTTGCGCTCCTTGAACGAAAGGCCGAAGAGCGCATGGGCGGCGAAGAAGACGCCATCGTGCAGCACGCGCTCGAACTCGAGGTAAGGCTTCACGGCGGCTTCATCGAAATCGAACTCGGCCTTGCGCACCTGCTCGGCATAGTAGTCCCAGTCGCAAGCGGCCAAGCGCCGTGGCCCGCTTCCATTCAAGCCCGGCTCCGCATCCATCATGGCTTGCAGCTTTCCGGCTTCCCGGCGGGCATTGGCCACGGCGGCCGGTGCCAAACGGCCCATGAGCCCCAGAGCGTTCGCGGGGTCTTTCGCCATCTGGTCGTCCATCACGTAGTGCGCCCACGACGCGAAACCGAGGAGCTGCGCCTTTTGCGCGCGCAATTGCGCCAAGCGCGCAATGATGGCGCGGTTGTCCCACGCATTGCCGCGACTGTTGCGCGCCAGACTGGCTTTCAGGATGCGCTCGCGCAGGGCGCGGTCCTTCAATTCGGCGAGCACGGGCTGCGTAGTGGTATTGCGCAGGTCGATGAGCCATTGGCCCTCGTGCCCTTTCTCCTTCGCCGCCAAGGCAGCGGCTTCGATCGCTTCAGCGCTCAGACCCTCGAGCAAGTGCACATCGTCAACCAGCACCGCCGAGGCCATGCGCTCCTTGAGGATATTCTCCTCGAATCGAGCCACGAGGCGGGCCTCTTCCTCGTTCAGCTCCGTCATGCGCTCCTTCCCGGCGGCATCGAGCAGGGCGCCCGCGCGCACGAAACGCGTGTAGCAGCGGTCGAGCAGGCGCGCGTCCACGGCATCGAGCTGCAGCGATTCCATGCGGTCGTGCAATTGCTTGATGCGCGCGAAGAGGCGCTCGTTAAGGGCGATGGCATCGTTGTGCGCCGCCAGCTTCGGGGCCATGTCGGCCTTCACGGCCTGCAGCACATCGTTGGTGGCGCTGCCCACCAGGTTATAGAACACGCTGCTCGCGCGGCTCAGGTCCTGGCCCGCTTGCTCCAGCGCCACGATGGTGTTCTCGAAGCTTGGCGCCTCTTCGCTGTTGGCGATCCGATTCACCTCGGCGCGGTGGCGCTTCATGCCCTCGGCGAGCGCAGGCCTGAAGTGCTCATCGCGGATCTGATCGAAGGGCGGCGCCTGAAAAGGCAGCTTGCTGGTCTGGAGCAGCGGGTTGGTCATCGCAATGGATTCGGATAGTGCAGTGGGCAGCGGCCTTTGCGCGACCGGCAATCGCCAGAGGCGGTCGTTACGAAAGTGATTGCAGCGCACACGGCCATGAGGCCGCAAATATGCGCGCGCAGCCGCAAGTGCTAAGCGCTTCGGAAGTTGCACTTGCGAACGACAACTCGAAGCGGCAGCGAAGACTCCTCGACACTGCACCTGAAGGGAAAGCAAACTGCCAGTCATCGAGCCCCATCTCGATCTGCTTGCCCGGCTTGTAGCCGCCGATGAGCGGGTCCTCGGGCGAGATCTCCTCGGCTGAGGTGCGCTTGGCGCGCTTCATCTGCTTCATGGGGCTCTCTTCCAGGCCTTCCTCTTCCGGCGCATCGAGGTTGCCGATCTCGTCGTCGGTGATGAGCATGCCCTGCACCTCTTCCTGCTCGGGGGTGAGCGGGATGAAGACCGGCGTGTTCAGCGTGAGCTCCTTCACCTTGTGCGGCGTGAGGCGGTTGCCCAGGGCCTTCACCCCTTTCACGCCGATGAATCCGGCCAGGGCGATGTCCTCGTCGGCACGCGTGGTGCTGCGCTTGTCGTAGGCGATGTGCAGCTCGGGCTCCGGCACCAGGCTGTGCAGCACGAGCTTGCTCTGGTCGTGCTCGGTGATGAAGGAGACGGCCTCGCGCGAGGGCTCCACCTGGAAGCGCTTCACGTTGAATTGCTCCTTCTCGCCGTCCCAGTACACGGCGCTCACCACGTCCTTCGGGTTCCACTTCACCACGGTGAGGGCATCGTCGGGGAAGTGCGTGCTGAGCACGAAGGGGAAGAGCTGGTACTTGCCGCTCTTGCTGATGCAGAGGATGCGGTCCTCGCCCTTGAAGCGGCCGAGGTAGCGGCCGTGGCCGGTGTCGTTGAGGCGGCGCACGGTCTCATCGTACCACACGGGGATGGCGCCGAGCGTACTGGCGCCGCGTTCCTTCTGGGTCACCTTCTGCACGCTGTAGCGCGTGAGCAGGTTGCCCTTGCTGCCGCGGCCCTTCACGGCCAGGTCGGCGAAGTCCACCTCGAACTTGCTCTTGCGCAGGTTGGGGCGCGGCTTCAGCAGCACCGTGACCACCTCGCTGGCGCCATCGGGATTGCAGGTGAAATACTCCACGGTGCTGCCGGGAGCGCCGCCGGTGAGGTCGTACTCCTTGTCGCGCGTGACACCGGTAACGGCGAATCGCTTCATGAAGTAGCCGCCCTTCGCACCGTCCTGGTAGATCATGTGGTAGATGGTGCGCTCGTCGTTCTTCTTGAACACGGCGATGTGCTCGATGCCCTTGCCCACGAATTTCTTGTCGGCCATCTTGGTCACCGTCATGCTGCCGTTGATGCGGAACACGATGATGTCGTCCATCTCCGAGCATTCGGTCACGAACTCCGCCTCCTTCAGGCTCCAGCCCATGAAGCCCTCCTTGCGGTCCACGTAAAGCTTTTTGTTGGCCACGGCCACCTTGGCGGCCACGATGGTGTCGAAGGGGCGCAATTCGGTCTTGCGCTCGCGGCCCGTGCCGTACTTCTTCTTCAGCTCCTTGAAGTAGTCCACCGCGTGGTCCACGATCCGGTCGAGCTTGCCCTGCACCTCGGCGATCTGCTCGGCCAATTGCTTGATATGCTCGTCGGCCTTGAAGCTGTCGAACTTCGAGATGCGCTTGATCCGGATCTCCGTGAGGCGGAGGATGTCCTCTTGCGTAACCGGGCGCTTGAGGTCCTGGATGTGCGGCTTCAGGCCTTTCTCGATGAAGCTGAGCACCTCTTCCCAGGTCTCGGCCTCTTCGATCTTTCGATAGACCTTCTTCTCGATGAAGATGCGCTCGAGCGAGGCGAAGTGCCATTGCTCCTCAAGCTCGCCCTTCTTGATCTTCAGCTCCAGCTCCAGCAGCCGCAGCGTGTTCTCCGTGCTGATGCGCAGCAGTTCCTTCACGCCCACGAAGCGCGGCTTGTCGTTCTCGATCACCACCGCGTTGGGCGCGATGCTCACCTCGCAATCGGTGAAGGCATAGAGCGCGTCGATGGTATTGTCCGGGCTCACGCCGGCGGCGAGGTGGATGACGATGGACACGAACTCGGCCGTGTTGTCGTCGATGTGACGCACCTTGATCTTGCCCTTCTCGTTGGCCTTCACGATGCTCTCGATGAGCGACGCGGTGGTGGTGCCGAAGGGGATCTCGGTGATCTCCAGGCGTTTTGTTGTCCTCCTTGCGGATGCGCGCACGGCATCGCACGCGGCCGCCGCGGCCGCCCTCGTTGTAGTTGCTCGCATCGGCGAGGCCGCCGGTGGGGAAATCGGGCAGGAGCTCGAAGGAGCGCTTGCGCAGCACGGCGATGCTGGCGTCGATGAGTTCGTTGAAGTTGTGCGGCAGCACCTTGCAGCTGAGGCCCACGGCAATGCCCTCGCCGCCTTGCGCCAGCAGCAGCGGGAACTTCACCGGCAGGAAGACCGGCTCCTTGTTGCGGCCGTCGTAGCTGAGCTGCCATTCGGTGGTCTTCGGATTGAAGACCACTTCGCGCGCGAACTTGCTGAGGCGCGCCTCGATGTAGCGCGGTGCGGCGGCACTGTCGCCGGTGAGGGTGTTGCCCCAGTTGCCCTGGCAATCGATCAGCAGGTCCTTCTGCCCGAGCTGCACCAGGGCATCGCCGATGCTGGCATCGCCGTGCGGGTGGTACTGCATGGTGTGGCCGATGATGTTCGCCACCTTGTTGTAGCGGCCATCGTCCAGGTCGTCCATGGCGTGCAGGATGCGGCGCTGCACGGGCTTCAGGCCGTCGTACAACGCGGGCACCGCGCGCTCCAGGATCACGTAGCTGGCGTAATCGAGGAACCAGTCGCGGTACATGCCGCTCACGCTGAACTGGCCGGCCTGCCGCCAGCGGGCGTGCCTGGGCCACCGCGTGGGATCGTTCCGTTCAGCTTTGTCGTTGTCGTTGTTCTCGTCGCTCATTGCAAGGGCCGCACACCCTTTCGGCGCGGCGGCGTCATGGTTGTTGGAAAGGCGCAGTTCGAGGCAGACCGGCCCACCACGGGTCCGCACGGCTGGTACCGGAAGCCATGGCTGTTCGGCGGGTCGGGATTGATGACCGCGCGATCACCGGTGACGGTTTCAACCACTTCCACGCTGTAGCCCGTATTGACAGGCAGCAGCTCGCTCTTCACATGGAATGCGATCACCTGGTTGACGATGACGCCGCCCGGGATGGTCACGGTCTGCGTGTAGGTGCTGTCGTACACGAACACCGGCGGCCCATCGTAGTCCGCATCGAACGGATTGCCCGTGAGAGAAGCGGGGTCGAGCTCGCCTTTGCCGCAGGCGCAGGCCAGCAGCGCGATGCACAGGTAGGTCGCCGTCCGTTTCATCGCAGGGGAATGGTCAAGCCGGCCATCCAGGTGCCGTGTCCGTTGGCATCGGGCATCCAGACCAGCCCGTCGAATCGCGCCTTCTCCTTGTCCTCGAACACCGGCGGGGTGCGCTTGGCGCGCACCTTCTTGACGTACCACCAGGCCGCGCCGGATGCCACGAGGACACCGCCGCTCACCAGCCATGATGGCGCGGCCTGCCGGAGCTTCCGGTTGGCTTCGGGGATTTCCTGCCCCTTCAGGTCGGCGATGCGCGCCGGGTTGGCGCTCTCGTTGTAGGTGGTCTCCAGGTCGTTGATGGTCTGCTGCGCATCCACGGCCTTCCAGGTGCTGATGCCGAACCAGGCGGCAGCGCCCACGGCAAGTACCGGCGTGCCATAGCGCAGCCAGCGGTCGTCGCGGCCGAAGCGCTGCGCCTTCTTGTTGTACGCGATGAACTCTTCGCTGTAGCGCAACTGCACGCGCAGTTCATTCAGCGCGCCGGGCTTCACCAGCACGGTGGTGTCCAACATGCGGCGCTCCGGCGCGAAGAGCACCAAGCGGTGCGGTCCTTCCAGAAGCGTGAGCTCACGATCGTCTCATGCGGTGCTTGCCATCGAGCACGTAGGTGCAGGTGGCGTTCGGCTCGCAGAGCACGCGCAAGGTGCCGGTGCCTTGGGCTTGCGCGCAGGGAGCGCAGGTGCCGGATAGGAGCACTGCCACGGTCATGATGTGCCGACTGCGCTTCATACCTCCGCCTCCACTTCTCTTCCAGCTTGCGGGCGATGGCTTTCACGGGATCGATGGCCTGCTCCTCCACCAGGTCCTTCTCCACCTTGAGGTTCTCGATGATGAATTCCTGACGGGCCGGGGTGTTCTTGCCCATGTAGAACTCGAGCAGCTCATGCACGCTGGCGTCCTTGGTGATCATCACCGGCTCCAAGCGGATGTCCTCGCCGATGAAATGCTTGAACTCGTCGGGGCTGATCTCGCCGAGCCCTTTGAAGCGCGTGATCTCGTGGCCCTTGCCGAGCTTGAGGATGGCGCGCTGGCGCTCCTCGTCGCTGTAGCAGTAGATCGTCTCCTTCTTGTTGCGCACGCGGAAGAGCGGCGTCTGCAGGATGTAGAGGTGATCGTTCTTCACCACTTCGGGGAAGAACTGGAGGAAGAAGGTCATCAGCAGCAGGCGGATGTGCATGCCGTCCACATCGGCATCGGTGGCGATCACGATGCGGTTGTAGCGCAGGCCGTCCATGCCGTCCTCGATGTCGAGCGCGGCCTGGATCAGGTTGAACTCCTCGTTCTCGTACACCACCTTCTTGGTGAGGCCGTAGCAGTTCAGCGGCTTGCCCTTGAGGCTGAAGACGGCCTGCAGGTTCACGTTGCGGCTCTTGGTGATGCTGCCGCTGGCGCTGTCGCCCTCGGTGATGAAGAGGGTGCTCTCCATCTTGCGGGCATCGTCCTTCTTGCTGTCGGTGAGGTGCACGCGGCAGTCGCGGAGCTTGCGGTTGTGCAGGCTGGCCTTCTTGGCGCGCTCGCGGGCCAGCTTGCGGATGCCGGTGAGTTCCTTCCGCTCCCGCTCGCTCTCCAGGATCTTTGCCTGCAGCACTTGGCCGTCTCCGGGTTCTTGTGCAGGTAGTTGTCCAGCTTCAGGCCGAGGAAATCGCCGACGAAGCTGCGCATGCTCTGTCCGCCGGGCTCGATCTCGAGGCTGCCGAGCTTGGTCTTGGTCTGGCTCTCGAACACCGGCTCGATCACCTTCACGGCGACCGCCGCCACGATGCCCGTGCGGACGTCGCCGGCTTCCCAATCCTTCTTGAAATAGTCCTTGATCACCTTGGCCACCGCTTCGCGGAAAGCGCCCTGGTGCGTGCCGCCCTGCGTGGTGTGCTGGCCGTTCACGAAGCTGTAGTACTCCTCGCCGTAGTGGTTGGCGTGGGTGATGGCCACTTCGATGTCGTCGCCGCGCAGGTGGATGATCGGGTAGAGCGGCTCGCCGTCCATCTTCGTGGTGAGCAGGTCCAGCAGGCCGTTCTTGCTCTGGAACTTCTGGCCGTTGTAGTGGATGGTGAGGCCGGTGTTCAGGTAGCAGTAGTTGCGCAGCAGCCGCTCGATGTGCGGGTCGCGGAACTGATAGCTGCGGAACATCTGCTCATCGGGCTCGAAGACCACGCGCGTGCCGTTGGGCTCGTCGGTCTTCACCAGCTTGTTGTTCTTGCGCAGCACGCCGCGGTCGAACTCGGCGCGCTTCAGCTGGCCTTCGCGCACGCTCTCGATCTTGAAGTAGCTGCTCAGCGCGTTCACCGCCTTGGTACCCACGCCGTTCAGGCCCACGCTCTTCTTGAAGGCCTTGCTGTCGTACTTGGCGCCGGTGTTGATCTTGCTCACCACATCGATCACCTTGCCCAGCGGCACGCCCCGGCCATAGTCGCGCACTTCCACGCGCGGCCTTCGATGGTGATCTCCACTTTCTTGCCGTGGCCCATCACGTACTCGTCGATGCAGTTGTCCAGCACCTCCTTCAGCAGGATGTAGATGCCGTCGTCGTAGCTGCTGCCATCGCCCAGTTTGCCGATGTACATGCCCGGCCGCAGGCGCTCCCCTGCAAGGTGCTGGTGGGCACGCTCCCGCCGATGTTGGTGAGGATCGGGTCGCGGTCGTTGTCCTGCCCGGTGTACTTCACGGTGCCGTCGAGGTTCACATCGCCCAAGTGGTACCCCGCGAGTGTTGCGGTGGGCACGCTGCCCCCAATCGCCGCTAAGATGGGGTCACGGTCGTTGAATTCGCCCGTGTAGCGCAGGGCGGCATCCGTCCACACGTTCCCGGCCCAGAGCGCCATCACACTGCCGATCGCTTTGCGCGCGTTGGTGCCATAGGTCGTGGTGCCGCTCAGGGTGAAGTTCACCGCGGTGGCCGTGCCGCTCAGGGCGATACCGCTCCCGGTCATGGTGCCCAAGTGGTTCCTGTGCCGGACAGCGACGCGATAGGTTCCAGCCGCCGGACAGAAGCCCAAAGGCGAGGCACCATCGGGAGCCACCACATCACCATCGCGTTCCACCAATCCTGCGCGCGCCTCCAGAACGGCATAGGGCGAGCTATTCTGCCGCACTTCCACGAGCACCCAATCGACTATGGCGTCATTGCCTGTGACCAAGAGCCTGCCCGGTGTGCAGGAGGTGGGCCCGGTCACGATGTAGCCCATGGCCGAATACGGCTCGGTGAGCGGGATGAGGTCCAGCTTGCGCAGGCTGTCGAGCATCAGGCCTGTGGCCTGCTTGTAAGGCCCTTCGAGGAAGACCTTGGCGGCCACCACCGATCGCGGCACGATCTCGCACGGCGCCTCGAGGGTGGTGAAGGTGTGCGATTGCGTGTAGCTCGAGGTACCGCCCTGCGAACCTGCACCATCGCAGACCGCTCGCACCTGCACATCGTAGCTCGTGAGCGGATCGAGTCCCGTGAGCGCGTAGCTGGTAGTGGCGAGGCCGTTCACGTTGGTCCAAGTGGTGAGCGCACTGGGCTTCCAGCGCAGGTCGTAGCTGATGGCCGTGAGCGCAGCGGTCCACGTGATCTGCGCGCTGTTGTAGGTGATGCTGCTGGAGCTGAGCCCTTGCGGCGCGCTGCATGCCGGGGCCTGATAACCCACGGTGAGCAGATAGCAGACCGATGCATGGTTGGCGCCGTTCCAGCCGAAGACCTGCGCGTAGTAATCGCCGGGCGCTGCATTCGTGTACGAGATGGACTCATTGCTGGTGCCGCCTGCCGATGCGGAGACAAGGATGGTCCCGACACTGTTGCGCAGGTTCAGATCAAAATCAGCCGGCAAATTGCTCAGGCTCATGTTGATGGTTCCCGTGGCGCTCAGCGTGAACCGGAAATAGTCATTGTCACCTGTCGGGCTGATCAGGCCATTGCGCGATGCGGGCAGCGTGACCACTGTGGCCGCCCCGGTGCTGTTGTTCGGTTCGTAGTTGTCCACGCACGGAATCGGGGTGGTGAACACGCGGCTGGTGCTGTAGGCCGAGCTGCTGCTCGCGCACACGCTGAGCACCTGGAATTCATACTCGGTATTCTGCGTGAGGCCGGTGAGGTTGTAGGTGGTGCCCGTAAGACCGGTGACGGTGGTCCACGTGCCGCTGCTCGTGGGCTTCCAGCGAAGGGTGTAATTGCCCAGGCCGAAGTTGGCCCAGCCCAAGGTGGCGCTCACAGCGGTGAGGTTGGTGACGGTGAGCGGCAGCGGCGGGTCGCAACTGGTGCCGCAGGCGGAGAGGCAGCTTGCGCTGTTCACCCGGTTCACGATCAGGGCCGCTGGCTGCGGGCCGAAGCCCAGTGACAGGTTGATGCCCGTTCCGCCGATCAAGTGGCAATAGCTCATGATGGTGCCGCCGCCGGAGGGAAGGCCCGCATTGGGGCAAGAACCCTCGGTGTAGCCCGCCGTCGGCCCGCACCCGTCAATCGCGGTGCTGTTGCCGTTCCACACGCAGGCATGCGTGTGGCTGCTGCCCAGGTTGTGGCCCGTCTCGTGGGTCACCACCATCACGCTCCAACTGTAGGTGGGCACGTTGCTGAAACTGGCATTGATCCCGCTGTACGCCATGCGCGCGCTGGTGCTGCTGCAAATGGTGTTGACATAGGCCCTTCCGCCGTAGTTGCTCAGTTCGAGCAGATGCGCGAGGTTGCCGTTGAAGCTGGTGCGGTAGGTGCCGAAATTGCTTAGCTGCTCGCTGCTGTTCGTTCCGGTGTATGGGCTCGCTGCGTTCCACACGAAGATCTCCGAGAGCTGCATGTCCACGCCATCGTTGTCGAAGAGGATGGCCATCTGATTGAAGAGGCCGGTGAGGTAGCTGGTGACATTGGCCACGCTGCCCTTGTTCTGGAAGAGGTCATAATCGGCCTCCCAATAGATGTTCAGGCACTTGATGCTCTTGCGCCCGCCGATCGGCCTCAGCTCTTCCTTGGTGTACGGTTCCACCCGGTCGCTCACGCCGCAGGAGAAGCCGGGATCCCCGAGCAGATCAGCATCGCGGTAGAGCACATGCCGGCGCTGAGTGTCGTTCTCCAACGGCCCAAGGACACGGCTGCCCTGCGCGTCGCTGATGATGCCCATGACCTGATCCGGGAAGATGCTGATGGCGGCCAGCGAGTTCGGATCGCCGCGCAGCACGCCGCGGTAATGGATCCCGAGACCCACATCAGCGCGCGCGCCCGAGATGGATTCGGTGACCTGGAAACCATCGGCGAAGATGTCCGCTTCCACCAGGTCGATGATCACCATGCCCGTGCTCGTAGGCAACTCAAGGGCGATGCGTTCAGCTGGTGCGTTCATCAGCGCACTGACTGCTGCTGCATCGAAGCGCAGCACATCAGCAGCGCGCACGGCGGCTGACCAAAGTGCATCGGACTCTGCACTGGGGCTTTCTGGCACGAAGAACCTCACAATGTTGAAGGCCTTCCCTTCCGAACGTGCAGCGCTGATGCGCTCATGGACGAATCGCGCGGGCTCTTGGGCGATCAGGAATGCGGGGAAGAAGAGGACGAGCGAGGCGAGGATGCGCTTCATGGATTCAGGGCCTAGGACGGAAAAGTACCGAGACGCAGCATGCCATGCCACAATCCGACGGTGGGCGTTCGACGAAGAACACAGGAAAGGCGTCAGGCCTATGCGCGCTTGCTCTCCACCGGCACGCTCATGCGGGCCTTGGCCATCTGCACCAGCTTCTTCATACGGTGGTAGGCGGCCAGCTGCTTGTTGTAGCGCTTCAGGTCGGCGGGGTCCAGCTGTTCCACATGCAGCAGGTCCATCTTGTCCGCGAGATCGTTGATCTTCACGCGGATGGCCAGGGAATCCTCCACCACGCGATCGATGTATTGCTCATAGGTCTCGTCGGCGCGGCGCGTGATCGCGTCCAGGGCCTTGAGCACACGGGGCGGGAAGCCCTTCTTCTCAAGCTCGGACATGGTGAGCTCCGACCGCTCCAGCACATCGTGCAAAGCGCCCAGCACCTGCTCATCGAACTCCTGTCCGCGCATCATCACGCGCATCACGTGCAGGATGTAGGGCTTGCCGAAACGGTCGGTCTGGCCCTTGTGCACCTTGGCGGCGATGCGGATGGCGCTTTCGAGCAGGTGGTCCATGGAGGTGGCGCAAAGTACGGGCGGATGTGTTGCCCCTGAATGAAGCGAGGCCCTCCGTTGAGGGCCTCGCTCCATCTCATTCAGGTTCGGTTCAGCGGGCCAGCGGCACGCGCAGGGTCACACGCTCAGCACCATTGTCCAACCGCACGAACCAGGCCCCATTGGCCAGTTGCGCGCTGGGCAGCACCTGACGGTTAGCGTTCATGCGGCCCGCGTAGGCCATGCGGCCCGTGGCATCCAGCAACTCAACCGTTACCGCTGCCTTGCCGGTGAAGGCGTGCTCCACCACAATGCCCTGCGGGGTGGCCCATGCGCGGTGCTCGGCCTTCGAGGCCGCGGCCACCGAGGTGCTCAACTCTACCGTGACCTCGCCGCTCGCGCTGCTGCTGCAAACACCATCGTCCGTGTTGAGCGTCACCGTATAGGTGCCCGCTGCGGCATAAGCGTGCTGTGGATTCTGCTCGGTGCTCTGGTTGCCATCGCCGAAGCTCCAGGCATAGTTGCCAGTGGTGCTCGTGGCCGTGAACTGCACTTGCTGGCCAACCACCACCGTGCTGTTGTCTGCAGTGAAAGCGGCGACAGGACCGTTGTTGATGTGCAGCACGAATCGCGCGACAGCAGGGTCGGCTTCAGCGGCCAAGGTGAAGCTGTATGCGTTGCCGGATGCCAGGCTGGTGATGATGCCTGTCTCCAGGTCCTCCACGGAAATGCAGTTCAGCACCAGGCCGCCCATCACGTCAGCGCTGATCGAATAGGTGCCGGTGATCCCCGCATTGACACGGAGCGGGATGCTCAACGCACCATCCAGCGGGCCATGTGCATCAATGGCCACCTCGGATCCGCCGATGAGCGTGCTCAATTGCGGGGCATCGTCATGCGCGAGGGTGTACTTCAGTACATCCGTGTTATCCAGCCCTGCGCTGCCCGCAAGGAAGTGGACCACGGCCTCGTCGCGGAAGTCATTCAGGCCGCTGCCGATGCTCAGGCGGATCAGCTCGGGGCTCTCGCCGCCCATGCCGAACATGCCACCGCTGTTGGTGTTGGCCTTGTCGCTCTCGCTCACCGTGGTGGTCACCCCGGCACCAGTGGCCTTCAGCAGGAAGCCCTGCATGCTCTGGATATAGCGCGTGCCGCCATTGGTGCTGATGTTGAAGAAACGGTCGTAAGCCGCCGTGTTGCCACTGGCCGGGTTGAAGTAGGTCACGGACTCCAGCACATCGGCGCCGAGGCTCATGCTCTCGAAGTCGATCGGACTGGGCAACGGGTTGCTCACCAGGTTCCAGCCGTCAACGGTGGGATTGCCGGTATTGGTGTAGCTCATCGGCAGGGTGATCGGCGTGCTCGCGATCACCGGCGCGTTGTTCTGCAGATCCACCAAGAAGGCCGCTGTGTTGATCAGGCCTGAACCGGCCCATACCGCGAAGCCCTGACCGATGGTAAGCGGCTGCAGGTTGCTGCTCACACCTTGCAGGCCATCGTTGCTGCCTGCGCCCGTATTGGTCTCATCGTACCAGCGGATGCTCGGCCAGAGGATGTTGCTACCAACCGGGTTATCGAAATTGGGGAATTGCGACCCCGGATAACCAGCGGTGATGAAATCGTCCTGCCAGTTGTTCACCGTGCGGCTCTGGATGGGGCTGCCCATGAACATCCAGTTCGTGAGGCCCGCAGGACGGTAGCGCTCGATGCGCAGGTTGCCCGTGTAGCTGGCGGTGGGTGAAACCGGACCCAAACGACCGGTTTGCGTGGCGCTGCTGGTGAGCGATACCTGGTTGCCCGTGCAGTCGAAGTTGCCGTCGAGCAGATCGAGCGAGCCGCGGATCTGCACGTTGCCGATTACGGTGCAGCCCACGGTCGCATCCACGGCGAGGTCCCAGAAACTGGTCGTGCTCGCGAAGGTGGCCGTTTGCGCGACAGCACTGCTCATGAGCAATGTGCTGTTGTCGTCCGCAGTGAGCGTGCCGTTCACCAGCACATCACCGTTCGTGTTCAGGGTGGTCGATGCATTCAGTGTTAGCGTACCGCCTGCATCGATCGTGAGCTCGTCCACGACCACGTTGGCCGATGTATTGGTGACGGTATGGCCGTTCTGCACGAATACTGCGGTCGTTGATGTGAAGGTCGCAGGTCCCGGTGTGCCTACGGGGAACGCACTCCAGATGGGATCGCTCAGGTTGCCGGAGGACTGGCTGTACCATGCGCAGATGTTCACGTTCAGCGTGGCGTTGCTGCCCACAGTACTGCAAGGTCCCGCACCATCAGGATCGTCGGTGGTCCACGTCAGCGTAACCAATCCACCCACCTCGGTTGGATCGGGCGTGTACGTGGTGCTCGCATTGCTCGCATTCGCGAAGCTGCCCAAGCCACCGCTCCAACTTCCCGAACCGTTCGTCGTGGCGCTGATGTTCACCGCCGTGGTTCCGCAGGTCGTGTACGGTCCGTTCGCATTGGCCGTGGCCGGCGTGTTCACGTTCAACGTGGCGTTGCTCCCCAGGCTGGTGCAAGGACCCGCTCCGTCTGGATCGTTCGTGGTCCAGGTCAGCGTCACTGATCCACCCACCTCGGTTGGATCGGGCGTGTACGTGGTGCTCGCATTGCTCGCATTCGCGAAGCTGCCCAAGCCACCGCTCCAACTTCCCGAACCGTTCGCCGTGGCGCTGATGTTCACCGCCGTTCCTCCGCACGTTACGTACGGGCCACCAGCGTTGGCAGTGGCCGCCGGGTTCACCGTTATGGTCGTCTGGCAGCTATTGCTGCAGCCTGCGATCACGAAACGATAACCCTCATTGGTTGCGCTCCAGGCTGAACCGTTCCGACCGGGCACCACCACGGCCACCGTACCGGCAGCGTTCTCGATCCCCATCGTACCCGGGGTGATGTTCATGATGCTCGTCGTATGGATCTCAATCGTGTTCGAGGTCTCATAGAGCACAATTTGGGTGGTGACCATTGGTGTGAAACCGCTACAGCAATAGTCCACATTTGAATAGGAGACCACCATGGTCCGATTGGGCGCGGACCCCGAGGAGAGATAGGTGATCGTTCCACCTCCGGGTGGGTAGAGGTCGTCCCATGCGGCGGCGATCAAGTTGTTCGGGTCGGTGGCATCCGGAACCACTTGACCTGAACAGCAACCGCTGCCGGAAGCTGCATTGAAGGTGACGAACCCGTTCGAAGACACATACAAGTTCGTGTACGTGGTCCCGAAGAAGGTGAAGTTGAATCCAATAGGCACGGCGCCCGATACCTGATCGTCGCCGAGCGCAAGTGAGCCACCGCCGGCGGTCGACCGAGGCGCAAATGCGATGCTGTGCACAGAATAATTCGGATCCGTGTAGTTATAGGTCAAGGTCTGGGTGCCTGCACTCGGGTCGAAGTTGCTTCCCGTGACCCCCGTGCCGCTCCATGTGCCGCCCGCCGGTGAACCCACCAAAGCGATGTCCGGTCCATCAGAGCAGGCTGGGCCATAGGACCCGCTGTAATACCAGTCGGTGCTACTGAGGATGTGAAAGGCGTGGCCGTCACATTGAGCTGGAGGTTGCCGGTGGCACCCGAACTGAAATAGCTGCCCACGGTGATGTAGTAAGTCGTTCCTGCTGTCGCGGTCCAACTGGTACCTGCGTAGTTGTTCGTGCAACCGGCTCCGTTGTCGTCATTACAGGCCACCTGGGTCCAAGGGCCGCTGCACCCGCCGGTGGAGGTGAAGACCGCGATCTCATCGTCGAAGTTGGTCCACCCGTGCAGGTGATCGCGGTCATCGTTCCGCAGATACCCGTCACGGTCCACCATACGTTCTTGTAGGGCCCATCGCAGCTGCTCGCCGGTGAATCGTCGGTCGCAAGCGCATTGGCGATCACTGCGCTCGTGTAGGGCAGCGATGCGATCGCGATGGCATTGGAACAGGCATCGTTGGACGGTCCCGTTGGTGCTACACACGAAATGGTCGCACTGAAACCAGCACCGGTAAGGGAGACATCAGAAACGAATTGGATGGTCAATGGACCGACGGTGGACGTAAGGGTAGGGATAGCTGTGCCCATGTTGTACTGACCGAGCAAAGGCGCTCCGGTACCAGTTCCGTTGTATACCCGCACGTAATCGCAGCAGGCTTCACCAGAACTTGCCGTACCCACGATCCGCACCATGTTCCCGCCAATACTCGGGTTGATCACGGTATAGCCGTTTTGATTGTCGACGTAATTGCCCGTACCGCCTGGATCACAGATGGTACCGCTGCAAGTGGTGATGGAGTTGTTGCCAGCGCCGGGTACCGTGTAGGTGCATGTTGCGGCAGGCGCGGATACCAAGCGGATCGTAACCGTCCCATTCACATTGCCTGCGGTGGAGCAGCTGTAACGCTGCAGCTTGATGTCTTTGGTACCTGTGACAGCCGGCGCATAATTGATGGATGCCGCTGTCCCGGCACATTCTGGGCCATTGTCATCGTTGTATCCTTCCGACGCTCCGCCACCTGAAGGGAAGATGGTGATCTGCGTGTCGAAACCACTGCCGCAGTTGTACACCCGGTACACAGCACCAGCGGTTATACCTGTGACCCGAACGACCTGATTATCGTTCAGGCTCACGCTCGTTACCGTAGCACCCACTATGGTAGGAGCGGCTACGGTCTGGGCGACCGCTGGGGCACCATAAGCGCACTGTGCGTAAAGGTCATCGGGCGCTAGCAGCCCGAAACAACACGCGACCACCAGTGAAGAAATACGTACCGTCGCACGAAGCGTAGAGAACTTCATCATGGAAGAAGGGTTTTGAGGTACGCCCAGGGCAGGGCTCTAAGGGCTTGATCTGAACGGCTCGAAAGTAGCTGTTGCCCGCTTTCCAACCAGTCCCTGTGAATAAACTCTGCACCAAGGCCCTTTGGGTGCGGTACTGAACGCGAGCGGCCCCGCCAATTGGCGGGGCCGCTCCTTGTGGTTCGTTGGTTCCTAGCGCACAATCACCACCGGGATGGTCCGGCGTGCTTCGTTGTTGCTCACCTGGATGTACCAGATGCCGCTAGCCAGATCGCCTGCCGGTATGGTCAGACGGCCCGCAGGACCGGCCACTTTCAGCTGGCGGAAGAGTTGGCCGGCCTCGTTGATCAGTTCCAAGGTGCAAGGGCAGCAGATCGCTGAATCCGTGCTCCACCACCAGATGGTCGCCGTTCAGCCAGGCGCGCATCGTGGGGCTGCTAGCCGCATCGGCCACGCCCGTGCTCAACTCCACGGTAATCGTGATGGTGCCGGTGCTGGTGCAGAAGCCATTGCTGGCGGTGAGCACCACATCGTAGCTGCCAGGAGCGGCATAGGCGTGCTCAGGTGATTCGTCCACACTGGTGCTGCCATCGCCGAAATCCCAGCTGTAGCTGACCGCATCGATGCTGCCATTGATGAAGAGGATGCTCTCACCCACGAACACGTTCAGGCTGGCAGCACTGATGGCGGCTACTGGGGCGTTGCCCGAGCCTACCGTCACCTCCGCCTCCAGTGGGCAGCCATTCGCATCGCTGCCGGTTGCGGTGAACACGCCAGCTTGCGCCGGGCGCTCCAATCCAGTGGCGCCATCGCTCCAGGTCACCTCGTACGGAGCGACACCGCCCACGACGGTGAGCCCGATCATGCCATCCTCGATATCCGGGCAGCTTGCATCCACCACCTCGGCCTCGACCTCCAGCACAGCGGGCTGCTCGATCTGGAAGCTGCCGATGAGGTTCGCGCAGCCCATGTAGCCCTCGATGATCACTTCGTATTCGCCCGCTTGCAGGCCACCGAACGCCACCGCACCAGCGGCCCCATTGATGGACTGAAGGGGCTGGCCCGAGCCGTCGTAAAGGGTCACATCCGCTTGCCCTTGGGCGAGTTCCAGCTCCATGGAGCCATTGCTCTGACCGTGGCAAAGGGCATCAGTGGCCTGGAGAACCAGCGGAGCGCTGGCATGGATCAGCAAGCGCGGCGCGCTGGCATCGGCACCGGCATCCATGCTGAAGGTGTAGGTGCTTCCTTCCTCGAGGATGATGATCGAGCCGGTGGCGAGATCCTCCAAGCGGATGCAGGTGAGGCCAGCTTCTTCGATGCCGGTCACGGTCACGGTGTAGTCGCCGGTCACCGCGGCATCAACCATCACGGGGATCTCGATCTCCGTGGAGAACGCGCCGTACGCGTTGATGGCCACGAGCACGCCATCGGCCATGGTGCCGATCTGGGGCGCCTGCGGATGGCCGAAGACGAACTTGGGCACATCATCCGTGGTGTATCCAGGCTGGCCGGAGGTGAACACCACCACCGTTTCATCACTGAAGCTGTTCATGGCGCTGGCGATGTGCAGGCGCAGCAGGTCAGGAGTGCCCTCACTGCCTCCGAAGAAACCACCGGTGTTGCCAGCCACCTTCGCGCTTTCGCTCACGGTGGTGGTCACATTCGAACCAGTGGCCTTCAAGTAGAAGCCCTGCATGCTCTGGATCGTGTTGGTGCCGCCGTTGGAGCCGGCGCCCAAGCTGATGTCCCATGTGGCCATGTTGCCCGTGGCCGGATCGAAATAGGTGATGTAGTCCTCCACGTCAGCGCCACGCGCGATCTGATCGAATGCGATCGGGCTGGGCAGCGGATTGCTCACCAGGTTCCAGCCGTCCACGGAAGGATTGCCGGTATTGGTGTAGGCCATCGGCAATGTGATGGGCGTAGCCGCGATCACGGGCGCATTGTTCTCCAGGTCGATGGTGAATGCCGTGGTGGTGTCAAGGCTTGTGCCGCACCAGGCTGCAAAGCCTTGCCCAATGAGCAGATCCTGTGTTTGGCTGCTCACGCCCTGCAGGCCGTTGTTCACCGAAGCGCCGGGGTTGGTCTCGTCGTACCAGCGCACGCTGGGCCAGAGGATGCCGCTGCCGACCGGGTTAGCGAAGTTGGGCGAATGCGAGCCGGGAAAACCGGCCGTGGTGAAGTCATCCTGCCAATGCGCCACGCGGCGGTTCTGGATGGGGCTGCCCAGCAGGCGCCAATTGGTGGCGCCAGCAGGGATGTAGCGCTCCATGCGCATGCTGCCGGTGTAGCTCGCTGAACCGCCAACAGGCCCGAGGCGACCCGTATAGGTTGACGTGCTGCGCATGATCACCGGATTGCCCGTGCAGTTGAAGGCGCCGTTCTGCAGGAGCAGGGTGCCACGCATCTCCACGGTGCCAGTCACGGCGGTACCGCCGGCGGCATTCACCGTGAAGTCCCAGAAGCTGGTGGGGCTGGCGAGGCTGAGCGTCTTAGCGCCGCTGCCTGCAATGGCGAAGGTGCTGTTGTCATTCGCGGTGAGCGCGCCATTGATGGCTGCACTGGTTCCGTTCACCGTGAGGCTATTGCTTGCATTGAGAACAAGGGTGCCGCCATTGTCAACGGTGAGGTTGGCCACTTGGGTTGCCAGGTTGTTGGTAACCGTATGCCCGCTCTGGATCACCATGTTATTCGCCGACGTGAAAGTCACGGCAGAAGGAGCCGGCAGACCAGCAGGCGAAGTGCTCCAGATCGCATCGCTCACATTGCCCGTGGCTCGGCTGTAATAGGTGCAGCCCCCTACGGTGACGGTCACGTCAGCGCTTGTGGTGCATCCGTTGCCTGAGTGCGAAGCCGTGACGGTGTAGGTGCTGGTGCTTGCAGGGCTGGCCGTAACCGTTGCGCCGGTGGTGCCACTGAGTCCGGTTGCGGGGCTCCATGCGTAGCTCACCGTGCTCGTGTAGGTGAAGGTGATCGACCAGCTCGTCACGGAACCACCATCCAGGTTGGCGTCGTCGCGGATGAGCAATCGCCAAGTCCCGTTGTAATCGCCAGTGAAGAGCGAAAGCGACGGGCTCGCTTGGGTGAGGGAACCAGGACCGGGAGACGTGGGCCAAGTATCTGGCGTACCGCTGTTGGTGGGCGCATAGATCCCGGAACCGTTCACGGCCTCATCGGCCATGGCCGTTTCGCCATCCATGAATACGTAGGTGTTCGCGGAAATGTCCGTTCCGGCACCGACGTCACTCATCAGGATGACGTTCGTGCCGGTGGCCGATTGCAGCAGGATGTCAAGGTCATCAGGATAGGTGTGCGTTACGCCATTCAGGGTGACACTCTCCACCGCGACGCCGCTGGTGGGCAATCCGCTCACGGCCACGTTCCAAGGGTAAACGGAGCCATCGTTGGCGCCGCTCGTGCTCACCGTGCTGGGTCCGCCGGTGCTGCTGAAGGTGACGCGGGTGGTGGTGGTGCTCGATGCTGAGGCTGTCAGGTCCACGCTTCCTCCGTCGCAGATGCTGGCGCTGGGAGGCGTGATGGAGGGCACCGTGGGCAAGCCGCCGGGCACATGGAAGTGGTCGAAGACCGCGCTTTCGCCAGTGTCGCCATCATGGTTCCACAAGCAGCCGATCACCGGCAAGTTGGTACCCGTGTAAGTGGCATCAACGGCTGAACCGGCCGAGGTGGATGCCGTCAGCGGATTGCTGAAGCGCGTGTTGCCGTTGTCCCGGTAGAAGAGGCTCCAGGTATTGGTCGATGGCACGTAGGTCACGCGCACATCGAGATAGTCGTTGTCGAAGTTGCCGGCTTGGATGATGGTAGTGAGGTTGCCATCGGAATCCAGTCCGCCGTTGTAGCGAACCAGCCTCACGCGGTCCGTGTTGCCGGTTTCACCGAGCACGACCGCATACCCTTGTCCCGAGGTGAGGGTGCTGCTGGAACCGGCCAGCACCACGGCCATGCCATCATCGCCCCCATCGAAGCCGCTGAGCTCGCCTTCATTCTCGCTCTGCCTGAAGCTGAAGGCCCAGGTCATGGTGCAGTTGTTCTGGTTCAACGTGGCGTTGTAGGTGCCCGGCGTATTGCGGGCCACGTATTGCCGGTTGTTGCCGGTACCGGTCCGAGCCAGTACGAGCCGATTGCCGTTGATGGAGGCACCAGCCGCTGCGGTTTCCGTTTCCGTCCAGCCGCCGCCCACCGTGTTGCTGTTGGCCCGGTTGAAGCGGTCCACCACTTCTTGGGCGATAACAAGTGGGGACGTGGATAGCAGCATGAGCAAGGCAATGAGCCTAACTCCGAGGCTTCGGAGCGTGATTTCGGCGCGCTGTTTCATGAGAATGGTAGGCTTGCGTTCCATGGTTCGGTCTGCCCGGAGAGTTGATTCGAGCGGGCCTTCAAACGCGATTGGTGCTCCTCTTGGTTACACAGGAGGTAGGAGGCGCGGCCCTTCCGGATTCTGCTTATGCCTACATTCGCCCCCGTTCGCCGAAAGGCGCACACGCCCCAAGCGCCCAGCTTTTCCCCGTGACGGGAGTCACGGATGACCTGTCCAGGCGCGATCTCCCAGCGGAGCATTGAACGCCGGACCCGATACCCCGGGGCAACCAAATCACCTGAACAGGTGTGATCAAGGTCAATGGCTTGATTGCACCACAACATGCTGGCGCCGAGCATTCGGCGCATACCTATGGAACGTACCACGTTCAACGACCTGGGGCTCATCGAGCCCATCTTGAAAGCCCTTCACGAAGAAGGCTACACCCATCCCACCCCCATTCAGCAACAGGCCATCCCGCACCTCACTCAGGGGCGCGACTTGCTCGGCTGCGCGCAAACGGGCACGGGGAAAACTGCGGCCTTCGCCATCCCGATCCTGCAAGAGCTTCACCAGAAGCCGGCAGCCGGACCCAAGAAGGCCATCCGCGTACTGATCCTCACCCCCACCCGCGAACTGGCCATCCAGATCGGCGAGAGCTTCAGCTCCTATGGCCGCCATCTGAACCTGAAGCACACCGTGATCTTCGGTGGCGTGGGCCAGAAGCCACAGACCGATGCCCTGCACCGCGGGGTGGATATCGTGGTGGCCACGCCCGGCCGATTGCTCGACCTCATGGGACAGGGTTATGTCCACTTGAATGGGCTCGAGGTCTTCGTGCTCGACGAAGCCGACCGCATGCTCGACATGGGCTTCATCCACGACGTGAAGAAGGTGATCGCCAAACTGCCTGCGAAGCGGCAGACGCTCTTCTTCAGCGCCACCATGCCGCCGGAGATCGCCAAGCTGGCCAACAGCATCCTCACCAATCCGGTGAAGGTGGAAGTGGTGCCGCAGAGCACCACCGCCGACACCATCGATCAGCACCTGCTCTTCGTTGACCGCACCGACAAGAACAAATTGCTGCTGCACCTCTTGCAGGGCGAAGCCATCCGCGAAGCGCTGATCTTCACCCGCACCAAGCACGGCGCCAACAAGGTGGTCAAGGTGCTCAACCAGGCCGGCATCGGTGCCGAGGCCATCCACGGCAACAAGAGCCAGAGCGCGCGGCAAAGCGCGCTGAAGAGCTTCAAGGAAGGCAAGTTGCGTGCGCTGGTGGCCACGGACATCGCAGCGCGCGGCATCGACATCGACGGCCTCACGCACGTGATCAACTTCGACATCCCGAACATCCCCGAGACCTACGTGCACCGCATCGGCCGCACCGGTCGCGCCGGCGCCAGCGGCAAGGCCCTCTCCTTCTGCGACCATGAAGAGAAGGAATACCTGCGCGACATCCAGCGCTTGATCAAGCGCGAGGTGCCGGTGCTCACCGACCACCCCTTCGTGATGACCGGCGGCCCGAAGAAGGCCGAGCCCGAAGTGCGCGAGCCGCGTCAGCCGCGCGGACCCGGTCGCGGCGGCAACCAGCGCTCGCGCTCCGGCGGCGACCGCAACGAAGGGCGCCCGCAGCGCGCATCGGGCGAGCGCAGCGGCGATCGTCGCGATGGACAGCGCAGCCCGTCCCCGAATGGAGGCCAGCCCCGTGAGCAGCGCCCGCAACAGGCGCGTTCCAACGAGTCACGCCCTTCCCGCCAATCGACGGGACGTCCGCAGCACCCGCGCTCGAACGAGCAGCGCAACGACCGTCCGCAACAAGCGCGCAATGGCGAGCGCCGCAACGATCGCGGGCCGCAACGTTCCGGTGGCAATCGCGACAGCCGTCCGCAAGCGCCGCGCACCGACAACCGTCCGAACGAGAACCGCCAGAGCGCCGGCAAACCCGACTACGCGAAGCTGACCAAGGAGATCTTCGATGAGGAGAGCACGACGAAAGCTCCGAAGAAGTCCGAGGAAAAAGGATCCGGGATCCTCAAGTGGTTCAAGCGAGGCTGATCGAACGCACTTCATTGAGAGAGCCATCCGAGGGGGTGGCTCTTTTCATTTCAGGTGCGACGAACAGGAGTGGCTCGTTGTTATAGAGCGCAACGAACAGACCCGGGCTTCATGCATGCCTCCGCATGACCGAGTGGGTTCGCCTTGAATCCGATGCGCTGCAGATGTCATCATCGCTCGCGTCGCAGCAGTTGCACCAGCGCAGCCACGTGCGCCCACAGCACCGCCGGCACCAGTAGCGCCGGGAGCAGCACATAAGGCGTGCGCAGCACCAGCACGTTGGGCTGATCGAAATTCCAGCGTTGCACCGCTGATGGAATGCTGCCGACGGCCGTGATCACCACGATGGCCAGCAGCACCACGCACACCGCATTCCATGCAATCAGCACCGCGCGGCCCGGCGGACGCTTGCTCAGCATCCACATCACCATGAGCAACGCCGTGATGCCGCTCATGATGTCGAAATTATGTCCGCTGTACGTCATGCCTCGCGGCGCCAGGCCTGCCTCGTAACCGCTGTGCAGCACCAGTTCCACCGGGATGCGCAGCACGTGCAGGGCGGTGAGCGAAATGAGCGAGAACCCACCGAGCCAAGCACGTCCTCGGGGAATGAGGAGCAACACCAGCAGCGCCAGCAGCACCGGCGCCAGCAACGCAAGCTGCGGCGGTGGGAAAGAAGCGGCATCGGCGTACACCCCGCGTTCGGCCAGTGAACCATGCACGAGACCCAGGACGAGCATCACCACCAAGAGCACACGGCTACCGCTGGCGGCGTAGGCCCAGAAGAAGCACCACGCGATGGCGAGGTAGAAGAGGATTTCAGCGCTCGTGCTCATCGGGAGAAACAGTAGGTGAACTTAAGCTCTGGCAGCTTATCACCCGGACCTTCTTGGGTTCACAAAGACCTGCACCCTTGGAGTAGCCATGGCCAGTGAGCACGATGACACGGACGAAACAGGCGGTGGGCATCGCCGCGCACGCATGGGCCCTCTCCAGCGCCTGAGCCGACTCACGCCTGTCCGCCGTGCGCTTCCTCAGGCACCCCGACGAATGGAAGGCTGCGAACGTCTGCCGAATCGGTAGTGTCTCAGTTTGCGAAGTCTTAATGCCGGGTATCATTTCCACCTTTCCTTGATGGACCCGCATCAACTCTGCGGGGCTTCAGCAAAATCAACCACGGCCAAAGCCGCAGTCCCGGCTCGCACAAGGCCCGCAGCACAGGCTCTCCGAGCCGGGCGCGGCCGCGCTGGCCGTGGACACCTACCGCACGTGGTACCTGAACCGCTCTACCCTAACCGCTAGCTGGGCCGCATCAACTCTGCGATTGGCTCGAACTGAGACAATACGCCCGGATCCGGGCGATGAGCGCTTAGCGGACATCCTGCGAAGGTCGAAGCGGTCCAGGTGCGATCAATGCTTGGCGACGTTGGTGAGCGCTCCCGCCGAAGAGAAGAGCGTGATGGCATAGGCACCGGGCGTGAGCGCAGCGGCGTCCACTTCGATGCGGCCCTGCTGGATGGTGAAGGGTGCGTTCATTTCGCGGCCGAGCGCATCGTGCACCACCACGCGAGTGTCCGCATCGAAGGGCGTGTTGCTGGTGAGCGTGAACGAATGGTCCACCGGGTTGGGTGCGATCACGAGATCGAACGCGGGTGAATGCACTTCGGCTACCTGCACCGTGCCATCGCATCCCAAGGGGTTGTAGGGCGGCGAGAACTGCTCCGCCGAGCCGTACTTCGCCACGAACGCATCGCTGCTGTTGGGCGCGAAACGCACGCTGCCGGGATCGCCGGGATCGAAGGCCATCGATCCGCCGGTCTGCTCAATCGCCGTGAAATAGAAGTCGCCGAAGAATCCCGCCACGTACACTTGATCGGCGGTGGCGATCACGCTGTTCGCGGTCGCGACATCCCAAACGGGATCCGTTCCGGACATGACCTGCACCCACAATTCATCGCCGGCGGAGTTGAACGCGGCCACGTAGGGGTCCACGGCACCGCCAGCGGAAACGGTGGTGGTTCCCAGGTCGAGCGAGCCCGAGTAGTAGCCGGCGAGGATGATGTCGCCGCCGGGCCGTGCGGCCATCCGCGCCGTAGCCAGCGCTGCTGCACGGGAATTCCCTCTGCCAGAGGAGCGCCCCGTCCGTATTGAAGCAACTGAGGAAGGGACGTGGGTTGACCGGATCACCAACAACCGTTTCGGTGCAGACCGTAAGGGTCCCATAGTACTGGCCGGTGATGTACAGCTGGCCACTTGCACCCATCACAACGGCATTGGCATCCTTCCACCCGGCACCGGTACTGCCCGTCAACCAGGTGAGGTTGCCTGCCGGATCGTATTTCGCGACGAAGAGGTCGGCATCGCCCGTGCCGCTCACGGTGAGCCCATCGAAGGACGCCGACCCGGTGTAGCGGCCGGTGACGTACACGTTGCCTGCGACGTCCAGCGACACCCCGTTGCCGTTGTCCCACGCGGTGCCGCCGTACGCCTTGCACCAAAGCGCGTCGCCATTCGCATCGTAGCGTGCGAGGAAACCATCGGCATTGCCCTGGCTGGTGAACGCGTTGCCCGCGATCGTCGCGCTTCCGCTGAAGCTCCCGGTAAGCAGCAGGTCGCCGTTGGTGGCGCGTGCAAGCGATGTTGCACCATCCGCACCACTCCCCCCTTCACGTATCGCCCACAGGCAGTTGCCGTTCCCATCGAACCGTGCGAGGAAAATGTCCGCGCCGCCTGCGCTGGTCAACTGCACCGTACCGAAGTCGATGGTGCCGAAGAAGCGACCGGTGAGCAGCAGGTCGCCGTTCGGATCGCGTACGAGCGCAGCACTGGTGCTTCGCTGGTTCAGGCCCGTGGGCTCGCTGCACGCGATCGGGGTGGTCCACACGCAATTGCCGCTCGCATCGCGCTTGCTCAGCCAGAGGTGCGTGGCACCCAGCGGCGAACGCAAGGTGTCGTCGCAGAAGATGGCCGAGGCTGTGAAGTAGCCCGTGGAGTACACGTTGCCCGCGGGATCGACAGCGAGGCTGGTCGCAGCATCGGCGGCGGAGCTGTGCAAGCCCAAGCGCCGCATCCAGTGGAAGCCCAGGTCAGCGTGGTAGTGGGCCAGGTAACCTTCCTGTCCATCGGACAAGGATGCGAACACATTCGTCCCGCTGCCCGGATCGAATTCGGCTGAGATGAAATCGCCCCACAGGAAATGGTCGCCGTTCGAGCCGACCGCGTGCCGCACGGAACGCGCATTCACGAAGTTCTGGGCCATCAACGCGGTGCCCGCCCCATCGAATTCCGCGATGAACGTTCCGGTATTGACCGGGAAGGAACCGATCTGGCCCGGCGCTGCCAAGGAGACCTTGCCGCTGATCCACGCATTGCCGCTGTCGTCCACATCCAAGCTCGCCGGCCAATCATTGAAGAAGGTGGAAGCGATCGGTTCCGCCCATTGCGCGTTGCCGCTGGCATCGAACTGCGCGAGGTAGATGTCCAGATAGGTCGGCTCGTTGTTGGTGAGCACCGTGCCGCCGAAGGTGGCGGAAACACCCGCGAAGCCGCCGTACAGGTACACGTTGCCCGAAGGGGAGACTCGGACATTGGTGATGTCGTTCCCATACTCAGCTCCGGTGGGAATCACCCAGGTGCAGTTGCCGCTTGCATCGAAGCGGGCCAGGTAGGCGCGATCGAGGTCGGTGGTGGAGATGGTCGTGCTGCCGAAAGTGGCCGTGCCATTGAACTGGCCCGCCATGTAGGTGTTGCCTGCCGCATCGCAGTCCATCCTGTTGGACAGGACCAATTGGTTCGTCCACGACTCGAATCCACCGGCGAGCACGGCCCATTGGAAGTTGCCGTCGGCATCGTAGGTGGCGTGGAAACCCGTGGTGTCGTGCGTGGCCACGAGCGTGGTGCTTCCGAAGGTGCCCGTGCCCCGGAAGGAGCCGCCCACATGCACGCGGCCCAGCCCATCTACCGCCACGCTGTATCCGCCATCGTTCAATGCACCGCCCATCTGCCGGGCCCAAAGCTCCTGTCCGTTCGCGTCGTACTTCGCCACAAAGGCGTCCTGCCCCGATGCGGTCAAGGTGGTCCCGGCGAAGGCCATCGACCCGCTGAACGAACCCACCACGTAGGCGCCGCCCGAGCCGTTCACGCTTACCCGGGTGCCATAGGAGGTGCGCGCCCACAGGCATTCGCCGCTGCTGTCGTACCGCGCCACATAGCCGCCTCCGACGATGGTGTCGCCCACGATCGCACGCGGTCCGCCCACTTGCCCGGTCACGTACGCCGTGCCGTCCGGCGCCACGTCCACATCATTCACGTACGCGAACTGGCCGGGGGTGCTGACGTTGGGCATGGTACCGGCCCATTGGAAGCTGGGCGCTTGGGCGAGCACGACCTGGGTGCCCAACAGGAAGGAAAGAAGCAAGGTGGCGCGCATGGCTGGTGGTCTTGACCCCAAATCGACGAGATCCACCGGACTATTCCTACTCGCTACGGCACCGTGTGCGATCGCCTTGGAGGTGAATGCGAAGCCGGCGATGTGTTCCGGCGCGGGCACATCGGTCTTGATCACCAGGCTCTTGTAGTAGGCCCATCACTGAGCCTCTTCGGGCGCCACCTGACCGGTGATGTTCGTTGTTTGCGCGTGTGCGTCCGTGCACAACAGCACGAACAAGAGCAGGGGAATGCGCTTCATGGTCGGGCGCAAGGCCGCGGTTCGCACCTGAAGTGCGTGCAGCCTGCGGCGACGCGCGCAACACCGTAAGCGCTGGTTAGCCTAAGGCTAGCGTGTTCTGCTCGCTTGGAGCGCAGCCCCAGGCTACGCCCCGAAATGGGGCATCTTCGCTCCCTCCGGTTCGTCTTCAGGCCATGACAAACTGCCGTGCGTTCCCGCATCGTTCCCTGCTGCTGGGTTGGTTGGCACTGCCGCACATCCTTTGCGGCCAAGCCCCCTTCCTGCATCGCGTCGAGCACCCCGCATGGCCTACGCAATGCAGCTTGTTGAGGCTTACGCCCCTGGGCGCGGACCAGTACCGCCTGGCGATCGGCACCGCCGTGAACGGAGCGTACGCCGTGGGTCTTGCCACGCTGGCGGCCGATGGTACGATGAGCGACATGACCTATGTGCCCGTAGGTGGCTCGTACGACACCCCCATTGTGGAGACGTCCGATGGTGGTCACCTCTTCGTGCGGGAGAGCGTGGACACCACCCGCCACACCAAATTGTTGAAGACCGATGTGAACGGGACTGTCGAGTGGACACGCTACTACCCCGACCAATACGGGCGCTTCCTCACCGACGCCCGGCGCACTTGGGTGGAAAAGGACGGCGGCTATTACGCCCTGGGTCACCGGCAGGATGTGCCGACCAACGAGGGCTATGCGAGTTACCTGATGCATGTGGATGGCAACGGCAACTTCCTGGAGGCCTGGAACTATTCCGGTGGCGACCTGTGGAGCGATCTGGGGCGCGCCCTGCTGCGCACGCATTCGAACGGCCTGACGGCCGTGAGCGTGATGCGGCCTTATTCGGGTCAATCCAGTTTTCCCTATATCGCCATACAACGGTGGAACGCGAGCATGGGCCTGGAGTGGAGCAACCGCTACCAACTGGGCAACTACCACGTTGTGCATAGCACTACCCAGACGGCGGACGGCGGCCTGGTGATCAGCGGGAGCGTGCGGCTCAGCTTCAACGGTGACTTCTTTTCTCTTCTCATGAAGGTGGACAGCACGGGGCAAGTGCCCTGGGCCCGGTTGGGCACTGCGCAGCACCCCGTGTCGGTGCAAGTGGTGGAAAGCCCCGATGGCCGCTTGTGGATGACGGGCAACACGGACTACCTGGGCCTCACGGGCACCGCCTTCGTGGCCGAACTGACCAGCGATGGCCAGTTCGTGAATGCCAATGCGCTCACAGGCACCGCGCAGGAATTCAAAGCACAGGACCTGGTGCGCGATCCCGCAACCGGTGCGCTGCTCGTAGGCGGCTACTTCTACAACGCGCCCGTGGCCAACTTCGCTGTCGCCCGCGTAGACACGTTGTTGCAGATGAGCTGCACCGCCCAACCGTTCACGTGGACCGATTCGCTCGTGGTGCCCACCATTGTCGGGGCTGGCATCACGCTGGTGCCGGATGTCGTCACCAACATCACCCTCACCGCTGCTGCGCAGCCTGCCACCTTCAGCACTACGAGCGAATGTGTCTCCACGGCGGTAACCACGCCAGCTTCCTCGCCGTCCTCTTCGTGGATCGTTCCAGGAACAAGTGCATTGCACATCGCCTCACCCCGTGCTCTCAATGCCCCTTACTTCTGGACCATTGTGGATGTGGCCGGGCGCACCATGGCCACAGGGCGCGCCACCGCTGGTGCGCAGCTCACCAACACCGGCTTCCACGGCACGGGCGTGCATGTGCTGCTGATCGACCTGGTCGACGGCACACGGCACGTAGAGCGGTTTTATCGCTGATGCCCCGACGGCATCGCGAGGATCCCCTGAACTGCGTGTAGCCTGCGGCGACGCGCAACACGCCCGGCCAAAAACGCGAACGCCCCGTTGCCGGCTTCGTGCGCATAGCCCGAAACGAAATGTGCGGGGCGGCGAATCGAAATACCCAGA
>JADIYA010000019.1 GCA_016705545.1 Flavobacteriales bacterium
CACAGACCTCTGCCTTCAATGGCGGTGGCTTCGGTTGGAGCCCAGGCAGCTGCGGCTTCCCCACTCCTGGAGCGGAGCGCCTCTTTACCTACACGCCTCCTGTAACCGGCAACTACTCCATCACGGTTACCGCCGCCTCGGGCGGTTATGTCGATTACTTCTGGAAGCCGGTCTCGGCCGGTTGCAGCGCCACCGGTTGGAACTGCATCCTGGACGTGGTTTCACCATCGACCTTCGGCAGCTTGGCCTGGACGGCTGGCGTACCGGTGTACATCCTGCTTGATGCCGAGACCACGGGAGCCGGAAGCCACACCTGGCGCATCAACTGCCCGCCACCGCCCAACGATGCGTGCGCAGCTGCGATCAGCATCCCGAACGTGCCCTACACCAGCCCGGGAATCTCCAACTCAGCTGCCACCACGGATGGTCCCGTGACCACCTGCGATGGCCCGTACAACAACATCTGGTGGGTGGTAAGCGGCGTCTGCGGCACCATGACCGCTACGAGCTGCGGATCGAGCTATGACACGGAGATTGCCGTTTACGACGGCACCTGCGGCACCTTGGTCCCGATCACCTGCAACGATGATGCATCTGCCGGTCCTTGCCAGTTCACCCTGCAGAGCTACGTGACCTGGGCAGCAACGCAAGGCACTACCTATTACATCTCGGTAGGCAGCTACTGGGCCAGTGGTTCCACCGGCACCAATGTGTTGAACGTGACCGCCACCGATGGTGATGGCGATGGCTACGGCGATGCGTGCGACAACTGCGTGAGCACTTCGAACCCCGGCCAAGAAGATGGTGATGGCGACGGCGTGGGCAACGTGTGCGACAACTGCCCCACCGCTTCCAATGCCAGCCAGACCGACAGCGATGGTGACACCAACGGTGACGCCTGCGACATCTGCCCCGGTGGCAACGACTTCGCGGATGGTGACGGCGACGCCGTACCGGACTTCTGCGATGTATGCCCCACGGTGAACAACGGCACCCCTGGCCAGGCTTGCGACGACAGCAACCCGCTGACGGTGCTCGATGTGCTCGGTGCCAGCCCCGCTTGCGGCTGCGCAGGCACGCCTTGCACGCAAACGGTGACCTTGACCTTCCAGGCCGATGGCTTCAGCGGCATCCGCTGGGCGCTCCGCCAGCAGGTCACCAACATCCTGGTGCAGAGCTCGCCCGGTTACCCCGCCTACGACTTCCCACCGCCCAGCAACAACTACACCTACACCACCTGCCTGCCCAACGGCCAGTATTACGTGGTGGTTGAGGACGATGCCTGCAACGGCATCGTGAACGGCGGCTACATCGTGCAAGTGGGCGGAACCCGCGTGATCGACAACCGCAACAACTTCCTCAATGGCTGCATCAGCCAGATCTCCGGTGGACAGGGCTTCGGCATCCCCGTCGGCAACGACCGCCTGATCAGCGCCAGCTGCGACCGCCTCGACCTGCGTCGCGGAGCGAGCGGCACCTGCTCCGATGTGCTCACCGCCGACCTCACGCCCAACAGCACGCCGAACAACGTGTTCCAGTTCTGGTTCTACGATCCGAACGGCACCCTGAGCCTGCGCTGGCCGGCCAATAACGCGGGCCTCAACCAGGTGAACATGTTCAGCCTGCCCTCCTTGGTGGAAGGCAAGCTCTACAACGTGCGCGTGCGCACCCAGATCAGCCCGGGCAATTGGCGCGAGTGGGGTCCTGCCTGCCGCGTGATGATCAACAACGCCTTGGGCCAGTGCCCGCAGACCCAGTTGCAGGATGAGGCCGGTACGCAGTTCTCATGCGGCGCCACCAAGCCCATGGGCAACAGCACGCCCAACCTGGTGTACGCCAAGCCGCGCTCACGCAAGACGGGTACCTGCGCGAACCAGCAAGCCAACAAGTACCAGTTCCGCTTCCGCATCCCGTCCGAGGGCGTGGTGATCGTGAAGAACGGCGTGAGCAGCAACCCCTGGACCTACCTGAACAACACCGGCATCCTGGCCACTCCGCTGCCCAATGCAACCACGGTGCTGCAGCCCTGCAAGCTCTATGAGGTAGAGGCCCGCTTGAGCTTCGACAACGGCGCCACCTGGTGCGTAGGCACGAACTCGGACATGTACACCAACCTCACCCCGTGGGGCGATGTGTGCACCGTGTTCACCACCTGCGCCTTCGGCATGGCCCAGCAGCCCACCGGCACTGAGAACAGCAGCAGCGTGAAGCTCTTCCCGAACCCGAACGACGGCAGCCAGCTCACGCTGACCATGCCGCACGTGGAGGAGGGCGTGAACACCGTTTCCGTTGACATCTACGATGCCTATGGCAAGCGCGTGGCTGCCCGCACCATCGCGGTGCAGGACGGCTTCCTGAACACCGTGCTCGACCTCAATGGCGAATTGGCCAACGGCATGTACATGGTGAGCATCACCGCCGGAACCGCTTTGCACAACGAGCGACTGGTGATCCAGCGCTAGGTTGAACGACACTGAACAGAGGGGGCCGTCTCGCAAGAGGCGGCCCTCTTCCGTTCCATGCTGGCTGAACCGCGGACCCCAAGGCGTGTACCGGTCACTGTTCCCAAGCTCGGATACCTTCGTCCACCAATAGACCCGCACATGCGCTTCTCCTCCTTCCTGCTCGCATCCTTACTCCTTCCCTGTGCAGTCACCGCCGCCGACGGTGAGAAACCCATCAACAGCAAGGTGAGCGAGGTCAAAGCTTTCCTTAGTGGAGCGCAGGTTTCGCGCAGTGCAAGCACCACCTTGGCGGCTGGGACCAGCTTGCTCGTATTCACCGGCCTCGCCGAGGGGATCGACCCCCAGAGCATCCAGGTCACGGGCAAAGGCGGCTACCAGATCCTCAGCGTGAACCACCGGATCAACTACCTCACTGAGAGCCCGAAGAAGAAGGAGATCGAGGACCTGAAGGAGCGCATCAAAAAGCTGGAGCACGACTGGAACATCGAGAACGGCGTGCAGCAAGTGTGGGTGAACGAAGAGCAGTTGCTGCTCAAGAACAGTGCGATTGGCGGTCAGCAGAACGGGCTCACCGCCGCGCAATTGATGGCCGTGAATGACTACGTGCGCGAGCGGATGAAAGCCATGAAGGTGGGCTGGCTCACGCAAGAGGAGAAGAAACAGGCCATCCACATTGAAGCGGAGAAGCTCCGGCAGCAGTTGGCCAGCCTGCAAGCACAGGCTCCACGCCCCACCAGCGAAGTGGTGGTGGAGATCAGCAGCACCGTGGAGGTGAGCGCCACCTTCACCATCACCTACTTCGTGGGTAATGCCGGCTGGCTTCCGGCGTACGACCTGCGCGCCAAAGGCGTGGGACAACCGATCGAGCTGCTCATGAAGGCGCAGGTGACGAACAACACGGGTGAGGACTGGAGCAAAGTGGACCTGAGCCTGAGCAGCGGCAATCCCACCTTGGGCGGCGTGATGCCCACACTGAACCCTTGGACGCTTTACACCTACCGGCCACGGATGCTGGAAAGCATCTCCATCAGCAGCCGGGGATCGCGCGTGCGAGGCGACGCACCGATGGCCGCGCCAAGCGCGATGGACGGCGATCTGCGGATGAAAGAGGAAGAGGTCGCCTCCAGCATCGTATCCAACTCCGTTGCCTTCCGCACTACCACTGTCGAGTTCGTCATTGAGACGCCCTTCACCATCCCCGCCGATGGCGTGGCGCATACCGTGGGCGTGAAGAGCCACAGCATTCCGGCCAATTACAAGCACTACGCAACGCCCAAGCTCGACAAGGATGCCTTCCTCTATGCGCGCACCACGGGCTGGGAAGACCTGAACCTGCTGCCCGGCGAAGCGAATGTGTTCTTCGAGGGCACCTTCGTAGGACAGAGCTACCTGCAACTGGATCAGCCGAAGGACACGCTCGACATCAGCCTTGGCCGCGACAAAGGAGTCGTTGTTGAACGCGTGAAGCGCAAGACCACCAACGAGAAGGCCATCGTAGGCGGAAAGCGCACGGTGACCATCGGCTGGGACCTCACCGTGCGCAACACCAAAGGCACGGCGGTGGATCTGGAAGTGCGCGACCAGTACCCGCTGAGCCCGCAGAGCGAGATCGAGGTGAAGCTGATCGATAAGGGCGGCGCCGCTGCCGATGAGCAGAAGGGCCTGCTCACCTGGAACCAGCGTATCGAACCCAAGGCCACGAAGAAGCTCAGCTTCAGCTACGAGGTGAAGCACCCGAAGGACATGCCAGTCGTGCTGGAGTAGTCCTCCGTGCTCGTCGCGGAAGGGACGTGCGGCTAACTTGCCCGCCGTGCGCAAACTGCTGGACCGCTACTATGGATTCTTCCGCAAGCTGAAGGCGAGCTATGTGCTGCTGAACCTCTTCAATCGGAAGAAGCTGAGGCACACGCAGCGCATGTACCACAAGTACGGCGTGAAGCGAAACGTGCTCCTGCCGATCAACAGCAGCCTCTTGCCGCGAGGAGCCGTCGAGAAGCCCTGGCTCGATGGACCGGATGCGTTGGAGAAGCTGAAGGCCTCAGCAGGATGGCAGCGCTTCGATGCATCGACGCGAGAAGCGATGCTGCGCTGGCCCACCGACGGCTACATCGTTCTGCGCAGCCTTTTCACGCTGGATGAAGTTGCAGCGATGAATACCGAGGTGGACCGCTTGATCCGCGACAAGGTGGTTGACTTCAACTTCACCGGAAGGAAGATCATGTTCGCCTACAGGCATAGTGAGCTGCTCCGCCGCTTCACGCATGACCGCCGTATCCTCGATGCGATGGACTTCCTGCTTGGCCGCAAAGTGCGCGTGTTCCAGAGCATCAACTTCCTCACCGGCAGCGAGCAGCACGCCCACAGCGACAGCATCCACATGACCACCTATCCGCTCGGCTACATGATCGCTGCGTGGATCGCCCTGGAGCCCATCACCGCGGACAACGGCTGCCTCGTTTACCACCCAGGGAGCCATCGGCTCCCCTACCTGCTCAACAACAACTACGACCACGGCGGCAATCGCTTCGTGATCGGCGATGATGCTTACGCGCGCTACGAGGCGGCCATCGACGAGGAGATCCGGAAAGGCGGCTTCCCGGCGCAGGAATTCCATGCCCAGCCCGGCGATGTGCTGCTCTGGCACGCCAACCTGCTGCACGGCGGCAAGAAAATGAGCAGCCCTGATGCCAGCCGCAAGAGCATGGTGATCCATTGTTTCGCCGAGGACGTGATCTGCTACCACGAGCTCACGCAGCGCCCGGCCATGATGGAGGCAGCGGATTGAACTGAGGGGATCCAAGGTGCGCACTGTGGCCTGTTGGAGCTTAGCGCTGACGCTGAAACCATCAGTTGGCTACATTCGCGCCCGCCATTCCGGGAATTGCCCCGAAGGCGCTGAACGACAACGACATACACGACAACTGCAGAGACCATGGGAAGTGAACTGATGTACTACGTGCCGGTGATGGGCGCATTGGGCCTGGTGGTGATGATCGCCAAGGCAATGTGGGTGCGCAAACAGGACGCCGGTGATGCCAACATGCAGGAGCTCGCGGGCTACATCGCCCGTGGTGCAAGCGCCTTCCTGAAAGCCGAATGGAAGGTGCTGGGCGTGTTCGCCGCTATCGCAGCCGTGCTGCTCGCCTGGAGCGCTGAACTCGAGGCGGTTGCCAAGCACACCGATTGGGTCATCGCCATCGCCTTCCTCATCGGCGCCTTCTTCAGCGCCTTCGCGGGTTGGATCGGCATGAGCATCGCGACCAAGGCGAATGTGCGCACCACGCAAGCCGCGCGCACCAGTTTGGCGCAGGCGCTCAAGGTCAGCTTCAACGGCGGCACCGTGATGGGCCTAGGCGTAGCCGGCCTCGCTGTGGTTGGTCTTGGCTCACTCTTCATCGTGTTCCTTCGGATGTACGTGGGTGACATCGCCGCAGGCTCACCAGAATGGAACGATGCGATGATGCAGTGCCTCGAAGTGCTGGCAGGCTTCTCGCTCGGCGCTGAGAGCATCGCGCTCTTCGCACGCGTGGGCGGCGGCATCTACACCAAGGCCGCCGATGTGGGCGCTGATCTCGTGGGCAAGGTCGAAGCGGGCATCCCCGAGGATGACGCGCGCAACCCCGCCACCATCGCCGACAACGTGGGCGACAACGTGGGCGATGTGGCCGGCATGGGCGCCGACCTCTTCGGCAGTTATGTGGCCACCATGCTCGCCACCATGGTACTGGGCCGCGAAGTCGTGGCTACCGGCGATGCCTTCAACGGCCTCTCCCCCATCCTCCTCCCCATGGTGATCGCTGGCCTCGGCGTCATCTTCAGCATCATCGGCACCTTCTTCGTGCGCATCAACAAGGACAGCGACAGCGTGATGTCCGCATTGAACAAGGGCAACTGGGGCGCCATGGCCCTGGTGGCGATCAGCAGCTATCCCTTGGTGCAGTGGATGCTGCCCGAGACCATGCAGTTCGTCCGTGGCGGCGTGTCCACGGAGATCACCAGCATGAATGTGTTCTGGGCCATCATGCTCGGCCTTGTGGTCGGCACGCTCATGAGCATGGTCACCGAGTACTACACCAGCATGGGCCGTCGCCCGGTGCTGAGCATCGTGAAGAAGAGCGGCACGGGCCACGGCACCAACGTGATCGGAGGCTTGGCCATGGGCATGGAGAGCACCGTGCTCCCGATTCTGATCCTCGCTGCTGGCATCTGGGGCTCATTCGAGCTCGCAGGCATGTACGGCGTGGCGATCGCTGCGGCAGGCATGATGGCCACCACGGCCATGCAGCTCGCTATCGATGCCTTCGGCCCCATCGCCGACAACGCTGGCGGCATCGCCGAGATGAGCGGACTGCCGAAGGAAGTGCGTGAGCGCACGGACAACCTCGATGCCGTAGGCAACACCACCGCCGCCACCGGCAAGGGCTTCGCCATCGCCTCTGCGGCCCTCACCGCCCTGGCGCTCTTCGCGGCCTATGTAGGCATGAGCGGCATCAGCGGCATCGACATCTACAAGGCCGACGTGCTCGCCATGCTCTTCGTGGGCGGCATGATCCCCTTCTTCTTCAGCAGCCTCGCCATCAGTGCCGTGGGCAAAGCCGCCATGGACATGGTGAAGGAGGTGCGTCGCCAATTCCGCGAGATCCCGGGCATCATGGAAGGCAAGGGCAAGCCTGAGTACGAGAAGTGCGTGGCCATCAGCACACAGGCCAGCATCCGCGAGATGATTGCGCCCGGTGCCCTCGCGTTGATCTCACCGATCCTCGTCGGCTTCCTCGTTGGGCCAGAAGCGCTGGGCGGCCTGCTGGCTGGCATCACGGTGAGCGGCGTGCTCATGGGCATGTTCCAGAACAACGCCGGTGGTGCATGGGACAACGCCAAGAAGAGTTTCGAGAAAGGCGTGGACATTGACGGCACCATGTACTACAAGCACAAGGCCGACAAGCCTTCGCCTCCGCACCAAGCAGCCGTGACCGGTGATACTGTGGGCGACCCCTTCAAGGACACCTCTGGCCCCTCGATGAACATCCTGATCAAGCTCACGAGCATCGTGGCGCTCATCATCGCGCCGCACATCAACGAAAGCGGGCACAATGCCATCGGTGATGCGCAGCACGCGGATGCGCACGCTTCAGTTGCGCCGGGCGTGAATGCACCTGTGAACGACCTGAGCGCCGAGGACGCCGCTCGCGTGAATACGGCGGCAACCCTGGTGGCACGCAGCACAGAATTCACCCATACGCTGGTCACCGGAAAGCAGGTCAGCGGCGCGGCCAACGGCATGGAGAACGACCTGATGACCTTCATCATGCGCGCAATTCCTGCGGACAAGCGAACGTGGATCGGCCTGAATGAAGTGACCTATTTTGACCAGGGTGGTGTGAACGTTGATGAGAGCGCTGCGCAGCTGGATAATCTGGCGGCGATCATGCTGGCCTACCCCACGCTCAAGCTCGAGATCGGCGCCACGGCCACCGATCTGAAGGGTGCGCAGCCCGAGACCCTCGCCAAGACCGCCCGCGTGCGCGCTGAGGGCATCGTGAAGGCCCTGAACGATCGAGGTGTCGCGCTGGAGCGGCTCACTGCCAAAGGCTATGATGCCGATGCGCCGTTCGCCACAGCGCCGCTCTTCCTGGACCGCGTGCCAACGAAAGGCGCGGCACTGCGGGTGAGCGAGCGTTAGTCCATTCATGCAATGAACGGAGAAGCCCGCTGCTCCATGCAGCGGGCTTCTCCGTTCATATGTGATCCTGTCTACCCCGCCCCCAGCAACTTCTTCACCAGCGCAGCCACTGCACTGCCATCGGCCTTGCCGGCCAGCTGCTTATTGGCTTCGCCCATCACGCGGCCCATATCCTTCATGCCGCTGGCGCCGAGGGCGGTGATGATTCCGCGCACGGTAGCCTCCACTTCTGCTTCGCTCATGCGCTGCGGCAGGTAGGCCTCAATCACCTTCGCTTGCGCATCGTCCTCGGCGGCTAGGTCGGCGCGGCCTTGCTGGTGATAGATCGCGGCTGCCTCTGTGCGCTGCTTGTGCAGTTTCTGCAGGATCTTCATACCGGCTGCTTCATCAAGCATGGAACCGCCGCCCTCCTTGGTGAGTTCCAGCAGGATGGCGCTCTTGATGGCGCGCAGGGCGTTCAGCTTGTCCTTGTCACGGGCCAGCATGGCGGCCTTGATGTCAGCGTCGATTCGCTCTTGAAGGTTCATGGGGCGAAGATGGCGTAAAGCAGCGCGCCCGGCGAGGGTGATCCGCCGGGCGCTGTGATGCGATCACCTATGATCAGTCGACCCGATCGTGCAGGTGCGGGTTGTTCTTGCTCAGCGTGATGCGGCGCTCACCGCCCTCGTCAACGGTCTCATTGAGCGAGAAACGGCTGATGCTGCTGTCGGTGCTCTTCGGTCCTTCGTGCAGCTGCATGCGGCGGCGGATGTACGCAGGCTCGCGCTCCATGTCGGCCACACCGTTAGGCGAACGCATGCGCAGGTGCACCTCGCGCATCTGGTTCAAGCGCTCCTCGGAACGCACGGCTTGATCTGCTGCTGCAGGACGTGCATCATGGATCTCCGCCTCATGGGCCTGCGAGCCGTTGCGTTGCGCTGCGATCACCGGTGGCACAGCGGGTGGCAGGGCTGGCACACCGTCTTCCGATTCATCGTAAAGGCCATGCACCAGTTTCTCGGCAGGCGGCTCTGGCGTGACGATGCGCGGGGCAAGGGGCTCCACTTCGAATTCGATGGTACGCTGCGTGATGGGCTCGGTCTTGGCCGGAATGCCATCGGCCGAAGGCTTCGCATCAGCAGCAGGTGCCGCTTGCTCCTTCACCACGATGTAGGGCTCATCCGCAGCGGGCGGTGGCGCAGGAGCGGCGGGCGCGGCCGCTCCAGTGACCGGATTGGCGATGGGCTGCGTGATCATGGTGGGCACGTCCGCATCGAGCGGGATCACCGTGCGCTGCGAGAGGGTCGCGCGCCCTTCGCCGGTATCGGGCCTGGCGTCGAAACCGGTCGCGATCACCGTGAGGCGCAGCTTCGATCCAAGCGATTCATCGCGGCCATACCCGAAGATCACATCGGCATCCTCGCCAGCGGCCGACTGGATGTGGCGCGTGATCTCCTCGATCTCGTCCAGCTGCATCTGGCTGTCGCCGAGCGCGATGTTGAACAGCACGAACTTGGCGCGCCCTTGATATCGCTGTCGTTCAGCAGTGGTGAACTGAGCGCTTCCTGCGCGGCGCGGATGGCGCGGTCTTCGCCTTCGGCCTCGGCCATGCCCATGATGGCCACGCCGCTGTTGCTCATCACGGTGCGCACGTCCTCGAAATCAACGTTCACCTTGCCGGTCTTGGTGATGATGTCCACGATCCCGCGTGCTGCCGTGGCCAGCACATCGTCGGCATGCGCAAAAGCATTGTCGAGGCTGAGGTTGCCGTACTGCTCGCGCAGTCGGTCGTTGTTGATCACCAGCAGCGTATCCACCACGTTGCGCAGCTCCTCCATGCCGGCGAGCGCCTGCTTCTTGCGTTTGGGGCCCTCCCATTGGAAGGGCATGGTGACGATGCCGACGGTGAGGACGCCCATTTCGCGGGCGATGCCGGCGACGACCGGAGCCGCACCGGTGCCGGTACCACCACCCATGCCGGCGGTGATGAAGAGCATCTTGGTGCGCGTGCTGAGGATCTGGCGGATCTCATCGAGGTTCTCCTGCGCGGCATCCTTTCCACGCTCCGGAAGGCTGCCGGCACCGAGGCCTTCGGTAAGGCTGGGACCGAGCTGGATCTTCACGGGCACCGGGCTCAGGTCGAGCGCCTGCCGGTCGGTATTGCACACGATGAAGTCCACGCCGTTGATGCCTTGGGCGAACATGTGGTTCACGGCGTTGCTGCCGCCGCCGCCCACGCCGATCACCTTGATGATCGAGCTGAGCTCCTTGGGAAGTTCGAATTTCATGGCGTTGGTGCTTGAGGGTGGTTGAGAGCCGGGGGGGCGGCTTTGGAGGTTTAGATATCGTCGTCGGTGCTGAGCAGGTCCGAGGTCTTGGCGATGAACTTGTCGAAGATGCCCTTCAGATGCCGGAGAAGGCGCCCACCTTGCTGGGCTGGCGGCGCCTGCTTTCGGTCGTGGACTCCGGGCGGGCGGCGTTGTCGAGGTGCTCGAAGCCCTTCATCACGAGGCCTACGCCCGTGGCGAAGAGCGGGCTGGTGACCGCTTCGATCTTGCTCTGGCCCAGGTGCTCATTGGGATAGCCGATGCGCGCGTCCATGCCGGTGAGCAGTTCCACCAGGTGCTTGAGGTGCTTGAGCTGGGCCCCGCCGCCCGTGAGCACGATGCCTGCGATGAGCTGCTTCTCGAGGCCGCTGTTGCGGATCTCGAAGTGGATGTGCTCGATGATCTCCTCCATGCGCGCCTGGATCACCTCGGCCAGCATGCGTAGGCTGATCTCCTTGGGCTCGCGGCCGCGAAGGCCGGGGATGCACACCACCTCATTCTCCTTGTTCTCGGTGCCGAGCGCGCTGCCGAACTTGGTCTTCAGCAATTCGGCCTGGTCGCGCATGATGCCGCAGCCCTGGCGGATGTCCTCGGTGACCACATTGCCGCCGAAGGGGATCACCGCGGTGTGGCGGATGATGTTATCGAGGAAGATCGCGATGTCGGTAGTGCCACCACCGATGTCCACGAGCACCACGCCGGCCTCCTTCTCCTGCTGGCTGAGCACCGCTTCGGCACTGGCCAAAGGCTCGAGGATGAGGCCCGTTACGTTGAGTCCCGCGCGATGCACGCACTTGTTGATGTTGCGCGCAGCGGTTACCTGCCCGCTGATGATGTGGAAGTTCGCTTCGAGCCGGATGCCGCTCATGCCGATCGGGTCGGGGATGCCCTGCTCGTTGTCCACGATGAACTCCTGCGGGATCACGTGGATGATCTCCTCGCCGGGAGGCATCACCAGGCGGTGGCTCTCTTCGATGAGCTGGTCGATGTCCTTCTGGGAGATCTCCTCCTCGATGCTCTGGCGCATCTTCATGCCGCGGTGCTGCATGCTGCGGATGTGCTGGCCCGCGATGCCCACGTGCACGGTCTCGATGATCACGCCGGCCATGTCGGCAGCGTCGTTCATGGCAGCCTTGATGCTATCGACGGTCCGGGGGATGTTCGCCACCACGCCGCGGGTCACGCCCTCGCTGCGGGCCTTGCCCATGCCGAGCACCTCGATCTTGCCCTGTGCGTTGCGGCGCCCTACGATGCACGCGATCTTGGTGGTGCCGATGTCGAGGCCGGCGACGATGTCCTGATGGTTGTCCGTGGAGCTGCTCACTGTTCGTGGGGATTGGTTCGTTTGGTGCAGACGATCTGGTCGCTGAAGCGCAGGTCAATGCGGTTGTAGCGGCGCCAGTCGGCCTTCGGGATGCCGTGCTGGTAGAAGAGGCGCAGTTTGGCGAAGCGCTGCTCAAGGGCGCTGCCATCGCCGATCAGGATCCGTTGCGCCCCCACGGTCGGCACGAGCTCGAACTGGCCATCGGCGGATACCACCACTTGGTCTATCAGTGCGCTCCACAATTCATCGCCGTGAAGGAAGAGGGCGAGGCGGTGAAGCTCATCGGAGAAGTAGCGGCTCGTGAGGGTGTCGTGGCCATGCACGTTGATCACGCCATGCACGGCACCAGGCTCACTCAGCCAGCCCATGGCTACTGGTACCCGGGCTGTGAAGCGCTCCTCCACCGGCATGGTGTAGCCGTCGACATCGATGTAGAAGCTGCTGCCATCGGCATTGATCACGCGGATCACGGGTTCGCGCTGGCGCACGGTGACGTGCAGCGCGCCGTTGAGGTCGTGGTAGGCCTCAGCCCCGGCCACGCAGGGAATGGAGCGCAGCCGCTGTTCCAATCCGGCAAGGTCAACCTGGCCGCTGGCCCTGCCGATCACCGCGCCTTGATCAACGATGGCTCGGCGCACGGCCGGCTCATCGATGAAGTGCAGGCCCTCGCCGCCCAGCACGCGCACCTTCACATCGGCAATGGGCGCCTTGGCCGTGCTATGCTCCACGAAGCCAAGCGTGAGCAGCGCGCCCACAGCGGCCAGCGCAATGCCCAGCGGGCGAAGGAGGCGGCGGAGGCGGCTCATTGCGGATGGCGTTCGTTCAGCAGTCGTTCGATCGGAGGCACCAAACGGTCGATGTCCCCGGCCCCCATGGTGACCACGACATCGACCGTTCGCGAAGCAAGAGCTTCCACGAGCGCGGTGCCGGCCACGCACGACTTCTTATCCATAGGCACTTGTTCGAGGAGCCATTCCGAGGTGATCCCGGGGATCGGTTCCTCGCGTGCTGGATAGATGGGGAGAAGCAGCAATTCGTCGAGAACCGAGAGGCTGCGCGCGAAGTCCGCTGCCAGGTCGCGGGTGCGCGTGAAGAGGTGCGGCTGGAATACGCCGGTGACCTTTCGCCCCGGGTACAATTCGCGCACGCTGGCGATGCAGGCATCGAGCTCCTTGGGGTGGTGCGCGTAGTCGTCGATGAGCGCAACCCGCGGACCACTGATCCGGGTTTCGAACCGGCGGGCCACGCCACGGAACGAGGCCAGGCCGAGGCGCAGCAGATCGGGAGGCACACCCAGGCGCAGGGCCACGGTGCTCGCCGCGATGGCGTTCTCGACGTTGTGCCTGCCGGGCATGCCCAAGGTGAGTCCGCGCAGCACTTGGCCCTCGGCGATAAGGTCGAAGTGATAGCGGCCATTGGCGATGGTGATGTTCTCGGCGCGGGGCTCATGCCTGCTATCCAGGGAGTAGGTGCCCAGTTGCGTGCGGTGCTCAAAGTGCCGGGCGATGCGCTCATGCACGAGCAAGGGCCCATCGCATTGCACGGCGAATTCCGTGTAGGCCTCGAACATGGCCTCTGGCGTGCCATAGATGTCGAGGTGATCGGGATCCATGGCGGTGATGATGCTCTGGGCCGGGCACAGCTGCAGGAAACTGCGGTCGTACTCATCGGCTTCCACCACGTTGATGGCGGCATCGTCGTTCAGCAGCACGTTGGTGCCGTAGTTGGCGCTGATGCCGCCGAGGAAGGCATTGCAGGGCACCTTGCCCGCCGTGAGCAGGTGCGCAAGCATGGTGCTCACGGTGGTCTTGCCATGCGTGCCCGCCACGGCTATGGTGGGCTTGTCGCGCGTGATCATGCCCAGCACCTCGGCGCGCTTCAGGATGCGCGCGCCCTTCTCCTCCCAGTACTTCAACAGCGGACTGCTCACCGGCACGGCAGGCGTGCGCACCACCATCACTTCGCCCGATGCTGCATTGCGGTATGCCTCTGGTATCAGCTCCGTGCGCTCGTTGAATTGCACCTCGACCCCTTCGCTCTGCAGTTGATTGGTGAGCTCGCTCGGCGTGCGGTCGTATCCCGCCACCTGCGCGCCCCGGCGGCGGAAATAGCGCGCCAGGCCGCTCATGCCGATGCCCCCGATGCCGATGAAGAAGAATCGATTGCCGATGAACTGGCTCATGTATCAGGAGAATGGTTGTCCCACGGATGGACATGGATTGGCACGGATGAACCCCGTTGAGGGGTCGGCGTATCCGTGTTCATCTGCGTTCATCCGCGGTTGATTTGCTCTCATTGCTTCAGCTCCGTGCGAGCCTGATCACTTCTGCGGCGATGGCCTGCGCCGCATCGTGCTGGGCGAGCCCGGCGATGGCCAATCGCAAGCGATCCAAGGATTGCGGATCGCGGATGAGCTCCAAGGCCTTTGCGCCGAGCTGCTCCACCGCATCGGCATCGCGCAGCAGCACGGCCGCTCCGCGATCGGTGAGCGCCCGCGCGTTGTGGGTCTGGTGGTCCTCGGCGGCGGTGGGCAGCGGTACCAGGATCGCCGGCTTGGCCACGATGCACAGCTCACTCACACTGATGGCGCCGGCGCGTGCCACCACCAGGTCGGCCACGGCATAGGCCAGGTCCATGCGGTCCACGAACTCGTGCACTTTGCATTCCCCATAGCCGATGCGCGCCACCGCTTCCTGCGCCTGCTTCAGGAAAGGACTGCCCGTTTGCCAGATCACTTGCACTCCTTCCTTCTTCCACAGCGGCAGCGCGGCTTCCACGCCGCGATTCACGCCGCGCGCTCCCAGGCTCCCACCCGTGATGAAGAGGATGGGCGCATCCGCGCGAAGTCCGAAATGCTCCAGGCCGCGCGGCTTCTTGCCGGTGAGCTTCACGGTATCGGTGCGCACCGGATTGCCCGTGAGCAGGATGCGGTCCCTAGGGAAGTATTTCTCCATGCCTTCGTACGCCACGCAGATCCGCGCGGCGCGCTTCGCCAGGTGGATGTTCGTCTTGCCGGGGAAGCTGTTCTGCTCCTGGATCAGGGTGGGCACGCCCATGCCCTGCGCGGCTTTCAGCAAGGGGCCGCTGGCATAGCCGCCCACGCCCACGGCCACCTTCGGCCTGAACTGTTTCACCAGGGCGCGCGCCTTCAGCATGCTTCGGAGCAAGCGCCAAGGCAGGCCGATGTTATTGAGCAGCGAACCGCGCTGGAAGCCGCGGATGGGCAGCGCCTCGATCGCGAAGCCTGCGGCCGGCACCTTCTGCATCTCCATCTTCCCTTCAGCGCCCACGAAGAGGAAACGCGCATCGGGCCTCAATTCGCGCACAGCCTGGGCGATGGCGATGGCCGGGAAGATGTGCCCACCGGTGCCGCCGCCAGCAATCATCACCCGCAGCGCGTGCGGAGCGGCATCAGACGGCTGCTGTCCGTGGCTTGGCATCCTTCTTTTCTTCTTGCGGCTGATCCAGGCTGCGGCTCACGCTGATGATGATGCCGATGGCAAGGCAGGTGAACCATACGCTGGTGCCGCCCATGCTCACCAAGGGCAGCGGCTGACCGGTGACCGGCACGAGGTTCACCGCTACCGCCATGTTCACCATGGCTTGCACCACGAGCATGAGCCCAAGGCCCACGGAGACCAAGGCGCCGAAGGGCTTCTCGCAGCGCTTTGCGATGGACACCGCGCGGTGAAGCAGGATCAGGTAGAGCAGCAGAAGGCCCAATCCGCCGAGTATGCTGCCGTACTCCTCCACGATGAAGGCGTGATCATGTCGCTGTAAGGATGCGGCAGCCAATTGCGCGAAGCCGCAGTGCCGGGCATGCTGGGGAACAGGCCGCCGCTGGCGATCGCGATCTTGGCATGCTCCACCTGGTAGTTGGCGTCGCTGCCGGCCTCGCTGCCGAAGGCCTTGATGCGGGCCGCCCAGGTGGCAGCGCGCGGCAATAGATCCGGGAAGAAATCGGCGATCAGGAGAAGCAAGGCGAAAGCCGCAACTGCCGCTCCGATGAGGACCGCCAGGTGCTTGATCGGCACTTGCGCGATGAACATGAGCGTGACGCAAATGAGGAAGAGCAACGCGGCCGTGCTGAAGTTCGCGGGCAGGATCAGTCCGCAGATCACGCCAACGGGGAGCATGAGCTTCAGCGCGACCTCGCGCAGGGTCCACTCCTCACCGTGGTGCTTCGCGAGCACGCGCGCCAGGTAAGCGATGAGCACCACCTTGGCCAGGTCACTGGTCTGGAAGCTCTGGTTGATGATGGGGATGGTGAGCCAGCGGCTCGCATCGTTGATGTTGGAGCCCAGCACCAGCGTGAGCAGCAGCAGGCCGGCCACGAGCCAGATGCTCAATTGAGCGAGCCGCGAGTAGATGGCGTAGCGGAGAAGGCTGGCGTAGTACATGATCAACCCGCCGGAACCCAGCATCAGCGCATGCTTCAGCAGGAAATGAAGGGTGCTGCCATCGCGCTTCACCGCCAGGGAGCTGATGGAGCCGTATACCGCCAGCAAGCTGATGAGCGCGAGGAAGAGCGCAGCCATCCAGATGGTGCGGTCGCCAGGGAGCTTCTTCAGGAGTGTGGTCATGCGGACGGTCGTTCAATCATCATGCGTTCGCTTCCCTCAGAGGTCCCTCACGGCCCGTTTGAATTCCGCTCCACGTTCCTCGTAGTTGGCGAAGCCGTTGCCGCTGGGGCATGCCGGACTGAAGAGCACCACTTCGCCGGGTTGCGCGAGTTCGCGCGCAGTGAACACCGCCGTGCGCACATTGTCCACGCGATAGATGTGCTCCGGCAGGCTCTCTTCGCTGCCTTCGGCCAATGGACCGAAGAGCACCACCACGGCCACGCGCTCGCGGAGGAGTTCTTGCGCGGCATCGCTGGCCATCTCCTCGCTCCACGCGCCCACGATCCACACCATGCGGCGTTCGATGGTGCTCAGCGATTCGAGCGCGGCATCGAGGAAGGTGGCGCGGCTGTCATTCACGTACAGCACATCGTCAACGCTGGCCACGGCCTCGAGCCGGTGCGGCCCCCAGGCGCTCATCGACGCGCGCCTCGCTTCGATCAGCTGACCGCCTGCGATGCGCAGGGGCGCTTCGTTGTCCTTGGTGCGTTCCATGCCAATGGGTACTTAGCGGCTCACAGGGCCTTCACGGCTGCCTTGAACTTGCGGCCGCGCTCCTCGTAGTTGGCGAACAGGTCGAAGCTCTTGCAGGCCGGGCTCAGCAGCACGGCATCGCCATCCTCGGCGAGGGCGTACGATGCCTGCACCGCGTGCTCGGCGGTGGTGGTTTCCACGAAGTCCTTCACGAGCGCGCCGAAGGCCTCCTTCAAGCGGCTGTTGTCCTTGCCGAGGCACACGATGGCCTTCACCTTCTGCTTCACCAGCGGCACCAGCTGACTATAATCGTTCCCGTGCTCCTCGCCGCCAGCGATCCAGATCACCGGACGGCGCATGCTCTCAAGGGCGTACCACGCGCTGTTCACGTTGGTGGCCTTGCTGTCATTGATGAACTCCACGCCATGCACGCTGGCCACGCGCTCGAGGCGGTGCTCAACGTTCTGGAAGTCGCTCAGGCTCTCGCGTACGGCATCGTTGCGGATGTCGAGCACGCGCGCGGCGATGCCCGCGGCCATGCTGTTGTACACATTGTGCCTTCCCTGCAGCGCGAGTTCTTGGATGCTCATGTCGAATGTGGTTTGGTTGGTGGTGATGGTGATCCGGTCGTCGATGAGGCACGCGCCCTGGGGCACGCGGTGCTCGATGCTGAAGGGCCAGCGGCGCGGTCGGATCGGATGGCTCTGGAGCCATTCGGCGATCGCGGCATCGTCGGCACCGTGGATGAAATGGTCGTCCTCGGTCTGGTTAAGGGCGATGCGGAACTTGCTGGCCACATAGTTCTCCAAGCGGTGCTCGTAGCGCTCGAGGTGGTCGGGGCTGATGTTCAGCAGCATGGCCACGCGCGGGCGGAAGTCGCGGATGCCATCGAGCTGGAAACTGCTCAGCTCGAGCACGTACCAGGCATGGTCGCCATCGGCGATGAGCCCGGCGAAAGAGTTGCCCACATTGCCGCCAACGGCCACATCGAGGCCCGCACGCGCGAGGATGTGGTGCGTGAGCAAGGTGGTGGTGGTCTTGCCGTTGCTGCCGGTGATGCCCACGATGGCGCCGGTGCAATAGCGGTAGGCGAATTCGATCTCGCTGATCACCGGGATGCCCTGCTCGCGCGCCGCGCGCACCAGCGATGCGCTGTCGGGGATCCCGGGGCTCTTCACGATCTCATCGGCCCCGAGCACGCGCGCAGCGGTGTGGCCGCCCTCCTCGAAGGGGATCGCGCGCGCCTTCAGCGCATCGCGGTACTCGGGCTTCAGCAGTCCGGCATCGCTCACGAACACGTCGAGGCCGCGCTGCTGCGCCAGCTTCGCCGCGCCCACGCCGCTCTCCTGCCCGCCGAGCACCATCAATCGCTTCATCGCAGCTTGAGGGTTACGATGGAGAGCACGGCCAGCATGATGCCCACGATCCAGAACCGCGCGACGATCTTGCTCTCGTGGATGCCCTTCTTCTGGAAGTGATGGTGCAGGGGCGACATCAGGAAGATCCTGCGCCCTTCGCCATGCCGGCGCTTGGTCCACTTGAAGTAGGAGACCTGCAGCACGACGCTGAGGTTCTCCACCAGGAATACGCCGCAGAGCACCGGGATCAGCAGCTCCTTGCGCACCAGGATGGCCAGCGTGGCGATGATGCCGCCCAGCGCGAGGCTGCCGGTATCGCCCATGAAGACCTGCGCCGGATAGGTGTTGTACCAGAGGAAGCCGATGCATGCGCCGAGCAGCGCGCCGATGAACACCGCCAGCTCGCCCGAGCCGGGGATGTACATGATGTCGAGGTAGCTCGAGAAGATGATGTTGCCGCTCACATAGGCGAGGATGCCCAGCGCGAGCACCATGATCGCGCTGGTGCCGGTGGCCAGCCCATCGAGCCCATCGGTGATGTTGGCGCCGTTGCTGACCGCGGTGATGATGAAGATGACGATGGCGATGTAGAGCACCCACGTGTACTCGCGCGCGGCGCTCCCGAAGGGCTTCAGCAGCGTGCTGTAGTTGAACTCATTGCCCTTCACGAAGGGGATCGTGGTGTTGGGCGATTTGCGGTTCAGCATGAAGTGCTGCGTGCCGTCGCTCTCGGTGATGGTGTGCACCACGGATGGATCCATCTGCTCGGCGAGCGATCCGGAGATCTCCACGCGCGTGCGGATGTCCGGATGGAAATACACGGTGGCCCCTACGATGAGCCCGAGGCCCACCTGGCCCACCACCTTGAACTTGCCCGCGAGGCCGCGCTTGTCCTTCTTGAAGACCTTGATGTAATCGTCGAGGAAGCCGATGCCGCCCATCCACACGGTGCTCACCAGCAGCAGGATGATGTAGATGTTGTCGAGCCGAGCGAAGAGCAACGTGGGGATGATGGTGGCCGAGAGGATGATGAGGCCGCCCATGGTGGGGGTCCCCTGCTTGCTCAGCTGACCCTCGAGGCCGAGGTCGCGCACGGTCTCACCCACCTGCAAGCGGCGCAGCAAGCGGATGATGCTGCCGCCGAACCAGAGGCTGATGAGCAGCGACATGAACACCGCCAGCGCCGCGCGGAAGGAGATGTAGCTGAACACCCCCGAGCCGGGCACGCTGAATCCGATGCTGTCGAAGAGGTGATAGAGCATCTACTTGTGGAGGAGTTCAAGTGTTTCCTTCAGCACGGCGGCGTCATCGAAGGGGTGCTTCACGCCGAGAACCTCTTGATAGGTCTCGTGCCCCTTGCCTGCGAGCAGGATCACATCACCAGCCTTGGCCATGCCCGCCGCTTGGCGTATGGCTTCGCGGCGATCGGCGTTCACGAAAACGCGCGCGCCATCGGCAGCGGTGATGCCCGTGCGCATCTCATTGATGATGGCCATCGGTTCTTCGCTGCGCGGATTGTCGCTGGTGAGCACCACCATGGCGCTCATGGCCGTGGCGATGCGCGCCATCTCAGGGCGCTTCGCGCGGTCGCGGTCGCCGCCGCAGCCGATCACGGTGATCACGCGCTCGTCGCCGAGGCAGAGCTCGTTGATGGTGCCGAGCACGTTCTTGAGCGCATCGGGCGTGTGCGCATAGTCGACGATCCCGAGCACGCCGCTTGCGCCGCGCACGACTTGGAAGCGGCCGCGCGGCGGCTCCAGGTCACTGAGCGCGGTGAGGATGTCGAGCGGCGCCTTGCCCAGCAGCAGCGCCACGCTGTACACGGCGAGCAGGTTGCTGGCATTGAACTCGCCCACGAGCCGGGCGTAGAGGTCGTGCCCGTCGATGCTCAGGTGCAGTCCGCTGAGCTGGTTCTCGATGATGCGCGCATGATGATCGGCAAGGCTGCGCACCGCATACGACCGCTTGCGCGCGCGGGTGTTCTGCACCATCACCGCGCTGTTGGCGTCATCGGCGTTCACCAGCGCAAAGGCTTCAGCAGGGAGCCCATCGAAGAAGCGCTTCTTGGCCTTGATGTACTCGGCGAAGGTGCCGTGGTAGTCGAGATGGTCGTGCGTGATGTTGGTGAACACGCCGCCGACGAAGCGCAGGCCGGAGATGCGGTGCTGCACCACGCTGTGGCTGCTCACTTCCATGAAGCAATGGGTGACGCCTGCCTCCACCATCTCGGCGAGCAGCGCATTGAGCTGCACGGCATCGGGCGTGGTGTGCGTGCTCGGGATCGCCTTCTGCCCGATGCGGATCTCCACCGTGCTGATGAGCGCGCTCTTGTGGCCGAGCGCGCGGAACAAGCGGTAGAGCAGCGTGGCCACGCTGGTCTTGCCATTGGTGCCCGTGATGCCCACGAGCTTCACCTGCTTGCTGGGCTGATCGAAGAAATTGGAAGCGAGAAGTGCGAGCGCCTCAGCCGCATCGCGCACGCGCACATAGGTGACGCCATCGGCGAAATGCTCCGGCATCTGCTCGCACACGATCGCACTGGCCCCATCGGCCACCGCCTTCGCGATGAAGGCATGACCATCAGTGCGAGTGCCGCGTACGGCCACGAACAGGCTCATGGCCTGCACCGCGCGGCTATCGAACACCACGTGCTCGATCGCGCAGTTGGTGCTTCCTTCCACCTGTTCGATGGGCACGCTGTAGAGGAGGTCCTTCAGCAGCTTCATGCCAGTTCGATGAGGATGGAGGCGCCGCGCACGGCGCGCGTGCCGGGTGAGATCGATTGGCGCTTCACCATGCCGGCGCCCTGCACGCGCACGCGGTAGCCCCGGTTCTCGAGGAGAAAGAGCGCATCACGCAGGCCCATGCCGAGCACATTGGGTACCAGGCCGCTGGCATCGCTGGCGATCGTCCGAGGTCGGGCCGTCACCATGCTGTCGCCGCTCTCGGTGGTGAGCCATTCGCCCTCACCATCCTGTGTGAAGGGCACGCCGAGGCCGGCCATCGCGGCGCGCAGGTCGGTTGCACGGCCGCTCATGCTCACCGGCGCGCGCGGACCCGTTGCTTCGGCTAGCACGCGCCCGGACTGAAGCTCCAAGCGGTTGCTGTAGACCTTGTCGGCGATCTCCCGGAAGATGGGCCCAGCGACCACGTTGGCGTAGTAGCCGCTCATGGTCGGCCCGTTCACCACCACGATGCAGCTGTAGAGCGGCTTGTCGGCGGGGAAGTAGCCGGCGAAGGAGGCTTGGTAGCTCTTGCCGTTCTGCTGGTAGCTGCCGTTGCGCAGGATCTGCGCGGTTCCGGTCTTGCCCGCGATGCGCAACTCGGCGTCGTGCAGGTTGCGCGCGGTGCCGCTATCGACCACGCCCTGCAAGAGCTCATGCACGATCTTGAGTGTCCTATCGGAGCAGATTCGCTCCTGGAGCACGCTGGGCTCGAACTCCTCGACCGTTCGCCCATCGCGAGAAACCTGCGTGACGAGCTGTGGCTGCATCATGCGGCCATTGTTGGCCACCGCGTTGTAGAAGGTGAGCATCTGCAGCGGCGTCACGGCCACCTCATAGCCGATGCTCATCCAGGGCAGGCTCGTGCAGCTCCAGAATTTCTCGCCCGGCGATCGCAGCGTGGGCACGGCCTCGCCGGGTATCATCACGCCGGTGAGCTCATGCAGGCGCATGCGCTTCAATCCCTCAACGAAGCGCTTGGGGTCCTTCTGGAAGGCTTTCATCACGGCTTGGCTGCAGCCGGTGTTGAGCGAGGCCTCGAAGGCGCGGCGCACAGTGACCTTGCGATCCTTGTAGGGATGCGAGTCCACCATCTTCTCCTTGCCGCAATAGGTGATGGAGCCCCACTTGGTGTCCACGGTGTCGTCGGGTCCGATCAGCCCCTCTTCGAGGGCCACCATGAGGGCCGGCAGCTTGAAGGTGGAGCCGGGTTCTGCCGCTTCGCCCACGGCCCAGTTCATGGTTTCGGCATAGGTGCTGTCGGCGGTGCGGGTGAGGTTGCTGATGGCCTTGATCCTCCCCGTGGCCACCTCCATCACCACTACGCTGCCGTATTGCGCGCCATGCTTGCGCAGCTGTTGCTCGAGCGCGGCATCGGCGACGTCCTGCAGGTTGATGTCGATCGTGGTATGGATGTCGATGCCCGGCTCCGGGTCCGTGCCCTCGCCATCGTCCAAGGGCATCCAGGTTCCGCCGGCCAGTCGGCGCTCGAGCCTATGCCCGGTGCGGCCCTTGAGGTACTTGTCGTATCCGCCTTCGAGGCCGATGGTGGTGCTGTCACGCAGCACATAGCCCACCGTGCGAGCAGCCAGCCGGCCGAAGGGCCGCGCGCGCACCAGCCGCTTCTCGGTGACGAGCCCGCTCTTGAAGCGGCCTTCGCGGAAAAGCGGGAACTGGCGCAGCGCCTGCACTTGCGCGTGGCTGGCACGGCGCTTCACCAGGTAGTATCGCTCCTTTCGAGCGCGCGCATCCGTGAGGTCGCGCTTGTACTCCTCCTTCGTGCGGTCCTGGAAGAGCCCGGCCAGGTGCCACGCGAGTGAATCGATGTGCGTGTTGAAGCGCTCCGGGGTCAGGGCCTCCGTGGCCATGTCCATGCGCACATCATACTCCGGCACACTGGTGGCGAGCAGTCGGCCATCGCCGCTGTAGATATGGCCGCGCTCAGGCTGCACGGTGCGCCATGCCGTGCTCACATGCTGGGCCTTGGCGCGCCATTGCTCGCCCTCGAACAGCTGCACGCGGAAGAGCTGCACAGCGATGGCGAAGGCGAAGAGCGTCACGCTGAGGTACACGATGCGCGCGCGCAGGGCCATCGACACGGTCTTGCTCATGGGTTGCGCGTATCGTCGAGTTTGTCCTCGTCCACTTCCAATTTCACTGGCGGAACGCGGCTCTCTTTCAGCCCAAGCGCGCTGATCCGGCCGGCCACCTGGCTCTGCTGCTCCTGCTTCTCGAGCTCAGCGCGGACGCTGATGTATTCGGCGCGCTGTTCCTTGAGGGCAGCACCGTTCTCATCGATGTCGCGCACCACGCGCTCGGCATGGTAGCCGTAAGCGATGCTCAGCAGGCCCGCCCCCGCGAGGAACAGGATGAAGGGCATGTTCAGCAGCACATTGTCCTTGGTGAGGAAGGAGCCGTTGAGCACGCTGATGAAGCCGCGCGGCAAGCGCATCGGCTTAGCGGCCTTCTTGGCCTTCGGCTTCTCCTCGGCATTCTCGCGCATCCGGTTCATGCTCTCTCTGCTATGCGTAAGCGGGCGCTGCGGGCCCGGGGGTTCCTGGTGGTCTCTTCTTCGTCTGGCTTGATCGCCTTGCCTGATGGGTTGAATGGCCGGAGCCGATTGCCGTAGAGATCCTTCTGCTCTTCTCCGCTGAGGTCGCCGGCACGCATCCAGTTCTTCACCAGGCGGTCCTCGAGGCTGTGGTAACTGATCACCACCAGCCTTGCACCGGGCGCCATCACCTCAGCGCTCTGCTTCAGCAAGGCTTCAAGTGATCCGAGCTCGTCGTTCACCGCGATGCGCAGCGCTTGGAAGACCTGCGCACGGAAGCCATTCTCCTCCTTCCGCGGCGTCACCGGCGCGATGGCCTGGATCAGCTGCTGCGTGGTGGTGATGCGCTTGGCCGCACGTGCATTCGTCAAGGCCCTGGCCACGCGGTGCGCGCCATCCACCTCACCGTAGCTGCGCAAAAGGCCGGTGATCCGCGCTTCGTCCCAGCCGTTCACGATATCGGCGGCGGTGAGCTTGGCGCGGCGGTCCATCCGCATGTCGAGCGGACCATCGAAACGGATGCTGAATCCGCGCTCACCGAGATCGAATTGATGGCTGCTCACGCCGAGGTCGGCGAGCAGGCCATCAATCGGCACGGCCTTGAGGAAGCGCAGGTGATTGCGGATCCAACGGAAATCGCTCTTCACCAAAGTGAAGCGCGGGTCGTTGATCGCATTGGCCCAAGCGTCCTTGTCACGGTCGAAGGCGATCAGCCTTCCCTGCGGGCCGAGCTTGCTGAGGATCGCGCGGCTGTGTCCTCCGCCCCCGAAGGTGGCATCGACGTAGATGCCATCGGGGCGGATTTTCAACCCATCGATGCAGGCTTGTGAAAGAACGGGATCGTGGTAATCACTTCCCGTCGTCATTGCCCAATGGACCCATGACTGCTTCGGACAAGGAGCTCATATCCACGGCCTCGTTGCGCATGTCGGCGTATGCCTTGGCATCCCAGACCTCGATCCGGTCGCGCTGGCCCAGCAGCTTCAGGTCGTTGCCCAAGCGGGCATCCTTCAGCAATGCATAAGGCAACAGCATACGGCCAGTAGGGTCGGGCGCCAATGGAGTCGCCCCTGCCGTGAATCGCCGGATGAAATCCGCGTTCGCTTTCACGAATCGGTTCAGGCGATCCAGCTTGTTGGTGGTGGCCTCCCAGATCGGCATGGGGTAGATCACCAGGCAGGGCGCGTGAACATCCCGGTTCATCACGAAGCCGCGGTCTGCCAAGTCGCCCAGCTGCTTGCGCAGCATGGCTGGAAGGACAAGCCTCCCCTTGGCGTCGAGCCGGCAATCGTATTCCCCGAGCAGGTTCAGCATATGCGCTCATGTGCGTGCGAGACGGCGGCGAAAGTAGCGGCGGTCCGGCACTTTCAGGCCTTTTCAGGCACGATGTTCAAAACTTGATGCCCCAAAGCTACGAGCAAGTTTGCCAATACGTTACGCAACCCTCGTAATCACTAGAAAAATGACCGGTGGGAGAAAGTGGTGAAGTTTCCCACAATGAGCTCCATGCAAAGCCGAAATCAGCTCACGAGCACATGGCAAGGGGCTATCCGGTCGATTTCACGGTCTCGCTGCCGACAACCAGCTGACCATGACCATCCGGGCGCGCTGTAAAGGCCTGGGCCTCGATGTTCCACAATCGGCCCGCCTACATTTGGCCGGACCCATGTCGCACACGCTGAAGCAGGAAGGAGAGTTCCAGTACCTGGATGCCGGGGAAGGCCAGCCGCTTGTATTGCTCCATGGGTTATTCGGCGCGCTGAGCAACTTCAAACCGCTATTCGATCATTTCGCTCCGCGGTACCGCGTGCTGGTTCCCATGCTGCCGCTGTACAGCATGCCCATGCTCGGCACCAATGTGCCGGCATTGGCCGATTTCCTCGACCGCTTCCTCCATCACCTCGGCCTAGCGCAGGTGAACCTGCTGGGCAATTCCTTGGGCGGGCACGTGGCGCTGATCTTCTGCACCAAGCACGCCTCAAGGGTGCGCACCCTCACGCTCACCGGCAGCAGCGGCCTTTATGAGAATGCCTTCGGCGGCAGTTTCCCGCGACGCGAGGACAAAGAGTACCTGCGCAAGAAGATCGCCCTCACCTTCCACGACCCGAAGCACGTGACCGACGCGCTGGTGGAGGAGTGCTACGAAACGGTGAATGACAAGGGCAAACTGATCCGCATCCTCGCGCTGGCCAAGAGCGCCATCCGCCACAACATGGCCAAGGACATCCCGCGCATGACCATGCCCGTGCTGCTGATCTGGGGAAGGCAGGACACCATCACCCCGCCGGAGGTGGCCGAGGAATTCCACAGCCTCTTCCCCAACAGCGAGCTGCATTGGATCGAGGGCTGCGGGCACGCGCCCATGATGGAGCACCCGGAGGAGTTCAATCGCATCTTGGGTGAGTGGTTGGCCAAAATGCCATAGTGGCAAGTTGTCGAGGGGCGAGTGGAAGAGCGGCAGGTCGCTGAGCGGCAAGCGCATGCGACCTTCGCACGCCGAAGATCCACTCTCCGCTTTCCTCTTCAACCAACTCGATAGGCCAAATCACTCTCGAGGCATTCAATTGCATCTCGCTTACCTGCCGCCCGCCGCTTTCCCGTTCTCAAGACTCACCAGCCGATGAAATCCCTCCGCGCCGAGCACCTCACCAGCGGACGTGAAGCAGCGCATTGGTCGAAGCCCACACTGCCCGAATACGCCTTCATCGGCCGGAGCAACGTGGGCAAGAGCTCCTTGATCAACATGCTCTGCCAGATCAAGAAGCTGGCGCGCGTGAGCAATACGCCGGGGCGCACGCGCAATGTGGAGCACTTCAGGGTGGAAGGCACGCTCACCAGCGGCAGGCCTTGGATGCTCGCCGACCTTCCGGGCTATGGTTTCGCGAAAGCGAGCAAGGCCGAGCGCGCGGTATGGGAGAAGATGATCCACGCCTATCTGCGGGAGCGTGAGAACCTGCAATGCGTGTTCCTGCTCATCGATTCGCGCCTGGAGCCGCAGCGCAACGACCTCGATATGATCCAATGGCTCGGCGAGCAGGGAATCCCCTTCCGCATCGTGTTCACCAAGGCCGATAAGATCTCCCCGCCGAAGGTGCAGGCCAACATCGCTGCGCTGAAACGAGAGCTGCGCACGACTTGGGAGGAGCTCCCGCCCATGCACACTACCTCATCCGAGAGTCGTCAGGGACGCGACGAAATCCTAGCATTCATTGAGGAGGTGAATGAGCGTTGGGGAGGCTAAAGGCCCCCAAAGGTGAATGTTGAGAAGGTTGGGGATGATGCGCTTGAGGGCTGCAGCCACCTCGGCATTCGATTGCACCGACCCAACCCTCAACCTCCCATGAACATTCAACCCCCGACCTGCTCTTGCATCACCTTCAACCCCAAACCGTCACTTGGGCTCCACGCCCAGCATGTGCTCCGCGAAGTAGGCCGCGAAGTCGCGCATCTGAGCGGCCATCCGACCTTCGCCCGTAGCACGCTCGAAGGTGTCGGACAGCGTGAGCAGGTTCTGGTGGAAGAAGGCCTTCATCTCCTCCACGGTCATCTCCTTCGTCCAGAGATCGATGCGCAAGGTGTTCTTCTCCTGCTCATCCCAGAAAGCGAGCAGCATGGCTTTGCTCACGGCTTCGCTCCCGGTGTCCTCGGCCTTCCATTCAATGCGCTCCGGCACATGGTTATCATCGAGCTGCACGGAGATGCTGATATCGGAGGTCTTCATTGCTGAATGGTCGGTTAAGGGTTTCGAGGATCCATCGTCATGCCCTTGCGGGCAGGCCCGGATTGACCGGTTTGCAGTGGCGGATTCCAGTTGAAAAGCTCACCGCGGCTTGTAATGCTTGAGGATCTCGCGCGGGTCGTTGATTGCGAAGAGCTGCGCGAAGGTGAGCTCGGGATTGGCTTTCATGCAGGCTTGCACCATGCGCAGTCCGATCCATTCACCGAGGTGGCCGGGGCTCGCGCGCGGCAATCCATTGGTGAAGGGCCCGTCGTTCATCCAACGGCCGATGTCCTCACCCTTCTTGCTGAAGAGCTGATCCTTGCCCGCCAGGGCCTTCCACACCTCATACTCGTTCGCTTCGCACCAAGCGAGCTGATCCTTGCTGAAGGCGAGCTTGAGGTGGGGCTCCACTTCGGGCAGCAGCGCATCGAGCAGGGCCATGGCCTTGCCGGTCTCCACCATGTGCGCGAGCAATTCGGCATCGTCAACAGGCTGCGTGTAATGCACCAGGAGCCAGCCCTTCATCGCGCTCGGCACCAGCATCGCGGGCTCCATGCGCTGCTTCATATACTGCGGGAAGCTCTCCTGCGCGAGGTATCCGATCACCGGGTGGTCCTTGCCGATGAACCATTCGATGCCGATGCCCAGCACGCTGTCCGTGGGGTACAGCCCGTAGTTGTAGCCGGAGTTGAAGGCCACGATGCGCGGGGTGAGGCTATCGGGGAAGAGCGCCTTCAGGCGCGTGAAGGCCTTCTCGAAGAGCGCGCGCTGCAACTCCAGGTCGCCAAGCACACTATCGGCTGCTTCCTGCGCCGCGCTCCAATCGGGGTCGAGCACGAAGCGGTGCAGCACCAATGGCAGTCGCGGGTCATCCACGGGGGCGCCTTGCAGGATGTCCTCGATGTAGATGCGGTAGAAGTCGCCGTAGGTGGCATGAGCTTTCCTGCTGGCAGCGGCCATGCTGTCGGGCGGGGCGTGGAAGAGGTCCTGATCAAGGCGGCCGATGGTGATGCGCACAGGGTCCGTGCCTTCTGGCAGCTCCGGCAATCCGTCGCCTTGGCAGGCCACGAGGCACACGGCCCATGCGAACAGCACGCTTTTCGCAAAGCGCCGGACCGCCACGTTACTTTCGCCACCGCTTAACACGCGCCAAACCTATGAACAAGCCCATCGCTCTTCTCGCTTTCGTTCTCACCGCTGCAACGCTCACCGCACAGGATGATGTGGGCGTTCGCTTCGGATTGAAGCTGAGCCCGAACATGGCCTTCGTGCAGCCGGAGACGAAGAACATCAAGGCCGACGGCACCGGGCTGGGCTACACCTTCGGGCTGATGCTGGAACTCCCCATCGGCAGCAGCGGCAACTACCGCTTCGCTACCGGACTAAACCTCAATAATGTGAAGGCGAAGTACTCTGAGGAATTCACGTACGTGGACAATCTGGTGGACCCGAAGAAGACCCGTGATCTCGCGCGTGAAGTCGCGCTGCAGTACGTGGAACTCCCGCTCACCATCAAGCTGATGACGAATGAGATCGGCTACATGCGCTACTTCGCCGTGGTGGGTGCCGGCAATGCGTTCAATGTGAAGGCCAAAGGCGACCGGGTGGAACCCAAGGTGATCGCAACTCTTCCTGACTCGGAGAAGACCCCTGTCGTGGAGAAATTCGAGGAACTGGAGAAGGAGAACATGCAGGACGACATCGCGCTGTACAAGGCCTCGCTCATCGTGGGAGCCGGCGCCGAGTACAACTTCAGCGGCAGCACAAGCATCATGTTCGGCCTCACCTATAACAATGGCTTCATGAACATCCTGGACATCGACGGCTTCAAGGCCAAGCAGCATTACGTGGAGCTGAGCCTCGGCGTGTTCTTCTGAGCCGCTGAACGAATCGATCGGAAGCCCCTTCGTCCTGCGCCGGAGGGGCTTTTCCTTTGCACCCATGAACACGCGGCGAGTCATCGACCATATCACGGAGTGGCTCCGCTCCTATTGCGAGCGCCATGGGCAGCAGGGCTTCGTGGTAGGCGTGAGCGGCGGCATTGATAGTGCCGTGACCAGCACGCTCTGCGCCCGGACCGGATTGGCCACGTTGTGCGTGGAGATGCCCATCCATCAAGCGTCGACGCAAGTGGCGCGCGCGCAGGAGCACATTTCGTGGCTCATGCAGCGGCATCCGAATGCGCGCATGGAAGTGGTGCAGCTCACACCCGTGTTCGACCAAATGATGGCCGCGCTGCCCGCTGTCGAGGACAAGGCTGCCATGGAACTCGCGCTCGCGAACACGCGCGCCCGATTGCGCATGGCCACGCTCTACTACTTCGCAGGACTGCTCCGCTACGTGGTGGCCGGCACGGGCAACAAGGTGGAGGACTTCGGCATCGGCTTCTTCACCAAGTACGGCGATGGCGGCGTGGACCTCTCGCCCATTGCCGACCTCACCAAGACCGAGGTGTACGCCATTGCCCGCGATTTGGGCATCATTGACTCGATCATGCAAGCCAAGCCCACAGACGGCCTCTGGGGCGATGACCGCAGCGACGAGGACCAGATCGGCGCGAGCTACCCCGAGCTGGAATGGGCCATGGACATCCGTGAGCGTGGCATTGACCCGGCCAAGCTTGATCTGAGCGCCCGTCAGCAAGAAGTGCTCGCCATCTTCGACCGGCGCAAGGCCGCCAACCGCCATAAGATGGAACCGATCCCCGTGTGCGTGATCCCGCCCGAACTGAAGGGCTAATCGGGCAATAGTCCGCTGCTAGCAGCGTTCGCGAAGCATCGAACCCCATCGCCATGATGCACCGATATGTTCTCGCACTCGCCTCACTGAGCAGTCTCTGCGCAACAGCCCAGGACTCGCTCTTCCACATCAACGGTACCGTGATGGTGGGCACGGTGGAAGAGATCGGCGTGAGCAACGTGCGCTACCGCGCGCAATCGGGCGACCATGCGGTGCTGGTCACCGTTGAGCGCAGCGAATTGGCCCGGGTGAAGCTTGCCAGCGGCCAGAATTTCGAGTGGGTGCGCCTATCGCTCGATGCGAAGGGCCGCGCCATAGCCGCCACCAGGAACCACATCGCCATCGACGTGCTAGCGCCTGCCTTGAACCATACGACCTTCGGCTACCAGCGGGTGATCGATCAATATGTGAGCCTCTCGGTTAAAGCAGGCTACATCGGCCTTTATGAGCGCGACCGACACAATTCGGCTTACAAGGCGAAGAGGGGCGGCCTGATCAAGATTGGCTTGAATCTGCGTTTGCCCAATTCATTCAAGCGCATGACCACATTGCAGCAACTCCACCCCTTGATGAGCTGGTATGTCCGGCCCGAGATCGTGGTGAGCGCTTGGCAGCAAGAGAGCTATTACTACAACCCTTTCGGGTATTCATACCATGCGTACACGGCCAACTATCTGAGCGGCGCCTTCCTCTTCAACGTGGGCGGTCAATGGCTGCTGAGCAACCGGCTCTCCTTCGGGATCTACGGCGGAGCCGGCTATGGCTTCCAACTCTTCGATGGTGCACCGGCCGAACAAGGCTCTGGCTTCGTTCGCGAGCCCTACGCATACACGCACCTCCACCTCGGCGAATACACACCCTTGGTGGCCAGCGGCGGCATGATGGTGGGCGTGCTCTTCTGACCGGTCACTTCAGCACTTCATCGAGGAGTCGCTGGGCCACGCTGTTGCCGAAGAGCACATTCACGCCCAAGCCGAAGGAGAAACCGGGCGTGATGGGATAGCGCGTGCGATCGGAATCGCTCCCGGTGAAGCGCAGGCCCTGGGTGATGGCGTATCCCGCATCCGCACGGATCTGGATGGTCCTGTTCACGCGGTGACGGAGATTGACGAAGGCCCTGAAAGCCGCGTGGTTCATATTCACCCGTTCGCCCTGCCATTCCAGTCCGGAGCGGAATCCGTCGCCTGCGAAGCCAGCCAGGAATCGTGTTCCGGATCTCGGACGGTAACCAAGCGCCAACTGTGCCGGCACCACATAGTGCAATGACCACTTGCCGCCTAGTGGCGCCTCTCCGCCAAGGAAGGGCAGCGGCACCACGAACCGATCGGAGTAGCTGATCGCCAACCCATAGAAGAACTGCCTGCGCAAGCCCTTCACGTGCAGCTTGCCGATGACACCATTGCCGCGGAGCACTGCCACGTCGAACGTGCGGTCCTCCTCGCTGAGGTTCACGCTGGCGCTCCAGAAAAGCAATCGACGCTTCCGTGTGAGCTTCACGCCCATGAGCCCCGCGCTTGCTGCCATCAGCCTGCGCGCCCCAATACTATCGAGACCCAACTGCACCTCGCGACCCGTGAAGCGCGCCGTGGCCAGCACCTGTGAAGCACGGACACGGACGCTCTTATTCAGGAAATCGCCGATGCCCTGCGCACTGCTATCGGCCTCGAAGCCCAGTTTGAAGCGCGATCGGACAGGCACCGTGAACACCGCCGTGGCCTCCGCAAGGCTGAAGCGCCCAGAAGTGTCCCGATATGCGACATCAGGCTGGAAGCGGGCATCGAAGCGCAAGCGAGGCCGGAATACCTGCTCGAACTGTTCCAGGTCGAAGGTCTGAGCGGATGCCCGGCAAGCGATGCAGAGGATGAAGAAGAGGTGCGTGGTCCGGAGCCGGATCATATTCAAATGGTGCTTCGGACCGAATCGCGATCAAGACGGGAATTCACCTGATCACGTTCTCCATACGGCGCGATGCGCCGTTCAGACGGCATACGGATAGAATGGTTTGATTTGGACTATCCGAGCACATGCTCCGCACCCTGATCACCGCTTTCGGCCTCATTGGCATCACGCATCTGCATGCGCAAGCAATGCGCGGCGAGGTGACAGACGCCGAGAACCTGATCGGTCTGCCAGGCGCAACGGTGGTGGTGGTTGGCAGCGATCCGATCATCGGTACCGTGACGGATCAAGACGGGCGCTTCTCGTTGACCGGCGTGCCTTTGGGACGCACCACGCTGCATGTGCGCATGGTGGGCTACGAGGATCAGGTCCTCAATGGCCTCGTGCTCACCAGCGCGAAGGACCTGGTGATCTCCGTGCGGCTGCAGAGCGCGCTCACTGAATTGGATGAAGTGGAAGTGGTGGGCGATGCCTCACCGAACGGGGTGCGCAACGAAATGGCGCTGCTGAGCGCTCGGCAATTCAGCGTGGAAGAGACGGACCGCTATGCCGGAAGCCGCGGCGATCCAGGTCGCATGGCGAGCAATTTCGCCGGGGTGCAAGGCGCGGACGACAGCCGAAACGACATCGTGATACGCGGCAACAGCCCCATGGGCGTGCTCTGGCGCTTCGAGGGCGTGAACATCCCCAATCCGAACCACTTCGCCATACCCGGCACCGGCGGCGGACCCGTCACCATCCTCAACAACAAATACCTCGCGAACTCCGACTTCTTCACCGGTGCCTTCCCCGCTGAATTCGGCAACGCCACTGCCGGGGTATTCGACCTGCGCATGCGCAATGGCAACGCCGACAAGCACGAGTTCGCGGCGCAGCTGGGCTTCCTCGGCACCGAATTGATGGCCGAAGGGCCATTGAGCAAGAAGCGCCGTTCGAGCTACCTGGTGAGCTATCGCTACAGCACTTTGCGGCTCTTCGGATTCATGGGCATCCGCATCGGCACCGACGCCATTCCGCAATACCAGGATGCCGCCTTCCGCTTCCACTTCCCCAGCAAGAAAGGCTCGATATCGCTCTGGGGCATCGGTGGCAGCAGCAAGATCGACATCGTCATCAGCGATCAGGCGACGCCCGACACCGCAACCCTGATCTACGGCGAGAACGACCGCGACCAGTACTTCCGCTCGCGCATGGGCACCGTGGGCGCTACGGCCACGCGGACGCTGAACGAGAACACTTACATGAAGGCCACGCTCGCGGTCAGCGGCCAGGGCATCAACTCGGACCACCACTACGTGTACCGCCAAGTGGTGGACGGACACTACATGGTGGACAGCCTGCCACCTCTGCTGCGTTACCGATTCAGTGAGAGCAAGGCGATGCTGTACGTCTTCGCCAACCGGAAACTCGGCCTTCGCACCAGCTTGCGCGTTGGAGTGAACAGTGAACAGCAATGGGCCGCCTACCTCGATAGCGCGCGAGCGATCCTCCCGGCGGCTGTGGATGGAGACCCGAACACCTTGGGAACCTGGCGCGTGCGCTGGGATGCACGTGTGACCGCCTTGCAACTGCAGCCCTACGCACAAGTGCGCCACCGATTCAATGAGCAATGGACCGCCACGCTGGGCATCACCTCGCTGCACAACTCGATCAACGCGAACAGCTTCTCGCCCATCGAGCCGCGCTTCGGCATCTCCTACGCGCCCGATACGCGGCAACGGATCTCCGCCGGCTATGGACTGCACTCGCAGATGCAGCCAGGCTACCTGCTCTTCTACGGCGCCACCACCGAAGGACGCGACCCGCTAGAGCAGAACACCGGTATCGGCCCCACGCGCACGCATCATGGCGTGGTGGGCTATGAGCGGCGCTTGGGGCAACGCGTACGCATGAAAGTGGAGGCCTACTACCAATGGCTCTTCGACGTGCCGGTGAGCGTGGCACCCTCCTCCTTCTCCTTCGTGAACACGGGCGCAGGCTTCGAGCGCTTCTTCCCGGACAGCCTGCACAACAAAGGGAACGGTTACAACCAAGGGATCGAGCTCACGCTGGAGCACGCCTTCACCAAGGGCTGGTACGGCCTCTTCACCGCATCGCTCTTCGACGCGCGTTACCGCGGCAGCGATGGCGTCTGGCGCAACACGTCCTTCAATGGCCGCAATGCCTTCAACCTGGTGCTAGCGCGCGAGTTCACCACCGCGAAGAAGTCGGTGATCAGCATCGGCACCAAGTTCACCTACGCGGGCGGCCGCTGGTACGGACCGGTTGACCGGGAAGCGAGTAATGCCGCCCAGGAGGTGGTCTTCATTGACAGCCTGGTGAACACGCGGCAGTTCCGTCCCTACTTCCGCGCCGACCTGAAACTGGGCTACCGATGGAACAGGCCGAAGGTGATGCATGAACTGGGCCTCGACTTGGTGAACGTGACCGGCCAGCAGAACATCCTCAAGCTCACGTATGCGCCCGATCATCCGAGCGGCGATCCCATCCGTGAGGAGTACCAGCTGGGCTTTTGCCGCTGTTCTACTACAAGGTGGAGTTCTGAGGGAACATTCCTGGCTTTCAACAGGAACCTGGCAAGCACTCTGCCTACTCGATCACCCAGGTATGCTCACCCTTGAGCAACGCATCGAGATCCCCAAGCCCTTTCACCTCTTTTGCGCGCTTCACTTGCGCTTGCAGCTTCTCTTCATGCGTGGCGCGCTCGTTCACATAGAACACGCCGAACGGCCGCGGGAATGCGCCTTCGTGATTGGGGTCATCGAATAAGCGCACAAGGATCGAGGCCTTGAAATTGTCGCGCTCGTCGTGAATCCAGCAGTCGTTGGGTGAGAAGTCCGGGCCGATGTCGATGATGCGCGGCTTCATCTCCTTGATGCAGATGCCTTTCGTTCCGTTCGCGAAGGTGAGCGGCTTGCCCTGCTCCACGAAGAGCGTGTTCGCGGGCTTGTTCGCCTTCTCCGTGAAGACCTCGAAGGCGCCATCGTTGAAGACGTTGCAGTTCTGGTAGATCTCCACGAGTGAGGTGCCGCGATGCGCGTCGGCGCGAGCCAGCACTTCGCGCATGTGCTTCGGATCGCGGTCCATGCTGCGTGCGATGAAGGTGCCATCGGCTCCCTTCACCAACGCGAGCGGGTTGAACGGATGATCCGTGCTGCCCATGGGCGTGCTGCGCGTCACCGCGCCTTCGGGTGATGTGGGCGAGTACTGTCCCTTGGTGAGGCCGTAGATCTCGTTGTTGAAGAGCAGCACGTTCACATCCACGTTGCGGCGCAGCAGGTGGATGATGTGGTTGCCACCGATGCTCAGCGCGTCGCCATCACCTGTGATCATCCAAACGCTCAGATCCGGTCGCACGCTGCGCAGGCCGCTCACGATGGCGGGTGCGCGGCCATGGATGCCGTGCAGGCCGTAGGTGTCGAGGTAGTACGGGAAGCGCGAGCTGCAGCCGATGCCGCTGATGAAGACGACCTCCTCCTTCTTCTTGCCGCTCTGCTCCAGCAAGGTCTGCACCTGCTTCAGGATGCTGTAGTCGCCGCAGCCGGGGCACCAGCGCACTTCCTGGTCGGAGGAGAAATCGATCTTCTCCGGAGCAACGGTTCCGTTCACGGCGCTCATCGCTTCAACAGATTGAGCACGGCTTCCTTGATCTCCGCGCTGGTGAATGGCAATCCTTGGATCTTGTTCAGGCCCTGCGCGTCCACCAGGAATTCGGCGCGCAGCATCTGCCGCAACTGGCCGCTGTTCATCTCGGGCACCAGCACCTGCTGGTACTTCTTCAGCAGAGGACCCAGCCCCTTGTTGAAAGGGAAAAGGTGCCTGATATGCACATGCGCCACGCTGTGCCCTTCGGCTTGCAGCTCGAGAGCGGCCGTCCTGATCGCACCATAGGTGCTGCCCCAGCCCACGATGATCGCATCGCCTTCGGGCGGACCGCTATCCAAGCGGATGGGCTTGAAGCGATCAGCGATGCGCGCCACCTTCTCTGCGCGCAGTTTCACCATCAGTTCATGGTTCTTCGGCTCGTAGCTGATGTTGCCGGTCTTGTCCTGCTTCTCGATGCCACCGATGCGATGCTGCAGACCGGGCTGGCCGGGCAAGGCCCATGGGCGCACGCCGCGTTCGTCTCGGGCGTATGGGAGGAACTTGCCTGAAGCGTCGTGCGAATCCGCCACGGAATGCTTCGCGGCTCCTTCGTCGCCGATCGCGATGACGGTTGGCACAGAGATCCCTGGCAGGTCCTTCGATTGCGGGAACCGCCAGGGCTCCGCGCCGTTGGCGATATAGCCGTCGGTGAGCAGGATCACCGGCGTCATGTGCTCAATGGCGATCTGCACGGCCTCGAAGGCCATGTCGAAGCAATCGATGGGGGTGCTGGCGGCAATCACTGGGATGGGTGCTTCGCCGTTGCGGCCGAAGACCGCTTGCCAGAGATCAGCTTGCTCAGTCTTGGTGGGCAGGCCCGTGCTAGGCCCGCCGCGCTGCACGTTCACGATCACCAAGGGGATCTCGAGCATGAAGGCGAGGCCCATCGCTTCGGTCTTCAACGCGATGCCCGGGCCGCTGCTCGCAGTAATGCCGATCGCGCCCCCATAGCTGGCACCGATAGCGCTGCTGATGGCCGCGATCTCATCTTCCGCCTGGAATGTGATCACGCCGAAATTCTTGTGGCGCGAGAGCTCGTGCAGGATGTCGCTCGCAGGCGTGATGGGATAGCTGCCGTAGAAGAGGTCGAGCTTCGCCTTCTGCGCGCCGGCGATGAGGCCGAGCGCGGTGCCCTGATTGCCCGTGATGCTGCGGTAGCTGCCCTTGGGCATGGGCGCGGGCTTCACCTCGAAGCGCGTGGTGAAGGTCTCGCTGGTGTCGCCGAAGTGGTAGCCCGCCTTCAGCGCGCGCAGGTTGGCCTCGAGCAGGTCGGGCTTCTTCGCGAACTTCTGATGCAGGAAGCGCTCGCTGTTCTCCATGCCACGGCTGTACATCCAATTGATGAAGCCGAGCACGAACATGTTCTTGCAGCGGTCCTTCTCCTTCATGCCGAGCGTGAGGCCCTCGAGCGCGGCGCGCGTCATCTTGGTCACATCCACGCTGTGCAGCGTGAACTCGGAGAGAGAGCCATCGGTGAGCGGGTCGGCTTCGTCGATGTAGCCCGCCAGGCGCAGGTTCTTCTTGTCGAAGCCATCGGTGTTGGCGATGATGGCACCGCCCTTCTTCAGTTTGATCAGGTTGGCCTTCAGCGCAGCGGCGTTCATCACCACCAGCACATCGCATTGGTCGCCCGGCGTGAAGATCTCCACGCTGCCGAAGTGCAATTGATAGCCGCTCACACCGGCGAGCGTGCCCTGCGGCGCGCGGATCTCCGCCGGGAAATTCGGGAAGGTGCTCACGTCATTGCCGAAGAGCGCGCTGCTATCGGTGAACTGCGAGCCGGTGAGCTGGATGCCATCTCCGCTATCGCCGGCGAAGAGGATGACCACGTTGCGCCGTTCCTCAACGGGCTTGGTCTTCGTAGGGGCTGTGGACATGGATTGCGGCGCGAAGGTAGCCGGGGGCGGATGCGCGCTGGTGACGCGGATCACGCGGCGGGATAACACCAGCGCCTGCGCTTGGTTCGCTTTCAGGCCTCCACGCCCAGATTCACCGCCTCCACCTTCTTCACCTGCGGGGCCACACGCCTGATCGCCTCCTCCACGCCGGCCTTCATGGTCATGGGCACCATGGCGCAGCCGAGGCAGTTGCCATGCAGGCGCACGCGCGCCACGCCATCGGGGGTCACCTCATCCAAGGTGATGTCGCCGCCATCGGCCTCGAGGAAGGGACGCAGCTCAGCGAGCGCTTCGCGGATGCGCAGTTCGACGGCTTCGAGGTCCTTGGGGTTCATGGCTCAGGCGGGGATGGCCTTCAGCACGCTGTCTGAGACCATGGCGCAAAGATGGCGGAAAGGCGCAGCGGCGGGCGTATCGCCTTGCAGCACGGCTGGGCGGCCCACATCGCCGGCCTCGCGCACGCTCTGGATCAAGGGCACCTCGCCCAGGAAGGGCACCTTCAGTTCTTCCGCGAGCGCCTTCGCGCCACCCTTGCCGAAGATGAAGTACTTGTTCTCGGGCAGCTCGACCGGGGTGAACCAAGCCATGTTCTCCACGATGCCGAGCACCGGCACATTCACGCTGGGCAGGCGGAACATGCCCACGCCTTTGCGCGCGTCAATCAGGGCCACAGGTTGCGGCGTGCTCACGATGATGGCGCCAGTCAAAGGCACGGCTTGCACCAAGGAGAGGTGGATATCGCCGGTGCCGGGCGGCAGGTCGATCAGCATGAGGTCGAGCTCGCCCCAATCCACATCCTTGATCATCTGCTCCAGCGCCTTGGTGGCCATGGGTCCGCGCCAAACGATGGCCTGATCGGTCTGCGCGAAGAAGCCGATGCTGAGCAGCTTCACGCCGTAGCTCTCCACGGGCACGATCCAATGCTTGCCGTCTCGTTCCCGCGTTCCGGGCTTCTCGTGCACCACATCGAACATCAACGGCATGCTGGGTCCGTAGATGTCGGCATCAATCAGGCCCACGCGCAGTCCGCGCGCGGCGAGGCCCGCAGCGAGATTGGCGGTGATGGTGCTCTTGCCCACGCCGCCCTTGCCGCTGGCGATGGCCACGATGTGCTTCACGCCGGGCAGCACCTTGCGCACGTTGGCGCGCGCACCGCTCAGCGGGTTCACCGTCACCAACACGCTCAGCTCTTGACCCAGCGCCTGCTTCACATTGAAAACGACCGCCTCTTCCATGCGCTTGCGGCTGTGCATGGCGGGGTTGCTCACCTCGACACTCACGTGGATGGTATCGCCCTCTAGGCGGATGTCGCGGACGAGGTCGAGCGCCACGATGTCCTTCTTCAGATCGGGCTCGATGATGCGGGAAAGGGCGGAGAGGACGGCGTCGCGGGTGATGGGCATGGCCATGGTGCGCGAAACTAACGTCGCACGATGAGGTGCGCGCGATCGCGGCACCTACCCCGCCACCGTCTCCACCTCCTTGCTCACCTTCTTGAAGAGCCCTTGCAGCACATTGCCGGGGCCCACCTCCACCACTTTCGTCGAGCCGTCGTTCAGCATGGTTTGCATGGTCTGCGTCCAGCGCACGGGGGCGGTGAGCTGCGCGATGAGGTTGGCCTTGATGCGCGCCGGATCGGTATGCGGACGGGCCTCAACATTTTGATTGACCGGGGGACGCGGGTTCACGATCGGCGAGAATTGGATCGCGGTGGCGAGTTCCGCGCATGCCAGCTGAAAGCTATCGCCATACTAGGACAAGGCCTTCATCATCGCGATACGATGAACGTAGCCGACCAAGGCTCGCCAAAGCTTGACCGCGTAACGATTCGATACGCCCCAACGGGCAAGCGGCGAATGTCAATGCGATTAGCGCCGTCCCTGAGCAGTTGCTCGACGACAATGCGGCCAGCCGCGTCCAGGATCTCACACTCGATGCCAATCGCGGAACCTGGCCATTCCAAGTCAAGCCAATCCGCAGCAGGGTTCGGTCGGATGCGGGGCATCAGCTGGCCGGGGCGCTCTTCAACACCAACCGCAAGGCACACGGTTGAAGAGGTGGTTTGCGTGTTCGCCACGACGGTCCAAGACCCGGATCCGGCTGCACCGCCCGGCAATGTGGTCACCGCATAGGGCGACAGCACCACATCAACAGGATTCAGCACCAGGTTCTCTACACCGCAGGCAGGACAGGTCATTCCGTTGGCATCCAGGAATGCGATGAGCGCATCGGTTCCATTGCCCCCGCCTAGCACAAAGCCGTTATCCGGCTTCGCAACGATGCCCAGCGCATTGCAGGCCGAGGTTCCTATAAGCCGATTCCATTCCAAATCGCCATCCTGGCCGAAGGCGACCACGAGCATGCGCAGGTCATTGGATCCGACCATGTGATCACCGGCCACCACGAAACCGTCATCGGGGCGCACGGCCACAGCGATGCCCTGTTGCGGCCCAGCGTACGGAATCTTCTTGCCCCAGATGAAATCACCATCGGCATCCACACGAACAATGCAGATATCCTGGCTCGTGGTCTCATCGACATAGTGGAAACCCGTGAGCACGAATCCGGAAGTGCCTACCGGTGCAGCACCATAGAAGAGGCCGTACGGAAGCTCCTTCGCCCAGAGCACCGTCCCCGCCGCATCGAAACGGATGGCCACTCCGCCATTCACCGCATCCGTCTTGTATCCCGTGACCAACAGTCCATTGTCCGGAGCGTTCACCACCTCGTGCAATTCGATGCCATGGAAATTGCTGCCATGAACCCGTTTGGCCCAGCTCAACTGCCCGTCGGGCTGCAGCTTCACCACCAGCCCATCCTGCAATCCAACACTGTTCCATGCGGACCCTACGAAGGCGAGACCACCATCCGATGTCTCCACCGCGTCAAGAGCCGCCTCATGATCAGCCGTACCGATCGTGGCCGTCCAATCGATGCTTCCGCTGGAAGACAGCTTCACCGCAGCGAGATCATAGAGCCCCTGCCCGAAAGAAGCCGTGTATCCGGCTAGGACCGCACCACCATCGCTGGTGGGAGCCACCGCCTTCGCATACTCCACCAATCCTCCTTGAAGCACCCGTCCCCATTGAAGATTGCCATCCGCATCCAGCTTCAGGACCTCCATATCCACGAAGCTCAGGTCGCCAGTCCAGGGCCATCCTGCCACGAAGAAAGAGCCATCAAGACCTTGCTCGAATCCCTCGATGCGTTCATAAGTGGCCACACCAGCATTTGAACATCGTTGAACCTGAGCATGAATGGCATTCACCCCAATCAGGATGGGGAAGGCAGCGGAAAAAAGGTGGGATACTGGTCTCATGCAGATTCGCCTTGATTCACTGGCAAAGCTATCAATACCTGCAGGTCGGAAGCCCTGCCGCAACCAGAGTCGGATGCGATATGCCGCGAAAAGTAGAACCACGGCGAATGCACCGGTCCTGAAGAAATCAAGCGCGTGACCGGCATCAGTGCGTCCCAAGTGGCTCCGCGAACGCAGCCCACGTGCACTAGCAATCCGGCCGCCTTTCTCGTGCCTGCGCGGAAGGGTGATTCTGTGCCTCGCTCAGGCCCATTCCGCCATGACATCCAAATCTCTTTTGAATCGGCGGAACAATATGACATGGCAAACTACACGCACATCATCGGGCTCCCCCTCGAGGATCGTCCCCCATCACCCGCAGAGCGACCATGATGAAGAGGCAAGACCGGCCCCAATGAAGAGGAGCAACCGACGAAGGAATGCCACCATGTCCTTTCCGCTCCCCTAACCCGACACGGCCTCCACTTCCTTGCTCACCTTCTTGAAGAGCCCTTGCAGCACATTGCCAGGGCCCACCTCCACCACCTTGTTGGCACCGTCGTTCAGCATGGTTTGCATGGTCTGCGTCCAGCGCACGGGGGCGGTGAGCTGCGCGATGAGGTTGGCCTTGATCCGCGCAGGCTCGGTATGCGGACGGGCATCAACGTTCTGATAGACGGGGCAACGCGGGTTCACGATCGGCGTGAATTGGATCGCGGTGGCGAGTTCCGCACGAGCGGGCTCCATGAGCGGACTGTGGAAGGCGCCACCCACGGGCAGCACGAGCGCTCGTCGCGCACCTGCGACCTTCAAGGCTTCGCATGCTGCGTTCACCGCGTCGATGGTGCCGCTGATCACGAGCTGACCGGGGCAGTTGTAGTTCGCGGCCACCACCACGCCCTTGCCGGCATTGGCCGTGATCTCAGCGCAGACCCCTTCCACTTTCGCATCGTCGAGGCCGATGATGGCCGCCATGGTGCTCGGCTGCAGCTCACAGGCCTTCTGCATGGCATTGGCGCGAGCCGCCACGAGCTTCAGGCCATCGGCGAACTCCATGGCACCTGCCGCCACCAGTGCGCTGAATTCGCCCAAGGAATGCCCTGCGGTCATGGCTGGTTGGAAGGCATCGCCCATCACCTTGGCCTTCACCACGCTGTGGAGAAAGATGGCGGGCTGCGTCACCTTGGTTTGCTTCAAGTCGGCATCGCTGCCGCTGAACATCACATCGGTGAGCTTGAAGCCAAGTATGTCGTTGGCGTGCTCGAACCAGACGCGGGCGTTGCTATCAGCGTCGTACAGGTCCTTCCCCATGCCGGGGAACTGGGAGCCTTGGCCGGGGAAGACGTAGGCCGTCATGCTGCTTCGGGTGTTTGAGGGTTGGAGGTCGATGGAGGGGTGTGGGGTGGGCAGAATCTCGAATCGATGATTGGGTGTCGGGCATTCAACCCGTAACCTGCCGCGAATCAACCCTCAACTTGCGTTGAACTAGTCACGCCGCCCGAACAACCGCAGCAGCATCAGGAAGAGGTTGATGAAATCGAGGTAGAGGCTGAGCGCGCCCATGAGCGCCATCTTCTGCGCGGTCTCGGAGCCGGTGCCCACCACTTCGCCCAAGCGCTTGAGCTTCTGCATGTCGTAGGCGGTGAGCCCAGTGAAGACCACCACGCCGATGATGCTGATCACGTAATCCATGGTGCTGCTGCCGAGGAACATGTTGATCACCGACGCGATGACGATGCCGATGAGGCCGATGAAGAGCAAGCTGCCCAGCTTGGTGAGGTCGGTCTTGGTGGTGTAGCCGGCCACGGCCATGATGCCGAAGATGCCTGCGCTCATGAAGAAGACCTTGATGATGGAATCCGGCGCGTACAGGATGAAGATGTAGCAGAGGCTGATGCCCATGAGCGCCGAGAAGGCGATGAAGGTGAGCAGCAGCACGGTCCCGCTCAGCTTCTCCATCATGCCGCTCATGAGGAACACCAGGCCCAATGGCGCGAGCATCACCACCCACCCTAGGATGCTGCGTCCGCCATCGGCAGTGTAGAGGTATTGCAGCAGTCCGGGCGTGCTGGCGAAAAGCCAGGCCATCGCGCCGCTGAGCACCAGAGCCGTGGCCATGTAGGTGAACACCTGGCTCAGGAATGCGCGGACATTGGTCTCGGGGCCGTAGATGACCTGGCCAGTGGTTGGTACTTGGGGCTGTTCCATGGAGTGTTGTTTTCGGTGGGTTGACCCGGAGGGTCAACGATGCCGGAGGCTTTGGGATGAAAGCAGCTGACGGCCGCCGCGCTAATGTAGGCGGGCGCCGATGAGCTTGATGAATTCCTCCCGCGTCCGGGGATCATTGAGGAAGATCCCAGTGAAGGCGCTGGTGGTGGTCACTGAGTTCTGCTTCTGTATGCCGCGCATCTGCATGCAGAGGTGGGCGCATTCGAGCACCACGGCCACGCCCATGGGCTTCAGCGTGTCCTGGATGCAATCGCGGATCTGGTCGGTGAGGCGCTCCTGCACCTGCAAGCGGCGCGCGAAGGCATCGACCACGCGGGGGATCTTGCTGAGCCCGGTAATGCAGCCGTTGGGGATATAGGCCACATGCGCCTTGCCGAAGAAGGGCAGCATGTGGTGCTCGCAGAGGCTGTACACCTCGATGTCCTTCACCAGCACCATTTGGCTGTAATTCTCCTTGAAGAGCGCGCCCTTGAGGATGGCTGCCGGGTCGAGGTCGTAGCCGTGCGTGAGGTATTGCAGCGCTTTGGCCACGCGCTCAGGCGTCTTCTGCAGGCCTTCGCGCTTCGGGTCTTCGCCGATCTGCTTGAGAATGTCGCCGTAGTGCCCGCTGATGCGCGCGATGGACTTCGCATCGTACAGGTCGATGCGCTCGTAGCCTTCGCCGGTGGGCTCGTGCTCGCCATCGAGTGCCTTGCCTTTCGTTCTACGCGCCATGGTACTCCGCGGTGTTGTTCTCGGTCTCCTGCACCTTCACGCCATGCAACGCGCAACCTAGGTTCTTGATCGGTGCCTCCAACTGCTCCCAGATGGCCACGCAAAGATTCTCCGTGCTGCTGAGCCGCCCGCGCATGAAGGACACATCGACATCGATGTTCTTATGGTCCAAATGGTCGATGACTTCCTCTTTGATGATGCGGCTCAGTTGGCTCAGGTCCGTCACGAAGCTCGTCTCCGGGTCCTGCTCGCCTTTCACGGTGACCCACAGCTCGTAGTTGTGTCCGTGCCCGTTGGGGTTGCTGCACTTGCCGAAGACCTCCAGATTCTTCGCGTCATTCCAATCGGGGCGGGCCAAGCGATGGGAGGCAGCGAAGCGTTCGCGGCGTGTGATGAAAACTTGTGGCATGGCTCAGTAACGCCCCGGGCTCTTGATTGTGCGGCCAAGGTAGGGGCGCGTGTCATCCCGGGCTAGACCCGGGACGCGCCCCTACCTTGGCGGCATGATCATCGTCACAGGCGCGGCGGGCTTCATCGGCAGCTGCCTCATCGGGGAATTGCGGCGACAAGGCTGGCAGGATATCGTGGCTGTGGATGATTTCAGCCGGGCCGATAAGGCCCCCAACCTGCTGAAGAAGGAGCTCTCTGCGAAGGTGGACCGCATGGACTTCTTCACCTGGCTCGATGCGAACGAGAAGCTGGTGCAGTTCATCTTCCACTTGGGCGCCAAGACCGACACGACGCTCTTCGACGTTGCCGTGTTCGATGAGTTGAACGTGCGCTACAGCCAGCGCCTTTGGGAAGCTTGCATCAAGTACGGCATCCCGCTCGTTTACGCCAGCAGCGCGGCGACCTATGGCGGCGGTGAGTTCGGCTACAGCGATGCCGATGACGGCCTGCCCTTCAAGCTGAAGCCGCTGAACCCATACGGCGAGAGCAAGAACGAATTCGACAAGTGGGCGCTGCAACAGGAGAAGAAGCCCTTCTTCTGGGCGGGCCTCAAGTTCTTCAACGTGTATGGGCCGAACGAATACCACAAGGGCCGCATGGCGAGCGTGGTCTTCCATGCCTTCAACCAGATCCGCGACACAGGCGGCATGAAGCTTTTCCGCAGCCACCGGCCAGACTACAGGGACGGTGAGCAGCAGCGCGACTTCATCTATGTGAAGGACCTCTGCGCAGTATGCCTCTGGCTCATGGAGCATCGGAAGAACAGCGGCCTGTACAACCTGGGCAGCGGCACTGCGCGCAGCTTCAACGACCTGGTGCGCGCCACCTTCACCGCTATGGGCAAAGAGGAGCGCATCAGCTACATCGATACCCCTGCTGACATCCGCGATAAGTACCAGTACTTCACCGAGGCGGACATGCGCAAGCTGCGCGCGATCGGTTACGCCAGGCCGTTCACCTCACTGGAGGAGGGCGTGAACGACTACGTGAAGAACTACCTGATGCAGGCGGCTTACTGCTGATCGCGCAGGGCGTTGCGCAGCTCCACCAATTTCCGGCGCACGGTGAGCAAGCCTTCACGAACGGCATCGGCATCCAACGGCGCACGCTCTGGCTCTGCACCGCGCTTGAGCTTCTCCTTGGCCCCTTGGATGGTGAAGCCCTCCTCCTTCACCAAGTGCTGCATGATGCGCAGCTGCTCGATCTGCTCCCGGGTGTAGAGGCGGTCGCCGCGATTGGTTCGCTTGGGCGTGAATGCGCCGAATTCCTTCTCCCAGAAGCGTATGCTCGAATTGGCGACGCTCAGCTCCTGGGCCACTTCGCCGATGGTCCAATAGATCTTCTCGATGGTCTTCGGCTTGAGCGGCATCGCGACGAAAGTATCAATCGAGCGCTTGCGCGGCGTTCCTTGACAGCTCCACCATGCGCGCGTACTCCTCAGGCGTGAGGTCGTTGAAGTAGAAGTTGGCGGGATCCATCGGCTGGCCTCCCTTGTGCACTTCATAATGCAGGTGAGGCCCGACGCTCAGTCCGGTGTTGCCCACCAGCCCCACCACATCGCCGCGCTTCACACGCTGACCTTTGCGTACTTCGAGCTTGCTCAGGTGCGCGTAGAGCGTCTGGTAATCGAAGCCGTGGTCAACGATCACGTGCATGCCGTAGCCGTTGGTGCCGTACTCGGCATACACCACCACCCCGTCGCCGGTGGCATGGATCGGCGTCCCGGTCTTCGCGGTGAAGTCCATGCCCGCATGGAACTTCATGATCTTGTGGATGGGGTGTATCCGCCAGCCAAAGCCGCCGGCCGTCTGTGTGAGGTCCTCGTTCGGTATCGGCTGGATGGCCGGTATGCTCGCCAGCATCTCCTGCTTGCGCAGCACCAGCGCGCCCACCTCATCGAGCGATTTGGATTGCACCACCATCTGGCGGGCCAGTAGGTCGAGGCGCTTCGTGGTCTCGATCACCAGCTCGCTGTTGGCGTATCCGCTCAGGTCGCGGTAGCGGTTGATGCCGCCCACACCGGCCTGCCTGATGCTCTCCGGCAGGGGGTCAGCCTCCAGGATCACGCGGTACATGTTGTCGTCGCGGCGACGCACATCTGCCAGCACGCGCTCGAGCTCTCCGATCTGCTTGTTGAGCAGCTCGTACTGCACCAGCAGTTGCTTGTTCTCGCGACGCAGCACCGCCTCCTTCGGGCTGTCGATGAACTGGTACACGAGGAAGATCCCCAGCAGGCCCACCGCCAAGCCCGGCAGCAGCAGCAGCGTCACGCGCCTGGTCTTCTGCCAGGCCGTGAGGCGGATGCGCTCGAAGTTGAGCGTCTTCGGGTTGAAGCGGTACTTATGCTCTGGCATGGCCTTCTCGAAGCGGCAAGGTAGCCGTGGGCCCAATGCGATTCACCGGCGCTGGCGGGCACCGTGTTAAACGGTGTTGATCGGCGGGCCGTCGCCGCTGCCCCCTTCCGGATACTTTCGCGGCCGCTTCCAGAGACCCATGCTCACATCACAGCAGATCCGCCAGAAGTTCCTCGACCATTTCGCGCAGCGCGGTCACGCCATTGTGCCCAGCGCACCCATGGTCATCAAGGACGATCCCACGCTCATGTTCACCAACGCGGGCATGAACCAGTTCAAGGATCTCTTCCTCGGCAACCGGCCCGCACAGCACAAACGCATCGCCGACACGCAGAAATGCCTGCGCGTGTCCGGCAAGCACAACGACCTGGAGGAGGTGGGCATCGACACCTACCACCACACGATGTTCGAGATGCTCGGTAACTGGAGCTTCGGCGATTACTTCAAATCCGAAGCCATCCAGTGGGCGTGGGAACTGCTGGTGGATGAGTACAGAATCAACACCGCCGATCTCTACGTGACCTACTTCGGCGGCGATGAGAAGGATGGCCTTCCCGCCGATGACGAGACGCGCGAACTGTGGAAGCGATATCTGCCCGAGGAACGCATCCTGCCCTTCAGCCGCAAGGACAATTTCTGGGAGATGGGCGATACCGGTCCCTGCGGGCCGTGTACCGAGATCCACGTGGATGTGCGCACCGCCGAGGAGAAGGTGCAGAAGCCTGGCCGTGATCTGGTGAACAACGACCACCCGCAGGTGATCGAGATCTGGAACAACGTGTTCATGCAGTTCGAGCGCAAGGCCGACGGCTCGCTCGTATCCCTGCCCGCCCAGCACGTGGACACCGGCATGGGCTTCGAGCGCCTGTGCATGGTGCTGCAAGGGAAACGCAGCAACTACGACACCGACGTGTTCCAGCCGCTGATCCAGGAGTTGGCGAATCGGTGCAGTAAAGAGTACGGTAAGGAGGCAAAGGCCGACATTGCCATGCGCGTGATCGCCGACCACTTGCGCGCCATCTCCTTCGCCATCGCCGATGGGCAGTTGCCCAGCAACACTGGCGCGGGTTATGTGATCCGCCGCATCCTGCGCCGTGCCGTTCGCTATGGCTACAGCTTCCTCGGCTTCAACGAGCCCTTCATGCACGAGCTTGTTCCGGTGCTGGTGGCGCAGATGGGCGAGCAGTTCCCTGAGCTGAAGAAGCAGCAGGCTATCGTCACGAACGTGATGCTGGAAGAAGAGAAAGCCTTCCTGCGCACGCTGGAGCAGGGCACGAAGCGCATGGATCAGGCGCTCTCTGAGTCAAAGGGCACACTGCCCGGCATCAAGGCCTTCGAGCTCTTCGATACTTACGGCTTCCCCATCGACCTCACGCAATTGATTGCGCGTGAGCAAAGGCGTGAGGTGGACATGGCCGGCTTCGAGACCGAGCTGCAGAAGCAGAAGGAACGCTCCCGCGCCGCCACGGCCGTTACCACTGGCGACTGGGTGGAACTCGCGAAAGGCGAAACGCAATTCATCGGCTACGACGAACTGAGTACCGAGGCGCGGATCCTGCGCTACCGCAAGGTGAGCGGCAAGGGCGGCGACCAATTCCAGCTCGTGCTCGACCGCTCGCCGTTCTACGCGGAAGGCGGTGGCCAGGTGGGCGACCAGGGCTGGTTCATCCAGGGCGCGGATCAGGTGGAAGTGGTCGATACCAAGCGCGAGAACCAGCTCATCGTTCACTTCACCAAGGAGCTGCCGAAGGATGTGACCAAGCCGCTCATCGCACAGGTGAACACCCAGCGCCGCGGCCTCACCGCGCGCAACCACACCGCCACGCACCTGCTGCACCACGCCCTGCGCAAGCACCTGGGCACGCACGTGGAGCAGAAGGGCTCATTGGTCGCACCCGATCGCCTGCGCTTCGACATCAGCCACTTCGCCAAGGTGACGCCCGAAGAGCTCGCCACCATCGAGCGCGAGGTGAACGCCATGATCACCGACGACATCGTGTTCGAGGACAGACGCAACGTGCCCATCGCCGAGGCGAAGGCCATGGGCGCCATGGCGCTCTTTGGCGAGAAGTACGGCGACAACGTGCGCGTGGTGAAGTTCGGTCCCAGCGTGGAGCTGTGCGGTGGAACGCACGTGCCGCGCACGGGCACCATCGGCCCGTTCCGCATCGTGAGCGAGAGCGCGCTGGCCGCTGGCATCCGCCGCATCGAGGCCATCACCAGCGTGGAGGCGGAGCGCATGATCAACGAGAAGCTCGCGAAGCTGGAGGCCATCGAGGACCTGCTGAAGCGCCCCGCCGATGTGGTGGCCGCCGTGCAGAAACTCGCCGAGCAGAATGCCAGCCTCACCAAGGAATTGGAGAAAGCTGCTCGCGAGAGGGTGAAGCGTTATGCCTCATCCATCCCGGCCAAGGCCATGGCCAACAGTAAGGGCGTGAAGGTGCTGGTGGAGCTACTGGAACTAGACGCACAAGGCTTGAAGGACCTCGGCTTCGCCTTGCGCGAACAGCATCCCGACCTCGCACTCGTGGCCGGTTCAGTGATCGATGGCAAACCCTTGCTCGCCGTCTCCCTGGGCAAGGAGGCGCTCGCTGCAATGGGCATCAAGGCTGTGGACATCATCAAGCAGATCAGCCCGGCCATCAAGGGCGGTGGTGGTGGCCAGCCCGACTTCGCGACTGCCGGCGGCAAGGAGCCCGGCGGCATGGCCGAGGCGCTGAAGAAAGCTGCGGAACTATTGGGATAGGTGTTCAGCGCCTGATTGCCAGATCCAATCTCGCAATCATCCGCTCCGTGGCGATGCGCTGCTTTTCGCAGATGCCCAATGCGATCTCGCTTAGGCGACGACGTTGTTCAATGCTCTCGAAAAGGCGATACCGATCCTGGCCGCTCAGTTCAGCATCGTTCTCCAGCCGTCCCTCGGCGTCACGCGAGAAGCTCGGTGCGTTGCTGGCCGCATTAAGGCTGAACAGCTCATCAATCAGCCCGTTGTTCGTGTTGACCACCTGGGTGGTGTATTCCAGTTGCTGGTGATAGCGCATCAAATCGGTGCGCAGCTGTGGCTCGCCGATCAGATTCATGCCGCCGGTGGAAAGCAGCACCTTGAAGGTGGCATCGCTGGCCACGAAGGTCTTGCGCCAACCCAGCGACCGACTGCCGTAGACCCTTCCTTCGAAGTCTTCCAGGCTCATGCCGCCGAAGAAGAAGGCCATCGCCGAATCCGCCCTCAGGATCATGCTGGTATCATGCACCATCTGGGCGTGAATGACCTCTAGCTGCAAGTGCAGGTCCTCCCGGAGGTTCTCCAAATGGACCTTTTCCGAGACCCTGTCCCGTTGGTCCGCTTTCCATGCATTCAGCTGTAATGCGATGAGGATGCCGATTACCACCAGGATGATCTCGCCCGCTGCATAGAGCAGGTACCGCTTCAGGCGACCCTCAACCAGCAGTGGTTGCCGTACTCTATTGAAAAGCTTCATGCGCTGGCCGAAAGTAGGCTGACCGTCAGTACGGGCGCTGAAGAAGGCGGCAGAACTTCTTGCGTCAGGCGCTTGGCGGTCTCTATTGGCGAAGAGAAGCACAGTATCCGTGAATTACTTCCGCCTGTTCAGGAACAGGATAGCCGCTCGGAACCTGAATCCAGCATCTTCGCACCATGCGTCAGGCCATTACGCTTCTTTTCATCCTCGCCGTGTCGACCGTTCTGCGCTCCCAGTCGGTCGTCGACAGCATCCTCCATGATGGCATCTACCGCACGTATCGGCTTTTCGTGCCTCCCGGATTCGTTCCTACTGAGAACCCCGCGATTGTCTTCAATCTGCACGGTCTAGGCAGCAATGCGGAACAGCAGGAGGCCTATTCATTGATGAACGATGTGGCCATGCTCGAGCGCTTCCTCGTTTGCTACGCGGATGGCGAGAACAATTCCTGGAATCTGGGACTTGGGCAAGTGGATGACATTGGCTTGATCGGCGCGCTCATTGACCGTTTCACCCTCACCCATAACGTCGATCCGCAGCGCGTGTACGCCTGCGGCATGTCGCAAGGAGGCTACTTCTCTTTCGTGCTCAGCTGCCAATTGGCGGATCGCATCGCAGCGATCGCAACCGTTTCAGCCAGCATGGCGCAAGGGCTCCCCGCGTTCTGCAACCCGCCGCGTCCGGTTCCTGTGTTCATGATCAACGGCACCGCCGATGCCATTGTGCCCTACACCGGAGGCGTGCAGAATATCGCCGTGAACGACGCGATCGCGCATTGGGTGGCGCATAATGGTTGCGCGACCCCGGCCGTGATCTCACCCATTCCCGACGCCGCGCCCACCGACGGGTGCACCGCTTCACGCGCCGATTTCGGCGGTTGCACCCAAGGCACAGAGGTGGACCTGATCGCCGTTACAGGCGGAGGGCACACCTGGCCCGGCGCCACCATCCCCATCGGCGTGACCTGCCAGGATTTCGATGCCAGCACCGAGATCTGGCTCTTCTTCGAGCGCTTCACCCTGAATGGAGCCGTTACCATGGGGGAAGCGCCCCTATCGTTCTCAAGCGTCCATCCCGTTCCGGCCGATCAAACACTGACCGTACGCTTACGCGATGCTGAACGGTCGTACTTGAGCATGACCGATGCTGTGGGTCGCATCAACCTGGGATCAATGGTCGTCGATGGCGCCCAGTTGGATGTGAGCGGGCTTCCAGCTGGCCGTTACACGGCGACCATCAGCAGCGCCCTGGGTGATGAGCGGCACTCCGTCGTCATCGTCCGCTGATCACAGCTTCCGCAGCGCCTCGCGTTCGCTCAACGGCGATAGCTTCCTTGACTTCACATAGCGCCTCACCGCTTGCGGATCCGTGGCGCCCAATTCGCGCAGCGCCCAGCCGATGGCCTTGCGGATGAAGAATTCATTCCGCGCGGAGTAGCGGTCGATGTTCGCGAATAGCAGCGAACGATCAGTGTCCTCTTTCCAGCGGTTCTGGAAGAGGATGGCTGCGCGGTTCAACCAGAGGTCATCACTCGTGATCCAGCGCTCATTCCATGCCGCGATTTCTTTGGGGTTGCGCTTGAGTATCACGCCCGCTGCATGGATCGCGAGCGCATCCACCGTGTCCCACCAGCTCTTGGTGGTGATCAGCTCCTCCAACAGCGGCAGGTGCTCCGGCCCGAGCTTCTTCGCTTGCTTCATGAGCAGGTCCACGGCGGTGTGGTGCAGTTCACGCTCCGGACAAGCGAAGGCATCGCGGACGATTGCCGGCAATTCATCCCATGGCGGCGCGCCGTGAGCATCGATGTGCTCCTTCAGCAGTTCGCGCCGTGGCACCGCTCTTATCCCGAAGAAGGGTGCGATGCCCTTCATGTACGCCTCCATGGCGGCCGCATCCTCGCGGTTGCCGTGGCGCTTGAAGGTTGCTCGGAGTGGAGTGAGCCAGGGGTGCATGCGGCGAAGCTGGTTGCTCACCCCCGCACATGCACGCGCTTCACCCTGGGCGGGATGCTCGTAAGCACCTCGTAGGGAATGGTGCCAAGGTCGCGCGCCAGATCGGTGATGGGATGCGAGGCATCGAAGAGCACGGCCTCATCACCGACGGCGCACGCGATGCCGGTAACGTCGATCATGCACATGTCCATGCATACGCTGCCGATGATGGGCGCCGCATGGCCATGCACCCAGAAGCGGCCCCCGCCGTTGCTGAGCCGCCGCGAGAGCCCATCGGCATAACCCATGGGCACGGTGGCGATCAGGCGCTCGCCTTGCGCCAAGCCCCGGCGCCCGTAGCCGATGGTGGTGCCATTGGTGGCGCGCTTCAGCTGAGCGATCACCGTGCGCAGGCTCACCGCATGCTGCAATTGCGCGGTCTCCCGGGCATCAACACCGATCCCGAAGAGGCCGATGCCCAGCCGGACCAGGTCGAAGTGCGCCTCCTTCCAACGCGCGGCACCGGCTGAATTGGAGATGTGTCGCAAGGGCCGGTAGCCGAGCGCGGCCTCGATCGCATCGGCCATGCGCGAGAATGCAGCGATCTGCGCGCGCGTGAACGCGTCGTGCACGGGGTCCTCGCTTGCAGCGAGGTGCGAGAGGACCGAAGCCACGCGCAGGCCCTTCGTTTCGCGCAGGAGTCCGATCACCTTTGGCAATTCATCCTCCGTGAAGCCTAATCGCCGCATGCCTGTATCGAGCTTCACATGAACAGGCGGTGCGTCTCGATGCACCGCGGCGTAACGCAGCGCCTCTTGCAACGAGCGTTCATCGTACGCCTCCGGCTCCAATCGGAAGCGATGCAAGAGATCCATGCTCACCGGCTCCGGGTTCATTACCAGAATGGGTGTGGCAATGCCCTGCTGCCGCAGCGCAATGCCTTCGTCAGCGTAGGCCACGCCCAGATAGCGGACCTGCTCATGCGCGAAGAGCCGAGCCAATTCCAGCGCCCCGGCTCCGTATCCGAAGGCCTTCACCATGGCCATCACGCCGGTGGCGGGCCCGAGCAAGGCACGGTAGTGGTTCAGGTTGTGGCGGATGGCCTCGAGGTCCACTTCCATCACGGTGCCGTGCACTTGGCGCTGCCAACGATCAGCGACACGCTCCAACCCGAAGGCCCTTGCGCCCTTCACCAGCACAGCGTGATCCGCGAGGCTGACCGGATCCACCCGATTGATCAGCTCCTGCGCATCGCTGAAATGCTCCACACGTGGCGCGAAGGGCAGCGCATGCGAGCGCAGCTCCGGCCCGATGGTGAAAACTGCTTGCACCATTGTCCGCTTCAACAGTTCTTCAACCCGGCGGTAGCGCTGCTCCGGCTCTTCGCCACCCGTCAGGTCGGAGAGCACCACGGCCTTGGGCCGGCCCGCTGCGAGCGCATCGAGATGATCGAGCGCGATGGCGAGCGATGCCGTGTCGTTGCTGTAGGCATCATTCAGTAACGTGATGCCATGGATCCCTTCCACTGCTTCGAGGCGCATGCTCACCGGCGGCAGCTGCGGCGTGCGTTCCGCGATCCACTGCGGCGTGCGGCCCAGATGCAGCATCAGCGCCACGCAATGGATCGCATTCTCGGCCGATGCGCGATCGGAGAATGGGATCTCGAAGTCGAAGTCGACGGCATCGTTGATCACGTGGATGCGCTGCCCGATGGCCGATGGCTCCTCGCGCACCACATGCAACCAACCGCTCCGCTCGCGGCTCCAGCCCAGCATCGTCGCGCGCTGATCGATGCCCTGCGCACGCAGCGCTTCGGCCACTTCAGCATGATCGGCGCAGAACACCACGGCCTGCGCATCGCGGAAGAGCATCGCCTTCTCCTTCGCCTTGGCGCGGTCGTGTGCGAACCCTTCGGCATGCGCGGGACCGATGTTGGTGAACACGCCGATCGTCGGTTCAATCACCGATCGCAAGCGCTCCATCTCACCGGGCTGGCTGATGCCCGCCTCGAAGATGCCCATTGTATGCCTGTCGTGCATCGCCCAAGCGCTGAGCGGCACGCCCACCTGTGAGTTCCAGCTGCCGGGGCTGCGCGCCACATGCTCGCTGTCGCGCATCAGGTGGAAGAGCCATTCCTTCACCACGGTCTTGCCATTGCTGCCGGTGATGCCGATCACCGGTGCGCGGAAATGCCTGCGATGCCAGGCAGCGATGCGCTGCAAGGCATCCAGCGTGTCGTGCACGAGAAGGATGTTGCATTCCGGGAAAGCCCTGACAGCGGTAGCGTCACTCACCACGAACGAGCGCATGCCGCGCGCACGCAGGTCGGCGAGGTAGCGGTGGCCATCGTGCCTTTCGCCCTTGATCGCGATGAAGAGCGTATCGTGCGCGGTGAAGGGCTTGCGCGAATCGATGCTGAGGTGCGCGATCAGCGGATCGTCGTGCCGGACGATCCATTCGCCGCCGATGGCCTCGGCCAATGCGCTGAGCCGATGGCCATTCATTGCACGGTGGCTTGCACCGGTGAACGCGCTGCATCGAAGCAGGACCGGCAGAGCGGCTGGTAGCTATCCTTCTCGCCGAGCTGCACGAGTTCGTCGCCGGCCACGATGCGGTGGCTGAACGTGGCCAGCGCACCGCAGCGCACGCAGATGGCATGCACCTTCGTCACGTATTCGGCCACGCTCATCAGTTGCGGCATAGGACCGAAAGGGCGGCCGAGGAAGTCCATGTCGAGCCCGGCGGCGACCACGCGTATGCCCTGCGTGGCGAGCTCAGCGCACACCGCTGGCAGGCCCTCATCGAAGAACTGCGCCTCGTCGATGCCAACCACCTCAATGTCGCTGGCGAGCAGGAGCAGGTTGCTGCTATTGGGCACCGGAGTGCTGCGGATGCTGGTGCTGTCGTGACTCACCACTTCAGCCTCGGCATAGCGCGTATCCACGCTGGGCTTGAAGATCTCCACGCGCTGCTTGGCGAACTCGGCGCGGCGCAGGCGGCGGATCAGCTCCTCGGTCTTGCCGCTGAACATGCTGCCGCAGATCACCTCGATCCAGCCCTTGCGGGGGCTGCGGCTGCCGGTGTGCTCCAGGAACATTCAGAAGAGGCTGTGGAAACGCGCGGCAGGACGCCTGTTGCGCATGCGGCGAAAATAGGGATCTTCGTCCGGGGCCTTCCGCAACGCCCCTTGAGCCATGAGCAACACGAAGGCATTCCGTACCATGAGCGACCTGATTGATGGACTGCAGCGCGCCGAAGCCGGCATGCGCGGCGGCTCGCTCTCCTTAGAGGCGCTCGACAACGCCTCCGCTGATGCGCGCGAACTGTACGAACGCCTGATCGTGCTCCGTCACAAGGCGCGCGAGCACGCCCTTGGCAAGCCAGCGCTGGAAGCGAAGCCCGACGCAGCCGGGAAGAAGCAATCTGCCCTACCGCTCGAGGCTGACAGAAATCCCGAACCGATCATCTTGGAAGCGAAGCCGGCCGCTCCGGTGAGCACTGCACCTAAGCCAGAAGCGCCCACCGCACCGGCAACGCCTGCGCCCATTCGCCTCAACATACGACCCTCTGAACAACGGCAGGAAGAAGAGGCCGAAGCCGAGCCATCGGTGATGAAGACCGCGGCCGAGTACTTGAAGGAAGCCCAAGCCGCCAAGGGCGCCACCGCTCAGACTTCCGCGACCAAATCGGCCGAATCAGTGGCCGAGAAACTGGAGCGCGCCAAGATCACCGACCTGTCGAAGGCCATCACCCTGAGCGATAAATTCTGGTTCATCAAGGAACTCTTCGGCGGAGACGCCAAAGCCTACGAGGTGGGCGTTTCGCTGCTGAACAGCGCGAAGGACCAAGCCGAAGCGAAGAGCTTCCTCAACGATGAGCTGCTCACCAAGCTCAAGAACCCGCCCGATGCAGAAGCCTTGGAGGCCTTCACCGAGCTGATCGAGCGCCGCTTCGCATGAAGAGGACCGCGCTTGCCCTCGCGGCCTTCGGGTCGCTCTCCATCACCTTGGCGCAGGACGCCCTTACTGCCCGTGGCCGCGCATGGCTCGATACGCTCACATCTCCATCGTTCCACGGCCGCGGGTACGTGAACGATGGCGACCGTATCGCGAGCGAATGGATAGCGGGCAAGTTCCGTAGCTTCGGACTGAAGCCGGTGAAGGCCGACTTCTACCAGCCCTTCCAATTCAATGTGAACAGCTTCCCCGACAGCATGCGTGCCGCGATTGATGGACGCGCGCTGGTGCCGGGTGCCGAATTCATCGTCGATGCCGAGAGCGGCAGTGCTGAAGGCGCATTCCCGCTGGTGCATATCACACCAGCCGATCTGCAAGGCCCGGAGCGCCGCGGCATGACCATGGGCGTGCTCCTCGGCAAGGCTGCGTGCGTGCATTGGCCGACCACGCGCAATGCCGATTCGCTCCGGCTCTTCCGCCAATGGGAGCGCGACCTCATGGACCATTGCGTCGTGGTGAAGCCCGCACAGAAGCTCACCTGGAGCGTGGCCACGGATGCCCGTCGCTTCCCGTTGATCGAGGTCGCCGATAGGGCGCTCAACGACAGCTCGGCCTCCATCGCGCTGAACGTGCGGAACAGCCTGCGCACACGCCACTCCGCCCGCAACGTGCTCGGCATGGTGAAAGGCAAGAGCAACAAGTGGCTCGTCGTAGGCGCGCATTACGATCACCTCGGCCGCATGGGATCCGATGCGCTCTTCCCCGGCGCCAACGACAACGCCAGCGGCACCGCCATGCTGCTTAGCCTCGCTGAGCACTTCGCCCAGAAGAAGAACAAGCCGAGGCACAACCTGCTCTTCATCGCCTTCGCCGGGGAAGAAGCCGGCCTGATCGGCAGTGAGTGGTGCGCGGTGGACCGTCCGATCGACTGGAAGGACGTGCGCATGATGATCAACCTCGACATCCTCGGCACCGGCGACGATGGCATCATGGTGGTGAACGCCACCGCCCAGCCCAAGGCCTTCGATCAGCTCGTGGCGATCAACGGCGCGAAGGGCTACCTCAAGGAAGTGAAGGCACGCGGGCCGGCCTGCAACAGCGATCATTGCCACTTCGTGAAGCGCGGCGTGCCGGCGATCTACATCTACACGCTCGGCGGGGTGGCGCACTACCACGATGTGCTCGACCGCGCGGAGACCCTGCCCCTCAACGAGTTCGCAGACCTCCATTCGCTCCTGCGCGACTTCATCCATGCGCTGAAGTGAGCGCTTCCAAGGCCCCGCTCGTGCTGGTGCCGACACCCATCGGCAACCTCGACGACATCACGCTTCGCGCGAAGCAGGTGCTGCAGGAGGCCGGTGCCGTGATCGCTGAGGATACACGCGTGACAGGCCGGCTGCTACAGCACCTCGGCATCAGCAAGCCGCTGATCTCCTTCCACAGCAACAATGAGCACCGCATGGTGGAACAACTGGTGCAGCGCCTGGGCGCGGGCGAGCGTTTCGCCCTGTGCAGCGATGCCGGCACGCCCGGAATCAGCGATCCTGGATTCCTGCTCGTTCGCGCCGCCATCGCCGCAGGCATCGCGGTGGAATGCCTTCCCGGACCAACTGCATTCGTCCCTGCGCTCGTGGCGAGCGGCCTGCCCTGCGACCGATTCGTGTTCGAGGGCTTCCTGCCGCAGAAGAAAGGACGGCAAACACGCATCGCCTCACTCAAGGAGGAAGCGCGGACGATGGTGCTCTACGAGAGCCCGCACCGCATTGCGCGCATGCTGAACGAGCTCGCTGAGGCCTTCGGCGCCGATCGGCCGGCGAGCATCTCGCGCGAGATCAGCAAGCTGCACGAAGAGACGCGCCGCGGCACCTTGGGCGAACTGGCCGCGCACTTCGATGTCCACGAGCCGCGCGGTGAATTCGTCATAGTGGTCAGCGGTCGCGCATAGCCATTCCGCTCGTCGCCGCCGTGAGCAACCTTCAAAACCTGCAACTCGCCGAAGCGCCTCGCGAAGACGGTCAACCCTCAACCCCTACTCAACCTTGCACCCATGAGAGCCTGGACCCTCATCGCCCACACCGACCCGCACCGCGCCTTCGCACTGCGCGAGCATCCCGATCCGCAGCCCAAGCCGAATCAGGTGCTTATCCGCTGCGAGGGCTTCGGCCTCAACTACGCCGATGTGATGGCCGCGCGCGGGCTCTATCGCGAGGCGCCTCCGCTGCCGAGCATCATCGGCTACGAAGCGGTGGGACGTGTAATCGCAGCGGGCCAAGAGGCTCCGCAGGACCTCATCGGCAAACGCGTGGTGGCCATGACGCGCTTCGGCGGCTATGCGGAACTGGCCGTCACCGACCATCGCGCATGCGCAGTGATCCCGGAAGAACTATCCATCGGCACGGCCGCTGCGCTGGCCACGCAAGGCGCAACGGCCTGGTACGCCGCACGCGTGCTCTGTCCGCTGCACGCTGGAGAGCGCGTACTGGTGCATAGCGCAGCCGGTGGCGTTGGGCATTTGATCGTGCAGCTCGCGGCCAAGGCCGGGTGCGAGGTATTCGCGATCGTGGGCGGCGCAGCCAAGCGGCAACACACGCTCAGCCTGGGCGCAGCCCATGCCATCGACCGACGCACCGGTGATTACAGCACTCAGCTGCGCACGCTGCTCGGCAAACGCCGATTGGATGCAAGCTTCAATGCGGTGGCCGGCACCAGCTTCAAGAAAGACATGCAATTGCTCGGCAGTGGTGGGCGGCTGGTGCTCTTCGGCGGAGCGGAGCGCGGCGGCCTGGGCGCATTCGGAACACTTCGCTTCGTCTGGAGCATGGGCGCCTTGCTGCCCATCTTCCTCATGATGAAGAGCAAGAGCATCCTCGGCGTGAACATGCTGAAGCTGGGCGACAACCGCCCCGACCTGATGGCGCACTGCTTCCGCGAGGCGGTGGCCGCTCAGGCCGCTGGACTGATCTCTCCGCATGTGCACGAAGTGATGCCTGCCGAGCGGTTGCCTGAGGCGCATGCGCTGCTGGCCAGCGGGTCCACCATGGGCAAGGTGGCGCTCGCGTGGTAGCCTATTCCACCACGAAGCGGCGCGAGAACCGGGCGCCGGCCATGCGCACCGTGTACACGCCGCGTGACCAGCCCTGCGCGTCGAATTGCGCTCGGCCTTGGCGGACTACGGCTTGCTCCACCACAGCGCCACGCGCATCAATCACCTCAATGGTGCCGGTTGTTGGCAGGCCCGTGATCGTGGTGAAGCCCATGGAGGGATTCGGTGCGATCGCAAATGCTTCGCTCGTTTCCTCCGTGACGCTCAGCACGCCATTCACGTTGAGCGTGAAATCCTTGAAGTCGCCGTATTGGAAAGCCCCGCAAGGACCGTAGCCGTTGCCGTTACTCGTCTGGAAACCATCGCTGCCCCAAGGCGAGATGATGCGCATGCGGTATGCGCCTGTCGCGGTAGCCAACGGAATGGTGATGCCGAACTGGTATTCGTAGCTCGGCGAACCGCCCACGTAGATGAAGTACAGGTTCTCGCTATCCTCAAAGCTGTTGCTCTGGTTCCAATCCACCCAGACCGCGCAGCCGCACCAAGTGCCGTTGAGCACGCGCATGGGCAGCATGGTACCCGCATCCACGGTGGTGCTCAATGTCGTGTAGTCGGACAAGGAACAATCATCGGCACCGGGCGCCCAGTTGATGCTCCCGGCCTGCACTTCAAGGGTTCGCCAACTGAAGCACCCATTGGCGAAGGTCGGGCTGCAGTATTGAGCGCTGAGATCCTGAGCAAGGAGCAGGATCAGAACAACATGCGCGTAACGGTTCCTCATGACGATGCGGGTTTGGTACAGCGAGTTTAGCGCTTGCGGATCAATTTGGACATGGTGCCGCTAATCTTGCACCATGGCTTCTGCACCGTTCGCCCCGCGCAGCATTGAAACCCGATGCGCCACCATGGCACTCACAGCGCCGGGCTTCATTGAACAGCGCTTCCGGAATAACGTCACGATCGACCGCGCCGGATTCGAGGAGAACCGGGTGGCGCGGCATGAATTGGGCGGAGAGTCGCCTTATGTGATGCTGAGCTTCCTGCCCGAGGGCATGGACTTCGACTTGGCCGTGACCAGCACCGACCATTTCAAGCCCGAGCGCGGCAGCACCGGGTTGCGCGCGCTAGCCGTGGTGGTGGTAGACGGCATGGGCGAGGCCATCGCGAAGCTCTACTTCAGCTACTTCCCGCCCGAGTTCCCTGCACGCGTATTCCATGGGGAGCAGCAGGCACGCGAATGGCTCACTGAGGCGCAGGCCGGGCTTTCGGCTAAGGCCGTATGATCAAGGTGCTGGGCACATCGCCCAACCAAGGCGCGCGTGCTTCGGCAGCGCGGCTCCAGCCTTTGTAGCTGCTGAGCAGGAGATCGTGCTGGGCGAGCAGGCGCGCATCGAGATCCACACCGGTCAGCACCTCGATCCGATCAGCAGCGAGTTCCTGCAGCCGATGCACCCCGATGCGGAATGAGGGATCGCGCTGTATCAGTCCTGCAGCATCAAGCAGCGTGAGCCGTCGTCCCTCGCCATGCAGCAGTCGCTCTGCATAATGCAGCAGGAAGAGGTCGCCGGGCGCACCCAAGGGGAGCACGATCCGGTCGGCCTGCGTGAAGCCTTTGTCCATGAACACGCCCACGCTGCAGCGAGCCTCCTCGATGAGCTGCCGCACCTTGGGGTCGATCTGGTCGTCGGTGGGCATCAGTGATTCCTTGCCGGTGAGACTGCCGATGAGCTTGCTCGGATCGATCACGCGCGTGGTGAGGCCGAGCAGGTCACCGAGGATGGTGCCCTTGAGCAAGGGCTTGCCTGCGCCCACGAGCAGCAGGTCGAAAGAACCGGAGTTGGCGGTGCGCAGGATGTCGGCGGCCACATCGCCGCTGACGTGGTGCTCCGTGCGCACATCCAGCTCCAAACGGTGCGCCTCCTTGAGCACGGGCTTGAAGCCGTCGCGCGCGAAACCCTCGCTGTCGATCGGGTTCACGTCGCCGCTGGGCGTCACGTGCAGCGCGGTGACGCTGGCTAGGGCATCGACACCGGCGAGCTGGCGCACCAGGCGCAGCGCCCGGCGCCCGCTCTCGGGCTGGCCGAAGGAGAGCAGCACGCGCCAGCCGGAGGCCGCATCGACCGGCGGCTGCGCATCGGCCGGCAGGCGGAAAAGGCGCTCGATGAGGCCGAGCGAAGGGCCGGTCATGAAGGTGCTGAGCAGCGCCATGATCACCAGGATCGCGAAGAGCTCGGCATTGATCACGCCCAAGTCGTAGCCGATGTTGAGCACCACCAGTTCCATGAGGCCGCGCGTGTTCATGAGCGCGCCGATGCTCAGGCTCTCCTTCCAATCGTGCCCGGTGATGCGGGCAGCCACCGACGCTGCCACGTTCTTGCCGATCACGGCCACCGCCACTACGAGCGCGCAGGTCCACCACAGGTGCTCGTTGGTGAGCAGGCCGATGCGCGTGCGCAAGCCGGTGAACACGAAGAAGAGCGGCAGCAGCAATACCACGCTCACATCCTCGAGCTTGCCCACGAGCACGCGCCGAAAGGCGAGGTTCTGCGGCATGATGGCGCCGGCGAGGAAGGCACCGAAGAGCGGGTGGATACCGATGGCCTCGGTGGCCCAGGCTGAAGCGAGCATCACGGCGAAGAGGCCCGCCACGAGCGGACGGCCCATGGTGCGGCGCTCACCATGCGCTTCACCGAGCCGCCGTAGGAACGGGCGCAGCACGCCGATCATGAACCCGACGTAGATCACCGCCGCACCGATGGTATAGAACGCGCTGAGCATGCTGCCGGCCTTCACGATGGCAATCACGGCAGCGAGCAGGCACCACGCCGTGACATCGTCGCTGGCAGCGGTGGCCAGGGCCATGGCGCCCAGTCGCGTGCGTGTAAGGCCGCGTTCCTGGATGATGCGCGCGAGCACCGGGAAGGCGGTGATGCTCATGGCGATGCCCATGAAGAGCGCGAAGGAGCGGAAGGCCACCGTGGGCGGCGCGAAATCGTCGTAGAGGTGATAGGCCAGCGCGGTCCCCAGCGCGAAGAGCGTGATGATGCTGGTATGGCTGATCACCAATGCGCTGTGCAAGCGCCCTTGCAGCACGCGAAGGTCGAGTTCCATGCCGATGACGAACATGAAGAGCACCAGTCCGATCTGGCTGAGGAAGTGCAGGCTCTCGAGCGAGCCTGACGGGAAGAGGAAGCCGAAGGTGCCCGGCAGCCAATAGCCCAGCACGCTCGGGCCCATGACGATGCCCGCGACGATCTCGCCGATGACCGAGGGCTGGCCGAGCTTCACGAACAGGTACGCGAAGGCCCGCGCCATGGCGATGATGGCCACGATCTGCAGCAATAGCACCGCGAACGGGTGTTCGATGTTCTCGCCCAGCGTGCGCTGGAACTGCTCCAACGCATTGCCTTGCTGCCCGCCTTGGAGCGCAGCACCGAGCTCCTCCGCCAAGTGCGGACGCAGCAGCGCGCCCTGTTCCATCAGCCAGAAGATGGCGCCGCCGAAGAGCAGCAACGCAGCCACGTAGTACCCGATGCTCCTGCCACCTGCCGCCATGCGGCGAAAGTAGAGGGCACCTCAACATTGGCCTTCGGACTCCACGAAAGCCTTAAACGACCATACTTCGTTGCAGAAAGCCTCACGTGAATCCGGCAATGCTCGGTTCCTGCTTATCCCCTGAAGGCTAAATCCCCTTCGCTCGCTACCACCAACAATCTTGAGAAGCCTTCTAGCCGGGAGGATGCGGATCAGCCGTTCATCGCGGCGATCATGGTGGTCATCTCAATGAACTCCGCTACGCTCAGTTGCTCCGCGCGCTTGCCCGCGAAACGTTCAGGCAACGGCCCCTTCAACTCGGGTAGCGGCTTCAGCGCATTATGCAGGGTCTTGCGGCGCTGGTTGAAGGCGGTCTTCACCACACGGAAGAAGAGGGCCTCATCGCACGGCAGCTTGTCCACAATGTTCCGCTTCATGCGGATCACCGAGCTGCGCACCTTGGGCGGAGGGATGAAGCTGCCGGGTTCCACATGGAAGAGCAGCTCCACATCGTACCACGCCTGCGCCAGCACGCTGGTGATGCCGTAGGTCCGGCTGCCATGCGGGGCACGGAAGCGATCCGCCACTTCCTTCTGGAACATGCCCACCACCTCCGTGCAGCGATCGCGGTGCTCGAGCACCTTGAAGACGATCTGCGTGCTGATGTTGTAAGGGAAGTTGCCCACGACAGCGAAGGGGCCGTCGGTGATGCTGAGTGGATCCATGCTCAGGAAATCGGCCTCGCGCACGTTCAGGCCGGGGTACTGCGCATGCAGGTAAGCGACCGATTCATGATCCACCTCGAAGCAGGTGAGTTCGAATTCGGCGCGGGCGATCAAGTGCCTCGTGAGTGCTCCCGTTCCGGGGCCCACCTCGATCGCATGCCTGTACCCGCCATGCCCGGTGAGCCCCTCGGCCACGCGCTGCGCAATCGCATCCTCTTTGAGGAAATGCTGGCCCAGATGCTTCTTGGCCCGAACGGAGTTCATGCGTCGTGCACCACTTCAAGCAGGGTGCGGAAGGCGTGGAACCGTCCACCGAAGCGTTCATGCGCCTCAGCTTGCAAACGCGGTGCGTGCTCATCGCGGTAGCGCGCATAATGCGCCATGTCCGCAGCGGCGTACTGCACCGCGTAGGTAAAGCCGCCATCATCATCGGCCAGCACCCTGTGCATGCGGCTGTTCACGAACTGGCCGGTGGCCATCACACGGGGGATGTGCTCCTCCTTCATCCACGCCAGCCAAGCGTGGTGCGCATCGGCATCGATGCTGATGGTGACGTTGTAGATGATCACGGGTGCGGCGGCTTCTTCTCCTCAGGGACGTCGGGCGCATCCCCGCGCAGCTTGCGGTAACGTTCGCGCGCTTCGGGCACGAAGATGCTGCCGGTCTGCTCGAAGAGGAGCTTCTCGTAGAACCCCTTGGCCTTTTCGGGATCCTTCAGCACATCCTCGTAGAGCCGGCCCAGGTCGAGCAGGGCATTGTCCACCAGGATGTCGATCGGGTACTGCTCGAGCACTTTCTCCAAATACCCGGCTGCCTCCGTGTACCGGCGGCGCGCCAAGGCGATGCGGTAGCGCTCGTAGAGCACGTCGTCTCCAAGGGTGTGCATCGGGAACTCCGCAACGAGCGAATCCAAAGTGGCCAGTGACTGATCATAGAGGTGTTGCACGCGCAGCAGCTCGGCGCGGGCGAAGAAGCGCAGCGGCACATCGTTGCTATCGGCTCCGAGGGCATCGGTGATGCGCAGGCTGAGCTCGAGCGCATCATTCGCGATGAGCTTGCTGGTGCTCGCCTTGAGCACCTGCAGTTGCGCTTGTGCCCAGAGGAAGTCGCCGGCATAGAACGAGACCTTGGCGTTGCGCAGGCGGGCCTCATGCCCGAGGGCATCGTGCTTGAAGTCGAGGTCCACTTGGCTGAAGAGCAAGGAGGCTTCCCAGATGTCTCCGCTGATCAGGTGCAGGTCGCCAAGGTCGAGTTTGATCTCGGCCTTCTGCTTGGCATCGATGGAAGGCATGGCCAATCCTTCATCCAGCAGGGCGATGGCCTCAGCGGGCTGATTCAGGAAATAGGCCTTCAAATGGGCCCGTTCGCGCAAGAGGCTCACGGTATGCTTGGCCAAGCCCATGTCGGTGAGCGTTGCCGCCATGCGCTGATCAAGGTCGCTGAGCTCGGCCTCCAGCGGTTCCGGCTGCCCGGTGAGCTGCAGGTAGCGCGCATGCACGGCCCCGGTGCGGGCGCTGAAGTAGTTGCCATCGTTGCGGCCCAGTCCGATCACATGGTCGTAGCACTTGAAGGCGATGCCGTAATCGCTGTTGGCTTCCGCAATGCGCGCGAGGTCCATGAGGCGCGCGCCGCCTTCATCGAGGCGCTTATCCATGGCCTTGGCCTGTACGAAAGCGCCGTCGAGGTCCTTCTGCTGGATGAGCATCCAGATGAGCATCTCCGGGAAGATGGCGCGCGTGGGGTCGCGCTGGATGCGGCGCAGCAACTCGGTGCGCAGGACCTCCGTGTGCGGATCGGCGGCGTCGAACTCAAAGTGGCGAGAGAGGTTGTTCTGCACAGCTTGGGCATAGCCCTCGTTCATCGCAAGCAGGTCCATGTATGCGGCTACCATCTTGGGCATGTCGCCGCGCAGCCCGTGCAGGTTGGCGATCTCGAAGGCGTAGCCCATGCCATCGGAAGCGATGCGCTGGCCCTTCTCGTAAGCCGCGAGGGCGAGGTCGATCTTGTTGTAGGCCTGGAATGCGTTGGCGGTGGACCGCACGCTGTTCTGATCGCCGCGCATGATCTTGAGTGCCCGCTCGTATTCCTTCTGCGACTTATCCTTTTCGCCCAGCAGCTCCAGGACGCGCCCCATGTCGATGGCATAGCGCGGATCATCGCCGTTGCGGCGCGCGCGGTCCTTCACCAGCTTCTGCGCAGCTTCCAGCTCAGGCACGCCGACCAGGCTCTTGAGCAGCTGCTCATAATAATAGTCCGTGGGCTGCTGTTTGTAGAGACGCTCATAGTAGAGCACGGCCTTGGCGAACTCGCCCTGCTGGAAGTACTGCGCGGCGAGCTGCTCATCGGTGCCGGGCTGCGCGTTCGCACGCGCCAGCAGGAGCAGTGAAGGAATCAGCAACAGCAGTCGCTTCATGGCCGATCGGTGTTCGCGAGGAGCTGCTCGACGGTATCGCGGCGGTCCCAGGCCTGTTGCAGCTGACGGTAGTTGTCGATCACGGCGTGCACGCCGCCGATCACATCGGTGTGGTGCTTCCGCTCAGCGGCGATCAATGCGGTGGCGGCCCTCGCATCAAGCGCGCCAGCGGCGATGTCGGCGCGCAGCAGCCGCAGCCGTTCGCCGGCCAGGATCAGTTCGCCGAGCACCCGCTCGTGATCTCGGCCCATCGCTGCAGCATGGCGCAAGGTGAGCCATTGGCTGCCCAACGCCTGCGCGGAAGGCGGAGTGAGCGTGTCAGCGAAGCGGACCGCAAAGCGGGCGGAATCGAGCGTGAGAAGCGAGTCCGCATGCACATAGCGCTGTCGGCCGAGCTCGTTGAGGGTGAGCGCGGCACCATCGTTCGCTGTGATCAGCTGATCCACGGCAGTGAGTTGGGCTGGATCGGGTGCATGCGCGCAGGCCAAGGGCAGAACGGCGAGTAACAACGCCGTGCCCGGGGTGCAACGCATGCGGCGCTTCATTTCGTGATCATCGCGAAGCCCGTGTAGGGCTGCAGCGCCTTGGGGATGCGGATGCCCGCAGGGCCTTGGTTGTTCTCGAGCAGCGCGGCCACGATCCGCGCAAGCGCCAGTGCGCTGCCATTGAGGGTGTGCGCGAGCCGGGGCTTGCCGTTCTCGTCGCGGTAGCGCAGCTTCAACCGGTTGCTCTGAAAGGTCTCGAAGTTGCTGATGCTGCTCACTTCGAGCCAACGCTGCTGGGCGGCACTGTACACTTCCATGTCGTAAGTCAAGGCGCTGGAAAAACCCATGTCGCCACCGCAGAGCAACAGTTGACGGTAAGGCAATTCGAGCGCGCGCAGAAGTCCTTTCACGTGCTCCACCATCTCCTCGAGCGCGGCATAGCTGCTCTCGGGCTTCTCCACGCGCACGATCTCCACCTTGTCGAACTGGTGCACGCGGTTAAGGCCGCGCACATGGGCGCCATAGCTGCCGGCTTCGCGGCGGAAGCATGGCGTGTAGCCCACATTCCTGATCGGCAACCGATCCGCATCAATGATCTCGTCGCGATAGAGGTTGGTGATGGGCACTTCGGCGGTGGGGATGAGGTACAGATCGTCCACGGTGGCGTGGTACATCTGGCCCTCTTTATCGGGCAGCTGGCCCGTGGCAAAGGCGCTATCGGCATTCACCAAGTGGGGCGGGATGATCTCACGATAACCCGCCTCGGTGGCCTTGTCGAGGAAGAAGGCGATGAGTGCGCGCTGCAGGCGGGCACCCTGTCCGCTGTACACCGGGAAGCCCGCGCCGGTGAGTTTCACCCCGAGGTCCATGTGCAGGAAACCATATTCCTCACCCAGCTCCCAATGCGGTTTGGCGTGGGGCCCGAGGTCCGGGATCGCGCCCTCCTGCATCACCACGGTATTGTCCTCCGGGGTCTTTCCCACAGGCACCTTGGCGCTCGGCGCATTGGGCAGGGTCACCAGGTGGTCGCGCAAGGATTGCTCACAAGCCTCGAGCTTTTCGCGCAATGCCGGGATGCCGGCCTTCAGCTCGGTGCTCTTGGATTTGGCGGCCTCCGCCTCCTCCTTCTTCCCGGCCTTCATCAGCTCGCCCACGCTCTTGCTGATGCTGTTCAGTTCGGCTTGGCGACCGTCCAATTCGGTCTGCGTGGCGCGGCGCATGTCGTCCAGTTCGCGCACTTTGTCCAAGGCGGCCTTCGCATCGAAATTGCGCTTGGCCAGCCGCTGCTCGGCCTCATCACGGTTCTCTCGCAGGTAATTCAGTTCGAGCATTCGGCGGTCGGGTTCGTGGCCAAAGGTATCGGTAGCGGACGCCAGGACATTTCAAGCCGAAGCCCCTCCGCCAAGGCGGAAGGGCTTCGCGTTTCCGGGGGACGGACGATCAGTCGGCCTTGGGCGCGGGCTCAACGCTCACCACGCTGCGGTCGCCGCGCTTCTTCTGGAACTTCACGGTGCCATCGGCGAGGGCGAAGAGCGTGTGATCCACGCCGATGCCCACGTTCTTGCCCGGGTGGTGCTTGGTGCCGCGCTGGCGCACGATGATGTTGCCGGCGATGGCCGCGCTGCCACCGAAGATCTTCACGCCGAGACGCTTCGAGTGCGACTCGCGGCCGTTCTGGGTACTGCCTTCACCTTTCTTGTGTGCCATGGCTTTAGTGGCTTTTGATCACTCCGAGCGGAGTCTGAGGAGTTACTTCTTCTTGGGAGCGGTCTTCTTGGCCGGCGCCTTCTTGGCAGCGGCTTTCTTGGCAGGCTTGGCCTCGGCGGCGGCCTTAGGCTCAACGGCCTTCTTCACCTTCTTGGGGGCATCGGCCACCACAGCTTTGGGCTTGGGCGCACTGCTCTTGCTGGCGTCGAACTTCTCGCCCTTGCCCAGGATGGCTTCGATCCAGAGCTCGGTGAGATATTGGCGATGGCCGTTCAGCTTCTGGTAGCCCTTACGGCGCTTCTTCTTGAATACCAGGACTTTGTCGCCCTTGCCATGGCTCAGCACCTTGGCGGCGATACGAACTCCCTCCACGGTTGGAGTGCCCACGCTTACGGTCTTGCCGTCGCTCACGAGCAGCACATTGTCCAGTTCCAAGTGCTTCCCCTCTTCGGCTTCGAGGCGGTGGACTTTCAGCTTTTGAGCCTGCTCAACCTTGTATTGCTGGCCGGCGATGTTGACGATGGCGTACATGGGCTTCCGGAAATGGGCTGCGAATGTAGGTTGATCGGTTGGATTGGCAAATCAACCGGGTATCTCGTCGTAGGAAGGTTTGGGGTTTACGGCAGGTTGGCGGTTGGGAACAACCCTCAACCACGAATCACCCCCCCCGACCTGCAACCATCCCCCGGTGCGAACCCTTGTTAACCCGAGCAGGGCACCGGCCACGCGCCGCCTAACATTGCGGTCATGGGACGTCGCGCCATCGGCACCTTGATGCTGCTGGCCACGCTGAGCGTGGTGGGCGTGGTGCTGATCCAGCTCATCTGGCTCAGGCAATCATCGCAATACCGCAAAGAGCAGGTGGCGCTCAACAAGGAGCAGGCCTCGCAGCTCGAGAAGCAATTCAACGACCGGGTGGTGATGGCCCTCGGTGACGTAACCGAGCAGATCCTCACCATCAACAAGGACAGCACCGACCTGTATGACGCCGTGAAGCAGATGCGGCCGAACTACTTCGCCGTCACCATCAACGATACGCTGCACCCCTACCTGCTCGAGGCCCTGCTGCGCAAGGAATTCAGCCGGCGACACATCGAGGACGATTTCGAGTACGGCATCTACGACTGCTTCACCGACAGCATCGTGTACGGCAACTACGTGTCGCAGGACACCGCCATCAGCGACACCATGCCGCATAGCCAGCTGCCCAAGCTCGACAAGGACGGCCACTACTTCGGCGTGTACTTCCCGACCCGGCAGAGCACCTTGTGGGATGAGGACAACGATGTGGGCTGGACCTGGATCTTCCCGACCGTGGTCACGCTCATCGTGTTCAGCTTCTTCGCCTATAGCGTGTGGGTGATCATGCGGCAGAAGCGGCTCAGCGAGATGAAGAACGACTTCATCGGCAACATGACGCATGAGCTGAAGACGCCCATCAGCACCATCGCCCTCAGCAGCGAAGTGATCAGCGATCCGGCCATCGTGCAGGAGCCGGAGCGGCTGCGCGAATACGCCCGCATCATCCGCAGTGAGAATGAACGGTTGCGCACCCAGGTGGAGCGGGTTCTCCAGCTGGCCACGCTCGATAAGGACAGCGTCGCGATGAAGCGCGAGGCCGTGGACATGCACCAGGTGGCCAGTGCCGCCGCAGAGAGCATCAAGCTGCCCGCGCAGGAGCGTGACATGCGCGTGGAGCTCCACCTGGATGCCGCCATCAGCACCGTTGCCGGCGACCGCGTGCACCTCACGAACGCCGTCTTCAACCTGCTTGACAACGCCGTGAAGTACGGCAAGCCCGGCACTGCCATCGAGGTGCGCAGCAGCCAGCGAGGCAACGAATTGCTGCTCTCGGTGAAGGACGAGGGCATCGGCATCCGCAAGGAAGACCAGCGCCATGTGTTCGAGCGCTTCTACCGCGTGCCCACCGGCAACGTCCACGATGTGAAGGGCTTCGGCCTGGGGCTCCACTACGTGCAGCAGATCGCCTTCGCGCACGGCGGCGGCGTGAGCGTGCGCAGCGAGCTTGGCAAGGGCAGCATATTCACCTTATCACTACCCTTGAACCAGTCATCATGAGCGACAAACCCACCATCCTCCTGGTCGAGGACGACCAGAACCTCGGCTTCGTGGTGCAGGATGCCCTGAAGCGCAAAGGCTACACGGTGCATCTGGCGCGCGACGGCAAGGAAGGGCTGAAGAAATTCAATGAGCACCCGTACGACCTGTGCGTGCTCGACGTGATGCTGCCGGGCAAGGATGGCTTCAGCCTCGCCGAGGACATCCGCTTGGTGAACGCGTTGGTGCCCATCGTCTTCCTCACGGCCAAGAGCCAGACCGATGATCGCATCGCGGGCTTCAAGGCCGGCGGCGACGACTACCTCACCAAACCCTTCAGCCACGAAGAGCTGCTGCTGCGCATCGAGGCCATCCTGCGCCGCACCATGGGCAAGAGCGACGATGCCCGCGACCGCGAGCGCTTCGAGCTGGGCGACTTCACTTTCGACTACCGCAACCTGATGCTGAGCCATCCCAACGAGGAGCGCAAGCTCACACGCAAGGAGGCCGACGTGCTGCGCCTGCTCTGCCTGCACGCCGAGCAGGTGCTGCCGCGCGAGCTGGTGCTCAACATGGTCTGGGGCGACGACACCTACTTCCTCGGCCGCAGCCTCGATGTCTTCATCAGCCGCCTGCGCAAGTACCTGAAGCCCGATCCCAAACTGCAGATCGTGAACGTTCACGGCGTGGGCTTCAAGCTGGTGGTGGATAAGGCGTGAGGCAGCGATGCTTGGATTCGGCTTGGGGATGAGGTTACATTCGACCTACCAACACCCTAGGTCATGAAGACATACCCCCCCTCTCCCAGCGCGCAATTCGACTGACAAGTGGCTCTTATCCCTCGGTGCCGGCGTGAAACGAGCGGTGATTAGCACCGCGCTCAAGTCTATGCCGTGGCGTTCAACGAAACGTCAAGCCAGAATTTCTCAGTGATCCTGGCATCACATGGGCGTCCGGCTGGGCATCCAGCTTGGCGAGGAGCGATGAGCAGTGCTTGTGGATTGCGGACTGTCGCGGCCAATAGCACATTCGCCCGATTGGGCCTTCGAGTTCGTTCAGACGGTCAAGGTCAATTGTGACGCGAATGCCGTTTCCTGCACAAGCACGAGGATGTCCATCGGGAGCAACATCAGCATTCCAATGCGGCGGCACTGGTCCATGGTACGTGCGGCATGAATGGTGATGAAGTCCGCATCACCGAGCTATGACACAGTGCGTTCTGCGGGCGCTCAGCCGCGCTTGTGCGTGGCATTCTTCCAACGCCTAGCAGGCTTTGCGGCCAGGCGCAGAACACGAACTGAGATTGGCTTACGCTGGGTTCGGGATTGAATTCGGAACTGGCGAGCCATTTGAGAACCAGCCGACACCTCTTACCAACTGGCGCTGCGCTCAGCGACACTTCCGGACATTGAAGGTTTACGCGAACGAAGGGTTCGCAGGACGCGCAACATGCGCTGATTGGCAACCATCCGACATATCCGCCAGATCCATTCGTTGGAGGCATGGCCTGACAGGGGTGTTTTTCCGCGGCCCGGATTCCTGGACGGCGCTTTGTTCCTGAGGAGCTCTTCGTGGTCACCACCAGGGCTACCTTCACCGGGTCGATGGGCATCCTCGTGGGCTGGATCTCGGCGGCCCCGGGATTCAGCCGACGGTGCTGGATACGGGCTTCACTTGGTTCGCGGAGGACCAGTCGCGAAAAAGTTCATGCGGTGCCGCACGCGAACGGCATCGATTACTGGTTCGTGGCGCAATTGGCGGCCAGTAGCGTGTTCCACGCCTACACCATCAATAGCGATGGTATCACAGGCGCCTGTGTTGAGCTCAGGCCGGCGCCTGGCTCCAACGGATTGGGACCATGGCAAGATGATCCCCACCGTTCTGGCTTGGGAGCTTTTTGCGGATACGCTGGGCGTGATCCAATCACCAGATAGCGTAGGTGCGCAATGCGGGTTCCTCACAGAAGCAATCCAGTGCCCTTCGCCTTGGATTAACATTCCAGCGCCGGTGAAGCGCTACCACGATGATGCGCTCAGCGGCCAGGGCATCATTGGTTCTACGCGGCCCATTGCAATCGGCGTTCATCCGAACCCGTCAAGAGATCGCATTCAGTTTAGTGGCCTCTCCACTAGCGCGCGCTCCTTCGTGCTGCGCGATGCCATGGGCCGAATGGCGCTTGCAGCCCCGCTCGTGCAGAGCCCCATCGACCTGAGTGGAATTGCCAGCGGCAGCTATGTGATCGAGGTGCTCGATGCGCATAGCGCGCGCTTGGGCACGGCGCGGGTGATGAAGGAATGAGAGCAGGCTCCGGGCCACCACCGGGTGGGTCGCCCGTCCGTGAAGGGCATTCGTCACCTTCGCCCCCATGCCCGGCATCTTCCTAGCCATTGCCTGGTTCGCGCTGCTGCTCTTCGCCATGCGGCGCGTGCGCTTCTTCCGCGATGCGCCGGGCCTGCCGATGCGGGCAGTGGCAACGCTATTCGCGCTGAGGGTGCTCACGGGCGCGGCGGTCTGGGCCGTGTATACCTATGCCTACCCCGATCGCGCAACAGCCGACATCTTCAAGTACTTCGACGATAGCCGCGTGCTGCACGAGGCGCTCTTCACGCGCCCCAGTGACTGGTTCCGCATGCTCTTCGGCATCGGCAACGACACACCCTGGTTCACCGAGCAGTACTACAGAGAGATGAACCACTGGGTGCGCCGCTGGGACTCCGGCCTGCACAACGACGCGCACACCATGATCCGCTTCAACGCGGTGCTGCGGCTGGTCTCTTTCGGGCATTATGCCGTGCATGCCGTGTTCGCGGCGTGGGTGAGCACCGTGGGCGCGCTGGCGCTGTACCGTGCGCTGGAGCCCTTGGTCCGCCACGCGCGGCGCGGGCTCGCGATCTCGGTTTTTCTCTGGCCCAGCGTGCTGTTCTGGGGCAGCGGCGTGCTGAAGGAATGCCTGCTCCTGCTCGGCCTCGGCTTCGTGCTGCTCGCAGCGATCGGCCCTTGGGCGCGAGCACTCGATCCACGCCGTGTGGTGGTGCTGGTGCTCGGCGCGGCGCTCATGGGTCTCGTGAAAGCGTACGTGCTGCTCTGCTTGTTACCGCCACTCATCGCTTATGCCTGGTGCCGCTGGAAGCCGGGACGCACCGGGTTGAAATTCCTCGCGGTGCATGTCGTGCTGGTGAGCGCAGCGCTGCTCCTGGGCCGATTGCTCCCGCAGCTTGATCCGCTCTACATCCTCGCGATGAAACAGAGTGACTTCATCGGCCTCACGCGTGAAGTGCCCACCGGCAGCATCATCGATCTGCCCGTGCTGGAACCGAACGCAAGGAGCTTCGTGGCCAATGCGCCGCACGCGCTCGCCAACGCGTTCCTCAGTCCCTTCGCTGTGCTAGGCAGCGGACCCCTGGCGTGGGTAGGCGCGCTGGAGAGCGCCCTGCTCGTTGCCGTGCCGCTGCTTGCGCTCTGGCGCCGCCGCCCATGGAGCGCGATCGATCGACCCGCGCTGCTCTTCGCGCTGGCGTTCATCATGCTGCTCGCACTGCTGATCGGCTGGACCGTACCCGTGGTGGGTGCGCTGGTGCGCTATCGCGTTCCGCTCCTTCCGTTCGTCGGTTTGGTCGCTTTGCTCTTGGTCGATCCCGCTCGCCTTCCTTCGCGCCTGCGCACCTTCATCGCTCCATGAAACGACTGCTCCCCTTCCTCCTGCTCCTCGCCGCCTGCGGATACCGCGACCGCGATGCCGATCTGGTGGTGCATAACGCCGTAATCCACGCCCTCGATGAAACAGACTCCGTGCATCAGGCCATGGCGATCAAGGATGGCCGCATCATCGAGCTCGGCCCGGAGCACAGGATCCGCAACCGGTACAGCACCAAGGCCACTTACGACGCCGCCGGGCAGCACATCTATCCCGGATTTGCCGATGGCCACTGCCATTTCTACGGATACGGCCTCAACAAGCAGAAGGTCGATCTGCAGGGCGCGCGCGATTGGGACGAGGCGGTGGCGCGGATCGAGGCTTACGCGAAGGCGCATCCCGGACAAGGCTGGATCCTGGGCCGAGGCTGGGACCAGAACGATTGGCCGGTGAAGGAATACCCCGACAACACGAAACTCAATGCCCTCTTCCCCGACCGGCCGGTGCTCATGCAGCGGATCGATGGGCACGCTGCGGTGGTGAATGATGCCGCGTTGCGTGCTGTAGGCATGGATCCCGATCGCGCGGTCGAGGGCGGCTTGATGCTGAAGCGCGATGGCCAATTCACCGGTGTGCTCATCGACAATGCGGTGAGCGTCTTTCAGCCGATCATGGAACAGGCCGATGAGGCCACGAAGCGCCAGGCGCTGCTCGATGCGCAACGCGATTGCTTCGCCGTGGGCCTCACGATGGTGCACGATGCCGGTCTTGACCCTGGGACCATCGACCTGATCAAGCGCATGCAGGAGGAAGGCGCGCTGAAGATGCGCGTGTATGCCATGGTCACCGACTCAGCTCCTTACCTGGAGCAATTCGCGCGCAGCGGGCCGATCGCTACCGATCGCCTCACCGTGCGCGGCGTGAAGGTTTACGCCGATGGCGCATTGGGATCGCGCGGCGCCTTGTTGAAGCAGCCCTATCACGACCAGCCGGGGCACCACGGGCTGCAGCTCGCATCGCGCGATCACTTTCGTGAAGTGGCGCGCTGGTGCATGGCGCACGGCTTCCAGATGAACACGCACTGCATCGGCGACAGCGCCAATAAGCTGCTGCTCGAGGTGTACGGCGAAGTGCTCGGCGGCAGCAACGACAAGCGCTGGCGGATCGAGCACGCGCAAGTGGTTAGCCCTGCGGACCACGGACTCTTCGCGCAGTACAGCATCATCCCCAGCGTGCAGCCCACGCACGCCACCAGCGATGGCCCTTGGGCGATCGATCGGCTGGGCGAGGCGCGCATCCGCGATGCTTATGCTTATGAGGCGTTGCGCAGCACCATGGGACTGGTCGCCCTCGGCACAGACTTCCCCGTTGAGGCCATCGACCCGCTGCAGACCTTCCGCAGCGCGGTGCTGCGACAGGGCGCCGATGGCTGGCCCGAAGGCGGATACCAGATTTCCAATGCGCTCTCACGCGCCGATGCCCTGCGCGGCATGACCATCTGGAACGCGATCGCCGCCTTCCGCGAGCAGGAGCTTGGCACCTTGCAGGCGGGCAAGCGCGCCGACTTCACCGTGGTGAACATCGATCTGGAGAAGGCGCCTGCTGAGGCGTTGCGCCAGGCAAAGGTGGTGGCCACTGGATCGAAGGAGAGAAGGTCTTCGCGCGGTAAGGCGCCTCACCCCATCACCTTCGCGAGCAATTCGCGGAGCAGTTCGCCGTGATCGGCGCCGTCGCCGCCCAAGCCTTTGCTGCGCAGGTCGCAGGCGCGCAGGTGCCGCTGCGCCTCCACCACTTTGCCCAGCGAGTAGTTGCGGGCTTGCGCCAGATAGTCCTTCAGGAAATAGGGATTCACCTTCATGGCAGTGGCCATTTCATTCTGCGGCCGGCCCTGCAGCTGATGCACCATGGCCAGCTTGCTGAAGAAATTGTTGAGCGCGCCGATCGTGAGCGGCAAGGGGTTCTCCTTGGGATTGGCCGCGAAGTGATTGGCGATGCGCTGCGCCTTGGCGGCATCGCGCGCGCCGATGGCGTTCTGCAGCTCGAACACGTTGTAGTCCTTGCTGATGCCAACGAAACGCTGGATCACCTCGCTGGTGATGGCGCCTCCTTCCTCAGTGACCAGGCAGAGCTTCTCCACCTCCTTCACGGCCTTGCCCAGGTCGCTGCCCAGGTGGCTGGCCAGCAATTGCGCTTCGGCGGCGCCGAGCTTGCGCTTCTGGCCCTTGGCGAATCCCACGAGCACCTCCGGCAATTTCTCCTCGCGGAGCTTATCGCTGGTGAGCACGGCGGCACCGCCCTTCTGCGCGGTCTTCAGGATGCTCTTGCGCCCATCGATCTTCTTGTGCTTGTAGCACAGCACAAGGACCGTTGTGGGCGTGGGCTTGGTGAGGTAGGGCTCGAGCTTCTCCACCTGATCGATGCGCCAGGCCTGCAGCTCGCGCACGATCACCAATTGGCGCTCGGCCATCATGGGGTAGCGCAGGCACACATCCTTCAACTGATCGGCGTCGGTATCGCGCGCATAGAGGATGGTCTGGTTGAAGTCGCGCTCGTGCTCCTGCAAGGCAAGGCGCTCCACTTCCTCCGCGATGCGGTCGATGAAGAAGCCCTCTTCGCCGTGCAGGACGTACACCGGGCGGAAGGTGCCGCCGCGAAGCTCCGCCATGAGCTTCTTGTAGTCGTCGATAGTGGAGGCGGCAGCCATTCAGGGAAATGGAAAGATGGAAGATGAAAGTTGAAACGAACTCACTCTGGCCAGAAGATCGTTGGAAACCGGAGGCTGTTTCATCGCTCAGTTCTCACATTCCAGCTTATAATCGGTCACTCGAACCTCAGGTGCTTCACGCTGCGCCCGCCGTTGATGATCTCGCGCAGGCTCTCGATGCCCACCTTCACGTGCGTCTCCACGAAGCCTGTGGTCACCTTGGCGTCGCTGGCGCTGGTCTTCACGCCCCAAGGCACCATGGGCTGATCGCTCACGAGCAGCAGCGCGCCTGTGGGGATCTCGTTGGCGAAGCCGGTCATGAAGAGCGTCGCGGTCTCCATGTCGATGGCCATCGCGCGCAAGAGCCTGAGGCGCTCCTTGAAGGCCTCATCGTGCTCCCATACACGGCGGTTCGTGGTGTACACGGTGCCGCTCCAGTAGTCGAGCTCCATGTCGCGGATCACGTGGCTCACGGCGCGGTGGATCATGAAGCTGGGCAAAGCGGGGAGCTCAGGCGGGAAGTAATCCGTGCTTGTGCCCTCGCCGCGGATGGCCGCGATGGGGAGCACGAGGTCGCCGAGCTGGTTCTTCTTCTTCAGCCCCCCGCACTTGCCGAGGAACAGCACCGCTTCGGGGTTCACGGCGCTGAGAAGGTCCATGAGCGTGGCGGCATTGGGGCTGCCCATGCCGAAGTTGATCATGGCCATGTCTTCGGCCACGGCCACCTTCATGGCCTTGTCCTTTGACACCACCTGCGCGCCGGTGAGCTGGCAGAAGATGTCGAGGTAGTTGTCGAAGTTGGTCAGGAGCAGGTGCTTCCTGAAGTCGACCGCTTCGATTCCGGTGTAACGCGGCAGCCAGTTGGCGACGATCTCTTGCTTGGTGCGCACTTTTGCGGGGATGAGCGATTCGGGATCACCTGCTTTGGCGCTGCCCGACCACGGGGTCAAAACTAGGCATGGTGCCGATGGCGATCAGATCTTCGACCCGATCCGCCGGAAGTGGGTGGCGCTGCTGCCCGAAGAATGGGTTCGGCAGCACTTCATCAATCACTTGATCCACGACAGGAACTGCCCGGCCTCCTTGATCGCCGTAGAGCGGCGGCTCACGCTGAATGGGCTGAGCAAGCGAGCTGATATCCTGGTGCATGCGGCCGATGGAAGGCCCGTGGCCATCGTGGAATGCAAGGCGCCCGGCGTGGCGGTGGCACAAACGGTGTTCGAGCAGGCCGCGCGGTACAACACCGTATTCAAGGTGAAGTGGCTCATTGTCACCAACGGCATGCGGCACTACTGCTGCCGGATCGACCATTCCAAGGGAAGCGTGGAATTCGTGGTGGAGATCCCGGACCATGCCGGGCTATGCGCGCCCTGATCGCCGATACCTTCGTGCCATGCTGAACCGCTACGCCCTTGCATTCGCGCTCGCGATGCCGACCATCGGCTACTCGCAAGACCCACAGGCTGCAGGCCAGCAGTCACGCCGCGTGAAGATGGACCTGCTGCTCGACCATCACCTGCGCCAGCCGCATGCTCCGGATGAGATGATCGACCTCTACATCCACGGATCAGTGGACGCCGTTTCGCACGCTTTGCGCGGATCCGGTGGCGAAGTGAAGATGAGCTTGGGCCGTTTGGTGAGTGCCCGCATGCCCGTGGCGAACGTGCGCGCGCTGGCCGAGCATCCCGCCATCGTGCGCTTCGAGTGGGGCGGCGACCGCATGAGCTACCTCGGCGACAGCATGCGGGTGAAGGCGCGCGTGAACCAGGTGCATGCGGGCCTGTCACCATTGCCTCAGGGCTTTGATGGAACGGGCGTGATCATGGGCTTCATCGATGATGGCCTCGGGATCGACCATCCCGACTTCCGCAGCGCTGACAACACCACGCGCGTGCTGCACTACTGGGACCAAGGCCTCAACGGTAGCGGTGCCCCGCCGGAATTCGGCTACGGCCGTGAGTGGAACAAGACTCAGATCGATGGTGGGCAACTGGCCAGCGATTTCAATGGCTCAGTGCATGGAAGCACCGTTACCGGCACGGGCGCCGGCGATGGCAGCGCCAACGGCAAGCACAAGGGCGTAGCGCCCGGCGCCGACCTGATCGTGGTGAAGTACAGCAGCGGCTCCGATTTCCGTGCGCGCGTGGCCGATGCCGTGAAGTACATCTTCGACCGCGCGGACGCCGAAGGCAAGCCCGCCGTGGTGAACGCCAGCTTGGGCACCTAGCATAGCGGATCGCACGATGGCCTCGATGCCTCCGCGCTCTTCATTGACAGCTTGATCGCCGCGCGGCGCGGGCGTTTCCTGGTGTGCGCTGGCGGCAACAATGGTTCGCAGTTCCCTTACCACCTCCGAACGCAAGTGGATGCCGACACGAGCTTCACCTGGTTCACCACCAACGCCAACGGGCTTGATTTCAATGTGTTCCCCTATCCGAACATGTTCTTCGAGCTCTGGGCCGACCTCGATGAATTCGAGAACGTGCAATACGCCATCGGTGCCGACCGCGTGACGCCCAGCCTGCAGTTCCGCGAGCGCACCGCCTTCTACAACCTGGCGCAGAACCTGGGCACCACGATCTTAGAGCCGCTCATCAACACCAGCGGCGACACGCTGGGCAATGTGGAGTTCCTCGCCCTGCAACGAGGCGACCAGGTGCAAATGCAGGTGCGCATCGCTTCTCCCGACAGTGCCGATTACCTGTGGCGCTTCATGACCACCGGCAGCGGCCGCTTCGACATCTGGTCGCTCACCACCGCCACCGCCACCAGCAATGTGATCGGTCCTGCGCTCGCTGCACCGTTAGGGCTGCCCTTCCCCACCCCGGCTGAATACCCGGCCATGGCGCATTACGTGCAGCCCGACAACCTCTCGCACATCGTCGATAGCTGGGCCTGCTCTTCGCGCACGCTCACCGCCGCCAACTACTGGAACCAGAAAGAATACCAGCCCTGCGCAGGCGCATACATCAACGCGCCCATCGAACCATACACCATCAGCAGCGGCAGCAGCATGGGCCCCACGCGCGACGACCGCTACAAACCCGACATCGCAGCACCCGGCGACGTGACCATGGCCGCCGCGCCCATGGCGATCATCAGCAACTGGAACAGCACCAACGCCGACAAGATGGATGAGCTGTGCATGCACGTGCGCAACGGCGGCACCAGCATGGCCTCACCCGTGGTGGCAGGCGTGGTTGCCCTGTACCTGCAGAAATGCCCCAGCGCCGATTGGCCCCAAGTGCGCAACGCACTCATCAATTCAGCATGGGGCGATGCGCTCACCGGCACCTTGCCCAACAACAGCTTCGGATACGGCCGCGTGCATGCTTTCGATGCGCTGGTGGCCTCGAACATGCCGCCGATCACCATCACCGCAAGCGACGATGAGATGTGCTCGAACGAGACGGTACAAGTGAGCGCTCCCGCGGGCTATGATGCTTATGTGTGGAGCAACGGCGCCACCGAGAATCCAACGGCCTACACCGGCGCGGGCCCGCTCACCGTTTCGGCCGCCACGGCCAACGGCTGCGCAGCGAGCAATGCGCTCACCTTCACCTTGCTGCCCGCGCCGCTCACACCAGTGATCAACATCAATGGCGGATTGCTCACCAGCAGCAACGGACCCGCCTATCAATGGTACTTCAATGGTGCACCGGTGATCGGCGCCACGGGCCCCACGCTCTGGGCCGGTCAAGTAGGTGATTACACGGTGGAGCATACCGCTTCGAACGGATGCAGCGCGATGAGCGCGCCAGTGAACATCACCGTGCTGGGCGTGAATGAAAGCGACGCACGAGGCTTCGCGGCGTGGCCCTCTCCTACGCGTGATGCACTTACGGTGCAGGTGCCCGCATCAACCGGCTCAGTGACCATCGAGCTGATTGATGGCGGTGGCCGCGTCGCGTTGCGTGAGCAACGCGCGGCGAGCATGCAGCATGACCTTTCCATCGAGGCCTTGGCGCCGGGCACCTACACGCTATTGGTGAAGGCCGATGCTGTCATCTGGACCTCACGCGTGCTTCGATTGCAGGACTAGCAATGAAGGGCGCAGTGGATGCGTCGGGTCATCCTGTGACCAGCCTATTGAATTGGTCGGGCGCCTCCAGCTCAGAACGATGGACAGCCGATCACTCGGAAGCGGCGTGCCTTGAACACGAAGGGGAAGCGTTTCGACAGGTAGTACCGCTTGCGTTCTTCCACAGCTGCTAGGGGGTCGGTTGATTCCTTCTCCGCCCAGCAGCGCTCGCCGTCCTCGGCTCTCTGTTCCGAAACAATCATCGGCGCATGACTGCGCTGTAAGAGCGATTGCTCCGTTGGAGCCGGATCGGTCGGCGTGCGCTGGGCCGACGCCGTGCTGAGGCTCAAGGCCGCGAGCGCCGCTAGGGCTCCGCACATCAATTCGCGCGGAATTGCTGGCAAGGTGATCTCGATCAAGTCGGGCTGCACCTGGTCCAAGCGGAATTGGCCGCAGGTGTCAGGTTGCTCCACGAACCAGGCGTGCAAATCGGCATCCTTCCACGCGGTGAAGTCGATCACCGGCTTCGCGCACGATTCGCAGAAACGGTTGCCATCAGGCTGGGGGCGCATGTCCTCCCAGCGCTGCGGGCAGGAGACGCGCATACCATTGATCTGCGGTGGTGGAGGTGCCATCTGGTTGGGTTCGGCTCCAAGACGCGCGTGAGAATGGAAGGATGCCGCAGCGATGCGGACTACCTTGCACGGCAATCAGAAGACCATGCGTACAGCCATGCTCTTGTTCGGCTTGATGGCCCAGCTCTCACTCCTGGCGCAGCAGCCGCGCTATGCCCGTGCGCGCATCGCGCTCGATTCGCCCGCTGGTGGCATCGCGCGATTGGCAGCTTTGGGACTGGCCATTGATCATGCGGTGGTTGAGCCGGGAATCGCCATCATCGCTGAGCTCTCCGAGCAGGAGCTGGCCATCGCGCGGGCGCACAAATTCCCGGTAGAGGAGCTGATTGCTGATGTACGGACCTTCTACCGGGAACGCGCGGATGAAGAGCCCGTGATCGCACCGCGCGGCGGGCAATCGTGCAACGCCGTGCCATACTACCCCACCCCGCAGAACTTCTCGCTCGGCAGCATGGGCGGCTATTTCACGTGGGAAGAGATGCAAGCCCAGCTCGATGCCATGCGCGCGGCATATCCTCAGTTGATCACGGAGAAGGACAGCATCGGTGCCACGCACGAGGGAAGGCCGATCCACCTGGTGCGCATGAGCAACAATGCCGATGTGGACCAGGACAAGCCCGAGCTGCTCTACACCGCGCTGCATCACGCGCGTGAGCCGGTAAGCCTTTCGCAGCTCATCTTCTTCATGTGGCACCTGCTCGAGAATTACGGCACCGATGCAGAAGCCACCTACGTGCTCGACCACTTCGAACTCTGCTTCGTGCCATGCATCAATCCCGATGGCTACGTGTACAACGCGACCACGGATCCAGGTGGCGGCGGCATGTGGCGGAAGAACCGACGCGATAATGGCAACGGTAGCTTCGGCGTGGACCTCAACCGCAATTATGCGCAGGGCTGGGGCATCGACGATCAAGGATCCTCAGGCAACAGCAGCAGCGACGTGTACCGTGGTCCATCCGCCTTCTCCGAACCGGAGACGCAAGCCATACGCGACCTCTGCAATGCACATGAGTTCAGCGTGGCCCTCAACTACCACGCCCACGGCAACCTGCTCATTTACCCGTGGGGCTATGGCTTCGACCTGTACACGCCCGACAGCGCGCACTTCGTGGCGACCGGCCTGCATCTCACGCATGACAACCGCTACCGCTTCGGCACCGCCAACCAGACGGTGTACTATGTGGTGAACGGCGGCAGCGACGATTGGATGTACGGCGAGCAGCAGACCAAGCCGAAGATCATGAGCTGCACGCCCGAATGCGGCGGTCCGCCCGACTGGTTCTGGCCACCGGTGTGGCGCATCGAAGAGATCTGCCGCGAGAACGTGCGGCACAACCTGCGCGCAGCCGAGCTATGCGGAGTACTCGCGACAGTTGAGGATCGCGGCGCTGCCTTCGTGTCATCGGCGAACTCCCATGCCCGCTTCGCGATCAGGCGAATCGGCATGGAGCAAGGTCCGGTGACCGTAAGCGTGGTGCCGGGCGCGAACGTGACCAGCACCGGTGCAGCGATCACCTTCACCGACCTGGGCCTTCCGGAGGTGCGGCTGGATTCCATCGCGATAACGATCGCTGCCAATGTGCAACAAGGCGATTGGGTCGAGTATGATCTGGTGATCAGCAATGGCGGGTTGTCCGTTACCGAGCATGTGCGCAAGCCATTCGGTGAAGACGTGACGCTCTTCAGCGACGATTGCAGCAGCATGGCGAATTGGAACGCCGACCTCTGGGGAATCGAGCCCGCATCGGGGCTGAATGGCGGGGCCTGCATCACGGATTCTCCCTTCATGTTCTATGAGCCGCAAACCGTGAATACCCTCGAACTGGCCAGCCCGATCGACCTTGGCTACTCGGTGGCGGCACAGCTCACCTTCATGGCCAAATGGGACATCGAGGGCCAGTTCGATGGCGTGCAGGTCTTCGCAAGCGATGATGGCTCCGCATGGACGCCTCTATGCGGTCGTTTCGCTCACCCCGGTTACCCGGATCAGGGCTCGGGCGAACCGGTGATCGATGGGCAGATGCCGCACTGGGCAAAGGAGGAGATCGACCTCGGTGCATTCTGCGGCGGTCCGCTCTGGCTCCGCTGGACGTTCAGCAGCAATGCGGCGCGCGAGCACGATGGCTTCTGGCTCGACGATGTTCGCGTCATCGCTACGCAGATCTACAGCGGCATCGCCGAACGCGAATCCAATTCAGGGTTCAGCCTTTGGCCCAATCCGGCAAGCGATGCGCTCGAGCTGAGGGTCCGCTCCACCGATCGGATCGGCATTGCGCAGCTGATCGACACCCGTGGCACGCGTGTGCTCGAGGTTCCGGTGCAAGCCGGACAAGCGCGCATCGGCCTTGAGGGGATCGCATCAGGGACCTACGCCGTGCGCTTGCTTGATCCGACCGGCACAGTGATCGGCACTCAACGAGCCGTGGTGCTGCACTGATCGTTCATAAAGGCCCGGGAGCCCTCTACTCGCGCACCACGCGCAAACGCTGGCCGATGCGCGTGAGCTCGATCGTGTAAATGCCCTTGGTGAGCGAACTGATATCGAGCAGCGCGCCGTGCTTGAGTGTGCCGCCGCCGACCAGCAGGCCGCGTGCATCAAGCAGCAGGTAAGGCTCATCGCGAGAGAGCGGCGGCTCGATGCGCATGAGTCCCGATGTGGGGTTGGGCACTGCGCGGAGGGCTGTTGGGCTTTCACGCTCGGGCACCGTGTTGCTGCAATCCAGGTCGAAGAGCGTAACGGTGTTATTGCCGCTGTTGGGGATGCAGATGCGGTTGTTCACGAGGTCGAAGTCGATGTCGGCTGGATTGTTCAATCCGGTCACGCCCAGATCGACTCCCGGCTGCGTGAAAGTGGGCTCATAGCGCGTGATGCGGTCCGGGCTCCACGAAGCAGCCAGGAAATTGCCGAGGCAGTCGATTGCGATGCCATCGATGTTGCTGAGCGAAGTGGTGGTGAGCGTGGACATGGCGCCGGTCACCTTATCAACAGCCGTGATGGCTGCATTGCTGCCCCAAGCCACCACCACCAAGCGGTCCTGAACCGGGTCGTACACGATGCCGTTCGGCGTGAACACGGTATTGCTCACCAAGGTGGTCACGGTGGAAGGGGGCGTGACCTTGTAGATGCGCTTTGCGGTGAAATCGGTTGCGTAGAGATGCGTGCCATCGGTTGCGAGCCCGTTGAGGAAGGTGCCGCCAACCTGAACAGTGGTGATCAGCGCGGCTATGCCGGTCTCATAAGCCTTCAAGGTACCGCCCGAACATGCCCACAGCACGCCGTCGAGCAGCTCCAATCCGTAGGGTGCAGGACTGACGGTCACGAAATCGCTCACCGCGCCTGCTTGGGTGCGCACCTTGATGACACCGCCACTGGTATTGCTCACGAAGTAGCGATCGCCAGCGGGGTCGTATTCCACGCTCTCCGGTCCGCTGTATTGGGCCATGGCAGAGGCGGAGACCAGTGAAGTGAGGAGCGTGATCAGGCGCATGGGTTCTTCTTCGGCACGCGATGCTAGGGCAATGCACCAAGCGGCTCCAGCTTGATCCGACCAACTTGTAAACAGGCGCGATGTGGAAGGAAGCACGGGCGATGGGGCTGACCCTGACCGCACGATCCGGCGGCACCAAGCGTTAACTATGCGGCATGGGCACCGCGGTCACGCATGGCATCCGGGTCTCGGCGCGCGCGCGCTTCGAGCCGGCGCACAGCGACCCGAAGATGGCGCGCCACATCTTCAGCTACCGCATCACCATCAGCAATCGAGGAAACGAAACGGTTCAATTGATGCGCAGGCACTGGATCATCCGGGACAACCTGGCCGGGCCGCGTGAAGTGGAAGGCCCCGGCGTGGTGGGCGAAACGCCGGTTCTCGCTCCCGGCGAGGAGTTCACATACAGCAGCGCCTGCGACCTCCGAGGCGCTTTCGGCCGGATGGATGGCACCTATTTGATGCGACGCACGGCCGACAGCAGCGAATTCCGTGTGGAGATCCCCGCGATCCAGCTATCGAGCGCGTTGGCAACGAATTGAGTCCATTCGGTGTTAACTGTTCCATAGTGCCTTCAGGCCATTCCATCGGTTGATAGATTCGCCTCCTGCATGAAACCTGCCCACCCGCTTCACGCATCGCGCCTGACCCTGCGCATGGTGGGACTTTGCGTGCTGTTGTGCTCGGCTCTGGTGTTCACCCCGCAAACGGTGGGATGGCTGTGCGGACATCCTGGGTAGAACTCGGCTTCAAAGCTCCGCCGCTTCTCGAGGAGGAGGTGGTGAAGCACAGTGAGTCGCTCTTCGATCATGGGCTTGCACTCGAGGGCTTCGGGAGCGCCTTATTCGTGCGCCTTCCGTTCCCAACGGACGAAGAGGTCATGGCCGGGCCGCTTGCCAAGGTGAGCGTGCCGCCTCCGAAAACGTGTTGACCGCCACGCCTGCATCGCAGGCCAGTCGCTCCGTCAAACACGTTCTCAATCCGCATCCATGTTCTCCAGGATAAAGCAGGACCTGCCTGCATCAATCGTCGTTTTCCTTGTGGCCTTGCCCTTGTGCCTGGGCATCGCCGTGGCTTCCGGCGCACCACCGGTATCGGGCCTCATCGCGGGCGTTATCGGCGGCATTCTGGTGGGCTGGCTAAGCGGATCGCCGCTGGGCGTGAGCGGACCTGCGGCCGGCCTCACCGCTATCGTATCCATGGGCATCGCCGACCTCGGCTCCTTCGAAGTGCTGCTTGCGGCCGTGGTTGTCGCGGGCGCGATCCAGATTCTCCTGGGAATCGCCCGAGCCGGCATCATCGCCTACTACTTCCCCAGCTCAGTCATCAAGGGCATGCTCGCGGGCATCGGCATCATCATCATCCTCAAGCAGATCCCGCACGCGTTCGGTGACGATAAGGACCCTATGGGCGATGAGAGCTTCGACCAGCCAGACAAGCTCAACACCTTCCAAGAGATCATGGTGGCCATGGAAACCCCGAATTGGGGCGCCTTCCTGATCACGGCGGCCTGCTTGCTGCTCATGCTGGCTTGGGAGCGGCCGGTCATCCAGCGCAATCAATGGCTCCGGTACGTGCCCGGACCGTTGCTCGCCGTGGCGCTCGGAATCGTCATGGCCATGGGTTTCGACGGCATCCCCGCGCTCGCAATCGGCGCCGACCACTATGTGCCGCTACCCGATCTGCTCGACACCGCCTCCTATGCCCTCCCTTCCTTCAGCGCACTGGCCGACGGCACGTTCTGGCGTGTTGCCTTCACCATCGCCATCGTGGCCAGCATCGAGACCCTGCTTTGCGTGGAGGCCACCGACAAGATGGACCCGCAAGCGCATCACACCGGCCAACCGTGAGCTCTATGCGCAAGGCGCCGGAAACATCATCAGCGGCCTGCTCGGCGGCCTGCCCCTCACGCAGGTGATCGTGCGCAGCTCCGCCGATATCCAGAGCGGTGGTCAGACCAAGTTCAGCGCCATCCTGCACGGTACATGGCTCATGCTCGCCGTGTTCGCCATCGCCGGTCTGCTGCGCATGGTCCCGCTCGCGAGCCTCGCCGCCATCCTGCTCCTGGTGGGTTACAAGCTCGCGAAGCCTTCGCTATTCACAGCCATGTGGCGCAGTGGGCTCCCGCAGTTCATTCCATTCGTCGTGACGGTGGGCTTCATGGCCATCACGAACGACCTCTTGCGCGGCGTGGCCCTAGGCCTAGCCTTGGCCTTCATCCATATCCTTTGGAAGAACTTCAAGGTGCCCTTCCACTACGACCCGCATCGCTACAAGCCCGGCATGCCTATCTACATCGAACTCAGCGAGGATGTCACCTTCCTGAACAAGGCGGGCATCAAGCGCACGCTGAGCGAGATCCCCGACGGCGCGCGCGTGGTGATCGATGGTGGCCGATCATACGACCTGGACCCTGATGTCCGCGAGATACGTCGATGATTTCAAGCAACTGCCGAGGGCGCAACCTGCGCTTACAATTGCTCAACATGCCACCAAGGCCCGGTGAGGCGCCCGCAGCGCCACGGACCATGCTTGCCGATAGGAAACCCTGAAAGTCACATACCCCATGGACAGTTACCATAAGCTCCTTCTGAACAACAAGGCCTGGGCGGAGAACACCGTCTCCCAGGACCCGGATTTCTTCCATCGACTGGAGAAGATCCAGCGCCCCGAATTCCTCTGGATCGGATGCAGCGACAGTCGTGTGCCCGCCAACGAGATCACGGGCACCAATCCCGGGGAGATCTTCGTTCACCGCAACATCGCCAACATGGTGGTGCATACCGACCTGAACCTCTTGAGCGTGCTGCAGTATGCCGTGGAGTACTTGAAGGTGAAGCACGTGATCGTGTGCGGGCATTACGGATGCGGTGGCGTGCAGGCGGCCATGACGAACCAATCGCTCGGTCTCATCAACAAGTGGCTGCGCAACATCAAGGACGTGTACCGCTTGCACAAGGACGAGGTGGATGCCCAGCCCACCGAACAGGACCGCTTGGACCGCATGGTGGAGCTGAATGTGCAGGAGCAGGTCTTCGACCTCATGAAGACCAGCATCATCCAGAAGGCATGGAAGGACCGTGGCGGTCCGCATCTTCATGGATGGGCTTACCGCTTGAGCGACGGGATCGTGAAACCCATTTGCGATGTGCCCGCAGGTTCGCCTGTGGATGCGATCTACCGCTTCGACAATCTGGATTGAGGCGACTTAAGGATTGCAGTAGCCGCAATGCTGCGGATCCTCCGCCTGCTTACCATCCGGGCGTGGTGCGTACTGAACATGGCTGCAATTCCAACAGCCTCGCTCCATGCTGCGGATGCTCTCGGTTGGCCAGCCGCATAAGGCGCACGGTAAGCCGCTACGGGTGCCGATGATGCGGAACCAGCAGGCGCCGCAGACCGGGCAGGTCTCGCCCAGCTCTGCGGCGAAGCGAACGGCCGTTTCGCCGATCGCTTTCATCCGCGTGGGGTTCATCATGGCCCGCATATCCGTTTCCACCCAGCAGGAACCGCGGTTGGCGATGAGGCGCTCCGCAATGCTTTGGAGAGCGTCACGGTCCACGATGCCCTTCCGCATCGCATCGCCAGCCGACCACTTCTCCTTGGCGCGAACCACCAGCCCATGCCCGGGGAACTTCATGCGCTCCGCGAAGGCGTTCACCTGCGGCCATGTAGTGCATGCCTCACCGCCGAGACCGTTTCCAGCGAGACATGCCTCTTGAAGAAGACCTTGTCGCCACGCGCACCGTAGAGCACCAGCAATTCCTCATCGCAGGAAATGAAGGGCGCCAGCGGGTAGGGGCCGAAAGAGCCCTCGCTCGCGATCACCAGGTCCATGCCGCTCACTTCGGCTCCGTGCTTCGCTTTGGCGATGCAGGCCGCGAATGGATCGAGTGCGCGTTCCACCTCCCCGCTGAACGCGCCGAAGCGATCGGTGTCAACGTCGGGAATGACCTGGACACCGGCCAAGGGGATGGCGTTCATGAGCGCTGGGCCGATCACGCGCTCTTTGCCATGCTGCGTGGCCACGCCAATGGAACGGTTGGCGAAGCGCTCCAGGCCGATCATGGAGGTGCCCTTCGCCATGGGTCATTCGCCTTGGCCTAGAGAGAGAAGCCCCTCACACCATCGAAGAGATAGAGGTTCTCGGTCTTCACGGTATCGATGTGCGCTTCAGTAAGCAGGTGCAGCAATTGGTGGATCTGTCTGTGCCCGATGGGCATGTAAGTGGCCTTCTCCATGCCGATTACCGCATCGGGCCCCACGAAGCGGCAGCGCCAGTGATCGGTGCAAAAGGTCTCCGGGAACCCCTGTGGCCACACTTTCACGCCGCGGTTCGTGATGAGCTTCAGCTTCAGCATGCCGCGCGATGCCTTCAGGAGCCTGTCCGCGAGTTCGTCCGGCGTGCTGACGGGGTCGCAAACGAATACATCCACACCGCAGAGCTCGCGTTTCACTTGCGGGCGCACGTAGCGGTAAGCGGGTGCGGCGCCGCCCTTCATCTCCACGCTCTTGAGCTGCTGCGGATTCTTGCCGAGCCGCGCGACCACCGCATCGGCGAATTCGCTGGTGCCCATGCGCTTCTTCGACACGCCTTCCTGGAACACGTCGCTGGGGTGCAGGCCGTCCTCCAGCGCACAGAGCCACGCGTTCTGTATGGCCTCGGCCTTATCCGATAGGCCCAGATGCACGAGCATCATGCATGCGGCATTGAGCATGGCGCTGGGGTTGGCGATTCCCTTCCCGGCGATATCGGGCGCGCTGCCGTGGATGGCCTCGAACATGCTGATGCGGTCGCCGATGTTGGCGCTGCCCGCCATGCCAACGCTGCCGGTGAGCTCGGCGGTGACGTCGCTGATGATGTCGCCGTACAGGTTGAGTGTCACGATTACATCGTAACGGTCGGGCCTTGTGGCCACGCGCGCGGTGCCGATGTCGATGATCTGGATCTCCTGCTGCAGGCCGGGGTACTCTTTGCCCAAGCGACGGAACGTATCCGCGAACATCCCATCCGTGAGCTTCATGATGTTGTCCTTCACCAAGCAGGTCACCTTCTTCCTTCCGTTGCTGCGCGCGTACTCGAAAGCATACCGTATAATCTTCTCCGTGCCGGGAAGGCTGAGCACTTTGAGGCATTGGTACACGTCGGTGGTCTGCCGGTGCTCGATGCCGGCGTACAGGTCCTCCTCGTTCTCGCGCACCACCACCACGTCCATGCCCGGATGCTGGGTGCGCACGAAGGGATGGTAGCTGCGGCACGGCCGAACGTTGGCATAGAGGCCGAGCGTCTTGCGGATGGTGACATTCAGGCTCTTGTATCCCGAGCCCTGCGGCGTGGTGATGGGCCCCTTCAGGAACACGGGGTTCCTGCGCAGTGAGGACCATGACCCAGCAGGAATGCCGCTGCTGTTGCCGCTCAAGTACACCTTCTCGCCCACCTCGATGTTCTCGTAGGTGAGTCCGCATTCGGCGGCATCGAGTATCCGGAGAACGGCGTCGGTGACCTCGGGTCCGATGCCGTCGCCTTTGGCGACCGTGATGGTGCGATTCATTTCTTCTTGAGGGGTTGCGCGTGATCGATGTAGGTAAGGTGCGGTGCAGCAGGTGCTGGGCCAGCAGCTTCAGGTCCTTGCGACTACTGAGCTCGGTGAGCGAAGGCAGGTGCTCCATGGCGAAGGGAAGAGAATGCGCCATCTCGGTCACCGTGGTGGCGAAGGATCGCGGCCAAGGCACATCGGCGCGGCAATCAGTGATGCGTTCTGCCACGAAAGCGCTGAGCTCCTTGTAAGGCAGGAAGAGGCGGCGCGCATTGTCGTCGTCCACGTTCTTATGCAGGTAGCTCTTCATGCCCTCCTCGATCACCAGCTTGCGCAGGGCGCGCGGCTCGAGCTGCACGTGCGGGAGCTCCTTGGGCCAAACGCCGCAAATGGATTCAACCACGCGCTCCAGCCCCGCACGTGGATCCTTCGCCTGCTCGGCATGGCGTCCGCAGAGCTGCCGAAGCCAGAGCCAGTAGAGCTGGAAATAGTACTGCAGGAGCCGATGCTTGTTGGGGAAGTACTTGTAGAGGCTCACCTCCGTGCATCCGATATGTTCCCCGAGCTTCTTGAATGTGAAGGCCTCCAGGCCCAGCTCATTCATCAGCTCCAGGCCGCCGACGAGCATGGAACGGCCCAGCTCCGTGGCTTCGGGATCCTTGAGGGAAAGGGCTGGATCGGGCCGCAGGTGAAGATGGACGTTGTTCATCGGGGGGCGAATATAGTATTACTATACATATCAAATAGTTTCACTTACTTCGTGCCCTAATCGATCAGGATGGACGATTTCATAATCAATCACCGCGTCCAGATCATTGAATCAATCGTGGCTCTGGCGACGTTCTTCGTCGTCAGGGCCACGTCCCGCTGGCTCGTGCTCGGCGCTGTGATGAAGCTGGCTTACAAGGCCAAGGAGGAGCGCGAAGTGATGCGCCTAATCCGCCTCCTGCTCTTGATACTGATCGCCATCGTGCTCACCGCCATCTGGGGCGTGAAGCAGAACGAGATCCTCCTTTTCGCTGCTTCGGCGATCACGGTACTTGGCGTGGCCTTCTTCGCCGAGATGTCGATCCTTTCGAACATCACCGCCTTCCTTGTCCTGTTCTTCCAGCATCCGGTGAAGATCAACGACCGCCTCCGGCTGAAGGACGGGGAACAGGAGGTGGAAGGCGAGCTCGTGGACATCACCTACTTCTTCACCTTCATCCGGCAGGACAACGGAGCAATGACCACGGTGCCGAACTCAGCACTGCTCAAGAGCTCCTTCACCATCCTAGCATCGAAAGCCCGCTAGCACGAACACATGGATTTCTCCCACCTGTTCTCGAACCTCACCAACCCGACGCTGCTCTTCTTCGTGCTGGGCATCGTGGCCCATCTCGTGAAGAGCGACCTGGAGATCCCGCCCACCACCATCAAGTTCATCTCGCTCTACCTGCTCTTCGCGATCGGCTTCAAGGGCGGACAGGAACTGGCGCACGAGCACCTGAACGCGCAATTCATCAGCGAGCTGCTCTTCGGCATGGCCATCGCGAGCGATCCCTTCTATGCCTTCTTCCTGCTGAAGCGCAAGCTGGGCGTTCAGAACGCCGGGGCAATCGCAGCGGCCTATGGATCGGTGAGCGCAGTGACCTTCGTTGCCGCCAGCGGTTTCCTGGAAGCGAAGGAGCTGCCCTTCAGCGGGCACATGGTGGCGATCATGGCGCTCATGGAGAGCCCGGCCATCATCGTAGGCATGGTGCTGCTGATGCGCTACGATAAGGAGAGCACTGAAAGGCCCACCCTCAGCCACATGCTCAAGCACTCCTTCACCAACGGGAGCGTACTCATGCTCATCGGTAGCCTCATCATCGGCCTCGTGGCCGATACCAAGCAGGCCGAGGGCATAAAACCCTTCACCACGGACATCTTCAAAGGATTCCTGGCGGTGTTCCTGCTCGAGATGGGCATGGTAACGGCCTCGCGCTTCAAGGCTTTCAGGGACTACGGATGGTTCGCCAGCGCCGTAGCCCTGTTGCTCCCGATGGTGAACGGTTGCGGTGTGGCCTGGATCAGCGGCTGCATCACCCCGGGCGCAGGCGACCGTTTCATGTTCGCCACGCTGGCGGCCAGCGGAAGCTACATCGCCGTGCCTGCGGCCATGCGCCTGGCAGCCCCGAAGGCCGATCCCGGGCTCTATATCCCCATGGCACTCGGTGTTACCTTCCCATTCAACATCACCTTGGGCATGCCTCTGTACATGGCCATTGTGCAATCAGCATAACCTCGCGCACCCGGCCCGGGCAAGTGAGTCGGGTATCTTCGCCGCGATCCACCTCAAGATCCGATGAGCCAATACAACGTCCCCCAGCCGAAGAACGAGCCCGTCCTGTCCTACGCGCCCAACACGCCTGAGCGCGCTGCCCTGCAGGCCGAGCTGGACCGCCGCCTGCGCGCGCGCATCGATGCGCCCATGCACATCGCCGGGCATGCCATCGAGACCAAGGACCTGCGCCGCATGAGCCCGCCGCACAAGCACGCGCACCACCTGGGCAACGCGCATTTCGGTGAAGCGAAGCACGTGCGCGCCGCCATCGATGCCGCCCTCAAGGCCAAGCGCGATTGGGAGAACATGCCCTTCGCAGAGCGCGCGGCGATCATGCTCAAGGCCGCCGACCTCATCGCAGGCCCGTATCGAGCGAGCATCAATGCCGCCACCATGCTCGGCCAGGGCAAGAACGCCTACCAGGCCGAGATCGACGCCGCTTGCGAGCTCATCGACTTCCTGCGCTTCAACGTGGCCTATGCGGAGCAGATCTACCGTGATCAGCCTGTCTCATCACCCGGCGTGTGGAACCGCTTGGAGTACCGTGCGCTCGAGGGCTTCGTTTTCGCGCTCACGCCCTTCAATTTCACGGCCATCGCCGGCAACCTGCCCGCCAGCTGCGCCCTCATGGGCAACACCGTGGTCTGGAAATGCGCCGACACCCAGGCTTACAGCGCACAAGTGCTCATGGAGATCTTCATGGCGGCGGGGCTGCCGTCGGGCGTGATCAACCTGGTGCATGTGAACGGCCCCGTAGCGGGCGAGCAGATCTTCGCGCACAAGGACTTCGCGGGCATCCACTTCACCGGCAGCACCGGCGTGTTCCGGCACATCTGGCAGACCATCGGGAGCAACCTGCCCAAGTACCGCAGCTACCCGCGCATCGTAGGCGAGACCGGCGGCAAGGACTTCGTGGTCGCGCACCCCAGCGCCGATGCCAAGGTGGTGGCCACAGCGCTCTCCCGCGGCGCCTTTGAGTTCCAAGGGCAGAAGTGCAGCGCCGCCAGCCGTGCCTATATCCCGGCCAACCTCTGGCCCGATGTGAAGAAGGAATTGCTCGCCGACCTCGCCGACATGAAGATGGGCGACCCGCGCGACTTCTCGAACTTCATCGGCGCGGTGATCGATGAGCGCGCCTTCGACAAGATCAGCGGCTACATCGATGCGCTGAAGCACGACAAGAAGAATATCAAGATCATCGCGGGCGGCAAGCACGACAAGAAGGTCGGCTACTTCATCGAGCCCACCGTTGCCGAGACCAAGGACCCGAAGAGCGTGACCATGTGCGAGGAGATCTTCGGCCCGGTGCTCACCATCTATGTGTACCCGGAGGCCAAGTGGAGCGAGACGCTCAAGCTGGTCGATTCAACCGGCGAGTACGCCCTCACCGGCGCCGTGATCAGCAACGACCGCAAGAGCATCGTCGAAGCGCAAGAGGTGCTGCGCCATGCCGCGGGCAATTTCTACATCAACGACAAGCCCACCGGCGCGGTGGTGGGCCAGCAGCCCTTCGGCGGCGCACGCGGCAGCGGCACCAACGACAAGGCGGGCAGCTACCTCAACCTGATCCGCTGGGTGAGCCCACGCACGATCAAGGAGACCTTTGTTCCCGCGACGGACCATCGGTATCCGTTCTTGGGCTAGGCCTATTCGATCCTTATCGACCTGCTCACCGCGCGATCACCACGCGGATTCGTTGCCGAACAGTTCCATCACGCCTCTCAGCAACATAAACTCCTGAGGGAATCGATGAAATGCTTAAGGTGCTCCGGCCCGATTGCGGCGAAAACGCCGAAAGGACCTCGCGGCCGCTGGAATCAAGCAGGGTGATCCGCGCTTGTGCAGGTGCCTCAATAGTCAACCAGTCCTGCGTGGGAATCGGATAAATGCGTACGCCGAACAGGGTGTGCTGGAGGTCGGCCACCGGATTCGGCCCACAACCTCCCTCTGCACAAAAAGTCACCGAGCCCATCACGGTCCCGGAATTCATATCGATGAAGGGCGGTGATGATACCGTGGGGGTGAGGTCGCAGAAATCGATCTCGCCCTGGATGGTGCCGGTGTTCTCCGAGAAGCCCGAAACGCAGATGCGGCCCTCTCCCTCGATCGTATCGTAGTTGCCGATATCATCGAGCGTGAGCGCCGCATCGGGTCCGCCCATGGTGAGCACGCCGTCGATGTGCATGACGCCCTCGATGTGCACGGTGCTGTTGTTGATTATGGCCCAGTCCACGTCGATGTCACCGATCAGGTCCATGAGCCCGTCGTTGATGACCGTATCCATGATCACCACAGAAAAGTACTCATCCATGAAAAGGCTGCCCACGGGAGTCACATGCACGCGCTGCATGAGGAAGGTGTTGCCAGCGATGCGCACTTGGTGAAGCACCTCCGCGTTGTGCACTTCGGGTATGCAGTTGCAATCCCAGGTGGCGGGGTCGCTCCAGTCGCCATCCTGCACGGAATAGGTGATCTGCGCCTCGGCAAACAGGCAGCCTGTCGCAGCAATGCTCAACAGCAAGCTCCTCATGATCGCATGTGGAAGGATGACGAAAGTAGACCGTGATTCCTGTGTCCGATGAGGGCACTACAATTCCTCCGCCACCACCTCCCGCACACCCGGCACCTCGTGCTTCAGCAGGTTCTCGATGCCTTGCTTCAGCGTGACCATGCTGCTCGGGCATCCGCTGCACGATCCGCGCAGGGAGACCGTCACCTGACCGTCGATGAAGGAGCGGAAGGCGATGTGGCCGCCGTCGCCCTCCACCGCAGGGCGGATGTATTCCTCCAGCACGCGGATGATCTTCTCGTCGTCAGGTCCCTTCGCTTCGGCATGCGAGCTCGCGCGCTCGTTGGCATCGGCCAGGGCCTGTGCAGGTGCATCATCGTACACCACGCGACCATCGGTGTTCAGGAACTCTTGGATGTACTCGCGCAGCTCCAACTGCACCAGGTCCCAATCGACCGAGTTGTTCTTGGTGACGCTGATGAAGTTGCCGCTCAGGAGCACGCCGGTGACGAAAGGCAGGTTGAAGACCTTCTCCGCCAATGGCGAAACACCTGCTGGCTCGTTGGGCGAGCGGAACTCGAGGATGCGACCATCGGGCACCAGCAGGCGGCTGCTCACGAACCGCATGGTGGTCGGGTTCGGCGTGGACTCTGCGTACACGGTTACCGGCGGGCGCTTACCGGTGATCATTGGCTCAGTGGCTTGCATGGCGACCGCGAATGTAGACTGGTGGCCTCCCAAGGCGCTGTAAGGATTGTTGGCGATCAGGCTCGGGATACCGCCCTACTTTAGCGCCGCAATGCGCGAGCTGAAGAAGAACCGATGGATGCTGGCCTCGTTGGCCATGCTGCTGCTGCTGGCCACCAGCGGGCTCACGGTTTCGCGCATGAGTTGCCTCATCAGCGGGCACAGCGTGCTCAGCCTGGGCCTTGCCGATGATTGCTGCCCTGAAGAGGAGCACGGCGATGGCACCATGATCGGCGCCACCTGCTGCGAACTCGTGCAGGCCACCGCCGATCGCGTGGAGCTCCTTCCATCGGCCACCTTCGACCTGGTCGCCCTTCCGGTGACCGATACGGCCCCGACTTGGGATGCGGTTGCCTTCGAGCGTCAACCGTTGCGCTGGCTCGATAGCCGTCCGCCGCCCTTGCTGGGCCTCGAACGCTTGGCGCTGATCGGCGTGTTCTTGATCTAAGCGGCGCGGCTTCTTGGCCCTCGCGGCCCGGTCACGCTCCGTTCAACGTTCAAGGACACGAATGCCTTTCCATCGAATTCCTCCTTTACTCCTGCTTCTGCTGCTGCAGCTTCCGCGGTTCGCTGCTGGAACGCACGCACAAACCATCACCGGCACGGTGAAGGCCGCCGATTCCGGCGAGGTCCTGCCCGGAGCCAACATCTATTGGCTGGGCACGACGCAGGGCACATCAGCCGATATGAACGGGGCCTTCACCATCGAATCGCCCGCGCAATGGCCGGCGAGCCTGGTCGCGTCCTTCGTTGGATACAAGCCGGATACGCTCAAGCTGATGCAAGCACCGGCCGCCGCAATGACCTTCAAGCTGCGCTGGGCCGCGGCCATTGGTCCGTTTGAAGTGGTGGAGCGCACCCAGGGCACGCAGCTCAGCACGCGCAGCATCAACGCCACCGAACAGATCGGCCAGAAGGAGCTGAAGCGCGCCGCCTGCTGCGATCTCAGCGAGAGCTTCGAGACCAACGCCACGGTGGATGTGAACTACAGCGATGCGGTCTCCGGCACCAAGACCATCCGCATGCTCGGCCTCGATGGCAAGTACGCGCAGATGAGCCTCGAGAACATCCCCTTCGTGCGCGGCCTCAGCACCAGCAGCGGCCTCACGCTCATTCCCGGCACCTGGATCAAGGACATCAACCTGAGCAAGGGCGCAGGCACCGCGGTGAACGGTCCGAATGCAATGACGGGGCAGATCGACCTCTGCCTGCTCAATCCGCTGGATGAGCCGCCGCTCTTCGTGAACCTCTATGGCAACAGCCAAGGGCGCATGGAAGCCAACGTCCATGCCGCGCAGCGTACCGGTGCCAACAGCGCGAACCTGCTGCTCGTGCATGGCAACTGGTTCGATCGGGCCATGGACCAGAACAGCGATGGGCTGCTCGACATGCCGCGCACCAAACGCGTGAATGTCATGAACCGGTGGATGCACCTCGGCGAGCGCAAGAGCGGGCAGTTCACCGTGCGCGCCGTGCATGACGAGCGCGTGGGCGGGCAGGATGCGATGCATGCTGCTGACAATGGGCACGCGCATCACGGCATGGGGCTGTACCGCATCGATGTGCTCAACCGCATGCTCGATGGCATCGCGAAGCATGGCTGGGTGTTCAAGGGCGATGCGAGCAAGAGCATCGGTTTGATCGCGAGCGGGCGCTGGCACGAATCGAATTCGACCTATGGGCTGCGCAGCTACGCAGGCGAGCAGCGCAGTGCGTACGCCAGCGCCGTGTACCAGCAATTGTTGCGCGATGGCAACGACCAGGTCAAGGCCGGCCTGAGCTTCCAGTACGACGATTACGATGAGCGCTTCGCGAGTCTGCGCCATGATGCGCCCACCGACACACTCCAATACCTCGACCTGGGCCGCACCGAGCGAATGCCGGGGGCCTTCGCGGAGCACACCTTGAAGCGCGAGCGTCTCACCGTGGTGAGCGGACTGCGCTTCGACGCGAACGACCGATTCGGCAACGTGCTCAGCCCACGGGTGCATGCGAAGTACGACGTGAACCCGCTCACCGTGCTGCGCGCCAGCATCGGGCATGGCTTCCGCACCGCGAACCCACTGGTGGAGAACGCCGCCGTGATGGCGAGCTCGCGCTACATCGCGCTGGAAGGAACGCTCGGCATGGAACGCGCCTGGAACTTCGGCGCCAGCGCGCTGCGCAAATTCAAATGGCTCGACCGCAAATGGGCCATCGGAATCGACGCCTATCACACGCGCTTCACGCAGCAGGTGATCGCCGACATGGACCGCGACCCGCTCACCCTCGCGCTCTACATGCTCGACGGGCAATCGTTCGCCAACAGCGTGCTCACCGATGTGCAGGTGGATCTATCGCGCGCCTTCCAGCTGAAGCTGAGCCATCGCTGGTACGAGGTGCGCTCCACCTACGATGGCCGCTTGCTCGAACGCCCCTTCACGCCCAGCCACCGCGGCCTCATCGACCTGGCGTTCACCAGCCCTGCCGAGCATTGGCGATTCGACATCAACTTGAATCTCTTCGGCGAAGGCCGCCTGCCCGGCACGCGCCCGAACCCCACCGAAGAGCTGCGCTTCCCGGAGCGCTCGCCCGCCTTCGCCACCTTGCACGCGCAGCTCACCTATTCCACAGGCGCGCTCGAGATCTACCTCGGCGGCGAGAACCTCACCAGTACCCTGCAGCAGCAGCAAGTCATCGCACCGGATGACCCCTATGGCCCGTACTTTGACGCCAGCCTGATCTGGGGCCCCACGAACAAAGCCATGCTCTATGGCGGGCTCCGCTACTCCATCAAACGCAACACCAAGCAACCATGAGAACCCTGTTCATCGCGCTCGCCCTGCTCCTTGCGGGGATCGCCAGCGCGCAGAAGAAGTCCGAGCACCTCGACATCGTGAGCAGCACCGTCTGCGACATGTGCAAAGAGACCATCGAGAAAGAGATGATCTACGAGAAGGGCGTGAAGAAGGTGAGCGTGGACCTCGCCACGAGCACGGTGCATGTGGAGTACGATGCGAAGAAGAATTCGCCCGAGAAGCTCCGCGCCGCGCTGATCACGCTCGGCTACGCTGCGGATGGCACGCCCGGCGATCCCAAAGCCTTCGAAAAGCTGCCTGCTTGCTGCCAGAAGGAAGGGTGCGGGAAGTTGCCCTGAGCGCAGGTCGCAGGTTGAGCGGGTCCAGGGTTGTAGGTTGCACCACAAGCCATCAACACCCAAACATGCCATTGATCCGATCCGTACGCGGTTGCAACCCGAAATTGGGCAACGATTGCTTCTTGGCCGAGACCGCCGTGGTGATCGGCGATACCGTGATGGGCGATGGCTGCAGCGTGTGGTACAACGCCGTGGTGCGCGGCGATGTGAATAGCATCCGCATCGGCCACCGCGTGAACATCCAGGACGGCGCGGTGCTGCATTGCACCTATGAGAAGTGCGGCCTCAGCATCGGCAACGACGTGAGCATCGGTCACAACGCCATCGTCCACGGCTGCACGGTGCACGACAAGGTGCTGATCGGCATGGGCGCCATCGTCATGGATCTGGCAGTGATCGGCAGCGGCAGCGTGATCGCCGCTGGCGCCGTGGTGACGCAGGGCACCGTGGTGGAGCCCGGCAGCCTCATGGCCGGCGTGCCCGCCAAGCGAATCGGGCCCGTAAGCGCTGATCTCTCGCAGAACGAAATCGAGCGCATCGCACGCAATTACGGCATGTATGCGGGCTGGTTCAAGGAAGGCTGATCACGCCGCGCCGCTGCGCGGATCGAGACCCCAATTGAGTTTCTCGCGCAGGGTGCGCAGGAAATCGTGGCCCTCGAGCTGCGCCATCTTCACGGTGAATGGCGCACGGCGGATGGTGACGGTGGCGCGTCCATCGATGGTATGGCCGCGCGCATCGAGGTTCAGCAAGCAGCGATCGCCGCGCGCCTCCAGTTCCAAGCGGATCGTATAGTGGTCCGGCACCACGAAGGGCCGCACATTCAGGTTGTGCGGCGAGATGGGATTGATCACCAGCGCATCGCTCGTGGGATACAGGATGGGCCCGCCGCAACTGAGCGAATAGGCGGTGCTGCCGGTGGGCGTGGCAATGATGAGGCCATCGCTCCAATAGGTGTTCAGGTAATCGTCGCCGAGGAAGACACGCACGCTGATCATGCTGCTGGTGTCGCGCTTATGGATGCTGACCTCGTTGAGCGCGAAGTCATTCGTGCCGAGCAGTTCTCCATGACCGGTCACCTGCAGGAGCGTCCGGTCCTGCAGCGCGTACCGTCCCAGCTTCAGCGCAGCGAGTGCGGCATCCATGTCCTCGTGACGGACGTTGCTCAAGAATCCGAGGCGACCGAGGTTGATGCCGATCACGGGAATCCCGGATCGGCCCAGCAGCGCCACCGTATCGAGCAAGGTGCCATCGCCACCGAGGCTGATGCAGAGGTCGATGTCCTGCCGCGCTGGATCGGTTTCGGTCAGCACGGCATCGGTCACGGGCACATCGCAGGCCGAGAGCCATTCTGCCAGCGATCGCGTGAGCACGGGAGTGATGCCAGCGCGGTGCATGCGCCCGAGGGCCTCGGCCAGCACCGGTGCCATGCCGCGCTCCATATCGCGTCCGTGTACTGCTGAGCGCATCGTTCAGAAGGGTTGCGAGAAATGTAGGAAGAAGCCGTGTTCGCCCAGCGCATTGAGCGTGTATTCGGTGCGCACCACTTGGTCGTAGCTGGTCACCAGGTCAAGGCCGATGCCGTAGCCGCTCATCCACTGGCCGGCGAGGAAGTTGGCATCGGCGTATCGGCTGTCCCACACGCGGCCTGCATCCGCGAACACGTTCAGGTATACGGCGAAGTAGAGCGAGCGGAAGGCTTCCGCAGGCATGAACTCCGCGCGCTGGTTGCGCGGCCTGACGAGCTGGAACACGGCGTTGGCCTTGCCAAGGGTGAAGTGCTCGCCATCGATCACGTAGTACTCATAGCCACGCACGAAGTGCCCATAACCGAGTCCCTCTTGCGCGTAATAGGGAGGCGTGCCCCAGGTGTGCTTGCCGCGCACGCCGAGGGCGAGGGTGATGGGGTCACTGAGCTTCCACCATTTCTTCACCGTGGCGTACGCCGTGGTGACGTCGGGTGCATTATCGCTGAGCAGGCCCAGCCCGAGGCGATCGATGCGTGCTTCGGCATAGTGGCCCGCGCGCGGATAGATGCGCAGGTCGCGGCGATCCCACGTGAAGCCATAACCGAGGGATAAGTAGCGCGCGGAGGAGGCATCGCCGTTGAAATAGTCGGAGGCTGTTGCGATCACGGTGTCGGCCACGCTGGCCTGTATGAAAGCCGCGCGCAGGAAATGGCGCACATCGTGGTTGCGTCGCAGGCTCAATTCCAGATCGGCCTTCTGCTCGTCGCGGTTGGGCCCATCGGAGCGGCGCAAGAGCACGCGCCGGTTGCCGGCGGTGCCGGCGGCGACCTCGGCCTGCTCGGTGTAATGCGCGCCGATGCTCAAGCCGAATCGCCCTTTGCGATCGACGCCCGGCACTTTATAACGCAGGCCGAACTGCCGCGTGTAGCCGAACTGGGCCTTGATGTACACCGTCTCGTTCCGCCCGCGGAAATTGTACTTGTAGAGATAGGCGCCATAATTCACGCGATCGGGATCCCGGTCGAAGGTGCGCCACCAGGTGTTGAAATTGGGATCGGCGAGCTGGAAGATCGGCGAGGGCCAGATGGTCCATCGCTCATGCACCGTCACCTCCACCATGGCCTGCTGCAGATCGAGGTACAGCGGCAGCACGGTGACCGTGTTGAAGAGCCCCGTGTTCATGAGGTTCTGGCGGCTGCGCTCCATGCGATCCGTGAGCACCGTGGCCTCCAGCGTGTCGCTTTCCTGCACCAGCATCTCGCGGAGGATGATCCGGTCCTTGGTGGCTTTGTTGCCGTTGATCGCGATGCCGACCACTATGACCCGTTGCGGCGGCGCGGCCTGCCCCACGGCAACGACTGCGGTTAGGCAGAGGGCGCATAGCATGGCCGTGGCGCGCGTCATGGCGGCGAAGATGGGGCGACTTGCATTGGCTGGCCGGGGCTTGCTGGGTGAACCCGATGCCGGTCGCGGGCTGAACTCGCTGCCCATGAATCCCAAGAGCAGGTCGCGGAAGTGGAAACCCTCAACCAACCCCAACCACCGATCCTCAACCTTCAAAGATTAATGTACCTCATCAGCTCATCGAAGCGGCCGCGGAGGTCCTCGTGGAGCTTGCTGCCCTGATAGGTGCTCTTCACGAAGTACTCGTACCGCTCGAAGCTGCGCAGCACATCGCTGATGTCCTCGCGGTTGATCTTCAGCGTGACCTCTACGCGGGTGGAATCGGGCAGCGTGTGGGTGTGAACGCTCAGCACCTTGCAGTCATTCGATTCCACCAAGCGGGCGATCTCGAAGAGGCTGTAGTCCTGTTGGTTCATCTCGAGCACCACGATGCTGCCCGGCTCGTGGATGTTGGTGACCTGCGCGAGCCGCTTGAGCGCTTCGTGCTCGGTGATGGCACCTTGGTACACGCCCATGTCGTCGAGCACGGGCACCACGGTGAGGCCACGCTCGCTGAAGAGCTTCATCACCTCATAGATGTGCTGTCCCCCGCGCGCGAAGGGGATCTCCACGCTGTCCATCACGCTCGCTACCGTGGCGCGCGAATCGTTGCGGTCCACCAGTTCCTGGTCCTTCACGATGCCCACGAGCCTGCGCCCCTCCACCACCGGCAGGTGGCTCACCTTGAACTCCTCCATCCAATCCATGGCGCGGCTCACATCGTCCTGAGGACGGAGCGGCGGGATGTCGGCGGTGATGAGGTCGATGGCGTGCATGTTCTCGAAGAGCGGGGGGGCGGGCCTCTACTTTTGCGCACCCGTAAGCGGGCGGACCAAAGTAAAGGCAGCGAGCTGACGCGACTGAGCGTGAACATCAACAAGCTGGCCACCTTGCGCAATGCGCGGGGCGGCAACAATCCCGATGTGCTGCGCTGGGCGGTCGATATCCAGCGATTCGGCGCACAAGGGATCACGGTGCATCCGCGGCCCGATGAGCGGCACATCCGCCGTGCCGATGCCCTCGAACTCCGAGCGCTGGTGACCACCGAGTACAACATCGAGGGCTATCCGAGCGACGACTTCATCGCGCTGGTGCTGGCATGCCGACCCGACCAAGTGACGCTGGTGCCTGATCCGCCGGGCGTGCTCACCAGCAATGCGGGGTGGGACGCACGCGGCCAGAAAGCACTGCTGCGCGAGGTGATCGCCCGGTTCAAGGCCGAAGGCATCCGCACATCCATCTTCATGGAGACGGACCTGGAACTGATCGCGCACGCCGCCGAAACCGGAGCGGACCGGATTGAATTGTACACGGAGCCCTACGCCGCGCAGTATGCCCATGATCGCTCAGCGGCGGCTGCGCCGTTCGCCGAAGCAGCGCTCAGGGCAAAGGAATTCGGGCTTGCCGTGAATGCGGGCCATGACCTCAGTTTGGGGAACCTCGCTTGGTTCGTGCAGCAGGTGCCCGCAGTGCAGGAGGTCTCCATAGGCCACGCGCTGATCTGCGATGCGCTCACCTTCGGTATGGAGAACACGGTGCAACTCTACCTGCGCGAGCTGCGATGAGCACGGTCGATCTGCATTACCGACGGCTTGGCGTGCCCGGAGCCACTCCCGTGGTGATCCTGCACGGCCTCTTCGGCACCAGCGACAATTGGGGCAGCATCGGCAAAGAGCTGAGCGAGCCCAACAACGGCGCAGCGCCGCTCGACGTGCTGCTCGTTGACCTGCGCGACCATGGCCGTTCGCCGCACACCGAAGGGACTTCGTATCCCGCCATGGCCGCCGATGTGCATGCGCTGGTCGCTGGCCTTGGGTTGAAGGACATCGTGCTCGTTGGCCACAGCATGGGCGGCAAGACTGCCATGCTCTTCGCGCAGCGCTGGCCCGAGCTGCTGAAGCACCTGGTGGTGATCGATATCAGCCCGAAGGAGCATGCGAACAACCACGCGCACATCATCGAGGCCTTGCGCACCGCCGACCTCAGCCCCGGTCGCACGCGCAAGGACGTTGAGGCGCACATCGCGCAACGCGTGAAAGAGCCCGGTGTGGTGCAGTTCCTGTTGAAGAACCTCTATTGGAAGGATGAAGGGCAACTGAACTGGCGCATGAATGTGGAGGGCCTGCGGCGAGACCTCTATGCCATCCTCGCCTCCATTGGCCCAGAGACCGTGCGCGTACCCACGCTCTTCGTGCGCGGCGGCCAGAGCGACTATATCCTGCGCGAGGACATCCCTGCCATAAAAGAGCAATTCGTGAACAGCCGGGTGGAGACCGTGCCCTTCGCCGGTCATTGGGTGCATGCGCAAGCCCCGGATGAGGTGGTGGCATGGATCAGGAAGTGGCGGGGTGAGGAGGAGAGAAATGAAGAATGAAGGATGCAGAATGAAGAATGCTAAAGCGGCGATCCACTGAGCGAGGAGCCATTGAGGGCAACATGACCCTTCGTTGCGGACTGAATTTCCAGAAGACACGGCTCCCGTCGAAAGCGATCATCCGCGCTTCTTTCTGCTGGTCACTTGCTGCTGCATGCGGCTCTTTCCTCTCCCACCATGTTCTTGCGCAGCAGGACACGATCTGGGTCACCTACAAAGCCGGCACGCAGCTGCGTGAAGGCGTGTACTTCGACTTCACGGCCTTCCGTCTGAATGCACCGTCGGTGGCACTCGCCCGCATCGCCGATGACCAAGGCATTGCGGTGACCGACCTGCGGGGCGCGCTCAGCCGCCTGCGCTACCGCACGGACAGCGGCACCGTGGAGACGATTCGAATGAGCCGCATCTGGGGCTTCAGTCAGCGCGGCGTGGTATACGTGGCGGCCGGGAACGGTTTCTACCGCATCGGGCAAATGGGCAGCCTGGCGCACATGGTGTATGAGCAGAGCTACCGCGACTGGGACCCCTGGATGTACGGTCCGGGCACGGTGAACCGAACAGTGCTCGTGCAACAGGTCATCGATATGGACACCGGCCGCGCACTGCCATTCACTGCAGTGGGCATGCGACTGGCGCTCCAGCACGATCCGGTGCTGCTTGCGGAGTTCGATGCCTTGCCAAAGAAAGCGCGCAACAGCGATGAGGCGCTCTTCCGGTTCCTGCGGCTCTACAACGAACGGCACCCCTTGCTGTTCCCGGAATGATCAACGGCTCAGAAGCCGTCACCTTCCCTTAACACCCGGCGCCCGGCACGGTCTTCGTCTGCCGCGACGCCTAGCTTCGCCGCCGCTATCATGACCCATCGCTACGCACTCCTCCTCGCTTTCGCGTGTCCCTTGGCCGCCACCGGCCAGGACAAGAAAGAATACCAGGCTGCCCTCGTGGGCTTCTACAACGTGGAGAACATCTACGACACGCTCGATGCACCCGGCGTTGACGATGCCGAGTTCCTGCCCGGCACAGCCAAGGATTGGAACAGTGCGCGGTATTGGAGCAAGCTCGACCGCGTGGCCGGCGTGATAGGCAGCATGGGCAAGGAGCTGCATCCGCAGGGCATGGCCATCCTGGGCCTGGCCGAGGTGGAGAACCGGACCGTCGTCGAGGACCTGGTGAAGCGTGATGCACTGAAGGCCCGCAACTACAAGGTGGTGCACGTGGATGGCCCCGACCGTCGTGGCGTGGACGTTGCGCTTGTGTACAACCCGACACTGTACAAGGTTTACGCGCACAAGAGCTACCGCCTCACAGCACCTGACGATACGAGCTTCCGCACGCGCGATCAATTGCTGGTGAGCGGCGTGCTCGACGGTGACACCACGCACGTGATCGTGGCGCACTGGCCCAGCCGTCGTGGCGGCGAGAAGCGCAGCGCGCCCAAGCGCAAATTGGCCGCCGAGCTCGGCCGCCGCATCATCGACTCCTTGCTGGCGATCAATGCCGATGCCCGCATCGTGTACATGGGCGACCTGAATGACGATCCCAACAACGCGAGCGTCGTGCGTTTCCTGCGCGTGAACGGTGACAAGTCCAAGGCGGTGAACGGCACCTTCTTCAACCCCATGCATGAGCCCTTCTCGAAGGGCATCGGTTCCCTCGCTTGGCGCGACTCATGGAACCTTTTCGATCAAGCCTGCATCTCACCCGCGCTGGTCACCGGAGCCGGTGGGCGGTACCGCTATTACGGGGTGCGCATCTTCAACGAACCGTACCTGCGCCAGGCGGAAGGCAACTTCGCCGGCTACCCTTTCCGCACCTATGTAGGCGATAATTACCAAGCAGGCTACAGCGACCACTTCCCGGTGTTCCTGATCCTGGTGAAGGAAGCGGCGGCCGGGCGCTAGGCGGATCAGTACGCGATGATCTCCCGCCAATGGGCGTGCGCAATGAGAAGCCTTGTTGAAATGATCAACGTGTGACCACGGCTCAGCGCAACAGCGTCACGTGGCCGATCTCCGATTTGCGACCCTGATAAGGCAGCTTGTAGTACGCACGGTACACGTACACCCCGTCCTGCGAGACCGCACCCGCGTAGGTGCCGTCCCATTTCTCTTCGGGGTCCTCAGACCGGAAGATGAGTTCGCCCCAGCGGTCGAAGACCATGATCAGGAATTCCTCCGGCTCGCATTCGCCCACCACGGTCCACCAATCGTTCCGGTCGTCGAAGTCCGGTGTGAAGGCATTCGGGATCCATACGCTGCACGAATCGGAGCAGTCGTCCAAGGTGATCGTGCGCTCAAGGGTATCCACTCCGCAGCTCAGAGCCACGATCAACGTCACGTCCACCTCGCCTTCCGCGCTGAACATCACTTGCGGATCGATTTGAGAATTGGCATCCGCCGCGCCGCCGAAAGACCATTGCGCCGAGAGGACGGTGCTATCCGCCAGAAGCGTGAATCGCGCTGGCTCCTGGATGCAACGGGCCTCCGCCTCAAAGTCGGCCTCACAGAGGCACTCGATGGGCTGGACGTTCGCCATGGACTCATCGGAGCAGCCGTTCGCATCGGTGACCCGCACCACATAGGCGCCACTATCCGTTACCGCGCTTGGATCCGCCACTTCAAGGCTATCGAGCATGTAGCTCGCGATCATGCCCTGCACCGGGAACACCGTGCTCAGGTCAAGCGTGTGCCAAGGGCAGAGCTCAAAGGACTGATCGGGGCCGAGATCAGGGTTGTCATGCACCACCAATGCGATCATGGCCGTGTCAGTGCAACCGAATCCGTTGCTGGCCACGAGCTGATACCCGCCGCTCGCATCAGCTGCAGCGGGATCGCCGAACGGCGCTCCATCCATCCACCATTCCGTGGTGAGGCCCGTCGTGTTGTATTCCGAGGTGAGATCATGCGTGGTGCCATAGCAGATGCCGACCTCCACATCAGCGCCGAGCGACGGCGAAGGATTGAATTGCACCGTGACCAAAGCCGTGGAGGAGCATCCAGCAGCGTTGGTCAAGGTGATCTGATAGCTCCCCGCAGCCGTCACAACCGTGGGATCCGCAACCGCTGCGCCGTTCAATGTCCATGACGGGGTGCTGGCACCTGTGGCATACAGTTGCGTGAGGTCCACGGCTTCGTTATCGCAGGCGGTCACTTGCTGATCAGGACCAAGCACCGGGTTCGCAGCGATTGACACCACGACGTTCGCGGCATCGGTGCAGCCATTCCCATCGGTGACGGTAAGGGTGTAGGCGCCGGCGGCCGTCACGGCGGTGGGATCGGCCACCGCTGCACCGCCCAAGGTCCACGCCGCAGCCAACCCGACGGTGCTGTAGAAAGCGGTGAGATCTATGGATCCGCCGACGCAGGTGGATGCCACTTCATCAGCGCCTAGGGCCGGGCCGAGCCAGAGCGTCACGGTCACCATCGCAGTGTCGGCGCAGCCATTTGCATCAGCGGCCACCAGTTGGTAAACGCCATCAACACTAGCAGCGCCGGGATTGCCCAACGGCGCACCATTGAAGGTCCAAGCCGTGGTCAATCCGGTTGTAACGAAGAGCGATGCGAGGTCGGTTGTGGTTCCACTGCACAGGCCAACTGCTTGATCGGCGCCGAGCGCTGGAGGTGGTTGAACATCCAGGACCGCTTCAGCGACATCGGTGCAGCCATCGGCGGTGGTGACGCTGACAGTATACACGCCGGCTTGCGTTGCGGCAGTTGGTGGCGGTATGGGCCCTCCATCGAGGGTCCAAGCGGCCAAAAGGCCACCCGTATCAAAGAGCGAGGCGAGATCGGTGCTGCTGCCCTGGCAGATGGTCACCGCTTGGTCAGGACCCAGAACGGGATCGCTATTGAAGGACAGAATGACCTGCGCTACATCACTGCAACCGGTATTTGAGGCTGTCAGCTCATAAAGGCCGGGTGCCGTTGCTGCCGCTGCGGTTGCTGCGGGTATTGCCACGCCATCCAGTGTCCATGCTTGACCAGTGGCGCCAGCAGTGTTGAAGTAAGTCGTCAGATTCACCGGGCCCGCACCACTGCACTCCGCCACGAATTGGTCTGGACCAAGGGTGATCGCTGTCCCCACACTCACATTGTAGTAGCCATAATAGGTACAGCCATTCCACCAGTCACTGACTTCGATGTAATAGGTGCCAGAAGCACCCACGGCATATGGGTCGGGCACCGTCTGGCCTCCCCAATCGATGTACACGTTCACCGTTGAGCTCGGATCCCACCACCAATTGTCCTCGAAATAACCGAGCACATCCACTGTCTCACCCTGGCAAATCGCTGCAGTTGGCCAGCCCATGTCGATGGTGCAAGGCGGCGGCGGGCTGCTGAAACCGAATGAGAAGGCACCCGTGCCATTGCCGCCGGTGAACCAGCCGGGATTCCATGGGCCGCCACTAGGATCCGTTCCACCGCCGGCACAGGCGGTATCGATGACCGTGATCGTCCATGTGCCATCGGCATTTTCGCCGGAGAAGACATCCAAGGTGCCCACTTGCGGGTTGTAGAAACCCGTGAAGGGTGCGGACGCCGTGGTGATGTTGTTCCCACCCCAATACGGAAAGGTCGTGTTGGTATAGTTCACGCCACCCGCGCCATTGAAGGCCGAGAGGAGCAAGGTGGTGCCCGACGGTGAGGTGAGCGTGATCTGCAGCGTCTGGGGATGGTTGGTGGTGATGTTCAGCACCACATTATCGACATATGGACCCCAGTTCCAGCCGTTCGGGGTGATCAACCAGCCAATACCGCTCACGTTGGCGGTGAAGGTGCTGGTGTCGCACATCGGGATAGGCCCGCTGGTGAAGGGGAAGGTCTGCGCAGCGGCGGGTGCGGCAGAGGCCAAGGCCAACACAACAGCCGAACGGGCCGCAGCCATTCCGATTCTACACGTGATCGAGCGCATGAGGATTCAAAACTACCCTTCCTGCCTTGGTGACGAAGCCGCGGCGTTGCGGTTGCTCATGCACTGGTCCGACACGATTCACTCTGCCAAACCGCGGAGGGCAATCGCCAAGGTTTGGCGGTGTCGGGCCGGCGGGATAGCTTTCGTCGCACACTTCAACCCCAACCCATGCGCCGCACCCTCGCCCTCCTGCTGATCGCAAGCTCCTTGATCGCCTGCCGTCGCGAAGAACTGAATGAATCAGCCGAGGCAGGACAAGGCCCTGTGCTGCAAGAGCGATCCGATCCGCAGACCGTGCCCGACGGCGAACCGCTCACGCAAGCCGATTTGGACCGAACCGTGATCAGCCTGCTCGAGGCACGCAACGACTTCCGATGGGAATGGGTTGACATGCGCACCTTATGGAGCGCTGTTCAGTACAACGACCACAGCTTGGCCATCGGCTACCAGCCTGCCGGCGCGAGCGGCGTTGAGGATGCCCTGCATGCCATCAATATCCAGAGCACGCCGTGGAGGGCCGTGCATGATGCGCTCATCGACCGGGTGCTCACTGAGCTCAACAGCGGACGCACCACCGGGCGCATCACACTAGATAACATCCTCGTGGAGGACGATCCCGTGCTGCCGGTCATCACCTTGCGCATCACCGATAAGCGCGTGATCACCATGCTGCGCAACCTGCGCAACGTGCGCTACCTCGAGCCGTTGGATTACTGGCCTGCGATTGGCCAAGAGGACGGGCGCAGTACGAGCGGGTGCAGCGGATCCACCACCGCGCTCAATGCAGCGGACGTCACCACGATCACTCCGAATGCCCGGCTGCCCTGGAACTTCAACAACCATTCGGTGCCCGCAGCTTGGAATAGCGCAACGGGTGCCGGCATCACCGTGGGCGTGATCGACGCCGGGATCAGTTCATCACAGCCGTTGATCGGGAGTGATTTCAACAACGGCGACAGCAATGTGGGCCGCACCATGAGCGCAGGCTACACGTTCGGCGGCTCGGCCTACAGCAGCTGCACGCACGGCACCAGCATGAGCGGCCAGGCCGTGGGCCCGCGAAACGGGAATGGGGCTGCAACCGGCGTGGCCTACCGCAGCAACCTCGTGTTCCTGCGCGGCTGCGAGGATGTGGTGCTCAACCTGAGCAGCGAGAAGACGGCCGTGAAGAACGCCCTGATCCAGATGGGCGATAACACATCGGTGCGCGTGATCAGCATGAGCATCGGATCGCCTTTCAGCAGCAGCGTGCTGAGCGATGGCGTGAACTACGCCTATGGAAAAGGCAAGATGATCATGGCTGCCGCCGGCACCAGCTTCAGCTGGACCACCTGGTGGGGCGTGATCTACCCTGCAGCGCTGACCAAATGCGTGGCCGTGACCGGCGTGAAGGAGAGCGGGGCGAAATGCTCCAGCTGCCACGACGGCAGCCAGGTCGACCTCACCATCTGCATGGAGCGCAACGCGAGCAGCAGCCGCAATTCGCTCAGCCTTCCGCCCAGCGGCACAACGCCCACCTACATCGGAGGCAGCAGCAGCGCTACCAGCACGGCAGCAGGCATCGCCGCGTTGGTATGGAGCGTGAAGCCGAGCGCAACGCGCGAGCAGGTGCTGCAATGCCTCACCAGCACCGCGCAGTTCGCCAGCTCGCCCAGCAGCAGCAAGGGCTACGGCAATATCAACGCGTCGGCCGCGGTGAACTGCGCATTGGCCTTGTAGGCCGCCATCCCAGCGCATGCACTTCGCCACTCCCCTTGCGCCACAATTTCCGCAACCACCAACAAGCAGAGCCCTCTCCATGCGCCGTTCAACCATCGCGCTCGCAATCGTTTCCGCAGCGCCAATCTTCTGTAAGGCGCAAGTGCTGATCGACAGTATCTCCTACGAAGGACTCAACCAAGGTTTCTGGGGCATCCACGTCACGCCGGATACCATCTTCCTTGGTGCTGACTTCAGCGGCAACGTGCACTACTCCGATCATACCGGCACCATCCTCGGCTCGCTGCCATCAGGCTACGACTTCAATCACGGCCTGATCCGCAAGCCGGACTCTTACTTACTGGCCGAGGACTTCACCACAGGCGGTGCAAGGCTCTTTGAAGTAAGCCTCAGCGGAGCGCTGCTCAACTCCTGGACATTCCCGGCCGTGATCGGGGGCAACTCTTCGGGGATCGGAGACCTCTGCGCCGATGGCAGCGCGGTGTGGTACACCACGTACTACCCTGACTTTGATGTATACCCCTATGCCTACGCCTACAAGTGGGTGCCAGGCGATCCTGCGCCCATCGACACGGTACCGCTCATGGGCGAGCAGCCGTACGGTATCGCGCTGCGCGGCGACACGCTCTTTTACGTCACCGACAATCTGAATGGCGACCTCGAGCGGATTTACGCCTACGACCTCGCCAGCGAGCAGCTCCTTGGTTCGGTCCCGCTCCCCGACAGCGACAACGACCAATCGCCGCGCGGCCTCTTCTGTTCAGGCGACCGGCTCTACATGGTGGCCAATCGGTCCGGTGGAGCCGCCTTCGCATACCAGATGGTGTACATCTATGCACTCGATGGCACCACCTCGATCAATGCGTCCGCGAACCAGGACGACTTCAAACTGCACCCATCACCTGCCGATGAGCGCATTGTGCTCGAAGGTTTGCTTGCAGGAAGCGAAATCTCGGTGAGCGACCTGAATGGCCGTTTGGTGCTTCAGACCATCGCGCAACCTGTTCGGACCGTCCTCGATGCCGGCGGATTGCCTTCAGGGGCTTACCTCATTTCGGCGCGAACAAGAGCAGAGAGCACTACAGTCAAGCGGTGCCTCGTGGCGCACTGAGATGCCGGCGCAGTGGTGACCTGCACAGGCCGCGTGCTTGCTGGATCGGTCACCGACGCTGACGAACTGCCGATGCAGCTGCTCACATGGTTCGCTGGCCTCACTTCCTGAACGGTGAGGCATTCACCGGAATGAATCGCGGCCATCGAATCCTGATCACTGATTGAACCCTTCGCCCTGTTCGTTGTCGAACGCCGAACTTGCCCCCGTATGCAACGGATCGCCCTACCCTTCGCGCTGCTCGCTACTTCATCCGCCTTCGCCCAAGGCCCTACGGTAACCAGTTGGATCCTCAATCCCGGCAACGAGACGGGCTATGCGGGGATCGCCTCCAACGTGCAAGCCGTCCACTACACGGCGAACGATGCCTATGTGACCTGCACCTGCATCCCGGGCTACGACATCGGCCCGTGGACCGCCAACCCGAACCTGCCCGCCAACCAGGACTTCTGTTTCAAGATCACGCGCAACCCGGTGCAGAACACCGGCAACCTGGTGAACACGCCGCTCGGCCATATCGGCGTGTGGCGCAATGGCGTGAGCATCTTCAACGCCAAGGACGGCATGAGCTACAACAACCAAGGCATCTGGAACCGCGATGCACTGGTGTTCGAGGGCATCAGCTTCGATGTGTGCCTGGGCCACCCCGCGCCGAACGGCGAGTACCACCACCATGTGAGCCCCAACTGCCTGTACGATCATCTCGATGATGAGGCGCATGGCGATCTGATCGGTTACGCCTTCGACGGCTTCCCCATCTACGGCGCGCACGGCTTCGCGAATGCCGATGGCAGCGGCGGCATCGCGCGCATGCGCAGCAGCTACCAATTGCGCTCCATCACCGACCGCACAACGCTGCCCAATGGCACGGTGCTCGCCGCCAATCAATACGGACCGGCCATTGGCGGGCAATACCCCTTGGGCGCCTTCCTCGAAGACTACGAATACGTTGCCGGCAGCGGCGACCTCGACATGCACAACGGCCGCTTCTGCGTGACGCCGGAATACCCCGATGGCATCTACGCCTACTTCGTGACCCTCAACGAGCAATACCAGCCGGCCTACCCCTATGTGCTCGGCCCCACTTACTACGGCACCGTGCAGCAGGGCAACACCGGACCGACGAGCGGGCACAATACGATCCCCGGAACCGCCGTGCTCTACGATCCGCTCGCAACGGCCATCGAGCGCAACAACGTAGAAGCGCTCACGCTCTTCCCGATCCCTTCGGATGGGGTCGTCCACATCCGCACGAGCGGATCACCCGTGCGCGCCGTGGAGGTGATCGATGCACAAGGCCGGATCGTGCACACCTCGGCTGCTTCGGCCATCACGCATGTGGATCTCGGCGAGCTTCCCTTCGGAGCTTACACCGCGCGCCTCACCCTGGACGATGGATCAGTGGTGAACAAGGCGGTGGTGCGGCAGTGAGCGCCAGCAAAGCGCATCAGGATCCGCGGGCAGCAGCACGCCATGTCGGAACCGCACGGCACGAGCCCCGCGGGCAGCACTGCAACAACCTTAGTTGAAGGAATACCTCGCACCGACGATGCCCGCCCCGGCAAGCTCAATGCGGTTCGTCGCATGCCCAGGAACGAACTGCCAGCCAACGCCGAGCCGGTAGTCCATGCCCACCTGCCAGCGCGGCCCGATCCGGAATTTGATGCCGGTGGGAATGAAGACCCGCGTGTAGTACACCTGCTTCGCGCCGTAGGTGTGCTTGTTCATTTCCTCCGCCTTCTGCTGCGAGGGATGCTCCCCATCGGACAGGTAACGGCCTTCAATCAGCACCATCCTGTTGCCCAAGGTGAGCCCGCCGTTCGCACCAAGGCCCAGATGCCAATGCACGTAACGGCTCCACTCGCCACGGAGCAGGTATGCCGTTTCCAAACTGAGCTCCGTTTGCAGATTGCAATAGACGATAGACGTGTCCATGCCCTTGTTCCTGTAAGTCACCATCGCTTCGCGCGGGGTGTGAAGGCCCACGCCCACTTGCACTTCGCTGGTGGTGCCGGTGCTCGCAGGCATCGTCTTCGGACGGCCGAAGCCGGCCATAACGAAGAGCCCCAACCCGCTGGTGGTGGTGCTCACGCGCTCTTCGAATAGACTCAGATCGCGTTGGAGCTCCTGGCTGGTCTTCGCGAAGGCCATCAATTGCTGCAACGACATCGTCTCGAAGCGGTCCGTTTCCACGCCGGTCCCGACATTCAGGCTCGTCATGCGCCAGGTGCGATCAGGCAACGGGGCAGCCGATGCCGCTTGCTGCGCTGCAGAGAACAATGGTGCCGCCATTGCCAGGCATAGGAAAGGAAGTGCCCAGTGCTTCATGGCCGTAAAATTAGGATCCCCGTGAACGCATGAGGAGCCTCTGTGTGCGAGCGCATGCCCTGCGGGCTCCCAGCCTCCCGCACTTCGGACTGAGTCACGTGTGCCTCGCGAGTGACAGGCACGCCGCCGTGACGCGCTAGTGCGGTCTGTGATCCCTGCTACGAGCCGCAGGGGCGTCAGTTGATCGCACGGACAGACTGCTGAGGGCGGCAGACCCGGGGGCTCGACTCAATGAAGAAGGCGAACTGATCCTTTCGGGGAGTGGTTCCAGGCTCCTGCGAGCCAGAAGGGCACAGTTCGGCGGCAGGGGGAAGAACGAACGCTGACTCGTTGTTGACCGGGTTGCATCGCGTCGGCGGCGGCAGGCGTTGTTCTTGCAGCGTGCTCCATGTTAACTGAGGGCGCGGAAGAGGCAGGGCGCCGGCCAAAGGGGCGAAGCCACTGCCAAACTGCTGGGGACCCCGCTGCCTCCCTGACTGCCGGCGAACCAGGCCGGGCGGACCGTGGTGGCGAGCGCCATCCCGCCGCTGCAAAGCCTCGCAGTGACAGCCTCGCGAGCACGGACAGACCGCAGCAGAGGTGGAGGACTCCTCGCGCGGATCCAGAGACGCGAACACCCAACGCGCAGTTGGGTGGCGACGCGGGCTGCCGCTATCTTCAGCCCATGCCCATCTGGATCCATCTTGCCAACCTCATCGTCTTGAAGCAAGCCGTGGAGCACAAATACCCCGGAGGGCTTGAGGGCTTCCGCGCGGAGTACGAGATCGATGATCCGGGGAATTTCCAGCAAGAGGATGGCGAACTCTTCAGCATCAGCGCGATGAACGCCTCCGCACTGCAAGCCGATGCGGGACGCCTGATCGACCTGGGCTTCACCTACGATGAACGGAACGACGGCCCGAACGAACTGGCCATCCTCACGCGCTATGGCGGGGTGGCGGCCCGCCCGACATGGCTCCGCTTCAACTCCTGCTACGCCTGGCATAACGCATGCTCAGCGGCGTCGCGCGAAAAAGTGGAGGCCGTGCAGGGCATGGACCGGGACGCGTTCGAGGCCAAGCTCGCCAGCGGCGAGCTCCGTACTGGGGCGATACTCGAATAGCGGTGAGGCGCACGTGCTCCGAGCCGCAGGGTCGTCCGTTAAGTGCACGGACAGACCGCTGCGCGGGAGGTGAGAACATCCTGCGGGGGTCCAAACTATCTTTGAGCACATTGCATCGCCAATGAAGACCAACGACGTCAACCATGTCATAGAGCAGTTCGACGCTCTTCCGATGGAAGAGAAGGAACTCGCTGCTGGCATCATCCGGAAGGCGTATGCCGAGGCCGCACGTGAAGCTTTGGTTGCGCGCGCGAAGACCGCAGTGAAGAATGCCAAGGCGGGCAAGGTGCGCAAGGGCAAGCTGGCCGACCTCCGCAAGGACCTTCGTGCATGATCGAGCTGGTCTGGGACTCTGGCTTCAAGCGCGCTTACAAGCAGCGTATCGGGAACGACCCCGCGCTGAAGCAACGGTTCTGGGATGCGTTGGAAGTGTTCGTCGCAGACCCTTCGCTCACGAGCTGCGCACGCACCCGCTTACCGGCAAGCTCCATGGCTGCCATGCCTTCAGCGTGGACCTCGACTGCCGGGTAGTGTTCATGTTCCTCAAGGGCCATAGCAAGGTGCTGCTCATC
>JADIYA010000020.1 GCA_016705545.1 Flavobacteriales bacterium
TTGGCCACCTCATCCTGGGTTCCATGCCCATGTTTGTTTGCCTCGGCCATGGCCTTACACAAACATCTGCGCAACAACCCCTTCTTCCACTTCTGCGCTGCCGCCACCGCCTGCGCCACGCCCGCCACTCGCATCCATGTTATCAGGCGCCCCGCCCGCGGAACTTGGGGTTCTTGAAGGCGTCGTCGACCTTGTCAATGGGTGCGCACCACGCTCCACACGGGCTGCTCGGGGTGGGGGCTGCAGGGCAGGTAGAAGCGCACGAGCTTTGTCGGCCTTCACCAGCCGGAAGGCTTTCTCGCGAGCCCACCTTCGGCAGCGATGCGGTCCAGCTCATCGTCGAACACATCGCACAGCCGCTTGCGAAGATGAGCGGCATGATATAGTCCTTGTACTTGGGGCGTCTTGGCACCGCGGATGGAGCAAGCGGCATCCTGATCCAGGTTTCGAGGGATTTGTTGGGTTCGGGTTTGGGGTCTTTGGCTTCGGCTTTTGGCCCAGTGGCCTCTAGGCTTTTGGCTCCGGCATATCGGCCGTGCTTGGTGCCATGGGTTTCGCGGCCCACTTCAAAGGACCACCTCTCTTCCACGGCCTACTAACGCGATGCCCTTTTGGCCAAAAGCTGCCCGCGCGCTTCCACATATTCGGCCTCGTGCATTGGAGGAACTTCCTTTCCTTCCATATCACCAAGGGAGCCCCTTGCTTTTCAGCATGAGCTTGATGCTTGTAACTGGTCATTTGCTGTGGAGATCTTCGCTTATCGGGGATCAAATTACCGATTCCATCGGTTCGCTCATTCAAGCACCACCAGAACTTTGCCCAGTCCCGGCTGGCGTGGCAGCGCTATGCCAGCAAAGGTCTGTAAGCCAGTGGGTGCGGCGGTGAACGAGAGCTGGGCGGAGCCACGGCCACGGAAATGTCGCGCACGGATTGTCCGATCACTTGTTCACGTTGCTCTAAGTCACCCTGCTCCGCCTCGAACAGCGATTCCAAGCGTGAAGCGATCCAAGGCGCTCCTTCATAACACGCATGACTTCGACAACTGCCTGCCGCTATCCGTGCCATGCATCAAACCGGACCGTTTTCGACCGAACTCGAACAGGATTCCGCCGGTGAAGGATAGCGATGTTGCCGATTCGGAATTATCCGCTTCCAATGCGGTGTTGTTGGCGGCGGTGTACTCGAAGGTCCTGACCCCCGCACTGATCGCGGGCTGGAAGAAAACCGGTTTGCTGTTGCTCAGCCTAACGCGCCAACCAAAGCTCGCAGCTAGGCTGAAACCTCCGTCCATGATCGGTGCCAGGTCACCCTGTTCGAAACGGTGTATCCATGGGGAGCGTGATAATCCTGAAAACCGGCTCCTGCTTATACCGCACAAACTCATCGGTCATCGTAGCGAAATCGGTTTCCGCCATCCAGTACTCCCGGTAATTATAGTCGCACCTATCCACCGGTCGTGCCCATCGGGCTCGCACGTCCTTGCATTCCTCGCACAGGTGAGCGTGTTTGCCACCCTGGTCCCTCAGCACTTTCGCATCGGCATCCCTTACCGGTTCGATGCAAAGGGACCAGGTACCCGCACCTTCACATACTTGGTTCCTCCGACCGTAGTGGTCGTACCGCCCACACGCCGGATGTACACCGAACGACCATTTGCAAATACTTGCTCATGTCCGGTTGCCCTGAAATGTCCCGGGAGAGGACGACGTCATTCGGGCCAACTGGATCCGGTAGCCCACCTTGTCGTTCACCTGGCCGTTTGAATGCATGCAATCCAATCACTAGAACCAGGGTAAGAATCAATTTGAAAGCTGCCGCCATCAGGCCGGATTAGAGGTTAGAACGATTCCGTCACAGCAGCAAACTTCTTCGAGCCTAGCGCAACTCGACTCATCTGCGGGGGTTTCTTACACGGGTCGGGGGGGCTTTTTACACGGGTCCTCCTCGGAATCACAACCGCTCCATCGCGTGCGCAAACCCTTGCCGGGTGCGGGATCCATGGCCCTGAGGGCTGGAAACGCATGGGCAGGCTACCGTTGGGCTTGGCCGCAAGCACCGGTATTCACCACATCCATTCTCACGCTTCTGCTCCGTGAATTCGCGGTATCGAAATCAGCTCACGAATGCCTGGACCCGATGCCTTGCACGTGGCCCTTGCCGACGACCACGACCTGATGCGCGCGGGCATCGCCGACCTCTTGCACCGCAGTGAGCGTTACCGTGTAACGGTGCATGCACGCAATGGTCAGGAATTGGTGCAGGCCCTGGAAGCGGGCGCACAGGTGTCCATCGCCATTGTTGATCTGAGCATGCCGGTGATGGATGGGTATGCCGTGCTCGATTGGCTGAAGCAGCATCGGCCCCTGGTGCGCGTGCTGATCTATAGCCAGTTCGCCGATGACGCTGCCGTGATCCGCAGCTACCGGGGCGGGGCGCATGGCTTCTTGTGCAAGGAAGAGGCGGCGGAGCAACTGGTGGTGGCCATGGACACCCTGGCTGCTGGTGCCGTGTACCACACCGACTACAGCCAGCGCGTGCTGCTCGAGAACCCCGACGGCCTGACGGTGGAGGAACGGCGCCGCGCTCGTTTGCTGGCGCAGATACCGCAAAGCCATTGGGGCGTGCTGGAGGCCATTTGCCGCGGCGACGACCTCACTTACGCGGCCATGGCGCGCGAGCTGAAGCTGAACCGCCGCACCGTGGAGCGCTATGCGAGCGAGCTCTGCGACATATTCGGCGTGAGGACCAAGACGGCCTTGGCCGTTAGCGCCATTCAGCTCGGCTTGGCGAAGCCGCCCAAGGGCAGTTGACCGGGCGCGGTGCGGCCAATGGCGTGCGGTGGCCGACCAATAAGGTGTCATGCGGCCAGGCATGCGATTCGCGCAGTTGCGCGCGTGAGACACACACCTGTGTGCGCAAGGCATGCAGCTGCGTGCGTGAGGCGTACAGCTGCGCGCGTGAGACACGCACCTGCGTGCGTAAGGCATGCAGCTGCGCGCGTGAGGCGTACAGCTGCGCGCGTGAGACACGCACCTGCGTGCGTAAGGCATGCAGCTGCGTGCGTGAGGCGTACAGCTGCGCGCGTGAGACACACACCTGCGTGCGTAAGGCATGCAGCTGCGTGCGTGAGGCGTACAGCTGCGCGCGTGAGACACACACCTGCGTGCGTAAGGCATGCAGCTGTGCGCGTGAGACACGCACCTGCGTGCGCAAGGCATGCAGCTGCGTGCGTGAGGCGTAAAGCTGCGCGCGTGAGACACACACCTGCGTGCGTAAGGCATGCACCTGCGTGCATGAGGCGTACAGCTGCGCGCGTGAGACACACACCTGCGTGCGCAAAGCATGCAGCTGCGCGTGTAAGTCATGCAGCTGCGCGCGAGAGGCGTACAGCTGCGCGCGCAATCCAGCATGCAGCATTGACGCGGCCTTCAGCTGTACGTGCGTAGAACTACTCCCCTATGCATGCGTAATTCTCCAGGGCCGGGAACGTCACCTTGCCGGGTGGTTCACGAAAAAGGGGCTGTGTCCGGAATTCCCCGGCACATTCAAACCAAAAAGACCATGAAAAAAAATCTGGTCATCATCCTGGGCCTCCGTGGCCTCACCCCCGCAGCCTTGGTGGAAAAAGGCCGCAACCACATCGAGGATTGCACGGGCAACGCGGACGTGACGCTGCCGGCCAACTTCCTCACCGATTTCGCCGCGGCCTGCGACGCCTTGGAATCGGCTAACATGGCAGTATCGCAGAATGGTGGGAAGACTGACACCCTATTGCGCAACAAGCGGCGCGATGAGGTGGAGGACTTCGTGCGCCAGCTGGCCGGCTACGTAGAGGCGCAGTGCACCGACGACGAGGAGAAGATCTCGAGCACGGGCTTCGAGGTGCGCAAGGCGCCGGCCCCGGTGGGTGTGCCCACCGCGCCTCAGAATCTGCGCGCCCGTCGCGGAGTGCTGGGCGGCGAAGTGAATGTGCGCTGGGACAGCGTGAAGGGCCGCTTGATGTACGCGCTGTACATCAACTCGGGCGACCCGAACGTGGAGGAAGGCTGGACCCTGCTCTTGCAGACCAGCAAGAACTACTACGTGGCCGAAGGCCTCACCTCCGACCATGTGTACTACTTCCGCGTGCAGGCCATCGGCGTCGCCGGCGCCGGTCCGGTCAGCGATAGCGCGGCGAGCAAGGCCGCCTGAGCCGCACCGCTCGTCGAGGTCCTTCTTCACGCAAAGCTCCCGCCCCGGGTCGGCCGCACAGGCAGGCTCCGGGGTTGGGGGCGTGAAAGAACACCGCACCATGAACACAAGCACAACACCTGGAGAGCGCAGCGCCTTGGCCTTCGAGCGCGAATACCTCGCTTGGTACACCCGCGTGAACGATGAGGTCGGCACGGCCTTCGACCCCAGCGCATTGGTGGCCCTGGCGCGCGCACAATACCCGCACCTGCCGCAAGTGGCCGATGCCTTCGGCCGCCTCACCGCCATCTGGCACCACACAGCGCTGTACAGCCACTTCCTATCGTACCGCACACGCACCGCGCACTGGCGCTTCTTGTGCAGCTTCCCCTTGCAGCATCCGCTGCTGGGCAGGCTGCAAGTGGACCTGGTGCACGATCCGCAACATGCCGGCAGGCCAGCCATCGGCGGCGTGGAATACCTGGATCGCGTGCTGGGCCGACTGCCGCACGACGATGGACGGACCACCTTGGTGCACTTGTGCCGTAAGCACGCACGCGCATGATCCGCACCAGCACGCTCACGCACAACGCGGAATCCGTATTCCGTCAATGGCAGCATGCGCCGCTCGTGCTTCCGCGCTTGCGCTGGCTGGCGGGCACGCCTTACGCCCGGCTATGGCACGCGCACGAGGGCGATCGTTCCCTGGGCATCGCGGCCGCCTTGCTCTTCGATGCGCACGCGCGCATCATCCTGTTGAGCAACCGCAGCACCGCCTGCGATGCACGCGCAGAAATGGTCGCGCAGCTGCTGCATGACCTGCATGCCGCTGGCACCAGCCGCATCACGGTGATCGCACCCGACGCGGACGCTCCGCTCTGGCAGGCGCATGCATTCCTTCCGCACGAGCCCGTGTTGCGCTGCGCAGGCGGCCGTTTCCTGCAGGCCACGCATGCCGAAGTCGTTCCCCTGCAACCGCGCCACCGCTTCGGCATGCTCCACCTGGACCGCCGTGCCACAGGCATGGACCGGCACGCGCTGCTTACCGAACACGAATTCCTGGGACAGGTGTACGAGGAGCGCGGCGTGGTGCGCGGCTTCGCCCTGCCGCTGCTGGGCGATGGCCTCATCGTGGCCGATGCGCCGCATGCCGGATTGGAGCTGCAACGCTGGCTCTTCCCCACACAGCGCCACCTGTTGCTGCCCGATGGCAGCCCGGCGTTGGTGCACTTGCGCGAGCGCGGCTACGCCTGCACGCCCGTGGGCACGCGCCTGGTGCTGGGCCAGTCCCCCGCGCAGCCTGCACTGCTCTATGCCGAGCCCTTCGGCGCGGTGTGAACATCCTAATAATAGGCAGTGTCTCAGTCAGGGTTGTTCTGCTCGCACACGCTATCCGACCCGCACAACATCTTTCGACAAGGCGCTTCGCGACCAGGAAGTGAGTGCGGGGGTGTCCACGATCCGCGCGGCGCGGCCGTAGCCGATAGTGCGGTAGGCCGCGTGGCGAAGGCCAGCGCTTGGATCGTGGTCGCTTCCCGAGCCGCAGGCGAAGGGATGGCCCCACCTTTTGGCGAAGCAAAAGGTGGGAAACGCATTGGACTGAAGGAAACAGCGCTTCTTCTCAGATCAGTCGGGGCAACCTGCTAAACATCCCATTCAATCATACCTGCTATACTTGGTCGGTTGCTCTCCCATGGAAACGCCCGCTATCCCCATCGCGCTTGTCGATGACCACACGCTCTTCCGCAGCATGATGGCGGAGATGCTCGAAGGCATTCCCCAATACCGAGTGGTGCTGGAGGCCAGCCACGGCGTGGAATACATGCGCGCCATTAAGAATGGCACCGAGATCTCGGTAGCGGTGGTGGACCTGCACATGCCGCTGATGGACGGCTACGAGACCATCGCCTGGATACGCGCCAACACCCCCGGCACGCGCGCCCTGGCCCTCACCTTCGAGGGCAGCGAGGAGGCCCAGGAAAGGGCCTTGCGCGCCGGTGCCTGCGGTTTCCTGCGCAAGGACATCAGCAAGAGCGTCTTCCTCGATGCGCTGAACCAGGTGGCCGTGCTGGGCCATTACCACCACCCATCGGACGTGAGGCAGGCACAGGCCCTGCGCAAGGAGCACGAGCAGCGCCGCAGCGTTGCGCTGAGCAGCCTCACGGACCGCGAGCTGGCCTTCATCAGGCTGGTGTGCAACGAGCACGAGCTCACCAACGACCAGGTGGCCGAGCGCATGGGTGTTCACCGCCGCACCGTTGACGGTTACCGCGAAACCGTGTACCGCAAGTGCGATGTGAAGACCAAGGCCGGGCTGGTGGTCTTCGCCTTCAAGTGGGGCATACTGCCGTAGAGCCTGTTTGGAATCTCTTCAAACAGGCTCTTAAGCGACCCGTGTGAAAAGCCCCCTTGCACCCGTGCAAGCACCGGTGCCAAGCATGGTCCGCATCGCCTTCATTTGAACGCTCATACCGAACCCGATGCTCAACACCCGTACCCGCCATCGCTTGCTGCTCACCGCCCTGCCCTTCACCTTGCTGGCCTGTGGACCTTCCGCCCCGGAGCAGCAGGCACCGGCCACCAACGGAATCGAGGTCCTCGATGCCGCCCTGAAAGCGGCCCTGCCCGATGTGTTCGGCACGGAGCACCTCTACGTGCCCAAGGGCGAATTGGCCTGTGCCGAAGCGGACTTCACGGACCATATCCACCAGGGCGATTCGACCAGCCATGCGCCCATCCCGCTGCCCTCGGGCGGCATCCAGGTGAAGTGCTCCGCCCTGCTGAGCGCACTGGATGCGGTGGAGCCCTGTGAGCCCAGCGGCCCCATCGTGCGCGGCGTGGTGGTGCACTATGGACTGAACAGCAACGCGTTTGATGTGCGGCTGCAACTGCTCTGCCTGAAGTACAACGACACCACCGAGGAATACGAGTACGCTGAATCGGACGATTGCTACCGGATCAAGGCCGACGGCTCGTTGCAGCTCGAGACGGGCGGGCTCGTGGCGTGGCGTGCAGCGGGTGGAGGCTGGGCCAACTACGCGGCCAGGGTGATGATCAAGTCCGACTACAATTCAGCTTGGGTCAGGCTCCACGCGGAATCGGAGCCCAACTCGGCGATCCACGGCGAGGATGTGGTGCGCGGCCTCATCGCACAGAACGGCTTGAGCGAAGGCGAACTTTCGCTGGTGCCCATTGCCACGCCGCAATACCGCGCCCTGCTCCCCGACAGCACGTATGAAGAGCGCGGCTTCCATCAGGGCCTGGCCTGGGTGCCGGTGGGCGTGGACCTGGACGATTCCACTTACACGAACGAGCCGTTCCGGGCGAAGGCGCTGGATGTGGGATCGCCCTGCCCGCACCTCTGCCCGAATACGCCGTTCCAATTCTGGACTGCGGCCACCAGCCCCCGGCACACGTGCAAATGAGCCCGGAATAGCACCTGGTTCTGCACGCCGATGCTCCTCTACCACCTCCGCGAGCTGCTCATGCTGGCAGCCATCGGAGCGGCCTTCGCCGCCTTCTTGCGCATCCAACGGCCAAGGCCCCGCCTCTTCCGGCTTGGCGGCGCCCTCATTGCGCTGGCCTTCCTCATTGAGTTGATCGGCTATGTCACCAAGATTCAGCAAGAGATCAACGCACCGTTCTACAATGCCTTCATCGTGCTGGAGTTCCTGCTCGTGCTGGCCATGGCTCACGCTCAGCAACCCGATTGGAGCAAGGTGCTGCTGCTGGTCGCCGCAGTCGGTCTCGCCGGCTTCGTGGTGAACGCGCGATTCGTGGACTGGCAGCACGACATGCTGTTCGAAGCAATCGTCCTGTTCGCCTTCCTGCTGGCCATTGTGCTTGGCGCGCTGCTTTGGCGCATGGCCAACACCAGCACCATAGCCTTGCTCAGGCTGCCCGCCTTCTGGCTCTTCACCGGCATGCTCCTTTACTTCACCGCATTGCCGCCCGTGATAGGCCTTGCGCGCTACCTCCGCAAGCAGGACCTGGAGCTCGCGGGCACCCTTTGGACCATCATGCCCGTGCTTTGCACGGTTCGCTACCTTCTCGCCGCCTATGCCTGCTGGCTCCTGGGCGGCCAGCAGCGCGCGAAGCATGAGTGAGCCGCTGCAGATCGTCTTCGTCGTTGTCGTCATCACCCTCGTGCTGCTGCTGATGGGGGTGGCCATGGCGGGCCTCCTGGTGGTGAATGCGAACCGGCGGGTGAAGCACCGCTTGGAGCTGGAGGCCGCGCAGCGCAAGCTCCAGGAAGAATTGGTGCGCGCCGAACGCGAGGCCACGCAGGAGACCATGCATCACATCGGCCGTGAACTGCACGACAACGTGGGGCAATTGCTCACGTTGTCGCTCATGGGCCTGCGCGCCGCCAAGGAGGAGGCCGGCCCTGGTGGTCGCGGGCTCGCCTCCTCCTTGGAGGCGCTGGAAATGGGCATCGAGGAAATCCGGCGGCTCACGCACAGCCTCAGTCGCGAGCTCTGGATGAACCGCACCCTGGCCGATGCGATCGCTCATGAGGCGGCACGCTTGGAGCGTGTGGTGCGCATCCGATCCTCGGTGCGGACCGAGGGCTCTTCGCGGACACTGGATCCCGATACCAGCACCATCCTGTACAGGGTGTTCCAGGAGACGGTGAACAACGCGCTGAAGCATAGCCGGGCGAGCACCATACTCTTCACGCTACGCTACGGCCCGCCGTTCACCTTGATCGTGAGCGATAATGGCCACGGCTTCGATCCGGCATCCACCAAGGGCAACGGAGGCTTCGGAACCATCCGGCACCGGTGCGGTCTCATCGGTTTCGACGCACGGTGCGAGAGCGCGCCCGGTCATGGCTGCACGTGGACCTTCACGGAGAAACCGGCAGCGCCATCAGAGCTGAATCAGCGAACCCGCAAAGCGTGAGGCATCATGCGGTGGGAGCCGCAGTCCGGGAAGGGGCAGTGAATTCCTTGGGGATAGCCGCAGCGGCCCAGTTCACAGCGCATTCTTCGTCACATCGCCAGGCGATGATCGGCTTCTGCGTCTTGGTGAGCCGGAGCAGTCGTCCCAACTTCGGGAGCAAGGCCTTGTTCAGTTTCGCAAGCACGCGGAAGAAGCTCTTCGTCATGGATCAGTGATGCGTCAATCCGCAATCCTCATCGGCCCATTCGAGCTCAATGGTGGCGTGGTGGATGCCGGCCGGGCGGACCGCCCCGCGACCGGGCGTTCCGCCAGTGCGTCGGCCGACGGGGTCCGGCGTGTTGAAACCGGCATTGTTGTATGGGCCGCCATTCGTTCTGAAACCTCCCGGCACCGCGGAGAATCCACTGGAATTGTTCGCGCCTTCATTGGGCGCCTCAGGATGATACCGCCGGCTGCGCGCGGCCTCGCCGGTTGAACCGGTGCCGCCGCCTCGAACCATGCCCAATTCACCAGGTCTGACCTCCGTGGGTGCCGGGCCGTGCGGCGGCACGGTGTAAGTTGTAGAGCAGGCCATAGTCGGCGATGTTCGAGGGGTGCGGGTGTCGTGGCCTGTTCCCACGAAGCCGGCAATCTGGTATCGCGTCCCCATTGCTGACGCGTGGTGCGCAGGTTCTCCCCGCACCAGCATTGGTCGCCGACGCGCACCACCGGGTAGCTGTTCGTCAAAGTCCTCCGGACGGGCAGCCCGACCGATGCGCAGCCGTGAGTTCGCGCTGTGCCTGGAGCGCGGACGCTGGGCCGCGGTGCGCGTGGTGGGCCGGCGGCTGCCGTGGCTGGTACAGGTAGCGCGCGGGGCCCGCGCTGACGGTTGCGGTGGCCCGCGCCGGGTCGTGTCCGCGTAGTGGTTTGGCGTTGCTCGCCCGGAGAAGCGCGGGCGGCGGGCGGGCGCCGGGGTGCGCCGGCGAGGGCGCAGGTGGGCCGCGTGGGGCTGGCCGGGCGCGGGGGTGGTGCTTGCCGCGGCGCGGCGGCGCGGGCTGGCGCGTGGCATGCGTGTGCGGGCGTCGTCCGCCAGGTAGGCTCCGGCCAGGCACGTCTGCGTCGGCGGTGGGAGAGCGTCGAAACGCGGGCCCGGGTCGGGGGCCGCGGTCGCCAGCACCAAAGGCCGTTGCCAGATGATATTCCGGCTCGCGCTGCGGGGGCCCCGGCCGTGTGATCTCGGTGAGCAAGGCCGAGGTGGCTTGTGGCGGCGGGGCGGGTGCTTCCTCTTGCGGCGCCGGCGGCGCGAGAGGCTACTTGAGGTGTGTGATGCGCATGGTTCAGCGTGGTCTGCGAGCTGCCCGCAGGATGGTGGGCGCTCCGAGGACCGCGCGTGGCAAAAGCGCACGTGGTTGGCTGAAAATAAACAGAGAATCCGCTACGCCATTCGGTGCGCGGGCCGTGCGCAGCCACCAGCCGCATACGGTGAGCGAATTGCTCGATGCCTTCCTCGAGAGGCGCAAGCCGCAGTCCGGAAGGGGAAGTGGATCCCGGAGGATGGCCGCGAAGACGGAGAGGAGTGCGGAAATCACCCGGCCTTGGGGTTGGGCCGCTCTGCGTCCTTGCGCCTCTGCGGCCCAGTTCACAGCGCGTTCTTCGTCACCCAGATCCGCCACGCGATGATCAGCTTCTGCGTCTTGGTGAGCCGGAGGAGATCCTTGTCCCACATCTTCGGGAGCAAGGCCTTGTTCAGTTTCGCAAGCACGCGGAAGAAGCTCTTCGTCATGGATCAGTGATGCGTCAGTCCGCAATCCTCATCGGCCCATTCGAGCTCAATGGTGGCGTGGTGGATGCCGTGCTTCTGCAGCGCCTCGCGGGCCTTGGCCTTGATGCCGAGCGCTTCGCGGTGATCAATGCCCTCAACCACCACATGCACGGTATGCACGATGAAGCTGCCGTCGAGCGTCCAGGTGTGCTGGTCGTGCAGGTCGATGACGTGCGGGATGGCCATGAGGTCGGTGCGCACCTGCTGCATGTCGAGCCCCGCGGGGATCTCCTGCATGAGGATGCCGGTTCCTTTCTTCAAGGTGCCGATGGCGTTGATGAGGATGTACGCGCTGATGGCGACGCTGAGCAATGGATCGACGATGGCCCAGTTGGTGAAGTAGATGATGATGCCGCCCACGAGCACCGCGGCCCAGCCGAGCACATCCTCCAGCAAGTGCAGGTAAGCGCCGCGCTCGTTGAGGGTCTGTCCGCCGTGCAGCTTCCAGGCGGCGAAGCCGTTCATGGCGAGGCCGAAGAGCGCGAAGCCGATCATGCCCAATGAATGCGGCAGCTCCGGCGCCCAGAGCTTGGGCACGCTCACCGTGAGCATGAAGAGCGCCCCGATGATGAGCACCACGCTGGTGAGCCATCCGCCGAGCATGCTGTAGCGCCCGTAGCCGTAACTGTAATGCGCATCGCGGCCCTTCATGGCCACGCGCTGCAGGTACCACGCGGTGCCGAGCACCAGGCAGTCGCCCGCATCGTGCAGCGCATCGGTGAGCACGGCGATGCTGCCTGTCCACCAGCCACCAACGACCTCAACTAGCGTGAAGGCGAGGTTGACGAAGAAGGCGGTGCGGAGCGCTACGGCACTTGCGGCGGAAACGTGGCCGTGGGCGTGCTCGTGGTGGTGGTGATGGTGGCCCGTGTGCGCGTGTGCGTGCTCGTGCTGGGGCATGGGGCGAAAGGCGGGTCTTACCCCACCACCACCCTCCCTGTCCGCTTCGCCAGTTTCATCTTGGCTTCGTTGAGGCGCTGGATCTCCGCGAGCAGCAGCATCATGGCCGTATGATCGGCTGACTTCAATTGCTCCTGGCGGTCGCGCACCATGCGGTCCACGCGGCGCTCCTTGAGGATGTCCACAGCCTCTTCGATGGCGTCGTAGAGCTGCTCGCTCTCGCGCTTCACGTGGATCTTGTGGCGGTCCTTCCAATTGGGGCTGAGCACATGGCGGTCGGTGAGCAGGTCGATGGCAGTGCCGCGCCAGTCCTGACGCTCGTGGGCCACGTAGCGCGCAGCGTCGATGGTATTGCCGGTGTTGGTGGCGAAGCGGTAATCGAGGTAGATCTCGCGGAAGAGCGGCTCATCGAAGAGGATGTCGTCGAGGGCGAGCAGCTCGAACATGGTTTCGGCCACGGTGCTCTCGTCCTCGGCGGGATTGCCCTCATCGTCGAACACGGGCACGTTGATGCGCTCGTGGCCGTAGGCGAGCAGCAGGCGGAGCAGGTCGCGTTCCTGAGGCGTGGTGCCCACATCCTCCAGCGTGGGTTGCGGCGGTGAAATCTCGGTGGGGATCAGCTCCTCCGGAATGGGCTGATCATCACCCAGCTTCTTGCGGTACTGCTTGCGCAGCACCTTGTTCATCTCGCTGATGAGCGCCTGCTCGTTCACGCCGAGCAAGCGGCCGCATTGCTGGATGTAGAGCGAGCGCAGCACCTGGTCGGGCACCAGCGCGATGCTCTCCACGATCTCGTGGATGGCGGCGGCCTTCTTCACGGGATTGTCGCCCACATCCTGCATGAGCAGGCCGGCCTTGAACACGAGGAAGTCCTGCGCGGTCTTCGTGAGGTGCTCGCTCACCTCGCTGCTGCTGTGGCTCTTCGCGAAGCTGTCGGGATCCTCGCCCTCGGGGAAGGTGACCACCTTCACGTTGAGGCCCTCCTTCAGGATGAGGTCGATGCCGCGCAGGCTGGCCTTCATGCCCGCCGCATCGCCGTCGTAGAGGATGCACACCGTGGGCGCGTAGCGCTTGATCAGCCGCACCTGATCCTCGGTGAGGCTGGTGCCGCTGCTGGCCACCACGTTGGTGATGCCGGCCTGATGCAGCGAGATCACATCGGTGTAGCCCTCGACCAGATAGCAGAGTTGCTGCTCCACGATGGCCTTCTTGGCGTGATGGATGCCGTAGAGCGAGCGGCTCTTCACATACAGCGCGCTCTCAGGCGAGTTGAAGTACTTCGGGAGCTTCTTATCGCTCTTCAGCGTGCGCGCGCCGAAGGCGATGGGCTGGCCGCTGAGGCCGAAGACGGGGAAGGTGACGCGCCCGGCGAAGAAGTCCCAGGCCCCACCATCGTCGCGGCGCTTGATCCAACCGGCCTTCTCCAGGATCTCCGGATTGAAGCCATTGGCCTGCGCAGCGATGACGAAGGCGTTGCCCTGCTCGGGCACGTAGCCCAGGTGGAAGGCCTTGATGGTGGTATCGCTGAAGCCGCGCTCGTGGAAGTACGAGAGGCCGATGCGCTTGCCTTCATCGGTGTTCCAGAGCTGCTCTTCGCTCCAGGCCATGGCCCATTGCTGCGCCACGGCGATGCTCTCACGCTCGCTCTGCTCCAGCTGCTGCTCGGGCGATTGCTCCTCTTCGGGCAGCTCGATCTGGTAGCGCTTCGCGAGCCACTTGATCGCCTCTACATAGCTGAGGTGCTCGTGCTCTTGCAGGAAGGTGATGGCATCGCCGGCCTTGCCGCAGCCGAAGCACTTGTAGATGCCGAGGTTCGGGGTGACGTTGAAGCTCGGCGTTTTCTCATTGTGGAAGGGGCAGAGACCGAGGTAGCGCGGGCCTTTGCGCTTGAGCGCGACGAATTCGCCCACGACCTCCTCGACGCGCATGGCGTCTTTGACGGATTGGATGGCAGAGGGGGAGATCATGAGTCAGTTGGCAGGAGCAGGGGCAGGGGCAGGGGCAGGAGGCAGGAGCAGGGGCAGTGGGCAGGGGCAGGGGCAGGGGGCAGGGGCAGGAGGCAGGGGGCGGTGGGCGGTTGGGGTGGGCCGAAAGGGCCGTGAATGTAGAAGCGTGAGGCGTGCGGGCCTTGGTCTGTTGAAATGATGCGTGCATCACCGGCGATTGTTCACTTCGATCCATGGCGGACGGCTGAGGGCCAGCTTGTTTCCGTGCCAGGTCTTGAGATGCTATGGGCTATCAACAACCCTCTACCGCCAAGCTGAGCACTGCACGCGACGCGAAACCGATAACCGTCTAGCGGATCACAACCCCCAAGCTGTCGTAGACCACGCGCTTGATCTCGTTGCCCTCCTCGTCGAAGAAGATCCATGTGCCGACGTTGCGGCCTTGGTGGTATTGGCCCACGTAGTAGGTGAGGCCGCTCTCGTAGAAAACCTCGGTGAGTCCTTCTTCCACGCCATCGACGTAGGCCACGCGGCTGCGCGGGCCGCCGTGCGCGAAGTAGCTATGCCAGGGCCCCACGCGCTTGCCATCGCGCATGGTGCCTTCGATGCGGCCTCCATCGGGAAGAGGCTTCACGATGCGGCCGTTCTGCGAACCGGCTTGCGCGGTGTCGGCTGCGGTTGCTACCGGCTGAGGTTCCGCCGCGCCGCCGCCGCAAGCCATGAGGCACAGGGCGGTGAGCATGGCCAGGATCGTAGCCGCAGGGAGCGATGCCATCATTTTCATGCTTCGTTCACTTGGTGCGTTCAACGGTGAGCTGCACGAGGCCTTCGAGCGCATCACGCGCATCGTTCCGGGGGAAGGCCAGCAGCAGCTCCATGGCGCGGTCGCGGTGCTCGAGCATGCGGCGCTGGGCGTGGGCGATCCCGCCGGCTTCCACCACCTTCTCGATCACGCGCTTCACGGCCTTGCCGTCGTCGCTGCGGTTCTTCACCACGTCCACCATCCAGCGGCGATCGGACTTGGGCACATGCTGCAGCGCGTGGATGAGCGGCAGCGTGAGCTTCTTCTCCTTGATATCGAGCCCGCTCGGTTTGCCGATACCGGCACCGGTGCCGTAATCGAAGAGGTCGTCCTTGATCTGGAAGGCGATGCCCACATGCTCGCCGAAGAGGCGCATGCGCTCCACTGCTTCAGCATCCTGCCCTGCGGCGCTGGCTCCGCTGGCGCAGCACGCGGCGATGAGGCTGGCGGTCTTCTGACGGATGATGTCGAAGTAGATCTCCTCGCTGAAGTTGAGGCCGCGCGTCTTCTCCAGCTGGAGCAGCTCGCCCTCGCTCATCTCGCGCACGGCGCGGCTCACGATGCGCAGCAGCTCGAACTCGCCTTTGTCCACGGCGAGCAGCAGGCCGCGGCTCAGGAGGTAGTCGCCCACGAGCACGGCGATCTTGTTCTTCCAGAGCGCGTTGATGCTGAAGAAGCCGCGCCGCATGTTGCTGTCGTCCACCACGTCGTCGTGCACGAGGGTGGCGGTGTGCAGCAGCTCGATGAGGCTGGCGGCGGTGAAGGCGCTATCGTTCACCGGCCCGAAGAGGCGTGCGCTGAGCAGGGTGAACATGGGCCGCATCTGCTTGCCCTTGCGCTTCACGATGTAGTGCATGATGCGGTCGAGCAGGGCGGCACGGCTGCGCATGGCCTCGCGGAAGCGCGGCTCGAAGGCCTTGAGCTCCTCGGCGATGGGCCGCTGCACTTCTTCGATCGTCGGCATCGGGGCAAAGATGGACAGTGGGCCATCACCGGAGCGGACAACCACAGGCACCGGCGAACGTCCGCAAGGGGATGGTTGTTCTCCAGCTACCTTTCCCGCCTATCGCCATGATGCCCATCCGGATCGCATTGTTCGCACTGGCTCTCTGCGCCACGGGCCTCGCCCATGCACAGGACAAGCCCAAGAAGACCAAGGCGCAGACGCGCGTGCTTCTCTACAAAGAGCAGCTGGCGCAGCAGTTCGACACGGTGAAGTCCGTGAAGAATGTGTTCAAGCTGAACCCGCTGATCTTCTTCCGCGGCGAGGTCCCGCTCTACTACGAGCGCGCGCTCACCCCAAAGCTGAGCCTAGAGGTGGGCCTGGGCTTCACCGCGCGCAACTACCTCGCGCTCTCCTGGGTAGGCGACGATGCCGATGAGTACGGCGCCGGCACCAAGATCCTCTACAACCCCAGCTACCACATCGGCGCCCGCTTCTACTTCGCCGACGACATCGAGCCCGCAGGCGTGTACATCAACCCGGAGTTCGCGCACCTGGTGTACAGCAAGCTCATTCGGGAGAAGAATCCCGATGGGTCATTGAGCGAGCGCCAACGGCTCGACGAGCGCACCTACAACGATGTGCGTGTGATGCTGGGCTACCAGAGCCTCGGGTACAGCAGCAACTGGGTGCTCGATTTCTATGGCGGGCTGGGCTTCCGCAACCGCGACAACATCGTGGTGAAGGAGAAGCACATCATCAATGCGGACCCTGAGCCGGATGAGTACCTGTACGACGATGTCCGGGAGAACAAGAACGTGATCGCGTTCTTCCTGGGCGTGCGGATCGGGGTGGGGTTCTGAAGCTGAATGCCGGTTGGGGATTGACGAGGTTGAGGGTTGCAGGTCATCAACCCTCAACCTGGTCACCTTTCAACCGGTCATTCCGAGCGGAGCGGAGGAACAACCTTCGGCACCGCAGCATTCTTATTGGCCAACTGCCCGCAAGCCGCATCGATGTCTCGCCCGCGGCTGCGGCGGATGCGCGCCACGATGCCTTTCCTGTCCAGATACTGCTGGAAGGCCTCGGCGTCCTTGCTCTCCGTTCTTTCGAATGAACCCGTCACCCCGGGGACCCGGGGTCGATCGGGTTGTACTCGATCAGGTTCACCTTGGCGTGCACGTCGCTCGCGTATTTCACCAGCTCTTGCGCATCGGCCAATGAATCGTTGAAGCCGCGCAAGAGGATGTACTCGAACGTGACGTCCTTCCGCAGCGTGCGGGTGTAGTAGCGCAAGGCATCCTTCAGTTCGGCCAGCGTGTTCTGCTCGTTGATGGGCATGATGCGGTCGCGCTTGGCATCGTTGGCGGCGTGCAGGGATAGCGCGAGGTTGAACCTTGCTCCATCGTCGGCCAGCTTGCGGATCATCTTGGCGATTCCGGCCGTGCTCACGGTGATGCGGCGCGCGCTCATGCCCAGCCCATCCTCGGCAGAGATCCGTTCGGCGCTGCGCAGGGTGTTGGCGTAGTTGAGCAGCGGCTCGCCCATGCCCATGTACACGATGTTGGTGAGGCCCTGCTTGTAGTACTTCTGCGCGAGCTGGTCGATGAGCACCACTTGATCCACGATCTCACCGGCATCGAGGTTGCGGATGCGCTTGAGCTTGCCGGTGGCGCAGAAGCTGCACGTGAGGCTGCACCCGATCTGGCTGCTGATGCAGGCCGTCAATCGTGTGGGTGTGGGGATGAGCACGCCCTCTACCACGTGCCCGTCCCAGGTCTTGAAGGCGCACTTCACGGTGCCGTCCTGGCTGCGCTGCTCTTCGGCCAGCACCAAGGGCCGCAGCACCGTGCGCTCGGCAAGCGCCGCGCGGAACGCCTTGGGCAGATCGCTCATGTCGTTCAAAGCGCGGGCCTTCTTCTTCCAGAGCCATTCCCAGAATTGCTTGGCGCGATAGGGCTTCTCGCCGAGCTCCGCGACGAGGGACTTGATCTCGTCGAGGGTAAGGGAGCGGAGGTCGGGGGCGGCAGGCATGTTTGAAAGGTTTCAGCTCACTGCAGGAGTTTCTCCAACACCAGCAGGTCCATCGCGTTGGTCACCTTGATGTTGTTCTCCTCCCCTTCCACCAGCGCCACCTTCACGCCCAAGCGCTCCACGAGCGTGGCTTCATCGGTGAAGGTGAGATCGTAAGGCTGCCCGAAGGCCTTGCGCAAGAGGTCGGCGTGGAAGCATTGCGGCGTTTGCACGGCGAGCAGTTTCGAGCGGTCGAGCGCGCGTGACCCATCAGCAGTGGTCTCGCGGATGCTGGGCACCACGGGCACTACCGGAATAGCGGCGGCTTGCTTGTCCGCAGCATCGAAGCAGCGCGCGATCAGCTCAGCACTCACCAAGGGCCGCACACCATCGTGAACGGCCACCAAGCCATCGCCTTCAACCTTGGCCAGGCCCTCTTTCACGCTGTGCCAGCGCTGCTCGCCACCGGCCACCACCTGGTGCTCGATGAAGAAGCGGTGACCCATGCACAGTGCCTTCCAGATGTCGAAGTGCTCCTGCGGCAGCACCACGATCAGCGCCATCTCCGGGTCGAAGCGATGGAAGGCCTCGATGGTCCACATCAGCAGCGGACGGCCCTTCACCGTTTGGAACTGCTTGGGAACGGGTCCGCCCAAGCGCTTGCCGCTTCCGCCGGCGACGATGATGGTTGAACGCTGCATGGTTGATGGCCGCAAAGGCGCAAGGACGCGGGGAAGAGGAATCCCCTTGCAAAGAAAGAGGCGCAGCGGGCATTCCCCCTGCGCCTCAGCGTCTTTGCGGTGACGCGATCAGATGATGAGCATCGCGTCCCCGTAGCTGAAGAAGCGGTACTTGTCCTTGATGGCCACCTTGTAGGCGTTCCACACGTGCTCGTATCCGCCGAAGGCGCACACCTGCATGAGCAAGGTGCTCTCGGGCATGTGGAAGTTGGTGACCATGCTGTCTGCGATGCTGAACTCGTATGGCGGGTAGATGAACTTGTTGGTCCAGCCGTTCATCGACTTCATGTGGTTCTCCGTGCTCACGCTGCTCTCGATGGCGCGCATGGTGGTGGTGCCCACGCAGCACACGCGCTTCTTGGTGTCCTTCGCACGGTTCACGATCTCGCAGGCCTCCTTGGAGATGATCACCTGCTCGCTGTCCATCTTGTGCTTGGTGAGGTCCTCCACCTCCACCGGACGGAAGCTGCCGAGGCCCACATGCAGGGTGACCTCGGCGAAGTTCATGCCCTTCAGTTCCATGCGCTTCATCAGCTCGCGGCTGAAGTGCAGTCCCGCGGTGGGAGCGGCCACGGCGCCTTCGTGCTTGGCATAGATGGTCTGGTAGCGCTCGGTATCGCTGGGCTCGGTCTCGCGCTTGATGTAGCGCGGCAGCGGCGTCTCTCCCATCTCGGTGATGGTGCGCTTGAACTCCTCGTAAGGCCCATCGAAGAGGAAGCGCAGCGTGCGGCCGCGACTGGTGGTATTGTCGATCACCTCGGCCACCAGCTCATCGTCTTTGCCGAAGTAGAGCTTGTTGCCGATGCGGATCTTGCGCGCGGGGTCAACCACCACATCCCAGAGCAGGCTCTCGCGATTGAGCTCGCGCAGCATGAAGACCTCGATCTTGGCGCCGGTCTTCTCCTTGTTGCCCCACATGCGCGCCGGGAACACGCGCGTGTTGTTCAGGATGAAGGTGTCGCCTTCATCGAAGTAGTCGAGGAGGTTCTTGAACTTCTTGTGCTCGATCTTGCCATCCTTGCGGTGGAGCACCATCAGCTTGCTGCCGTCGCGGTCCTTGGTGGGATAGAGGGCGATCTGCTCCTTCGGGAGGTTGAACTTGAATGCGTTGAGTTTCATGTGGATTGCGGGGTCTTACGGGGCCTCGCCGGGTTTGGGGGGCCGAATATAGTGTCACGGTTAAGCCAAGGTCAAAGAACTTCGCATTCAGGGGATTAGCCCCTGAATTCAACAGGCGCGAGTGGTCCTTCGGCGGGCTATTGGGCGCCTCGGTCGGGCAAAGGGGCAATGTGCTGCGCCCAGGCTTCCGGCACGTGCGCGTCCTCTACCCGGTATGGACCGATGGCCGTTCGGCGCAACTGGCTCAGGTGGGCGCCGCATCCCAGCACCTGGCCGATGTCGTGCGCGAGCGAGCGGATGTAGGTGCCCTTGCTCACATGCACTTCGAAATCGACTTGAGCGCCCCGGACGGCGGTGACTACCAATTGACTGATGATCACTTTCACCACGGGCATCACTACTTCGTGGGCCCGCTCGGGATCGCGGGCCAGGAAATAGGCACGTTCACCCTCGAAGCGCTTCGCGGAATAATTCGGCGGGCGCTGGTCCACTTCACCGATGAAGCGGGCGAATGCGGCGCGTATCTCCGCTTCGCTCAAGTGCTCCCACGGTCCGCTGTGCAAGGTGGCCGTCTCCAGATCGTAGCTGGGCGTGGTGCTGCCGAGGGTGATGGTGCCCGTGTAGGTCTTCTCCAATCCCGTGAGCGCGGGCAGCTGCTTGGTGAGCGGGCCATAGGCCATGATCAGCAGTCCGCTCGCCAGCGGATCCAAGGTGCCGGCATGCCCCACTTTGAAGTTGCGGCGCTGCACCACGCTGCGCATCGCGCCTCGGATCTTCTTCACCGCATCGAAGCTGGTCCAGCCGAGGGGCTTGTCCACCAGGATCAGGCCACCGGCGACCGGGTCGAAGACATGGTCATGGATCATGGGCTCAGAACATCTGCATCTGAACGCCCATGAAGTGCAGCGCGATGATGACGCCGCCCACGGCGATGCGGTACCATCCGAAGGCCTTGAAGCCATGCTTGGTGAGGAAGCCGATGAAGCCGCGGATGGCGATGATGGCCACGATGAAGGCGACGGCGTTGCCGACGGCGAAGAGATTTTCAGTAGTCGTTTCGGAGAAGAATTGATGCATCCCAGAAACCGCTCTTCAGGATGGCGAAGGAGGGGAAACGCCCCATGTTCCTTCATGTAATCAAACGTTGTCTTCACCGTTGCGGCGAACATGGTGGGCACCGCGAGGAAGAAACTGAACTCCGCCGCATGCTTGCGCGTGAGCCCCTGCGAAAGGCCGCCGATGATCGTGGCCGCCGAGCGCGACACGCCGGGCACCATGGCCAGGCATTGCCACGCCCCGATGGTGAAGGCCTTGCGCCACGTGATGGGCTGCGGTCCGGTTCCCGTTCCGCCCGGCATCCAGCGATCGATGAAGAGGAAGACGATGCCGCCGAGGAAGAGCGCGAGGCCCACCACGAAGACGTTCTCCAGCAACGCATCGATGTGCTCCTTGAAGAGCAATCCTGCGATCACCGCGGGGATGAAGCCCGCGAGGAGCTTGAGGTAGAAGTCGATGCTCTGGAAGAAGCGCTTCCAGTAAAGCACCACCACGCTGAGGATGGTGCCGAACTGGATGGCCACGGTGAAGAGCTTCACGAACTCATCCTTCTCGATGCCCATGAGCGCCGAGCCGATGATCATGTGGCCCGTGCTGGAGACGGGCAGGAATTCGGTGAGCCCCTCGATGATGGCCAGGATGATGGCCTGCAGCAGCGTCATTGCGCCTCGCCGCTACGATCGCGCTTGAGGATGGCGTATACCACGAAGAGGTAGCCTACCAGCACCACGATGGGCGCCACGGTGATGCGCCGATCACTGAAGATCTCGGTGGCATCGAAGGCGTTGGGATCCCCGTTGCCGCCGCCGCTCATGAGCAAGTAGCCCACCACCACGATGCCCAGTCCGATGAGCAAGAGCTTGTAGTTGGTGGCGGTGAATGCCAGGTCGTTGAAGTGGTTCTGCTTGGCCATGTGCGATTCGTTCAGCTCCAGTGCAATGCTTCGTGATCCATGCGAAGGTAGCGGCCCACGGCCACCCAGGTGGCCAACAGCGCGATGAGCAGCCCTACGACCACCACGGCCGCGAAGAGCAGGCCCAGGGAGAGCGCGTCGGTGAAGGCAAGCAGGTCGGGCACGTAGCGCTTGCCCAGCCAGAAGAGGCCGGCGAGCGTACCGACGGCCAGCACCGCCGCAATCAGCCCTTGCCACACGCCGCTCAGGAGGAAAGGCCGCTTGATGAACCAGCGGGTGGCGCCCACCAAGTGCATGGTGCGGATCAGGAAGCGCTGGCTGTGGATGGCCAGCCGGATGGTGTTGTTGATGAGCGCAACGGCCACCACCAGCAGGAGGGCCAGGAAGATGAGCCCTCCGATGTTGAGGGTGACGAAATTGCGGTCCATGTTCTCGATCACGGCGGCGTTGTAGGCCACATCGTGCAGGCGGGCATCCTTCTGCAGGCCGGCCACGATCCACTTCATGCTGTCGGGGTGCGCATATGCGGGCTTCACGCTCAGCTGGATGCTGGGGTCGATGGGGCTCAGCCCGCCGAGCAGCTCCAGGAAATCCTCGCCCAGCTCCTCCTTCATTTGCGCAGCGGCTTCTTCCGGGGTCACCAACAAGGTGCCGGCGCTGTATGGCTGAAGGTCCAGCTCCTTGCGGAAGCGCAGCACGTCGGCCTCCTTCAGCTCGCGCTTCAGGAAGAGCTCCACCCGCACCTGCTCCTTGAAGTAGCGCTCCAGCGCCCGGGCGTTCATCAGGATGAAGCCCTGGATTCCCAGCATCCACAGCACCAGGGTGATGCCGATGATCGTACCCACGGAGGTGGTGCGGGTTCGGATCTTGCTGCGGCGGGCGCTCATCGGGCGGCGAAGGTAGGAGCGCGTACGGACGCCCTTCTACCTTTCGCCACGCAAGCAACCGTGATGGCCTACGAGCACAACGAGATCGAGAAGAAGTGGCGCGCCGAATGGGCGAAGCGCGGAACCTACCGTGTGGAGAACGACGCTTCACGTCCCAAGTACTACGTGCTCGACATGTTCCCCTACCCCAGCGGCGCCGGCCTGCATGTGGGGCACCCGCTCGGCTACATCGCGAGTGACATCGTGGCACGCTACAAGCGGCACAGCGGTTTCAACGTGTTGCACCCCATGGGCTACGACAGCTTCGGGCTTCCTGCCGAGCAGTACGCCATACAGACCGGACAGCACCCCGCGAAGACCACCGAGGTGAACGTGGCGCGCTACCGCGAGCAGCTCGACAACATCGGCTTCAGCTTCGATTGGAGCCGCGAGGTGCGCACCAGCGATCCGTCGTTCTACAAGTGGACGCAATGGATCTTCCTGCAGCTCTTCGACAGCTGGTACGACCATGAAGCGCAGAAGGCGAAGCCGATCCACACCTTGGTCGTGCGCTTCGGGCACCAAGGCTGGCATCACGCTGATGCATGCGCCCTCACCGGCGATGTGGAAGAAGAACTGGGTGCATTCAGCGCTGATGAATGGAAAGCCTACGATGAGCGCACGAAGCAGCGCATCCTTCAGCACTTCCGGCTGGCCTACTTGAGCGAGGCATGGGTGAACTGGTGCCCCGCATTGGGCACCGTGCTCGCCAACGACGAAGTGAAGGACGGCGTGAGCGAGCGCGGCGGCCACCCCGTGGAGCGCAAGCGGATGCCGCAGTGGAGCATGCGCATCACCGCCTACGCGCAACGGCTGCTCAGCGGGCTCGATACGCTCGATTGGAGCGAGAGCATCAAGGAGGCGCAGCGCAACTGGATCGGACGGAGTGAAGGAGCGCTCGTGCGTTTCAAAGTCAAATCCAACCTCACCCCTAACCCCTCTCCCGAGGAGAGGGGAACAGCTCACTTCGACCAGGATGAATCAGATAGTGGTGCGATAAGCCGATTCCGCGAGACCGCAAACCCATTCATCTGGTCGAAGCTCGTCGCACACGCGAAAGAGATGCGTCATAACCCCACCGAGGCCGAGAACAAACTCTGGCAGGCCATCCGGGGGAATGCGACCAGTGGCCGAATCCGGCGCCAACACATCATCGACAAGTACATCGTGGACTTTGTTTCCCTAAGGAAACAATTGGTCATCGAAGTGGATGGTGATATCCACGACCTTCAAATAGAGGAAGATGCACTGAGGACGCTAGCGCTTGGCGAGAAGGGATTCAAGGTCATCCGCTTCCGAAATGAAGAGGTGCTCTCCGATGTGTCTGAGGTCAAGCGACGGATTCAAGCAGAACTGGATTCAAGGCCGGACTTCAGTGCATCAGCAGACGATAAAACCGAAGAGGAGTATTCCTCCCCTCTCCCCGGGAGAGGGGTAGGGGGTGAGGCAATCGAGGTCTTCACGACACGGCCCGACACGCTCTTCGGTGTGACGTTCGTAACGCTCGCGCCAGAGCACGAACTCGTGGAAGTGATCACGCCCGCCAACCGCCGTGACGAAGTGATGGCCTACGTCACCATGGCGAAGAACCGCAGCGAGCGCGAACGCATGACGGAGGTGAAGCGCGTGAGCGGGGTGTTCACCGGCGCGACCTGCATCCATCCCTTCACCGGACAAGAAGTGCCCGTGTGGGTGGGCGATTACGTGCTCGGAGGCTACGGCACCGGCGCGGTGATGGCCGTGCCCGGCGGCGATCAGCGCGACTGGAATTTCGCGACGCACTTCAATCTGCCCATCATCGCCGTGACCGAGGGCGCTGACATCAGCAAGGAGGCCGATGAGCGCAAGGACGCCACCATCTGCAGCGAAGGTTTTCTCAAGGGCCTTAAGGTGCCCGATGCGATCAAACGCGCCATTGATGAATTGGAGAAGCGCGGTGCCGGTGAACGTCGAATCAACTTCCGCTTGCGCGATGCCGCGTTCGGCCGCCAGCGCTATTGGGGCGAGCCGATCCCGATCTACTACAAGGACGATGTGCCCTACGCGCTGCCCGAGAGCGAGCTGCCGCTGAAGCTGCCCGAAGTGGACAAGTTCCTGCCCACCGAGGACGGAGAACCCCCACTCGCACGCGCAGCGAATTGGAACTACCAAGGCCATCCGTTGGAAACGACGACGATGCCCGGTTGGGCTGGTAGCAGCTGGTACTTCCTGCGCTACATGGATCCGAAGAACGAAGGCCGCTTCGCGTCACCCGAGGCCATCAACTACTGGCAGCAGGTCGATCTCTACGTGGGCGGCAGCGAACACGCCACCGGCCACCTGCTCTACTTCCGCTTCTGGACCAAGTTCCTGCACGACCGTGGCTGGATCAACTTCGATGAGCCAGCGAAGAAGCTGGTGAACCAAGGGATGATACAGGGGGTGTCGCGGTTCATCTTCTTCATGGGTGTGGCTATCAATTACCCTGACGTGGACAACAATACCGTCGTCAAGCTTCAAGAGGAGATGAGAAGATTTCCGGTTGTACTCGTTCCGGAGAGTCTCTACACCCAAGCATCACGGTTGAAGCCAACGGATGTGCCGATGGTTCGCTCCTTTCTAAATCAAATGCAGCAACTTCGTCTGGAGCGAGATCCGAACGCTGTTGGAGTTATCACGAGTCAGACACTTGCCAAAACGCACGTTGACGTCAGCTTTGTCAATCCCGTTACTGGCGAACTTGATATCTCGACTTACAAGAAGTTCGTCGGTAACACTCAAGACGTGGTGGTATTGAGTGATGGTCCACTTATCTGCCCGTCAGAAGTGGAGAAGATGTCCAAGTCGAAGCTGAACGTTGTGAACCCCGACGACATCATCTCGAAGTACGGCGCGGACACTTTGCGCTTGTACGAGATGTTCCTCGGCCCCTTGGAGCAGAGCAAGCCGTGGGATACCAACGGCATTGAAGGCACCTTCCGCTTCCTGCGCAAATTCTGGAATCTCTTCCATGGCCATGGGGATGCATTCGGTGTTACCGACGATGCTCCCACCAAACCCGAACTGAAGATCCTGCATGCCACGCTGAAGAAGATCACCGAGGACATCGAGAAGATGAGCTTCAACACCAGCGTAGCGCAATTCATGATCGCCGCGAACGAGCTGGGCGCGCTCAAATGCAACAAGCGCGCGGTGCTGGAGCCGCTGGTGATCGCCTTGGCGCCCTTCGCGCCGCATATCGCCGAGGAATTGTGGGAGAAGCTCGGCCATACCGACAGCGTAACAGGGGCAAAATGGCCCCAATGGGATGCCCAGCACTTGGTGGAGGACAGCTTCAGCTACCCCATCAGTTTCAATGGAAAAACGAGGCTGCAGCTGGAGTTCCCCATCGGGCTGAGCAAGGAAGAGGTGGAGGCCCAGGTACTTGCGAATCCGGAGGTGCAGGCCAAGCTGGGTGGTCAGCCGCCGAAGAAGGTGATCGTGGTGCCCAAGCGGATCGTGAACATCGTGGTGTAGCGCATGCCACTAGCCTCTAGCCCCAAGCTACTAGCCCGCCTTCGGCGGAAGCCGGCTAGAGGCTCGTGGCTAGGAGCGAGCAGCTGCACTCGTACCGATCGGCACCCGCTTTGCGTTCCTGAGGGCATGGCACGCACCTCCACCTTCCTGCTCGCGGGCATCGGCCTCTTCACCATGGCCTTCGCCCAGAGTGATCGCCCAACCGAACCGAACACGCTCCCGGCTCCCTCGAGCACGCCGTACCGCAGCATCAGCCACAATGCCTTCAAGCCCGGCGAGAAGCTCACCTACGTTGTTCACTACGGCTGGATGAACGCTGGCGAAGCGGTTGTGGAATTGCGTGAGTCGGAGCAGCCCATCATGGGACGCAAGGTGCTGCGCGCGGTGGGCCGCGGCCGGAGCCTCGGCGCCTTCAACGCCTTCTACAAGGTCGATGACTATTACGAGAGCCAGATCGATTCCGAGGGCGTGTTCCCGTGGATGTTCCAGCGCCGCGTGAGCGAGGGCGGCTACGAGTTCTCACAGGACTACTTCTACCGCCAGCACAAGAACGAGGTGACCACGCAGAAGCAGCAAACGCATGCTGTGCCACCCAGCGTGCAAGACATGCTCAGCGCCTTCTACTACGCGCGCACGATTGACTTCAGCAACGCCAATCCCGGCGATGTGTACACCATCCAGACCTTCCTCGATGACGAGCTCTGGCCCTTGCAGATGAAGTTCATCGGCAGGGAGACGATCAAATTGCGGAACGGGAAGTACCGCTGCATGAAGTTCCAGCCCGTGGTGCAGGAGGGCCGCGTGTTCAAGACCAACGACGACCTCAACGTGTGGATCACCGACGACGGCAACAAGATCCCCGTGCTCGCGCAGGCCAAGGTGCTCGTGGGCTCGATCAAGATGGAGCTGAGCCAGTACGAAGGGCTGAGCCATCCGATCGCGAAGCACTAGGATCATTTTCGGCGCAATCTGATCGCGAAGCAGGAATGGCCTGCCAGCCCAGGGCGATCACGCGGCTACCATCCCGAAGGCCAGCATCAGCATAAAGGACAAACCCTCTGGTGCTGGTCCTATTTGAGCAGGTGCTCATGTGACCCGGCACCGCCGGATATCCGCCCTTCCGCGCCCGGCAGTCCGCGCGTGCGTGCAGAGCCTTTGCCAAACGAATGGATCGCGGCTGGTTGTGAATGCGCCCGAAGGCCGGGATCGGATGACTTGCGATACCCATGAGCGCAGTGATATTCGACACAGTGCATTCGGACCGGATCACTCAATTTGCCGGCCCCACAGGCCTTGCCCGTCGGATTCACAATGATGCCATGAAATCACTTGCACTCGCCCTTTCGCTGCTCACCGCCTTCACCGCCACCGCCCAGAGTCGTTTCTGGAGCGAATTGCCCGCCGCGCGTGCTGGCCAGATGCCCGGTGAACGGCGCATCGTGCCTGATCGGGCACGAACGCTCAGTCTCGATGCCGAAGGACTGCGATTGTTCCTCGCCACGGTCCCTGTCGGTTCGCTCGAGCAGGTGGGCAGTTCCTCGCATCTTTTGGAATTGCCCATGCCCGGCGGGGGCTTCGCGGGATTCCGATTCCTGGAGGTTCCGGTGATGCACCCCGACCTGCAGGCTCGGTACCCCATGATCCGCACGTATACCGGAGTTGGGCTCGAGGACGGCGCGCTGCTGAAAATGGACCTTACCCCGCATGGCTTGCACGCCATGGTGCTCACGCCAAGTTCCGACGACTGGTTCATCGACCCCCTCGTTCACGGCGATGCCGCCCACTACCAGAGCTACTACAAACGCGACTTCCGCAAACAACTGCCCGCCGACTTCGAGGCCTGCCACTATGACCAGGTGAACGACATCGACGCCGCACAGAAGCAGTCGCGCGAATGGATCGCTCAGATGGGCGTCGATCGCGTGGGCGATTGCCAGCTGCGTCGCTACGACCTGGCTTTGGCCTGCACCGGCGAGTACGCCGCTTTCCACGGCAGCAATACCACCAACAACGACAAAAGCTTCGCTGCGGCCGCGATGGCCACCTCGCTCAACCGGGTGAACGGCATCTATGAGAGGGACGCTACGCTCACCATGTTGCTCGTCGCGAACAATGATGCCATCATCTACCTCAACGCCGCCACAGACCCGTACACCAACAGCAATGGCAGCACCATGCTGGGCGAGAACATCAGCACCTGCAACAGCGTGATCGGCTCGGCTAACTACGACATCGGCCATGTGTTCAGCACCGGCGGCGGCGGCGTGGCCTACCTGAACAGTCCCTGCACCGGCAACAAGGCGGGGGGCGTCACGGGCTCCGGCGAACCGGTTGGCGACCCCTTCGACATCGACTATGTGGCGCACGAGATGGGGCACCAGTATGGCGGCAATCACAGCCAGAACAACAACTGCAACCGCGCCGCCAGCGCTGCCGTGGAGGTGGGCAGCGGCATCACGATCATGGGCTACGCAGGTATCTGTTCGCCCGATGTGGCCAGCAACAGCATCGCGATGTTCGGCGGCTACAGCATGCAGGAGATAGCCGCCAACATCACCACCGGCGCCAGCAGCGGCTGCCCAACCACCACCGCGCTCGCCAACGCCCAGCCCACCGCGAATGCCGGCGTGGACCGTGTGATCCCGCGCTCCACGCCCTTCATCCTCACGGGCAGCGCAACCGACGCCAATCCTGGCAACGTGCTCAGCTACAGCTGGGAGCAAATGGACAACGCCGTGGCCACGCAACCGCCCGCGGCTACCAACACGGGCGGCCCGGCCTGGGTGCCCTTGTTGCCGCAAGGCACGCCTGTGCGCTACATGCCCAACCTGCCAGCGGTGATCGCCAACACCACGCCCACTTGGGAGGTGCTCAGCAGCGTGGCGCGCACCTACAATTTCCGCTTCACCGTGCGCGACAATGCCGTGGGCGGTGGCTGCGCGAAGCAGGATAACATGGTGGTGACGGTGAACGGAACGGCCGGGCCCTTCGTGGTCACCGCGCCCAATACGGCCGTGGCCTGGACGGCGCTCACTTCGGCAACGGTGACTTGGAACGTGGCCGGCACCAACGTCTCGCCGGTGAGTTGCGCGAACGTCGACATCCTGTTGAGCACTGATGGCGGCCTCAGTTATCCCATCACCCTGGCCACCGCCACGCCCAACGATGGCAGCCAGACGATCACCGTGCCCAGCAACCCCACGACCACTGCGCGCGTGATGGTGCGCGCCAACGGCAACATCTTCTACGACATCAGCAACACCAACTTCACGATCACCGTGCCCGCCACCCCCGACTATTCGTTGAGCGTGTCGAGCGCTACGGCCAACGCGTGCCAACCCGCCAACACCACCTATGCGGTGCAGGTCGGCAGCATCCTCGGTTACAGCAGCGCGGTCACGCTGGGCACCGCGGGTCTCGCGTCGGGCCTGAGCGCATCGTTCAGCCCCAACCCGGTAACGCCCGGTGGCAGCAGCACGCTCACCATCAACGGCACCGGCAGCGTGGCGCCGGGCACCTACAACCTCACGCTCACCGCCACCAGCGCCAGCGGCAACAAGAACCTGGCGCTCACGCTTGAGGTGATCGCCCCGGCCGGCACCGTCACCTTGGCATCGCCGGCCAATGGCGCATCGGGCGTGGGCGGCGGCACGCCTTTGACATGGAATGTGGATCCCAATGCGGCATCGTATGCCATCCAGATCGCCACCGATGCGGGCATGACCAACATCGTGGAGACCGGCAACGGACTCACCGCCACCAGCTACAACACGGCGGTGGCCACGCAGCCGCTCACCACCTATTACTGGCGTGTGCAATCGAGCAACGCCTGCGGCTTCGGAACACCATCGGCCATCTGGTCCTACACCACCAGCAATTGCCAACCAGTGGCAATCCGCATCGTGCTGGACCGCTACGGTGCCGAGACCACGTGGAACCTGCAGAGCAGCGGAGGCAATGTGGTGGCCAGCGGCGGACCCTACACCAACCAAGCTGCCAATGGCGCGTACCCGCAACCCGATGTGAACCTGTGCCTGCCTCCGGGCTGCTACACGCTGATCGTGAACGACAGCTTCGGCGACGGCCTGTGCTGCGCATACGGCAGCGGCTACATCGCGGCACTCGACGCGAGCGGCGCACCCCTGGCCTCGGCATCGACCTTCACCACCACGGTGTCGGCCAACTTCTGCCTCGGTACCGCCTGCATCAGCACGCTGCCATTCAGCGAAAGCTTCACCAGCGGGCTGGGCTCGTGGACGCAAGGCATCACCGATAACTTCAACTGGACCCTGCAGAGCGGCAGCACGCCCACCAGCAACACCGGTCCGACAGGCGACCACACCACCGGAAGCGGCAACTACCTCTTCACCGAATCGAGCAGCCCCAACAACCCCGCGCGCACCGCCGAACTCTTCAGCCCCTGCATCGACCTGGAACCGTATGCCAGCGCTGACCTGAGCTTCTGGTACCACCTATGGGGCACCACCATGGGCACTCTGAACGTAGATGTGTGGAACGGCACCGCCTGGACGCAAGCCGCATGGAGCCGCACCGGCAACCAGGGCAACAACTGGCTGCAGGGCACGCTTTCGCTGAACCCTTGGCTGGGCCAGGCCATCCGCATACGATTCCGGGGGAGTCACGGGCTCAGGCTCCACCAGTGACATGGCCATCGACGATATCCTGATCACCGGCAGCAACGAGGTGCAGGTGGCCGCACGCGTGGCGCTCGAAGGCGCTTATGATCCGGGCACCGGCTTGATGCGCGACAACCTGCGCGTGCTTCCTTCCTTCCCGCTCACTGAGCCATTCACCGCCTTGGGCTATGCGCATGTGGGCGGTGGCGGCGAAGCCGTGGCGGCGCCGGTGCTCACCACCACCGGGAACAATGCCATCGTCGATTGGGCGGTGGTGGAGCTGCGCAGCGGCGGCGAGCCGGCCACGGTGCTGGCCACGCGCAGCGCGCTGGTGCAGCGCGATGGCGATGTAGTGGCCAGCGATGGCCTCAACCCGGTGAGCTTCCCAGTGGCACCGGGCAATTACCATGTGGCAATCCGTCACCGCAATCACCTGGGCGCGATGACGGCAACTCCCGTAGCCTTGAGCGCTGCCGCCACCACGGTCGATTTCCGGTTGGCCAGCTTGGCCACCTATGGCACCGAGGCGCGCAAGACCATCGCTGGTGCATTCCCGGCAGAGGCCTTGTGGGCGGGCGATGTGACTTTCAACAGCATGCTGCAGTACGTGGGCACCGACAACGACCGCGACCCCATCCTGGTGAGGATCGGTGGCAGCGTGCCCACCAACACGGCAAGCGGATATCTCCCGGAAGACGTGACCCTGGACGGCACTGTGCGCTACGTGGGCGATGGCAACGACCGCGACCCGATCCTGGTGAACATCGGCGGCAGCCTGCCTACGAACACGCGCGTGGAACAACTGCCTTAACGAGACTGCTGAGATGCTAGCGGCCCGTGCGCTTGCACGGGCCGCTTCTGCTTGAACGCGATTCAACCAAGCGCAGGCGGCGCCGCTGTCGCCGCCCCCTCATCCCCGCCCGTCATTTGCCCGCGCACGGGCACCCACCGGTACAGCACCTTGGTGAGCAGCAGGAACATCACCGGCACGATCACCAGGGTGAGGAAGGTGGCGAAGACGAGGCCGAAGATCACCGTCCAGCTCATGGGTCCCCAGAACACGGTGTTGTCGCCGCCGAGGGTGAACTGCGGGTCCAGATCGCTGAAGAGCGTGAAGAAGTTGATGTTGATGCCGATGGCCAGCGGGATCAGGCCAAGCACCGTGGTGATGGCCGTGAGCAGCACGGGGCGCAAGCGGCGTGCGCCGGCATCCTCGATGCTGCGCAGCACATCGGCCATGGGCAGGCGCTGCTCTTGGGAGAGGCCCAGCTCGGCCTTGCGACGGCTCTGCAGCAGCAGCATGAAGTCAACGAGCACGATGGCGTTGTTCACCACCACGCCCGCCAGCGAGATGATGCCCACCATGGTCATCATGATCACGAACTCCATGCGGAAGATCACCAGGCCCAGGAAGACGCCGATCAGCGAGAAGACCACGCTGCTCACGATGATGCCCGGTATGGCGGCGCTGTTGAACTGGGCCACGATGATGAGGAAGACGAGGAACACGGCGATCAGCAGCGCGGTGCTCAGGAAGCTCATCTGCTTGGCCTGCTCCTTCAGCTCACCGGTGAACTCGTAGGTGAAACGCGGGTCCTTCTGGTAGCCCTCGAACGCGGCGATCACCTTCTTCACCACGGGATCCTTCTGGAATTCGTCGGTCACGTTGCTCTGCACCTGCACCATGCGCTTGAGGTCCTTGCGCTTCACGGCGCTGAAAGTGCTGGTGTAGGTAGGCGTGGCCAACGCGCTGATGGGCACCTGGCGGATCTGGCCGTTGGTCTGGTCGCGGAAGGTGACGCGCATGCCGGCGAGCACCTCGGGATCGTAGCGGTACTCGTCCTTCAGGCGGATGTTCACCGGGTAGTCGTCCTCGCCCTGCTTGTAGGTGCTCACCTCGCGGCCATAAAGACCGGTTCGCAGCGCATCGCCGATGGCCCAAGTGCTCACATTGTAGCGGCGGGCCTTCGCGCGGTCGATCACGATCGGCATCTCGGGCTTGCCCAGCTCCACATCGAGCTTGAGCTCCTCCACCATGTCGATGTGCTGATCCTTCAAGAAGGCGCGCACCTTCTCACCCTCCTCGATCAGTGCGAGCACGTCATCGCCCTTGATCTCGAGGTTGATGGCCTTGCCCACCGGCGGACCGGCGGCGTCCTTATCCACCACCACGGTAACGCCGGGCACACCGCGCACGGCCTCGCGGATGGCTTCCATCACATCGAGGGAATTGATCCCGCGCCGTTCTGCATACTTCACGAAGCTCACCTGCACGCGCGCCTTATGCGGCGTGGCGTCGAAGCTGGGGCCGGCCATGGGGTCGCTGGTGCCCTCGCCCACTTGCGCGATCACGCTGCTCACCATGAAATTCTCCAGGCGCTGCGCGGTGCTGCCATCGGGAAGCGTGTCGGTCACGTTGTCGTTGTACTTCGGATCCGCGAGCACGGCGAACACGCGGCGCTCGATCTCGCGCGTGGTGGCATCGGTGCTGTTGATGTCCGTGCCGATGGGCTTCTCGATGAACACGTTCACGTAGAGCGGCTGGTTCACCGGGAAGAAGAGGGTGTTGAGCGGGAAGATGGCGGTGAGCGCCATGGAGAAGAAGAGCAGCCCGATGGTGCCGATGAACATCCAGCGCGGACGCTTTCCCTTCAAGGCCCAGACGAGGAAGAGGCGGTAGCGCTCCTCCACGCGCGGCATGGTGATAGTCTGGAAGCGCACGCTCGCCGGATAGAGGAAGTAGTGGTTGAGGTAACCGAAGAGGCCAAATGCGAATGCCAGGTTGCCGAGCGTGAAGAGGAAGGTGTTGCCGCCGAAATGCCCGATCAGGCTGAAGAGCAGGCCGCCAACGGTCATGATGCCGCCTACCTTGAAGGTGAGGAAGCGCGAAGGGCCGTTCTGCTCCACCTGCATGTAGCGCGCGGCCAGCATGGGGTTGATGATGAGGCCCACGAAGAGCGAGCTGCTGAGCACCACCATGAGGGTGATGGGCAGGAACTTCATGAACTCACCCATGATTCCCGGCCACATCAGCAGGGGAATGAAAACCGCCACTGTGGTGGCCGTGCTGGCGATGATGGGCCAGGCCACCTCCCCGATGCCATTCTTGGCAGCGCGGATGGGGCTCTGCCCCTCGCTCATCAGGCGATGCGTGTTCTCGATCACCACAATGCCGTTGTCCACGAGCATGCCCAGCGCGAGCACGAGGCTGAAGAGCACCATCATGTTCAGGGTGTATCCCATGGCGTTGAGCACGATGAAGCTCAGCAGCATGCTCATGGGGATGGCGATTCCCACGAAAATGGCATTGCGCAGGCCGAGGAAGAACATGAGGATGCCCACCACCAGCAGCACGCCGAAGATGATGGAGTTCTCCAATTCATCAACCTGCGTGCGGGTCTGGTCGCTCATGTCACCGGTGATGGTGACGGTGAGGTCCTTGGGGAACACATCGCGCTTGAAGCGGTCGAGCACGGCGTTGATGCTGTCGCTGGCCACGAGCAGATTGCGGCCGCTGCGCTTGATCACGTCGAGCATCACCACCGGCTGGCCGAATTCGCGGGCGTAGCTGGTGGGCTCCACGAAGGTGAAGGCCACATCGGCGATGTCGCCCAAGCGCACGATGTCGAGGTTCTCCTGCTTCACGATGATGCCGCGCACCTCGTCCATGCTGGTGAACTCGCCATTCACGCTGATGGTGCGGCGCAGGCCATCCACCAGCACCTCCCCGCCGCTGATGCTCACGTTCTCTTGCTGCACGGCGCTGGCCACATCCTGGAAGCTGAGCTCACGGGCCTCCATCTTCGGCAGGTCGAGGCTGATGCGCAATTCCTTCTTGGGCACGCCGCGTATCTCCACCTTGTTCACGGTCTCCAGGTCCTCGAGCTTGTCCTCGAGCTGCTCAGCCCACTTGTTCAGCTGGTCGATGCTGTAGTCGCCGCTGAGGTTGAGGTTCATCACGGGCATCATCTCCGAGAAGTTCATCTCGAAAACGCTCGGCTCAGCGGGCAGATCGGTGGGGAAGTCGGGGTCGGCCTTGGCCTTGTCCACCGCGTCCTTCACCTTCCGCAAGGCCTCGCTGGGCTTCACGTTGAAGTCGAACTTGATATGGATGGTGCTGAAGCCCTGCACGCTGGTGCTGAGGATCTCGTCGATGCCGGTGATGGTCTTGATCTCCTTCTCCAGCGGGCGCGTGATCAGCTTCTCCATGTCGTCCGGGGCGTTGCCTGGGTACATGGTGCTCACGAAGATCTCCGGGGTGACCACCTCGGGGAAAGCCTCGCGCGGCATGCTGGTGTAGGCGTTCCAGCCCACGAGCGCGATGAGGATGCTGAGCACCATCACGGTGGCGCGATTGTCCACCGCCCACGAGGCGATGCCGAAGCGCTTCTCAGGGAATACGTTGTCGTTTGACATGATGCTCTCCTTGATGTCCGTTATCCTTTATTGCGATCAGACAGATTCCGTGCTGTTGCTGGCCATGGTTCGTCGCCCATTCGGTCGCTGCCTCGGGTGCGCAGGGAATGCCGCTGTGCGATGTTCACGATCATGCCCCCTTCAGCACCTGCACTTCCTGCTTGTCCACCACCAGGCGCGCGCCTTGGTCGATGAGCGCGATCCCGCCCTTGAGCGCATCTGATGATTCGAGCAGCATGTCGCCGCCCTGGGTGCTGAGCACCTTCACGAAGATCTTGCGGCTCCGGGGCGTGCCGTTCTCCTGGTCCAGCGCGAACACATAGCTCTCACCGGCGCTGTTCTGCATCACCAGGCGGCTGGGCACCACCATGGCATCGGCCACCATGAGGTCGCGGATGCGCACGTTCAAGAGCTGGTTCGGGCGGAGCTTGGTGCCGTTGTCCATGCGCAAGGTGGCCTTGAAGCTGCGGTTGGCGGGGTTGATGTACTGCCCCACTTGCGCGATGGTGGCCATGTGCTTTTCGTGGGTCTCGGGGATATGCACCTCGACGCTGTCGCCCGGTTTCACCTTCGTGAGCAGGTCCTCCGCGAGGTCGCATTCGATGCTGGCCTTCCCGAGTGATACCACCCGCGCTACGGGCTGCATGGGGTTGGCCATGTCGCCGAGGTTGGGGAAGATCGCGTCCACCACGCCATCGAAGGGAGCGCGCACTTCGGCGCTGCTCACCTGGTCCATCATCGACTTCACCTGAGCGGCGCTGCTCTCCATGTTGGCCTGGGCCTGCAGGAACTGCACCTCGCTGCCGATCTTCTGCTCCCAGAGGCGTGCTTGCTTCTCGAACACGGTGCGCGCCAGCTCGGCTTGGGCCTGGGCCTGTCGAACGCCTTCGCGCAGTGCATCCACATCGATATCGACGATGGCCTGGCCTTGCTTCACGCTCTGGCCCTGCTGCACCAGGATGCGCCGCACCTTGCCGCCGGTGGCGGAGAACACCAGCGCATTCTCGTCAGCGCGCACGCTGCCATGCGCCTCGGTCCAGTGCGCGAAGGGCTGCGGCTGCAGCGCATAGGTGGTGACCATGGGCAGCGAGCGCTGCATGCCAGGGTCATTGCTGGCGAGCCAGCCTTCGACCTCGGCGATGGAGGCGTTGAGCTTCTCGCGCGCGGCTTTCAGCGAGTCGCGCTCGGCGCGCTTCGCAGCAACCTGCGCATCGATGTCGGGAGCGCTGGAGCCGCACGAGGCGAGCAGGGCGATGGCGGGGACTAGGAGAAGGAGGGAGTGACGCATGGTCTTGGGTTGGTCGCGTTATCAATAGAGGTCGAGCGCACGGCGCAGGTCGGCGCGCGTGGTGAGCAATTCGATCAGCCGCTGCACATACTGCTGCTGCGCGGCGAGGCTGTTGCCGCGCTCTTGGGTGAGCTCGAAGCTGCTGGCGGCACCTTGCCCGAACTTGATGCTGGTGCGCTCGGCGATGCGCTGGGCGAGCAGCAGGTTGCGCTCTTCCGTGCGGTAGTTCTCGAAGGCGGTGCGGGCCTGGCTGCGCGCGCGCTCCACCTCGGCCAGCAAGCGCTGCTCGGTGGCGGTGCGGTTCACTTCGACCTGCTTCACGGCGATGCTCGCCTGCTTCACCTTGTGATGCCTGCTGCCGCTGCTGATCACCGGTACATTCAGCTTCAGGCCCCAAACCGTGGTTGGATAGAATGGATACGTGCCACCGGGGTCGAAGTCGGGGCCGTTCCACACCTGCTGGTGGCTCAGGAAGCCGCCGAGGCTCGGCAGTTGCTTGCTGCGCTCGTTGCGCATGTTCAGCGTTTGCAGGCGCACCAGGGTCTCAGCGCCTTGGAGTTCGATATGCTGCGCGGGCTGGAAGGCTTGCTCGCTCAAGGCGGTCTCATCGGGATCGTTCAGCAGTGTTTTCAGATCGTCGGTGAGCGTGATGGGGGTGCCTTGCGGCGCACCGAGCGTGAGCGCGAGCAGCATGCGCGCCACGCTGGCCTGCTGCTGGAAGCTGTTCTTCAGGCTCGTGGTCTGATCTAGCTGGATGGTGAGCCGATCCACGTCGGTTTCCTCGAGGAATCCAGCATCGAGCATGGCGCGTGCTTCGCGCAGGCTCTGCTCGATCAGCGGGATGCCCTCGGCAGTGATGCGCGCGCCTTCTTCGGCCGCGAGCACGCCGTAGTATGCTTTGGCGGACTGGTTGCGCGCATCGGCACGCGCCTTCTCCAATTCCTCGCGGCTCTGCTGGGCCAGGGCCTTGGTGGCTTTCAGGCCGATCAGGTAGCTGCCATCGAAGAGCAATTGGCTGAGGGTGGCTCCGGCGCTGGCGTTCCAGGGCAACCCGAACTGCGCGGCAACGAATTCGGGGCCCTGACCCGGCGTGAAGAAGTTCGGGATCAGCTGCGTGGGCACGTCGATGAAGTTCTGCAGCTGCACTTCGCCGTTGATCTGCGGAAGGCCGATGGCGGTGATCTCCTTCACGCGGTGCTGCATCTTCTCAGCTTCCAGCGCACTCGCCTGCACGGCGTACGCCTGCTTCGCGGCCATGTCCATGGCTTCCTTTAGCGAGAGGCTGATGGGGCCTTGGGCTTGCGCGGCGATGGCCGCAGCGGATAAGAGGATGGTGATGGCTGTTCTCATCAGGCGCGTTCTTTCTTGGCTTTCTTCTCGAGGCAGGCGACGCCCTTCTTGCTGGCGATGCCGCGGATGTGGTACTCGAAGTGCTTCCAGAGCACGTCGCTCAGGTTGAATCGGTCCGAAGGGAATACACGGCCGTCCCAAGTGGAGTCGATGCGCGCGATGTACAGGCGCGTGATCACCTCCACATCGAGATCCTCCCGATAGAGCCCCTCAGCGATGCCTTTGCGCAGGTTGGAGCTCACACAGGTGTACACATCCTCCTGCTCTCGCTGCTCCATGATCTCCCACGCCTTGGGGTGGTACTTCTGAAGGTCGAACTGCACGCTGGGGTGCATGCTTCCGATCTGTCCCACGATGAACTTGGTGATCTCCTCGTTCTCGTCGATGGCGTTGAGGCCCCGTTCGCAGATGGCATTGATGGTCTCCCGGTGGAAGCCGCACACCGCGGCCACCGCCTGTTCCACCAGGTCGTTCTTGTCGGTGAAGTGCTCGTACAGCGTCTTCTTGCTCATGCGCAGCTGCGTGGCCACGTCGTCCATGGTCAGGCTCTTGATGCCCAAGCGCATGAAGAGCTTCAGCGACTGCTCCAGGATCTCTTGCTTCTTCGGGTCCATTCCGGCGGGGTTGGGGAGGCGTTTTCGGAAGGGGGCGCAAACGTAGGGGACGCAGGAAACGAAATGCAACATGAATCGTTTCCGGTGTGATGAACGGTGCTATTGCTGGATGAGCACCCGATCTTTCGGCCCGACCCGCATGCGCGCCGCCACCCTCTCCGTGGTCCTATGGGCCTTGTCCAGCGCGGCTTCCGCTCAATTCCAACCCATGTCCACCACCCCCATCGGCGCTGATCAACCGCTCACCATCGAGGTGTGGAGCGATGTGGTCTGCCCGTTCTGCTACATCGGCAAGCGCGAGCTCGAGAGCGCTTTATCCCGTTTCCCGCACCGCGATCAGGTGAAGGTGGTGTGGAAGAGCTTCGAGTTGGATGCCAATGCTCCCGACCGCGCCCCGCACGATACCTATGGCATGCTCATGGAACGCTACCGCATCGGCCGGGAAGAAGCCGTGGCGCGTGTGAGCGGTGTTACGCAACGCGCCGCCAGCCTTGGGCTGAAGTACGACTACGACAAGGTGATCGTAGGCTCCTCCTTTCAGGCGCACCGGTTGCTGCAATACGCCAAGAGCAAGGGCAAGGGCGATGCGATGAAAGAGCGGCTCTTCCGCGCCTACTTCACCGAGGGCAAGCACTTGGCCGATAAGCCCACGCTGGTGGCACTGGCGAAAGAGGTGGGTATCAATGCCGATGAAGTGCGCTACGACCTGGACAACGACGCTTGGGTCCGGGAGGTGCGCGCCGATGAGCAAGAGGCGCGACGGCTCGGGGTGAGCGGCGTGCCGTTCTTCGTGTTCGACCGGCGCTTCGCGGTGAGCGGGGCGCAATCAAGCGCCGTGTTCCGGCAAGCGCTGGAGAAAGCATGGGAAGTGAGCGGGAAGTGAGCCGCAAGCCAGCAGGACATACCACGAGCGTGGTATTGTGAATCGGAAAGCGCACCTTCACTTTCGCCCGATGCGGATTCCCGTCTTCATAGCCCTTCTGTCCATTGCAAACGCGCTCATGGGCCAGAACCTGGACAGTTTGCGCAGCGCCTGCGCGGATCGCAGCCTACCGGACTCTGCTCGTTTCGTGGCCTGCAACGAATTGATCTGGGAAGGCTACCTGTTCAACGCGCCCGATACGGCCTACCTGCTGGCCGAACGCATGGAGTCCGAGGCGCGCGGAAAAGGGAACGATAGGTTCGTCGCAGTGGCCATCGATGCGAAGGCCGCCACTTGGTATGTCCGTGGACAATTCGAGTCCGCCCTTGATCTGTATCGGCAATCACTGGCCATTCACCGGCGCCTCGGCGACAGAAACCGGCAGGCGGATGTGATGACCAACATGGCCGCCATGCATTCCTTCCTCGGCGCGAAGGACACGGCGCTGGTCCTCTATGAACAAGGGCTCCACGTTCATGAGGAGCTCAAGGACTCCGCTTCCATCGCCAACGACCTCAACAGCATCGGCACCATCCACATGATGCGGGGAGACCACGCGAGAGCGGTGGACCTGTATTCCCGTAGCCTGAAAATCCAAGAGGCGCTTCGCAATGATCGTGGCTTGGCCACCACCTTCATCAATATCGGCTCCGTGTATATGGCTCAAGGCGACTACGGCAAGGCGCTGGAGCAATACGGCAGCGCCTCTGAGCTAGCCGAAAAACTGAATGATGCCCACCTCACCGCCAAGGCCTTGATCGAAATGGGCACCTGTCACCAGGAGCTCGGTGATCTTGAACGCGCTTTGCGCCACTTCAATCGCAGCCTGGACCTGCGCAACTCACTGGATGACCAGCATGGCATCGCGACCGCCTTGAACAGGATCGGCGAGGTCCAACGGAGGCAAGGGAGCACCGATGCGGCCATCGCCACTTTCCGGCGGAGCGCCGCGATCGCCGAGGAACAGGGTTCGCCGTTCAACGGAGGCACAGCATGGGCGGGCATCGGCAACGCGTTCCTGGATGAAAGCCGATATGTCGATGCATTGAATGCCGCGCAGACTGCGCTTCCGCTCGCTGAAGGAGCAGAGGAGCTATCGCTGCACCGCGATGTGCTCCACCTCACCTACCGTGCGCTGAAGGAGCTCGGTCGGGAGCGCGAGGCCCTTGCCGTGCTGGAGAAGAGCATCGTGCTCAGCGATAGCTTGATGCGCGAGGAGAACCAGCGAGAGATCCTTCGCCATGAGTACGCCTATGCTTACGAGCAGCAGGCGATGGCAGACAGCCTTCGCAACCAAGAGGAAAAACTCGCAACAGCTGCTGCCCACCGTGAGCGCCGCAATCTCTTGCTCGGCAGCGTGGCCATCCTCTTCGTGCTCGGCCTGGCGCTGTTGGGGCGGGTGCGCTACATGGCGCGGGCGAACAAAGCCATTCTGGCAGCCCAGTCCAAGCTGGTGATCAGCGAAAGGCAACGCGAAGCAGAGCATGTGCGCAACCGGATCGCGAGCGACATCCACGACGACCTTGGAAGCGACCTGACGAAGCTGAGCCTGCTGGGCGATGAGATGAGGCGCACGGTAGCCGACCACGCCCATGCCACCGCGAAGCTCGCGAACCGCATCGTGGAGCTCTCACGCGATGCCACCACCGCGCTCAGCGACATCGTGTGGGCCGCCGATCCCCATCAGGATACCGCCCATGGGCTCATCACGCGGTGCAGCGCCTATACCCACCGCATGCTGGATGGAACGGGCCTGCAGCAGGACCTCCGGTTCGAGCACACCGGTCCCGACCTCATGCTCGACCCGGGCACCAAGCACGATGTGTTCCTGCTGCTGAAGGAACTGGTGAACAATGCCGTGAAGCATGCTGGCGCCAAACGCATCGACGTATCGCTCACTACCGATGCGCAGCGCTTCCAATTGGCCGTTGCCGATGATGGCCTTGGCTTCGACCACGGCGCCGTGACGCCTGGCAACGGCCTGCGCTCCATCACCAGCCGCGCCAAGCGCATCGGTGCCGCCTTCATCGTGGACACCTCGCCAGGCAAAGGCACCCGGGTAAGGGTGGATGGTACTTGGGGCCAGGCATCATCGCCCGAGGGTCCTGCTGAATGACTGCGGAGGAGATCGGAACCCCAGCACCAAACGCAATCGCTTCGTCATGGCATATCTCCGAATCCTGCTGTTGGCCCTTGGCTGGGCGTCAATCACGGCAGCCCGCTCCCAGGCAAGCGAAATGGACAGCCTGCAACAAGTCCTGAAGTCGACCCCCATAACCGGGTCCTTGAAGGACACTACCCTCGCCCGATGGCACACGGAGCTTGCGGCCATGCTGAGCAAAGCAGGTGAACGCGACAGCGCAAGCACGCACGCACAAGCGGCCATCGCCATGCTTGTTCCCTTGTCCAAGCGCTTCAATCAAGAACGAAAGGTCCATCATCTCCTTGCGGTCGCCAATCGGCACGCCGGAAGGCTCCACTACTTCGGGAGCCGATATGCCGAGAGCTTGGAGCATATGCAGGTGGCTCATCGTCATGCACTGCAAGCCATGGACACCGTGGAACAGGGTCGCAGTCTTCTCTACATGGCGTATTGCTTCCGGGAGATGAGTGACACACAGCAAGCACTCGACTACACGCGCCGGGCCATCGCGGTGCTATCGAATACCTCTGCCCGGTCGGATCTTGGAACCTCAATCATGAATCTGGGCGGCATCTACTCCAATCAAGGCGTGCTCGACAGTGCGACGCATTACTTCCGTCGGGCGCTGTACGTGTTCCAAGGCATCGAATCCCGATCACAGATCGCAGCCGCCATGCTGAACATGGCCGAAGCCTTCAATAACACCGGCCAACACGACTCCGCGCACTACTACCTGGATTTGGCCGCGCCATTCGCGCCGGCAATGAGCCCTCCGGCCCAAATTCGGTACAGCGGCATGATGGGCAGGTCGCTGGTCATGCGCAAGCGCTTCACGGAAGGATTGGCGAAGCTGGAGGAGGCTGAGGAGATGGCCGATGGCAATCCATCGGACCTCGCCGTGATCCTGCATGTGAAAGCGCTCGCCTATGCAGGCTTGCACGACATGCCCGCTGCGATGGCGGCATTGCGCGCGGGTGATGATGCGACGGTCGAGGACCTCGACCTCGAGAAAGTGCAGGAGGTGACTGCCTTGCGCATGACCTTCGAGCAGGAGCGCGAAGCGGCGCTCGCTCAGGAACGCATCGTCGAGGAGCAGGAGCGTCGTAAGCTCGCATACGCCGCGTCGGCACTGCTGGGCATCGCCGTCGTTCTGCTCCTTGCGCTTGCCTGGATGCGCTCCCGATCGGCACGAGCCCTTCGTCTCAAGCATGAAGAGTTGCTCCGCGCCCAAGAGAAGCTCGTGCAAAGCGAGAAGCGGCGCGAAGCCGAGCAGGTGCGCACGCGGATCGCGCGCGATATCCACGACGACATGGGCGGTGAATTGACCAAGATCCGCCTGTTCGGAGGTGAGGCCATGCACCTCTTGTGGAGCGATCCCGCACAGGCGGGCGCCGCCGTGGAGCGCATGGCGCGCTCGGCGCAGCTGGCGAGCGATTCCCTGCGCGACATCGTATGGGCCACTGATCCGCATTATGACACCAAGCAAGGAACATTGGACCATGCGCGCGAACTGATCCAGCGCATGCTGGAGGGCAGCGGTCCGCAATACACGATGGACCTGCGGCTCGATGGTCCCGATGGCCCGGTGGACACCGTTTGGAAGCAGAACCTCATACGTATCCTCAAAGAAGCGCTGAACAATGCCCTGAAGCATGCGGAGGCTTCACGCATCGCGGTGTCAATAGCGCTTTCCGATGAGGGCTATCGTCTTTCCGTGCAAGATGATGGCCGCGGCCTTGACTCTTCCGGGTCGGGCGGCGGCAATGGCCTTCGGAACATGCGGGCCAGGGCCGCGAGCATGGGCGCGCGCTTCGATACGAGCACCCCGCCCGAAGGCGGATGCCGTATCGCGTTGCAAGGCACAGCGTTGGTTCCGGCATACCACTAATGTGGTATTCCACCGAAGGGAGGCGGCGTGTTGCTTCGGCGTCAACATATCCTTTCCTCCGCATGATGTTCTGTGCGATGGCGATCGCGCCTTCGCCCTGAAGGTCTTGGGCGCTTGCTGGTTCGGTGCCAACGGTTAGCTTAGGCAGCGATTCCGGATACGTGTGCCCGGACCTTGCGCATGAGCGAATCGAACATCCGTGTCATCATCGTAGAGGACGACACTGAGATCCGAGATTTGATGCGGCGGTCCTTGGAGCGAGAGGCTGGGCTCCGTGTGGTTGGCTTGTTCGGCGATGCCGAAGGCTTCCTGGAGCGCTTCGAGGAGCTGGAGCCGGACGTGGTGCTGATGGATATCGGCTTGCCGGACATGAGCGGCATCGAGTGCGTGGCCAAGGCGAAGCCCATGCGCCCGCAGACCCAATTCCTCATGAGCACGGTCTTCGAGAATCCGGCATTCATCTTCCAGGCCTTGTGCGCCGGTGCAACGGGCTACCTGGTGAAGAATGCCGGACAGGAGCAATTGGCCATCGCCGTTCGCGAGCTGCACGAGGGCGGCTCCCCCATGTCATCGACCATCGCGCGGCTGGTGGTGGACTCCTTCCAGAACGGCGTGAAGACAAGGATCCAGGACCACGCCCTCACGGATCGGGAAAAGGGCATCTTGGACCAATTGGCCCAAGGCCTGATGTACAAGGAGATCGCCGCCAAGACGGGCATCAGCACCGAGACCGTGCGCAAGCACGTGCGCAACATCTACGAGAAGCTGCAGGTGGGCTCCCGCATGGAGGCCATCCGGAAGGTGTACCCCAACGGCTACTGAGTGTGCCCTACTACTGACGTGGTATTTCCCGGGCAATCGTACGCCGGTTGCTTTGGCCGTCAGCATGCCCACGCATGCGATGGCATATGCTCAGCGTTCGACAAGCAGTCAATCGGCTCAAGGGGGCATTGCTCCTTTCCGGCTTGCTGGCACATGCCACGAGCCCGGCTCAGGACCTCGGGCAGATCGGCAACAGGAAGCCCTTCGCGCTGAGCGGCAGCCTCTCGCTGCAAGGGGGCCCTTACTTCTACAGCGGCGACGGCACGGCGCGCAACCTGCCCTACTTCTGGAACAGCACGGGCACATTGACGTTGTCGTTGTGGGGCTGGCAGGCGCCATTCAGCTACTCGGTGGGCTCACAGGAGCGCTCGTGGACCCAGCCATTCAACCGATACGGCGTCAGCCCCTATTACAAATGGATCAAGCTGCATCTCGGCTTCCGCAGCATGCGCTTCAATCCTTACACCTTCGCCGGCCTTCAGTTCTACGGCGCAGGCGTGGAGCTACAGCCAAGGGGATTCCGCTTCTCTGCTTTTTACGGACGCTTCAACAAGCCGATCGCTCAGGACACCTTGGGGTCGATCATCCCCGTACCCGCATACCGGCGCATGGGCATGGGCGTGAAGATCGGGGTGGGCAGCCGCCGGACGTTCGTTGATCTGATGGTGTTCCGAGCTGTGGATGACACCGCCTCCATCCCGGAGGTCTCAGGCAACCGCAGCATCGCGCCGAAGGAGAACATCGCCGTGGGGCTCAGCGGACGCATCCCGCTGAGCAAGAAGCTCAGTTGGGACTTCGATGGCGGTGCCAGCGCCGTCACGGATGATGTGCGAGCGCCCGTGATGGAAGGCACCGATTTGCCTCGCTTCTCGCAAGGGATCTTCACCCCTCGGCTCACTACGCGACTGCTCTTCGCAGGCAACACCAGCCTTCGGTGGAACAGCCGATACATGGATATGCGCCTGCTCTACAAGGAAGTGGAGCCCAACTACCGCTCACTCGGCGCATTTTACCAGCAGACCGACATCCGCTCGGTGACCGTGGAGCCGACGGTGCGAATAATGAACGGCAAGCTGCGCGTGAGCGGGAGCTATGGCCTGCAGCAGGACAACATACGCGGCACCAAGGTGACCACTTCCGTGCGCCGCATCGGATCGGCCAGTGCCAACTGGAACCCGGGCCGAAGCTATGCCCTCGATGCAAGCTTCTCCAATTACGGCATCGCTCAAGAAGCTGGCCTTCGCGTGCTGAACGATACGTTCCGGGTCGCGCAAGTGAACCGCGTGTACTCCTTATCGCAGCGGGTGACCTTGATCAACAAGGTGCGGACCTGGACCGTGATGCTGACTGGCGGCTACCAGCAGCTGGTGGACCTGAACCCCTTCGGCACCTTCTCCAGCGCAGAGAACGAGGTGATGTACGCGAACCTCCACATCGGCCGCATCCGCATGCGCGATAACCTGATGGTGAACGGCGGCCTCAACGCCAACCGGAACAGCACCATCGGCGGCACGTTCCTGCTCGTTGGTCCTTCGCTCGGCTTCTCCCGGCCATTGGCCAAGCAGAAGCTCATGGTCGCGCTCTCAGCCAGCTACAACAAAGCCCTGCAGGAAGGGCGCGATGCGGGCACCACGGTGAACGCCAACCACACGCTCCAATACCGCGTGGGCAAAGCGCACCGCTTGCAACTCACCATCAGCGCCCTGCAGAACAAGACCTCCTTCGTTGCCGCACGTGAATTCACCGAAGTACGGATCATGGGCGGCTATGTGCTCACCTTCCAAACAAAGTCCTGATCCATGCTCATCCGGACCATCAAGCGATCACTGGCCAGCACAACGGCCCTGCTCCTCGGCCTCATCGCTGCTGCCCAGGGCAGTTATCCGATGACGATCAACCCCGTGATCCTGCCTCCCTATTCCCCGAGTATCGCCACCTACTTCAGCAGCCAGACCAACGTCGCCTTCATCATCAGCAACAGCACCTCGACCACATATCAGGTGTACTTGGCCGGGTCAGTGCGCAGTGTGCCCAACGAAGAGATCTCCGCCACGGTCGAGGGTGGGCAGCCATGGAGCGCGCCTCCTTTGATCGTAACGCCTGGCAGCAACTATTTCACTGGCGAGACCCTGCAGCCCATCCTGAATGCAATCAACGGGAATCCGGCCACCATCGTAGGGTTGGATGAGGAGCAGCTCCGACTCGGGGTTATCCCGGAGGGGGAATATGAATTGTGCCTAAAAGTGTACGACTATACGAGCCCGGAGACGCAGCTTTCGGAGCTCGGCTGCGTCGGCTTCTCCATCCGGGAGGGTGAACCTCCTGTGCCGCTGACCCCTACTTGCTGGGACGACGGCACCGGCGAGATGGTGACGCCGCAATCGCCGCAGTTCATCAACTTCAACTGGATCCTGCCGGGCGGCACGCCGCCGGGCGCCACCATCAGCTACGCATTCCGCCTGGTGCGCATCGACAATCCTTCCAACGCGCAAGCCGCCTTGGAAACCAGTACCGATGTGGTTTATGAAGACCTGGTGATGATGAACCAGCTCTCCTATACGCAGATGATGCCGGCCCTGGAGCCAGGCAGGATGTACGCGTGGTGGGTAAGGGCCATCCCATTCCCTGAATCGGCCATGGTGTTCCGCAACGACGGCTACATGCGGCCCTGTACGTTCACCTACGCAGAGCATTCGGGAACAGCCTTCTCCCTCACTTTCCCTCTTCAACAGGACACACTGCCATGGGACCTCATGCCGATCATGGCGCGATTCGAGCCGCATGCCCCGCCGGACGATGAGCGCACGACCGGGAAATTCTGGAGCAGGCTGGACCTGTACCAGGACGCCGCATTCCTGAATACGACTTTCCGGCACACCCAATCGAATGAGATCGATTGGGCTCAGGGCTACTACCGCTCACAGCTCGAGTTGCTGGATGAACCCCTGACTTCACAGAGGAGCAAGCACGTCACATCAACATCTACACGAACAACCCAACGCCGGATGGCCGTTTCAAGCGCGGTTCCAGCTACGCGCTCTCCGCCGATCTCCGCATCAAGGACCTCGCTGGCATGGATGCCCGATACGGTGACGTCGAGGGGATCTTCGTTTCCGGCATGGGAAAGCCCAAGCCGCAATCACCGGCGCCCAATGCCGTGATCCCGAAGAATGGCGGGGACACGCTGGTGAGCGGTTTCGCTCCGATCAGGCTCCGCTTCCAAACTGCAGAGCCCCCCATGGCGCTCCGCCCGCCATTCCCCATCCGCATCCTTTATGGCTCGAATGCTCCAACGCAGACCCAAGGGCAAGCGCATGAGCGATGGCGGCTGGAGGTATCACGATCAGCGACGATGGCCAGTCCGATACTCACGAGCAGCGTGGAGCTAGGGCCCGTTCAGCTGCTCAACGATGCCTGTGATGACAACTGCTTCATCGATCAGTTCTACAAGCAGGATTCCGTGACCTTCACGCCGACAGACACGGGCACCTACTACTGGCGCGTCTCCTGGATGAAGGATCCGACCTCTGCGGTCGGTGAGACCTATCACGACGGACCCGTCCGCATGTTCCGCATCACGGGAAATCCAGCTCCCGCGACACCGGATGAAGAACCGGAGCGCCCGCGTGAATGCGTCACCATTTGCCGTGGCGCACGCACCCCGCTCGAGCAGCAGATACCAGCCAGCACTGTAATCGCAGGTGATACCGTGAAGGTCGGTCTGTTCGCCATGCGTGTATCGCAGATCACCTGGGCAGGCGGCAGTGCCAGTGGCGAGGGCGTCATCCCGGTTCCATTCATGAATTGCCCCTTGCGCGTCTCCTTCACGAACGTGCGCATCAATGCGAGCAAAAACCTCTATGATGGTGAGGTCCTTGGATTGTACGATAACGAGAGCATCGTTCCGGCAGCGTGGCGCACAGGTGGCGGGCTCGCTGCGGGCTTCAGTCCGAGCGCGGTGGAGAACATCGACAACTACTTGAACGCAGCTGGCCGCCTCGTGGCACAGATGAGCATGAACTCGCCAATGGGCCTGCCCATCGGGATTGCCACGGATGTGCCAGGTGGCCGCTTCACGGTGGGGATCGTCGGTATGCGGTTCACCGACACGGTGGCCGTGATGAACGCGATGATGAGCGTGCCCGTGCCCGAACTGGGCTTCAACTTCGGGCTGGGCGCCTCTGAGCAGGTATTCCACCCCGATGGGGTGGGATGCCCTGAGCGTGACGCCCTGCTATACCTGGTTGACGATGTGCGCGTCGGAATCGGCGAGGATACGCTCGTGGTGCGCTCAACGCGCTTCGAACCGGGCAACTACATCAACGTGGTGGATTCGGGAACATTCGCCGCGTGGGATTGCCGGGGATTCCGTGCGCTGCAACTCGATGCGCAATGGCGATTCAGCAGCGATCATCTGCGCGAGGACATGCCCAATGGCGATTCCGGCCCGAGCAAGATCATCGCCTCATTGAAGACACGCACAGGGCGAGGCGGTTTCATGGGACGTGTGGATTTCAACAAGCCCTTCCATATCGACGGAGCTGAAGGATGGGGCTTTGATGTACAAGAAGCCTGGATGGACCTGGCCAGCTACGCGAATCCTCCGGACATGAGCTTCTCCGCCGAGGTGGCCCAGCATGTGGGGCTCACGGATGGCTCTGGCGCCGCCGTGCCCGCTTGGCGCGGATTCTACCTGAAGCGCGCTATGCTTCGTCTGCCGGATCAAGTGAAACGCTTCGGGAGCACAGAGCGCATCGCGGCCTTGGTGGATGATCTTGCAATCACCGGCTCACAGGTCACCGGCAGCATCAAGCTCGCGAGCCTCATCCTGCCTGACGAGGGCAATCTGGGCGGATGGTCCTTCTCTGTGGACACGCTTCGATTGGACATCGTGATGAACTCGTTCCATCAGGCCGGCATGAAGGGCCGCATGCGCACCTCCGTGAGCCCGACATTGCTGGACTACTCTGCAATCTGGCAACAGAGCCTCTCCACCTCGGACCACTGGATCCAATTCCTCATTCAACCACAGGACGATCTGAGCGTTCCGTTCCTCTTCGCGAACATCAATCTGGAAGAGACCAGCACGGTCGTGGCGACGCTCGGGCATGCGCAACTCGGCAGCTACGCGAAAGCGACGCTGAACGGGAGCATCAGCATCACCGCTCCAGCGGCGATACCGGTCTCGCTCAGCTTCGCCGATATCGAGTTCGAGAACCTTTGGTTCGGTACGCAAGCGCCTTACACCAACATCGATAGCAGCGCGGTGTTCTCACTCGCCAGCCCGCAGAAATGGATGGGCTCCGAAGAGGACGATGACATGCCAACCGTTCCGGGTGGAAGCGCGGGTGGCTTTCCCGTCAGCATCACGCGCGTCACGGGTGAACGCACCACCATCGATGGCAAGCCAGCCGCAGGCATCGCGTACGACATCAACCTGAAGCTCACCGGCACCACCAACATCTTCATCGCCACCACGCGCGTGGCCACGTTAGGCGTGCTCAACACGAGCAACATCCACCAATGGGGCGACCATGAGATGCGCCTCGACTCCATCGGTGTAACGGGCGGCACAGGAGCGGTGCACATCGAAGGCGGTCTGAAATGGTATCGCGACAGCCCCACCTATGGGAACGGCATCAAAGGGGGCTTGCGCGCGCGCTTCCTCAACGGCAAGGTTGACGTGGAAGCGAATGCGCAGTTCGGCACCACCGGCGGCAACAAGTATTGGTACATCGACGCCATGGCCGCGAAGCAGGGCGGCTTCAATCGCCCATCTGCATTCACGGTGTACGGCTTCGGCGGCGCCGCCTGGTACCACATGAGGCGAACCAGCGAGCCTCCCGGGGCGAATGCGATCATGGAGCAGGAGCTGGCGAACCTCCAAGACCCGAATTTCGAGCCAGGACTGACGGTCTCGGGCATGACGTTCGTGCCGGATGCGGGCATCGGCTTCGGCTTCAAGGCCACCGTGGTATTCGGCGATCCCAGCAGCGGCTACGCTTACAACGGCGACCTGAGCGCGGGCGCGCAGTTCGCTTCGGAGGGCGGTATCCAGAGCCTCTTCCTCGAAGGCGACCTCTTCGTGATGCACAAACGCGAAGAAGAGGGTCGAGTACCCATCCGCGGGCACATGGAAATGGAATACGATTTCGCCGAGGATGTATTCACGGCGCGCGCGGAGATGTTCGTGGACGTAGGCCCGAACGTGGTCTACGGCCTCGGCGCCAACAAATCGGCTGGAGAGCTGGAACTCTACATCGGCCCGGAGAACTGGCACCTCTACATCGGAACGCCGCAAGCGCGCGTGGGCCTGCAATTCGTGGATCTCTTCTCCGGCAACTTCTATTTCATGGTGGGCGATGACATCCCCGGCGTCCCGGACCCCCCCGCCGCCCTTTTGGATGTGATGCCCGCCAGCTACCGGTCGCGACCAGACATCAGCAACGCCAGCGGCATCGCCTTCGGCGCCAGCGTTCCATTCGCGTCGCGCGGCGACTTCCTCCTGTTCCGTTATGCGCTCAATGGCGATATCGGCTTCGATGTGCTCTTCCGCAGCTCCGAGGAGATGCAATGCGATGGCATCGATGATCCCGGCATCGGGCCTTTCTATGCGAATGGCCAGGTCTATGGCTACGTGAATGCCTCTGTGAGCCTCTATGTGGACGTCCGCTTCTTCTCCGGTGAGTACCACCTCTTCTCCATCGGCGTGTCGGGGCTCTTTCAATGCGGCTTCGCCAATCCGACCTGGGCGCGCGGGTTCGCACACGGCAACTATAGCATCCTGCACGGCGCCATCAGCGGATCGGCCACGGTGCCCTTCTTCATCGGGGAGGCCTGCCTTCCGCCGGGCGGCGATGTCCTGGCCGGGCTGGATCCCATTGGCGACCTGGTGCCCCACCACCTCGAGGGGCTGCTCCCGACATGCTCCAACGCCGCTGTTTGCGGTGTGGATTGCGGAGCAGAGCCGGAAGCCATCTTCAACATGAAAGCGGAGACTCCCTTCGAAGTGAAGGAGCAGCTATCCAACGGCAGCTTCAAGACGCACACGTTCAGGCTGCGTATCGAGACCTTCCGCTTGGCGAAGGCGAGCGGCAATGTCACAGTTGCTTGCAGCAATCCTGAATTCAACAGCGCCAAGGACCGCATGAGCATGCGGCCCACCGCCTACCTCGCGCCCACCATTGAATACACCTGCACGCTGAAGGTGGCTGCGGAGAAGTTGGACGCGAATGGAATCTGGCAACCCGCGCGCAACACCGACGGCCAGGCCGTGACTTGGCAGAAGATCCACCGCTTCAAGACCAATACCGGGATAGAGGAGCTCCGTCCAGAGGATGTTGATGTCAGCTATCCCTTCTACCGACAGCGCTACTTGCTCCAGGATGAATGCCGGAGCGGCATCATCATCTGCAAGTCGGATATCAGCGATCAGCCGGTATTCAAGGCGCCTCCCGGCAGACGTCGTGTCTTCCGAGCGGTATTCATGCCCGTGACGGGGGGAACACCCGTTGAGCGGACGGCACAGGTGACGCATGGCGGACAGACACGCATCGCATTCGCTATACCACCGCTGGTGAACAGCCGCACATACGCGCTGCGCATCGTCGCGCGCGACGAGATTGATCTGAGCACAATGGGCATCGCTGTTGGCAGCCCTGCCGCATCCGGGGGGGGCTCAACAAGCCCGTTCGCCGCACCCATCACAAGCGGCGTCGCTGTGGCGAGCGCTGGCAGCACCAGCCTCGCGAATGGCATGGTGCTCCTCCGCAGGCAAGTGCTACAGGGCTATACGCTGCGCGCTGATGAGCGAATCACCTACATCTATCACTTCCGCACCTCCGGATTCAGCACGCTCTCGGCCAAGCTGGCGTCACTTACGAATGCAGCGACGACGCGGACTTCCTCGGTCACGAATCCTGTGCAGGAATACCTGCTGCCCGCCTTCAGCGGTGAGCGGTTCGATGCGTACGACCTCGTTGGCTTCACCTACGGTTTGCAAGGCAGCATCACGCAGCCTCCCTTGATCACCGCTGTCGATGCGAATACGGACACCTGGATGAAGAACTGGGCGAAGCCCTTGATCTACGACTATTATGCAGCGATCAAAGCAGCGAATTGCAGCGATGAGGACCTTGAGCGCAGCAGGACAGTGATCAGCAACGGGTTCTTCACGCGCACCATCATCAGCGACTCGCCGGATAACATCGGCATGCCTCCGTACCGCACGGTGGCCATCAACCCCTACTACACGCCTGATCCGCAGCTCGCCACTAGTGAGACAGCGCCATCTCCGCTGCCAATCGGCATTGGTGTGAACTCCAGCACAGCTGGCGGCACAGTAATTCCTACCCCGCTATACAAGGTAGGAACAGGGAAGCAGGTTGCGATGGATTACGCACGCATGCAGACCATTACCACGGATGTGATCGCTACCTGCGGGCCCGTAAATCCCGTCGTTGATGGACAAGGAGAGGATATGGGTGGCATGCCCGAACCCTTGCGCAGCAAGGTGCAAGCGTTCCAAGCCTCGAGTTACAAGCTGCTCTATAAGGGCAACTACGGATTGAAACTCACCTTCCGGCTTCCTCTGGCCTGTGGTGCATTCGTAGGCGAACCCGGCACCGTAGCGCCGACCGGCACCATTGGCACGCTCATCTACAATCACCCGACCGGGCCCAACCCGCCGATCGGCATCTCTCCGACTGGGCCACTAGGACCTGGTTCGGGCACCATACAATATTGACCATGGTCCGCAACTCGATCATTCTCATAGCAGCCGCGCTGCTGGCAACCAGTGCGCAAGGCCAGAGCTTCCATACTATCGCCCGCAATACGGCCGATTCCGTAGTGCTGCGCTGGGCGCCAGCTAGCGTTGAAGCATGGCTCATGCACAACACGTTCGGCTACCGCGTGGAGCGCCTTGAGATCACCCCGACGACCTCGCGGCGCTCGAAGGCCGAACGAATCGGGCCTGACAGCATCCGCCCGCTCCCGCTCGATGGCTTCATCGCGCGATTCCCCAAGGATCATCCTTCTGCCGGGGCCATGGCGCAGATGCTCCATGGGAATGGCGAACAGCTGCCCTCCGATGCGAACAACATCATGGGCGCAGCGATAACGGCCGATGGGCAGCGCATGCGTTGGTCCGTCTGCCTCCTGCTCTCGGACCTGGATCCCGCAATGGCCCAAGCCGCCGGCCTGCGTTGCGTGGATCGCACGGCGAAACCTGGTGCCACCTACTTGTACCGTGTGATCGCCCTGCATCCTCAGCATGGCGACACCGCAATCGTTGGCGTGAACCGCGCCATGGTCGAGCCGCTGCCGGACGGTCCGGAACTGAGGGCCGAGGAACTGGAGCGCCGCGTGCAGATCGGCTGGCTCATGCCCTCAGGGCTCGCGGCCTTCAGCGGATACTGGGTGGAGCGATCGCCCGACGGTCGAACGTGGAGCCGCCTGCATCGCACGCCATTCGTGCCGTCTCGCGCCGAGGGCGACAAAAGCGATTTCACCTGGTTCAACGACACTTCCCTCACGCGCAACTATCAGGCGCATCATTACCGGGTGCTGGGCATCACGCCCTTCGGCGAAGTGAGCGGATCAGGACCCACGACCATCGCCATGGGCAGGGACCGTACACCGCCAACAGCTCCGGTTCTGAAGGGCGCGAAGGACGAAAAGGGCAGGCTCGTGGTGCATTGGGAACAATCCCAGAGCAGCGCTGATCTGCGCGGGTACCGTGTTGAAAAGGCCGTTGAAACCAATGGCGCTTACTGGTCATTGCACACCGATCTCCTTCCAATAGACGCGCGGAGCTTCACGGATACATCGCGCTTCTTGGCCGGCGGCAACCACTACCGGGTGGCGGCGCTGGACACGGCAGGCAATATCGCCTATTCCATGAGCGGCTATGGCTTCCTCATGGACAGCATCGCACCCGCACCGCCTATTGGCCTGATCGGGTCAATCGATACCAGTGGCGTGGTCACTGTTCGTTGGCGGTTGGGCAAGGAACCGGACATCCTCGGCTACCGCGTGTTCTTCGCGAATGCCACGGACCATGAGTTCAACAACCAGAGCCCCGAACCCTTCGCGGACACTGTCTTCACCGACACGCTGCAGATGAACACGCTCACCAAGCGCATCCATTACAAGGTGGTAGCCGTGGACCGCAACTACAACCACAGCCCGATGAGCACCATGCTCACCCTCACTCGGCCCGACCTGATCCCGCCCGTAGCACCGGTGTTCAAGAACTATGTGGTGAGCGACACCGCCGTGGTGATCCACTTCATCCCCAGCAGCAGCAAGGATGTCGCGCGACACCGACTCATGCGCAAATCACCGGGTGAAGCATCGTGGAAAGAGGTGCTCCTGCTTACCGTGTCAGACAAGCAACGCGTGTGGACCGACCGCGATGTGCGCGGACCGGCCCACTACAGCTATACCATGGTGGCGGTGGACAGCGCGGGCAATGCTTCAACAGAAGCGCTTCCGCTCGCCGTGCGCGTGCATGAGCGCCTGAAGCGTGCGGAGGTCACCGGAGTGAAGGCGTTGCGAATCGACGAACGCACCGTGCAGGTGAGTTGGAGCCAGCCGCCCGGTACCGTTCACCATTATCTGGTGCTTCGCGCCAAGGACGGTGGCGCGGCCATGCCCGTAGGCTCGGCGCCCGGCAGCTCATCATCGTTCGCAGATATCCGACTTGCGGGCAAAGGCACGTACACCTACACCGTGCAGGCCGTGTACGACGATGGAGCGGCGTCCGCGGTATCGATCCGAAGCGCGCCTTTGGATATGCGCTGAGCGCGGCATACTACCAACGTGGTATTGATGACCGCGAGCGAGCGGGGCTACTTCGCTCGCTCCAAACCAACACCCCTGCCATGCGCATCGTGCTTCTCCTCATTCCGCTTTCCGTACCACTTCTGGCCCGAACGCAAGACGTGGTGGCCACCGGCGGCGGGTACCACACCGGACCCGGCACTGCCATCTCCTACACCATCGGCGAGCCGGTGATCGCCACGGTGGGCAATGCCAGCACCACACTCACGCAGGGCTTCCAGCAGCCGTGGGCTGACATCAACACGATAGTGGATGACGCCGCAACGGATGGACCAGGCATCAACGTGTATCCGAACCCTGTGCGCCACATCCTGCACATCGCCATGGAAGGCGCGCCCGATGGGCACCACTATGTGCTGCACGATGCCGAGGGCAGGCAAGTCACCGATGGCCGCATCGCATGCACCATCACCGACCTCGACATGGAACCCACGCGAGCGGCAGCTACTACCCGCGCGTGCTGGGCCCGAACGACAACAGTCCGCGCCTTCAAAATCTTCGTCACCCACTAACCCATGAAAAAGACACTCCTCCTCCTCACGGCCCTCGCGCTCTCCCTTGGCGCGCTCGCCCAAGTGCCGCAGCGCATTAGCTACCAAGCCATCCTGCGCGATGCCGGCGGTGCCATTCAGCCCAACACCAGCGCTACGCTCGGCCTCGCCGTGCTGCAAGGCAGCGCCGGTGGCCCTGTGGTGTACAATGAGAACCATGCGGTGACCACCAACGGCTTCGGCCTGGCCAACGTGCCGCTCGGCGGTGGCACCGTGGTGAGCGGCAACTTCGCTCAGATCGATTGGAGCGCAGGCCCCTACTTCGTGCGCACCAGCGTGAACGGTACGCCGCTCGGCACCTCACAATTGCTGAGCGTGCCATACGCGCTGTTTGCAGAACAGAGCAACACGCCTGGTCCGCAGGGCGAACAAGGCGAACCCGGGCCGCAAGGACCTCCCGGCGCCGACGGAACCGGCGTGACGATCCTTGGCTCGCTCACCAACGTGAACCAATTGCCTACCGGTGGAGAACCCGGTGATGCCTACTTGGTGAATGGCAGCCTCTACGTTTGGAGCGAGACCACGAACGACTGGGAGAACGTCGGTTCCATTCAGGGTCCAGCCGGTGCAACCGGTCCGGCAGGTGCTGATGGGCGCACGATCCTGAACGGCGCGAGCAATCCCGCAGCGGGTACAGGTTCGAATGGCGACTTCTACATCAACACCGCCACCAACACGCTTTTCGGCCCGAAGACCGGCGGCGTATGGGGAAGCGGCACATCCTTGATTGGACCAATCGGCCCCCAAGGCCTTACTGGACCACAGGGCATTGCAGGGCCCGCAGGCGCAACAGGCAGCACCGGGCCACAAGGTGCGCAAGGTGTACAGGGGCCTGTGGGTGCTACAGGGCCGCAAGGTCCTGCTGGTGCAGATGGAACAGGCGTGACGATCCTTGGAACACTGCTCAATGAAGGACAGCTCCCGGGAACAGGGTGATCCGGGCGACGCCTACCTGATCAATGGCAGCCTCTATGTGTGGAGCGCGACCACGAATGATTGGGAGAATGTCGGGTCCATACAAGGCCCTGCCGGGCCACAAGGCCCGCAAGGAGTGGCCGGCCCCACAGGTGCAACGGGACCGCAGGGGGCTACTGGTCCGCAAGGCGCAACAGGAGCAACAGGACCGCAAGGTGTGCCGGGCACCAACGGAACCAACGGGATCAACGGAACGAACGGTACCAATGGCGCGGATGGCCGCACCGTGCTGAATGGAACAAGCAACCCAACCGGTGGCACGGGTGCCAACGGCGACTTCTACATCAACACCAGCACGAGCAACATCTTCGGGCCGAAGACCGCCGGCGTTTGGGGTGCTGGCGTACCGTTGATCGGACCGCAAGGTCCGCAAGGGGCAACAGGTGCTACAGGCGCAACCGGGCCGCAGGGCACTCAAGGCCCGCAAGGTGTGCCGGGCACCAACGGAACCAACGGGATCAACGGAACGAACGGTACCAATGGCGCGGATGGCCGCACCGTGCTGAATGGAACAAGCAACCCAACCGGTGGCACGGGTGCCAACGGCGACTTCTACATCAACACCAGCACGAGCAACATCTTCGGGCCAAAGACCGCCGGCGTTTGGGGCGCAGGCGTACCACTGATCGGACCTCAAGGTCCGCAAGGGGCAACAGGCGCCACCGGGCCGCAGGGCACGCAAGGTCCACAAGGTGTACCAGGCACCAACGGAACGAACGGTACGAATGGCACCAATGGTGCGGACGGCCGCACCGTGCTCAGCGGCGCAGGCAACCCTACAGCGGGCATCGGCGTGAATGGCGACTTCTACATCAACACCAGCACGAGCAACATCTTCGGGCCGAAGACCGCCGGCGTTTGGGGCGCAGGCGTACCGCTGATCGGACCACAAGGGGCAACTGGCGCCACGGGTGCGACTGGCGCAACAGGCCCACAAGGCGTTCCTGGAACCAATGGCACGAACGGGACCAACGGTCTCAACGGCAAGACCGTATTGAATGGCGCTGCGGATCCGACTGGCGGAACGGGCACTGATGGGGATTTCTACATCAACACCACCACGGACTTCATTTTCGGGCCGAAGACCGCTGGGGCGTGGGGAGCGGGCACTTCATTGGTAGGACCGCAAGGACCTGCAGGTGGTGGAAGCGGTTGGCTGCTCACGGGTAATGCTGGGATCAACCCTGCCACGAACTTCTTGGGCACCACCGATGCACAACCACTGAATTTCCGGATGAATAACATCACATCCGGAACCATCAATAACATAACACGCAACACAGCACTGGGTTCCTTCACACTCGACGCCTCGCCAACCGGGAACTGGAATTCCGCTATCGGATACGAAGCGCTCCGCTTCCTTACCACCGGAGCCTTCAACGCAGCCATTGGCGCACGTGCCCTGAAAGCGAATACAACCGGATATGATAATTCTGCGATGGGCACTGAGGCGATGACCTCGAATACCACTGGCTACCGGAATGCCGCCTTCGGCGCGGCTTCTCTCTATCTGAACACGACGGGATTCTACAATACTGCGGCTGGTGTGTATGCGCTATTCGAGAACTCCTCTGGCTTCTCCAACGTCGCTCCGGCGTCTCTGCCATGAAGAACAACCAGACCCGTTCGCACAACGCAGCGATCGGCGATAGCGCCTTCACCAATGACAATGGCCTTCCTCCGTTGGTCGGTGAGACGCCCCCGCCGACCGGCTATTACAACACGGCGGTTGGGAGCAAGGCTATGCAAGGCAACGTCAGCGGTTACTACAATTCATCGCTGGGCTATCGAAGCTTGTACACGAACGACAACGGTTTCAGCAACACGGGTATCGGGTCATTCGCCCTGACACTTTCGAGCACCGGTTATGGCAACTCTGCGATTGGCAGCGGGTCACTGCAATTCAATACCGCAGGAAATGAGAACTCGGCTTTGGGCCTGAATGCGCTCAGCCAGAATTCTAGCGGTAGTTTCAACACCGCTGTAGGTGCATATGCCGGCCCGAATGCGGCAACCCGAAGCAACACCACTGCGGTTGGCTACCAAGCCAGCTGCACCGCCGGCAACATGGTGCGCGTAGGCAACAGTGCTGTTACCAGCATCGGGGGCTACACGGGCTGGACGAACATCAGCGATGAACGCGTGAAGAACAACGTGCAAGCGAATGTTCCTGGCTTGGCTTTCATCACCCGCCTGCGCCCGGTGACCTATCACTTGAACGTGGACAAGATCGCCGCCCACCTTGGCGAGGACATGCGGCTCGACAAGAACGGCAACCGAATCCCGATGCCCTTGGCCCCTGAAATAGCACAAGCCCGTGCGGAGAAATCAGCGCTTCTTCAAACCGGCTTCATCGCGCAAGAGGTGGAAGCCGCTGCGCAAGAGGTCGGATTCGACTTCAGCGGCGTGGATAAGGCCGGCGATGGCGATGATCTTGTCGGCCTGCGCTACGCGGAGTTCGTCGTCCCCTTGGTGAAAGCCGTGCAGGAACAGCAGGCCCAGATCGAGGCGCAGCAGAATGAGATTCTTGAGCTCAAGGCCCTGGTACAGCAGCTCCTGAAACGCTGATCAGTCATCCATCCGGGCGGGGATCGAAGGCATGTTTATCCTTCGGTGCCCGCCCGCCTCGTTCCAACTATGCGCACCCTGACGCTCCTCCCGCTCCTTGTTCTATCCCACTGTTCCAGCGCGCAAAGCGACCGGACGGATTCGCTGCGGAGCTTGATCGGCGAGCACATCACGAAGAGGAGCCTAGCGGATACAATCCAAGCCGCCCGATACAGGCAGCTCACGCGCGCATTCATCAATGCTGGCATGCTCGACTCCGCCGCCGTGGTTGCCCAGGAGTGCGTCGAATTCATGTCACACGCCAATGGTCCTTTCGCGCAAGAAGCGGCTTGGTTGAGGCACCGCATGCAGGCGCACAAGTTGATCGGCATGGTGTCCTTCTACCGAGGGGGGTATGATGAGGCGCTGGAAGCCATGCAGGATTACCAGCGCGACGCATCATCGATCGGCTCCGCTACGGACGAGGGCGCGGCGTACAACTACATGTCGTACTGCTTCCGCTCCATGAACGACAACCAGCAGGCGGAGCGCCATGCGCGAGAGGCCATCCGGATCCTTGGCGCGCTCACGCCCGATCAGGATCTCGCTGATGCCTACACGGGGCTCGCAAGCACATTGGCCGATGAGGACCGCATCGACAGCGCGCAGCACTACAACCGGCTCGCGATCGCCGTTTACGACCGCATCGGCAACGTGGCCAACACGACGAATACCTGGCTGAACACGGCGGATAACTGGGCTCGCATCGAAGCCTATGATTCCTGCGCGGTCGCGCTCGCACACGCGCGCACCGGATTGGACCAAGCATTACCGGACGCTTGGATGAAATACCATGCCCATAGGGGCCGCATGCTGCTCGCAACGGGCGCGATCGCATCGGCCGGGAGCGCTCTGGACAGCGCCATGCAGCTCGCGAAAGACCTCGGTAGCGCAGAGGCCATGGCCCATGTGGGCGCCCTTCAGGCACTCACCGCTGCGGCATCGGGCAGGTACCGTGAGGCCATCGCGCTTCATCGCAGCGCCAACGATGCGTTGATCGAGGACCTCGACCTTGAGAAGAGCCGCGCGCTCACCGAGGCGCGCTTGACCTTCGAGCATGAACAAGACCTCGCCGAAGCGGAGCAGCGCATCGCGCAGCAACGCGAACAGAAACGCCTCTTCCTGCTGATCGGCGGACTAGCGCTCTTGTGCGCGATCGCACTTCTGGTCCTCTACATCTCCACCAGGAGATCACGCGCGATCATCCAGCGCGAACGCGATGTGAGCGACAAGCTGCTGCTGAACATCCTGCCATACGAAGTGGCGCAGGAGCTCAAGGAGAAGGGCGAGGCCGAAGCACGGCTGATTGACCAGGCCACGATCCTCTTCTCCGACTTCATGGGATTCACAGGCGTCAGCGAATCGCTCTCGCCGCAGGAATTGGTGGAGGAGCTGAATGTGTGCTTCAAAGCCTTCGATGACATCATCACCGCACGTGGCATAGAGAAGATCAAGACCATCGGCGATGCCTACATGGCGGCCGGCGGGCTGCCTGCGCCCCGAACCAGCGCGCCCACCGATGTCGTGCTCGCCGCGCTGGAGATGCAGGCTTTCATGCAGGAGCGGAAGCAGATCCGGGAGGCGCAGCGACGGCCCTCCTTCGCCATGCGCGTCGGGATCCACACCGGTCCCGTGGTGGCTGGCATCGTTGGTGTGAAGAAGTTCCAGTACGACATCTGGGGCGATACGGTGAACATCGCCGCACGCATGGAGAGCAGCGGTGAACCTGATCAGGTGAACATCAGCGAGGCAACCCATGAGCTGGTAAGACATGAGCGCGGCCTGTCCTTTTCGCCCCGAGGAAAGGTGCTGGCAAAGGGCAAAGGGGAGCTGGAGATGTTCTTCGTGCAACGCGACGAGATGCGCTAACCCATGGCCGATCCTGACAGGAAAGGCCGATAGTCGATACGAGCACTACCTCAGCGCCACCCGCTCCAGCAGCTTGCCGTAGTACGAATCGCCGATGGGGATGGACCCTTTGCCATCCTCCATGATCACATGCGGGGCGTCGATAGCCTCCACCTTGTCGAGCCGGACGATGAAGCTGCGATGGATGCGCATGAACTTATCGGTGGGCAGGCGTGATTCGATGTGCTTCATGGTGCCGTGCACGATGTAGCGCTTGTCCTTCACATGCACGCTGAAGTAGTCCTTGAGCGCAGATATGTAATACACATCCTCCAGCGCCACGCGAACCTGCCGACCCTGGTGCTTGAGGAAGAGCGGACCCGTGGAAGCCTCGCGGGTGGCCAACTCATGCAACTGGTCGCGCTCGCGGCGAAGTTCTGAATCATGGATGTGCTTGTGCAAGGCCATCTCGATCGCCGCCTGCACCTCCACCACCTTGAAGGGCTTCACGATGTAGCCGTAGGGCTCGGCGATGCGCGCTTTGTTCAGCGTGGCCTCGTCGCTATAGGCGGTGAGGAAGATGACCGGGATCCCGAGTTCGCCGCCGATCACCATGGCCGCTTCGATGCCGCTCATGTCGCCCTTGAGCATGATGTCCATGAGCACCAGGTCCGGGTGCTGCTGCTCCGCCAGATCGATGGCCGCCTGGCCCTCGGCCGCAGAGCCCGCGATCTCGTACCCCAATTGCGTGAGCGTGCGCTCGATGTCCTTGCGCACGATACCCTCGTCCTCGACCACCAGAATCCTGCTCGGCATGCTTGCTCGGTTTTAGCGCCCAACGTTGCGTTAGTGGCAACGTTAGGATGCTTCGCCCGCGAAGTTGGTTCAAATCGCTGAACGGGCGGGCGGCATCGACCGGAACGAGGCGTTGCGCGCCGCTCTCCATCTTTGTCGGCCTTCTCCCAAACCGGCCGCAAAAAGCCCGGGTCAGGCGCGGCAGCATAGCAACATGGACATCACCCCGATCAAATCCGTCCTCGACGACACCGCCCTTACCGGCACCACCCTCACCGTGGCCGGCTGGGTGCGCACCTTCCGCAACGACCGCTTCATCGCTTTGAACGATGGAAGCACCATCCGCAACCTGCAGTGCGTGATCGACCAGGAACAGGTGGTGCCGGAGATGCGCGCGCGCTTCACCACCAGCGCTGCCGTGAAGTGCACCGGCGTGATCGTGGAGAGCAAGGGCAGCGGCCAACGCGTGGAGATGCAGGTGACCGCCGTGGAGGTGCTCGGCGACAGCGATGCGGAGAAGTATCCCATCCAGCCGAAGAAGCACTCGCTTGAGTTCCTGCGCGAGAACGCCCACCTGCGCTTCCGCACCAACACGTACAGCGCCATCTTCCGCATGCGCCACCAGGTGAGCTTCGGAATCCACGAATATTTCGACCAGAACGGCTACAACTACTTCCACGCGCCGATCATCACCGCGAGCGATGCGGAAGGTGCGGGTGAGATGTTCCGCGTGAGCACCTTGGATGCGAAGAACCCGCCGCTGAACGACGATGGCTCCGTGAACTGGAAAGAAGACTTCTTCGGAGCGGAGAGCCGCCTCACCGTAAGCGGTCAGTTGCAGGCTGAACTCGCTGCGCTCGCACTGGGCAAGGTCTACACCTTCGGCCCCACCTTCCGCGCCGAGAACAGCAACACCGCGCGCCACCTCGCCGAGTTCTGGATGATCGAGCCCGAGGCCGCCTTCATGGACCTCAAGGGCGACATGGACCTCGCCGAAGGCCTGTGCAAGCACCTCATCGCCCGCGTGCTGCGCAACAGCATGGACGATCTGCAGTTCTTGGATGCGCGTTTGAAGGAAGAAGAAGCAACGAAGCCGAAGGAGCAACGCAGTGAGATGGGCTTGATCGATCGATTGAAGTTCGTGTTGGAGAATCCTTTTGAGCGGATCACCTACACGGACGCGATCGATATCCTGCTGCGCAGCAAACCGCACCAGAAAGGTCAATTCCAGTTCCCCGTGGAATGGGGCATCGATCTACAGAGCGAACACGAGCGCTACCTGGTGGAGAAGCACTTCAAGAAGCCGGTGATCGTCACGGGCTATCCCGGCAAGATCAAGGCCTTCTACATGCGCACCAACGCGCCGGGCGACTTCGGCTACAGCGACAAGGGCACCACCGTGGCCGCCATGGACGTGCTCTTCCCCGGCATTGGCGAGATCATTGGTGGCAGCCAACGCGAGGAGCGATTGGATGTGCTCGAAGCACGCATGAAGGAGATGCACGTGCCCGCCGAGGAGCTTTGGTGGTACCTGGACACGCGTCGCTTCGGCACCGTACCGCACGCAGGTTTTGGACTGGGGCTGGAGCGCTTCGTGCTATTCGTCACCGGCATGGGGAACATCCGGGATGTGATTCCGTTCCCGAGGACGCCGAAGAGCGCGGAATTCTAAGACCTTCCGATCCGCACGCTCGTCATCGTCAACGAGCCAGCCAGCGCATGATCATTGAAGAGCGTGGCTTGCTCATCCTTGCGCTGCAAAGCCAACACATAGAGCAAAGGCAGGAAATGCTCGCCGCTGTTGATCGCGAGGTCGAAGGCGCGGCCTTGGCTGCGGTAGGCGGTCAGCGGTGAATGATCGCCGGTAGCGATCGCGCGCTTCATCTTCTCACTGGCTTCTCGTGCCCAATCGAATGCGAAGGGCTGATTGAGCTTGTTCCAGTCGACCATGCCCAGGTTATGCACCATGTTGCCACTGCCGATGATGAGCACGCCCTTATCGCGCAGCGTCGCGATCTCCTTCGCGAGGGCGTAATGCTGTTCCGGCGATAGGTTGCGATCGATGCTCATCTGGATGATGGGCACATCGGCATTCGGGTAGAGGTGTTTCACCACGCTCCATGCGCCATGATCGAGGCCCCAGTTCTGGTCCAAGCCAACGGAGGTGCTGGTGATGGAGCGCTTCACCTCCTCTGCCAGCTCCGGGCTGCCCGGCGCGGGGTACTGCACATCGAACAGCGCCTTCGGGAATCCGCCGAAGTCGTGGATGGTGCGCGGCTTGGCCATCGCGGTCACGTAGGTGCCCCGAGTCTCCCAGTGCGCGCTCACACAGATGATCGCCTGCGGCTTCGAAATCTCCGCCGCTACCTTCCGGAAGCCCCGCACGAACTCGTTCTCCTCGATGGCGTTCATCGGGCTGCCATGACCGAGGAAGAGCACGGGCATGCGCTCGGTCGGGGGCAAAGGATCGGTTAGACTGGTGAGCGCGTTCAGTTTCATGGCGGCTCCGGCTAATGGTACGGCGGCGAGGGTGGTGAGGAAATGCTTGCGGTCCACGAGGCTAAGTTCGGTCAATGCTGAACTGATGGGACATGCTGAACTTCAAGCGCTCCGATACCACCCGCCCTTTGCCCCGCCGCTTCTACTGCCTCGGCACCTACACCACCTGCGAGCGCACCATACAGGAGTCTCCGATATGGAGCCTTTCTTCACGGCGCCTGTTCGTGTATCTCTGAAGATTGTCGCCATGGTGGGTCACTTGCCGTAGCGCGCACCCAAGGGGAATGCAATGATTGGGAGCCGGATTGCGCTTTACGGGGTTGTGGGGTCTGCCTTCGTGACCCCCGGCACCGATTGGTATCGCTCGCCTTTCATGCGCGCAAGGCTGGGCGGGACACCGGCTTGGGCATCCCGCCGCGACACTCAACGAGCCGGTTGATAGCGCGTGGTAGATGGCTGGAACGTTCGCCAGCTATGCCAGAATTCCTGGTATGCCCGAATGTGCTCTGGCGTAATGCCCGCATGGCGATCGGCCTCGCGAATCACTTCGAAGGAGGCATTGTCCGCTTTCAGATTAATGAAGATGGTGTCGTTGGCCAGGGTATCGCTGACCGTGCGCAAGGCCAGCAGATCGTTCCAATCGTATGCACGCGCAGCGCCCTTGTGCAGCACGCCCAAGACCCAGCTCTTCCGTTGCCAACTTGCTGTGTCGCGCTGTTCCAGCGTCGAAGTGATCGTCCCATCATCAAACCCCTCCAGTCCCTGATACTTCGCGAGAAAGTGCGGGTCGGGTTGGAGCACCTTTCCAGAAGGATGGCGACGCGCGAATTCACCAAGAGACATTTGCGACGAAGGCAACTCCACCAAACGGCCTCCTTTCAAAGGACCAGCGATGCATTCCCCGCTGACCTGCCGCCACCAGCTCTTCGTCCTGGAATCCTCGAACATGGCGTTGAAGTGGTCCATGCCCACCAAGCGGAACCGGTCCGCCTCACCTTCGATTACGGGCGAGAACGCCCGACCGGTGCGGCAAACCGTGCAGTAAGTGATGAGCACGGGCTCATGAGCGATGGTGTCTGAGACTTGATGGTGGTACCCGATGATGCTGACCGGAAATGCCCGGGCATCACCTTGGCGCTCAACCACCAGCACCAACGCATCGGATGCGCCATCAATCGGCGATACCGGTCGTAGCACCTTTTCCGTGAGCTCGAGGAACATCTTGTCCGCCATGAAGCGGAAATTGAATGCATAGGCCACCGCCACGCTGAGCAAGAGAGCGAGCGCAACGGTGATGCGTTTCCCCCACCCATCGAATCGCAGGTAATGCACAGTTGGCCCGGCTATCAATGCCAGGCCGATCATGCGCAGCCACCAGATGTGATTGTGCAGCCAGTACGCGATCTCCACTTGCCTGGCATCACCGGGAACATCCTGCTGACTGCCCGGAAACGGCATGATGAAGTAGACGCGCAGGAACTCAGGAACCACCAGAAGCAGAATGCCGGTGAGGAATAGCTGTGGCCGCATGGCCTGTGAAGTTATCGAACTTCGCCAGCGCATCAATCAGCCACTGGGCGGATTCACCTTCCATGAAGTTCTACTACCTCGGCACCTGCTCCACCTGTGAGCGCATCATGAAGGATATCCCGAACCTCAAGCGTTTCACGCTACGCGAGATCAAAGGTGATCCCATCACGGCGAAGGAACTCGACGAGATGAAGAAGCTCGCGGGCAGCTACGAGGCGCTCTTCAGCCGCATCGCGCTCAAGTTCCGTGCGCTCGGGTTGAATAAGATGGCGCTCACCGAGAAGGACTACCGCAAGTGGATCCTGGAGGAATACACCTTCCTGAAGCGGCCGGTCATGATCATCGATAAGGAGATCTTCATCGGCAATGCGCCGAAGGTGACGGCCGCGATGGCGGAGGCAAGCCGTAGGCATTGATCCCCCAACAGGCTTGTGGCAGATGTCAATATGCGCGTGTGCTGGCTTGGGTTCCAAGACACGGGCGCCGTGCCAAACCAGTCGCCTAGGCTCCTTCCTCTTTGGTCTTTTTCCGGAATAGCCCGCCGAACCAGTCCTTGAAATACCCGATGATGACCGCAATGCCGCCGAGGATCCCTCCAATGGCCGCGATATGGTCCTGCAGCCATTTGATCGGGTCGAATGGCTCGGTGACGGTGACCTCGAAGGTCAGGGTGTTGGTAGGGTTGATGGTCCACCTGCCGGTGCTGCAGTCCAGCGTGTAGGAGTTCACCTCAAGCGTGGTGCGGTCGTCCTTCAGCTTCGAGGGCGTCTTCTCAGCTGTGATGGACCAGGTGAACACCAAGGTGTCGGAGCTGCGGATGGACTGGTCAGGATTGATGCCGGTGATCTTGAAGCACTCGTCCGGCGAGGACAGCAGCAGGCGGAGCGAGTCGTTCACATACACCAAGCCATTCAGGCTCGCCCCTTTTTCTTCCAAGCCTTGTTGGGAATTCGGCGCTCCTGTGTACACGCCGGGATCCACCTTCACCTTCATCACGTCCACATCGCCCACGTTCCATTCCGGTCGGGGTTTCGCGCTGGCCAGCACGTGCAGGTTGCTGCAGCGATTCGCCTGGGAATCGGATTTGATCAGCGGCATGGTTTGCTTGGCCTTGTACCCATGGCATAGGCAGTTGGCGTCGTACTTGTCCTCCACCGTGGTCGGATCTCCATCGTCGCAGCGGGTGCCTTGTTTGGCGGTGCCGCCGGGCACGCCCAGGCAATCCTCCTCCAAGGAGGTCCCCATGCATTTGCAGTTGACCGCCCAAACGTCGTTCACGGTCTGCGGATCGCCATCGTCGCAAGGCTCGCCCTGCACGTCAGGCCCGCCGGGGACTCCCTTGCAATCGGGCTTCTGCACACCGCCGGTGCATTCGCAACGGCGGTTGTATTTCTCCCCGATGGTCTCCGGGTCGCCATCCTCGCACGGTGCGCCAGGCGTGCACTGCTCAGGAATACCACGGCAGGTGCAGTCCGCGAGCAGCTTGTCCTTCTTCGTTTGCGGGTCGCCATCATCGCAGGGCTCACCAGGTGCACAGGGCGGGTCCGGATTCGGCGGCGGCGCCTGCTCCTCGGCCAATTCCCATTTGGGCGGCACGGAGCCATCGTTGGGCACCGATGCCGTTCGGCTGAAGGTTCGCCCGCCGATCCGATAGGTGAGCGTATACGCATGGCCGGGCTCCACATGAACCAGCCCGTAGCCCTTGGTCATCGGTCGGGTCGATTTGACGAATGCACCATCACTTGTGGTCACGGTGAACACGGGTTCGCCATCGGTGGAAGCATTGACGCCTTTGGCCTGCGCCAGCAGGGGCAATTTGCCCTTGGGCCCATCCTTCATCTTGGGCACCTTGTCGAACTGGATTTCCTTGATGATGGGCCGGAGTGGCGAAACGCGGTCCGCCACCACCGGCGAGTGAACATGCTTCACTACACCCGCTAATTGGTATTCCACTTCATAGGAGACACCGGTCTTCAGCCTGGCCATGGCGAGGTAATACGCGCCTCCTGGTTTGGAAACGTTGGCCTTCTGCGTGGATCCGTCATCGCCCCTCACCGTGACCACCAGCTCCTTGCCGGACTCCACCGGATAGCCGGTGCAGATGTAGGTGACCTGATCCGTCTGCGCGGAGACATGACCAGCGGCCATCAAGGCTCCGAAGGCCCAGAGCAGCCTTCCGAAAACGACGGGCCTGACGCGGTTTCCTGACAACATAGCGAAGGTGAGGTAAGGCCCGAAAGTATCGTGTTCAGGCACATGGCCTAAGAGCCCGTCCGGTTTCCTGTACCGCCACCCCCATCAGGGCCGTAAGGCGGCTTGCCGAAGGAACCGTACCGTGACCTTGAAGCTAGGATTGAATCAGCGGCTCCAGCAGGGGGAGCCCGCAACAGATCCAGCTCGATAAGAAGCTGCGAAAGCCCACCGTTGCGATGGAGGAACGCATCAAGCCTGAAAGCGCTTACTTACATCAATTCATGCTGAGGAAAGTCTCCTGTAGTACTGCGGGAGGTGATCCCATCAGCGCCAAGAAGCTCGACTGCTTGAAGAAGCTCGCGGGCGGATACCAGGCGCTCTTCTACCGCGTGGCCCTCAAGCACCGAGCGCTCGGGTTGAACACGATGACTCTAATGGAGCAAGATCACCACTAGTGCATCCTCCGGGAATACACCTGCGCGTAGCACCCGGTGAGAATCGCGAGCAATGAGTTACTCATCAGCAATGCGCCGAAGGTGACGACCACCCTGCTCGAGGCCGCGCGGGCGCCTGATGAATGAGGCTCAAGTATCGTTGGTGCCATGAAGCCCGAAGCCCGCGCTGGATCACCAGCGCGGGCTTCGGGAATGCAATCGCCGCTCAGCGCTGCACCACCAGCTTGGCCTGGCGCAGGTTCGTGACATCGGCCACGCTCAGCGTGTAGATGCCGGCTGGCAATGCATGCACCATGAGCACGCCGTTCATCAGATTGCCTTGCAGCACGGTACGGCCCATCGCATCACAGACCGCATAAGCGGCGCGCGCATCATCGGCGGCCACGCGCACCATTTCGTTGGCCGGGTTGGGGCCGATGGCCACTGCTGAACGGACCGCTTCACCGATGCCCGTCACCACCTCCACATCGGCCACGAAGCGCGGCAGGATGCGCCATTCGCTGAAGGCGTACTGCAGCACTCCGGTGATGTCGTAGAACTGTCCCACCACGAAGGGATAGGCGTAGATGACGTCATCCACCAGCACGGTGCCGCTGCCGTCGTCAACGGTGAACTGCCCGAAGGCCCCGGACACCGTGCAGTTCGCGGCTTCCACTTTCACGAGCACGCTCTCGTAGGGCTCCGTGTTGCCATCGAGGGTGCTGATCACGGTGGCCGTGAGCGCATTGCCGCTGGTGAGCGTCACCATGTTCAGCACTGAAGCGAGCTGTGTCTGCCCGTTGAATTCCGTTACCGTTCCCGATACCGACACGGAATCGCCGATGGCCAGCGCGCCCGGGGTGCCGAACACGAAGAGGCCGGACCAAGGGCCTGTGCCATCCTGAAGATAGAAGCCATTGCCGAGCAAAGCACTCACAACGCCCTGCGTGAGAACGGTGATGCCGCTCATTGGTGATGCTCCATCGGGAGCCGTTGTCTCTTGGATCTCGACAATGGTCGCTGGCGTAGGGGCAACGATCGCCAAGGCAGTGATCGTCACATCATCCACCACCAAGTGCTCGGGCGCAACGGTGCTCTGCACGCTCAGGATGAATTCGGCATTGCCTGCATCAACAGCGGCAACCACGTTGAGTGCCACTTCCTGCCAGGTGTTCCCGGTTGATGTGGTGTAAGCGGTATACGACGCATAGCCGCTGCCGGTGGGCCGGCCATCGTACAATCCAAGGCGGATCTGGCCTTCGCCGCGCACCCAGAAGCGCACCTCGTACTCCTGGTTGGCGGTCACAGAGAGCACTTGCGTCGTGAAACGCTGGTGGCCGGTGCCTTCCTTGATCAGCTGCACGGCGCTGTTGCCGCCATGCACATTGGTGCTCACTTGCACCACGTCGGTTTGAATGATGTTGCTCTTGCTGCCGTACCAATCGGTGGGCAGGCCAGCCGCCCAATCCTCGAAGCCGCTGGTGAAGATCACCTGGCCGTGCGATGCGAAGGAGAACAGCGCTGTGAACGCGAGTAGGGTAATGTGTCTCATGATCTGAAGGGTTAAGGGTGCGTTGGGGGAACGATCACTGGATCGCTACGTCGTCGATGCGGAAGTTGGTGGTCTGGCCTCCCGTTCCACTGCCGGTGTAGCGGAAGCCGACCACGAAAGGCCCAGAGAAGCCACCGGGCAAAACCGTGCTCAGGTCGATGGGGCCGCTATCGACCCATACCTGATCAGCCGTGGAGGTGTTGGCGTATGGGAAGCCGGTCACCGGTGTCCAATTGGCGGTCGAGAGGTTGAGGCCCGTGTAGTTAGTGCTCACGAAAAGCGCGAAGGGGTCGTGCGTGGCAACGCCGAATCCGCGCTGGCTGCGGAAGCTCAATACCATGCCTGGCTGAAAATTCACAGGTGCGGATACCAGCCACGAAACATCGCTGGCGTTGCTGCTCCCGAAGGCCGTGGCTTGCACCGCCATGTTGCCGCTTACGCTGTAGCCACGCCAGAACCGGCTTCCCACCTGCGCTTGGTTGTACCAGCAGTCCGTGGCGAAGTCAACATTGGTCACCGCAGCGGCGAAATCCTGCGAGAGGTTCGCGGCGGGAGCGCACGGCACCGGACATGGCGCGCAACGGGCTCCGGTCATCAGGACCTCGCTCACATTGCGGATGAAGAGCTGCATCTCGTCATTGAACTGGCCTACCACGGCGATGATGCTCCCGTTGCCGCTGGGCAACTGCTGCCCAGCGAAGTTGGCATAACCACTGTTGCGCACCAGCACTGTTCCGGAGCAATCCGTGAGGGTGCGGTTCAGGGTCTCCTGACCGGCAGCATCCGCGTAGGTTAGGCCGTTGCAAGCCTCGCTTACGATGAACTCAACGCCTTCGATCTTCACCAGGCGGGCTTGCATCGCCGGCGTGATCTGCGCAATGGTGACGAGCTCGGGCTGCTTCTGAACCCCAGCGGCTTGCTTCACCACATTGTTGTCAACGTCCACATTATCCAGCTGGAGCAGGCCGTTGTAGGCCCCGAGGATGGTGCCCGGCAGGTAGATGCGGATGCTGTCGCCCTGATAAAGGCCGCCGCTATTGATCAGTCGCAGCACGATGGCGCCGGTATGGTCCTGCACATACACGTTCTTGTACAGGTTACCGCTCTCTTCATCGGCTGTCACCACGGCGTACACGCTGCTATCGCCGGTGAAGGTGTGCGATACGCCGGTGAACATGGCGCGCAGCTGGGCCACGGTCATCACCTGCCCCACGGGCAAGGTGCGCTGGGGCGGTGAGTCGAGTTCCTTCTCGCAGCCCGCGAGGATCAGGAGCGCGGCAGCGGAAAGAGCGAGGGAGATGTTGCGGATCATCGGGTGATGCGGTTGTGCGTTGGGTCAGAAGCTGAAGGTGAGCATGGCGAAGTAGTTCCGGCCGAAGAGGTAGCTGTACTTCGGCGGGAAGCGGTCAGGATCCATGCGGTCGTAGCGGAGCTGCTCGAAGCCGCCCACACGGAAATCGCGGTTGTTGAGCACGTTGCTCACGCTCACATTCACCGCCAGACGGTACTTGCGCTTGAGCATCCAGCTCTTGCCAGCGAAGAGGTCAACGGTGAACTGGTCATCCAGGCGCGTCTGGTTCAAGAGGCCGTCCCATTGCGGATCGCTGGTCACCAGGTTCTCCAGCGCCTCTTGCGTGCGGCGATCGGGGTTGGGGTCGAGGTAGATGTGGCGGAAATGGTTGGCGCTGGCACCGGCGAACCAGAACTTCGGCGAATTGTAGCGCAGCCCGAGCGACGATGCGCTCTGCGGCATGCCGCCCACGCGGTAGCCCTTCCAATACACGGTCCGGTCCTGCGCGAATACTTCATCACTGTTATTGCGTGTCACGGTAGCCGTCGGGCGCGAATCGTAGCGGTAATCGCCACCGGCATGCACGGCAGTGAGTTGCCAGGTGCTGGTGAGGTTGGCCTCAACACCGAGCTCGATGCCCTGATGCACCTGATCCACGCCGGTCATGGTGTAGTTCACGATGGTGAGGAACTCGTCGTGGTAATAGCTCCGGTTCCAGACCTGGTCCGCGATGCGCGAGTAGTAAAGCGTGGCGCGGCCTTTTACGCGTGGGGCCTTCAGCACGTAGCTCACATCAGCACCGCTGGCGCGTTCCTGCGTCAAGCCGCTCACCACGGCATCGCGCACCCTCGGGGAGAGATAGGCCACGCTGCCGGCCGGCGGACGCACGATATACGCGAGGTTGGCGGTCACGAAGTGGCGCCCGGTGATCTTGCCGATCAAGCCGCCCTTCAGGCCATAGCCAAGGAAGCCCTGCTTCTCCGATTCACCGAACGAATTGTCCGGGAAGCGACCATTGCGCAGGTTGCCTTCACGCCAAAAGCTTGTTTGCGAGATGTTGGCACCGAGGTAGGCCTCCACGCGCGTCCACTTGCGCTCCCATTGGCCGAAGAGGTCCGCCACGCGCGTATGGATGTTGTAGTCGTGGCCGAACACATCACCCTCGCGCACGAGCTTGTTGGTGGTGGTCAGGTCGTTCTGCGAGATCAGCGTGTCGTTGAAGTCGCGGTCGGCGAACTGGTCGATGTCGAGCCAGAAGTCGCCGCCCAAAAGATCGTCCATCACCCGGAAGTAGTGCGTTTTCTGCTGGTGGAAGCTCGCGCCGATGGTCACGTGCGTGCGGTCGCTCAGGGCCTTGTCCCAAACGCTGTTCAGGCCGAAGCGCGTGGGGTCCTGCCGCACCTCCTCCACCACGTACTTGCTGCGATTCCCCGTGACGGTGTTCCCTGTGATGCCATTCGCGTTCTCCACCTGATAGATGTTCTTCCGGTTGGCGAACCAGAACTGATCCCAGTTGAGCTGCCGCGTGTTCACGTCGTTCTGCCAGGCATTCGTCTGAGGGCCGAACTGCTCTGCATCCTGGAACCGGAAATAGCTGGGCAGGTAGCGGTAATAGTCCGGGCGGGGGTCCTTGGCATCGAACCAGTTCAGGCCGGTGAGGCCATCACGGCCGAAGGTGTAATAGGCCGAAGTGGTGAGGCGTGTGGCCGGGCTCACTTGCATGCGATGGGTGAGCAGGATCATCGGCTTGTGATCGCGGCTCATCTTGGCATTGCGCTTCTGGCCGGCTTGATAGCCCCAGTTCGGATTGTACCAAGGATTATCCGTGAGATCGTAAGCTTCTTGCACTGCCAAGGCTTGCCTGCCTTGCGTGATGGCGGCACCGAAAGCGCTCAGGCTGATCGAGTGGTTGGCGTTGATGCGCTTCTCGGCCCCGAGGTAGTATGAATAAGCGTCGAAGGAGGTGCCCTCCACATATCCTTCTTCGGCCCACCGCCGCGAACCGCTCACAGCGAATGACCAGCCCTTGGGGTTCATGCCAGTGGCGTAGGTGAACATGGCGCGATTGCGATAAGCGCGGTTGGCGCTGGCATACGAAGCCCGGACGCCCTTCCGCAAAGCGCTTGGGCGGATGTCCATGTCGGTGGTTCCGCCGAGGCTTCCGAACACCAAACGGCTCGGGCCGGTTCCGGTGCGCACCTGCATCCAGCGGGTCACATCATTCAAGCCTGCCCAATTGCTCCAAACGGCCCAGCCCGTCTCCAAATCGTTCACCCGCACCCCGTTGATGGTGACGACGGTGTTCTCGCCATCGTAGCCGCGGATGCGGAAGCGTGCCTGGCCGAAGTTGAATCCCGCCACCGCCGTGAATGGGTCGCGCGACGATTGCAGGATCCCGCTGATGTCCTGATTGCCCAGCTCGCCATCGAGGTCGTCGGTGGTAAGGGTAAAGACCGGCAGCTGCGGGCGATTGGCGGCCGAGGTGTCCGGCGGCGCTGGATTCACCAGCGTGTCAATCTGCGCTTCCAGCCCGAAAGCGAACGCACTTGCAAGCAGGACAAGTAGGGTGCGGCTGGCGGGTGAATGATGGCGGAGTGGTGTCATGAGGGCGAAGGGGGCGCCGGTGGTCGGTGAATCCGCGTCAGTCCTGAGGCAGGGCACTTTCACGCGGGCGGCAAAAGTAGCCGCGCACCGGTTGATTGATCAGGCATGAATGGGTTAATTCCATGAGGTGAACAGTTCATGTGGGATTCACGTAACAGCGGCCTTCCTGATGTTGCCTTAACCACCTGAAGGATAATGGGTTTGATTATCTTCGACGCCCTTTCGACAAGGCCCTGCCCAGATGCAAGGGCGAACTGAAATGTCATTCACGGGAACCCTTCGGCGCATCGCTGCCTTTGCCACCTTGGCGTTGGGGTTCACGGCTGCCCGTGCCGATCACTTCAGCGGGGCGAACATCACTTATGTGTGCAATGGTGGGAATTCGTACACCATCACGCTCGACCTCTTCCTTGATTGCGCTGGAGCACCGCTCACTCCGCACGCACTCAGCTTCACGAACAACTGCGGTGTCAATTTCACCCTGAACAACATCCCGTTGGTTCAGACCAACGAGGTCTCACAGCTCTGCGGCTCTCAGTTGCTCAACAGCACGTGCAATGGCGGCACCTTGCCGGGCGTCATGCACTATCAGTTCCAGGTCACGCTCAATCTGGCGCCGTGCAATAGCTGGAACATCAGTTGGGCGATATGCTGCCGTGCAGCAACGCAGAATGTGCAGCTCACCCCGGGCATGTACGTCAATGCCACGCTCAACAATCTGGGCGGCCTTTGCGACCAGTCACCGCAGTTCGGCGATATGACCATTCCGTATGTGTGCGTGGGTGAGCCGGTCTCCTACAATCCGCAGGTCACCGATGCGGACGGCAACACGCTCGTTTACTCTTTCATCAGTGCACGGTTCGGAGCCCCCCTGCCGACCAACGTGACCTACCAACCCGGTTTCACGGCGGCCGTCCCCATTCCCGGCATCACGCTCGACACCAACACGGGTACCATCAACTTCACGCCAACCGTCACGGGCCGCTATGTGATCGCCTTACAGGTCGCCTCCTACAATGCCATGGGCCAGCTCATCGGCACGGTGATGCGCGACTTCCTCTTCATCGTGATCCCCTGCTCCGATCCGCCTGCGGATAACGTTGGGCCCACCTCGATCACCAGCGGGGTAATCACCAGTTCCACATCCGTGGAGATGTGCGACGGTGTGCCTTCGTGCGTTGACCTCACCTTCACGGATGTGGATCCATTGGCGGTGGTCACGCTCTCCTCCCAGATCACTGCCCAGCTGCCGGGTGCAACCTTCATCGTCAACGGCACGAACCCGGCGGTGGCCACCTTGTGCTGGACACCCGTGCTCGCGCTATCGCCCGTTGTGGTGCTTGTGGATGTGAACGACAACGCCTGTCCGCTGCAGAACCTTTCCAATTACCAGCTCACGATCAATGTGGTGGCAGCACCGCCCATCCCGCCGAATGCCGGAACCTCGACAGTTGTTGCCAGCTGCCCAGGCACACCGCCCATCAACCTATTCGCCCAACTTGGCGGCACCCCTCAAGCCGGTGGTGTATGGGTAGGTCCTGGCGGAGCGCATAGTGGCACCTTCAATCCAGCCACTGATGCTTATGGGGTCTATACCTACACGGTGGGGAATGGCTGCCAGAACGCCTCGGCAACTGTAACGGTTAACCAAAGTGCGGCAGGCAGCGCGGGCATCAATGGGAACATCACCGTGTGCGGCAATGGCGCGTCGTTCTCGCTTATCGCGCAATTAGGCGGAACGCCCGCAGCGGGAGGCGCTTGGAGCGGTCCTTCACCGGTAGTGGGCGGCAATTACAATCCGCCCACGATGAATCCAGGCGTGTACACCTACACGGTGACCAATCCCGCGCCTTGCGCGAATTCAACCGCCACCGTGACGGTTGCAGAGAACCCGTCCCCGAACGCCGGTACCGATGGCGCGCTCACCGTGTGCAGCAATGGCGCATCGCAATCGCTCTTCGCCGCGCTGGGCGGAGCACCGCAGGCAGGCGGTGCATGGGCGGGACCATCTCCTGTTGTCGGTGGCAACTACAACCCGGCCACGATGAACCCCGGTGCCTATGCGTACACCGTGACGGGTGTCGCCCCTTGCGCGAACGCGAGCGCGACGATCACCGTCACCGAGAACGCAGCGACCAACGCCGGAACCGATGGCGCGCTCACCGTGTGCAGCAACGGAGCCGCGCAATCACTCTTCGCAGCGCTGGGCGGAGCACCGCAGGCAGGCGGTGCATGGGCGGGACCATCTCCTGTTGCCGGTGGCAACTACAACCCGGCCACGATGAACCCCGGTGCCTATGCGTACACCGTGACGGGTGTCGCCCCTTGCGCGAACGCGAGCGCGACCATCACCGTCACCGAGAACGCAGCGACCAACGCCGGTACCGATGGCGCGCTCACCGTGTGCAGCGACGGCGCAGCGCAATCGCTCTTCGCAGCGCTGGGCGGAGCACCGCAGGCAGGCGGAGCATGGGCCGGACCATCTCCTGTTGCCGGTGGCAACTACAACCCGGCCACGATGAACCCCGGTGCCTATGCGTACACCGTGACGGGTGTCGCCCCTGCGCGAACGCGAGCGCGACGATCACCGTCACCGAGAACGCAGCGACCAACGCCGGAACCGATGGCGCGCTCACCGTGTGCAGCAACGGAGCCGCGCAATCACTCTTCGCAGCGCTGGGCGGAGCACCGCAGGCAGGCGGTGCATGGGCGGGACCATCTCCTGTTGCCGGTGGCAACTACAACCCGGCCACGATGAACCCTGGCGCGTCATGCGTACACCGTGACGGGTGTCGCCCCTTGCGCGAACGCGAGCGCGACCATCACCGTCACCGAGAACGCAGCGACCAACGCCGGTACCGATGGCGCGCTCACCGTGTGCAGCAACGGAGCCGCGCAATCACTCTTCGCGGCGCTGGGCGGTGCACCGCAAGCAGGCGGAGCATGGGCCGGACCATCTCCTGTTGTCGGTGGCAACTACGATCCCGCGACGATGACGCCTGGCGCGTACATCTACACCGTGACGGGTGTCGCCCCTTGCGCGAACGCGAGCGCTACCATCACCGTCACCAGGCCAACGCAGGCACATGGCGCGCCTGTGCGGGGCACGCCTGCGGGCGGGCAGGGCGGCGGGCCCTCCGTGCGGTGGCACACGACCGCGACGGAGCCTGGCGCGTACACTACACCGTGAACGGCATCGCGCCTGCACGACGAGGCGACGATCACCGTCACCGAGAACGCAGCGACCAACGCCGGTACCGATGGCGCGCTCACCGTGTGCAGCAATGGAGCCGCGCAATCGCTCTTCGCAGCGCTGGGCGGAGCACCGCAGGCAGGCGGTGCATGGGCGGGACCATCTCCTGTTGTAGGTGGCAACTACAACCCGGCCACGATGAACCCCGGTGCCTATGTGTACACCGTGAACGGGGTGGCGCCTTGCGCGAACGCGAGCGCGACCATCACCGTCACCGAGAACGCAGCGACCAACGCCGGTACCGATGGCGCGCTCACCGTGTGCAGCAATGGAGCCGCGCAATCACTCTTCGCAGCGCTGGGCGGTGCACCGCAAGCAGGCGGAGCATGGGCCGGACCATCTCCTGTTGCCGGTGGCAACTACGATCCCGCGACGATGACGCCAGGCGCGTACATCTATACGGTGAATGGCGTGGCGCCCTGCGCGAACGCGAGCGCGACGATCACCGTCACCGAGAACGCAGCGACCAACGCAGGCACTGATGGCGCGCTCACCGTGTGCAGCAACGGAGCCGCGCAATCACTCTTCGCAGCGCTGGGCGGAGCACCGCAGGCAGGCGGAGCATGGGCCGGACCATCTCCTGTTGTCGGTGGCAACTACGATCCCGCGACGATGACGCCTGGCGCGTACATCTACACCGTGACGGGTGTCGCCCCTTGCGCGAACGCGAGCGCGACCACCGTCACCGGCGAGGACCAACGCCGGCCAGGACCTCCGCATACCGGGGCGACCTGTTGTGGTGGCCCCCCGGCCACATGACCCCGGCGGCGTGTACACCGTGAACGGGGTGGCGCCTTGCGCGAACGCGAGCGCGACCATCACCGTCACCGAGAACGCAGCGACCAACGCCGGTACCGATGGCGCGCTCACCGTGTGCAGCAATGGAGCCGCGCAATCACTCTTCGCAGCGCTGGGCGGTGCACCGCAAGCAGGCGGAGCATGGGCCGGACCATCTCCTGTTGCCGGTGGCAACTACGATCCCGCGACGATGACGCCAGGCGCGTACATCTATACGGTGAATGGCGTGGCGCCCTGCGCGAACGCGAGCGCGACGATCACCGTCACCGAGAACGCAGCGACCAATGCCGGTACCGATGGCGCGCTCACCGTGTGCAGCAACGGAGCCGCGCAATCACTCTTCGCAGCGCTGGGCGGAGCACCGCAGGCAGGCGGAGCATGGGCCGGACCATCTCCTGTTGTCGGTGGCAACTACGACCCGGCGACGATGAACCCCGGGGCGTACGTGTACACCGTGAACGGCATCGCGCCTTGCGCGAACGCGAGCGCGACCATCACCGTCACCGAGAACGCAGCGACCAACGCCGGAACCGATGGCGCGCTCACCGTGTGCAGCAATGGCGCCGCGCAATCACTCTTCGCAGCGCTGGGCGGAGCACCGCAGGCAGGCGGAGCATGGGCCGGACCATCTCCTGTTGCCGGTGGCAACTACGACCCAGCGACGATGAACCCCGGGGCGTACGTGTACACCGTTAACGGCGTGGCGCCTTGCGCGAACGCGACGGCGACGATCACCGTCACCGAGAACGCAGCGACCAACGCCGGTACCGATGGCGCGCTCACCGTGTGCAGCAACGGAGCCGCGCAATCACTCTTCGCAGCGCTGGGCGGAGCACCGCAGGCAGGCGGAGCATGGGCCGGACCATCTCCTGTTGCCGGTGGCAACTACGATCCCGCGACGATGACGCCTGGCGCGTACATCTACACCGTGACGGGTGTCGCCCCTTGCGCGAACGCGAGCGCGACGATCACCGTCACCGAGAACGCAGCGACCAACGCCGGTACCGATGGCGCGCTCACCGTGTGCAGCAATGGAGCCGCGCAATCACTCTTCGCAGCGCTGGGCGGAGCACCGCAGGCAGGCGGAGCTTGGGGCGGACCATCTCCTGTTGCCGGTGGCAACTACGATCCCGCGACGATGACGCCTGGCGCGTACATCCACACGGTGAACGGCGTGGCGCCCTGCGCGAACGCGAGCGCGACGATCACCGTCACCGAGAACGCAGCGACCAACGCCGGTACCGATGGCGCGCTCACCGTGTGCAGCGACGGCGCAGCGCAATCGCTCTTCGCCGCGCTGGGCGGTGCACCTCAAGCGGGCGGGGCTTGGAGCGGCCCTTCGCCAGTGGCCGGTGGCAACTACGATCCCGCGACGATGACGCCTGGCGCGTACATCTACACCGTGAACGGCATCGCGCCTTGCGCGAACGCGAGCGCGACGATCACCGTCACCGAGAACGCAGCGACCAACGCAGGCACTGATGGCGCGCTCACCGTGTGCAGCGACGGCGCAGCGCAATCGCTCTTCGCCGCGCTGGGCGGTGCACCTCAAGCGGGCGGGGCTTGGAGCGGCCCTTCGCCAGTGGCCGGTGGCAACTACGATCCCGCGACGATGACGCCTGGCGCGTACATCTACACCGTGAACGGCATCGCGCCTTGCACGGCAGCGAGCGCGACCATCACCGTCACCGAGAACACGCCGGCCAACGCAGGCAGCGATGGCAGCGTGACCGTGTGCGATGTCGGGGCGGCAACCGGTCTGTTCGCCCACGCTCGGCGGAGCGCCGCAAGCAGGTGGAACGTGGAGCGGCCCTTCGCCAGTGGCCGGTGGCAACCACTGATCCCGCGACGATGACGCCTGGCGCGTACATCTACACCGTGAACGGCATCGCGCCCTGCGCGAACGCAGCAGCAACGGTGACGGTGACCGAGACGAGCTCGCCCAACGCGGGCACCAACGGCAGCGCCACGGTCTGCGGCAACGACGCGGCCTTGGGCCTCTTCGCGCAGCTCGGCGGATCGCCTGATGCCGGCGGCACCTGGAGCGGACCTCAGCCCAGTGATCGGCGGCAACTACGATCCCGCGACGATGGACGCGGGCATCCACCTACACCATCGGGCCGTGGCGCCCTGCGTGGGCAGCAGCGCAACGGTGACGCATCACCGAGAACACGCCGGCCAACGCAGGCAGCGATGGCAGCGTGACCGTGTGCGATGTCGGGGCGGCAACCGGTTTGTTCGCCCAGCTCGGCGGAGCGCCGCAAGCAGGAGGAACGTGGAGCGGCCCTTCGCCAGTGGCCGGTGGCAACTCACGATCCCGCGACGATGACGCCTGGCGCGTACATCTACACCGTGAACGGCATCGCGCCCTGCGCGAACGCAGCAGCAACGGTGACGGTGACCGAGACGAGCTCGCCCAACGCGGGCACCAACGGCAGCGCCACGGTCTGCGGCAACGGCGCGGCCTTGAGCCTCTTCGCGCAGCTCGGCGGATCGCCTGATGCCGGTGGCACCTGGAGCGGACCTAGCCCAGTGATAGGCGGCAACTACGATCCCGCGACGATGGACGCGGGCATCTACACCTACACCATCGCGGCCGTGGCGCCCTGCGTGGGCAGCAGCGCAACGGTGACGATCACCGAGAACGCGCCGGCCAACGCAGGCAGCGATGGCAGCGTGACCGTGTGCGATGTCGGGGCGGCAACCGGTTTGTTCGCCCAGCTCGGCGGAGCGCCGCAAGCAGGTGGAACGTGGAGCGGCCCTTCGCCAGTGGCCGGTGGCAACTACGATCCAGCGACGATGACGCCTGGCGCGTACATCTACACCGTGAACGGCATCGCGCCCTGCGCGAACGCAGCAGCAACGGTGACGGTGACCGAGACGAGCTCGCCCAACGCGGGCACCAACGGCAGCGCCACGGTCTGCGGCAACGGCGCGGCCTTGAGCCTGTTCGCGCAGCTCGGCGGATCGCCTGATGCCGGTGGCACCTGGAGCGGACCTAGCCCAGTGATAGGCGGCAACTACGATCCCGCGACGATGGACGCGGGCATCTACACCTACACCATCGCGGCCGTGGCGCCCTGCGTGGGCAGCAGCGCAACGGTGACGATCACCGAGAACGCGCCGGCCAACGCAGGCAGCGATGGCAGCGTGACCGTGTGCGATGTCGGGGCGGCAACCGGTTTGTTCGCCCAGCTCGGCGGAGCGCCGCAAGCAGGAGGAACGTGGAGCGGCCCTTCGCCAGTGGCCGGTGGCAACTACGATCCCGCGACGATGACGCCTGGCGCGTACATCTACACCGTGAACGGCATCGCGCCCTGCGCGAACGCAGCAGCAACGGTGACGGTGACCGAGACGAGCTCGCCCAACGCGGGCACCAACGGCAGCGCCACGGTCTGCGGCAACGGCGCGGCCTTGGGCCTCTTCGCGCAGCTCGGCGGATCGCCGGATGCCGGCGGCACCTGGAGCGGACCAGCCCAGTGATCGGCGGCACCACGATCCCGCGACGATGGACGCGGGGATCTACACCTACACCATCGCGGCCGTGGCGCCCTGCGTGGGCAGCAGCGCAACGGTGACGATCACCGAGAACGCGCCGGCCAACGCAGGCAGCGATGGCAGCGTGACCGTGTGCGATGTCGGGGCGGCAACCGGTTTGTTCGCCCAGCTCGGCGGAGCGCCGCAAGCAGGTGGAACGTGGAGCGGCCCTTCGCCAGTGGCCGGTGGCAACTACGATCCCGCGACGATGACGCCAGGCGCGTACATCTACACCGTGAACGGCATCGCGCCCTGCGCGAACGCAGCAGCAACGGTGACGGTGACCGAGACGAGCTCGCCCAACGCGGGCACCAACGGCAGCGCCACGGTCTGCGGCAACGGCGCGGCCTTGAGCCTGTTCGCGCAGCTCGGCGGATCGCCGGATGCAGGCGGCACCTGGAGCGGGCCTTCAGCGGTGGTCGGCGGCAACTACGATCCTGCGACGATGGACGCGGGCATCTACACCTACACCATCGCGGCCGTGGCGCCCTGCGTGGGCAGCAGCGCAACGGTGACGATCATTGAAGAATCCCCAGGCGATGCAGGCCTTCCGGGAACTATCGACCTATGCCCAGGAAGCGACCCTGTGAACCTGTTCACGGTTTTAGGCGGAACGCCGCAGGCCGGAGGCGGGTGGACAAACCCGAATGGCATTTCATTCAACGGCACCTTCAATCCGGGCACTGACATTGGCGGCGCACAGACCTATACCATCGCTGGTATTGCGTGTCCGAGCGCGATGGCAATCGTCACCGTGAACATCTTGCCCGGACCCAATGCCGGCGACGACAACAGCATCGTACTCTGCAGCACGGATGCCTCCTTCGCCATGATCGGGCAGCTCGCGGGCGCTCCTGATGCAAGCGGTACTTGGACCGATGCGAGTGGCGCAATCGTTCCATCCAGCTTCAATCCCGCCACATCCATTCCGGGCACATACACCTACACGGTATCCGGTGGCGGCACTTGCCCCGACGACCAATCAACACTCACCATCACGGTGAACACGGCGCCGCTTGCGGGTGTCGGTGGCGCCCTATCGCTCTGCGCTAGCGGAATCATCACCTCCTTGTTCGATGGGCTCAGCGGTACGCTCGATGCGGGCGGAAGCTGGACCGCTCCCAATGGCACTGCGCATGGAACCACGGTCAATCCAGCGGTTGATGCATCGGGCACATACACCTACACGGTCGCAGGAAGCGCTCCATGTGCATCGGTAAGCAGCTTGGTGCAAGTCACGATCAACCCCGTTCCTGTCGCGGGAGAAGACGGCGCCCTCAGCATCTGCACTTCGGGCGCTACGGCAAACCTGTTCATGCAGCTCGGCGGATCGCCGCAAGCCACCGGTACATGGACCGATCCACTTGGAGCGCCCTTCAGTGGATTGTTCGACCCGGCCACGGGTCAGGCCGGTTCGTACACCTACACGGTGCCAGGCTTGGCTCCTTGCGTCAGCGATGATGCGCTGGTCCTTGTGAACGTGAGCATCGCCGGAAATGCGGGGGCCTCAGGGTCGATCTCCTTCTGCTCGGGCGATGCTCCCGCATCTCTTCGGGTGTGCTGGGAGGAATACCGGATACCGGTGGATTATGGACCGCTCCGGATGGCAGCACCGCAACGAGCGCCTTCGATCCGGCCAGCAGCGCACCTGGCGTTTACACCTACACCGTGTCTCCCGCAGCGCCTTGCCCTGCAGTGAGCGCGACGGTGACCACCACGGTGATTCCGCCTGCGGTGGCCGATTTCCTTGCCGAGAGCGACGGCGAGTGCGTGCCGCTTGAGGTGAATTTCTCGCACGCCTACTCGGGTGCCGGCACCTGCACGTGGATCATCGGCAATGAGCCGCCGATCGTGGAGTGCGCTCCCTTTGTGTACACCATCAACGAGCCGGGCAGCTTTGACGTGACGCTCATCATCGACGCGGGGAATGGCTGCGGCGCGGACACCTTGACCGTGGAGGACGCCGTGACCGCCTTCGCGCCACCGACAGCCGACTTCACCATGCTGCCCGAAGTGATCACCACCCTGCAGCCGGTCGGCTTCTTCAGCAATACGACCATTGGCGCCAACGCCTATTCCTGGCAGATCAACGAAGAGCCTGTATCCGAAGAGCTTGACCTGCGCTACACCTTCCCCGCACAGATCGGCGATGCATACGGCGTCTGCCTGATCGCTTATGCGAGCGCGTTGTGCGCTGATACGGTCTGCCGCACCATCACCCTCACCGATGGCATGGTGCTCTGGGTCCCGAACACCTTCACCCCGAACAACGACAACAAGAACGAGGGCTTCGTGCCGATCACCTTCGGCATCGATGAGCGATTCTACCGTTTCGAGGTGTACGACCGCTGGGGCTTGCGGGTGTTCATGAGCGAGACACCTGGCGAGGCTTGGGATGGCCGCATGGCCGACGGGTCCGACGCCCCCATGGACGTGTATGTCTGGCAGGTGCGCGTGAAGGATTCATACAGCGGCGATCGGGTGGAGCGCATCGGGCATGTGAACCTGCTGCGCTGATTCCGCCGTCGCGAAGCGCGTTGGCGGAGCGCGGAGCGGCGTATCGCCTTCGTACCGACAGGTATCTTCGCCGCGCTCGCTGCGGAACCGTTCGCATGAGCATGCCGCCTTGCCCGAGCGCCTCGTCATCATCCCCACCTACAACGAACGCGAGAACATTCGCGAGGTCATCGCGCAGTGATCGGACTGCAACCTGCGTTCGACCTGCTCATCGTTGATGACGGCTCGCCAGACGGCACTGCTGCACTGGTGAAAGCGGCCCAGGGCCTGCACCCGGGCCGCATCCATCTGATTGAACGAGCAGGCAAGCAAGGCCTGGGCACGGCATACATCACCGGTTTCAAGTGGGCGCTGGCCAATGGCTACGGCTTCATCTTCGAGATGGACGCTGACTTCTCGCACAACCCCGACGACCTGGTGCGGCTCTGAGGGCCTGTGCCGATGGCGGCGATATGAGCGTAGGCTCCCGCTATGTGAAAGGCGGCCAGGTGCGCGATTGGAGCTGGGACCGCATCATCCTGAGCTACTGCGCGTCGCTCTATGTGCGCGCCATCCTGTGGCTTGGCGTGCGCGACACCACGGCGGGCTTCGTGTGCTACACGCGACGCGTGCTCGAAGCGCTGCCTTTGGATGAAGTGCGCTTCATAGGCTACGCCTTCCAGATCGAGATGAAGTACCGCACCCGGCGCAAGGGCTTCCGCATCGTTGAAGTGCCCATCACCTTCATCGACCGGGCCAAGGGCACCAGCAAGATGAACTCGAGCATCTTCCGCGAGGCCATCATCGGCGTGCTGCAGATGCGCTTCGGCGGATGCACTGGCGATGCCATGGAGAAGCTGCCGATCCGCGATGCGCAGGTGGTGAACGAAGGGACCGTGTTCCACGCCGATGTGCTCGTGCATGGCGACCGCATCGAGCGCGTTGCGCCGGAAGGCATCGGGGCGGCGGCGGGCGCAAAGGAGCATGACGCTCGGGGCCGGCACCTCCTGCCTGGGGCCATCGACGATCAGTGCATTTCCGTGAGCCGGGACTCACGCACAAGGAGGACATCGCGCATGGGAGCGCGGCTGCGGCCGCGGGCGGCATCACCAGCACATGGAGATGCCCAACACGGTGCCGCAGACGCTCACGCAGGAGCTGCTCGAAGAAAAATACCGGATGGGCGCTGCGAGCAGCGTGGTGAACTATTCCTTCTACATGGGTTGCGGCGCTGCCAACATCGAAGAGGTCGTTCGCACCGATCCGCGCATGGTATGCGGGCTGAAAGCATTCCTCGGCAGCAGCACCGGCGACATGGTGATCAGCGACGCTGCCGCGCGCGACACGCTCTTCCGCCGTGCGCACATGCTCCTCGCCATCCACGCCGAGGATGACCCCACGATCAAGCTCGAACTGGAGAAGCGCATCGCCCGTTTCGGTCTTGATATCCCCATCGAGGAGCATCCGCTGATCCGAAGCGCCGAGGCCTGCTACACGAGCAGCAGTGAAGCGGTTGAGCGGGCGAAGGCCTTCGGCACACGGTTGCATGTGCTGCACATCAGCACGGCGCGCGAGCTGGAGCTCTTTGAGCCGGGCCCGTTGGACGCCAAGCGCATCACTGCGGAAGCGTGCGTGCACCATCTCTGGTTCACCGATGCCGATTACGCCGCCAAGAGCAGTTTGATCAAGTGGAACCCCCGCCGTGAAGACCAAAGCCGACCGGGACGCCATTCGCAGCGCCCTGCACGATGGCCGGATCGACGTGGTGGCCACCGACCATGCGCCGCACACGCTGAAGGAGAAAGCCCTGCCGTATGCGCAATGCCCCAGCGGCGGCCCATTGGTGCAGCATGCCCTGCCTGCGATGCTGGAACTGGCGCGCCACGGAGTGCTCACCGTGCCGCACGTGGTGGAGAAGATGTGCCATGCGCCGGCACGGCTCTTCGACTTGGCTGACCGCGGTTATGTGCGCGAAGGCTGGAAGGCCGACCTGGTCCTCATTGACCTCGATGCACCGTGGACCGTGACGCGCGAAGGGGTGCTGAGCAAGTGCGGCTGGTCGCCATTCGAAGGGGAGCGCTTCCACGCGCGCGTGCTGCGCACCTGGGTGAACGGCAGGCTTTGCTACGCAGAAGGAAGAGTGGATACATCCATGCGCGGAGAACGCCTCCGATTCGCCCGATGAAGGCACTGCTCATCATCACGATCCTGTTGCTCGCCGCATGCGAAGCAGAGGCCCCGCGCCTGAGAACGTCCTCGACCGTGAGCAATTCACGGAGGTGATGGTTGGCATGACGCTGCTCGAGGCGCGCATGAGCCAGGAGATGATGGTGGTGCCCGCTGACGCGCCGCCGATGGCACTCTACTACAAGGAGCTCTATGCAGAGCATGGCATCGATAGCGTTGCCTTCCGCAGGAGCTTCGACTATTACGCCATGCGTCCTGAGGAAATGAAGGCGGTCTACGATGAAGTGGTGGAGCGCTTGCGCCGCATGAAGGACGGCTGGTCTCAGCCCGCTTCGGCGAACGATACCGTGTTGGCCACGGATTCCTCGAGCGGCCGGAATTGACAACCGAGCACGGCGGTGACCTTCGCGTTGCTGTAGGCGCGGGTGCTCAAAGCGCTCGACACTGTAGCCCTCGTGACCAGTGGCGATGATCCGGTGAGCAGCGAACGCATGCGCTCAGCGCGCCATGCCAAAGCGAGCATCCACGGCTTCGCCTCTAAGGCGGGTGGCGCCTGCCCGAAGCCCTCAGCCGCCAGTTCGAACAACCTCTTGTAGCTCGCATTCTCGCCAACGAGCAAATAGCGCTCGCCGGGAAAGCCCTGATCCATGAGCTTGCGCATGCAGGCCGCCACATCCCGCGCATCGACGAACGCATTCGACCCACTGGTGTACCAGCGCGTGCCCTTCCGCAACCGCTCGATGAGCGTCATGCTGCTGCGCCCCGGCAACCCAGGACCGATGATCACGCTCGGATTCACGATCACCGCGTCGAGCCCCTCTGCGATGCCGCGATGCACCTCGAGCTCTGCCAGATGCTTGCTGCGCGCATAATCGGAGCTGTTGCGGCCATCCGTGAAGGCCATCGACTCATCGCGCATCACACCCGGTGGCGCGGCGCCGATCGACGCCGTGCTGCTCACATGGCAGAGACGCTTCACGCCGGCCTCGAGCGCGGCATTCACCGCATTGGCCGTGCCTTGCACGTTCACCGCATGCAGCGCGTCCGCCCTGCGCGGGTCGAAGCTCACCAGCGCAGCCGCGTGGTAAACGTGCTCCGCGCCATCCATCGCATCAGCGAGGGCCACTGCGTCGAGCAGGTCCCCCTCGATCCATTCGATGCGATTCTCCAAATGCGCTGCGCCATAGTGCTTGAATACGCGCGCGACGATGCCCGTATCCGATGAGCCCCGTCGCAATGCCCGAACGGTGCGCCCATCGCGGAGCAATTCCAGCAACAGATGCGTGCCCACGATGCCAGTGGCGCCCGTGACAAGGTCCATGGCGCGCAAGGTAGGCGGGCGTTCCCGGCATCTACCTTCGCCGCCGCCCGTTCGCGGGCCTCTCGAAATGACCAACTACATCGCCGAACTCCGCTGGCGCGGACTACTGCACGACAGCATGCCCGGCGCCGAAGAGCAATTGGCCAAGGGCCCGCAGCGCGGCTACATCGGCTTCGACCCCACGGCCGACAGCCTGCACGTGGGCAACATGGTGCAGATCATGATGCTCGTGCACTTCCAGCGTTGCGGCCATACGCCCATCGCCCTGGTGGGCGGCGCTACTGGCATGGTGGGCGACCCCAGCGGCAAGAGTGCCGAGCGCAACCTGCTCGACGAGGACGCGCTGCGCCACAACCAGCATTGCGTGCAAGCGCAACTCGAGCGCTTCATCGACTTCACCGGCCCCAACGCCGCCGAGCTGGTGAACAACTACGACTGGTTCAAGGACATGGGCTTCCTGCGCTTCATCCGCGAGGTGGGCAAGCACATCAGCGTGAACTACATGATGGCCAAGGACAGCGTGAAGAACCGCCTGGAGACGGGCATCAGCTTCACGGAGTTCAGCTACCAGCTGGTGCAGGGCTACGACTTCTACTGGCTGTGGAAGAACAAGGGCTGCAGCTTCCAGATGGGCGGCAGCGACCAGTGGGGCAACATCACCACCGGCACCGAATTGATCCGGCGCATGGGCGGCGAGGAAGCAGTGAGCAATCCCGCTTTCGCCATCACCACGCCGCTTCTCACCAAGGCCGATGGGAGCAAGTTCGGCAAGAGCGAGAGCGGGAATGTGTGGCTCGATGCCAAGCGCACATCACCCTACAAGTTCTACCAGTTCTGGATGAACGTGGGCGATGAAGAAGCCGCCAAGTGCCTGCGCATCTTCACCACCTGGGAGCAAGCGCAAGTGGAGGGCGTGCTGACCGAGCATGGCAAAGCGCCGCACCTGCGCATCGCACAGAAAGTGCTGGCCGAAGAGATCACGCGGCGTGTTCACGGCGATACGGAACTACGCGCAGCTCAGCACGCTTCTGAGATTCTTTTCGGTAGTGGCACCGGCGATGCGTTGAGCACCCTGACCGATGCTCAATGGCTCGATGTATTCGAAGGCGTACCACAGGCGGAGGTTACTCGCGATGGCCTGAACGGAACGACCATCATCGACCTGCTCACCGACCGCACCGGCTTCCTGCCCAGCAAAGGCGAAGCGAAACGCGCGCTGAAAGAGGGCAGCATCAGCGTGAACAAGCAGAGGGTGGATGAGCAATGGACTGTTCAACTCACACTAAGCCGCTTTATGCTTCTGCAACGCGGTAAGAAGAACTACTTCCTGGTGAAGGTGGTGGGCTAAGCCTCCAGCAGCAGATTACACCCCCTCGCATCACTGTTATCGAATCGCCCCAGCACCTCGAACGAGCCATCGGCGTGCAGGCGCCCGAGGTCCTGCGTGCTGATGAAGGGGCAGCTGGCGATGTTGACCAGGTCGAAGACATCGATGCCGCCGGTACGCCCAACAGCAACGGAAGCGAAAGGGTCATTCACCTCGCGGATGCGCACGCGCATCCACGGCGGGCAACGGTAAAGTCCATCGCCGATGCTCCAAGCCTGCGAGAGCAATTCGGTCATGCCGTATTCGCTGTGGATGGAGGGCACCTGAAACGCGTGCTTCAGGATGGCGTGCAGCTCTTCGCGCACGATCTCCGGCCTTCGTCCCTTCATGCCACCGGTCTCCATGAGGGTGGTGTGACGCAAGGGCATCGGGTGCTTCTCGGCCAGGTCGAGCAGCGCGAAGGTGACACCGAGGAGCAGGGTCTTGCGGCCCTCGGTTTCCGATCGTCTCAGCACCTCGGCAAGCTCATCGTACTGGTTCAGGTAGAAACCGCTTCGCGGGTCGTCGCTCGCAGCGATGAGCCTCTCAGCCATGTACACGAGTGAACTGCCTTGGCGCTCGAGGTAGGCCGGCAGCAGCGCTAGGATCCGCCATTCCGACGGGCTTCCGTAAGCCGCAGAGAAGGAGCTCATGAAAGAGCGCTCGTAGTGCTCGGGCCAAGGCAACAGGTGCGTGCTGGCAATGCTGCCCGTGGTGCCGCTGCTCGTGAAAGTCAGGGCAGGTTCGAGCCCATCAAGGAGCACGCGCTGACTGCGGAAGACCGTGATGGGCAGGCAGGGGATGTCCGCCGCCCGAAGGATGGCCTGCGGGTCAATGCCCAATGCCGCAATGAAATCACGGTAGACCGGGTTGTGCTCCGCGTGGATCCGGAAGAGCTCCAGTGCCAGCGCATCGAAGCCTGCGGCGTCCTCCACCGCGAAAACGTGGCTGCGCAAGCGGGCAACGGCGTGGGCAGGCATTCGGGGCGTCATACTTTTGGGACCATGCGGAAAGGCGAGCGTGCACGGGCGAAAGTAGCCGGGGCCATCGGCCTCCTGTTCCTGTCCCTCTCTGGGTGCAAGCCGGAGAAGCAATTGCCGCCCGAGCCGGTAATTGAGTTCAAGTCATTCACGCAGTTCGGCGATTCAGCTTCACTGGTGATCAGCTTCACGGATGGCGATGGCGACATCGGCCTGAGCGACGCCTACAATCAGCCGCCCTTCGACACAGGCAGCACTTACTATCACAATCTCTTCCTCGACTACGATACGCTCGAGAACGGTGCGTGGCGACGCGTCGACTTCCAGCTTCCGCTTTACTACCGCATACCCGTGATCACCCCCACCGGGCAGAATAAGACGCTGGAAGGTGAAATCGCCGTGGCGTTGAAGCCTTGGCCCTTGATCACGTATTCGGCGGGATGGCCTGCAGACACGGTGCGCTTCACGGTGACCTTGGTCGATCGCGCGCTGAACGTGAGCAATGCGGTGGAGAGCCCGCAGGTGCGGATCGCGTATTGATCACATCTCGCCCGAAAGCGCTTCGCTCACGTTGATCAGGTGGTCGCCCACCTTCTCGCAGCTGCTGAAGAGGTCGTGGTACACCAGTCCGCTGCGCACATTGTAATCGCCTTCCTCGATGCTGCGCCAATGCTTCAGGCGCAATTGGTCGCGCATCGCGTTGATGCGCTGCTCGGCCTCCACGGCGGCATCGAGCCGCACCTGCTCCTGCTCGGCCTCCAGGTTGGACAGCATCACTTCGAAAGCCTGATCGAGCAAGTCGATCATCGAGAACAGGTCCTGCCGCTGCTCTGGTGAGAACCAGAGCTTGTCGTCGAGCTTGCGCTCCATCGACTTGCTCATCTGGAAGAAGATGTCGCCCACGCGCTCCAGATCGCCCACGATGCTGAGCATGCCGCGGATCCGGCCGCTGAGCTCCTCGTTGCGCGCCTCGGTGCTGGTCTTCGTGAGGTACTTGCCCACCTCCACTTCCAAGCGATCCGTGATCTGCTCATAGCGTTCGAGGCGCTGCATCAACCGGTCGCGCACGATGGGATCCCGCGCGGTGAGCAGCTGGCGCGTCATGCCCAGCATCTCGTGCGTGAGCTTGCCGAAGCGCGCGATCTCCCGCCGCGCCTCGATCAGCGACACCTCGGGCGAGAGCGGGATATCGGCATCGAGGTACTCCAGGCGGTACTCCTCATCGAGCTGCGTGCGCGCAGGCACCATCCAGGTGACGATGCGCTCGAGCATGGGCACGAAGCCCACCAGGAGCAGCGTGTTGGCCACGTTGAAGCTGATGTGCAGCGCGGTGAGCGCCCATTTGATGGATGACGGCTCGGTGTAAGGGGAAGCGCCGAATTGGATGGTGATGTACGCATCGATCGCATCGAGGTAGGGCCTGAACACGAGCAGCGCCCACGAGACGCCGATGAGGTTGAAGAGCAGGTGCGCGCGCGCCGTGCGCTTGGCCCAGGCCCCGGCCACCAATGCCGCGATGTTCGCTGTGAGCGTGGTGCCGATGTTCTCTCCCAGCACCAGGGCCGCCGCCATGTCGTAGCCGATGGTGCCGTTCTCGCAGAGCACCAGCGTGAGCGCGATTGAAGCGCTGGAGCTCTGGATCACGGCGGCCAACAGGGTGCCCACCCCTACGAAGAGCAGCACGGAGAGCAAGCCGCGGTCACTGAGGTCGCGCAGGAAGCTGAGCGCCTCCGCTGAGGGGGTCGGCACGGAGTGCTTGAGGAATTCGATGCCGAGGAACAGCAGCGCAGCGCCCATGAGGAACTCGGCGCCCGCGCGTGCCCGTGGCGACTTGATGAACAGCAGCGGGAAGGCGATCCCGATGATCGGGATGGCCAGCTTAGTGATGCTCATCTCGGCGAAGACCGCCCAGCTGAAGAGCACCGCCTTGATCGTGGTGCCGATGTTGGCGCCCATGATCACGCTGATGGCCTGCCGTACGCTCAGCAGGCCCGCGTTCACGAAGCCCACCACCATCACCGTGGCAGCGCTGCTGCTCTGGATCACGCCGGTGCTCACCAGGCCGGTCATCACCCCGCGGAAGCGGTTGGCCGTCATGCTCGCCAGCACGGTGCGCATGCGCCGACCCGCCACCTTCTGAAGGCCCTCGCTCATCACCTTCATGCCGTAGATGAACAGGCCGAGCGATCCCGCGAGGGTGAGGAACTCAATCAATCCGAAGCGCATGGAACAGAATATGCCAAGTCCGCCAAGCTATCGGCGCATTGTTGCGGCAAGGTTAATTCTCCGAGCGCGGCCGCCGCTCCTTGCTTCGGGCCATCACGGCCTAAACTTGCGCATCGACACGCACCGTTCATGAACCAGCTCACCACCCGCCAGGTCGCGCTGCTCGCGGCGCTCGTGGTGGCCGTAGCCGGTGGTCTGCTGGCCGGGCTGTCCGTGGATCTCACCGGCTCCGCGATTGCGCGCTGGTGGCCGTTCCTCTGCGCCGTAGGGATCTTCGGCATCGCCTACGGCGTGTTCGCATTCGGCATCGAGCGCTTCGTGCATGGCCGCATCAAGACGCTCTACCGCACCGTGCATGACCTGCGGCGCGCGAAGCCGGAGACGGCCAAGGCGTATGTCGGCGATGAGCTGAGCCGCGTGAATGCCGAGGTGGCCGAGTGGGCCAGCGAGCGACGAACGGAGATCCGCGAGCTGCAGGAGCGGGAGAAATTCCGCCGTGAATTCATCGGCAACCTGGCCCATGAGCTGAAGACGCCGATCTTCAATATCCAGGGCTACATCCTTACGCTCCTTGAGGGCGGCCTGGAGGATGGCAAGGTGAACCGCGATTTCCTGGAGCGCGCATCGAACGGGGTGGAGCGCCTGATGAAGATCGTGGAGGACCTGGACCTGATCACCAAGCTCGAGAGCGGCGTGATGGAGCTGCGCGTGGCGCGCATCGACTTGCACGCTGTGGTGAAGGAAGCGATGGAGGGACTTGAGATGCACGCGCGGGAGAAAGGCGTTCGCCTGGTGAACGAAGTGGCGCAAGGCACCAGCGTGATGGGCGACCGCAACCGCTTGCTGCAAGTGTGCACCAACCTGCTCAACAACGCCATCAACTACGGACGCGAGGGCGGGCGGTGCACGATCTCCAGCTACTCACTCGGAGAACAGGTGGCCGTGGATGTGAGCGATGATGGCATCGGCATCAGCCCCGAGCACTTGCCGCGGCTGTTCGAGCGCTTCTACCGCGTGGGCAAGAGCCGCGCGCGCAACGAGGGCGGATCCGGATTGGGCCTTGCCATCGTGAAGCACATCATCGATGCGCATGGGCAGACCATCGCCGTGAAGAGCACAGAGGGCGAGGGCACCTCCTTCACCTTCACCTTGCAGGCCGATGAGTGAGCGCTACCGGATGGCCTCTTCGTAGAGCATCACCTCCTTCTCGTTGTTGATGCTGATGCGCGGGATGTCGTCGTACACCGTGACCTTGCCCGTGACGCAGACCTTCTTCTGCAAGAGCGCCGCCTCGGGGTCGTAGCTGAAGTTGGGGCTGTTGTACTCCCAGATGGTGGCGTAGAAATCCTGGTGCGGGTGCACACGGTCGAAGTTGAGGTAGACGGCGTTGGCCTTCGCGGTCTTGCGCGTGCTCACCACGGTACCGCACACCGTAACGGTCTTGCCGATGTGGTGCTTGGCCTGCACGGTGTTGAACATGCCCTTGGGCAGCGGTGCCTTCAACGGCTCAGCCTCGCCGAAGAAGGGGTCGCCCTCGGCATACCAGTCCTTCGGCTCACGCATGGCCTCGATGCGGTCCTCGATCGCATCATCGAGCATGTGGAAGAAATCCAATCCGGTAAGCCGCTCCACACTGTCAACGGTTACGGCGTAGCTGATCGGCGGATCCGACTGCGGCCCGTTGCGCATCACGAAGCCGATGGCTTGGGGCTGGTCGCCGTCGAGGTCGGCAATCACCTTCCAGTGCATCTCAGGGATGCTCACCTCATTCTTGCGGTCGGCCTTCTGGAGAGTGGGCAGGCCCTCGCGGAGCACCGGACCGGTAACGATGAAGATGCGGCGCTTGCTGTGGTTCACGTAGCGGCGCGCCCAATCCTCGAGTTCGGCCCACGCGCCTCGGTTCAGCTCAGGCTTCTGCGGGCTCACGTTGCTGTAGTAATAGGTGGCGCGCAAGGCCTCCATGTTCCAGCGCATATCGGCGCTCGGCACCATGTGGCCCCGGTCGTAGCCGCTGTTCCAATAATCCGCAGTGATGGCGGTGCCTGTGAGCACCTTGGGATCCGCAACGAATGAGTCGATGCGGGCCAGGTTCCCGGTGATCAGGTCCGGCACGGCGATGTGGGCCACCCATTCGGGCTGCTCGTGTGGCTCGCTGTACACGAGCATGTGGCCCGGGTGCTCCACGACTGCCGCGCCCTCTGCGAGCTTGGGCAAACCCTTCGCGCGCAGGTCGCGGCGGATGATCGCGAGCTTGGCGCTGTCCAAGCGGTCCCGCAGGCGCGCCTGATCCGTGAGCATGCGCTGCTGCTGCTCTTCCAGCCGGCGCAGGTTGGCGTCAAGGTCGTACTGGCACCAAGCAGATGCCGGGAGCACCATGATCACGGACAGCAGGATGGCCTTGCGCATGGCGGCAAGGTAAGCGGGTCAGGCCATGAGGCCTGCGAGCTCATGGAGCGCTGCAGCCAAGAGTTCGTTCCCGTTGGCACGAGCTGTGGCCTCGTGCTTCCCGATTGATTTCATCGCAGCCATCAGATCGATTGATTCCTGTGACTGCACCAGGAAGCGACCCGTGCGCGCATGCAATCGGCCCAGGTACTCTTGCTCCTGCTGTCCGGGTGTGGGGATGATGAGCGCGCTCCTTCCCAGCGCCGCGAGGTCCATCAAGGTTGTGTAGCCGCTGCGCGAAACAATGAGGCGAGCCCCGCTCATGGCTCCGGCCAATTCATCGCCGCTCATGTGCGAGCGGATGGACACCGAGCCTGAGCGCTCGTTGCGCGGCTTGTCCGGTTGGCCGACCACGAGCAAATGGTTGCCGGCGATACGGCCCAGTTGCTCCATGAGGCGGTGCTCCAGCAAGGTGCGCTGCGGCTCCGGCCCACTGATCACGGCCGCGATGTCGTAACGCTCGCGGGCTGTTTCATGCATGCCCATGCGGCTCAAGGTGCCGATATAGCGCGCATTCTTCGGCAAGGCCGCGCCGTGCGAGAGCTCGCCGGCAAGTCCTGGCGCTTGGGGCTCGTCCATCACCCAGCAGCGGTCGAAGCGCGCGATATGGCGCAGGTTCAGCTTGCGCAGCGCTGCTTGCGCGAAGGGCGTGAAGGGGAACACCTGATGCGTGATGAGGACGCTCGGCAGTTCGGGGCTGCGCAATCCGAAACGCTGATCGCTGATCACCGCATCGAGGCGCAAGCGGCCGCGCAGGCGATCGAAGAGGGCGCGCTCTGCCTGCACGCTGCGCACCATGGCCGGGAACTGCCGCGCCATGCTCCAGAGCTGGTTGCTCGTCTTCGAGTACCGCACATCGACACCCGGAATGCGCACATGCTCCAGCTCCGGGAACTCCGCGCGCAGCAAGGCCAGCGGCCCTCTGTCGGCGCCGATCACCGGCACGGCGCCCGATTCGATCAACTGTTGGATGATAGGCACGCAACGCGCCGAATGGCCCAGGCCCCAATCGAGCGGTGCTACCAGGATGCGCTTGCCTTTGAGCATGGCGGCGAAGGTTGTCACGCGCAGGTGATGCGAACGTTACGCGGCCAGAAGCAGCCTCAAAATCCCCCTTCGGACATCGCCGGGTCTTTTCGCGACCATACTTCGTTGCTCAACCCTTCCAGAACATCCAGCTCTGCTCGGGTTTCGCGCCTCGTCTGGACGCGAAAACCCTCCGGCTCGCTTTCCGAAAGGAATTTCGAGGCTGCTTCTACTTTCGCCGCCCTGCCAGCGGCGGGCAGGCCTTCCAATGGGAAAGAACAAGCTCGCGCGCTTCGCCGAGAACCTCACCTTCGAGCATGTGGTGCAGCCCACTTTCGAGGAACTGGTGAAGGGCGGCTTCCCGCTGAAGGGCCGATGGAACGCCGACTTCTTCGGGCGCGAGGCGCCCTTGGTGCTGGAGCTCGGTTGCGGGGGCGGCGAATACACCGTGGGGCTCGCACGCTTGAATCCGCAGCGCAATTACCTCGGTGTAGACATCAAGGGGGCGCGGCTCTGGCGCGGTGCGCGAACCGCCAAGGAAGAAGGCCTCCATAACGTGGGCTTCCTGCGCACGCATGTGGATCATCTCCTAAAATGCTTCGGTCCGCAAGAGGTGGATGAGATCTGGCTCACCTTCAGTGATCCGCAGATCGGCAAGGCGCGCAAGCGGCTCACCAGCCCGCTCTTCCTGGAGCGCTACCGGCAGATCCTCAAACCGGGCGGGTGCATCCACCTGAAGACCGACAGCCCCTTGCTCTATGCATACACCTTGGAGATGATCGCGGAGCACAAGCTCAACCTGCACGAGCAGAGCGACAACGTGTACACCGACCTGGTGCACCGCGTATCGGCCGAGGAACAAGCGGTGCTGAACATCCGCACCTACTATGAGCAGATGTGGCTCGAAGAAGGGCGCACGATCCATTACGTTCGTTTCGCCATGAACGAATCAGCTTGATCATGGCCAAGAAGCAAGTGCGCAACGAGGCCGTGCAGGAGCGCGACTTCTTCGCCGATGTGATGGACGTGGTGCGGCAGATTCCGCGCGGCCGGGTCACGAGCTATGGCGCCATCGCCAAGTACTTGGGCGCGGCTCGCTCAGCGCGCATCGTAGGCTATTGCATGAACAACAGCCACACCGTGAAGCCCAAGGTGCCGGCCCATCGCGTGGTGAACAGCGCGGGGATCCTCAGCGGCAAGCACCACTTCGGCCCTGAAGACCGGATGCAGCAGCTCTTGGAGAAGGAGGGCATAAGGGTGAAGGACGACCAGGTGGTGGACTTCACCAAGCGCTTCTGGGACCCCTCGGTGGAGCTGGAATTGCGCTGAACCAAGCGTGATCCGGCACCCTGTACCAAGAGCCCATTACCGACCGATAGCCGCACGGCCACACCGGAACAGCGTTCAAGGCCCTGGCTCCATCGCCGCCACCTCCTGATCGCCAGCCCGTTGCGCCCGCCCATTCCGTACACATCGCCCGCCTATATTCGCAGCCCCAATTCCAGCAGATAATGGCAGTCATCGGCAAGATCCGCGAGCGCAGCGGCCTTTTGATCGTTCTCGTGGGCGGCGCATTGGCCCTCTTCATCCTCGATGCCCTCCTCTCGAACCGCGGAGGTCCGAGCGGCCGTGGCGATGAACCCGTGGGCGAGATCGGCGGACAGGAGATCAAGCTCGCCGACTTCGACCGGCGCGTGAGCGACGAGGTGGAGAGCTACCGCAACGAGTTCGGCCAACCCGCCAACGCGCAGGTGAGCGAACAGGTGCGCGGCACGGTGTGGAACGAGATCGTGAAGGCCCGCGTGCTGCTCAACCAGGTGGAGGCGGCAGGCTTCACCATCACCAAGCCCGAGTATGACGATGTGCGCTTCGGCGACAACGTTGCGCCTGAGTTCCGTGGCCAGTTCAATGGCCCCGATGGCCAGCCCGACAAGACCCGCTTGCGCGAATACTTCAACGGCATCCAACTGAATGCGCCGGTGTACCACGAGATCCAGAGCCGCCGGATCCAGGAGAACCGCCTCTACGCCAAGTACAACACCTTGGTGAAGAAGAGCGTGTTCGTGAACAGCGCGCAGGCCCGCGACGAGTTCAATGCGAAGAACACCAAGGCCACCTTCAGCTTCGTGGCCAAGCGCTACGACAGCGAGCCCGACAGTCTGTACCCGGTGAGCGACAGCGACCTGCGCCGCTATTACGACGAGCACAAGAACGAGCCGAAGCACAAGCAGAAGGCGGCGCGCACCTTCGACTACGTGCTCTTCCCCGTGCAGCCCAGTGATGCTGATCGCGAGGCCATCGCCGGCAACCTGGCCGCCCTGCGCAATTCCTTCGAGCAGGCCGAGGACGACAGCCTTTTCGTGGTGGGCAACGCCGATTCGCGCAGCTACAGCAAGGTGCCCTACACCGAAGGCAGCATCGAGAAGCTGAACGATTCGCTGATCGTGAACGGCGCCGTGGGCACCGTGGTGGGCCCTTACCTGGAGGGAACCACCTACAAGCTGGTGAAGGTGAAGGAGCTGGCCGATGTGCCCGAGGCACGCGTGCGCCACATCCTGCTGAGCACGCAGAAGGGCAAGGACGAAGCGGAGCAGAAGCAGCGCGCGGACAGCCTGCTCGCCGTGGTGAAGCGCGACAAGAGCAAGTTCGAGGCGATGGTGACCAAGTTCAGCGACGACCCCGGGAGCGTGAGCAACGGCGGCGTGTACGAGTGGTTCGGCAAGGAGCAGATGGTGCCCGAGTTCACCGCCGCGAGCTTCGACCAGAAGGTGGGCGCCACCACCATCTGCAAGACCAGCTACGGCTTCCACATCGTGGAAGTGCTTGGCCAACGCAGCCGCCAGGAGCGCCGCATCATCACCGTGGACCGTGCGGTGAAGCCGAGCCCGGCCACCTTCAAGGAAGTGTACAAGAAGGCCAACGAATTCAGCCTGCGGAACAAGACCGCCGAGGCGCTGAAGACCGCTGCCGAAGAGCAGGGCCTGCAGGTGACGAACGTGCCCGACTTCCGCGCCGACAGCCGCTATGTGCAGGGGATCGACCAGCCGGGCAGCGTGATCGGCTGGGTGAACCGTGCGGAGGTGGGCCAGGTGAGCGATCCGAAGGACGCCGGCGACAACTACGTGGTGGCGGCGCTGCTGAAGGTGAAAGAGGAGGGCGTGCCTGAACTGGAGGATGTGCGCGAAACCTTCACGAAGGAGGCCGCCAAACAGAAGAAGGCCGAGGCCTGGCTCGAGAAGATGAAAGGCAAGACCGACCTGAACGCATTGGCCGGCGAGCTCGGCGTGAGCGTGCAGGATGCCACGGACATGGCGCTGAACAGCTTCAGCATCCCCGGCGGCTATGCGGAGTATGAGGTGATCGGGAAGGTCTTCGGCTTGCAGGCCGAACAGGTGAGCGTGCCGCTGCAAGGGGAGACAGCGGTGTTCGTGGCGCGCATGAACAGCCGCACCGAGGCCCCCGCCGAGGGCGACATTGCCGGGGAGAAGGGCAGCCTCTTGGGCCGCCTGCAGAGCCGCGCGGAGAGCGCGGTGCTGAACGCGCTGCGCGAAGCCGCCGGCGTGAAGGACAACCGGCACTTGCATTACAACTAGGCGCGGAAGCGCCCAATGGAGAGCGCCGGCTATGCCGGCGCTCTTTCGTTACAGGCTATCGAGGCCGTTGTGCGTGCAGGGCGAAACGGTACAGGCTGAATGGTGAGCGGTTCGGTGGCCGCGCAGCGGAATGGCTGTGGGCTACTGGCCTTCGGGCGATGGGGAAGGCGGCTGGTAGCGGTCCTTCAGCTCTGAGGTAAGGCTGATGATGGCTTCGGGCGATAGGGTGCTGATGAGGCGCTGCAAGTCGTTGTTCTCGAGCGGCCCTTTGCGGAGCGGGAGGAGCACATCGTTGGATGGATTGATGCCCCGGCCATGCGGCTTATAGCAGAAAAGATCGTGCGGCAGGACATGGAAAGCACGGCATAGCTTTTCAAGGTGATCGAAGCGGATGCCCTTACACGTGCCGTTGACGATGTTGTGGGCGACGTGGTGGGTGAAGCCGTTCTTGACCAAAAAGGCGTACGGTTTGGCAATTCCCTTCAGCTTAGCGATTCGTTCGACATCGAGGGTGATCATTTGACGACGGTTTTTGAGGTATTGCGATAGATTGTTCGAAAAACCCGATGCGGGGTTGGGATTCTGGGACGTTCTGATCCGGAAAACCGATCAACTCTTGCTGAAGCGGGATGCTCGCATTCCAAAACCTCAATGTCACATTCCAAAACTTCAATCTCGTATTCCAAAACCTCAATGTCTTGTCGGAGAATTTGAATGAAGGGTTCCGAAATTGAAAGGTGGCATCGCTGAATATCCATAACGGGCGTTCCGGACGGGGACGCGCGGTAAGCGAGTGAAATGCGTGCGTTGAATGGAGCACGTGATGCGAATACATGGTTCATGCGAATATGGCGAAAAATGAAATCGATTGCCTACTTGTTTGGCGGTGCGAACGCTGATGCGGCGCTCCGGTGGATGCCGGAAAACCATAACACCACCATGCGATGAGAAAGGACCTTGAGGATCGATTCACGATGTTCTATGCGACCCAGACCGCTGTTGATGCGCACAACGCTGCTTGGGCTGCGCTGTTGCCCTTTGCGAATGCGGTGACCGCGTTCAAGGACAAGATCGTTGCGATCGAAGCGGAGATCGCGAAGCAGACCACGGACCTTGAAGGCTATGCCCTGGATAAGGGGGAGAAGAAGGAGAAGATGATCCGGAAGGGGCTGGAGATCGCGAACAAGGTGTATGCCTTCGCGGTGGATGATGGCAATACGGTGCTGCGGGAGAAGATGGATGTGAGCTACAGCGACCTTGCTGCGCCGCGCTATGCGGTGATCGCGCAGAAATGCCAGGTGATACACGATGAGGCGAACGCCGTGGCGGCAAGCATCGTAGCGTATGGCGTGGCGGCGGGCGACCTGACGGACCTGCAGACGCTGATCGATGATTACGAGGCGGTGATCAGCGCGCCACGCACGGCGATCACGGTACGGAAGGGAGCGATGGAGGCGATTGAGGCGCTGATCAAGGAGGGAACGACGATCCTGACGACTCGGATGGATAAGCTGATGAGCGAGTTCGAGCTGACGAAGCCGGATTTCTATCAGGAGTACTTCGATGCGCGGATCGTGGTGAACACGGGGGCGAAGGGCGGGGATGAGCCGCCCGCGCCGCCGGAGCCGTAGGGCGCTGCGGAGTGAGCGGCGCATGCTGAATGAGATCGCTTCGCTCCGCTCGCGATGACCGAGCCGCTAGTGAAGAGCCCTGTCGTAGACGGTGGGGCTTTTTGCTGGGGAGTGGTGAAGACGGTGGACACCGAGGGGAAGAATGCAATGGACAGGAATGGACGGGAATGGAGGGTGGACACAGGTGGACACGGTGGGATTGGTGATACTCCGGGTCTTCGCAGAGCCTCGCTTGGAGTGACGGAGGGCGGGTGGCAATCGCGGTGCGAAGCTCACGAGATCGCTTCGCTGCGCTCGCGATGACCGGTTGGCCAACAATTACGGGTGAAGGCGGTTGAGGGCTAGGCGATCCAATGCTCCCGGCACTCGATGCGCTGAACGGTGCCGACGGGGTCGAAGATGACGTCCCATTCGCCGCCATCGCCCACGTTGCCGCCAGCATACTCGAAGCGGATGCGGAAGTGATCGTGGCCGAGGATGCGCAGCGAAAGCGATTCGCCGTGCTGGCCAATTCTGTTGGTGCGCGGGACGATGCCTTCCTCGGCCACATCGCGCATGAATGACTGGACGCAGATGGGCGGATCGGGGAGATCTAGCACCGCGTGCATGAACAACCGGAAACGCTGCAAGCTGAGCAGTTCGAGGACCTTGCGGTTCTTAAGCAGGGTCTCCTTCTTGGGTGAGGGCTTATCGTAGGGGTCGGGTTGGGCGGTTGGAGGTTTATCGCCATCGTACTCCGGCCTGCGCTTGAAACCGGCATCGGGGCGATTCATGTAGTGAGTGATGTAGGCATCGAAGGAGGGATGGCGGGGCATGAGGAGCTCGACGGCGATGAAGCATTGCTCCCAAGGCTCGGCCTTGGGCTGGGTGTACACCACATGGCATTGGAGCAGGAGGCCGTGATCGAGCATGTATGCGAGGCTGACGTTCTCGAACATGGGGAGGTAGCCGAGCTTGTGACCTTCCCAATAGACGGCGACCGCGTTGTCGTCGTGCTCGTTGTCGTACTCGCGGACGAGGTCGAGGGTGTCCTCGTCTTTGATGCGCTTGATGAGCTTGGGGCCTTGGTGGAACTGGAAGCCGCGGATGTAGGTGTCGTAGATGAAGATGAGGTGGCAGTCGGTAGTCCAAGCCAAGCGGTCCTGCTCGGCCTTGGGCAGGAGCTCGAGTGGCGGGATGGTGAGCAGGGCGGCGTTGCCGAGCATGCTCTTGAGGAAGGTGAGGCGGTCCATGGGTGATAAAGATGGGTTGAATGCTCTTCCACCTTTTGCTTCGCCAAAAGGTGGAGCCAAAAGGCGACCACGATCAAAGCGCCGGGCCGGTCTTCACGGGCCCGCAGCACAGGCCTGCCGACCGGTCGGCGCCGCGCTGATCGTGGACGCCCCTACCGCACGCAGCCTGCCGCAAGCGAGCACGCGCGAGCTTGCACGAGGGATGGGATCGGGTGTTTGAATCGTGCACAGTTCGTTCTGGTAGCCGCGTGGTTCTCTTGATAGTGCCGAGCATTGCCCTGTTGATTGACTGACGGGAAACCGACAACACGACTTGGCGCGCGCTATCCACATTCGCTACGTACCGACCTTGTATTACGGCGACAACCTAGGCGTGATGCGCGAGCACCTGAAGGATGCGAGCGTGGACCCGACTACACCTGGACCCGCCCTTCAACAGCCAGCGGAATTACAACGTGCTGTTCCAAGAGCCCGAAGGGTGAAGCAGCGGAAGCGCAGATCACGGCCTTTGAGGATACGTGGCATTGGAACATGCAGGCCGAACGGGAGTTCGAGCAACTGATGCACCAGCCGAACACCGATGTGGCCGAGCTGATGCGCGCGCTGCGCAGTTTCTTGGGTGAGAACGATATGATGGCCTAGCTGACCGCGATGGCCATTCGCTTACTGGAGATGCACCGCGTGCTGAAGGACACGGGTAGCTTGTACTTGCACTGCGATCCTGCCGCAAGTCATTATCTTAAGATTGTTCTCGACGCTGTCTTCGGCCCAGAACATTATGGAAGCGAAGTGGTCTGGAAGAGAACTAGTGCTCACAGCAGTGCGAAGCGCTGGGGGCCGATACACGACGTGATCTTCTTCTATCGGAAGAGCGATGACGCTGTGTGGAACTCAGTGTTTGTGCCATACGACGAGGAGTACTTTGACACTTTCTTCGATCAAGTAGACGCCGACGGGCGAAGATGGAAACGAACGAGACAAAACTGGTGCTGGTGTACGCCGAAGTGGGACTGGAAAGGTTTGGCGGGGCATTGACATCACTAAGAAAGGCCGACTGCATTGGGCTGTTCCTCCACAGCGTTCTCAACGACTTTGGGCACAACCTGTCAGACGAACGCTTGGGCTACCCTACCCAAAAACCTCTTGCCCTCCTTGAGCGCATCATACAAGCCAGCAGCAACGAAGGTGATGTGGTACTGGACCCGTTCTGCGGGTGCGGGACGGCGGTGCATGCGGCGCAAAAGTTGAAGCAGGATTGGATGGGGATAGACATTACGCACCTGGCAGTGAGCTTGATCAGAAGCGGATGAAGGATGCCTTCGGAGAAAGCTTGAAATTTGAGGTAATAAGGACACCCCAAGGACCTGGAGAGGCTGCGTGACCTGGCCCTACGCAACCGCAACCAGTTCCAATGGTGAGCGACGAGGCAATGAGCGCGCAGCCTTACCAAGCGAAGAAGAAAGGCGCTGACAGCGGCATTGATGGCGTGAAGTACTTCCACGATGCGGATGAGGCTGGGCCGAAGAAGATTTTGGTGAGCGTGAAGAGCGGCAAATTGAAGGCGGACGATGTGCGGGCCTTCAACCATGTGCGCGAACAGAGAGAAGCGGAGATCGGGCTGTTCATTACGCTGAGCAAGCCCACTAGTGGGATAGTGAGCGATGCGGCGGCGGCGGCGGGTTCTACACGTACGCTGACCGGAGCAGGCGGAAGGTACCGAGGATACGGTCCACTCACGATTGAAGATACATTGGACGGAAAGGCCCGCGCTGAGCACCCGGACCAGCAGCCGGACGTGAACTTCAAGAAGGCGAAAAGGAAGAGGGAAGAGGGGCCAGGAAAGTTGTTCAGAGGCATTACCGAATGAAGGCAGACTTGTTTCCGTTCTTCTACCTCGAGGCCCTCCCTCATTAGACCTGTCCGACTTGTCACGAGGCACGCTTGAACTGCTTGTGAACGAGGTCAGAACATGGGAAACGGCGGCATCTGTAATAGAGCGGGAGTTGGACGACTGGGACCCAGATTGGTGTCGAGGGACATTCCATCTTGTGCTCAGGTGTAGTCGCGCAAATTGGTGCGGAGAGCGCGTCGTGGTGATCGGTGAAATCACATGGGAAGACAATGGACCTGAGAATGAAACCGTGCGATTCACGCCGGAGTACTTCCACCCATCGCTGAGCTTCATCCAGGTGCCAGATAAGGCGCCTCAGACTATCAAGGAACAGTGCGTTCTGCAGAGTCACTCATATTCACTGATATTCTTCCAGTGGCAACAAGTTAGAATAGCCACTGAGCAACTCTTAGATTATTTCAGGGTCAGGCGATACCCTAGAAAGGGGAAGCGCAATCCGATTCCACTACACTCAAGGTTGGTCGAGTTCA
>JADIYA010000021.1 GCA_016705545.1 Flavobacteriales bacterium
AGCACGCAACCCCTGAATGGTCGTACGACTGCGGAGAATACCTGCGCGTACGCGCGTCACCCGCGCCACGCGTCGAGGATGCGATTGATCGCCTTCGCCTCCGACTCCTTCAGTCCATCGAGCAAGGATTCGAATCCGCCCTGGCTCTGGGCATCGACGCGGGCGAGCAGCTCCAGTCCTTTGGGCGTGATGCGCACGTAGATCACGCGGCGGTCGTCGTCGCAGCGCTCGCGCTTCACGAGTCCTTTGGCGATGAGCTTGTCCGTGAGGCGCGTGGCGTTGGGCGCGCGGTCGATCATGCGCTCCTTCACGCTCTGCGCCTTCATGCGCCCGCCTTCCGACTCCGAGGCATGCGCGGGATCGAGGGCGCCGCGCAGGATGCGCAGGATGTTGTACTGCTGCGGGCTGATGCCGTAGGGCTTGAGGCGCGTCACCTGGTGCGTGCGCAGCCAATTGGCCGTGAACAGCACGTTGAGCATGGCTTTCTGCTGCTCGCTGGTGAAACGGCTCTTCAGCTCTCGATCGATGCCCGGCATTCGGTTCGGCTTGCGCCAGCGAATGTAGGCGGGCGGGCGATTGCTGGTGGCGACTCAGTTCAATCGTCAATGCAGAGGTCTTGGCATGCCAATGCTTCATCAACCTTTTGCTTCGCTAAAGGTTGAGCCATCCCTTCGCCTTCGGCTCGGGAGGCGACTCGCGAATAGTAGAGGAGCCTGCCCCGGGCGAAGACCCGGGGTGGACACCCACCGCACTCACTTCCTAGCTGCTCAGAGCATAGCCGAAAGCGGCCGTGCGAGTCGAAAACAATCTATGAGGCAGGGGCAGTGAAGCCTCTTGGCTCTGAAGCGCGCAGGTCCACGCGCCAGCCTCGTTCTAATTTGGCGCCCCCAATGAGAACCGCCATGCGTTTCGCCGCACTATGCTCCATCGCCCTGCTCGCCGCATGCAACGGCAGCACCGACGATCCCGCAGCCGTTGATACCCAAGCGGAGAGCACCGCGCCGGTGCCCAACGCCACCCCGCGCGATGCCTGGCAGAAGCCCGAGGTGGTGATCGGCATGATGGGCAACATCGCGCCTCACCATCGCCGACCTCTTCGCCGACGATGGCTACTGGACCTTCAAGTTCATCGCCGCCGGCGCCAACGTGATCGCCGTGGTGAACGAGGCCGACAAGGCCGCCGCGCTCGAGGCGAAGAAGAAAGAGATGGGCCTCGGCGACGACCGCCTGCGCATCCGCGCGGTGCCCGTGGGCGATCCCGGCATCACCAACGAAGAGGCCGACATGGCCTTCATCGGTCACCGCTTCGTGGGCATCCAGGACAAGACCGATTTCCTGAAGCGCATGCGGGCCGGCATGAAGTACCCGCGCTACCTGGTGATGGTGGAATGGCAGAACCGCCAGACCGCGATGGGGCCGCCGATGAGCGAGCGCCTCCCCTCCGACCGCATCATGGACCTGGTGGGCGAGCACAGCGAGTACAGCGACGTGGGCGCGCACTCCGACAAGGTCCCCGATCAAGTGGTCTTCCTCATCAACGACTACATGGACCCCGGCGGCGGCGGACAAGTGATCGATGCGCAGCAGATGATGGGCGAAGGCGCCGAGGGCGAGACGATGGAGGTGATTCAGGAGTGAGGATCAACGGGCGGCAGCGCGCTGCTCCGCATAGCGGCGCTCCGCTTCGGTCGTGGCCACGCCCTTGTACCGGATGAAGAGGTTGGCCCAGATCGTCTTCGACAGCGCATAGAGCCACGGGGCGAATACCACCAGGCCCACGGCCACCAGACCGGCCTTCGCGCCAACCGATGCCGATGGCCAGAGCACGAGGGTAGCCACGAAGATGCTGGTGCCCGTGGCCACGGCGAGCGCATAGGCCACGTACATGCCGCCGTAATAGAAGCCGGGCTCGGGCGTGTATTTGCGCTCGCACACGGGGCACGCTTCCAGCACATCGCCCACCGTGGAGAGGTGGTAGGGATTGCGGTCCACGAAGAACTCGCCCTCGCGGCAATGCGGGCACTTGAACCGGAAGATGCTGTGCGCCACGCTGTGCTTCGCCATGCCGCGAAGATCGGCTTTCGGCGCCATGCCGTTGGTGACCGCGATCACTTCGGCTGCTTCAGCTTATCGGCGAAGACCTTGCGGAACTTCTCCAATTTGGGGCGGATCACCATCTGGCAATAGCCCTGCGAGCCGTTCAGCGCATAGTAGTCCTGGTGGTAGTTCTCCGCTTCGTAGAAGGTGCTGGCCTGCGTCACCTCGGTGACGATCGGCGCGGGGAAGGCACCGCTGGCATCGAGGCGCGTCTTCAGCTCCTCAGCAACGGCGCGCTGCGCATCGGTGTGCCAGAAGATGGCCGAGCGGTATTGCGTGCCCACATCGGCGCCCTGACGGTTGAGCGTGGTGGGGTCGTGCGTCTGCCAGAACACCTCGAGGATCTCGGCCAGCGAAACCTGCGCGGGATCGAAGACCAGCTGCGCCACCTCGGCATGCCCGGTGTTGCCCGTGCACACTTCCTTGTAGCTGGGATTCTTCACCTGGCCGCCCATGTAGCCGCTGGTCACGGAGAGCACGCCCTTCAGTTCGACGAACACGGCTTCCACGCACCAGAAGCAGCCAGCGCCGAGGGTGATGGTATCGGTGGTGGTGCCGGGAGCGGGTTGCATGTCGGGATGGATGACGGATTCGGAGTTGGCGGAGGTGCAGGCGGAAAGCAGGTGCAGCGTGAGCAGCACCGGTGCGATGCGCGCGAAGCGATGGGGGAACGATTTCATGGGTTCAGGAGTTCACGCCTGTAGTCGCTTGGTGTTGCGCTCCCTGACTGCGGCGCTTCCCGGCGCTGGCCGAGAAGCAAGGCCCCGGACGAATCAGGACCTTGAGCGGGAAACGGGATTCGAACCCGCGACCCTCAGCTTGGGAAGCTGATGCTCTACCAACTGAGCTACTCCCGCTTGTGGCGGCGAATGTAGCATGGAGCGGAAACCATCAACTACCCATGCGGTGGGGCAGAGCGCCCTGGAGCAGTGTCTCAGTTTGCGAAGTCTCAATGGCCGAGGTATCTTTGCTCCACCTTTCCCTGGATGGAAAGCGGTGGAGCCAAACGATCAACCACGGCCAGCCGCAGTCCCGGCTCGCCACATGGCCGCAGCACAGGCTCTTTCCGAGCCGGGCGCGGGGCTGGCCCACGTGGACCCTTACCGCACGTGGTACCTGAACCGCTCTACCCTAACCGCTAGCTGGGCCGCATCAACTCTGCGATTGGCTCGAACTGAGACACGACCGCCCTGAGGGCTTAACCTACATTTGATCGCGCCTTAACACGGTTGCCGAACTCCCCGGGCACCTTTGCCGCCGAAAGAAAAACCCATGTCCGGAGCGATGAACCCCAAGGTGCTGCTGGTGGATGACGAGCCCGATATCATCGAGCTCCTCAAATACAACCTGGAGCGCGAGGGCTTCACGGTATCGTCCGCGCAGAACGGCCGCGATGCGATCAAGATGGCCAAGGCCGAGCGCCCCGACCTGATCGTGCTCGATATCATGATGCCCGGCATGGATGGCGTGGAGGTGTGCAACCAGCTCAGGCAGATGCCCGAGTTCAAGCGCACGCTGATCACCTTCCTCACCGCACGCGGCGAGGACTACACGCAGATCGCGGGCTTCGAGGCCGGCGCCGACGACTACATCACCAAGCCCATCCGCCCCAAGGTGTTCGTGAGCAAGGTGAAGGCCCTGCTGAAGCGCTCCGGCGCTGACCGCCCGGATGGCCAGTTCCTCGAGACCAACGGCGTGCGGGTGGATCTGGAGAAGGTGCTGGTGAAGGTGGGCGAGCAGGAGATGCACCTCCCGAAGAAGGAATTCGAGCTGCTGGTGCTGCTGATGAGCAAGCCCGGCAAGGTCTTCAAGCGCGAAGACATCTACAACCAGGTCTGGGGCAGCGAGCTCTTCGTGGGCGACCGCACCATCGACGTGCACATCCGCAAGCTGCGCGAGAAGATCGGCGACGATCGGATCCGCACCGTGAAAGGGATCGGGTACACCTTCGAGGCCTGAGGACCGTTCGGCTATATTTGGCGCCCTTCCCAGTTCGGGGTGTAGCGCAGCCCGGTTAGCGCGCGTCGTTCGGGACGACGAGGCCGGAGGTTCGAATCCTCTCACCCCGACCAGCCGATCAACCCTGGCGACGAAGTCGCCGGGGTTTTTCATGCGCAAACGCGCCGAACGCAGTTCGAGCGCGTGCGCGCATGAAAAACCCCGGGCGCTGCTTCGCAGCGCCGGGTTCATCCGCTGAAGCCCACCCCATGGAGGATAGCCCGACCGGAGGGAGGGCAATCCCGAACCTTCATCATCGCGATTCGGAACGTACAGCAGCGTCGGGTTCATCCGCTGAAGCCCACCCCATGGAGGATAGCCCGACCGGAGGGAGGGCAATCCCGCACCACGACCATCTTGATTCGGAACGCACAGCAGCGCCGGGTTCATCCGCTGAAGCCCACCCCCATGGAGGATAGCCCGACCGGAGGGAGGGCAATCCGATTGATTGCCATCGCAATTTTCAATGGGAAGCAACTGGAGGATAGCCCGACCGGAGGGAGGGCAATCCGATTGATTGCCATCGCAATTCTCCATGCGAAGCAACTGGAGGATAGCCCGACCGGAGGGAGGGCAATCCCGAACCTTCAACATCGCGATTCGGAACGCACAGCAGCGCCGGGTTCATCCGCTGAAGCCCACCCCATGGAGGATAGCCCGACCGGAGGGAGGGCAATCCCGCGCCACGACCATCTTGATTCGGAACGCTTCGCAGCGCCGGGTTCATCCGCTGAAGCCCACCCCATGGAGGATAGCCCGACCTAAGGGAGGGCAATCCCGCACCACGACCATCTTGATTCGGAACGCACAGCAGCGCCGGGCTCATCCGTCTGACTGCCGCCATTCCTCCTCAGATCACCGCCGTTCCTCTAATCCGATCGTTCAGATCCGCGCGCAAGGCATCCCTCCGGGTATTCGCATCGTCTTCTATCCGGAACCATGTCACGCACCTACAAAATAGCGCTCATCCTCAAGAGCAAGAGCAGCTTGCCGGTGTACAAGGACCTTGCGAAGCTCAGCGACCGCGAACTGGACGAACAGGTGCTGGCGCTCATCAGCCGCATGCGCACCAACGAGAGCCGCGTGATCGCGCGCATGGTGCTGCGCCAGCCCACCTTCAGCCTCAACTGAGGCCACCGCTTTCGCGCTCATCGGCTCATCGAATGAGCACGACGCAGGCTTCCCTGAAGTCAGGCCATTCTGTACCGGCCTTGATGCAGTGAGACTCCCTGCTCACGGCCACACCCCTTCCTCCCTCAGCGGCACTCTCGTGCCATGATTTTCTTGCCATAGCTTTCCACCCTCGTCCACTTCCCGCATGTTCCGCACGGTAAGCTCGCTGACCCCTTGGGGATGCCGCTTGTTGCGTGCACGAATGCAGGAACAGCAAGCCCTGCCTCTCTTTGCCTGTGCAACCATGATTGCATGCAGCTGATGAAGGACGCTCATCTGGCCCTGTTGCTGCTGGCTGCGCTCACGACCATTGCGGCATTGCAACCTGTTGGCTCCTCGGCTCCGTTGATGCCCGTGCGGTGGAGCAAGGTGCGCCGGACGGTCAGGTTCCGCCGTGCTGCTGCACGCGGTTCCCGGGAGCCTTATCGATGTCGAATGAGATCCCATCCCGGGTGCCAGAGCCCCACGAAGAACTTCGCCGCGTCGTTCGGGTCCGGGAGCGTTCCATACGAGCTTGCCTCACGAGCTATGCCCGTGCATCGAGCAGCGTTGTCGTAGCGCTTCGGGGATCCGACATCATCTTCCCCTTCCACTGCTTCTGGTAGTCCGTGCCTGACGGGTCGCTGCCTTGACCGGCAATTGAACCCGGCTTCTCCGGGCTGCGCCATTGCGCGCATCCCATCAAGGCTTTCATGGATCTTAAATCAAACCAGAATGGAATTGGATTGGGGAACCGCCGCATTCGGCATTGTTTTCATGCTGCTCTGCGCATTGCCTTTCGCACTGGATTACCGCAGCCGGATGCGGAAAACGAAACGCTTGGTGCAGCCCTTGCTAAAAGCCGCGCAGCAGCAGGGCTGCCAAGTGCATCAGCACGAGACCTGCAACCTGGTGATCCTAGGGCTGGATGAGCGCAAGAACATCTTGTTCAGCTTCAATGCGCTCGATGACGGAGCCACCGTCCAGCGGATAGACCTGTCCCGGGTCCGATCGTGTCGCACCGAGAACGGATCGAACGGCAGCGCGCTCACCCATCGCGTGGAGCTCCTGTTCCAAATGAAGGAAAAGGGCATGACCGACCTGCGGCTCGAGCTGTACCGGGAAGGGGCCAACCTTCCGCTGAATGGTGAGCTCCAGTTCGCCGACAAGTGGTCGCGATTGATCAATGACCGGCTGAAGGGTTAGGCATGATTCAAGAGCGCCCTGCGGAATGTCCGCAGGGCGCTCAAGATTCAACAACAAAAGGCCAGCATGAATCACGCACGGCACCAGCTTGGAGCATGGATGCGCGCTCCGTTGGTCGCGGCGCGCAGCAACGCGGATTCATCTGCGCAATCTGGTGAACAACCACGCCACGGGAATCGGCAGTATGAAGATCGCGATCGTGAGCAGCGACACGAACAGGTCCATGCGATGGCTATTCATGAGAACCGTTACCCCATGACCGGGAAGGAGCTTATCCAGTACGGACAGGCTCAGCTTGAGGCCCAGGATCGCCAGCACGATGAAGGCTGCGCTCTCCAAATAGGGGAAACGGCTCATCAGCCGCACAAAGCCTTGCGCCACGAAGCGCATGGCAAGGATGCCGATGAACACGCCCACCCAGATGAGGATGATGTTATCGGTGAAGGCTACGGCCGCGAATACATTGTCGATGGAGAAGGCGAGGTCCATGAGCTCCACCAGGAGCACCGTGGCCCAGAACGGCCCGAACAGGCCCGATGTCCTTCGGTAGAACCAGTTGCTGCGCTTGTCGAGGAGGTCATCGCTCTTGGCAGGCGTGCGCTTCCCCTTCAACCAGTTCCAGAAGATCATCAGCAGGTAGATGCCCCCCAAGGGCTTGAGCCACCAGATCTTCACCAAGGTGGACGCGAAGAGCAGGCACAATCCGCGGAAAGCGTAGGCACCGATGATACCGTACTTCAATGCCTTGTTGCGCTCGCGCGCGGGCAGGTCCATGACCATCGTGGCCAGCACGGCTGCATTGTCCACCGACAGCAGGCTCTCGATAAGGATCAGGTTCCCAACCACCAGGATACTCCCAACGGGGTCGGCCGCGATAGCATCGAAGTGCTGCATCATGCGGAACGGCCCGCAAACGTAGAGCGCGAACGATCCGATCGGATGCAGCCATCGAAAAAAGCAATAGCGACACGGGCCATAGGTCGCGCCCCCATGCAGACCTGGACCGCGACCATGGGTGCGCTTCCATCTGGAAGCGCTCAATCGCGGTGACCCGGACATCCGCCGCTTCAAGGAAACAAACACACAACCCACTCACCCCCAAAACATGTACACGCTAATCGCCGTCGTCTTCGTGATCGGCTACCTCGCCATGCCTTGGAGCATCCGTTGAGCATCAACAAGGCCGCAACGGCCTTGGTGACCGGAGTGCTCATCTGGGTGCTCATCGTGCTGGGCCAAAGCAACCTCCTGACCCCGGAGGCACAGGGCGCAGAGCACATCAACCACCAACTGCTGGAGCACCTGTCAGAGATCGCGAGCATCCTCTTCTTCCTCATGGGCGCCATGACCATCGTGGAACTGGTGGACGCGCACGAGGGCTTCCGCGTCATCACCGACCGCATCACCGGCCAGAAGAAATCGATGCTCATCTGGGTCGTGGGAGGAATCACCTTCTTCCTCAGTGCAGCACTGGACAACATGACCACGACGATCGTCATGTGCGCCCTGCTCCGCAAACTGGTGAAGGACAAGCAGGACCTGTGGATACTGGCCGGCATCGTGGTGATTGCTGCCAACGCCGGTGGCGCCTGGAGCCCCATCGGGGATGTGACCACCATCATGCTCTGGATCGGCGGTCAGGTCACGGCTGCCAGCATCATGAAGATGCTCTTCGTGCCGAGCCTCACCTGCTTGCTGCTGCCCATGATCTGGTACACGCTCACCTTCAAAGGCTCGATCCAACGCCCCGAGCAGGAACAAGAGCAAGGCAACCACACGGCCGTGCCCGCACGCGAGCAAGTGCTCATTCTTGTGATGGGCCTGGTTGCGCTGCTTGGTGTGCCGCTCTTCAAGACCTTGACCCACCTTCCGCCTTACATGGGCATCCTGCTGGGCCTGGGCATCCTCTGGATCGTGACCGAATTACTGCACCGCAACAAGATCGAATCCGACTCCGGGCACTTGAAGGTAACCAGCGTGCTGCGCCGCATCGATGTGCCCAGCGTTCTTTTCTTCTTCGGAATCCTCACCGCCGTATCCGGTTTGCAAGTGGCAGGGCACCTGACCGATACCGCGCATCTCCTGGATCAGCGCTTGGGGAACATCTACGCCGTGAACACCGCGATCGGCCTCCTATCCGCCATCGTGGACAACGTGCCGCTGGTGGCAGCGGCCATGGGCATGTACCCCCTTAGCCAATTCGCTCCGGACAACCCCTTCTGGTCCCTGCTCGCACTGTGCGCAGGTACCGGGGGCAGCATCCTCATCATCGGCTCAGCATCCGGTGTTGCGGCCATGGGGATCCTCGGGATAGACTTCCTCTGGTACCTCCGGAAGGTGGCATTCCCTGCAGCACTGGGCTATTTCGGTGGCATCCTCACGTTCTGGCTGCTGAACAGCTAACCCGTTCGCCCGCTACCCTGCACCACGGGATCTGGAGGTTCACCACCTATGCTGATGGCACTGAATGCATGCGGCACACGATCGCCGTGACAACGACTTCCGAGTCGCGGCCCCGTCACGGCCACACCCCTTCCTCCCTCAACACCTTCTTCGCGATTTCGATGCGGTCCTGTGCGAAGGTGGCATGCGCGGTATCGCTCGTGCTGATCCGATTCGCGAAGAAGTACGGCGCGCGTTCCGGGGCCTCCACCCAGCCCACATACCAACCGATGTTGTCCGCATCACTCATGGCCCAGCCGGTCTTGGCACGCAAGCGGTGGCCCAGCGTGTCCTCGCGGAGCATGATGTCCTTGGTGATGGCGTAGGTGCGGGCGCTGAAGGGCAATTGCTCGTCGTGCACCTTGCGGAGGAAGATGACCTGCTGTCGAGGGGTGATGCGCAGTCCTCCCTGCACCCAGCATTGATCGAAGCCACCGGTGGTGTCGGCGTTGCCGTAGCCCACCGTATCGAGCCAATGCTTGAATCCGGCGGCACCGATGCGGCGCACGGTCTCGCGGTAATACCAGTACACGCTGGCGTCGTAAGCCGCGTGGAGCGTGAGGTCGCGGTTGGCGGCTTCGCGGCCGTAGTCGCGGCCGTCCCACGCGATCACATGCTCGGCATCGGGCAGCACGCCGGACTCGAGGCCGATGAGGGTGCCGAGGATCTTAAAGGTGCTGGCCGGCAAGGTGGCCGAATCGCAGCGCGCGCTGTCGATGAAGAGCCAATGACCGGATTGCGCATCATAGCCGATGAAGGAGCCACCGAGCTGCCGGTCGGTGTAGAGGTGAGCGAGGTCGTCGCGCAGCCTATGATCCGGCGCCGGTGCGGATGGCGGCGGCTGACCGGAACAAGCAGCCAGGAGCAGGATGATCGGAAAGTGGACACGCATGTCGCGAAGGTGGGGTGACGAAGCCATGCGTACCGCGGCCTTGACCAGAGCGTCGTGTTTTCGTGATCGATCCGGTTCGTGTGTCACTCCTTCACGATTCGGAACACGCCCCTCCTCTCCCCTTGCTCCACCTCAACGGCGTAGAGACCGCTCTTCAAGGCGATCATCTCCAACTGCCTGGTTGCTGCCCGCTCCAGCACCACCCGGCCGAGCGCATCGCGAACGCGCACATTCACAGGCGCATCGCCGGGAGCATCCACGAGGAGCACTTCGCGCACGGGGTTGGGTCGGATGCTGAACGAGGTTTCAGTTGGCTGGACTGGCACGCTGGTGCTCAGGTCGCAGGCATTGTTCAGCGCATCGAAGGCGATCTGCTCCGCCGCCGTGAGCCCTCCGAGCAGGAGGTTCACTTCTTCCCACGGATCATTGAGCAGGTCGTAGAAGCGCTGCTGACCGCTATCGAAGTTGATGAGCTTCCAGCGCGCATCGCGGATCGCGCTGCCGCTGCTGCCGGTGATCGACACATCGGTGTAGAGGCAGGACCGCACGGATTGCCCGCTCTGGGAAAGCATGGGAACGAGGCTCCGGCTCTGCTCATAGGCAGGCAAGCTGGCGCCGGTCAGCTCCACGATGGTGGCGAAGAGGTCCACGGTGCTCACCAGCGCATCCTCCCGCTCTCCTGCGCGCGTCACGCCGGGGCCGGCCATCACGAAGGGCACGCGCACGCCGCCCTCGTAGAGCGTGCCTTTCCCGTGGTTCTGCAGGTAAGGCGCTTGGATCACGTCCACCTCGGTGCCGTTGTCGCCGATGAAGAGCACCACGGTGTTCGCGAGCTCGGCAGGTGTGAGCGCGGCCAGCAACCGACCGAGCTCATGGTCCACGCTCTCCAACATCGCCAAGTAGTAAGGCAACGGATTGGCGTTGATGCTGGCCTGATCAGCGGGCAGTGCGCCTTGGCTGTGCAGGTCGAGCGGTGGCAGGTGATAGGGCGTGTGCGGCGCGTTGTAGGCCACCCAGCAGAACCACGGCGTGGTTTGCTGATCGATCCAGTCGATGGCCATGTCCGTGATCGTGGTGGTGATGTACGCGGTGCTGGGCGATGTGCTGCCATTGACCGTGAGCGGCCAGGTGTAGTAGTTGTTCACCGCGCCGCTGAGCAGGCCCGCGTAATGCGGCACGCCCATCGCATTCGGATAAGCGGGATCAGGCGCTGAGCCACCCAAGTGCCACTTGCCGATGATGCACGAGGCATATCCGCTGCCATTGTCGGTGAGGTAGCGGTGCAGGGTGATCTCGTCCGCGGGCAGCAGCGAGAGCTCGCCTGGATTGAGCACCCCGGTCTGGTAACCGTAGCGGCCGGTGATGATGGTGCTGCGCGTGGGCGAGCATAGCGGACTGGCCACACGTTGTCGAAGGTGAGCCCTTGCGCCATCAGCGCGCTGAGGTTGGGCATGGTGGCCTTCTGCGGGCCGGGCAGGTAGCCGGGCACGGGATCAAGGCCCACATCGTCGGCGATCACGAGCAGGATATTGGGCTGCTGCGCGGTGGAAACGAGGTGGATGACCAGAGCAGCAACGACCCCGAGCTTGAATCTCATGAGCCGAAGATGCACGCCAAGGCGATTGGTTCAACGACGAGGCTGAAGCTGCACTGGCAGCTGGACGGCCAAGACGGAAATCGGCGCGGCGGATTTCGAGCATGCGCCGGATGCAACCCATCAGCAGCCTGTGATCCGGGTCCGGTGACGGTAGATGCTTGCCAGGTCGGGCATGGTGCCCGGAGAACTGGACCCGCGCGACCTCTTGACCCGCGAGATCGGCCACCACCAATTGCAGCGGCCGGGCGGGCGGCGGTTCGGCGGGGCTTGGCGGCCTGCGAAGGCCCTCATTCCACAGTCGTTCACCGCAGTCCCTGCCGACGGCCACCGTAAACGCGCCCGTCGATGGCGAGCCGCCCCCAGTTGCGGGGTAGGGGTGAATGAGGTCCATGAGTCGTTGCTCGGCAGATAGCGCCATAGATCGTTGAGCTGCTGGCCCTGCAGATTATCGCCAGCCATGATCAGGCCATGATATCGGAGGGGGGGCGGGCCCGGGGCGGGGCGGTTTGCCGACGGCTGAGTTCAGCACCGCGGCCAAAATAATGGAAAAGCGAAGGCCCCGGACGCTCCGAGGCCTTCATTGAAAATGCGTGCGGCTCAGAACGCGTAGCCGATGCTGATGCCCCCGCGCATGATCGCGAAGACCTTGTTCTCGAAATCGGCCCAGGCCTTGGTGTCCGAGGATCCCGCCTTCGGGTCGGTGAGGATGTCGCCGAGGATGAATACTTGGATATCCTCGTCGTCCTGGTACTTCTCGATGTTGCTCTGGATGGTCTGGTAATCCTCCAGTTCCAGATTGGGATCGTTGGTCTCCAGATGCGCATTGCCCACGGCCATGCCATAGCCGAGGTTGAGGTCCATGTACACGCGCGGACCCAGCGGGAACTGAGCCCCCAAGGCCAGCCCGCCGCCAAAGGCCGTGGCGCTGCCTTCGGCGTTCGCACGGATGTTCCCACCGTTCTTCTCGTAATCGTAGGGCAGGAGGAAGTTGTAGTTGAAGTAGCGCAGGAAAGCCTCCACGTAGAAGCCCTTGAAAGTTTCCTTCGTGTAGAACCGGAAATACGGGTTCACGAAGAGGCCCTGAGGCTCCACATCACCGGTATAGGTCTGCTTCTCGCCATCGATGGTGCCGATGGCTTCGACCTTGATCACATTCGGCAGCTTGTAGCCGGCCAGCAGGCCCACCGAGGTCTTGCCGCCGGTCTTCTGCTCGTAGTTCGCGTTGACCGACAACAGGGCATAGCCCACGAGGTTGGTCTTCACGATGCGCTTCGGCGCGAAAAGGCCGGCGACCGCATCCTGCGCGTTCACCGAACCGCTGCTGATGAGGACCGCGGCGGCGAAGAGGAGCTGCTTCATGGTGGTGGTGTTTGGGCCTGAACAAATGCGAACAGGCAAACGAATGTAGGTGGAAACCTATCCGAGCAGCAAGCGACTCCGTCATGCCCGGACCTCGGATCAGCCCTGCTGACATGGCCTCGCCGGCTTGCTGGATTGGATTCTTTCCGCAGCTTTGGGCTCCATGCGCATCCTGATCACCGGCGTGCTCCTCTTGGCGGCGGCCTTTTGCTCGGCACAGGCTGATGCCAATTCCACCGCCGTGATCGAGGTCACCCCGGAGGCGGTGCTCGCCATGCTCAAGGACAAGGTGTTCCTGGCAGACGTGAACGAAGAGTTCACCTACGCCGAAGCGCACCTGCCCGGTGCCAAGCTGCTGGTGTACGATGCCATCGCGGCCGACCAGCTGCCGGCCGACAAGGCGCAGCCCATCGTGTTCTACTGCTACAGTCCCGAATGCCCTGCCGCGCGCATGGCCGCGGAAACCGCCATGAAACTCGGCTACTCACGCGTGCATTGCATGTCGGCCGGCATCGTGGGCTGGCAGGATGCCGGCTTGCGCACGGAGCCCTGAGTTCCGGGAGCTCTCTCGCGATCCTTTAGCAACACGAACGCCGATGATCATCGACCATCGGCGTTCGTGCAAGGTGCTTTCGCACCGTCACTCCACCTGTACGATGCGACGACCTTGCTGCTGGTACAGGCCCGGCGCTCGATCACTGCCCACCGGACGGCCCATCACGTCGTAGAGCGGACCGCGCACGGAAGGTGCGCGCTGGTACACCTCGGCGATACCGGTCTGCGCATTCTGCAACGGACTGGCGGAGATGATCAGCTCATCGATCGCCCAGCCGCCGCTGCCGCCTTCATAGGGCTGGAAACGGAGCTGCATGGTGCCGAAGGGATTGCCTTCCGGGATCAGCACATCGGCGAGGCCCGTCAGGGTCACATCGGTCCATGCCGTGGGCACTTGCGCATCGGCGACCTCTTGCAAGGGCTGGGAGACATCGTTCGTATAGAGCACTTTCACGCGCTGCGGGCCATCCTGGTAGATGGCATGGCGGAACCGGATGCTGTCGATCCGCACCGGTGCGGTGGTGATCACATTGAAGACCACGCTCTGGTCGGGTCCGGGCTGCACCGGCCAGCCAGCCGTGAATACGGCATTGTCGGCTACCGTCACCGGCAGCGGACAGGTCTGCACGCCGATCCACGCCGCGTTGGTGCCGATGAGCACGCCGCCCAGGGCATCGGGGATGTTGCATGCGCTGCAGCCGGCGTCGCAGTTCAGGATCTCACTGCACGGGAAATTCAGCCAGCGGTACTCGATGCGGTACTGCTGCCCGTAGGACTTTGAGGCCAATGCGAGCAGGGCAGCCAGGAAGAGTCGATTCAGGGCCATGATGAAGCGTTTTCGCACGCCGATCCTCGGCGGTCGGGGCGCTCCTACGGCATCAATCGGCCGAAGGTTCAAGCCCGGCGGTACGCTGCGCCTATTCGTCGCCTGCCGCGGGGTCGAAGAGGCACTGGTACAGGTGCCGCTCGAGCAGGTGGCCCATGGTGGGCAGGCCCTTGTACGCCGCATCACGGTGGTGCGCGGCCAATTCGTCGGCGAGCTGCCGGACGTTCTCCTCCGGTGCGATCGCATCGGCCTTCATGGCGGCGATCAAGGCGTTCAACCGGCCTTCTGCCAAGCGCGCCCGCTTACGCATCAAAGCGCGCTCCTCACTGCGGTACTGCGCAGCGGTGGCAGCACCAATGGCCTGCTGCGCGAGCTGCACATAGGGCAGGTTCTCCTTGTAGAACTGGGGCAGGTAGCCGCGCAATCGGCCGTCGTGGCTCTGCTGGTCCAGGTCGATGGCGCGGAAGCGGTACTGCACCTGGTCCACATCGTGGATGGCATCCACCACGAAGTTGTAGGCGCGCATGTCGCCCAGCAGCCGCACGAAGCAGCGCTCGTTGAACTTCACGAACTCCTTGCACAAGCGCACGCTGTTCAACTTGCCGCCATAGCGCGCGGGATCGGCGATGAAGGCATCGCCCGGAACGCCGATGATGTGCTCTTCCACGAGCGTCGCTCGCTCCACCAGATAGCTGATGCGATACGGCGAGAGCAGGTGCTCGAGCTCCAGTCCGTACACGCGATTGGCATCGGTGCGCTTCACGTAGAAGTAGTCGTGGTTGTCGTTGATCTGGTTGATCACCTTCACGCGGAAGGGCTGCGAATTGCCGTACGGACAGAGGTCCACCCCGCCGATCCGCAAGTGCTCGATGCGCCGCCCATCGGCCACGAGCCGCTGGTAGGTCTCCACCAGGTGCTGATCCAATTCGTCCCGGTCGGCCGGACGATAGAGCACGGTCTGCCACAGGGTGTCCTCGCCATCGGGACCGCGCCTCGGCAGCACGCCGTCGTGCCGCATCAGGTCGCCATAGGCGATCGGCAATCCGCCCGCCCGTCCACCGTGCTCCAGGTAGGCCCTCAATTCAGCACCGATGGGATAGAGGAGCTTCTTCAGCCCCGCGCCAACGAAAGGCTCCTCAGCGGGCAACATGGAAACTGCGCGCCCCGAGCAGCGTGCCATCGATCCCGGACAGCTGCAGCGCGTACGCGCCTGGGGCCAAACCGCGCGTGTCGATCCGGAGCTCCGCAGCCGGTTGGCGCACGGCCTGCATCACGAGCCTGCCTTGCGCATCGAGCACCTTCAGCTGCAAGGCACCATTCATGGGCTGGCTCATGCGCACCGTGATCGCCTCATCCGCAGGCACCGGGAAGACCGCGAATGCGGAAGCGCCCGTCTCTTCTTCCACGCCGATGAATCCGCTGGCCTTCGCGAAGGCGTACTGGCCCTTGTACAGCGTGTTCACATCGATCCAGCCGGTCCCGTTGGTGGTGCTGCCGGCCGTGAGCGCCTGGTCCGGATGGATCTGCCAGGGCGTATCGGCGTTCGGCCGCCACACCATCACCATGCCCGTCTCATCGCCATTGATCAGTGCTTGATCGAACTGGCCCGGCGTTGATCCGAGGTACATGAAGCGCCCGCGCAGCACCGTGCCTTCAGGCCACAGGCCATCGACGTTCCAGTAGTGCGTGCCGCTCACTTGCGCGATGCTCCAGCCGAGGTCCTCATCGGCTCCGCTCCAGATGTGGTCCACACGGACAAGGGTGCTATCGGTGAGCGCAGTGGCGTAAAGGCGGAACTCCACGCGCGGCAGGGAACTCGAGAAGGCCACGCCTGGCACCACGGTGATCTCGTGATCCATGCGCGCCTGATTCAAGCGCTGGTAGCGATTGAGCACCGCCATCACCGGCTCGAAGGGGCAAACGACCGAGACTTCCGTGAGCAGCCCGCTCGCGGTGATGAGCGCTTCGTGCGTCTGCCCATCGGCGCCGATCAGCGTGAGGTCCAGCGGCGTCTCGCCATGCAGGCCCGAAGTTCCGTAGAGCTTCTGCCCGATGCGGAGATCAACCAACCAGTTCACGTCGCCCTCCTGCGCGGTGAACGACCGCACCTCGAAGACCGAATAGCCGGGGCTGAAGACCCAATCGTCGAAGAAGGGATGCAGGTCGCGGCCGGTGATCAGCTCCATGGTATCGCGCCACATCTCCGGCGTGATCACGGTATCGGCCAGGCGCACCTGCGATTCGCGCATGGCTTCACGGAAGAGCGTGTCGCCCAGGTAGCCGCGCAGGTTGTGCACCACGGCGGCGCCTTTGTAGTAGGTGTGCGTGCCGTAGATGTGCTCATCGGGCATGGGCGACAGGGCCTGGAAGCCGTCGTCGTCGCCGTGCGCGGTGGTGAGGATGTCGAGCAGGTTATCCTTCACCATGTTCACCATGGCCGCACGGCCGTTGAGCCATTCCTCGAAGAGATGGCCGCTGTACTCAGCCGGACCTTCCTTCAGCCACATGTGGTTGTGCACGCGCGGCGTCACCTTGTCGCCCCACCAATGGTGTCCCAGCTCATGGGCGTAGAGGTCGCGGTTCTGTCCCACGGGCTGCCCCGGCATGAAGTCGGGGTACGCGATGTTGGTGACAATCTCCAAGGCGCCGTCGGTGGTGAGCACATAGCCGATCCGGCCATAGGGGTAAGGTCCGTACCAATGCTCGAGCGCATCGATGCACGCGCCGAGGTCGGCGAACTTGCCCACCATGGCACTGAGCTGCGTGGGCTTGGCGCGGAGTGATACGGGGATGTCGCCATACGCGCCAGTGTGCGTGAAGTTGTTCTCGGCATAATTGGCCACAGCGATGGCGCTCACGTGCGTGGGGATCGCATGCGGCAGGTCGTAGCTGCGGATCACGGTATCGCCGCCGAGCTGCACCTCGCCGATGAAATCGCCCTGGCCCAGCAGCCAGCGCCCGCCCGCACTCTTCACATGGAAGGTGTAGGCCGCGCGCTCCATGAAGCTATCGAAGCAGGGATACCACACCTTGCCGAAATTCGGCGGCACGGTGGTGAGGCCGATGCCGAGGTTGTAGATGTAGTTGCTGGCGAAGTAGAAGCCGCCCCAGCTCGGGTCGCCGATGGGCTGCCCATGGTAATGCACGGTGAGCTGCTGCTCCGCTCCCACCATTGGTTCATCCTCGAGCTGCACATCCAGGAATTGGCCATCGTGCGTGAAGGCAAGCTGACCGTTCGCACCGATCACCGAATCGACCGTGAGCGCTGCGAGGTCGAAGCGGATGCCCGTTTGACCCGCCATTCGCGCGGCATAGGTGATGGTGGTGGCGGCCGTGATCGCCTGTCCGGTGTAATCCGTCACGTCGAGGCTGATGTCGTAGTGCAGGATGTCGAAGGTGTCGCTGCGCGCGATGGTCTCGTCGATCAGGTCGCGCTCATCGGGCATGAGCGCTTGCGGACGCGGCGGGGCGGCTCCATCGCGCAGCACCAGGCAGCCGTGCATCCGGGGCTGGGCGAAGGCGGCGGCGCCGGAGAGAAGGAACGCGGAGCAGGCGAGCGTGAGTCTTGATGTCATGGCACTTGATTCGCGCCCGAAGCTAAGCGGTGCGACCGGGCGCTCATCCCTGCGGCCGCTTACGGAGCCATCGCCGCAGGAGGACGAAGGCGATCGCCGCGAGCAGGATCACGCTCCAATTGCCGGCCACCAGCAGGAAGAAGCGCAGCAGCATCCGCCAGCCGCTCGCTACGGCCTTGCCAAGCTTGGTGATGAAGCCGGGCTCGTAACGTTCCACGCCGCGCTCATTGGCCAGCAGTTCCTGACGCACGCTCTGCCGCTGGTAGATCTCGAGCGTGATCGTGCTGTAGTCAATGCGGTCCTGCAGGCTCATGTTGCTCAACAGCGCACGATCAGCCTGTTCCTGCCGGTTCAGCAATTGCTCCTCCGTGGCGCTGGTCTCCTTCAACCGTTTGCCCTGCTCATCAATGGCCTTCTCCACCCGGCCGCTGTAGCGCGCGATGCGGCGCTGCTCCAAGAGATTCGCGAGCATCAACGGACGCACATCCTCGGCCTTCACGGTGCGGTGGTCGAGGAAATCAACGAAGCGCGCCAGCATCTTCAGCGTGGTGTCGAGGCGACCCACGGGAACGCGCAGCACTGAGTTGCTCACCACGGTGAAGCGCGTGGTCTCCAGCAGGCTGTCCTCGCTTACCGGCATGGTGTAGCGCTGGTCGACCCGCGTGGTCAGGTGCGCATGCTCCACATGCCCGCCCTGCATCACGATGATGTCCTCGATCGCATAAGTGGCCTGCACCACATCCTTCACCCTGAACTTGAGATCGGCGGTGCGGATGAAGCGGCGTGCCGTGTCGCCATTCGATTGCGCGGCGCTCGACGACATGTAGCGCGGGGTTGAATCCGCTGCCGTAGCAATGGACATGTCCGCAAGGCCGTTGCTTGCGAAAGCGAGGGAACGCGAACCGGCCTCCCCTGCTGCCTGCTCTTCCATTGGCAAGGGATCCTGCTCCGGGCTCGGCGCCGCTTCGGAATCCGGGGCGCGCTGGCAAGCGGGCAGAGCGACGATGAATGCGATCAAAGGGAGAACGGTGGTGGGAAGCCTCATGGGTTGGTGGTGATTGGTTCGCAAACGCAGAGAAGCGCCTTGCATTGCTGCGATACACCTGCGAAGGTCAATCGTTCAATTCCCTTTTCACCGCCACCATCACCGTTTGCCCATGATGATCGCTCAATCTCTCCGGTAGTCGTTGGAGGGCCCATGACGCCATGGTGGCATCGTGCAGGATATGATCGATGCGGAGCTTGGGCAATTTGCCGATGTAGGTGCCCCCCATGCCCTGCCCGCTCTCGGTGAAGGCATCGCGCTTATCACCGCGCAGCAAGCGATAGGCATAGCTCATGGGCACGTCGTTGATGTCGCCGCAGAAAATCACCGGATGCGGGCTGGCGCGCATGGCGCTGTCGATCACCGCCGCCTCGGCCGCGCGCCTAACGAGGCCATCGCGCAGCAGCCCTGCGATGCGCCCACCGTGCTCCTTCACCAGATCGGCGCTCGGGTCGCTGCCGAGGGAATCGAGGAAATCGTAATCGGCATCGCCGAAGTGCAAGCTGGCCAGGTGCGCGTTGAAGACCCGAACGGTGTCGGCGCCCAGCTTGATGTCGCTCCAGATGCAGATGTTGTTCGTCTTCCGGCCGAAGGGTACACGGCCTCGCTTCGTGATCGGATGCTTGCTGAAGGTGGCGATGCCGTAATGCTGGTCGTAGCGTGCGGTGTGGGTCCAGGCCATGTGCTCCGCGCGGCAGCCGAGTTCCTGCATGATCGCATCGCGGGTGCGGAAGTAGCGCTTGTCGGTGCTGTGGAAGAACTCCTGCAGGCAGAGGATGCCGGCATCCTCCCGGGCCAGCACATCGAAGATGGCATCGCGCGTGCGCTCGTTGTCGTCCCAGTTGTAGAGGTCGAAGAGGCGCACGTTCCAGCTGAGCAGCTTCACGGGCTCACCGAGTTCCTCCGTTGGCGGCGCATCGCTCCCGGCGAGCTGCACATGGTCCGCGAGATGCCCGTAGCCGATCAGCAGCACCACGCCGGAGAGCAGCATCCGCTTGCGGCGGAACAGCAGCCAGTAAACGAGGAAACCCGCGTGCGCCAGCAATTGGAAGGGATAAGCGAAGGCCAGCAAGGCCAGCGGCCAGAAGGCATCCGGACTGACATGCGGCGCGAGGTAAGTGAGCAGCAGCAGCCCGACCGCGATGCCGTTAGCCCACCACAATGGCAAGTGCCAGCGCGAGGGCCGCTTGACAGGTTTCGGTTCCGGATCCGTTGCGGGTTTCATTTGTTGGTGCAGATCCGGAGTTCGACGCTACAGCCGCATGCAAGGGAGAATCGTGTGAGCCATCAGCGCCCCGCCTTGAACAGCACGTCCTTCTCCTCCTTGCTCAAGCTGTCGTAGCCGCTTCGGCTGATCTTGTCGAGGATGGCGTCGATGCGCGCCTGGTGGTCCCGCTTCGCCGCGTTGAAATCCGCATCGCTCCGGCGCTTGCCGGTGAATGGCTTCTCCACGCGCATGTGCCCACCGCTCTTCGGCTTGAACAGGCCGAAGAAGCGCTCCAGTCCGTTCACGAAGGCCAAGGACCAATCGCTTGCACCTGTCTTCCGCTTCAGCACCATCGACGAGGCGTAGCCGTAGAGCGCACCGCCGATGTGCGCGAGATGGCCGCCGCTGTTGGCGCTCTCCTGCACGCTCACCAGATCGATGAGGAAGAGCACCAGCGCGATCCACTTCAGCCGCACCGTGCCGAAGAGCAGCAGCCGCACCTCATAGTCTGGCCGGTACGCCGCGATGCCCACGAGCACGGCCATCACGGAGGCCGACGCGCCGTGAATGGTGCTGCCCGCCACCTGCTCCGCGTACACCGGCAGCACGTTGTAGCCGATCAGGTAAATCGCCAATCCGCTGAAGCCGCCGAGCAGGTAATTGCCCAGTACGCGCTTGCTGCCGAGCAGGTCCTCGAAGATCCGGCCCATGAACCAGAGCAGCAGCAGGTTGAAGAAGATGTGCCCGAAGCCCCAGTGCGTGAACATGTAGGTGACCACCGTCCAAGGCCGGTGCAGCAGCGCGCTCAGGTTGCTCGTGCTCCAGAGCCAGCCGAGGATGTCGGGACCGGGCTGGCGCATGGCCCAGAACGGCAGGTTGATCAGATGCAGCGCCACGAACACGGACGCATTCACCAGCACCAGCCGGATCACCATCCCGCCGCTCCGCCACTGCCGCTTCAATTCCTCAAACATGCCGCAAAGTTGGTACGCTCAGTTCCACGGGCTCAATCGCCGGCGCCAGAGCAGGGCGAGCACAAGTCCCATCAAGCCGCCGCCGAGGTGCGCGAAATGCGCTACGTTGTCGCTGCCGCTTCCCATCAGGCCCGCGAAGCCTGCGTAGGTCTCGTAAGCCGCGTAGAGCAGCACGAACCATTTGGCCTTGATGGGCACCGGGAAGAAGATGATCATCAGCTCCACGTTCGGGTACAGGATGCCGAAGGCCGCGAGGATCCCGAAGATGGCGCCGCTCGCGCCCACCATCGGCGTGAAGAGGATGGCTGCCATTTCGTTCATCGCAGCATCGCCGAATCCTTCACCGCCGCGCCAGAGATTCACCAGCGCGATGCGGCCCTGCTCGCGCACCTGCTCGATGTCGGCCACGCTCATCAGCTCCGCCAACTGGTTGTACTCCCAGGCCTGCACGCCCATGTTGAGCGCCGCGCCGCCCAATCCGCAGAGCAGGTAGAAGTTGAGGAAGCGCTTCGATCCCCAGTGGTACTCGAGCGGCGAGCCGAGCATGAAGAGGCCGAACATGTTCATGAAGATGTGCCCGATGCCGCCGTGCATGAACATGTGCGAGATCAACTGCCAGGGCTCGAAGGCGGGTCCGCCGATGTAGTGCAGCCCGAGCGTGGTGGTGAGCGGGATGCCGAGGAAGATGCCGCCGCTGATGAGCATCACGCCGAAGACGATGGCGTTGATGATCACCAGGTTCTTCACCACGGTGGGCGTGTGCTGCAAGGGTCCGGTGCGGTACTGCATCAGCGTTCGAAGCGCTCGTTAAGGTCGTCCAGGGTGAAGGTGAAGAGCACGGGCTTGCCGCTCGGGGTGCTCGTGGGCTGCTCGCAACCGAAGAGGCGATCGATGAGGCCGTGCATCTCGGCGATGCCCAGTGCGCGACCGTGGCGGATGGCCATGCTGCGCGCCATGCTGCGCGCCAAGGCCGGGTGCCGTTCATTGCGCAGTGCGCTGCCCGCCGATCGCAATTGCTCGAGCAATTGCTCGATGAGCCGTGCGGGATCCTCATCGGCGCTCTCGGCGGGCATGCCGTTCACCTGCACGGTGCGGCCGCCGAAGAGCTCGAGGTCGAGGCCCATGCTGCGCAGCTCGGGCAGCACGCCTTCGATCAGCGCAAGGTCGGTGGCGCTCAATTCCACATGGCGCGGGAAGAGCTCCGTCTGCGTGATGCCCGCTCCTTGGGCGAGCAGGCGCAGATTGCGCTCATAGAGGATCCGCTCGTGCGCACGATGCTGATCGACCACCAGCACGCCGCTGCGCACCTGTGCCACGATGTATCGCCCATGCAGTTGGAACACCGGACGGTCGCCGATCGAATCCTCTTCGCGCGAGGGCAGCACCAGGTCATCCGGAGCCGGACGCGCCGTCATGGTGGCCACCGTGGCCTCTTCCGCCGGCGAGGCCATGCCCATGTCGAAGAGCTTCTGCCAGCCTTCGGGACTGGGGCGCGGCGGCGAAGTGAACGCGCCCAGGTCGCTGGGGCGCCAAGCGGGCACTGCGGCCGCAGAGGCCGCGATCATGGCGGGCTCCGGCTCGAAATCGAGGCTGGGCGTGATGTTGAAGCGGCCCAAGGCGCGGCGCACGGCCGCATGCACGATGGCATATACGGCGCGGTCGTCGCGGAACTTGATCTCGGTCTTGGTGGGATGGATGTTGATGTCGATCTGCGCGGGATCGATGTCGATGAAGAGGAACCAGCCGGGGTAGCTGTCGGCCGACACCAATTCCTCGTATGCGCGGCGCACGGCGTGATCGAGGTAGTTGCTGCGGATGAAGCGGCGGTTCACGAAGAAGAACTGCTCGCCGCGGGTGCGCTTCGCGAACTCGGGCTTGCCCACGAAGCCCTGCACATGCACGAAGTCGGTGCCCTCCTCCACCGGAACCAAGCGCTCGTCATGCTTGCGTCCGAAAAGGCCCGTGATCCGCTGCCGCATGGCCGCACTCCACGACGCATCCGCAGCGCCGGGCTGCAGGTTGAACTCCTCGCGATCGTTGCTCACCAGTCTGAATCCGGCATCGGGATGCGCGAGCGCGATCCGGAAGAACTCGTCGAGCACGTGCTTCTGCTCCACGCTGTCGCTCTTGAGGAATTGCCGGCGCGCAGGCGTGTTGAAGAAGAGGCTGCGCACGCTGATGCTGGTGCCGGCCGGACCGGCGATCGGCTCCTGCGTGCGCACGCGGCTGCCTTCGATCAGCACCCGCGTTCCGAGCTCCTGATCGTGCTCGCGCGTGCGCAATTCAACCTGGGCGATAGCCGCGATGCTGGCCAGCGCCTCGCCCCGGAAGCCCTTGGTGCGTATGGCGCTCAGGTCGTCGGCCTGACGGATCTTGCTGGTGGCGTGCCGCTCGAAGCAGAGGCGCGCGTCGGTGGGGCTCATGCCCTTGCCGTCGTCGATCACCTGGATCAGCGTGCGGCCCGCATCCTTCACGGCGAGCGTGATGCGCGTGGCGCCGGAATCGAGGCTGTTCTCGAGCAGTTCCTTCACCACACTGGCAGGACGCTGCACCACCTCGCCCGCGGCGATCTGGTTGGCCACATGGTCGGGCAGCAGCCTGATCAGGTCGGCCATGCGCTGGGATCCACGAGCCCGAAGCCCTTGATGATGTAATAGAGCACCACGCAGACAAGGGCCATGATCACCACCAGCCGCATCACGTTGGCGCGGTCGCCGCCCTCGCGCTGCCAGCTGTGACGCATGCGCTCGCGCAATTCGGCGTGCCTCGTTGAAGCCGCACTCCTGCCTTCGGCTCGCGCCCGCTCGATGCGCTCCTTGCGCTCCTCCTCCACCGGGTCGTAGTAGCGCGGCGTGTAGTCGAAGCCGCGCAGCTTCCGTTGCCGGAAGAGCCCGAAGGCGGTGGGCAGCTTAGGCGCTTGCATGGCGGCGAAGGTAACGGGGGCGCCACGCCTTCCCTTCCGGTGCCGACCTTCGCCGCCATGAGGATCCTGCTGGTATGCCTCGGCAACATCTGCCGATCGCCCATGGCCGAAGGCGTGCTGCGCCACTTGGCCCAGGAGCGCGGCATCGCCATAACCACCGATAGCGCTGGCACTGGCGACTACCACGTGGGCGAGCCGCCCGACCGCCGCGCCCAGGCTGCCATGCGCAAGCAGGGCATGGCGATCAACGACCTGCGCGCGCGGCAATTCACGCAAGCCGACTTCGACCGCTTCGACCTGCTCTTGGCCATGGACGCCGAAAACCTGCGCAACATGCGGCGGCTGGCACCATCGCCCGAGCACGCGAGCAAGGCGATGCTCATCATGGATCATGCGCCGCACCATCCGCTGCGCGAGGTGCCCGACCCCTACTATGGAGGAGACGAGGGCTTCGATGAGGTGTTCCGCATGCTGAAGGAAGCGAGCAACCAACTCCTCGATGGCCTTGAGCAGCGCTGATCACGGCACGCTCTACCTGATGCCCGTTTGGCTCGGAGAGCACGGCGGCCTGGAGCAATTGCCGCCGGAGAACATCGCCATCGCATCGCGCATCACGCTCTATTTCTGCGAGCATGAGAAGACCGCGCGGCAGATGCTTCGCCGCATGGTGCCGTCAATCGACCTTGCACGCCTCGAATTGCACCGGCTCGACAAGGACAGCTCGGCCCAGGAAGCGGATGAGCTATTGCGGCATTTGAACGGAGGCAGGGACGCGGCCATCATCAGCGAAGCCGGCATGCCCGGCATCGCCGATCCGGGAGCTTTGCTGGTGCGTGCCGCGCACGCCGCAGGGATCACCGTGGTGCCGCTCATCGGCCCTTCCTCCCTCCTGCTCGCGCTTGCGGCTTCCGGCATGAACGGCCAGCACTTCACCTTTCACGGATACCTGCCGGTGAAGCCCCACGAGCGCAAGGCCGCCATCAAGCGCTTGGAGCATGAAGCGCAACGCACCGGCGCCGCGCAGCTCTTCATCGAGACGCCTTACCGCAACGACGCGCTCCTCGCCGACCTGTTGGCTACCTGCGCACCTGGCACCGCGCTGTGCATCGCCATCGACCTCACACAGCCCGGAGGCAGCGTGGCAACGCGCACGATCGCCATGTGGCGCAAGAGCATCCCAGCGCTCGGAAAGCGGCCGGCGGTATTCCTCATCGGATCGCTGAGGTGATCAGCCGTTGGGCTGCGTGCAGGGCAAGGCCTCGCCGCTGCCGGGCGCATGGGGCGCCTTCGCATTGCGCTTCCCCTTGCAGAACGGGCTGCGGTTCATGAGCCAGCGCACGCGGAAGTAGAAATCGACGGCGTGCATGTCGCGCTTGCTCACCAGCGGGCCGATGCGATCGGTGCCCACCACGATCCCGTTGAAGCGCAGCATGAGGCCCAGCGCGGGGCGTCGCAGGTCGTACTCCTCGATCACCAGCGGCATGGCCACTTCCATTTGCCGGGTCTCGTAGCGTGCATTGAAGGCGATGCTGTTGGCGCGGCGCAAGCGAAGGCCATCGCGCGCGCTCAGCTGCTGCACCACCGCCGCGCTCAAGTACGCTCCACCGGCGATGCGCTTGTCGAATTGCACGCTGGCGGCTGTTGGCAGGCCTATCCGCATCCCAGGGCTGCGCGTCCATCGGGTGGCGCTGGCGATGAGGCTGTCGAGGTCGCCTTCGTCATCGATGGGCAGATCGTTGTAATCCGCGATGTCGAGACCGCCCGCCTCCAATGCGCCCGACCGCGCATCGCGGAAGCTCATTGCACCGAGATCGATGAGCGATGCACCGACACGGTAGTTATAGCGCAACGGTGTGCAACCGCCGCTGCTGCGGTGCGGCATGTAGCCATCGGCCTCGTCGTCGGTGCGCGTGTAGGTGATGCCCAGATCGGCGCCGAAGCCATGGCCGGCGTTGGCTGCGGGCATCGCGAAACCATAGCTCAAGGTGGCGGCATGCACGCTGGCGCGCGCCGTGTCGAGCACCGTGTAGTCGATGCCGGAAAAAGAAAGCGCGCCGCCGGCATGCGCTTGCAGATAGCGTGCATTGACCCCCGCGCTCAGGATCCCGAAGCCTTGCGCCCTCAGCACCTGGCCCAGGTTCACGCCAAATTCCGTCCACGCCGCTCCAACCACGCGAACACCTTCATCGGAGAATCGGATCCCATGCTGCGGCTCGAAATTCAACCCGTTGAAGATGAAGTTGCCCATCGCGGGCGATAGGCCCGATGCGCTCACGTGGGCACGGCTGCGCAACCCGAGCCCGATCGTGGTGCGGCCCAGCGCCAACGAAGCACCAGGCCCTGCAACGCCAAGGGAAACCGTCGCGCGATGCCCTTGACCTGCGCCAGCCGAACGCATCACCAGCACTCCATCGGACATGCCTTGGCGCAATTCGCCCACGAGCCGCCGGTCGCGACCGCTATAGGCCACGAGGCTGTTCCATGCGTGCGCATCAGCACCGAGGAAACGGATTTCAAGCCATGGCCACTGGCCGGCGGAGCGCGCCGGATTGACCCACGCGGCATCAGCGCCGGCGTAGTTGCTGTGAAGCGAACCGTGGCGCTCCTGACTGAAAGCACAAACGGTGGATAGGAAGAGGACTGGGAGCGTGAGTATGGCGCGCATGGCGCGCTGATACGCTGATGCTTGAGCGATGTTCTATCCGGGCACCGCTCTGGACACGCTCACCGCGTAACGCACCGGCATGCCGGGCTCCAGCAGCCCGGGGACCCCGCGACCACCGAAAGCCATTCGCGAAGGGAAGATGAACTCGCCGCGCTGCCCTTCACGGAGCAGGCTCACCGCTACCTCCAGCCCCTGCAGCAATTGATCCGGTGTGCCGTAGTCCCAAGCGAAATCGCCGCCATTGCGGGCCGTGGCGTCGATGGTCCGCCCATCGGCCAGGCCGAAGCCCTCCCAATTCACGCGCAAGGGGGTGCCATAAGCCCAATGGGCGGTGTCCGAAGCGATGCCCGTGATCCGGTAGTGCAGGTCGCTGGTGCCCCAGCGTGTCCACGCGCCGCTGTCCTGCGCCGCATAGGCCTCGATCAGCATGCGCTCGAAGCCTTCGGGGTCATTGGTTTTGAACCGCGCCCTTCGCTCTGCGCTGGCCTCGGGCGTGAGCAGATCGAGCAGGAGCAGTTCCATGCGCACGGTGAGCGTATCGTGCGGCGGCGGAATGTCCTTGCGCAGGAGCGCGGGCCATGGCCAATGCGATGCGGGCGCGATCACGCTCATGCTATCACCGGCATGCAGGCGGCGCAGCACGGGCAGCAAGGCGCCCGCACGGATCTCCGCAGCACTGTACCAGCGCTCGGTGCTCCAGTACGATCCGGGCTCATCGTTCAATCCGGAAGCGCGGAAGCGCAGCAGCAGGCTATCGCCATCCACCGGTACCCGCTCGCCCTCGCCCAAGGCGATGTACCGCAGATGCACCTCATCGCCCACCAACTTGTATCCTGCATGCGGTGAGCGCGTGCACCCGGCCAGGACAGCCGCTGTGATCAACAAGCCGATGCAACGCATGCTCACTCGCGGATGCCTGCCAGGCCTATGCGGTACACCACCGTGCTGCGCGGCGGCACGCGGTCCTGATCGCCGATGAGGCCATGGGCGCGGTAGCTGGGGATGATGATGATCGCGCTGTCGCCGACGGAGAGCTGCTGGATCGCTTCGTGCAGGCCGCTCTCCACATTGTCCTCTTCCACGCGGAATCCCTCCGGACCATCGGGATTGCTCGTGTAGGCCGTGTCGCCATTGAGCAGTTCCATCCGATAGCGCACCAAGGCCCACTGGCCGGGCTTCACGGCGGCGCCGGGCGCATCACGCAGCAATTGGTGGCGCACGCCGGTGCCGCTACGCTGCGGATTGAGCGCGAATCGATTCACGTAGAGGTCGATGTCACGGTCCTCCAAGCGCATGGCGTCACGATTGTCGCGGATGAGCTCTTCCTTGGTCGAGGGCTGCTGCTGCACGGGCGCAGGAGCCGAGCCATTGCAGGCGACCACCAGCAGGAGAAAAGCGATCCTCATGGATGCTGGGCGATGAAATCAGGGAGCAGCGTTCGGAATCGCGTGACGGCATCGGCGAGGGTTTCCTTGGCTTGTCCGCCAGCGGCATTGCGGTGCCCGCCGCCATTGAAGTGGTCGCGCACCAGTCCATCAACGGGCAGCTGCCCCTTGCTGCGCAGGCTCACCTTCACCAGATCGGGACGCTCAATGAACAAGGCGGCCAAGCGGATGCCGCGCATGGAGAGGCCGTAATTGACGAAGCCTTCGGTATCGCCTTGCTGATAGTTGAAGCGCTTCAGGTCGTCGAGGCTCAGGGAGATGATGGCCGTGGCGAGCTCGGGCAGCACCACCATGCGCTCGGTGAGCGTAAATCCCAGCAGGCGCAGGCGGTCCGGCCGGTTGTCGTCAGCGATGGCCTCATGCACATCGGTGATGCGCACGCCGCGCTCCATCAGGCGCGCAGCCACGCGCATCGTATGCGGGGTGGTGCTCCCGAAGCGGAAGCTGCCGGAGTCGGTGACGATGCCCGTGTACAGGCAAGCGGCCGCTTCCGGACCGATGCGCTCGGCCCAGCCCATCGCCTCAACGATGTCATGCACCATCTGGCTGGTGGAGCATGCGCTGGGGTCGCTGAAGGGGATCGCCGCGAAATCCTCCGGCTCCTGGTGATGATCGATCAGCACGGTGAACGGCGCTGCGCGCAGGGCTTCCTCCAGCGCGCCTACGCGGTCGCGACGATTGAAGTCGAGGCAGATCACCGCATCGGCTTCCCGGATCGCGGAGATGCATTGATCGCGCTTGGTGTCGCCGGCCATGGCCTCATCGTAGCCGGGCATCCAGCGCAGGAAGGCCGGGGCCGAATTCGGCAGCAGCACCTGCGCCCGGTGCCCAGCTGCGCGCAGCACATGCATGAGCCCGAGCGATGAACCGATCGCATCGCCATCTGGATTGTAATGCGTGACCAAGGCCAACCGTTTCGGTGTGCTCAGCAGGTCACGCAGGCCTTGAAGAGCATCAACCGGCACGGAGGAACTAGCGGTCATGGAGGGCAATATAGCCGCAGGGCGAACGGCAGGCGCTGCCTTCAGAATCCGATGCCCGGAGAGGGCATGTGCTCGATGAGGATGCCCACGCAGCCGATATCGATCTCCGCTTTCTTGCCCTTGCGCTCCGCTGCGCCCGGCGCATTCACCTCCACCGCGATGCGCTTGGTGGCGGTGCAGCTGAACTCGATGCTGGGCACCATATCATGCTCGGTGTTGTCCCAGAGCACCTTCTCCGTCTCGATCATGTCGCCCTTGGCCCCACCGGGCTTGTTGGTGCGGATCTTTTCCACCAGGCGGATGGCCAGCCCTTCGCCCAGGATCTTCTCATCGTAACAGACACTGATGCGGTAATCCTGGCCGCGGTACACGATGATGTTCAGCTCGGTCTCCTCACCGATCTTCACCATGGCGCTTCGGCTCTGGCCGTTCACCGAGAATCGGGCATCGCCGGAGCGCTCGCAGTTGAACCGATGGTAGGTGGGGCACTCGGAGACCTGCGCGAGAGCGAAGGAGGCGCAGGGAAGCGCGAGGGCAAGGAGGAGGGAACGGGGCATCGTGGTTTCGCTTACGAGTTGGTGTTGGCGCCTTCGGGCTTGGTCCATTCCGCGCGCAAACGGTCGATGGCCTGCGCCAGTTCCTGATACTTCGCCTGCGTGAGCTCGATGGTGACATCCTCGCCGAGCACCATGCGGCCCGACGGCGATGCGCCTTGATGGGCGGAGCGCTTCACTTCGAGCTGGTCGTAGATGGCGCGCACCGCGGAAAGGTCGGTGTAAACCGCCGCCACATCGGGCTGGTCGCGCGTGGCTTCCATCATGCCCAAGAGATGGTCGAGCGTGACCTTCTGCTCGGCCACGCGTGCCATGAGGGCCTCGCTGCCACCGAAGGCCTCGATCTGCCGCATCACCAGGTGCATGCTCTCCATCCAGCCACCGGCCAGCACCAGGTGCAGCACGGGGCCCATGTTCTCCAACTGCATGCGCTCGTAGGCCCGCTGGTAGGCCTCGTTGCTGATGATCTCCAAGGAGTCGCCGCGGGCCAGGTTCGATTCCAGCCGCACGAAATCGGCATCGGTGAAGGCGGCGTCGAGCCCGAGCGAGCCGGCCAGCTTCTTCGAGGTGAGGTAGTAGCGCGCCACATCCACATTCAGCTTGAAGCTGCTGGCATACACCAGATCGGTGGCATACACGCCGAAATTGACGGCCCGCGCGCGGAGGCTCACGTAGCGGTCCACGTTCGTCGAAGGGTTCATGAGCCGGCGGTGCCCGTCGCCCGCCATCTGGCGCACCAGCCCGAAGAGCTCGTTGGGCGTGGGCATCTGGTACATCGAGGTGACAGCGGCCTCCTCGCCGCCGATGACCAGCCCGCCGGATGTGCCGTCGGCCGGCTTCTCTCCGCCGCCACAGGCAGCGAGCATCAGGAACGGGAGCAGCAGGGAAGGCCGGAGAGTGGGCATGGATCGGGGCTTCAGGATGCGGCAACGGCCGCTTTCGGGTGACGCGACGAAGGAAGAAGCCCTTGCACCCGCTGGCGGAGAAGGTGTCCGATTACTTTTGCGCCGCTTTTTCAACAACCCTTGGCCGGCGACCGCTCGGGAGCACGGCCAACTAACCGAGGAGACGATAGCGCATGGCGACGAACAGGACATTCACGATGATCAAGCCCGAGGCGGTGGCCGCCGGCAGCATGGGCAAGATCCTGGACATGATCATGGACAATGGCTTCCGCGTGGTGGCCATGAAATACACGCGGCTCTCGCGGCAGGAAGCCGGCACCTTCTACGCGGTGCACAAGGAGCGTCCCTTCTACGGCGAACTGGTGGAGTACATGGCCAGCGGCCCCATCGTGGCGGCGATCCTCGAGGGCGACAACGCCGTGCAGCGCTTCCGCGACCTGATCGGCGCTACCGATCCCACGCAGGCCGCCGAGGGCACCATCCGCAAGCGCTTCGCCGAGAGCAAGGCCAAGAACGCCGTGCATGGCAGCGACAGCGATGAGAACGCCGCCATCGAGGGCGCCTTCTTCTTCAGCGGCAGGGAGCAGTTCTAGGTGTAGCGTGCGATAATGCAAGGGTGCGAGAGCACGGCCTTGCACCTTCGCTAATCACGTGGCATACCGCACCCTGATCGTAGTGCGCACCGACAGGGTCATCCCCGACTCGGTCACAAGCCCAATCGTGCTCCTGCTCACTGATTTTTCAAACCGAGCATTACTGCGTCCCCTGTCCAACAAGGATGCGTGGTCGTGTCGGCGTTGATGCGTATCGTCAAGCCACCACTGCCCGGAGCGAGCTGCCTGATGAGGTGAACTTAAGGCTCCGCGCTTCCCAACCCGTTTTCATTGGGACTTGCTCGGCCCTTGCGAAGCTATTGGCGCATCCGGGCATTAGTGCTCGCGCAGCGCAGTTGCCCACATGTCACGGATGTGAACCGGGCTTCGCATCAGTTCCGTGCTAGGCTCTGGAAAGCCCCCCGCGCTGAAGCTGCTCACGGATACGGAACTCAGCTGCATTGCCAGACCACCCATCCCCCCTACCTTTCGTCTGCCCATCACACCCCGCCGTCATGAACCAGCCGTTCCTCCTTGCCCTCTTCGGACTGTTCGCGATCAGCAGTGCTGCGCAGAACGTGGCCATCAATGCTGATGGCGCAGCGCCCAACGCGAGCGCGATGCTCGATGTGGACGTAACGGCGCTGCCGGCCAACAACAAACGTGGCCTGCTGGTGCCGCGGGTGGCGCTCACGGCAACGAACGTGGCCGCGCCGGTGGTGGCTCCGGCCGCCTCGCTGCTGGTGTACAACACGGCCACGGCCGGCGTGGCGCCGAACAACGTGGTGCCGGGCTATTATTACTGGAACGGCGTGGTGTGGGTGCGATTCGCCACCACCGGCGATGGCTGGCTGCTCACGGGCAATGCGGGCACGGTGGCGGGCACCAACTTCATCGGCACCACCGATGCGGTGGATTGGGTGATCAAGACCGGCGGCGCTGCCGCAGCGAATGAGCGCGCACGCGTGCTCAGCGGCGGCAAGGTGGTGGTGAACAACGTGGGCGTGGGCGGCTTCGCCAACGATGTGTTCAGCGTGTATGCCGATGGCACCACCAATGGTACCACCACGAACACGAGCGTCTTGGGTACCCGTGCGATCAACGGCTACACCAGCACCGGCTTCGGCGTGGCGGGCTTCACCTCGGGAACCGTGGGCACCACCTTCGGCGTGTATGGCAGCTCGAATGCGACATCCGGAACCGCCAACGGCATCCGCGGTGAGGCCACCTTCCATCAAGCCATCGCCATCGCGGCCATTGGGAATACCGGCGCCACAGCGGTGACCACGGGAACCACCAGCCGCGCGATACTCGGCCAATTGAACGGCACCCTGGCCGGTACAGCCGTGGGCGTCGGCGTGCAAGGGGTGATCAACGCCACCATGACCGCCGGCGATGCCCGGGGCGTGAACGGCGCATCACCCGCGGATGATGGCATCGGCGTGGCGGGCTTCTCCACGATCGCCGCCGCAGCGCTGAACCCGGTGGGGGTCTATGGCCAAGCGGCGATCAACACTGGTTTCGGCATGCAGGCGTGGAACACCAATGCGGGCGGGACAGGCGCGATATTCACCGGCAACAACGCCGCCACCACCTTCCTGGTGGCCGGAACGGGCACGGCGGCCAACGGCACCATCGTCGGGCACTTCGGATACGGGCGCAATGCGGCCAATGGCATCGGCGTGGTCGGTGTCGGCAACAACGGCGCGGCCATCTTCACACCGGCCCAGGGCGCGGGCGTGGTGGGCACGGGCACCCGGTATGGCATGGTGGGCTTCGCTACGACCACGGTGAGCACCAACCCATTGAACAACAGCGCTGCGAATGGTGCCAATGCATCGGCAGGCGGCTATTTCGAGGTGCAGAACGGGGGCACCGCGCAGACCTGGAGCTATGTGGCGGTGCGCGACAACCTCGGGATCCTTCGCAAGATCATCGGGCCGGGCACGGTGAACACGATCGTGAAGGATCTCGACGGCAATCAGGTGGCCCTCTCCTGCCCCGAAGCGCCAGAGAACCTTTTCCAGGATTACGGGACTGGGCAGCTCGTGAATGGCCGCGCGCGCATCACGCTCGATCCCATCCTCACGAAGAACATCGTCGTCGATGCCAAACACCCTTTGCGCGTATTCGTCCAGCTCGAAGGCGATTGCAACGGAGTCTTCGTGACGAGCAAGAGCGCCGAAGGCTTCGAGGTGGTGGAGCTGATGAATGGCACCAGCGATACGCCCTTCACGTGGACCGTTGCGGCCAATCGCGCGGATGAGACCCTGCCGGACGGAAGCGTCTCGCGCTACTCAGCAGAGCGATTCGCACCAGCCCCTGGACCTGTGGCGAAGGAGCAGCAGGCCACGCGCGATGCGCGGGGTGCGCGCAGCCCGGGAGATGCACCGCCGCTTGAGTCCACCGCCAAGCCATGATGCGGGCGGCCGCGGTTCCTGCCCACCTTTGAACCGACAGGCAGGGCATGGACCGCATGAAGCAGCAACTACGCGTCGTGATCTTCGGTTCGGATACGCGCGCGGGGAAGACCTTCGACCTCCTCCTCATCGGCCTCATCCTGTTCAGTGTCGCGCTGGTGTTCCTGGAGAGCGTGACCGAGGTTCGGGAGCGCTATGGAGCATGGCTCAAGGCCGCCGAGTGGACGGTCACTGTCCTGTTCAGCATCGAGTACATCGTGCGGCTGTGGATCAGCGAGCCGCCGAAGCGCTACGCCATGAGCTTCTTCGGCATCGTGGATCTGCTGGCCATCCTGCCCACCTACCTCAGTGTGCTCGTCCCCGGTGCGCAGGCCCTCGGTGTCGTGCGCGCCATGCGGCTCATGCGCGTGTTCCGCATACTCAATCTCGTGAGCTACGTGAGGGAGGCCAGGCTGCTGCTGCTGGCGCTGCTCGCCAGCCGACACCGCATCATCGTGTTCATGCTCGCCGTCCTGGCGCTGGTCACGCTCTTCGGGGCGATCATGTATGTGGTGGAATCGCCTGAGGCCGGTTTCACCAGCGTGCCGCGAAGCATCTACTGGGCCATCGTCACGCTAACGACGGTCGGCTACGGCGACATCGCGCCAGTGACGCCGCTCGGACAGGCCATCGCGTCGGTGATCATGATCCTCGGCTATGCCATCATCGCCATCCCCACGGGCATCGTCAGCGTAGAGCTCTCAAGGCAAGGCACCCGTTCCTCGCAACGGGCCTGCACCGCATGCGGGAAGCTCTTCGACCTGGCCGATGCGCGCTACTGCCCGCATTGCGGGAAGCCCATGGGACCCGTCAGCGCAGCAGGGTGACGTGACCGATGAAGTCGCGGGCATCGCCATCGCGCTCCACGATCACCTTCCACACGTACACATCGATCACCGGCTCTGCGCCGTCCTTGCGGCCGTCCCAACCCACATTCCGGTCCTCGGTGCTCCAGATCGCCAGGCCCCATCGATCGAATATGGTGAGCTTGTACCGCCAGCCTTCATAGCCGGCGATGATCGGCCGGAACACCTCATTGCGGTCGTCGTTGTTCGGGGTGAAGGTGTTGGGGACGAAGATCAGCGGGTCACTGCCGACGGGTTGGATCTTGCAGATCGTATCCGGGCAGGTGAAGCTATTCACGGCCACGAGGCACACGGTGAAGAGTCCGCCATCGGCCGGGAAGAGGTGCAGCGGGTGCGTCTCATCGCTGCCTTCACCATCGCCGAAATCCCAGGAATAGAGCACGGCGCCCTGGCTCAGGTTGCTGAACTGGATGGCGTTGCGGACGCTCACCAGGGTATCACCGGTGAAATCCGCGATCGGCGTCGGGTTCACCGTGATCGCGTTCACGGCGATGAGCGTATCGATGCATCCGCCGGCGCCCGTGGCGATGAGCGTGACCGTGTACTGCCCCGGCTGGGCATAGCTGTGCAAGGGCGCATCGGCAAGGCTCTGGCTGCCATCGCCGAAGCGCCAGCGGAAGGAGGAAGCGTTGAGTGATTGATTGAGGAATTCGATGGGGCGCCCTTGACATGCCGGTTGCGGCTGCGCGTTGAATGCGGCTACCGGCGTGGGATGCACGGTGAATTCAACGGTGTGCGTATCCGTGCAGCCGTACTGGTTCAGTGCCGTGAGCGTGACGGTGTAGGTGCCGGGCGCATCGAAGGTGATGGACGGCTGGTTCAGCAAGGAGGTCTGGCCGTTGCCGAGGTCCCACGAATAGCCGATGGCGCCCTGCGAGGCATTGATGGACTGGATCGTGACCGGCGAAACACAGCTCTGCGCCTGGGAGAGCGTGAAGAGCGCATCCGGCAACGGATGGGCCACCACGTTCAGGCTCACCGTGTCCGCGCAGCCATTCACGTTCTCCGCGATCATGGTCACCGTGAAGGTGCCTGCCTGCGTGTAGGTGTGGAAGGGCTCAGGCAGTCCGCTGGTGTTGCCATCGCCGAAGCTCCATTGATAGAAACCGGCACCGGTGCTCTGATTCGTGAAGGCCACGTCGAGGTCGATGCAGCCGTTATCGGGCATGGGCGTGAATGCGGCCACAGGGGTTATGCTCACATTCACGAATTGGGCGATGGTGGCGGTGCATCCATTGAGCGCGCTCGTGACGGTGAGCGTGACCGGGAAGACCCCGCTAGCAGTGTAGCTGTGCGTAGGCGAGGTGAGCGTGCTGGTGGTTCCATCACCGAAGTCCCACAGCGAGCCGCTGATGCCGGGCGAGGTGTTGGTGAAAGTGAATTCTCCGCCCACGCAAGTGCCCTGAGGTGCCACACTGAAGGAGGGCGAAGGCGCGGGGAACACCGTCACCTCCTGACTGTAGCTGTCATAGCCGCAACCGAAGGCCTCTAGTGTAATGGTGTAGGTGCCCGGCTGGTTATAGGTGTGCGAGAGGTCGGGTGCGATGCTGACGTTGCCATCGCCGAGGGTCCAGTACAACGCGGTATCGCCAGCGGTGATGTGCGTGAGCTCAACCGTGAGTGGCGCGCAGCCTTGCACAGGATCCAAATTGAAGAACGAGGTGACCTGGTTGGGCAGCACCGTGATCGTGTACTGCGCGGTGTCGCTTCCGCAGGCGTTGCTGGCGATGAGCGTGATGGTGTAGGGCGTGTTCACCGTGTCAGCCGCATAGGCGTGCGTGACGATCGTGGCCGCCGATGTGCTCGTGGCGCCATCGCCGAAGTCCCATTGGAAGCTGTCGGGCAGGCCGTAGCTGACGTTAGCGAAGGGCACCTGGCTGAAGGCGCAGTGCTCGTCCACGTTCGGACCGAAGACGGCCGTGGGCGAAGGCATCACGGTCACGTTGATCGTTTGCGCATCCGATCCACAGGCATTGCTGGCGGTGAGCGTCACGGGATAGTCGATCGCATCCTGCGGATCCATCGGGAAGGTGAAGGGCGGCGGCCATTGCTGCGCACTGCTGCCCAGTCCGCCGAAGTCCCACCAAAAGCTCAGGCCATCGCCCACCGAGTTGTTGTCGAAGTCAATGGTGAGCGGGCCGCAGCCGTTGTCGGCAGAGAGCACGGGCTCCGCATCGGGCACGTCCCACACCAGCACGGTGCTCGTGATCGTGTCGGTGCAATTGGCGCCGGTGCTCACCACGAGCGTCACATCGTAGGAGCCGGTCGCCGTGAACACATGGAATGGCGAATCAGCGAACGAAGCGCCGCCATCGCCGAAGTCCCACTCCGAGCCGCTGTAGTTCGCGCTGGTGTTCGTGAACTGGAAGGGCACGTTGGCGCAGGCCACCGGTGGATTCGTGAAGCCCGCCACCGGCAGCGATTGCACGGTGACCGTGGCCGCATCGCTATTGCTGCAGCCCGTGAGCGGATCGGTGTAATCGTAAGTGACCGGATTGCCGCCGGGCAGCGCCAGCATCGGATCGAAGTTGCCGGCCGCATCCACGCCCACGCCGCTCCAGGTGCCTCCGGGCGGATCGGCGGTGAGCAATTGCACACCGCCATCGAGGCACACGCTGATGTCGGTGCCCGCATCGACCACCGGCAGCGCATTCACTGCCACAGTGATCTGGTCCTGCAGCAAACAGGTTGCGGTTCCGAAAGAATAGGTGAGCGTGTATGAGCCCGGCATGTTCGTGCTCAGCGAGCCGCCGGCCGTCACTTGCGGAGAACCGCTCCAGGTGCCGCCGATGGGTGAGCCATTCAACTGCAATGCGCCACTGTTCACGCACACACTGGTATCGTTCCCCGCGAAGGCTGGGTTGATGATGGGCTGGATATCGACCGTGAGCTGATCGCTGGCCGTGCAGCCGTTGCCATCGATGAAGCTGTAGGTGAGCACATCATTCGCCACACCGTTGGGTGTGATCTCACCGGTGGGCGTCACCGCGATGGTGCTGCCGCTCCAGGTCCCGCCAGCGGGCGCCCCATTGAGCTGGTACGGGATGGGTTGATCGCAGAGCACCACATCGGGCCCGGCATTCACGTTCGGCAATGGGTTCACCGTGGCATCCACCGATGCTGAGGACACGCAGCCGTTCGCGTTGTTGAACGTGTAGGTAAGCGTGTGCGTGGCGGGAGCGACCGCGCCTGGATCGAATTGCCAAGGAGGTCCGCTCACGCCGCTGCCGCTCCAGGTGCCGCCGACCGGATTGCCCACGAGCGCCGTCGGGGCTTCATCGGCGCATTGCGCGAATGCGGGCATCACGTTCAGCAAGGTCGCCGGCACCACGCTCACCACCACTTGATCGCTGGTGGCGCAGGTGCCCGTTCCATAGTTGTAGGTGACGTTGAAATTGCCCGTGTTGCTGGGCGTGAACCAACCGCCCGCGCCAGCGCCCACCCACGTACCGCCCGCAGGGCTCCATCCATTGAGCTGAACCGGTGTGTTGCCCTGGCAGATCGTGGCATCGGGACCCGCATCGGCGAACACCGGCACCGGCTGCACGGTGATATCCACGGGGTCCGAACTGGTGCAACCGTTGGCGTTGGTGTGCGTGTAGGTCAAGGTGACCGTGCCCAACTGACCAGGCGTCGGCGTGAAGACACCACCCGCCGTGACACCCGCGCCGCTCCACGTGCCCGGTGCAGGATTGCCCACCAGGTTCACCGGGATGGCCTGGTCGCAGAAGGTTTGATCGATCCCCGCGTTCACGATCGGCAAGGGATAAACCGTCACCGTGACCGTAGCACTTCCGGGACAGCCACCGAGGTCGCCGCTCACCGTGTAGATGGTGGTCAACGCCGGACTCGTGGTGAGCGTGGGTCCCGTGCCGATCTGCAAGGCGCCGATGAACCATTGATAGTTCCCTGCGCCATTGGCCGTGAGCGTGGTGCTCTGTCCGTTGCAGATCGCAGCGCTCGGCGGGTTCACGGTCACGTTCGGTGCTGCGATCACCTGCACATTCACCGTTGCGGCCGGACCGGTGCAGCCGTTGCTGATCGCCACCACGGAATAAACCCCTGCGTTCGCGGCGCTCACGTTGTTGATCGTCACCGAGGGCGAGTTGCTGATCACCGTGCCTTGCGGATTCGTCCACTGGAAGGTGGCGCCTGGAATCAGCGCCGCGCTCAACGAGAGCGTCTGCCCCGCGCACACCGGGCTGTTGCTGGCCACCACCGGCAGCGGTGGTGCCGATCCGATGGCGAGGTTCTGGTTCACGGTGGCGTTGCCGCAAGCGTTGGTCACGGTAAGCGAGACCGTGGAGTTGCCCGCGTTGGCGAAGCACACCTGACCAGGCGATGCGGTATTCGCGCTCGCAGGTGCGCCGCCGGGGAAGGTCCATGCGTAGGTGCTGATCGCGGCGCCGCACGGCTGCACGACGGCCGATGGATTCACGCATTGCCCCGCGCAGATGCCGCTGAGCGCATTCAGGCTCACCTGTGGCGGCGCGTTCACTGTGATCACTTGCTGCACCGGCGCCACGTTGCACGAATTGATGGCGCGGTACTGCACGGTGTAGGTGCCCGGCTCGCTGAAAATGAATTGCGGCTGCTGACTGGTGGCGCTGCCGCTCGCGAAGCTCCACGCGGGCCCTCCGCACGCGCTGGCCACGCCATTCACCGTCCACAAGTGCGTGAGCAGGCAATTCTGCCCGAAGGCGCTGGTATTGGCGTTCACCGGCTGGAAGGGCGCGCAACCCACCGCTGGCAGCAAGGTGAATGATGGAACAGGCGGTTCTTCCACGCAGACCGTGCGTTGCAAGGTGTGCGTGCCGCAGCTATTGCCCGTGCGATCGGTGATGGTGTAGGTGCCGGCCGCGGTGAACTGCACGCCGATGCTGGTGCTGCCATCGGTCCAAAGGCCGGGGTTCGCGGGCTGGCCGTTGTCGTTGCCGAGGGTGCCGCTCGCGAGGGTCCAGCCGGCCAATGGCGCAATGCTCCAGATGTTGCGCGGAGGCGTGGCGCAGCCCGGAGCGGTGAGGCCGATGCTCTGGTCGGTGAAGGTGACCGTGGTGTTCACGCAGGCCGTATCCGTGCTTTGCGTGAACTGCGCAACCGGCGTCTCGCTCACGCGGATGGGACCGATCTGCCCTTGTGTCTGGTCGCAGGGGTTCTGCGCGGTGAAGGTGACGTTGAGCTGCCCGCCCGGCAGTCCGCAAGTGCTGGTGAGGTAGGTGTGATTGACCGATGCCGGCGGCGGATGGTTCAGCGTGATGCTGTTGCCATCGCCGAAGTTGATGATGTAAGTGGTGCCGGGCGAATTGCCGGCCACGCTGTTGATGTAGAAGGGCAGCGTGGCTCCTGTGCAGATGTTCGTATTGGGATCGGTGCTGATGCCACCGCCCGGATTCGTTCCGAGGAAGACCTGGAACTGCTGCGTGCGCGTGCAGCCGTTGCCGTAGTTCACCGTGTAGGTCATGGTCCACAGCCCCTGATTGTAGGTGTGGCTGAGGCTCCAGCCCTGCGCGGGATTCACTACCGGACTGCCATCGCCCCAACTGATCGTACGCGAGGTTCCGCCGGCGGTCTGGTCCGTAAAGCTGAAGGGAAAGCTGCCGCTGGGATCGCAGATGCTGAAGGTGGTGAGCCCGTTGAAGGTGGTGATCTGCTCAGGGCCCGTGCTCGTGAGCGTGGCAGGCGGCGCGGCGTTCACATTGATGGTGACCTGATCGGTGTCGGTGCAGCCATCGTCGTCCGTCACGGTAAGCGTGTACACCGTGTTGGTGGTCGGGCTCGCTACAGGATCAGCAATGCTCGGGTCGCTCAGGCCCGCAATGGGGGTCCAGCTGTAGGTGTACGGCGCGTTGCCATTGCTCACGTTCGAATTGAGCTGCACCGATGCGCCCTCACAGATTGTCTGCGCGCCGTTCGGCGTGGCATTCACGGTCATGTTGCACGGCTGCGCCCACACCTCGCTGCAAGCGAAGCCTAGGACCACGAGGGCCAAGGCTTTGGGAATGAAGCTCATGTACAGGCGCAATTCTGCGGGTGCGAAACTACCGGGGTGCTCAAGGCCAGCTTGGGGGCATTGGCCCGGGTTATCAACCGTGCCGTTGTAGATGGACGAACGCCTGGTGGGGTCCGTTGCCTTCAATTAGATCGACGAAAGCGCTTTATACACCGCTGAACCGACCTCAATGGCGCGGTTGAAGACCATGAAGTGCCCACCGCCCCGAATCACTTCAGCTCCTTTGATGGGCGAGATGGGCATCAACCGATCGTGATTGCCATGGATGTGCACCAGGCCCTGCACCGGTTGAACGGGCCCCTCCCACCCCAGCACGGCAGCGATCTGGATGCGCAGTTGCGCCAACGGCATGGCGGCAGTGAAGGCATCGAAGAGCGCGATGTCTTCCGGCGTCTCCAGCCCCATCTGGTAGCGCACCACGGGCATCACGCGCTTCATGAAGGCCGGCGTGAGCAGTTTCTCCGCATGCGTGCCGCGCAGCAAGCGGAGGTGCATAGGCATCTCGTGGGGCCCCTTCCAACTGCTGATGATGATCGTCCGCAAGGGATGAGTGATCGCAGCCATCTCCTGCGCCACCATGCCGCCCATGCTCACTCCGACGAGCGCGTGCGGTTCGCTCACATCCACACGGCGAGCAAGCACCTCGGCATATTCCCGGAGCGTGCTGCCTTCCGGCATCAGGGGCCAGTCCAGCGCGTGTTTCTCATGGCCGGGCAATTCCAGCTTGCTGAAGAGGCGGCCATCGGCGCCGAGGCCGGGGAGCAGGTAGAGGTCCATGGCCTAGGCCAACTCGCGCAGCATCGCCAGCGCCGCTTCCATCGGGCCGTGCATCACCACATCGTCGGTGATGAAGGGCACGCGTTTGCGCAGACCGGTCACCAAGGCTTCCACCGGCTTCGCACTGTGCAGTGGACGGCGGAACTCCAACGCCTGAGCGGCGGTGAGCAGCTCGATTGCGAGTACGCGCTCCACATCATGCACGACATCCCAGGTCTTGATGGCCGCTGCGGCGCCCATGCTCACATGGTCCTCCTGCCCGTTGCTGCTATCGATGGTATCGACGCTGTTGGGCATGCACCGCTGCTTGTTGGCGCTCACGAGCGAGGCTGCCGTGTACTGCGGGATCATGAAGCCGCTGTTCAATCCGCTCTTCGCGACCAGGAAAGGCGGCAAGCCGCGCTGACCGCTGATGAGCTTGTAGATGCGTCGCTCGCTGATGCTGCCCAGCTCAGCCATGGCGATGGCGAGGAAATCGAGCGAGAGCGCCAAGGGCTGCCCGTGGAAATTGCCCGCGCTGATGATCAGGTCGTCGTCGTCGAAGACCGTCGGATTGTCGGTGACGGATTCCAATTCACGTTGCACCACCGTGGCCACGTGCGCGATGGCATCGCGGCTGGCGCCATGCACCTGCGGGATGCAGCGGAACGAATACGGATCCTGCACGTGCTGCTTCTCGCGCAGGGCAATCGCGCTGCCGGCGAGCAGTTCGCGCATGTGTCCGGCCACTTGCGCTTGACCGGGATGCGGGCGCACGGCATGCACGCTCGGATGGAAAGGCTCCGTGCGTCCGTCGAAGGCATCGAGCGAGACCGCTGCGATCATGTCGGCGATGTGCGCGAGGCGCATGCTCTTCACGGTGAGCAGCGCAGCGTAGGCGTTCATGAACTGCGTGCCGTTGAGCAGCGCGAGGCCTTCTTTCGGTCCGAGCTCCAACGGCGCCCAACCGAGCTTTTTCAACGCAGCAGCGCTCGTCATGCGCCTGCCGCCCATCACCACTTCGCCAAGACCAAGCAGCGGCAACGCGAGGTGCGCGAGCGGCGCGAGGTCTCCCGATGCGCCGAGCGAACCGCGCTCGTACACCACGGGCAGCACATCGGCATTGTACATGTCGATCAAGCGCTGAACGGTGGAGAGCGCCACAGCACTGTGGCCGAAAGCCATGTTCTGCACCTTCAGCACGAGCATGGCGCGCACGATCTCCGCCGGCACGGGCTCGCCGCTGCCGCAGGCGTGGCTCATCACCAGGTTCTTCTGCAATTGCGCCAGGTCGCGCTTCGCGATGCTGCGATCATGCAAGGCTCCGAAGCCGGTGTTCACGCCGTAGATCGGCGTATCGCTGTCCTTCAGCTTCTGCAGCAACCAGGCATGGCTGCGCTTCACGGCGCTCACGGCATCCTTCGCCAGGGTGATGGGCTTGCGCTCGCGCAGGATGGCGTCGAACTCGGCGAGGCTGAGGCCGGTGGTGGTGATGGCGTGGGGTTTCGGTGGCATGGCGAGTCGCTATGCAATCGACGCCGAATCGTCACCTGACCGACAGCAGTCCCGCTCGACTGCTCTCCTCGCCCATCTTCTTCAGATGGTCACTGTGCCCTGCTTCTCGTTCTCGCCCAAGATGGCGACATACGGGATGTCCTTGTCGTTCGCATACTTGAACTGCTTGGCCATCTTCCCGGAGTCAACATCCAATTCGGCGGCGATGCCCGCTTCACGCACCTGCCGCAAGAGCTTCAGGCAATGCACCGCTTCCTTCTCGCCGAAGTTGGCGAAGAGCAACTTGGTGCTGCTGCCCAATTCCGCCGGGAACTTATTCGTCTCCAGCAGCACATCGTAGATGCGGTCCGCACCGAAGCTGATGCCCACGCCGCTCATGCCCTTCAGGCCGAAGACACCCGTGAGGTCATCGTAGCGACCACCGCCGCAAATGCTGCTTTTCATGGTCCCTCCCTGGGCCTTCACCTCGAAAATGGCGCCGGTGTAGTAGTCGAGGCCTCGGGCCAGCGAGAGATCGAATTCGCACTCATTCTTCTGGCCCGAGTCCTCAAGGTCTTTCAGAACCGTTTCCAACGCCCCTCATGATCCGTCCAACCACCTCCATCATTCCTGTCCGGCCAATATTCCTTTCTGGTCGAACAACTCCGCAAGCACGCCGTGCCGCTGCTCACTGGCATAGCTCATTTCCTTCAGCATCCTGACTCGACTTTGTCGCGCCTGACTAAACCCCGCTTCAAATCTCCTCGCAAGGCCGCTCGCCAATCTTATCACCTTGTCCAGAGTGGTAACGAACTCAATCAGCCTATCTGTGCCCAAACATTTCAGCAAGGCCTTGAAGCACTTTCCGGCTGTTTACATGAATCACAACCTTCAGTCCAAGTTTCGAGAACACCTCATTCATCATTAGCACGAGGTCGACTTCGCATATCGGCGATCGTGCTCCCGATCACATCCGCATCGCACTGGTAGAACTCGCGGTACCTCCCCTTCTGCGGGCGATCGGCGCGCCACACCGGCTGGATCTGGTAGCGCTTGAAAGGGAAGGCGAGCTCGTTCTGGTGCTGCACCACGTAGCGCGCGAAGGGCACGGTGAGGTCGTAGCGCAGCGCTTTCTCGCCCGCCGAGGCTTCCGGTTGCTTCCATCCTGCACCGCGCGCTCCAGATCGGCGCCGCGTTTCAGGATCTTGAAGATCAACCGATCCCCCTCCTCGCCGTACTTGCCGGTGAGCGTCTCCAGGTTCTCCATGGCGGGCGTCTCCAACGGGAGGTAGCCGTACTTCTGGAACACCTTCTCGATGGTGCTGAAGATGTACTTGCGGCGCAGCATCTCCACGGGACCGAAGTCGCGGGTGCCTTTGGGAATGGAAGGCTTGGTGGCCATGGGCGGCGAAAGTAGGAGCGCTCATGGCCCTCGCAATGCGGCCGCTCCTGAACGTATCTGATCCCTGCCCGACCTTTGCCCCATGCTCCATCGTTCCGCACTCCTCCTCTCGCTGCTCCTCGTCCTATCTGCCTCCGCGCAGACTTGGGAATTGGTGACGCCCGTGAAGACCCGGAGCGAACTGCCTTCCGTGCGCATGGTGGATCCCACCACCGGCTTCATGATCGACCGCGTGCTCGGCTTCGTGATGAAGACGACCGATGCCGGTGCGAGCTGGGAGCGCAAGCCCTACAACCTCATCGACAAGCCGCGCGTGCTGTGGATGTGGGACGATCAGCGCGGCATCATCGGCGCCAACTCCGGCCGCTTCTATCGCACCACCGATGGCTGGGCCTCGGCGAGCTCGGTCTATCAGCCCACCTACGGCAATTTGGGCACCTTGCACTTCGTGAACGACACGCTGGGCTGGGCCGGCAGCGAGAGCGGCAAGATCGTGCGCACCACCGACGGCGGCGCCACGTGGACCTTGCAGACCAGCGGCACCACCAACGCCATCGTGGCCCTGCACTTCGTGAACGACACGCTGGGCTTCGCGGCGGCCACCGGCGCCATCCTGCTGCGCACCACCGATGCCGGGGCCAACTGGGTGCCGCTCACCACGCCCATCACTTACAACATGCGCGGCATCCACTTCTTCGATGCGCTCAACGGCATCGCGGTTGGCCTTGGCGGCGAGATCATCCGCACCAGCGACGGCGGCGATAGCTGGACGATGCAAAGCAGTCCCACCACCAACAGTTTGCTCAGCCTCTTCGTGCGGGGCAGCACGCTGATCGCCACAGGCAACAACGGCACCGTGATCCGCAGCACCAACGGCGGCAACAGCTGGAGCGCGCAGACCCTCGACCAGTTCCAGGACCTCTACAGCGCGTGGATCGATCCCAGCGGCATCGGCCTGCTCGGTGGCGAGGCACGCGTGTACCGCACGTTGGACTTCGGCGCCACGTGGACGCCCGTGCAGATCGGCACCTACCACACCATGTTCAATAAGGTGAGCTTCGGCACCGAAGCGAACGGCGCCTCCGCGGGCTGGCAGACCATGGGCGGCCTCGAGAATGGCGTGGTACGCACCACGGACGGCGGACGCAGCTGGACCAATGCGAGCACGGGCGCAGGGCAATGGCTCGGCGTGCATCTCCGCCCGAATGGCATCGGCTGGCTCGGCGGTGGCGTGGGCGCCAACCGCCATACCACCGACTTCTTCGCCACGAGCACCAACCACCCCGGACCCAATGTGGCCATCCGTTGCACCTGGGCCTTCAATGCCACCACGGCCGTGGTGGGCGGCGGCTACGTGAACGGCGGCTGCTACCGCACCACCAACGCCGGGGCCTCGTGGCAGCACACGCTCGATGGCGGCAACATCTACGACCTCTGGTTCGTGAACGACACGCTGGGCTTCGCCGGTGGCGAGGGCGGCGCAATGGCCCGCACCACCGATGGCGGCGCCACCTGGGAATGGCTGGACCCGCCCACCAACGCCGATATCAACAGCATCTTCTTCCTCAACGATACGCTCGGCTTCTACGCGGGCAACGGCGGCGGGCGCACCACCGATGGCGGCGATACCTGGACGCCCCTCCTCTCGCTGCCGCAATACACCATGAGCATATTCTTCACCGATCCGGACACGGGCTATGCGGTGAGCGTGAGCGGCTACGCGTTGCGCACCACCAACGGCGGCGACGATTGGACCTACGTGGTGCCCGAACCCTTCGATGTCCTCATCGGTGATGCGACGATGGTGGATGGCGCGCTGATCGCCGTGGGGCGCTACGGCGATGTGTACCGCGCAGCCCTGCAATGCCCCGCCGAACCGGACGTGCCGATCGTGTTCCAGAGCGGGGAGATCTTGTGGACCGCCTGGCGACCGCAGATCCAATGGTACCTCGATGGCGCACCGCTGCCCGATGCCACCTGGCCCTGGATCACCGCCACGGCGAGCGGCAGCTACACCGTGGTGGTCACCGATGCGCTCGGGTGCACCAGCGCGCCGTCAACACCGGTGCAGATCATCAGCACAGCAGTGGAAGAGCGCGTGGCGGATGCGTTCACGGTCTTTCCGAACCCCACCAGCGCAATGGTCACGCTTTCGTTCGCGAACGATGGTCCGCACACCGTGCTGCTCTGCGATGCGCAAGGGCGCGTGCTGCGGAGCGAGCGCGTGAATGGATCCAGGGGACAATGGGACTAGAAGAGCTTCCCACAGGGCTGTACATGCTTCACGAAGTGGGGAGTGCACATTGGGTGCGCGTGATGCGAGAGTAGCCCTCACATCTCCTTGAACCTCCTCTTCCTATCCGCGCGTTTGGCATGCACCCATTCGGGCCAGGTGGCGGGATCCTCGGCATCGAGGATGCGCAGGTGCTGCGCGGGATCGGGCCGCAGCAGATCGTCCTTCTTGCAGCCCAGCACCGCCGCAGCGGTGACCACCCCGGAGATGGATGCACCGGCCACGCCATGGGTGAGCGTACTGGCGCCGGTGAGGTAGAGGTTGGCGATGGGCGCGCGCGGGGCGTAGGCGAACGGCCCGATGTGCTTCAAGGTCCGCTCGGTGCCGTACACGCTGCCGCGCGTGCTCTGCACGTAATGCTCGTTGGTGATGGGGGTGCCGATCCGCGCCTGCACGATGCGCGCGCGCGCACCGGGCAGCGCGCGCTCCAGCATGTTGAGCATTTTCTCCATGATCCGCTCCTTCCACGCGAGGTACTCGGGTGTGCGCTCGCCCAGGCCCGCGAAGCGCTCGAAGGCCGTGTAGTCGAGGTAGGTCACCATCTCGATGTCGTGGTAGCGGCCGTTGAAGCTCGTCGGGTCCTTCAAGGTGGGACAGCTGATGAAGGCGCCGGGGAACTCATCGTCGGTAAGGATATCGGTGCGCGAGAGGTCGCGGAAGAGCGCTTCCATGTCGGCGGTGCGCAGCATCCAGATATTCCCGGAATCGAGCCCCGCCGCGCGCACGTCCATATCCACCGTGACGAAGAGCATGATGCTGGTGACGGAGTACCGCGTGGCCTCCAGCTTCCGGATGAGCTTCGGCGCCAAGTGCTCCTTGCCCACCATGCCGAGGTAGGTCTTGTGCGGATCGGCGTTGGAGACGATGGTAGCGGCCATGATCCGCTCGCCGTTCGCGAGCTCCACGCCCACGGCCCTTCGGACCTTGCCCTCCCCTTCAATCAGGATCCGCTTCACCCTGATCCCGGTGCGCACCACGCCGCCGTGCTTCTTGATCGCCGTGGTCATGGCTTTCACGATACCCGCGCCACCGCCCATGGGGTAATAGGCGCCATCGAAGTAGTGCTGCATCACGGCGGCATGCAGCGGGAAGGGCGCCAGCGCGGGCGGCAGGCCATGGTCCCCGCATTGCACGTTGAGCACGGCTTTCAGCAGCGGGTCCTTGAGGTGCCAGTCGATCACGCGCTTCAGGCTGAAGAGGCCGTACTTGCCCAAGTGACGCGTGCGGAACGGGATGGTGACGTGATCCCAGAAACCGCTCATCCGGTGGATCACCTGCAGCTGGTCGGCCACGCGCTGCACGGTGCGGAGGTAGCGCTGCAGTCGTTCGCGCTCGTGCGGGAAACGCTCGGCCAGCTGCGCGGACAAAGCGCCGATGCCAGCGGGCATATCCACGCGGTGCTCACCGATCCAACAATGCTCATAGGCCGCCGGGTTCATGCGGAAGAAGACCAGGTCGTTGGCCACGCCGAGGCCCTCGTAGAGCTCACGGGTGCTCTCGCCCTCGCCCATCTGGCCGATGTAATGCACTCCCGGACTGAAGCGATGCCCATTGAGGAAGAAGCTGTGGCACCAGCCGCCGGGCACGGTGTGCTGCTCCAGCACCAGCACCTTCCGGCCGGCGCGTGCTAGGCACAATGCTGCGGCAAGGCCGCCTGCTCCTGAGCCGATGATGATGGTATCCGGTTGCATGGGGACAAGCACCGGATGAGAGCACGACAACGCGCGCGCTATGAAACGGAGATTGACTGCAAGCCTACGAAAAGACCGGCCACCCTTGTGGAATGAGGAGGGAGTCTTTTGGTGCGTTGACCGGCGAGGTGGCCTCACTCCGGCTTCCGCACGCGTGCATCCCGATCACTTGTTCGAATGCAGCCCCATGCGATTGCCCTCGGTATCGATGAAGAAGGCCATGAAGCCGTTCTCGCCGATGGCGGTCTTGGGCATCACCACCTTGCCGCCGGCCTTTGCCACACGGCCCAGCACGGTCTTCAAGTCGGGGTCGGCGTTGAGGTACACCACCACGCCGCTGCTGGCGCTGGGCTTGTGCATCTTGCTCACGCACAGGCCGCCGTTGGCCTTGCCGGTGCCGGGAGCCCAGGGGAAGAACGCCATCTTCATGCCCATCATCTCCATTTCTTCCATCTTCATCTTGAATATGGCTTGGTAGAATTTCTTCGCGCGCTTGATGTCCTTGGCGGGGATCTCGAACCAGTTGAGGCTGTTGGTGTTGGCGTCCATGATGCGGTTTGGTGATGTAAGGGGTGTGAAAGTAGTCGCACAGGAATGCCCACAGGGAGTATGTGATCGCGCCGAGTGATGGACCGTGCGATCCGCCAACTTCGCACCATGCGTCGCAAACCCATGTACTGCGCGATCGCTGCGGCGATGGTCACGGGCTGCCACAAACCCGAACCCATCGAGTACGGCAGCAGCTACATCGATCGAAACCGCACGGCTGAGGCCCTGCATCTCAGCATCGTGCAACACTGGGATGACGGAATCAACTGAACGACAGCATCCCGCCCGACACCCTGCTCCGCTTCATGGATGACCAAGGCTCCGGCGGGCACGTGCCGCGGAGCAACGCTTCATCAAGCGCTTCACCGTGACGCGCACCGATAGCCTGCTTGGCGAAGTGGTGGCGGTGTGAGGGCGTGCGGAATGGCGATTGGCGCCGGAGTGTCCTCGTCATCAGGTCGAACGGACCTGGTGCTGTCGATCGAGTGAGCGGAATCGTCACACGAGCACTTCCATCAGTATCAATGGCAGCTGAATCACGGGCAGGGGCTCCGTCCTCGGGGCCCCGCTTTCAAGCCATCTACTCCTCCCTAGCACTCGCTTCCGGAACGCGAGAACATGCCAACGGTGGCCGACCATCGCCAAACCGCACATGACTTGCACGGCCGCAGCGTCACCCCTAACGCATTCAGCGCCGTGAACCCGGATCGCAGCGAGCGCCCACTACTCCTTCACCACCCTCGCACCCTCCCCATTCAGCACCACTGTGTACGTGCCGTTCGCCAAGGCGGGCATCGCAAGGCTCTGCCGCCCCGCGTTCACGCGTGCCGTGCAGACCACGCGCCCGCCCGCATCCAGCATGCGCAATAGTCCCGCTTGCGGCGCGGTGAGCAGCAGTACATCGGTGAGCGGTCCTGCGCGGAAGCCATTGCGTTGCGTGGATGCGATGCTCGTAGAGTTGAAGACGAAATCGGCCGCGTTGCTGAAGCAGCCATCGGCATCCACCACCAGCACCGGGTAGGTGCCTGATTCTCGGAAGCGGTCCAGCTCTGCTGCGTGCCGCCGGGAAGGAAAGCACCGTTGAGGTACCACTGATAGCTCACGCCGGCGGGGTTCACGGTGAGCGTTGATCCATCCTGCGTGATCACCGGCACGGCACCGAGCGTGGTGATGTTGAAGCTGCCGCTGTACGCGAAGTAGGCATCGCTCACCGTGAGCGAGATGCTCGTGGTGCCGGGCACATTGTCCAGCAGATCGCTGATGCTGATGGCGAAGGTGGTGGCGTTGAGCTGCTGCACCGTGATGTCGGCATTGTCCACCACGCTCTGGTCCGTGCTGACCACGATGGGGCTGCCCACGGGCACGCCCGCGTTGGTCACCAGCACGTTCACGGCTGCCATGCCGATGTCGCGGCAGAAGGCCGGCGGCACAGGCAGGGTGAAGTCCGCATCGTCATCGCGGTTGGTGATGGCGAAGTTCTCCGGGCCCATGGCGGCATACGTGGGATCGGCGGTGGCTCCGTTCATGGTGGCCACGAGCGAGAGGTTGATGTCGCCGTCGTCGAGCACATCGTCGAGGCCGGTGACGGTGACGGGCTGCGGCACGTTCCAGTTGGCGTTCGTGAAGGTCAATTGCGCCACATCGATGCTGGCCTCGGTGGCATCGGATACGCTGAGGTCCACCACCACATTGCCGGTGGGTTGCGTGCCCAGTCGTAGCTCCACCACGCCTGTGGCGCCGGTCTCGTCCACCACGGTGGCGGTGTTGGTGTAGGCCTGCGCACCGAAAGCTCACCGCTCCACACGCGCGTTGATGCCTTGCGTATCGCCTGGAAACCGTTGCCCTCCCACACCCACCACCGAAACCGCCGGCGCGCGTTTCCACGGCGGGTAGGCCTGCCGCCGGCAATGGTGGTGTTGAGCACCTGCACGCCGCTGTTCTGGAAGTTGTAGTTGGTGGCGTAGTAGCCGCGCACGTTGTAGTTCTCGGTGTCGTTGAGGCTGGTCCAGGTGCCCATCACGATCACGAAGTCGCCGTTGTCGTACAGCGCGCACTCACTGGTGTAGTACGCGTAGCTGCTGCTGAAGATGCCGGTGGTGCCCATCGTAATGGCGCCGCTGCCCATCCGCAGGATCCACGCCTGAAACACATCGGTCCCATTCACGCCCCACTTGGTGCCGATGGGGATCCCCGTCGCTGGCGCGTTGGTGCTCGCATCGATGCAGTTGAGCGAGCTGTTCTGCTGGTACACCAGCGTTTCGTTGATGTCGCGCGAGCAGGTCGGCATCGAAAGTCTTGCGATAGATGTGCTGCGTTGGTGATCGCGACCGAAGATGGCCACGAGGCTGCCGTCGCTCTTGTAGCGGAGGTTGGGGTGGTCTCGTAATCGTTTGCGGCGCTTCCGGTCGCGAGCACAAAGCCGGACCGGTGAAGGTGTTGGTGCCGAGGTCGTAGCTGCGGATGTACAGCGCATCGTTGCCGGTTCCAGGAGCAGCGTG
>JADIYA010000022.1 GCA_016705545.1 Flavobacteriales bacterium
CCACATCGCCGAGGCCGAGCAGCTTATCCATGGCGTCCATGGGCACGTTGCCGGCGAAGGTGGCCACCTGCACGCGGTAGCGATCTTCTCACGCGCCACACTCCCAACCGTCGGTGTGGTCCGGAGGTCCTCCGTGCCGGTGACGCGCGCGCCGGCTTCCTTCATGCTCACGCGCTTGCCTTCGCGGAAGGCCACGAGGAAGGCGCCCTCGAAGCCGTCGAGGAGCATCTGCACGCGGTGGTTGGCGGCCGGGTTCACCTCTTTGAACGAGCCGGTGTAGTAGCGGGTGAGGCCATCGTCGCCCTGGATCACCACCAGGTCGTTGATCTTGGAGAAGATGTTCTTCGAGAGCTTGTTGCGGAAGGCGCCGAGCTGCACGCGGATGATCACGTCGCGGCTGTCGTCGCCTGCGCCCATGCCCACCATCTTGGCGCGCTCAGCGGCGCTCTCGGTGCTCACATCGATGAGCTGGCCACCCTCTTCGGCCATCACTTCGCTGGTGATGCCCATGCCCTTCAGTTCCAGTTCGCGGCGCAGCGCTTCGGGGATCGCATCGAAGCTGCCCACCACGTAGAAGGTGGTATCGCCGCGCTCGATGGTGCGCACGTCGGGGATGCTGAGGATCTTCTGGATCAGCTCTTCGCTGATGCCTTCGGTGTGCGTGCCCACCTTCACCACGTACACGCGCTTCACGGGCGGCTTGGCGGGCTTGTTGCCGCCCACGCTCTCTACGCGCGAGGCCACCAGGTTCACATTGCCGCTGTCCTTCCAGGCGAGCCACGACTTCAGCAGCGACTCATCGGTGATGGTGACGCCGCGGCCATCGACCAGGGCACCGGGCGCTGAGTTGAGCTCATCGTCGCGGTCGTCGGGCACGCCATCGCCATCGCCATCGAGCGCGCAGCCCTTGGCATCCACCTTCACGCCGGGCGGGGTGCCGGGGCAAGCGTCGGCGAAGTCCTTCACGCCGTCGCCGTCCTCATCGTCGGTGAGCACGATGGCATCGAGCTGGTTGTTGTCGAGCGGGGTCTGGAAGCGCGTCTTCTTCGGCTTGCGCGTCATCGGGATGGTGTAGCCGATGCTGAAGCCGCTGTAGAGGAAGCGGTCGTTGCCGGTGCTGCCCGCGCGCTCATCGCGGCTCTTCTCCGTGATGCCGTCGATGAGGTCGGTGGTGGTGAAGTGCATGGTGGCGCCGATGCGCAGGTCGATGCCGTGGCCGATGTCCATGCGCGCGCCCACGCCCACGGGGATGGCGAAGGCCTGCTCGCGGTACTTGCCGAAACCGTCGCGGTCCAGTTCGCGCACGTCGCTCTCGTAGGTGTAGTCGCGCTGGATCTCCACGGCGCTCGCGGCGTTGGGCGCATCCTCGGCGATGTCGCGGATGGTGCCATCGCTCCAGTAGTTGTAGCGGCGGCCCTGCGCGTCGAAGAGGTCGGTCTTGGTAAGGAACTCCACGCTCTCGAAGCCCACGGTGAGGTAGGGTTCCACCACGCGCTCACGGTTCACCAGCGGCTGGAAGTTGTAGCGCAGGCGCAGTCCGCCCACGGTGATGCGCGAATCGAAGTTCTGGTTGCGCGTGTAGTCGCGCTCGTTCACGCCCAAGCGGCCGTGTATGGCGTAGAGGTCGGCTTCGAGCCAGCGCGTGAGCGGGGCCGAGGCGCGCACTTCGTAGCCGAGGCGCGTGACCAGCGGGTCGCCGTCCTTGTGCTGATTGCCCACATCGCCATAGAAGCTGAGCATGCCGGCGCCGAAGCCGATGGTGGGTCGCAGCCAGGGTTCGGGAACAGCAGCAGGAGCTGCAGGCGCTGGTGCGGCAGCTGGTGGCAGAGGGTCGGTGGCCACGGGTGCGGCGGTGCTGTCGGCACCGGCAGGCACGGCTGTACTATCCACCTGGCTGAACGCGGTTGCCGGGAGCAGCAGGACCAGCGCGGCGGCGCGGATCGAAGCGGACAGGACCTGCTGTGGGCGGCGCATGGCCAAGGGTTATTGCACCCAGCGCTGGTTGCTGATGGCGAGCGCCTCTTGCACGGTGATTCGGTCGCCGTTGTTGTAGGCGGTGACGAAGGGACCGGGGAAGTTGTGCCCGGCCTGCACATAGTTCACGCGCTGGTCGCGCGCATCCTTGTATTCGGCGTAGCCGCCGGTCACGTACTTGATCCAGCCCTGATGGCGCTCGATCTGGAAATCGCCGGCGAACTGGTGACGGGCCTTGAAGTACGACTTGCCCACTTCGCGGTGCGCAGCGGTGATCTGCACCTTGTAGGTGACGCCCTTCTCCGGAGCCGGCACGCGCGGGGTGACGCGTTGCGCGGCGGCCTCTTGTGCGGCTTGCTGGCGTGCGCGCTCGGCTTCGGCAGCCGATGCACGTGCAGCGGCCTCAGCCTCGGCCTTCGCCTTGCGCTCGGCCTCTTCCTTCAGCCTCAGCGCCAATGCCGGGTCTTCGACGTTCTGCTGGCCCACGTTGGCCGGGTCTTGCGCCAAGGTCTCGAGCGCACGTGCGCCCACGAAGAACTTGCTGCTGCCCAGCACGGCCTTCTGCGTCTCGTCGTTCAGCAGGTAGCCGAACTCGCCATCGATCGTGTACTCGCCGTCGGGGCGCTCGTTCGCGCGGAGCTTGTACACCACTTTCACCTCGTTGCCGGCGGGCAGGTTGAGCCACACGAATTTGGCGATACGGCCCTGCGTGGTGAAGATGGCCTCCGCGCTGTTCTTCTCAATGGCCGTGAACCCATCAGGGACGACCTCCTGCAGTTTGCCGAAGCCGCGGATGCTGCCTTTGTTCACCACCACTTCCACGAGCATCTCCTTCTCGGTGACCGGCGTGATGGTGCGCGTGCCGCTCACACCGCCAGCGCCTTGCATGGGGGCGATGCCGCTGGCGTTATCGATCACCGCAACGGGGATCTTCCCGAATGGAGCCGCACCGGCAGCGCTCACGATGTCGTTGGCCGAGGCATCTTCCGGGATCGCTTGCTCGAGCACCGGTTCGGCAACCGCCACCGCGCCGGGCGCGCCCAGGTCAATGGTGGATGGAGACAGCTCCTGCACCTTGCGCTCGTTGCCTTCGATGTAGCTGAAGCGGCCGCCGATGCGCTGCACGCCGGAAGCGCTCGCCGCGGCTGATAGGGTATAGGTCACCTTGAAGCTGGGGGTCGAGGGGAGCGACATCCAGATGAACTTGGCCTTGCCATCGGCGAAGGTGAAGGAGGCGCCCTTGGTCTCGATGGCCGTGGCGGTGAGTCCTTCCGGCAGATCGATCTGCAGCTTCGCGAAGCCCGTGATCTCGCCCTTCTCGATGGTCACCGTGACCTTGGCCTCGGTGCCGGCCGCCAGGGTGGCCGGTATGTTCTGGTTGATGGTGAGCGGGCCTCCGGTGAGGACCTCGACGATCAGGATGCCGATCACGTTGATCAGCAGTGCTAGTTGGTTCAGCATGCGCTCTGTTGCGCCGCGCGAGCATCGCGCTGGCTCGCCACCAAAAGTACCCGGCCCCCTTCCCGCGCTCGGGAAGCCGCATGGCGCAAGTACCAACAGCGGGGTGTTGAACAGGGTGCTGCGGCGGCAGCAGGCAATACCGCGGGCCTATCTTCGTTGCCCACCCGGATGCGCAAGAACCTACTCCTTCCTTTCCTTCTCCTTCCTGGCTTGCTCACCGCGCAATTGGGCGGGCAGAGCGTGTTCCGCGTGCTCGACATCCCGGCATCGGCGCGGGCCTCGGCGCTCGGCGGCAACTACATCGCCGTGAAGGACAACGACATCAACCTCGGCCTCTATAATCCGGCGCTGCTCAATCCCGACATGGGTCGGCAGGTATCGCTCAGCTGGTTGCCCTACTTCGAAGGGATCAATGTGGGCTACGCGAGCTACGCGCACCACTTCGACAGCCTGCGCACCACCTTCAGCGGAGCCGTGCAGTACGTGGATTATGGCACCTTCAACCGCACCGACGCCACGGGCAACGAGCTCGGCCAGTTCCGCGCCGGCGAGTATGCATTCCAGGTGGGTGCCGGTCGCGCCATCGACAGCCTCTTCAGCATCGGGGCCAACGTGAAGTTCATCACCAGCAGCCTCGATACCTACACCAGCAGCGGCATCGCCCTCGACCTCGGCGGCACCTACCACAAGCCCTCGAAGGGCGTCACGCTCTCCGCAGTGGTGCGCAACATCGGCTACCAGACCAGCAGCTTCACCAGCGAGCGCGAGAAGCTCGCCACCCAGGTGATGCTCGGGATCACCTACAAATTCAAGCACGCCCCTTTCCGTGTGGGACTGATGCTGGAGAACCTTCAGCGCTGGGACCTCACCTACCCCGATGCCGCGCGCGACCGCCAGATCGATCCCACCACCGGCGAAGTGGTGGTGAAGAAGACCACCAATGCGGAGAAGGCCCTGCTGCATGCGGTGCCCAGCGCCGAGATATTGCTGAGCAAGAACTTCATGATCCGGCTCGGCTACAATTTCCGCACGCGTTACGAGATGGCGCTGGCCAGCCGCACCGGTGCCGTGGGCCTCAGCTTCGGCCTCGGGCTGCGCGTGAGCAAGGTGCACATCAGCTACGGCTTCAACCAGCTGCATCTCGCGGGCATCCGCAACACCATCACCATCGCGGTGCGCTTCTCGGATTTCAAGAAGGCGGAAGGGTGATCGCTGCGATCACGGTTGCGCAAGGCGATCTTCGCCCCCGTGAACCCCATCACCATCGCGATAGACGGCTTCTCGTCGTGCGGCAAGAGCACGCTGGCCAAACAGCTGGCCGCGCACCTGGGCTACACCTACATCGATAGCGGCGCCATGTACCGCGCGGTGGCGCTGCATGTGATGGAGCAGGGCCTTGCACCGGGCGGCGTGCTGGATCGCCCCGCGCTGCTGGCCGCGCTCGATGGCATCCGCATCCGCTTCGAGCACGATCCCCTGAGCGGCCACAGCGCCACCTGGCTCAATGGGCGCAACGTGGAGCATGAGATCCGCAGCATGGCCGTGAGCCAGCACGTCACCCTGGTGAGCCCGGTGCCCGAGGTCCGCGCCAAGCTGGTGCGCCTGCAGCAGGACATGGGCCGCGCGAAGGGCGTGGTGATGGACGGCCGCGACATCGGCACGGTGGTGTTCCCCGATGCCGAGGTGAAGCTCTTCATGACCGCGCGGCCCGAGGTGCGCGCACTGCGCCGTTATCATGAGTTGAAGCAGAAAGGGCAGGAGGTCGATCTCGCCGCCGTGCAGGCCAACATCGCCCAGCGCGACCTGGACGACACCACCCGCGCCGCCGATCCCTTGCGCAAGGCCGCCGACGCCATCGAGATCGACAACAGCGACATCACCGCCGAGGAGCAGTTCCAGCGCGCGCTCGATGCGGTGCTGGGCAAACTGGCCGCCGTGGGCTACGAATGATCGCCGCGATGCGCATCGGCACTTCCCTGCTGCTGGCCTTGTTCGTGCATGCTGGCGTGGCGCAGCAGCCAGCGCTCGATGAAGCCGCTGCACGCGAGGCCGTGTACCGTATCGTGCGCCACAGCGGACTGGTGCCCAACTTCGTGGTGCGCGCCAGCAGCGAGACGCGCACGGCCATCGCCTACGTGAAGGACAAGCAGCGCGTGATCGCCTATAACCCGCAATTCATGGCCACTGTGCTCGACAGCGCGCGTAGCGATTGGAGCGCGATCAGCATCCTCGCGCACGAGGTGGCGCACCACCTGCTGGGGCACACCATCGATCCCGCATCGCTCCGTCCCGGCGATGAATTGGCCTGCGACCGCTACTCGGGCTTCGTGCTCTTCGGCATGGGCGCCGCGCTTGCTGAAGCACTCTCCGCCCAGAGCGCGATCGGCGATCCGCACGGCACGCGCCGCCACCCGCCGAAGCACGCGCGGCTCGAGGCCATCCGCCACGGCTGGGATGAAGCGCGCCGATTGCGCGAGGGCCTGCCGCCCGAGTCACCGCGCGATCCCGATGGCCTGCAATACGTCCTGAGCTTCGTTGACGATGCGAACACCTATTACGCCGACAGCCTGGGCCGCGTGGTGTGGTTCGATCAGAGCGCCTGCGCCATCCCCTTCGGCGAGCTGCGCGATGGTGGCAAGGCCGGCTTCACGCTGCAATGGATGGATGAGGCGTTCGTGATCGACGGGCGCATGGCCATCTGGCGCAAGAGCGCGCACGGCATGCCCTTGCAGGTGGGCAGGATGGAGCGGTACGCGCGTTAGGCGTTGAAGCGCATCGCCTCGCGCAGTGCAGCAGGCAGCTTCGGGATGTGCTTCCGCTCGAACAGGAAGCTGCTGAGATCGGCGAGCTCCTGGAAGATGTGGTGGCTGTTGAGCGCGCCGGCGAGGTAGTGCTTGCCGGTGCTGCCGCCGGTGCCCACGCGCAGGCCGATGGTGCGGTGCACCATGCTCAAGTGACGGTAGCGCCAAGTGGCCAGCGCCTCGTCGATGTCGAGCAGGCGCTCCAGCAGGCGGAAGGGCATCTGCAGGATCGGCTCATCGCGGTAGAGCATGATGAATACCACGCTGCGCGAGGCGGCCGGGGAGAGGCGCCGCCCCTCGCCGGTGACGAAGAGGCTGTCCCACAGCGCGAGGTTGCTCTCTTCGCCTTTCACGAGCGATCCGGAGTAGATGGCCTTGTGCTGCTCCCAGAAGGGTGTTTCGCCTGCTGGCCAGAAGCGCGCATCGAGGAAAGGCATGCGCTCCAGCCAGGCGTTCACCAGGTCGAAGAAAGTGGGCTGGCCTTCGAGCGCTTCGATCTCCGCCTTGTGCTCGGGGCGCAATTGGCTGGTGTAGTACTGCTTGCCGAAGCGCTGCTCCATGCGCAGGCCGAGCTTCGCCTCGAGGATCTTGAATTGCATGCTCTGGAATCCGCTCGCGGGCCGCAGCATGTCGCGGAAGTCGAGGAAGTCGAGCGGCGTCATGGTCTCCAGGATGTCGATCTGCTTCACCAGCACTTGCAGGATGCTGTGCACGCGGCCCAGGCGGTGCACGGCGATGCTCAGCTCGCCGCCGTCATCGTCCACATGCCCATCGGCGAAGAGATCCATCACGCTGCCCACCTCGTGCAGCACCTGCTTGAACCAGAGCTCGTAGTTCTGGTGGATGATGATGAAGAGCATCTCGTCGTGCGCGGGCGCGCCGTGCTTCACGCTCTCCAGCTCCTGCGCGTTGAGGATCTTGTCGAGCTGCAGGTAGTCGGGGTAGTACACGTTGCTCATCGGTGGTGCGCGGTCAGTGCGATTGCGGCGAATGTAGCCGCGGCCTTCGCGGCGGGGCTAACTTTGGTCATGCGCTTCACGGTCCTGCTCCTGCTGCTCATCGCCATGGAGGCCACAGCGCAATTCGGCATCGGCATCCAGATCCCTGTGGGACGCAGCACGCAGCGGCTGGGCACGGTGCCGGACAGCCTCGCGACCTATGCACCCAAGGAACTCGATATCCAGCCCCAATGCACGCTGGAGACCGTGCGGTGGCTGGGCCTCCTCGCGAGTGATGCGCGATGCGATTCAATCCCGCTCGCTTCGGATTGCTATAACGGCGAAACGGTCACGATGCGCTTCACCGTGGAGCGCGATGGTTCAGTGAGCGAGCTGCAATTGGTGAAGGGCGGGTGCCCATCGCTGGAGCAGCGCCTGCAGTGCGGGGCGCGGCACGCACCGCCTTGGCAGCCGGGCCGCATTGGGTATCACAAGGTGCGCACGCGGATGCAGATCCGCTCGTGCATCCTCCTGCGCTGATCCTTATTCCTGATGAGCGGGTTTCGCCTTGCGCTCCTCGCGGGCCTTCAGTGAAGCATCGCGCTGGGCCTGCTTCATCTGTTGCCAAAGCGCCCATTGCTCGGCGGTCATCGCCTTCTGGATCTCTGCCTGCTTCTGGTCGCGCAGCTCAGTGGTCCTGGCGCGCTTGGCCTGCTGTTCCAGGTTCTGGCGGTTCAGCTCCAGGAAGCGATCGCCGTATTCGCGGTCGATGCGATTGAGGTCCTCCACTTGCGCATCGGTGAGGCCCAGTTCCTTGGCCATCGTCTGCGGAGTGGCCCTGGGCGGGAGCACGGGCGTAACAGCGGACTGTTGCTCGGTGACCGGTTTGGTGGGCTCTTGCGCGATCGCAGCGATGCCGCTGACGAGTGCGAGGGTGAGGAGGATGGCGTGCTTCATGATTTGCGCCGGTGCATGGTTGCTTCGGCGGACGAGGGCGAAATTAGGACAGGCTCAGCGCGCGATGGCGAGTCGGACCGTGGCCGTGCCGATGCTCAGGGCGTAGGTGCCTGGCGCCAATGCGGAAACATCGATCCCGGCCGCTGCGGCGCCGACCGTGGTCTGAAGCACGCGCCGACCAGCGGCATCGAGCAGCGTGACCGGCGTGTTGGCACCCAGCAAATTCGACTGCGCGATGTGGATCCTGTCGGTGGCCGGATTCGGGTAGGCTGAGAGCACCGTGCGCGGGGCCTCGGCAACGCCCACGTTCTCATCAATATCGATAACGCCCAGCGAAGAAGTGGTAGCGTTCACGAACCAGATGCGGCCATCGGGGCCCACCTCGATGCCCATGATGCCGGCCACGCCGGTCTGGATGCGACCCAGCTCTGCGAAGCTGCCGCCTTCACTGATGTCGAAGATCACGATGTCGCCATTGGCGTGGTCGCTCACCAGCATGTGGTCGCCGCTGAGCGCGATGCCCGCAGGCTGCACCAGCCCGGCGGTGATGATGGTCTCCCAGGTGTGGCCGCTCATCTGCGTGTACTCCACATAGCTCTCCCAAGGGCCGAAGGATGCGGCGCCGTTCACGCTGCCGCTGCGCGTATCGAGCCGCAGGATGCGCTGGTTGCCATGGTCCACCACGTAGAGCCAACCGGTGCGCTTGTCCAATTCGCAATGGCTCACGATGTGGTCGTTCGGGTCGCGCGCGATGGTGACGCCGCCGTAGCGCCGGATCACCGCATCGCCGTGCCAGGTGTTGCCCGGTCCGTGGTCCTCGCGGAAGTCGTTCATCACCACATCGCCGTTGGTGCCATCCACCACCCAGTAGCGGTTCCAGCGGTCGTGCGCGAGGCCTTGGCTGCGCGGGTTCACGTGCAGCATATCCAAGTGGCTGCCCAATGGGCCTTGGCCGGGGAAGGCGTAGATGGCGGGATCAGCGCTCCACAACGTGGGTCCGGTGAACGGATCGCCGCCGTTCTGGTTGGCGTCGAAGATGCCGGGACTGGTGGCGAAGTTGCCGTTGTCGCCCATGGCGATGCCGGTGGGCAGGCTCATGAAATGGCCCGCGTTGGGGTCGCGCTGCCAGAGGTGGGTCTGGTTCGGTTCGCCGGGATTGAAGAAGCGCACGGTGCTGCCACCGGTGCCGGGCACGTCCTTGTTGATGGCCCAGATCTCATTGCGCGCTGGATCGGGATGCCAGGCGAGGTCGCGCGGGGTGAGCAGGTCCTCGTCGTCATCGGCTACGATGGTGACCACCGGCGTGCCCACGAGGTATTGCGGCACCAGGTCAGGGATGGCCGCATTCACCCAAAGGTTCGCTGTTGCCGCATCGTTGGTCGGGTCCTCGTCGGCACTGCCATTCAGATCGCTGGCCCACACGGTGAGCACCGCGCCGCCGACGTTCGCCGGCATCCACGCCGTGGCGGTGAGGAACTCGAAGTTATTGCCCGAGCCGATGCTCATGCCGCTGAAGTCCTGCGTGAAGACGACGCTGCCATCGAGCGCGGCATTGAGCGTGAAGTCCGTGATGGTGGCCGAGCCGAAGTTGCGCAGCACGCCACTGAAGCGCGTCTCGAGCCCGATGCGGTTGTAGAGCGGCGTGGTAAGCGAGGTGACGCCCATGTTGAGCGCCAGGGGCTCCTGCACCAAGAAGGTGAAGATCTGGAAGCCCCCATCCTCGTCGTATTCGCCGATCACCGCGCCGTTGGCCCGCACGCGGAAGGTGGCCTGTCCGTCGCCGTAGCTATCGATGCTGATGATGTTGTACTGAACGCCTTCGTCCAGGCACCAGGGGCCCTCGGTGATGGTGCTGTTGCTCGCGTAGCCGCCAGCGGGCGAGGTCTGGGTGCCGCCGCTGGCGCAGCCCAGTGCCGTGGTGTTGCCACCGATGAAGATGGGCGCCTGGTTGCACGCGTTGCCGAAGGGCACCAGCTGCCAATAGGTCTCGTTGCCCCAATCGTCGGTGAGCACCTCGATGGTGATCTCCATCTGCCCGGCGGGGCATTGGCTGAAGAGGGCGGCCGTGGGCATGGAAGCCAGGAGAAGAGCGGAAAGAGCGCGCATTCGCAAATAGTGGTTTGGGGGCCAAGCTAACCGATGTGCTCAGTGGCTGGCAGCGACTCGCTGAGAGACGGGGCACCAGCCTTGGATGGCCGCAAGCAGCCGACGGATCCTTCAGTCCGAGGCCAGTCGGGCGTATACCGCGGAGTCGAGCTGCGTGCCTTGCCAGTGCATGTTGCCGCGCAAGGTGCCTTCGTACCGGTAACCGCTGCGCTCGAGCAAGCCGCGCGATGCCGCGTTGGCTGGATCCGTGATGGCTTCGATCCGCCAGAAGCCCATGCCGAATCCATGCGCTGTCACGGCGATCAAGGCTTCCGTCATCAACCCCTGGCGCCAATGATCCGGACTAAGGAGGTAGCCCACCTCTGCCGTGTAGTGCTCGGGCCGGAGCCGGTAGAAGCCAATCGTGCCAAGGAGCTTGGTCGCATCGGGAAGACTGATGCCCCAGGTGATGCCGGTCCCTTTGCTCCGGCCCTCGGCGATCTGTTCGATGAGTCCGGCGGCGTCCTGCTCTGTGCTGGCGCGCGGGCGGGCCAGATGCCGCATCACGCGTTCATCGGTGCGCAAGGCGAAGAGCGCGGGCGCATCGGCAGCGGTGATTTCGCGCAGCACCAAGCGTTCGGTGCGCAGGACCGGGAATGCGGAGAGATCGAGTTCAAGCATGGTTCACGCAAGTTGCTTGAGGAACAGCGACACCTCCGCATTGAACTGCTCCGGCGCTTCCACGCTACTGAGATGCGCAGCGCCCTCGATCACTATCAATCGACTACCGGGCAAAGCAGCATGCATGGCTTCGCTGGTAGGCAGGGGCATCAGCGCATCATCGCTACCGGTGATGATCAGTGCGGGTCCGTTGAAGTTGCGCAGCACATGCGTGCGGTCGGCACGGAGGGCCATGCCGCGTGATGCCGCTGCGATGGCCTCTGGCCGTTGGCTTGCCATGATCGCTTCAACGCGTGCGGTCGCATCGGGCTGCTCCCGCCGTGTGCGTTCACTGAGCACCTTCGGGATCATCGCGCGGGCGATCACGGCCGCGCCTTTGTCCAACGCATCCAATGCGGTCTGTTCGCGTGCGGTCTTGCCTGCATCGGTGTCGGCGTTCGATCGGGTGTTGCAGAGAATCAGCCCCTGCACGCGTTCGGGCCATTGCTCCGCGAAGGCCATGGCCACGTACCCGCCCATGCTCAGGCCGCAAAGCACGGCGCGCTCGATGCCGCGCCCATCGAGCAACGCGCGCAGGTCATCGGCATAGGCTTCCATGGACATGGCGCTTGGCAGTTCACGACGGTCAGTGCCGAAGCCGCGCAGATCGGGCGCGAGCACCTCAGCAACCGATGAGAGGCCTTCGACCTGCGGTTGCCAGAAGCTCCCGTCGAGCGGGAAGCCGTGGATGAGGATCAATGCAGGCTTCGGCATTGCGCCAAAGTTGGTGGCTCGCGCGCTTCGATGGATCTTCGCGGGCATGCGGATGTTCATCTCGCTCGTGGCGCTCGCGCCAATCCTTGCCTGCGCCAAGGACTACGTGGTGCCCATGAGCGATGTGGCCGGCTTCTTCGCGACGCTCCCCAAAGACGCGACGCGTGTGAGCTTCAGTGCTGCGGCCGTGTACAAGTGCAACACCGACATCGTGCTGCCCGACGCCCAACTGCTCGTGATCGATGGGGCAGGGGCGAAGCTGGTGCTCGGGCCCAACAGCAACGGTTTCACACGCGCGATCAAGGACCAGAAGGATGCGCTGGCCCGCGTGGGCAGCCGCTACGCGATCCGCGATTTCGCGGCGATTGAGGGCGGCAAGAAGGCCATCGATCTGAAGGCCACGCTGGGCAGCGTGATCGAGAACGTGCGCTTCGTGGGACAGAGCGAGGCGGCCATCGACCTGCGCTTCTGCCTGATGGCGCGCATGAGCAACGTGCTGGTCACGAACCCCAAGGCGCGCGGCATCGTGGTGCGCCAAGGCGATTGGCCCGGCGCATCGTGGAGCAACAGCCAGAGCAACCACACGGTGCTGGAGCAATGCCGCGTGTATTGCACGGCCACCACCACGCAAGCCTTCAGCGTGCTGCACAGCAGCGGCGTGCGCCTGACGGATTGCATCAGCGAGGGCGCGCCCTGCGATCACGACCTCTTCCTCAGCGCCGCGATCGATGGCCGGGAAGACCAGCCCGCGCGCAATACCGTGGTGAAGCAGTTCGCGCTCTCGAACTTCCATGTGGAGCACGCCGCCCGCAAGGCCAGCATCCATGTGAACATGCCGCCGCGCGCTGCCGTCGATCTCAGCGGCATCTACTGGAACGGCAAGATGAGCGCGCCGGTGATCGATTACATCAGCGGACAGCTCAACCTCAGCAGCATCGGCTGGTGGGACGATGGCTTCGTGATCGCCTCGCGGGTGTCGGCGCCGCGCATCAGCATCGATCGCTGCAACGCCGCGCTGAAGGTGGGCGCGGTCATGGGCGGAGGAAAGCGGGCCGGTGCCTTGCAGCTGCGCGAGCCGCTGCCGGGCAATGAAGTGCTGAAGCTGGATTACGTGAAGGTCACGCGACCGAGCATGTGAGCATGAGCGATACGAACCAACGCCTCGTGCGCTATTGCGCCATCGCCTTCGGCTTCACCTGGCTGCTCGCGGGCCTTGGCTGGCTCTTCGGGATCAACGCGGGATCGGGGTTGGGATACATGGCGCTCGCTGCTCTCTGCATGCTGGGTCCGGCGATCGCGGCGATCATCTGCCAGCGCCATTTCGATCGCCGATCCTGGAGCGGTCTCGGGTTGCGCATCGCCGGAACGAATGGACGCATCCTCGTCGGCACCATCGCCGTAGGCCTCTCGCTATCGCCGCTCTACCTGCTGGTGCAGCACCTTTTCGGCGATGTGCTGGGCTTCGCCTTGTTCGGCCATGCCGAGGTGAGCACCACGCGCCTGGCGTCGGCATTGCTTGAACTGAGCGCCCAGTTCGGTGCGTCACCGGCTGATGCAGCGAAGAACGCCTGGATGCTGGAGATTCCTGCTTGGCTGCTGCTCATCGGTGTGCAGGTGGTGGCCGTGCTCTCGGCCTTCTCGTTGAACCTCGTCTTCATGCTCGGCGAGGAATTGGGCTGGCGCGGCTATCTGTACCAGGAGCTGCAGGGGTGGAGCGCGCTTGGGCGGATCGGCTTCACGGGTGTTCTCTGGGGGCTGTGGCATGCGCCATTGATCGCCATGGGCCACAACTATCCGGGCTATCCCGTCATCGGCATCGGCATGATGGTGCTGTTCTGCCTGCTCGCGTCCTTCATCTTCGATTGGTCACGCACGCGGAGCGCCAGCATCTGGTCGTCGGCTGTGCTTCATGGCATCATCAACGGCAGTGCCGGTGGCGCCGTGCTCTTCGCGTGGGGCGGGCATCCGCTCGTGGGCTCGGTGGTCGGCTTGGCGGGCTTCATGGTCCTGGCCTTGGTCATTCTCGCCATCCTGATGCTCGATGGCGTCTATCGGCGGTCGCTGCTCGGAAAGGCCATAGCGGCCTAGGCCACCACCTCAATCCTCGCTCCCTCGCACTCCACCACCTGGCCTGCGCGGATCTTGTTGGTCTTGCGCATTTCCACCTGGCCATCCACTTTCACACGCCCTTCTGCAACGAGCTGCTTCCCCTGCCCACCGCTGTCGCACACGCCGGCGAGCTTCAGCAATTGATTCAGCTCGATGTACTCGCCGCGCAGCTCGATGGTGATGGTGGCCATGCCGCAAAGGAAGCGCGGATAGAGCCCCGCCGCTCGCCGATCAGAGCGGCTTGATGAAGTGGTACCCGCGCTTCATGAAGCCATGGCGCTCATAGAAGCGATGGCCCGCGGTGTTCTCCAAGTAGGCATCGAGCATCACATTCATGCAGCCTTCGCGCTGCGCGATGCGGATCAGCTCGTCCACGAGCAACTGCCCGATGCCGCGCGAACGGTGCTTGGCATCCACCACGAAGTTGTCGATCTCGAGGTAGCGCCCGCAGTAGAGCTTGTGTCCGATCCAATAGCCGCTGAGGCCCAGGCACGCATCGCCCTCGAAGGCGGCGAGCATGGCGTAACGATGCGGGATCATGGCCTCGAGGAGCGATCGGTATTCCGCTGTCGTCAACGAAGGCGTGAGCTGCTGGATCAAGTTGAGGTGAGGCAGCATCTCCTCCACGGTGATCAGGCGGCGCAGTTCCATGCGGCAAAGGAAGCGGCTGAGCTGTGGCCTGTTACTTTTTCAGCCTGAACCGATTGGCATGAATCGTTCTCTGTTCGCCCTGCTCGCGCATGGCTCGCTTTCCATCGCTGCTGCGCAAGCGCAGGAGGCGGTCCCGCTGGTTCTTGGTGAGAAGCGCGTGCTTCATTCAAGGGCGCTGGGAGAGGAGCGCATGCTGCACATCCGGCTTCCCATGGATTACTCGCCGGACAGCGCTTGCCGGTATCCGGTGATCTACGCGCTCGATGGCGGGCTCGATGAGGATTTCTTCCACTTGGCCGGCCTCGTCGATTTCGCCAGCATGCCGTGGATCAACTGGCTCCCTCAGACCATCGTCGTCGGCATCGCCAACACCGATCGCAAGCGCGACTTCACGCACCCCACCACGATCATCAAGGACAAGGAGCAGTTCCCCACCACGGGCGGCTCGGCGAACTTCATCCGATTCCTCGGTGATGAGCTGATCCCGTTCATCGATTCCACATATCGAACCAGCAGTGAACGGACGCTGATCGGACAGTCGCTGGGCGGGCTGCTGGCCGCCGAAGTGCTCATGGAGCGGCCCGAGCTCTTCACACGGTACATGGTGGTGAGCCCGAGCCTTTGGTGGGACAATGGATCGGTGCTGGCCCGCGAGGCCGCTTTCACGAAGCTACCTGACACCGCGCCCAAGCAGGTGTGGATCGCGGTGGGGAAGGAGGGGAAGGTGATGGTGAACGGAGCGAGGAGGCTCGCCCGTCTGCTCCAAAGGAACCCAGCGATCCAGGTGCGGATGAATGTGATGCCGCGCCATGATCACGGCAACATCCTGCATCAAGCCGTGCTCGATGCCGTGCGTTGGATGAAGGAGGGCGATTGAGCGGCGGTAGTGTCTCAGTTTGCGAAGTCTCAATGCCGAGTATCATTTCCACCTTTCCCTTGATGGACCCCGCATCAACTCTGCGGGGCTTCCGCCAAAGATCAACCACGGCCAAAGCCGCAGTCCCGGCTCGCACAAGGCCCGCAGCACAGGCTATCCGAGCCGGGCGCGGCCGCGCTGGCCGTGGACACCTACCGCACGTGGTTTCTGAACCGCTCTACCCTAGCCGCTAGCTGGGCTGCATCAACCCTGGTGCATTGGCTCAAACTGAGACACTACCTGAGCGGCATGGCCGTCTATATTCGACCATTCATCATGCGCCTTTTCGCCCTCCTAGTCAGCATCGCGCTCAATCCTCTAGTGCAGGCGCAGTCCCACGGAATGATCTGGCAATTCGGCTACGATGTCGGCATCGATTTCCATGCGTGCCAGCCGGATGTGATCACCGGTGGAAACGATGGATTCGAAGGATGCTCGGCGGTGAGCGGCCCTTCGGGCGACCTGCTCTTCTACACCAATGGGCAGAAGGTGTGGAACAGGGACCATGCGCAGATGCCCAATGGGGTGCTGCCCATCGCGAACAGCGGCTCACTCAGCCAGGTGATCATCGTGCAGCAGCCTGCATCAGCGAACGTGTTCCACATCGTCACCACCACCGTGCAAGGCACCGCTGCGGGCCACCTGCGCTCACATATCGTGGATATGAGCGCTGCGGGCGGTTACGGCGATGTGGTATCAGCGGGCAATCCGCTTTTCCCGGGCGGCGTGAGCTCCGAGCATGTCGCGGCGACCCGGCATGCCAACGGCACCGATGTCTGGATCCTGGCGCATGCCTACCCGCAGAATGAGTTCCTCGCCTACCTGCTCACAGCAAGCGGCGTGGATGCCACACCGATCGTCTCCGTGGTCGGTCCTGCTTTCCCGGCCTGCGGCTCGAACATGAATGCGCGCGGCGAGATGCGCTTCAGTGTCGACGGTGAACGACTGGCGTTGGCGGGCAATGGCTCCGGCGATACCCCCGATTCCGACGTGCTCGCCTTGTTCGCGTTCAACCGTGCGACAGGTGCCGTGAGCGATCCGTTGCTCTTGCCGCCATCGCGCGGCGATTTCGGCGTGGCCTTCTCGCCGGACGGCACCAAGCTCTATGGCGGCACCTGGAAGGCATTCAATTTCTTCTCCACCGATCACAACTACCTCTATCAATTCGACTTGAGCAGCAACGATCCTCAGACCATCATCGATAGTCGCGTCGTGCTGCTCGAATCCGTGATCACGGAAGCCTATGGCAGCATCAAGCTGGGACCCGATGGACGGATCTACGTGGCGCGCTATGCCGAAGGACACCTGGGCGTGATCAATTTCCCGAACCTGCCGGGACTGGCGTGCAACTATGAGGATGACGGCCTCTATTTGAACGGGGCCATCTGCGCGCATGGGTTGAACAACTACATCGAGTACGTGAACTGCGAGCCGATCGTGACCGGGACCGGTGAGGAGGAGGCGACGGCGGTCCAGTTCGTGCCGAATCCTTCGGCTGGCGGCTTCCTGGTCACGGGTCTCGAAGGCAGCAACCGGCTCTTTGTCCATGATGCCGCTGGGCGGACGATCATGGATCGGACCATCGGCAGCACGGGGAGCCAGCGCATCGATGGCCTGCTGCCTGGCGGTTATCTGGCCACTATCACGGACAAGGATGGCAGCGTGCTCTCGCGGCAGCGCATCCTCGTCGTTCAATAGACATCAGAGCACGCCCATCGGCACGCGCTCACCACGGCGCCCATCGCATTTGCGCACGCTGTAGCTGCTGGCGCAGGAGCACAGCAACAGGATGAGGGCAAGGACCATGAGGGCTTTCATGCATGCCTAACGCATGAATGGGTCGCCAACGTGCGTGGGAGATCAGCTTGCATCGGCGAGACGCTCCACATAAATGCGGCTGCGCTCGCTGGCGATGCCATCAACTGTATGCCCAATGGTGCCGATCAGCATCAGCCCTAGGCCGACGCCCTTCCACGTAGGCGTGCCGCCCATGAAGGCCAGGCAGACCCCGGCGATCAGCAGTACCGTCCAAGCGATCTTCAGCGGCAGCCAGGTGTTGTGAACGCCCGTCATGCGCGCGCCTTCCGTAGCGAGGAAGGCCTTCGCATCGGCCGTGATCTCCTTCGGGAATCGTTCCAGGCGCTGGTTGTTGCTGCGCAGCAGGAAAGGTCCGGCGGCTGCACCAAGCACGCCCACGATCAATACGGGCACCAGCATGCCGCGTGTAATCGTACCCGGCTCCGCCACCTTCCAGATCGCGAAGGCCAGCAGCAGGAACACGATGCCGCCCACGGTATAGCAGATGGCGCCGAGGCGCTCGCCCTTGTAGTATTCGGTCATGTGATGCAGGAGATCCATGGTGGGGAACGTGTCCGGCGAAATTGGCGAATCCTGCGGAAGCCGAGCCGCTTGTTACGCCTTCACCCCATCCACGCTCGGCACCTTCGCCTCCACCTCCGCGATCGCCTTGATCGTGCGCAGCAGTGAATCCGGCGTAACGCTGATGGAATCGATCCCGAGTTCCACCAGGAACTGCGCGAAGTCGGGGAAGTCGCTGGGGCCTTGGCCGCAGATGCCCACCTTGGTCTTGGTCTTCTTGGCGCTGGTGATGAGCATGCGGAGCATCCGCTTCACGGCTTCGTTGCGCTCGTCGTAGAGGTGCGCCACCAAGGGCGCTGTCGCGGTCCAGGCCGAGGGTGAGCTGGGTGAGGTCGTTGCTGCCGATGGAGAAGCCATCGATGTACTTGGCGAACTCCTCGGCCAGGATGATGTTGCTGGGCACTTCGGCCATCAGGAAGAGCTCCAGACCCTCCTTGCCGCGGCTTCAAGCCGTATTCGTCCATCACGGCTTTCACCTTCTTCAGCTCTTCCACGGTGCGGCAGAAGGGCACCATCACCACCACGTTCTTCAGGCCCATCTTCTCGCGCACGCGGCGGATCGCCTTGCACTCCAGCCCGAAGGCTTCCTTGTACGCTTCGCTGTAGTAGCGCGAGGCGCCGCGCCAGCCGATCATCGGGTTCTCCTCGGTCGGCTCGAAGTGCTCGCCGCCCAAGAGGTTCTTGTACTCGTTGCTCTTGAAGTCGCTGAAGCGCACGATGACCTTGTTGGGGTAGAAGGCGCTGGCGATCTTGGCGATGCCGTAGCTCAGCTTCTTCACGAAGAAGGTCTCCTCGTCCTCGTAGCCGTTGATCAGGTAGCTGATGCGAATCGAGCAGGTCCGTGGCGTTGCCGCAACCCACGATGGCCGGCACGCCCATCTCGCGCGCCACGATGGCCGCGTGACAGGTCCGGCCGCCTTTGTTGGTGATGATGGCGCTGGCCTTCTTCATGATCGGCTCCCAATCGGGGTCGGTCATGTCGGTCACGAGCACATCGCCCTGTTGGAAGTCCTTGCCGTCGGTGCCGCCACCGCGACCGTCGAGGCTGTACAGGATGCGCACCTTGCCGCTGCCGATGCGATCGCCGATGGCGATGCCCTTGGTGATCATCTTCTCTCGCGCTCCGGTTTCAACTTGTATTCCACCACGCGGTCGCTGGCCTTGCGGCTGTGGATGGTCTCGGGCCGGGCTTGCACGATGAAGAGCTTCTTGTTGAGCCCGTCCACGGCCCACTCCACGTCCATGGGGCACCAGTGGCCCTTTCTTGTCGCTGTAGTATTTCTCGATGGCGACCACACTGCGCGAGATCTCCAACGCCTGATCATCGCTGATGCAGAAGCGATTGCGCATGCGGGCGCTCCATGGGGATCACGAGCACGGGCTTGCCGGGCTCCACACCGTAGACCATCTTGCGGTCCTTGTTGCCGAGCTTCTTCTCGATGATGCTGCTGAAGCCTTCGTTGAGCGTGGGCTTGAACACCAGGAATTCATCGGGGCTCACGCTGCCCTGCACCACCATCTCGCCGAGGCCGTAGCTGCCGTTGATGAGCACCACGTCCTTGAAGCCGCTCTCGGTGTCGAGCGAGAAGGCCACGCCGGATGAGGCGAGATCGGAGCGCACCATCTTCTGCACCCCCACGCTCAGGCCGATGTTGAAGTGGTCGTACCCCAGGTTGTGGCGGTACACGATGGCGCGGTCGGTGAAGAGCGAGGCGAAGCAGTTGCGCACGGCCACGAGCAGTTCCTCCGGACCGCGCACGTTCAGGTAGGTCTCCTGCTGTCCGGCGAAAGAGGCATCGGGAAGATCTTCCGCAGTCGCGGATGAGCGCACGGCCACATCGGTGGCATCCTGTCCGTACTGCTTGCTCATCTCGAGGTAGCGCGCCACGATGTCGTTGCTGATCGCCTCCGGGAACTTGCCGTTCTTCACCAAGGCACGCACGGCGAGGCCAGCGCGACGGATGCTCTCCACGTCCTCCGGGTCCATCTTATCGATCAGCTCGCGGATCCTGGCATCGAGCTCGTTGAAGGCGATGAAGGCCTCATAGCTCGCCACGGTGACCACGAAGCCGCCGGGCACCTTCACGCCGAGCTTGCCCAGGTTTTGGATCATCTCCCCGAGGCTGGCGTTCTTGCCGCCCACGGTGGGGATGTCGGAGAGTTCGACTTCGTGGAGCCATTTGAGGTAAGCGGTGTCGGGCATCTTGCAGCGGTTTGAATGGGAGCGTCATACGCGGCGCACCGGTTAAAGGTCGCTGCCAAGGTGATCCATCCTTCGGGAATCCATCGTGACGATGCTCACCGTCCTTCGGGTACTTTGGCGCCGCTGATCCCAGAGCCATGGCAAACACCTTCCTTCCCGACGAAAGCGGCAGCGTTGAGCGTCCCGGCCTGATCGCCGGTCTTGGCATCGCCACCTTCATCAATACCGGCCTCTTCACGCTGGTCTATGGCCTCGGCATCCTGGCCATGTTCGCCGTGCAGCAGATGCCCTTCGATGAGTTCAATGCACTCTTCGATGACGCGCGGACCATGCTCGGCGACGAGGACCCGGACAAGTTCGATTCGATGATCGCCATCCTGCACGCGCATGGCCCTGCCCTCATGGGTGTCTTCTTCCTGCGCACCGTGCTGCGCCTGGTGGGGGCCATCGGCATCTGGCGCGGAAGGCGCAACGGCTTCTACCTCTATGCAGGGGCGCAGTTGCTGGGGATCTTCGTGCCGCACCTGTACCTGCCTTGGGACATGCTCGGCGTCTTCGGTCCGCTGATGGCCGTTGGCATCACGGCGGCGTACGGCAGCCAGCTGAAGCGGCTCGGGTCGTGAGCACCTAGATGGCAAGCCCTTTCACGGCAGCCACTGCGCCAGCCTTTGCCCGGCGTTGTGACCATGGTTGACCGACAGTTCGGTAGCGGCCGATGGAACAAGTGCCATGCGGAATGTGAGGGGTGGCATGCTGTGCCGCTGAGGCGGCAGGCCCTGCGCAAGTTCATGAGATCTGCTGGCGTGGTCCGGGTCGCCGTCCGAACCAACGAACATCCGCGACAGAGGGGCAGAAGGCCGCGCTCAGTGCGTGGCCAGCTTGCGCACCATCTCCTGCGTGAGGCTGGAGGCATCCGGGCCGTAGGCGTTTACCAGGACCCCTTTGATATCGCCCGATTTCGAACTGATGGCATACACGATGCTCTGGTCCTCGGGGTCGGAATTGCCTTCGAAACGGTGGAACTCGTCGATCTCGAACTCAGCCGGATCGAGGTTGATGCCGCGCGCGTTGCAGACCACGCAATGCTCGGCCACGGTAAGGTCGTCGGTAGCCGCGGCGCTGGAGGTCGTTCACAGCCTCGGAGAGCGTGGAATAAGCGTAGCGCATGGAACGAAGGTAGGGGGCGCATTTTGCCATCCCTCAGGCGCAAGGTCGCCGAAGACGGCAGACCGCTGCGCAGGTTTGGGTGGGCCGCAATCAGCGGAAACCCTGCAATGGTCTAGGCAAGATCCGCAGCTGGGCGCCGGACAACGGGTCTCCGTGAGCTTAAGGCAAGATTTGTGGTTAAGACTCCTGGAAGAAGTCCTCATCAATTTGCTTGACTTCGTAAGAGGATTTCACCTGCACGCCCACGCAATAGGTATGCATCAAGTCAACAAGACCGCAAACCATCAGAACAACTTGCGGTGAGCAGCCTTCGCCTTTTGAATCGCTCCTTGGTCGAATTTCGAAGTGGTAACAAACCCTTGACGTATCGAGACCATATTACCGATAAAATCCGCACATCAGGATGCACTTTGTTCTGGGTGAAGCGCTTTGCTTGAATGTAGATTTAATCCAGCCCTAACGTTGTCTTCATTGACGATTGCATCGGTCCACCGCTATGTCTTGGGTTTCTCGAAAACTGACCGTTATCCCATATTCTCGCGAACCAATATCGGTTGAAGTCATCGGGTCGACCTGGAGAATGAACTCATCACACATCCGTTTGAGAGCACTTCCAATTGTTGGATACACACTGTACAATCTTGGTGACATGGGTGGCACTTGAAATGCCTTCTGGCACGACCTGATCCTCACTTGGGATGATCCGAGCTTAGAATCCTGCAAGGCACGAATTGATCGGTCGTTAACCAGCGAGGTCACGCTTGGGTTAATCGCCTTTAGGAAATTTGGCGTAGCTTGCCGCAGGAAATTCGCATCGCCTAAAAAAAGAAAGGGACCAAGGTGAATTAAGGTGGGGGTGGGTCGTCCACCAACTCCTTGTTCCTGTTCGGGATATCCTCCTTGCTGAAGGCCACCTTCTCATCCTCCTCCTTCAGCTTCAGCACAAGGGCGAGCGCATCGGGCACCACATCGCTGCAGAGCGTGAGGAAGCTGCCGGGTTTGGCGGTTGAGATGGCATGTCGGATGGCTTCCTCCTCCTTCTTGATGATGATGTAGGGCTTGTTGGGGTCCACCTCCTTGATGCCCTTCACCATGAGCGCGATGATCTCGTCGTCGGTCTTGCCGCGCAGGTTGCGGTCCTGGCGGATGATGATCTCATCGAACATCTGCGCGCTGAGGCGGCCGAGGTTCACGGTGTCCTCGTCGCGGCGGTCGCCCACGCCGGCGATCACGCCCACTTTCGGGCTGTCCGGGATCTTGCTGAGGAACTTGCCGAGCGCCTCGAAGCCGTGCGGGTTGTGGGCGTAGTCCACCACCACCTGGAAGTTCTTGAACTGGAAGAGGTTCAGGCGGCCCGGTGTCTGCGCGGCGGATGGAACGAAGGTCATCAGCGCTTCGCGCAGCTCTTCGATCTTCACGCCTTGCACGTAGGCGGCGAGCACGGCGGGCAGCACGTTCTGGATGTTGAAGACCGCCTTGCCACCGTAGGTGATGGGGATGTTCACGGCCTTCTCGATACGCAGCTTCCACTCGCCCTTGCTGATGGTGACGAAGCCGTTCTCGTAGATCGCGGCCAGGCCACCCAGCTTGCAGTGCTGGCGGATCAAGCGGTTGTTCTCGTCGAGGCTGAAGAGGGCGATCTTGCAATCGCACTGCTTGCGCATGGCCATCACGAGCTCATCGTCGGCGTTGAGGATGGCGTAGCCATCGCGACGCACGCTGCGCGGCACGGTGCTCTTCACATGGGCGAGTTCCTCCAGCGTGTGGATGTCCTTCAAGCCCAAGTGATCGGCCGCCACGTTGGTGACGATGGCCACATCGCAATGCTCGAAGCCGAGACCGCTGCGCACCAGGCCACCGCGCGCTGTTTCCAGTACGGCCATGTCCACCACGGGTTCCTTCAACACGAACTGCGCGCTGGCCGGGCCAGTGCAATCGCCTTTCATCAGCAGGCGGTTCATGATGTACACGCCGTCGCTGCACGTCATGCCCACCTTGTAGCCCACGCTGCGCATGAGGTGCGCTGGTGAGGCGCGTGGTCGTGGTCTTTCCGTTCGTTCCGGTGATGGCGATGATGGGGATTCGGCTCGGCGTGCCCGGCGGGAAGAGCATGTCCACCACGGGTTCCGCCACGTTCTTGCCGATGCCGCCGGTGGGATCCAAGTGCATGCGGAAACCGGGGGCGGCATTCACTTCGAGCACAGCACCGCCTGATTCGTTCAATGGCAGGCTGATGTCGTCCGTCATGATGTCGATGCCGCAGATGTCGAGATCGATGATGCGGCTGATGCGCTCGGCGAGGAAGACGTTGAACGGATGCACCACTTCGGTGACATCGTCGGCGGTGCCGCCGGTGCTGAGGTTGGCGGTGGCCTTCAGGTAAACGGTCTCGTCCTTCGCCGGAACGCTATCGGGCGTGAGGCCTTTGAGCGCGAGCAGCTTCAGCGTGTGATCGTCGATGTCGATGCGCGTGAGCACGTTCTCGTGGCCGTAGCCGCGACGCGGGTCCTTGTTCACCTCATCGGCCAGCTGCGCGATGGTGCTCTTGCCATCACCGACCACGCAGGCCGGCGTGCGTTTCGCCGCGCAGATGAAGCGGTGGTTGATCACGAGCAAGCGGTGATCAAGTCCGGTGATGTAGCGCTCCACGATTACGCTGCGGCTGATCTCCTTCGCCTTGGCCAAAGCCACCTTGGCTTCTTCCAAAGTCTTGATGCCGATGGTGGCGCCGCGTCCGTGGTTGCCGCCGACGGGCTTGATCACGCATGGATAGCCGACGCTTTGCAGAGCAGCTTCCAGTCCTTCCTCGGTGCGCACCACGCGGCCTTTCGGGACCGGGATCTCGTAGCTCTCCAGCAGTTGCTTGGTCTCCTCTTTGTCGCACGCGATCTCCACGCCGATGTTGCTGGTCTTGCTGGTGATGGTGGCGCGGATCCGCTTCTGGTGGATGCCGTGCCCGAGTTGCACCAGGCTCTGTCCATTCAAGCGCAGGTAGGGGATGCCGCGCGAGACCGCCTCTGCCACGATGCTGCCGGTGCTGGGCCCGAGCCGCGATTCTTCGCGCAACTCGCGCATTTTCTGGATGTCGTCCTGCAGGTCGTACTTCTCCCCACTGATCAGCGCCTCGGCGATCCGCACGGCGGCTTTCGCCGCATACATGCCCACAGGTTCCTCGATGTAGCTGAAGACGACGTTGTACACGCCTTCGTCGCGCGTGCTCCGCGTGCGTCCGAATCCCGTTTCCATTCCCGCCAGCGTCTGGATCTCCAGCGCGATGTGCTCGATCACATGGCCCATCCATGTGCCGCGCTTCACGCGTTCCCAGAAGCCGCCTTCCTTGTCCTCGCTGCAGCGATGGCTGACCATGGTAGGCAGCAGCGCTGTGATGCGCTCGTAGAATCCCGGGATCTTGTCCGTGGGCTTCTGCTCCAGGTCCTCGATGTCGAGGCGCATGACAATGAGGTGGTGGCGACGGACCGACCAGTAATTGGGGCCACGCATGGCCTTGAGTTCGAGGATGCGCATCGGGGTAAGCGTGAGGCGTTGCGGGTTGGCTGATTCAATCGAAGCCGGTCACTGCGAACTGCGAGTTGCGTGGCAGGAAGCAGCCTGCGGCCTTTGATGATGGGAGTGGTGAAAACCCCTATGCAAGGAACCCTGTTCATACTTCGGCAACACAGGGATTACGTGGAGCGGTGCATCCTGTACTTTGGCTGCCGGGGGCGGGGGTAAACGCAACGAATGACACCCAAAGGCAAGCTCATCGCCATCGGCGGCAACGAGGACAAGGGCAAGGAGCCCGAAGCGGGGCACAACACCAAGGTCTTCTCCCACAACTTCATCGAAGAGGGCATCCTCCGCCGCGTGGTGGACGAGATGGGCGGCACCTCGGCGCGCATCGCGGTGATCACCAGCGCGAGCAGCATCCCGGAAGAGGTCGGCGCCAACTACATCGAGGCCTTCGGCAAGCTGGGCGTCACCAACGTGGATGTGCTCGACATCCGCGACCGCAGCCAGGTGAAGATGGACATGATCAAGCGCCTCTCGAAGTGCGATGGCGTGATGATGAGCGGCGGGAACCAGCTGCGGCTGACCACCATCTTCGGCGGTACGGCCTTCCTGCAATTGATGAAGCGCCGCTACGAGGAAGAGGCGGGCTTCGTGATCGCGGGCACCAGCGCCGGCGCCATGTGCATGAGCAGCACCATGATCTACCAGGGCCACAGCGCCAGCGGCCTGATCAAGGGCGGTGTGAAGCTGACCACAGGCGCATCGCTCATTCAGGATGTGATCATCGACAGCCATTTCGTGGAGCGCGGTCGCTTCAGCCGGCTCACGCAGGCCGTGGCTGCGAACCCATCGGCCATCGGCATCGGCCTCGGCGAGGACACCGGCGTGGTGATCACCGACGCCGATATGCTGGAGACCATCGGCAGCGGACAGGTGATGATCTTCGATGGCCACGACATCACCTACAGCGACTATGCCGATGTGGAGGAAGGCGAACCCTTCAGCATCGAAGGCATGAAGGTGCACATCATCAGCAAGGGGCATAGCTACAGCGTGCAGCAGAAGCAGTTCAGCGCGGTGCGGGTGCCGGTGAGGAATTGAGCATGCAATCTCCCCACATCCGCCGCTTCCGCACCGTGGCCATCGCTGAGGGCATCAGCTTCCTGCTGCTCCTCTTCATCGCCATGCCGTTGAAGTATTTCGCCGATATGCCCTTGGCCGTGAAGTACACTGGCTGGGCGCACGGCGTGCTCTTCATCGCGTACTGGGTGACCGCTGTTCCCCTCTTTACCAAGTTGAAGTGGGACCCCGAGCGCATCGTGGGCGTTGGCCTCGCTTCCGTGCTGCCCTTCGGCACCTTCGTGCTGGAGTGGAAGTGGCTGCGCTGAGGCTTCTACCTTCACCGTCCCGCTTAGGCGGGATGCACCCCATGCCCTTCGCCCCCGGAAGCGATACGCTGCAGCGCTACGTGTACACCCTCGTGGCGGTGGTGCTCACGGTGGTCGTGCTCTACTATGGCCGCGACCTGATCCTGCAACTGGTGGTGAGCGGGCTCTTCGCCTTCTTGCTATTGCCCGTTGCGCGTGCTTCAGAGAAGCGCTTGCCACGGTGGGCGGGCGCGCTGGTGGCCACTTTGCTGCTGGTGCTGCTGGTGCTGGGCCTCTTCTTCGTGATCGGTTGGCAGGTCGCGAGCTTCGGCAAGGAACTGCCCGTGCTGCAGGAGCGCTTCGCGACGAAAGGGGAGTGGATGCTCACCTGGTTGGAGGATCAGACTGACATGGACCGTCGCGCGCAGATCGCGTGGTTCAATGAGCACCTCAGCGGCGTGGCCAGCTGGGGCGGCCAAGCGGCCGTCAAGCTCTTCCAAGGCACCGGCTCCGCGCTGGCGGCCATCGCGCCCATCCCGGTCTTCGTGTTCCTCTTGCTCTTGCTGAAGGAACGCTTCCGCACCTTCTTCACCCGCTTGGGCACCACACGCGAAGGCGCCGTGCTCGAAGTGATGGTGCGGATCAGCGCGCTCTCGCGGAAATACGTGCAAGGCGTGTTCACCGTCGCGCTCATCTTCGGTTCGCTCTGCGCGATCGGCTTCGCGCTCATCGGCCTCAAGTACGCGCTGCTGCTGGGCTTCCTGCTCGCCGTGCTCAACGTGGTGCCGTACGTGGGTGCGTTGCTCGGCAGCCTGCTTCCGGTCTTCGTGGCGCTCGTGACCAAGGACAGCTACAGCGCGGCCATCGTTGCGTTGGCCGTGGTGCTCGTGGTGCAGGCGCTCGACAACAACTTCATCACGCCCAAGGTGGTGGGCAGCAGCGTGAGCATCAATCCGCTCGCGAGCCTGGTGGCGCTCATCGGCTTCGGCATGCTCTGGGGCGTGGCGGGCATGTTGCTCGCGATCCCCATCACCGGCATGCTGAAAGTGGTCTGCGATAGCGTGCCCTCGCTGGAGCCTTGGGGCTATCTGCTCGGTGAAGAGATTGAGACGCCGAAGGAAAAGCGCTTCCACATCCGATTCAAGCGGAAAGCGGCGGAAGCGAAGAAGTAGGGCAGGCCGCGAGCTGAGCGGAGGATCGCATTCTCGGCGCGATGCTCACCGGAAGATCGCCGTGTGTAACATGCCATCAACGTCCACGTGCCCGCGGTACATGCCGCTGCAGTTGAAGTCGAGCACGATGTTGCCTGAGCGATCCACGGCGATGAGGCCGCCATCGCCCTCGAGGGGCGGCAGCTTCTCATGCACCACCACGCGCACGGCTTCAGCGAGCGTTAGCCCTTTGTAGGCCATGAGCGCATGCACATCGTGCGCGGCCACGGCGCGGATGAAGCTCTCGCCATGCCCGGTGCAGCTTACCGCACAGGTGGCATCATTGGCGTAGGTGCCCGCGCCGATGATCGGGCTGTCGCCGATGCGCTGCCACTTCTTGTTCGTCATTCCGCCGGTGCTGGTGGCGGCGGCGAGGTGGCCGTGCGCATCCAATGCCGCTGCTCCCACGGTGCCGAACTTCCTCTCCTTGTCGCTGTGATCGAGCTGGTACACATCGGTTCCCTGCGTCTCCTTCCACTGGTCGTATCGGAACTGATCGAAGAAGTAGAGGTCGTCCTCCAACTCGATTCTCTGCTTGTGCGCGAACTCGAAGGCGCCCATGCCGCTGATGAGCACGTGGCTGCTCTTGTCCATCACGCGACGCGCGAGGGTGATCGGGTTCTTCACGTTCTGCACGCCCGCGACAGCGCCCGCGCGCAGGTCGCTGCCGTTCATGAGGCTCGCATCCATTTCGTGCTGACCATCGGCGTTGAAGACGGCCCCCCTTCCGGCGTTGAAGTGCGGAGAATCCTCCAGTGCGCGCACCGCGGCCTCCACGGCATCAAGCGCCGCGCCGCCGTCCTTCAGGATCGCATGGCCGCGTTTCAATGCGAGTTCGAGTGCATCGCGGTAGGCTTTCTCGCGCTCCGGCGTCATCAGTTCACGGGCGATGGTGCCGGCGCCTCCATGCACGGCCAAGGCGATCTTGCTCATGGTTCTTTGTCCGATTCAGATTCGCGGTGAAAGTAGGGGACCGCCAATCCCACGGCAGTGCCGACCAAAGCGCCTACGAACACATCGGTGAGGAAATGCTTGCCGGCCCGCATGCGCAGGTAGCCCATGCAGATGGGCGCAGCCATAGCTCCAGCCCAGACGGCGCTCTTCATCCCTGGTGATGCATCGGAGCGCTGCACGAGCGCGGCCAAACTGAATCCAACGGCGGCGGTGTTGGCCGCATGACCGCTCCAGAAGCTCACGAAATCCTCACGTGCATGATGCATGGCGATCGGAACATCGGGGTTGAATCGATAGGGCCGGGGCCGCCGAACCAGCTCTTTGGCGATGCTCGTGAGCCCTGATGTGAGCAGGAAGCTCTCGGCGGTGATGGCTGCGGCATCGAAGGGGTGATCGCTGCCTTGCAGCACGAAACCGCCTGCGAACGATGCGGTGACCGCGCCGAGGAAGAGGACGTTGCTGGCTCGATGCGCGCGCGGATGCCATTGGCGTGTGCTCCATCGGTCGATCGCAGGCACGCGCTCGAGGTTGATCACGGGTGCAGGCTTCCGAGCATTCTGATGGCGCAGCAGCAGGCCGATGCCGTTCACGCCCAGTCCAGCGCCGGTGAATGCCAGCTCGCGCCCCAGCAGCAGGTCGTGAGCGGTCTGAGCGGTTGAGGCGAGCGGGATCATGCTAAAGACCAAGGCCCGGAAGAATCTCCCGGGCCTTGGTCGCGATGCATGCTGCACCATCACGTGATCAGAAGGTGATCAGCACGCCGTCAGCGAGGAACATCAGGTTGTTCTCCGGCTCGGTGATCTTCTCGATCTCCTCTTTGCTCTTGCCGGCGTCCTCGGCGTAGTGGCGCAGCGTGGCCACATCCACCACTTCCTTGGTGGCGTAGCCCTGCAGCACGGCGCGCTTGCCCTCGAGGCCCTTGGTGGGCACGAAGAAGCCATAATCCTTGAAGCGCACCATCATCTTCTGGTCATTGGGCATCTGCACGGTCATCCAGCAGCCCTTCTTCACGCAGCTGGTGATGATCTCGCACTCGAGCTTCACGGCCATGCTGTCGCTCTGGCTCATGGCCTTGGCGAGGTCGGCGGTGCTGATGGCCCCATCGGCAGTGATCTTGGCGCCGTAGCTGTGGATGTCCTGCGCCGTTGCGGGCGCGTTGCTGCAGGCCAGTGCGATGGCTGCGGCGACGAAAGCGGTGGAAAGGGGCTTCATGTTGTTCGGTTAGCGCGGCGAAGATCGCCGTTTGGCCGGAGCTTCGGGCATGACGATCGGCAGGAGGCGTTAAATGGTCTGAACGCGATGGGCGCGGCGGTTACCTTGCCGCCATCCCCATGCGAGCCACATCCCTTCCACTCCTGATCCTTGCGCTGCTCCCGTTGACCGCAGCGGCCCAAGGCCCCACCATTCCCGTCACCGATAACCTCACTGTCGAGGGCATCCCTTCTTTGCCTGCCAGCCTGGTCAGCGAGGTGCGCTCCTACACGGAAGGACGAGGGGCCTCGCTCGCAGCGTGGCACCCCGTGCGCAAAGAGATGCTCATCAGCACGCGCTTCGGTATCACCAGTCAGCTGCACCAGGTGAAATTCCCCGGCGGCGCGCGCACGCAGATCACCTTCTACGAGGATGCCGTGGCCGGCGCCAACTACGAGCCGAATGGGGGGCGCTACTTCCTCTTCAACAAGGATGCGGGCGGCAACGAATTCAGCCAGCTCTACCGCATGGATGCCGACGGCAAGGCCACCCTGCTCACCGATGGCAAACGATCGCAGAACGGGGGAGGGGCGTGGAGCCGCGACGGCAAGCGCATCGCTTACAGCAGCACCATGCGCAACGGCAAGGACCGCGACATCCGCGTGATGGATCCCTTGGATCCGGCGACCGACCGCGTGGTGGCCGAGAACAGCGGCGGCGGCTGGGGCATCAGCGATTGGAGCATCGATGACAAGCAATTGCTCATCGGCGAAGGCATCTCGGTGAACGAGAGCCGCATCCATGTGCTCGACATCGCCACCGGGGTGAAGACGCGTTTGCTCCCGTTGAAGGACGAGCGCACCACCTACCGCGCGATCGCCTGGAATGCGGAGGGCACGGGCATCTTCCTGACGAGCACCAAGGACAGCGAGTTCAATCGCCTTTGCATCTACGATCTGAAGTCGAAGAAGCTCACGCCCATCACGGCTGCGATCCCGTGGGATGTGGCCGGCGTTGAGCTCACGCACGACCGATCGCGCATGGCCTTCACCACCAACGAGGACGGCCTCTCGAAGCTCTACCTCCTCGACACGCGCACGCTGAAGTATGAGGAGGTGGCTGGCATGCCTGTGGGACTCATCGGCGGCTTGAGCTTCACGAAGGATGGCCGCGCGCTCGGGCTCACGCTCACCACCTACGCCAGCACGAGCGATGTATTTGAGTTGGACCTGGCGAGCAAGAAGCTGCTCCGTTGGACGGAGAGCGAGCTCGGCGGCATGGACGTAAGCGGCCTCCGCGCGCCTGAGCTGGTGAAGTGGCCCTCATTCGACAAGCGCACCATCAGCGGCTACCTCTATCGGCCGCACGCGAAGTTCACCGGCAAGCGGCCGGTGATCATCAACATCCACGGCGGGCCGGAGGGTCAATCGCGCCCTGGCTTCCAAGGGCGCAACAATTTCTTCCTGAACGAGCTGGGCGTGGCCATCATCTACCCCAACGTGCGCGGCAGCAGCGGTTACGGCAAGTCCTTCCTCGACCTTGATAATGGCTACAAGCGCGAAGAGAGTGTGAAGGACATCGGCGCGTTGCTCGATTGGATCGCCACGCAGCCCGACCTCGATGCGGACCGCGTGATGGTGACCGGCGGCAGCTACGGCGGCTACATGACGCTGGCCGTGAGCGTGCTTTACGCCGATCGCATCCGTTGCGCGCTTGATGTGGTGGGCATCAGCAACTTCAACACCTTCCTGAAGAACACCGAGGACTACCGCCGCGACCTGCGCCGTGTGGAATACGGCGATGAGCGCGACCCCAAGATGGCCGCCTTCCTCGAGGGCATCTCGCCGCTCAATCACGCCGAGAGGATCACCAAGCCGCTCTTCATCGTGCAGGGCGGCAATGACCCGCGTGTGCCGGCCAGCGAGGCGGTGCAGATGAAGGACCGCATCAAGGAGAAGGGCGGCACCGTCTGGTTCCTCATGGCCAACGACGAGGGCCACGGCTTCCGCAAGAAGGGCAACAGCGATTTCCAGTTCTATGCGACCATAGCCTTCATCCGGGAGCATTTGCTGAAATGAGATCGGATGGAGCCTGCGGCCTTGTCGATGGTGTTCGTCCTGCTGCTTGGCGGCGGCATCGGCTGCATCCCCCTGGCGCTGCTCTTCGTTGATTATCGAAGGCGCGGCGAGATCCATAAGCCCTTCCTGTACATCGCTGCCTTCGGCCTCACGTTCACGGTGCTACTGCCCTTCTTGCTGAAGAGCCTTGGCATCTGGATCGCGCTGGCTGCTCCGATCGTCCTCTTCGCCATGGTCCTAGCGACCAGAGAGCGCACCGGTTCCTGATGTCATTGCACGTGAACGGACTGATCAAGCAGGGTCTTTGTGCACTCGCCATCCTGTTCTGCGCGCACAATGCAATCGGTGAAGCAGAAGGAGGGAGGCGGGCTGTGCTGGTTGAGCTTAGGGCATTCGGCAATAACCCCGGCAACCTGCGCATGTTCGTGCGCGAGCCCCATGGAGCCGTTTCGCTCGAAGGCAAGCGGCCCATGGTGATGGTGCTGCACGGCTGCGGCCAGGATGCCGAGTCGATCCTCAAGCTCAGCGGCTGGGGCGCCATCGCGGATAGCGTGGGCGCCTACCTCGTCTTCGCGCAGCAGAAACGCAGCAACAACCCGATGCGCTGCTTCAATTGGTACCGGCAGGCCGATGCGCTCCCCGGGCGCGGCGAGGTGTTCTCCGTTGCGCAGATGATCGAGCATATGGTGGCGCGCTACCCGATTGATCGCGTGCGCGTGAGTGCGTACGGCGTTTCAGCGGGCGCGGCCATGGCGGTGGCGCTGGCGGCTTGTCATCCGGAACTGCTGCAGCAAGCCGCTATCGTGGCGGGTTCGCCGTATGGGGGCGTCGCGAAGGGCGATGCGGAGCGCAGGCCGGTGGTGCATCCCGAAGCGCTCACGCCGATGCAATGGGCTGAGCGTGTGCGCCAGGTGGCGCTCGATCCGGTTGTTCGTTACCCGAGGATCGTGGTGGTTCATGGGGTTCGTGACCCCGTGGCCGATTTCGGGCTGGCGCGCGCGCTCGTGGCGCAATGGACATCTGTTGCAGGAGCAGACAGCGTCCCCGAGTCCAAGGAGCGGGTCGATGCGCGTGTGACTGTGGTGCGCATGAGCTTCCGCGATTCAACCGGTGCAGAACCCGTGGTGCTCTACCGCATCGAGGAATTGGGCCATCGTTTGGCGCAGGATGATCAGGGCAGAGGCGGCTGGACCGGCAAGGACATCGGCTTCAACAGCACACGGGCGATCGCGCGCGAGTTCGGGCTGGTGCGCTAGAGCACAGCGCTCGAATCGCCCTTGCCTTCGCGAACCACCATGGGCTCTCCTTGGCTGAGGTCGATCACCGTGCTCGGCTCCAATCCGCATGGGCCAGCATCGAGCACCATGGCCAACTGATGCCCGAAGAGATCTTCGATCCGCCACGCCTCGGAGGTGTGGTCGAGCAGGGTGTCCGGATCGTGCACGCTGGTGGCGGCGAGCGCATGCCCCAATTCCTTCACCAAGGCTTGCGGCACGGCGTGGTCAGGCACACGGATGCCGATGGTCCTGCGGTTGTTCTTGAACAGTTTCGGGATGGCCGTGCTGGCCGGCAGGATGAAGGTGAAAGGGCCGGGCAGCGCGCGCTTCACGATGCGGTAGGCAGCGGTATCCGTCACCCGCGCGTAGTCGCTGAGGTGGCTCAGGCTCTCGCAGATCAATGAGAGTTCCGCTTTGCCGCGCTTGCCGCCCTTCAATCGCGCCAGTTCCTCCACGGCACGCGCGCTCTCCGCACTGCACACGAAGGCATGCACCGTGTCCGTGGGGCACACGATCACTTCGCCGGCACGCAGTGCATCAACCGCCGCCTTGATCCTGCGCGGCTCAGGATGCGTGGGATGGATATCGATCAGCACGGCAGCGCTCAGGCCTTCACCGCTGCGGCCTTGCGGTGGTCGGCGAGGAACTTCTCCAGGCCGATGGTGGTGAGCGGATGGTCGAACAGCGCGGTGATCGCGCTCAGCGGGCATGTGGCCACATCGGCGCCCACTTCCGCGCACTGGATGATGTGCATGGGATGACGGATGCTCGCCGCGAGCACTTCGGTGCGGTAGCCGTAGTTGTCATAGATCAAGCGGATCTGCTCGATCAGCGCTACGCCGTCGGTGCTCACATCATCCAAACGGCCGATGAAGGGCGAGACGAAAGTGGCGCCGGCCTTCGCTGCCAACAAGGCCTGGCCTGCGCTGAACACCAGCGTGCAATTGGTCTTGATGCCCTTGCTGCTGAAGTATTTGAGCGCCTTCACGCCATCGCGGATCATGGGCACCTTCACCACGATGTTCGGATGCAGGGCGGCCAATGCTTCGCCTTCGCGCACGATGCCCGCGTGATCGGTGCTGATCACTTCGGCGCTCACGGGGCCGTCAACGATGCTGCAGATATCGATGTAGTGCTGGCGTACGCGGTCTTCACCACTGATGCCTTCCTTGGCCATGAGCGATGGATTGGTCGTTACGCCGTCGAGCACGCCGAGGTCCTGGGCTTCCTTGATCTGCGCGAGGCTCGCGGTGTCGATGAAGAATTTCATGCTTGGATCGCCGCTGCCGTTGGTGCGTTGGCGCGGCGGCGAAGGTATTGCCCCTTCAGTAGCTGAAGAGGTTGCGGGTTGCTGAGGGTGAAGATCGGATGCCCTCCGCGCTCAATGGTCCAGCACACCGACCTTCAATTGGTACAGCACAAGCGGGTCGTATCCATCCTCGAGGCCGTACCAGCGCAGGTAGCGGTGCGTCCAGCCCGGGCACCCGGTGGCCAATCGCTCCAAGCTCACCACCTCATCCAGTTTCCTGCTTTCCGGTGCCAGCACCAGGTGGATTGATTTCGATTTCGCAGGGACGACCTTGTCGGTGATGATCTCCGTGCTTCCCGCTGACAGGTAAAAGGGCGGTATCCAATGCCGCCAATCGCCGAGCACGTCGATGTGGACCCGTTCATCGCCGAAGCGCGCGCGGATCTCCTTCGCCAAGGCGATGCGGCTGTTGCCGGCCGGTGTGGCAATCGCGATGATGAGGGCGAGCAGGTTGACCGCCGCGAAGGGGAAGAGCAGCCGCAGCCAGATATCGCGCTTCATGGTCACAGGCCAGCGATCGCATAAGGCATCCCACGCGACCACCAAGAGCCAGGGCATCAGTGGCGCAAGAGGAAAGAGGAAGCGCGGCTCTTTGATCGGCAGCAAGGAGTGCGCGATCAGGAAGGGGAGGAGCAGCCAAACGAGGATATGCTTCGGCTTCAGCAGAAGGAGAGCGGCAAGTGCGCCGAACAGCAACAGTGCCAGCGGCGGCGTTGCGTATTTCGCGATGAAGAGCCCGTGCTGGTACCATGGCAGCGCGGTGAACCGCCAGGCCTCTTCGCCGGTCATTGCCGCCAGTCCGTAGTTCCACAGGGTAACCGTGAAGGTGCCGTATGCAACCGCATCCACGCAAATGCCGACGGCGATCGCTTCAGCGCAACCACCCACGATTCGCAGCAGGCGTCGCCGTGGATCCTTTCTCACGAGAAGAAGCCAGAGCAAAGCAGCCATCGGCAGCAAGGCCACCGCAGGCCGGCAGATCACTGCGGCTCCCCACCACGCGCCGATGGCCCATGGGCTCTTCGGTTCTTCCTCCAGCAGCAAGGACAGCCCTCTCGCGAACAGCAAGGCGCTCCACGCTTCGCCGGAGAAGCGGATCAGCAGCACCGGAACGAACCAGAGGAACCAGCTGAGCGCGTCGAGGGCCTGGCGATTCTCTGCGCGCAGCTGCGGTTTCACAGCGCGCACGAGGCCGTGCATCACCCAAAGCGCAAGCGCGGTGGTGATCAGCCGAAGCATCAAGGTGAGGGCGAAGGGATCAGAGATGCCGATCGCTTCGGAGACTTCGAACACTCCGGCGGCGATCGCCGGGAGCAGCGTGCTCCGCCACCCGCGCTGGAAATCAATCGGCATGGCATCGTCCCCCACATTGCCGCGCAGGTGCTCGGCGATCAGGATCACATGCTGGAACTCATCCTCGGAAGAATGGCCCACGCCGAACCATGCAGCAGCGGCAAAGACCAGCGCAGCGAGTAAAAGGTTGGTGCGGGTCAAGGACATGCGCGGCAAGGAAGTGAGCCGCGCGAAGATGGCGAATGGCGCACGCTTGCTCAATCTCCGCCACCAGCGTGTCCACGGACTCCTCGGTGCTCAGGCAGTGCTGCGCGCTCACCTTCGCGTGAGGATGCAGTCAGAGGGGTTTTCATCCATCACGGTGTTGCAGACGAGGCGGTCGGTTCGCTCTTGCTGCGGCCGAACATCACGCTCCATGTGATGTTCAGTACTTGATCGGCGAAAGCGGCATCGCCTCGCACGAAGGTTCCTGTTTCGGCGCTGCGCTCGATGTCGGGCATGCTCTGCGTCCGGTTCCGCACCAAGGCCACCGGCAGGTTCACGTTGATGTCGTGCCGGCCGCGCATCCAATCGACCCCAGGTTCCACCGAGATCACGTAGCCCGGTCTGCGGAAACCAGCGCTGCCTCCAATCAGGTCCTTGGCCGGTATGCCTTCAAGCCGCCCACCGCAGAACAGGTTGAGGCCCTGCTTCTTCGCCACGGTGTAATTCAAGCCGGCGCGCGCCATGTACTGGTCAGGCACGCTGCACACCATTTCATTCACGCGGCTGCGGTTGGTCAAGGTGCCATTGGTCTCCATCGGATTCAACAGGTAGAATCCGTTCAGGTAGCCGAAGAGATTGCCGAATAACTTGGCGTAGGCCTGGAACTCCAACGTGAAGCCCAACCCGCCATCGCCCAACTGTATGCTCTGATCCACGGGCTGGTACTGGCCCCAAGGGTTGGCACCGGTGTTAGGCACAGTGTCGGTACCCTCGCTGTAGAAGAAGTCCATGGCCCTGAAATCGCCGGTGGGCAGTTTCACGCCGGCGCTCACCATCAGATTGCCTCGCCCAGCGCTGTCCGGATGCCATAGCCAGCGGTTGTACTGCACGCGTATATCGCCGATGCCGACCGACCGCGTGCTCTGGCGGGAGCGTCCGCCGTGCTCATACAAGGAGGAGCGGGTGTTGTAGGTCCAAGGAAGCACCAAGGTGATTCCTTGCCTCTTATCGGCGTTGTAGGTGAAAGCGGCATTCAGCTGGTTCGACCAATTGAACACCTGGGTCTTCTGTTCATTGCGATGGACTTGCTCCTCCTGGCCGTTGAAGTGGCGATGCGACTCGAAGTACCTGTAACTCGTGCTCACCTGCCAGCCCTTGCCCACCAGATTGCTGTTGGTGAAGCTGTTCGGATTGCACGAGGTGAAGCTCCGGATGGCCACGCAACCCTGCGCATGCAACAGGATCGGGGTGCCGGCGAGCAGGAGCTGGAGCAGGCACTGTAATTGAGGGCTCATGAGCGTAGGTTTTCGTGAGGATGTCCGTGGCGATGACCTCAACAACATATCCCTTCCAGCCTGCGGTTATTCGCAAGCATGTCAAAAATAGGAATCCATGCGGATTGGGCAAATCCGCGAGCTCTCGGCGAACGGCCTCTGTTATTGCCGTTCGATCCCCTCCCTGAGCGCGTCCATGAACTTCTCCGTGGTGAGGTAATGCTCGGTGCTCACCTTCTCTCCATGAATGCACGCTGCAAGGTCCTTGGTCATCTTACCGCTCTCGACCGTGCGGATGCACACGTTCTCAAGCTTCGTGCTGAAGTCGATCAGCGCTTGGTTGCCATCGAGCTTGCCGCGGAAAGCCAGGCCGCGCGTCCAAGCGAAGATGCTCGCGATGGGGTTGGTGCTGGTGGGCTTGCCTTGCTGGTGCATGCGGTAGTGGCGCGTCACGGTGCCGTGCGCGGCTTCCGCTTCCATCGTTTTGCCATCGGGGGTGATGAGCACGCTGGTCATCAGGCCTAATGAGCCGAAGCCTTGCGCCACGGTGTCGCTCTGCACATCGCCGTCGTAGTTCTTGCAGGCCCACACGTAGCCGCCGCTCCACTTCATGGCGCTGGCCACCATGTCGTCGATCAAACGGTGCTCGTAAACGATGCCTGCTTCTTTGAAGGCGGCCTTGAAATCCTTCTGGTAGACCTCCTCGAAGATGTCCTTGAAGCGGCCATCGTACTTCTTCAGGATGGTGTTCTTGGTGCTCAGGTAGAGCGGCCACTTCTTCGCCAATGCGAGGTTGAAGCAACTGCGAGCGAAGCCTTCGATGCTCTCGTCGGTGTTGTACATGCTCAGGGCCACGCCGTTGCCCTCGAAGTCGTAAACGTTCCAGGTCTGAGTTTCGCCGCCATCATCAGGGGTGAAGGTCATGGTGAGCTTGCCCTTGCCCTTGATCACGGCATCCGTCGCACGGTACTGATCGCCGAAGGCGTGACGGCCGATCACGATGGGCTGTGTCCAGCCTGGTACCAATCGCGGGATGTTGCTGATCACGATCGGCTCTCGGAAGACCGTGCCGCCAAGGATGTTGCGGATGGTGCCGTTGGGGCTCTTCCACATCTGCTTCAGCCCGAACTCCGCAACGCGCGCTTCATCGGGCGTGATCGTCGCGCATTTGATCCCCACGCTGTGCTTCAGGATGGCCTTGGCGCTCTCGACGGTCACCTTGTCATCGGTCCTGTCGCGGCTCTCCATGCCCAGGTCGTAGTACTCGATCGGCACATCCACGTATGGAAGGATCAGTTGGTCCTTGATCCACTTCCAGATGATGCGGGTCATTTCATCGCCATCGAGCTCGACTACGGGGTTTGCTACTTTGATCTTCGACATATCCTATGGAGCGGTTGGGGGGCAGGTTGAACGAAAGGCAGGTTGAGGGTTGGCTGCGCGACTGTGTTTCGGCGGCGAATGTACCCGTGCAAATTGAAGAAAATGTACCCGAGCAGGTCGTGCGCTTCAACCTTCAACCGCCTCAATATGCTGCATCCAACCAGCGCTCACACCTCACTCATTCCCTTTCGAAGATCCTCAACGGTCTTCTCGGGCAGCTTGTTGAGGTCCAACACCATCAGGCCATCGAGGGCATCGTTGAACTTGGGATCGCGGTTGAAGCCGATGATGCGCGCGTTGAGCAGCAGGTACTTCTTGAGCAGCACGGGCATGGCGGTCTCGTGCGGGTCGATCTCAGCGATCAGGCGGTCCATTTTCTTCAGGTCCGCCTTGCTGGCTTGCACCAAGGCCTCACTATCGGCCTTGTCGAGCTTGATGCGGAAGCGGTGGCGCGGATGCACGTGCTTGGCCAGCTCGTGGTCGTAATGGTTGAGCCGCACGAATTCCATGATGAGCGTGCGCGAGAACCGGCTGTAGGTTCCGCTGATGCTCACCGGGCCGATGAGGTAGTGCTGGTCGGGGTTGGCGATCAGGTGAAGCAGGAGTCCTCGCCAAAGCATGAAGAGCGGGAGCCGCTGGCGCTGGTATTCGGGCGAGATGAAGGACCGTCCGAGCTCGAAGCTGCGCCTGAGCACGCGCTCCATGGGCCGGTCCATGCGGAAGAGCGTGCTGGTGTAGAAGCCGCGCTTTCCGTAGCGCGCCATGATCTTGCGGCCGTCGCCGATGCGGTAGGCGCCGACCAGCTGCTGCTTCTCGCGGTCCCAAAGGAAGAGGTGCTCGTAGTAGAGGTCGAATTCATCGAGGTCGATGGCCTTGTTGGTGCCTTCGCCTGCGGCCCGGAAGGTGAGCTCGCGCAAGCGGCCGATCTCGCGCAGGATACCGGGTATGCGGTGGCTCGATGCGAGGTAGAGGTCGAACTCGGCTTGCTGGTTGATCCGGAGGTCCTCGATGGCGGCGATTTCCTTGGCCAATGCCTCTTGGCCGACATGGTCAACGACTTCCTTCGGCTTGTTCGGGAACCGGAGCGGGGCGAAGAACTCCCGCTTCACCTGCATGCCGCTGCCCAAGGCATAGGTCTTCGCGCGCAGGTAGCGGGCCAGGTTCTCAGCGTTGCCGAAGGCCGTCACATCCTTCGCGCTGATGGGCTTGCCGATGCGCATGCGCACGGTGCGTCCGCGCATGCGCAGCATCTCGTTGGGCAGCACCAGGGTGCGCAGGTTCGGGTGTATCATGCCCAGCATCTGGAACACCAGGCTGTTGGCGCCATCGAACCAGACCGGCACCACGGGTACTTCGGCGCGTTGCAGGATCTTGATCACCGGGGTCTTCCAGCGGGGATCGGCCACTGATCGGACATCCGTGCGCCAGCTGCTCACCTCTCCGGCCGGGAACACGCCTAGGGCATGTCCTTCGGTGACATGCGCCAGGGCCTGCCGCATGCCTTGGAAACTGCTCTGTGAGCTGATTCCCTCCAAAGGGTTCACGCCAATGAACCGATCACTGAGCGGTGCGAGCTGCCGCAGCAGGAAATTAGCCATCACCTTCAGGTCGGGCCGCCTTTCACCAAGGATCTTCACCAGGGCAAGGCCATCGATGGCACCATACGGATGATTGGCCACGAAGACCACGCCGCCTTCCTGGGGCACGTGGTCAAGGTCCTCGGGCGGGACCTCGATCTCCAGGTCCAGCTCTCTGAAAACCGCGTCCGTGAACTCCAAGTCGCTGAGATGCGCCGTGTTCGCATAGATTTTCTCCAATCGCTTCAGGCCGCTCACTTCGGTAAGCAAGGCGATGCGTGGATCGCCTTCGCGCATATGGCTGGCCTTGGCCAACTCTGCGGGTTCCACGATTCGCTTCATCGCGAGCGAATGTACCGACGGCCCTTGCCTGGGCTGTCCGTGTTGATAAGATGCGTGTTACGCAGGCGATGCTGGTGAATTCATGGATGCATCGGAACCCGATTGTGAAGGACCATTAACGAACCTTAACCGCAATCCATGGATGCTCTAGTTCAATTCATCGGAGCAAAGATCCGTTCCATCGATAACGCCGTTGCCTTGTCAGAAGTTGGCAGCCTTGATCCTTGGTGGGCTGGGATGCCCGGATAGTTTTGCGCCCATCACATGCGGAAACCTCGCACAGCATTGCTTCTCACCGCCCTGTCCTTGGGCCTCGCTGTGCGCGCTCAGGTGCCTGACACGGCGAGCTTCGGTGGGCCGGACGGGATTGACATCTTCGAGGAGCTCACACCCGATGAGAATCCCGAGCACGCCCGGTTGGAGATTTCTCGGGCCGCCAAGGCCCTCGGCATCCTTTGCGATGTGGGCGATTCGCTTGCGATGATCCCGGGATACGATCTCTACTGCCATTGGAACACGGAGACCATCTTCGACCGGGAGCATGCGCGCGCCGTGCACGACACGCTCTGCCTCGACTTGAGCGTGACCGGTGACGATTTCATGATGCCCTGCCCCGGTCACCTCACTTCGCCCTTCGGCCCACGGCGCGGCCGCATGCACTATGGATTGGATCTGAAGCTTCAGACCGGCGATCCGGTGATCAGCGCATTCCCGGGCGTCGTGCGCATCTCGAAGTACAACAAGTCCTATGGCCATGTCGTGGTGGTGCGTCACCACAATGGGCTTGAGACCCTTTACGCTCACCTGAGCAAGCGCCTGGTGGAGCCCGGTCATATCGTAGAGGCCGGTGACACCTTGGGTAAAGGCGGCAATACCGGACGCAGCTACGGCAGCCACCTGCATTTCGAAGTGCGGTTCCTGGATCAGCCCATCGACCCCTCGTTGATCGTTGATGTTGAGAATGGGACCCTCAAGGCGAAGACCTTCGACATCCACAAGGGCACCTTCGCGACCATGGCGGCCGCCAAGGCCCAACTGGGCGCGCGTAAGTACCATGTGGTGCGCAGCGGCGACACACTCTCGGCCATCGCCCGGAAGTACAGGACCAGCGTATCCGCGATATGCCGGATCAACGGCATTAGCCAGCGGTCGGTGCTCCGATTGGGGCAGCGCGTCCGTTACAACTGACCCTGCTCCGATGCAGCGCGCTCTTGCCGGCGCTTAAGGCGCGAGAGCTGCTCCATCATCTCTTGGTTGCGATCAGGCGAGAGCAGGTATTCCGAGCCATTCTTCGCGCGGAGGAGGATCAAGTCGTGGCGTGAGCTTTCCATTCGGTCCACGAATAGGCGGCCCAGCCCGAATGTGTACGATCGCAGGCCAACGTCAATGGTGCAGAACCGCATGAACTCGGATACGCTCTCCCGTGTGCTCATGCCTTGCTCACGATTGCGCTTCTGCACCTTGCGCCGAACATATTCACGGCACACCACGCGTTCCATCATGCTCGCATCGAGGATATCGCCGGCTTGGATCCGTTCACTCAGCTTGCCCCTGCTCAGTTCCAACGAGGTATCCGTGATGCGGTACTGCGCAGGCCGTTGCCTATCGCGTACAATCGCCACCAGCACGGCCACTGCCAAGAGGCCGGCAGTGCCGATGATGAGCCTGATCTGGCCGAACGTGAAGCCGATGCCAGCCGCAGCAGAGAGCAGGAAAGGCGCCGAAATGGCCACCACCCGCACATTCTGCCATTGCCTTCTGGTCTTAAAGAGTTTCTCGCTCATGGCTCATCGGCGAACTGCGCCCATCAACACGAAGAGCGGCCCTCTTAGCCGCTCTCTGGTACCGGAGAAGGGACTCGAACCCTTACAACCTTTCGGTCACACGCCCCTGAAACGTGCGCGTCTACCAATTCCGCCACTCCGGTGAGTGCCTTAACGCACAGGGGGCGCAAATATAGTCGTGCGTTCGAGCCGGGCTAATGGCCGGTTGCGCTCATAGCTGGTGGGGTCCAAGCACTGGGCCCGGAAGCACGAAGCCCCCATCCACCGGAGGCGGACAGGGGCGACGTGACTCTTCAGACTGACCTTTGAACTACTTGGACAGGCAGGTTCAACGCGGGTGCCTGCGCACAGGTTTCAAGCGCATGCATCGATTGTTGCTCAACCTCGGAGCGCAATGCCGCTGATCTCCACGTTCACGCCGCGTGGCAGGCCCTTCACAGCAACCGCTTCACGGGCAGGAGGCGCATCGGTGAAGCAGCTGCCATACACTTCATTCACCGCTGCATAATGGGACATGTCGCTGAGGAAGATGGTGACCTTCACCAGATTGCCATACTCCAAGCCGGCCGCGCGCAGCAGATGGCCGATGTTCTCCATCACCTGACGGGTCTCCGTGGCGATGTCATCCATGTGCAAGTGTCCCTCATGATCGAGCGCGATCTGGCCGCTGATGAAGAGAAGGCCACCGGCTTCGATCGCTGGTGTGTATGGCGCCAATGGCTTGGCAGCGTTGGGCGGGTGGATGGCTTTCTTCATGGATTCGTTGCGCGTGTATGCTGCGGCCGGTAAATGTCTTCGAGACGGAGTGAGTATGCAACTTCGCCCACGCGCCCTCCGGGTCGGATAGCTTTGCGGCCCATGCCTGAACGCCCGCTCATCCTGGTCACCAACGACGATGGAATCTTCGCGCCTGGCATCCGTGCGCTGACCGAGGAAATGCTGGCCTTCGGCCGCGTGCTGGTGGTTGCCCCCGATAAGCCCCAGAGCGCCATGGGACACGCCATCACGATCCACAGTTTCCTGCGCCTGCATCAAGTGGATCAGGTGGCTGGCGCCGAAGCCTGGAGCTGCTCCGGCACACCAGTGGATTGCGTGAAGCTCGCGATCTACAAGCTGCTTGACGGCCGCAAGCCCGACCTGCTCGTTAGCGGGATTAATCACGGCGCCAACATCAGCATCAACGTTCTCTACAGCGGCACTATGAGCGCGGCGGTCGAAGGCGCCATGGAAGGCATCCCCAGCATCGGCTTCAGCCTCATGGACCACAGCATCGAAGCCGACTTCTCGCAAGTAAGACCCGTGGTTCGGAACGTGGTGGCCAATGCACTGCAACATGGCATGGCGCAAGGCATTTGCCTCAATGTGAATGTGCCCAAGGGCTCCGGCGTCCCGCTGAAGGGCATGCGCGTGTGCCGCCAGGCCAAGGCCAATTGGGAAGATGAGTTCGAGACGCGGCACGACCCCGGGGGCAAGGAGTACTACTGGCTGCGCGGTGAATTCCGCGGCCAGGATCACGGGGAGGATACGGATCTGTGGGCGGTGGAGAACGGATACGTGAGCATAGTGCCGACGCAGTACGACATGACCGCGCACCATGCCATTGCGGAACTGAACACCTGGCGGCATGAAGTGGGATAGCCGGCTCACGGGCTTCCTCCTGGGCATGGTTGCGCCCGTGCTCGGCTTTGCGGCTTACGGCGGCATCTATGTCACCGCCATCAGGCCGCACCACGATTTCCAATGGTTCGTGAACGACCTGTTCCTCGGCACTTCGGCCTATCAGCCGCGCATCGTGAGCCTCAGCCTCATTGCCGATGCGGCGCTCTTCTTCCTGTTCGATCGCAAGGCCATGCACCAAGCCATGCGCGGCGTGATCGTGGCGATGCTCGTGTACGGCGCGTACATCGTGTCGGTATTCATCCGCAACGAACTCTCCGATCGCGGCTGGTTGTGATGGGGGGGCCTTCGCATAGCAGCTCCGGCGTGCGCGGCAAGCGCATCTACATGATCGCTGGCGAGGCGAGCGGCGACCTGCATGGCGGCAACCTCGTGCGCGCGCTGTTCCGTCAAGCGGACGAACCGCTTGAGGTGCGGGCGTGGGGCGGCGATCGCATGGCGGCTGCTGGCGCAGACTTGGCCAAGCATTACCGCGAGCTGGCCTTCATGGGCTTCACCCAGGTGGTGATGAACCTGCGCACGATCCTGCGGAACATCGAGGCCTGCAAGCGTGACATCACTTCGTTCAAGCCCGATGCCTTGGTGCTGATCGACTACCCCGGCTTCAACCTGCGCATCGCGGAGTGGGCTCACGCCAAGGGCATACCCGTGCATTATTACATCAGTCCTCAGGTGTGGGCGTGGAAGAAGGGCCGCGTCCATACGATCAAGCGAGTGGTGAGCCGCATGTACTGCATCCTTCCGTTCGAACAGGAATGGTATGCCCGCTACGGCGTCAAGGTCGATTTCGTCGGACATCCGCTGCTGGATGCGATCGAGTACGAGGGCAGGAGCGAACTGTCGTCGTTGCCAGGTGATGATGGGCGGCCCATAGTGGCTTTGCTCCCCGGTAGCCGCCATCAAGAGATCAGCCGCGTGCTCCCGCTGATGGCAGCCGTGGCCAAGCGTTTCCCGGAGCAACGCTTCGTGCTGGCTGCAGCGCCATCGGTGCCCGATGAGGCGTACGATGCGCACATCAGCGGAACAGGCATCGCGCTGGTGAATGGCCGCACCTACGATGTGCTCCGCCATGCGCGCGCAGCGCTCGTCACCAGCGGCACGGCCACCTTGGAGACCGCGCTCTTCGGCGTGCCCGAGGTGGTGTGCTACAGCGGTGGCGCGCTCAACGTCTGGATCGCGCGGCGTCTGGTCGATATCAAGTTCATCAGCCTGGTGAACCTCATCATGGACCGCGAGGTGGTGCGCGAGCTCATACAAGGTGAACTCACCGTGGATGCCATGAGCTTGGAATTGGAGAAACTGCTGCGAGACGGGCAGGATCGGTCGCGCATGCTCAATGACCTCGAAGCGCTGAAGACGAAGCTGGGCGGGCCCGGCGCGAGCGCCAAGGTGGCTTCTGCCGTGTGGATAAGTCTGCGCCAAGCCGGCTGAGGCCCGCGAACCGCCCCGGTAGTTTCGCGGCCGATGATCCGCATGCTCCTGCTCGTTGCCTTGCTGGCGTTGTCTTCATTGGAAGCGCTGGCGCAATCGGGTGAGCGCACCCTGGGCATCGGCTTGTTGCGGGATCGCCAGTTGAAGCAAGCGCTGGTGATGAGCACGCGCAGCGCCAGCAAAGTGATTGCCGATGGGGTGTTCATGGGTGAGCTCAAGAGCACCGATGGACTCCGGATCGAGATCGCCGGGAAGGAGATTGCCGCGCGCTCCCTGGCCATGGCGTTCACCGCCAAGCGGATCGAGGTGGTGCCTTACGGCGATGGCGGGTTCAAGCTGAAGCCCGAAGGCGGCAAGAATCCGCGCGAATACCCCGGCCGATTGGAAGCCACCCTTGCCAACGGACAGCTGCTCCTGTTGAACAGCGTGCACATCGAGGCATATGTGGCCGGCGTGGTGAGTGCTGAGGCGGGCAAGGACCACCATCACGAGTACTACAAGCTGCAAGCCGTGAGCAGCCGCACCTATGCGCTCACGAATCAGCGGAAGCACCTTGCTGATGGATTCGATCTCTGCGACGGCGTGCATTGCCAGGTCTACCACGGCCGCAACCGCAACGACAGCATAGCTGCCGCGGTGGATGCCACCCGCAGCCTGGTGATCGTGGATTCCGAGATCAAGTTGATCCATGCCACCTTCCACAGCAACTGCGGCGGTGAGACCATGAACGCCGAGGACCTATGGAGCAAGCATGAGCCGTACCTGCGCGCGGTGCGCGACACCTTCTGCCTGAGCGCGCCGCACGCCGCGTGGGAGCGCAGGCTCTCCCGCTCCGAATGGCTCGGCTACCTCAATCGCCGCTTCGGCTTCGTGGCCACGGACAGCGCGCAGCTCTCCGCAGCCTTGAACTTCGATCCGCAGTGCCGCGGACTGTACATGCAAGGCATCTGGCCGCTCATCCATCTGAAGCACGTGCGCGAGGACCTGAAGCTCCGGAGCACCTTCTTCACGGTGAGCGCGGAAGCCGATCACGTGCTGCTCCGCGGCCGGGGCTTCGGGCATGCCGTGGGACTCTGCCAGGAAGGAGCCATGGCCATGGCACGCTCAGGGCGCAGCTATACCGATATCCTGCATCATTATTTCGCGAACGTCCACCTCGTTGACCTCGGCACGCTCGATTTCTTCCGAGATGAGGGCGACTCCTTGCGCATCAACGGAGGCGCTGGCCCCAAGCCCCACTGATATGCCCCAAGCACGCATCCGCATCGACGACCGTGGCGACCGCGTGCTGCTGGGCCACCCGTGGGTGTATGCCACCCAGGTGCTGAAGGAGGAAGGGACCTATGCGCCCGGTGATGTCGTGCTCGTGATCGATGCGAAGGGCCGGGCCATCGGCCAGGGCTACATCAATCCCGCGAGCATGATACGCGTGCGCCTGCTCACCTGGAATGCGGAGGAGCGCGTGAGCCGGCACCTCGTGCGCGATCGCATCCAACGGGCATGGCAACGGCGTGCTCGCCTTGGTTATTCCCGCAGCTGCCGCGTGGTATTCGGAGAGGCCGATGGATTGCCCGGGCTCGTGGCCGACCTCTTCCACGATGCGCTTGATGGAAGGCGCGTGCTCTCTGTCCAGTTCCTCACCTTGGGCATGGAGCGCTGGCGCGAAGTGATCCTTGAAGCCCTGCAGGAGTGCATTGCGCCCAACGGCATCTATCTGCGGAATGATGTGCCCATCCGGGAGAAGGAGGGCTTGACGCAGGACAAGGGGTTCTTCGGCAAGCCCTTCAATCCGCAACTGGTGATCGAGGAAGGCGAGGGTGCACATGCTGTGCGCGTGCACGTGGATGTGGCCGGTGGTCAGAAGACAGGGCACTTCCTGGATCAAGTGCTGAATCATGTGGCGGCGCAGCGATTCCTCGGATCGGGGCGAGTGCTGGATTGCTTCACGCATACAGGGGGCTTCGGGCTGCATGCCGCGAGAGGCGGTGCCCACGAGGTGCTCGGCCTCGACATCAGTGCCGATGCTGTGGCGATGGCCGGGCGCAATGCCGAGTTGAACGGGTTCGCGCAATCCGCTTTCCGCGAAGCCAACGTCTTCGATTTCCTCACCGAGGCGAGCCGCAGCGGGAAGCAATGGGATTCCATCGTGCTCGATCCGCCGGCCTTCGCGAAGAGCAAGGGCGCCATGGCCAATGCCTACCGCGGATACAAGGAGATCAACCTGCGCGCATTGCTCTGCTTGCCCGCGGGCGGGCGCCTGATCACCTGCAGCTGCTCGCAGCACATGTCTCCGGAAATTTTCCGGCAGATGGTGGCTGAGGCCGCTCGCGATGCCGGCCGCCGGTTGCGCGAACTGCATGATGGGGGACAGCCGCCCGACCACGCGCCGCACTGGTCGGTTCCGGAGACGCGCTACCTGAAGTGCCTGGTGCTGGAGGTGGAATAAGCGCCGGGTCGCTACCTTTTCGTCGCCATGTCCGGATTGGACCTTCACGGCCCGTGGAGCGCTATCCATCGCGCTCCCATGGTGCGCATGGCAACGCCGTTCGCAACCGGCGTGAGCTTGGGCCTCGCACTTGAACCAGCTCCAGGATTGTTGTTGCCCGTGGTCTTCGCCGCATCGCTGCCTGCCTTGTTATTGGTCCTCGCGCCGCAGTCCATCGGCACCCGATGGCAACGAGGCGCCGTGCTCTCCTTATGGTACTTGGTATTCGGTGTGGCGTGGCAGTCGTTGCGGGACCCCGGACGCGACCCCATGGGCGCGCAGAGCGAGGTTGCGGCTGAGGGACCCTATCTGGTGCGTGTTGATGCGGTGAATGGGTCTTCAGCCAAAGCATACCGCGCCGATGTCACGCTTCAAGCCGGCCTGCGTCGTGATGGATGGGAAGCACTTCGTGGCCGCGTCATGATCACCTTGTTGTCAGGCGAAAGGCTATGGCCTGACGTGGGCGATTTGCTCTTCTTGGATGCCTCATTGCGGCCGATTGAACGGGTTCCGGATCCGGGCGGATTCGATCGCAGGGCATGGGCGCGCAGTCGGGGAATCTCCCAGGAACTCTTCGCTCCTGCGCAGCAATGGCGGATCGCCGGCCATGCTCCTCATTGGAGTGATGTGTTCCTCGAGTCACGCCAAGCAGTGAGCAGATGGCTCCAACGCACGAGCCTTGGATCGCGGGAACGCGCGCTGGTGAATGCCTTGGTGCTGGGTCAACGCGATGAGTTGGACAGCGAGCAGTCAACGGCATTCTCCCGCAGCGGGACCATCCATGTCCTTGCGGTCTCCGGGATGCATGTGGGGCTGATCTACGCCGCGCTCTCTTTCATGCTCGGTTGGTGGGGAGGGAAACGCGGCAGCCGGGTGGCCCGCGGCCTGTTGATCCTTCTTGCGCTATGGGCCTATGCGGGCATCACTGGTGCCGCTCCGAGCGTGCTCCGTGCAAGCTTCATGTTCAGCTTGTTCACATTGGCTGGCATGGGTCGAAGGCGAACCGACCACTTGAACAGCCTCTTCGCCGCTGGCTTATTCCTGCTGATCTGGGACCCGGCCATGCTGCGCCATGCAGGCTTCCAGCTATCCTTCCTTGCCGTCCTCGGAATCATCGTCTTCCACGGGCCCATTGCCGCCCTTTGGTCGCCGAAGCCCTGGCTGCTGCGTCATGCGTGGTCGCTTGCAGTGGTCTCTTTCTCGGCGCAATTGCTCACAGCGCCACTGGCGATCTGGATGTTCAAGGCGTTCCCGGTCTGGTTCCTACCGGCGAATCTCGTGGTGGTCACCGGTGTGAGCCTTGCGGTGTTCGGCGGTGTGGCACTGATCGCGCTGCACCGTGTTCCCCTCCTGGGTGATGCGCTCGTTTGGTGCATGCAAGCGCTCCTGAAAGGGGTGGGTGACATTACTGCGTGGTTCGCCCAATTACCCTTTGCTTACCCGGCCATCCGCATCGGTGCCTTCGATATGCTCGTGATGTACCTCCTGATCTCCGCCATCGCGGCTGAGCTGATCTGGCGTTGGCGGCACGCCCGCTTGGTGTCCATCGGTTGTGTCGCGCTGCTGCTCGCGCTAGCCGCTGCGCGTTCGAAGCATCGAGCCGAGGAAGCGAGCTTCGTAGTTTATGATGACACCCGCGCACTGATGGCGGCCATGGTAAGCGGCCGTGAAATGGTGATCGTCGCTGGATCTGACAGCGTGCTGCAAAGCCCATATTCGGAGAGGAGGATCGAGAAGCATAAGGGGGCGATCGGAGCGGATACCGTGGTTCGTTCCGGAGCCCTTCTCATCAAGGACCGGTTGCACCGGTGCGGCACGACATGGATGGCCGATTCACGATGGCGTTCATCCGCGTTCAACGTCCTGTTCGTTTCCGGGAATCATTCCCCGCCGATGGACGGCGGTCATTGCGATGCAGTGGTGTTCCACGACTTGGAATATGTCGGATCCGAGTTGGTCGAGGGCTATGCCGCAGCGGGTCATTGGGTGCTGGCCTCTGGCATTTCGGGACTCAGCCGCTGGAAGTTGGTCCGGGAGGCCGAGAGGTTGGGAATACCAGTTCATGTGGTGGCGGATCAGGGTGCCTTCATCCTGATAAGGTAGTATTATGCGCCAGAATATCAGGAGATTGCGCTATTAGTTTTCAATGAAGGTCGTTCTGATGGCGAGTTGGATCCGCAGTCAGGAAATCCAATAATCGATTCGCGGAAATGTGTTTTTTCACAGGGTACCCCCTGTGTTTTTTCACCTGTTTTTAGCGCTTTCACTTCCGGAGGTTTGTGCCATGCAACACATCAATGACCTCCTGCGCTGCGAACTGCAACCGTCCAGATTCTGGCAACGTGTCAACTGGGTTTGCAGCATCGCCTTCATCACCGGTTTCGTGGCGGTCCTGGTGATCGCGGCGGTGAGTCCGGAGTGAGCCTGCTTTTCCCGACGGGCCATCGTGCCTGAGTATAAACCCGTCGTCATGAGCAGCCCCAGCTTCATCGCTGGGGCTTGTTCTTTCCAGGGGCCATCAACAACAAAGCCCCCATTCCTGGGGGCTTCGCGCAAAGGAGGAATTTCTTAGTAGTAGATCAGGCGGCGCACCTTGGCCACATACTTGGCCAAGCGGATCACCTGCTTGGTGTAGCCGAATTCGTTGTCGTACCAGGCATAGAGCACAGCGCTCTTTCCATCGGGGCCAACAATCGTAGCGGTGCTGTCGAATACGCTGCAGCATGAATCGCCGATGATGTCGCTGCTCACCAGTTCGGGGTCGATCTGGTAGTGGATCTGGTTCACCAGGTCACCATTGAGTGCGGCGTGGCGGATGAGTTCGTTCACCTCGTCGCGGGTCACCTGGCGCTTCAGGTTAAGGCTCATGATGGCCAGTGAGCCGTTCGGGGTTGGCACACGCACGGCATTGGCGGTGAGCTTGTCCTTGAGGCTCGGGATGGCCTTGGTCACCGCGCTGCCAGCACCTGTGCTGGTGATCACCATGTTGATCGCGGCGCTGCGGCCTCGGCGCGGCTTCTTGTGGTAGTTGTCGAGCAGGTTCTGGTCGTTGGTGTACGCGTGCACGGTCTCGATGTGGCCTTTCTCGATGCCGATCTGGTCCTCCATCACCTTCAGCACCGGCGAGATCGCGTTGGTGGTGCAACTAGCCGCACTGAAGAGCTGCTCATTGTCCACATCGAGCTCCTTGTGGTTGATTCCGTAAACGATGTTCGGCATCTCCTTGCCCGGCGCGGTGAGGATCACCTTGCTGACGCCCTTGGCCTTCAGGTGCCGGCCCAACGCCTCGCGCTTGGTGAAGGCACCGGTGTTGTCGATGATCAGCGCGTTGCTGATGCCGTGTACGGTATAGTCGATGTCCTCCGGATTGCTGGCGGCGATCAGGAGCACGCGCTGGCCGTTGATGATGAGGGCTTTGCCGGGGATGTCCTCCACCACGCTTCCCTTGAATGCGCCGTGCACGCTGTCGCTGCGGAGAAGGGCGGCACGCTTCACGATCTCCTCGTCGGTGAGGGTGCGCGTGACAATGGCGCGCAGGCGGAGCTGCTGGCCCTTGCCGGCCTGCTTCACCAGTTCACGCGCGGCGATGCGGCCGATGCGGCCGAAGCCGTAGAGCACCACATCGCGCGGTTCGAATTTGTGCTTGTCGATGCCGATGAATCCGCCGAGCGCGGTGCTCAGGAATTTGTCGAGGTCGCGCTTGCCTCCCTGGGTGAATTCCCAAGTGAGCTTGGCGATGTCGATCTTGCTGGGCGCCAGGTCCATGTCGAGCAGGGCCTTGGCCACCTGGGCGCAGGTGAACACGTCGATGGGCTTCTGCACCACGTCCTGCGCGTAATGGAAGCGCTTGAGCGCCTCGCTGGTGCTGATGTCGAGCAGCTGGTCGCGGTAGAAGACGAGCTCTACGCCTTTTCCGTACATCAATTGGCCAGCGGCACTGAGCAGCTCAACGGCTGCACGTTCGCGGGCAACGAATTCCTTCAGTCCGGCTTCGTATCCGGCTTTCGCTTCGAGGGTTTCCATTCGATTGGTTTGGAAGTGACGGGGTGGTGACGAACGAACGCGCCCCGCTTGTGGCGGGGCGCGATGACTAGCCGAGGTAAGCCTTCAGCAGTTTGCTGCGGCTGGTGTGCCGCAATCGCCGGATGGCCTTTTCCTTGATCTGCCGCACGCGCTCGCGGGTGAGGTCGAACTTGGCGCCGATCTCCTCCAGCGTGAGGCCGTGGTTGATGCCGATGCCGAAGAAGAGCTTCACCACATCGCGCTCGCGCTCGGTGAGGGTGCTCAGGGCGCGCTCGATCTCCTTGCTCAGCGATTCGTTGAGCAGCAGGCGGTCGGCGGGGGTGCTGTCGTTGTTGGGCAGCACATCGAGCAGGCTGTTGCTCTCGCCTTCCACGAAGGGAGCATCCATGCTGATGTGGCGGCCGCTCACTTTCATGGTGTCGGCCACCTTCTCAGGCGGCAAGTCGAGGCTGGCAGCCAGCTCATCGGCGCTGGGCGGGCGCTCGAATTCCTGCTCGAGCTTCGCGAAGGCCTTGTTGATCTTGTTGAGCGAGCCCACCTGGTTCAGCGGCAAGCGCACGATCCGGCTCTGTTCGGCCAGGGCTTGGAGGATGCTCTGGCGGATCCACCACACCGCATAGCTGATGAACTTGAAGCCACGGGTCTCGTCGAACCGCTGCGCAGCCTTGATCAGGCCGAGGTTGCCCTCGTTGATCAGGTCGGGCAGGCTCAGGCCCTGGTTCTGGTATTGCTTGGCCACGGAGACCACGAAGCGCAGGTTGGCTTTCACCAGTTTCTCCAGCGCTTTACCGTCACCTTCTTTGATGCGCCGCGCCAGTTCCACCTCCATGTCGGCGGTGATCAGGCCTTCCTTGCCGATTTCCTGCAGGTACTTGTCCAGCGACTGGCTTTCCCGGTTGGTGATCGACTTGGTAATCTTGAGTTGACGCATCCTTGATGCCACGGTCGTCTGGGTATTAGGTGATTATGATGATAGAGGCACGACCGCCAATCAGTTGCTCCAGCGCTGAAGACGGGCGGCGAAGGTAGGGGCCTCCGGCTTCACGGGACAAGCCCCTGCACGCGCTTTCTCCGAAATGATGGACGACTGCTCTCCAAGTCGTCAAAGGCCAAGTCCGTAATATGCCTTCATTCCATTGGGATACACGCCCTCCACCAGCACGCCGCCACGCTTGCTCGCCAAGGCCTTCTCCACATCGGCAGGTCCGCTCACGGGCTGCTGATCGATGCGTGTGATGATGAAGCCTTCGCGGATGCCGCTCGCGCGGAACTTGCCGCCGTTCACCGCCGACACTTTCACGCCGCTCTTCAGTCGCAGCGCACGGAGTTCTTCGTCAGTTGCCGCGCGCAGCTCAGCACCCAGCGTCTCCATGGGCGCCTTGCTGGTCTTCATCGCCACGGTGCTGCCTTCGCGACCGCGCAGGGTGAGCTCCACCACGCGCTCACCGCCCTCGCGGAGAACGGTCACCGGCACGCGGTCGCCGGGCTTGAATTTGCCCACCTGCTCCTGCAGCTGCGGCACGTTGTTCACGGCAATGCTGCCCACGCGGGTGATCACGTCGCCTTTCTCCAGGCCCGCATTCGCTGCCGCGCCGCCATCGGTGAGGCCGTTCACGTACACGCCCCGGGGCTTGTCCATGCGCAGTTCCTGCGCCAGTTGCTGATCCATGTCGCGGATGCTCACGCCGAGGTAGGCGCGCTGCACGCTGCCGTACTCCACGATGTCGCCCGCCACTTTCTTCACGATGTTCACGGGCACGGCGAACGAGTAGCCTGTGTATTGGCCCGTGTTGCTCGCGATGGCGGTGTTGATGCCCACCAGCTCGCCGCTGGCATTCACCAAGGCGCCGCCGCTGTTGCCGGGGTTCACCGCTGCATCGGTCTGGATGAAGCTCTCGATCGGGAAAACGTCGCGGCCTGGATCGTACTGCAGCAGGTTGATGTTGCGCGCCTTGGCGCTCACGATGCCGGCGGTGACGGTGCTGGTGAGGTTCATCGGGTTGCCCACGGCCAGCACCCATTCCCCCACGCGCACCTCATCGCTGTTGCCGTAGCCGAGCGTGGCGAGCCCTTCGCCTTCCACTTTGAGGACAGCGATATCGGTGCTGGGGTCGCGGCCCACGATGCGCGCCTCGAATTGGCGGCGGTCGTTCAGGTGCACCATGATCTTGTCAGCGCCTTCCACCACGTGGTTGTTGGTCACGATGTAGCCATCGGCACTGATGATCACGCCCGAGCCAGCGCCCTGCTGCTGCCGCTGCTGGCTGGGCGCCCGGTAGCCCCAGAAGAAATCGGCGAAGGGGTCGCGCACGTTCACCGTGGTCTCGGTGGTGACGTGCACCACAGCGTTCACGCTGCGTTCGGCGGCTTCCGTGAAATCGACCGCGACCACCGGAGTACCGCTGGCCGTGGGGATGCTCACGTACGAGACCGGGGTGCCCGATGCCGGCTGGAGCTCGGATTGAACGACAGGCGCCTCCGTGAAGGAGCGCTGATGGATGGATAGGGCGATGAATCCGCCGAGGATGCCGAATAGGAGAGGACCGATCACACGTTTCATGCTGGTTCTGTTTTGCAGGGTGCGCCGATCAAAGCGCATGCCTGTCACCACGAAACAACGATCTGTCAGCGAGGAAGTGACGCGCTGTCGCGTTAAGGTGTGTTGATCGCATAGAACGACGAGGCTTATCGGGAGAACGGCTCAGCCCTGTATATCGGCCCGTCTTTCTCGCGCGGCGCATGCATCGTTGCAGCCAAGCTGTGCGCTACCCTTGTGCCGAGCGAAGGTCCGCCGCACGGCGGATTCAGTTCTGGTCGGCGGGCCGTCCACTCCAAGAGCGGGCGGCTCCGCTGTTTCCGGGCCCCGGCATCCGTCACTCACCCAGGTTGAGGCGCGGTTCGCCCAGTGATCTTGGCGGATCGGCTCAGGCGGCTACATTCACCACGCCAAACCGCCGCACCATGAAGAAGCTCTACGCGCTCGCCTTCGCAACGCTCGCAGGATCGGCCAATGCCCAGATCACCATCACCGATAGCCTGAGCTTATCCGATGTGGCACAGCTGCTCGAAGGACTGAATGTGTCCATCCAGAATGTGACAGTGAACTGCGCGGGCAGCGCCATGGGGCAGTTCAACGGGCCGTCGGAGATGCAGATCGAAGAAGGCCTTGTGCTCACCACGGGGTCCGCATCCTTGGTGGCTGGGCCGGTGGGCAACTTCGCTTCCGATTACCCGAACACCCCGGGCGATGCCGACTTGACCGCAGCGGTGGGCGGCATGCCCACCTACGATGCGTGCGTGCTCGAATTCGATTGCATCCCGACGGGCGATACGCTGCTCTTCAACTTCAGCTTCGGCAGCGAGGAGTACCCCGAGTTCGTGGGCAGCGCCTTCAACGATGTCTTCGCCATCTGGCTCACCGGTCCGGGCTTCCCAACGCCGACCAACGTGGCCGCCCTCCCCGACGGCACCCCAGTGGCGATCAATAACGTGAACGCCGGTTTGAACAATGCTTACTTCGTGGACAATGAGACCGGCGCTGGGCAATACGTGACCTACGACGGCTTCACCACCAATCTCACGGTCTTCGCCGAAGTCTCGCCCGATGATGTCTATCACTTCAAAGTGGCCATCGCAGACGTTTCGGACATGGCCTTCGACAGCGGCGTCTTCCTCGAGGCCTTCAGCTTCCGCAGCAACGACCTCAGCACCCGCGTGCCTGAGCATTCATCGGGCATGAGCGTGATCGCCACTCCCGAGGGTATCACCGTGCTCGTCGCGGCGGATGCGATCGGCGCCGAGCTGCGCGTGCTCGATGCCAGCGGCCGCGTCGCGATGCGCGAACGCATCGGTGGAGAGCGCAGCTACTTCGGCACCGCGCAACTGGCCGAGGGCGTGTACACCGCTGTGCCGGTGGGCGTGAATGGGCTGAAGCCCTTGCGTTTCGTGAAGGAGTGAGCACCGTGTGGCACAGTGCGTGACATTGAATGATGATTGATAGGCAGCGTGTCTCCATTTGATTGCGTCCATCCGTCGTTTCACCGCCCCTCAAATCGGATAGCATGAAGAATGTCTGCTTCACCGTTTTCACGCTGCTTCTTGGAAGCGCACAAGCCCAGCTGACGGTCACGGACAACCTCAGCACAGCGAGCATCGCCGATCTGCTCGAAGGTCTCAATGTCAGCATTCAGGCCGTGCAGGTGAATTGCGCCGGAACGGCGATGGGCCATTTCACCGGAGGATCCGACCTTGGCATTGAAGAGGGGATCCTCCTTACAACCGGTGAGGCGAGCTCGGTAGCCGCACCAGCCAGCAGTTTCACGAGCGGCACAAGCGGGACGGGCAGCAACACTGATCTCGCGATGCTCTCGGGCGGATCCATCAACGATGCTTGCGTGCTCGAGTTCGACTGCATCCCGTTGGGCGACACGCTGCTCTTCAACTACGTGTTCGGCAGCGAGGAGTATCCCGAGTATGTCTGCACCAGCTTCAACGATGTCTTCGGCCATTTCATCAGCGGGCCGGGCATCAATGGCCCTTACAGCAACAATGCCATCAACATCGCGCTGCTTCCCAATAGCACCATTCCTGTCGCGATCAATACGGTCAATTCCGGTGTTCCTGGTATAGGGGGCGGAATCGGTGCCTATTGTGAAGCAGCCGACCCCAACTGGCAAGCGAACAGCGTCTATTATGAGGATAATCTGGGCGGGCTCGAAGTCTGCTACGATGGCTTCACAGTGCTGCTGGAGGCGCTCTGCGTGGTGGTTCCGGGAGAGACGTACCACTTCAAGCTCGCCATCGGCGATGGGTTGGATTCAGCTTTCGACAGCGGGGTGTTCTTAGAGGCCTACAGCTTCCGCAGCACGGGCCTGAGCACGGGCGTGCCCAGCCACGCTTCCGCCATGCATGTGATCAATGCCGCGGATGGCATCACGGTGCTCGCTCCCGCCGGCGCAACCGGTGCCGAATTGCGCATCCTCGATGCCAGCGGCCGCATCGCCATGCGCGAGCGCATCACCGGCGAGCGCAGCTTCTTCGGAACGCAAGCATTGGCCAAGGGCGTTTACACCGCTGTGCCGGTGGGCGTGAAGGGGCTGAAGCCTGTGCGTTTCGTGAAGGAGTGAGGCAAGCCTGTTGAGCAAGCGTGGTGATTCACGCCGCTCGTGATCGATCTTTGTCGCTCAACCGCTGCTGCATGCGTCATCTCCTCACGGCCCTCTTCAGCCTGATCATCGTCGTCGGGCACGCCCAGCGCATCGAGAACGCCTCGCGCAGCACCACCGGTTACATCAACGCCGATGGGCGGATCGAGAACGCGTCACGAAGCACCGTAGGCTACATCAACAAGGATGGGCGCATCGAGAATGCCTCACGCAGCACCATCGGCTACATCAACACCGATGGCCGCATCGAGAATAGCAGCCGCAGCACCGTGGGCTACGTGAGCACCGATGGCCGGGTGGAGAACAGCAGTCGCAGCACCATCGGTTACGTGAACGAGGATGGACGCGTTGAGAACGCCTCGCGCAGCACCATCGGCTACGCCACCGGCATCCCGAGAGAATGGGCCGCGGTGTTCCACTTCTTCTTCACGTTCGAATAGTGCGCGGCTAACCGCGCTTCAGGGCCGCGAGTCTTTCCTCAAAACGCTGCTCCGATACAGGCTGGTGCACCCGCTTGAACAGCTCCATGTACTCCGCGCTGTGCTCCTTCACGGTGTTGGTGCGCAGGTCGAAATGCACGAAGCCCATCCAGCAGAAGGCCTTCAGCGCGCGATGGTCCGCGTCCCACATGCGCATCTCCACCGCCACGTGCTTCGACGCATGGCTGATGAGCCTGGTCTCGATCAGTACCTTCTCCATGGTGATGGCCGGGCGCAGGTAGGCGATCTGGCTGGTGCTCACCACCCAGCAGGCGCCGGTCTCTCGCGCGATCCTATAGATGTCCAGGCCGTAGTGCTCCAGCAACTGGTCCTCGCGGGCATTCAGGAAGTAGTCCGTGTAGCGGCCGTTGTTCAGGTGGTTGAACGGGTCGCAGTCCTGGAAGCGGATGGTG
>JADIYA010000023.1 GCA_016705545.1 Flavobacteriales bacterium
CAAGGCTCGCCTTCCACCTCGCCGCCCTCGAAGTAACCGTCGGCCTCCATGATCTCCTCCACGATGCTCACGTACATCGGGTCGTCGGGCATGGGCACATCCTCGCCGTTCCAGATCTCGCCGCCGGTGTTCAGGTAGTGCAGCACGGCCTTCACGTATTCGTTGCGAACGGGTACTTGCACACGCGCGGCACCGGCTTGCATGAATTTCATGAAGAGCGGATCGTTCTCGTCGCGTTGCAGGATGTTGACCCATTCCTTCTTGCGCGCCCAGTAGTAGGGGTAGAAGAGGTAGGTCATCTGCTCCCACTCGAAAGCCTGCTCGAAGAACTGGATGTACTTGCCCTCGGTGGTGGCTTCATCGAAGCTGAATTCCGGTAGCCGAAGGCGCCACGTTAGTGCGCAAGGCATCGAAGCTCTCGAAGCGCTGGCCGGTGATGAACTCGATGCAGTGTTTCTTCAATCTGGCGCTCGGTCTGGCGGTCGATCGCTGGATTGGCGCCGTACTGCCCAGCGAGATAGGCTTGCTGGTTGAGCCAGCGGTTGTATTCACTGAGCTTCTGGTCGTAGGCGGTCTTCAGCGCAGCGAAGGTGTCGATCTGCCATTGCTGGTAGGCCTCGGTGGTGGGTTTGCAGTACACGATGAAGGACACGGCCCAGTGCATGCAAACCGCCTCGATTATCACCGGTATCTGCCCGATGCCTGGGTGAGGTCCAGGATGTCCACCACATCGCTCGTGTAGCGGGTCAGGGCGGCCGAGCCGCCTACCGAAACGGTGATGTAGTGATTGGCTGCTGAGGTGATCAGGAAGGTGACCTTGGCGCTGGTGGCCACGAAGCCCTCGGGTATGGTGATGGTCTCCTTGAAGGTCTTGCTGGCGGTATCGCCAGGCCCCGGCCAGAAGTCGCGTGCCCATTGAACGGTCTGGATGGTGGTAGGCGGCTTCACACCCACTGCGCCGTATTGCACGGCGTAGCCGTCGTAGGTCTGCGGGTCGATTTCCTCGAATGAAGTGATGGTGAAGGGTGGTGGCGCTTCGATCACCTCGTTGCTTTTGGGTTTGGACAGCTTGCTGAAGAGATGGAAGGCGGCGGGTTCCGGCACTACGAATTCGAACATCATCCGGCGGCCATAGTTCACCACCTTGTTGTAGTACACCTTGTCCAACCAGCGATACACACCTGTGATGTGGTCGGTGCCGCCAGCTCCCGTCGCTGTGTTGTTGAACTCGTGCTCCGTGGTCTGCTCGTTCTCCACGATGGTGGTCACGGTGCGCTTGGTGCGCGTCTTCTCGATCACACGCTGAAGCGCGCGGTCCATCACCTCCTTGGCGTAAGTGGTGGCTTGCGCGTTGGCCTGCATCTGGCTGGTGGAGCTGCTGATGCTGCCGCTCACGGTTCCGCTAACCGTGCCGTACGCTGCCGTTACCGTGGCCCCGGCTTGGCTGGCCTGATTCTCCTGCAGCACATTGCTGGCCTCCTTGTGCAGCTCGAACCGCTCGGTGGTCTGCGTCTCCTTCTCATTCTCAGTGGTGGTCTCCTGTTCCTGTTCGGTGGTGACCTCCTGTCGGCTCAGGTCTCGGAAGGTGCGCTTGCGCACTTCGCCTTGCAGGATGTTCTCCACGTGCGCCACTTCGCCCGCTTCATACCTGTAGAGCTGCGTCTGCACCACTTTCAGGTCGGCGACGCCAACCGGTTTTACGTGGCCTGCACCACCCGGCCATTGCTCGAAGATGAAGGGCTTGCAGGGGCTTTCGAGCGCGGGGCTCACGCACTCGTTGCCTAGCATGATGAGCGATCCCCCCACGCGCACCACGGTCTGCCGGTCGCGTGCTGCTTCTACAGCCCTGCCCAAGCGCCGGATCTCGCCCCCGAAGCGCTCATGCACCTGCGGCATGTACACGAAGTCCGTCCCTATTTGCTGCTTCGCCAGTTCCGTAAGCGTGCCCGCCGACAGCTTGGAGATCATTTCATCGTTCAAGGCCAAGGGGTCGTGGAGGATATGGTTGGCTTGCTTGCTGTCATCAGGTCCGTTTCTCCGCGCGGATACCGCAGTTTGCGGTATCCGTAGCATTGCCGGTCATAGAGTTCAATGATCTGCGCATACGCGGCTTGCGCTGCGGCGAGTTGGGTCTTAAGGCCGGTGATCGTATCGGGCGGCGCGGGCTGCGTGACCGGCTCGGTGGGCAACATCGGGCATGGAACACATCGTTCGGCAGCAGCACCGTGGAGAGGTATGCGCTGAAGATGCCTGTGCCCGTATCCAGCAGGGCATCGTTGCTGGCGATCTTCTCAACCACGTTGAGCAACCGGATGATGCGTACCTCCTCTGTGCGTAACGCCGTGCTCTCGCCAAGCACGGTGAGTGCGAATACATTGTCCCATACGCGGGATTTCAGGGCGGCGTACCCGCCCCCCCGCCACATAGGCCGCAGCGGTCTGGTCAGTGTATCGCGTTTGGCTTTCGCTCGAGCTCGTGCTACATCCGGTCTTAGATCTCCGTCGTTGCTCATCTGCTCGGCGCGCAAGGAGAGGTCCAGCTTCGATTCGTTCAGCAACAAACCCGGGGCAGCGCCACGCAGCACGGATTTGGCTTCGCTAGAATCCGCCAGAGGGGTGAGCTTGAAGTGCCCGCGAAGTCGAACATCACCCCGGGATTGGCTCCGCCCGGTAGGCGTTCATTGAGGCGCGTTGTCATAGAACGCGCTCTCCAGCCCTGACGGCTGCTCCATCGCGGGCCTCAGCATCCTCAGCCAAGGGCTTCCTGGGTGCCCGTACGGTCGCCATTTTGAAGACATTGACCGGCAGGTTGGAGGTGGACATGTCAGTTGGATTTGGGTTTGCAGTTCATCGACTGCTGCATGTCTTGAATCGCGATGCGCTGTGGTTGTTCCGTGTTGCGTGCTATTGCGCGAGAAGCCGTTTCATGGTTATCCGAGAGTGATTTCCCATGGCAATAAGTTCTCGCGTTCGTAAACCGAAACTAAAGCCCGGCACCCATCCTTCCATGCATTGTGAATAACTCGGTTTAACAGCTGGTCCGTGATCGCTATTGCTGAGGCTGCGAATGGAGCTGGCGCCTGCCACCTGCCGCTCCCCCCGCCAGCAGCCTCTCCATCAACCTGTGCATCGGCACCTTGCCAAGTGCTTTGGCGGAATGCGCCTTCCATTCGCAAGGCACTGGTGCATCCTTCAATTCAGCTTGCCAGAGCGTTGCGTCGATCCTTTGGTGACTGAGCACATGCACAACGGGTCCTTCAATGCGCTTCAGCGAAGCGAGACCAGCGCTCTTCATCAATAGTGCCTCCGTCGCCGCCTTCTCGGTCTCCACCATCGGCAGCTCCCACAACCCCTGCCAAATGTCCTTGCGGTGCGCTTCCGCAGATAGATGCCGCTCTTCGCCCCGATGAGCAGGTAATTGAAATGCCGCGTGCGGGTCTTGGTCTTGCTGGCCTTCACGGGCAATTCGGCGATGCGCCCTTCGGCCTTAGCGATGCACTTGCGGGCTAAGGGGCATTCGTCGCAGCGCGGGTTCCTCGGGGTGCATACCATGGCGCCCAGTTCCATCACCGCTTGGTTGTGATCACCGGGGTGCGCTCGGGAGAGCAGCTCGGCAGCCAGCCCCCGGAACTCTTTCCTGCCAGTGGTGCTATCAATCGGTGTGGCGATGCCGAATGCCCGGCTGAGCACCCGGTAAACGTTACCATCAACCACGGGCTCCGGAATGCCGAAGCAGATGCTGGCGATGGCCGAGGCGGTATAGTCGCCCACGCCCTTGAGCTTCAGCAGCGTGGAATGGTCCGCAGGGAATTGCCCGCCGTGCTCCTTCACCACCTGTTGCGCGGCTGTGCGCAGGTTGCGGGCCCGGCTGTAATAGCCCAGCCCTTGCCAGAGTCGAAGCACCTGGTCCTCAGAGGCCTTGGCTAATTGGGACACGCTGGGGAAGCGCTCCACGAAGCGGTGCCAGTAGGCCGTGCCTTGGTCAACACGGGTCTGTTGCAGGATCACCTCGCTGAGCCAGATGCGGTAAGGGTCGGGACTGGTGCGCCAAGGAAGCGGGCGCTGGTTCTCGCGGTACCACGGGAGCAAGGCGCGGCTGAACCATGAACGGCTTGACATACAGGCACAAAGATGGGTTGCGCGAACGGTATGCCCGTCTATATTTGCGCCCCCAAATCAATCGGGCTATGACGAAGGCGGAACTTGTGGGCATCATCTCGAAGAAGACCGGCATCGAGCGGATGATCGTGCTGGCCACGGTTGAAGCGTTCATGGACGAGGTGAAGCACCAATTGGCTGAAGGCGAGGCAGTGCACCTGCGCGGCTTCGGCAGCTTCATCGTGAAGCACCGCGCCCAGAAGACCGGCCGCCTGCTCGCTCAGAACACGACCATCATCATCCCCGCGCACGACATCCCGGCCTTCAAGCCCGCCGATGTCTTCGTGGATCAGGTGAAGAACCGGTCGCAGAAGCCGGAAGGTCAATGATGGGATTTGGGAAACCGCAGTTGCTGGCCTTGGCCGGCGCAGCGGTGGTAGGCGTTCTTTTGATGATGGTGCCCCGGACACCTTCGGGGAAGCAAGCGGAGGAAACCGCTTCGGTCACGCCGGCGAAAGCCCGCATGATGGAAGCTGTGACCCTGGTGAATGGCTCAGAGCCCATGCGCGGCATTCAGATGCTGCGGCAGATCGTGGAGGAGGAGCCGGACAATGCCGAGGCGCATTGGCACTTGGGCCTCTTCTCGGTTCAGAGCGGCCAGGTGGACAAGGCCCTCGACCGCTTCAAGAAGGTGCGTGACCTGGACGCTGAGGGATTCCCCGACGTTTGGTTCTACTTGGGGCGCACTTATGCCACCATGGATAGCATCGATCAAGCGATCAGCTGCCTGCGGAAGTACAAGACATTGGTTGAAGACACGGCCATCACCCGTCAGGTGGATGGCTTCTTGAAGGAATTGGAAGGACACGAACACGAACACTGAAGAGCACATGCCCTGCGGAAAGAAGCGGAAGCGCCACAAGATGGCCACCCACAAGCGCAAGAAGCGCCTGCGGAAGAACCGCCACAAGAAGAAGATCCGGTAGGATCTTGTAGCAACGGGGCAGGCTGAAGGCGCACCGCCTTCACCTGCTTTTGTTCGGCGCGCGCCTGCGTGCCTGTTTCCATGCACACCAACTGCATCATCGCGTGAGCGTCGATCTGGTCATCCGGTCAGCCGGTGGAGAGGTTTCCATCGCCTTGTTGAAGGACAAGGTGCTGAGCGAGCTCCATCGTGAGAGGACCGAGCGCGGCTTCGCCGTGGGCGATGTTTACCTGGCCAAGGTTCGCAAGGTGGCACCCGGTCTCAACGCCGCCTTCGTGGACGTAGGGCACGAGAAGGACGCCTTCCTGCATTACTTCGACTTGGGGCCGCAGTTCAAGAACAGCTACAAGTTCACCAAGGGCGCGGTGAGCGGAGCCGTTACCAGCAGCCTGCTCGCCGACTGGAAGCTCGATACCGACATCCCCAAGGAGGGCAAGCTCGGTGATGTGGTGAGCGCCAGCCAGAGCATCCTGGTGCAGATCGCCAAGGAGCCCATCAGTACCAAGGGTCCGCGCCTCACCGCCGAAGTGACGCTCGCCGGGCGCTACATGGTGCTGGTGCCCTTCATCAACAAGATCAGCATCAGCAGCCGCCTCACCGACGAGGTGGAGCGCAAACGCTTGAAGGAGCTGATGATGGCCATCAAGCCGAAGGGCTTCGGCGTGATCATCCGCACCAACGCCGCCGATAAGGCCAGCGCCGACCTCGAGGCTGACCTCAAGAACCTGCTGGAGCGGTGGGACACCATGTTCCGCAACCTGCGCAACGCCATCCCGCCCAAGAAGGTGCTGGGCGAGGTGGATCGCACCAATGCCGTGCTGCGCGACGTGCTCAACAAGACCTTCACCGGCATCCATGTGGACGATGAGCTCCTTGCCGACGACATCCGCACCACATTGGAGAGCATCGCTCCGGAGAAGGCCGGCATCGTCAAGCACTACAAGGGCAAGATCGACATCTTCGACAACTTCGGGATCAACAAGCAGATCAAGCAGGCCTTCGGCAAGCAGGTGATGCTGAGCAGCGGCGCCTACCTGATCATCGAGAAGACCGAGGCCATGCACGTCATCGACGTGAACAGCGGCAGCCGCAAGGGCGGCAACCAGGCCCAGGAGAAGAACGCGCTGGACATCAACATCGAAGCCGCCCAAGAGATCGCACGCCTGCTCCGCCTCCGCGACATGGGCGGCATCATCTGCGTGGACTTCATCGACCTCTACGAACCCGAGAACCGCCGCCTCCTCCACAAGGCGCTCAAGGATGCCATGGAGGACGACAAGGCCAAGCACAATGTGCTGCCGCCTTCACGCTTCGGCGTCATCGAGATGACACGCCAGCGCGTGCGCCCCGAGACCGAGATCGACACCAGCGAGAATTGCCCCACCTGCAATGGGACGGGAGAGGTCGGCGCACCGGTGCTCGTCATCGACGAGATCGAGAACACGCTCAATTACCTGCTCACCGAGAAGGACATGAGCGGACTCACGCTCTGCGTGCATCCCTTCATCCACGCCTACCTCACCAAGGGCTTCATGAGCATCCAGCGCAAATGGTACTGGCGCTGGAAGAAGTGGGTGAAGGTGAAGCCCGAAGGCGCCTTGCAATACCTTGCCTACAGCTTCCAGGACGGAGCAGGGAACGAGGTGCCGGTGTGATTTTTTCATAGGTTCGGCATGAGTCCAGTGCCGAAGAAGCCCTCCACCACCGAAGCCCTCGCCAAGGCCCGCGCCTATTGCGCCCGGCAAGAGCGCTGCCAACAAGAGGTGCGCGACAAGCTCTATGCGTGGGAGGTGCCCGGCAAGGAGATCGAACCCATCATCAGCCAGCTCATTGGCGAAGGATTCCTGAACGAGGCCCGCTTCGCTGAGCACTTTGCCGTTAGCAAGCTCCGGCAGAAAGGCTGGGGCCTCCGCAAGATCGAATCGGCATTGAAGCAGAAGCGCGTGAGCGAGCCGTGCATTCGTTCAGCGCTCAAGGCCATCGACAAGGTGGAGCAAGCCGACCGGCTGAGTGAGTTGTTTGCCAAGCGCTGGGCGAAGGAGAAAGAGCCCGATGCTTACCGGAAGCGGCAGAAGGTGATGGCGTTCTTCTTAAGGCGAGGCTTTTCGATGGATGAGGTAGAAGCCGTATCCAAAGGGCTGGAATAGCCCAAGCCGCCTGAAACCCTCAACCTTGCCGACTACTTTCGCGGCCTCAATGATCACGATAGACAAGGTCACCGGCCTGATCGAGCGGCTCGAAGCCCTCAAAGGCTACCTCGACATCGAGGACAAGCGCGGCCGCATCCTGGAAGAGGAGAAGTACACCCACGACCCAGACTTTTGGAACGACGCCAAGAAGGCGAAGGCGGTGATGCACAAGATCCGCGAGCTGAAACGATGGGTAGCGCTGTGGGAAGGGGTGAAGCGCGAGATAGATGATGTAGGCGTGATGTTCGAGTTCTTCAAGGCGAAGGAGGTGAGCGAGGAGGAATTGGAAGCGCAGTTCAAGAAAGCCTCGGATGCGCTGGAGGAGCTCGAGTTCAAGAACATGCTCAGCGCCGAGGAGGATCCGCTGAGCGCCGTGGTGCAGATCACCAGCGGCGCGGGCGGCACCGAGAGCAACGATTGGGCGCTGATGCTCCTGCGCATGTACCGCATGTGGGCCGATAAGGAAGGCTACAGCGTGAAGGTGCTCGATTATCAGGACGGCGAGGCGGCGGGCATCAAGCAGGCCACCTTGGAGGTGGATGGCGAATTCGCCTTCGGCATGCTCAAGGGCGAGAACGGCGTGCATCGCTTGGTGCGCATCAGCCCGTTCGATAGCAATGCGCGCAGGCACACCAGCTTCGTGAGCGTGTACGTCTACCCGCTGGTGGATGAGAGCATCGAGATCGACATCAATCCGGCCGATATCACGTGGGACACCTTCCGCAGCGGCGGCGCTGGTGGCCAGAACGTGAACAAGGTGGAGACGGGCGTTCGCCTTCGCCACGGGCCCACGGGCATCGTGATCGAGAACACCGAGACGCGCAGCCAGCTGGACAACAAGACCAAGGCGCTGCAACTGCTGAAATCGCAGATGTACGAGGCGGAGCTGGAGCGTCGACGAAGCAAGCGCAGCGAGATCGAGGCAGGCAAGAAGAAGATCGAGTGGGGCAGTCAGATCCGCAACTACGTGCTGCAGCCCTACAAACTGGTGAAGGACGTGCGCACCGAGCACGAGACGAGCAACGTCGATGACGTCCTGAACGGAGGCATCGGCGAGTTCCTGAAAGCCTACCTGATGATGCACGGGCAGTCCCAGAAGGTGTAGGGGCTGCACATGCATCGCCCGGGACCTGATGGCGATGAGTGGTTGTTGGCAACCGAACGAAGAACGACATGGATTACAGGATCGAGAAAGACACCATGGGCGAGGTGAAAGTGCCCGCCGACAAGTACTGGGGCGCGCAGACCGAGCGCAGCCGCAACAACTTCAAGATCGGTCCGCCGGGCAGCATGCCGCGCGAGATCGTGCATGCCTTCGCCTACCTGAAGAAGGCCGCGGCGCTCACCAACCTGGAGCTGGGCAAGTTGCCGAAGGAGAAGTGCGACCTCATCGGCCGCGTGTGCGACGAGATCATCGCTGGCAAGCTCGATGACCAGTTCCCCTTGGTGATCTGGCAGACCGGCAGCGGCACGCAGAGCAACATGAACGTGAACGAGGTGATCGCCTACCGCGCGCATGTGCTCAACGGAGGCAGCCTCAGCGACGAGCAAAAGGTCCTCAACCCGAACGACGACGTCAACAAGAGCCAGAGCAGCAACGACACCTTCCCCACGGCCATGCACATCGCGGCCTACAAGCTCACGGTGGAGGTGACCATTCCTGGAGTGAAGAAGCTGCGCGACACGCTGGCCCGAAAGAGCAACGATTTCAAGAGCATCGTGAAGACCGGCCGCACGCACTTCATGGACGCCACGCCGCTCACCTTGGGACAGGAGTTCAGCGGTTATGCGCAACAGCTCGACAATGGCCTGCGCGCCATTGACAACGCACTGCACATGGTGGGCGAGCTGGCCTTGGGCGGCACTGCCGTGGGCACGGGCCTGAATGCGCCCAAGGGCTACTCGGCGAAGGTGGCTGAGCAGATCGGCAAGCTCACGGGCCTGCCGTTCGTGACCGCGCCCAACAAGTTCGAAGCGCTCGCCGCGCACGATGCCATGGTGGAATTGAGCGGTGCAATGAAGCGTCTCGCTGTCTCCCTGATGAAGATCGGCAATGACATTCGCATCCTCAGCAGCGGCCCGCGCAGCGGCATCGGGGAGCTCATCATCCCCGACAACGAGCCTGGCTCGTCCATCATGCCCGGCAAGGTGAATCCCACGCAGCCAGAAGCGCTGACGATGGTCTGCGCGCAGGTCATCGGGAACGATGTAGCCGTGAGCATCGGCGGCATGCAGGGCCATTTCGAGCTCAACGTCTTCAAGCCCTTGATCGCCGCCAACGTGCTGCAGAGCGCCCGCCTGCTCGGCGATGCCTGCGTCTCCTTCAACGACAAGTGCGCCATCGGCATCGAGCCGAATCATGCCGTGATCAAGCGCCACTTGGAGAACTCGCTCATGCTGGTCACGAGCCTCAACCCGCACATCGGCTACTACAAGGCCGCCGAGATCGCGAAGAAGGCGCACAAGGAAGGCACTACGTTGAAGGAAGCAGCCATCGCACTTGGCCACGTCACCGCCGAGGACTTCGACAAGTGGGTGGATCCAAGCAAGATGTGCAGCGAGGGGTGATGCGGTCTTCCTTGCTAAGCGCTCTGTGCTTGTTGATCAGTGCCGCCTCCGCTCAAGTCATCGCCACCGGCGCCCTCAAGCGCACCATGTGGGATGGCCAGCGGAGCGGTCTGATCGCCATGGATTCATTGAGCGAGCCCGGCTTCTATGGCATGGGACCACTGGAGCACATGCGCGGCGAGATCACGTTGGTGGATGGTCGCAGCCACGTCGCACGGGTCATGGGTGATAGCCTGATCGTGCAAGTTGATCCGACGGCCAAGGCACCTTTCTTCGTGCACGGACGCGCAGCAGGCTGGGAGGAGATCCCGCTTCCACCCAGGGTGGAAAGTGCGCAGCAGTTGGATGCGTACCTCGCGGTCATGAGTGCGAACGAGCCCTTCTTCTTCCGGTTGATCGGGCGCTTCGAGGAGGTGGACATACACGTGTGGGACCTGCCTACGGACTCGACCTTCACCGGTCCTATGGAAGGCGCGCGCTACAAGCGGCATTTCAGCATGAAGGGAATGGAAGGAGAGATCATCGGGGTTTTCTCCCGGCATCACCGCACGGTGTTCACGCACCACGATTCATTCATCCACCTGCACTTCCTGAGCAGCGATGGCCGGGTCATGGGCCATGTGGATGCATTGAAGTTCGAGGCAGGGGAGTTGGTGCTCGTTATCGCTAAGCCCTGATGACGGGACGCGGAGAGGCCCGGAGCATACGCCCCGGGCCCCCCTCCTTGGGCAAGCCATGTGTGCCTACCTCACGATGGGCTTGCCATTGGCGGTCCATGCTTGAATGCCTCCTGCCAGGTCAGTCACGTCCTTGAATCCGGCCTTGAGCAGTGCTTCTCGCGCAGCGGCGCTCCTGCGGCCCGAGGCGCAGTACACGAGCACAGGAGTGTCTTTGTCGAGTGAGCCCATCTGGGATTCCAGTTCTCCGCTTGTCCAATCGAGGTTGCGGGCGCCATTCAAGTGCCCACTGGAGAATTCACTGGGTGTGCGGACATCAACGAGCTTGACTTGGGCAGTGATGGCCATTTCAAAGGCATCGGGTGGCACAGCGCCGGTGCGCGATGTTGGTCCACAGGCGCTGAGCATGGCAATGCCCAAGGAGGTGACGAGGATGAGTGTCCGCATGGAGCGCTGAATAGGGCTTAGAAATGCGGCGTGATCACCTGCTGCAATTGCTCGGCGCTCATCACGCCGCTACGGCGCCAAACGGGTTGTCCGTTCTTGAAGACGATGAGCGTCGGCACGCCCTGCACCTGGTAGGCTTGGGCGGCCGCTGGGTTGCGGTCCACATCAATCTTGATCACGGTGGCCTGCTCGCCAACGCGGCGCTTGAGGTCCTCGAGGATGGGGCCCATCACACGGCAGGGGCCGCACCATTCAGCGGAGAAGTCCACCAGCACTGGCTTGCTGCCGGCGATGAGGTCCTTGAAGGTCGTTGCTCTTTGCGTGTCGGTCATTTGACTTCGTGGTAGGTGAGTTCGTTGTCGATGATCGGTTCCCGTGCAGGCTCTGGCGTGCAGCTGCCGGCGAAGCAGCAGCCGGTGTTGAGGATGGCCTGCATGCTGAAGAAGGCGCCCGCCCCGAAAGCGAAGGCCTCACCGCTGGCGATGCCTTGGCCCATGAAGGCCGAACCTACTCCAAGCCGCAACCACCGGGTCCAATGCCATTGGCGCAGCGCAGTCATGACAGCAGCGCTTGCACGTTCTGCCATGGACCGCCGTTGTACACCTCGAAGCCTGCGCTCTTCAGTGCATCGGCCGCCATGCCACTGCGGGCGCCGCTGCGGCAGCAGGTGATCACGGGTTTCTCCTTGCTGAGCTTTCCCAGCTGCGATTGCAGCCGGTCGAGCGGGATGTTCACCGCGCCCTTGGGATGGCCGCTGCGGAATTCGTCAGGCGTTCGCACATCGATGATCTGCGCGCCTTCCTTGATCTTCTGGCTGAGGTCCACCTTGGGGCCTCCTAGGCCGAACAATGTCTTGAACATGGGAGGGTGTTTCTGATGGCACAAAGGTCCGGCAACACGAAGGCGAACAGTGTGACTTGCATCACAGGCGTTCAGAAGACGTAGTTGATGATCAGGTCGGCGTGCAGCATGTCCACCTTATGGATCGACTGCCGCTCAGAGAGGCCTTTATCCAGCGGCAGTTTGGCTAGCACGAGCAACTGCGCAGCAAGGCCTTTCCATCCACCCTTGAATCGATACTGCGCGTTCACATCGAATTGCGTGTAGGCCGGCATCGCGTACTTGTTCAGCCGGGCGTCAGTGATCGCGGGCATGCGATAGGCGCCGCCATCCACCTGGATGCGCCAACCGTTGCTCCCTTTCCAGATCAGGTTCAACGTGGCTGCGTGCACATCACCCGCACCTTCATTCCGCTCGCGTGGAAGGAAGGTGAAGAAGGGGTCACGGCCCCATTCGCGCGGCATCAGGTAACGGCCATGGGCAGTGATGCGCGTGTAGTTGAGCTGCCATCGGAATCGGCCGAGGACATGGCGCAATCTGCCACTGAAGGCCCATGACGATTCGCTGTGCGGCATGAAGAGGAGCGTGTCATTCGTGCGGCCGCGAACCTGTGCAGCATCCTGTTTGATCGCCAACCCGGAGATGCTCCACCCGTTCTCCCTGTCGCCGGCATCCGCCTGCACCAGTGCGCTGTTGAAGATGTTCTCCGTGTGGATGTTCCACGCGATGATCGACACGGATCGATGCACCTTCTGCTTGATGCCCGCCGCGAATATCCCGGCGCTCCCCAGGTGCTCACCATGCTTGGCCCCCTCACCGTACACATTTCGTCCGACGGGGAAGACCGACATGCTCTCGTCCACCGTGTACCATTCGCTGGCGCCACGCGGGGCCACACGGTAGAGCCATCCGCCCTGCAGCAACGTTCCGTGCTTCGTTCGGTGCTGTGCCCAAATGCCTTCGAATAGGCTGGGGTGCATGCGGCCATCCTGCGGATTGAGGAAGGGCGTGTTCAGCTCTTGTTTTCCGAGCACGATCTGCGTGCGCTCATCGCGCGACGACCAGTCCAGCTGGAATTCGTGCAAGTAGGCCAGGTCATTGGTGCGCCGCGGGTCATTCACGTCGTACAGGCCGATCTCATAGCGATTCGGCACTCCTGTCACCGGATCGCTCTCGGTCAGATCGCTCGTGCTCAGGTCGAAGGTGTAGCCGCCGCTCAGTTTGAAGCGCGCGCCGTTCCAGCGTAGCGAAGTGAATCCCAACGTTCCCCCGAAAGCGACGGCGTGATAGTCACTTGGCGCCCCATCGTTCACCGTCAGCATGTTGTACAGGCGGAATCGGCCATCGAGTTCGCCGCGCTTCATGATGTCGTACAGGTGGCTCGCGCCGCGGAGGCTGTCGTTGCTGGGGATGTCATGCTCGCTCTGTTGTGCCTGCGAAGCGATTGACAAACTGCCCAATAAGATGGGCAGTGCCCTGTACCAGCCGCTGCGCGACCGGTGCAAACCCGGATGCGCCATGGATCAGAATCCCGCCTTGATGTAGCTCCAACCATCCTCCTGCCGCTCCACGATGTGGATGATGCCGGCTTTCACATGGCCCGCTTCGGGAAGCACCTTGGCAGGGTCGAGGTTGCGCTCACGGATGGTGTTGTCGCAGGCGAGGAATACGATGCCTTGGCTGGCGAACTCCTTCACTTTGCCCTGAACGATGCTGCGGTCGCTCATGAGCATGTCCATGCCGGGGCCGTGGCACACCACTTCAAGCTGAAGGGTGGGAGAGGCCTCCTTCATGTTCTTGAATTGCTTCATCAGGTTCTTATGCACGAGCGTATCGCCGCTGGTGAGCTGCATGACGATGCGGTGCTGGCGAACGCCACCCTGAGCGGACATCGACGCGGTTGCAAAGAGCAGCGGAATGAGCAGGAGTAGCTTCTTCATGGGCTGCAAAGGTGTGGCATCGGGTGGCCGTGCTTCTGTGATATGGCTCACGCAGCTCAGCAGAATTCGTAATCGTACCCTTCCAATTGGCTCAGCAAGGTTTGCGGCGCATTTCAATGGCCGTTCACTTGGTGAAGACCGATTCCAATAGACCACCCGTTCCGGGATCTATGGTGCAAACGAAACCAGCGAAATTGTATGCTTTGAGTGGTGACTCATTGATGAATGAGACATAGGCTGTAGCAGGGCCGCTCAGCGGTAGTTCCGCTTTCCATTGGAGCTCCCCTGTCATCGAGTAGGCGATCAGGTTTTGGCAAGGACTCTCCATAGGATATGCCCGTCGGTCGTGGATCACGATTACTTTCCCATCTACCAGAATTGCCTCAGCAGGTCTAATGGAGAAGGTGAGTTCACCGCCGCCCCAAGTCACAATGTTCCCATTGCACGCTAGTTTCATCTGAAATCGTAGTCGTACCCCTCCAACTGGCTCAGCAGCGTTTGCGGTGCATCAGTTGCCGTGATCCGCCCTTCGACTTTCGGAGCCACAGGCGAGAACTTGCTGAAGTACTCCCGCAGGATGTTGTGCATGGTGGCATTCGCGCGGCGCGGGTTCGAGACCTTCTCCAAACGACAAAGCGTATCGTCCGGATCGCCTTCGCGTTCGCAGGCCGCGATGAGGTAGATGCGCCCAGGGTCGATGGGCTTGTTGCCGACCTTGATCCAATTCACGCGCTTGCCCAGCTCGTTGTTCATGGTGAAGTTGGCCGTCATGCCTTTGAAGCGCACCACCCATCCGCCGAAGCGTTTGGCGGGATCTTTCGCGAAAACGTTGTGCAGCTCCTTCTCCAACCAATCCCACAACTGCTGGCCGGTGGCCTCGCCGTACTTGGCCTCGCTATCCACGGGAATCATGCTCCACAGATTGTCATTGGTGATGGGCGTTGGCGTTTTCCCGTCGGCCACGATCGGCGGGCAGAAGCGAAAGCCGTTGCTGATGGCCACATCGGGCTTCAGTTTCCACATGATGGCGTCCGTGATCAAATTGTCCATCGGGTTCTCGATCACGTAGTAGCGCACCAGCGTGTTCTTCGTGCTGCCGACCACTTTGGTCAACTCCTCTTTGTAGGGCGCGCTAACTTCTTCCACTAGGGCGAGCATGTTCTTGTCCGCCGGATATCGCTCGGGATCCACATCAAGTAGTTCGTAGTGGCTGTCCTTCACCTTGCCATCTTCCACCACCACATCCAAGCGTGCCACGAATGAACCGAAGGCGCCCGGCTCCACCACCTTGCTGTACTTGGCTTCGATGGGGGTGCGCACGCGCTCGTGGGTGTCGGCGCCAAGAATCAGGTCCGCGCCTTCCACTTCGGGCTTGTTGGCCAGGTCTACTTGCTGCGCCAGGCCCATGTGGGTGACGAGGAAGACCATGGCGCACTGCTCGTAATCGCGCAGGATGCGGATGTACTTCGCCACGTTCAGCTCGGGCTTCGTGAACTGGATGCCGTAGCTGTACGCCGGTGATTGCCGCTTGGGCGTGAGCGGATCGTTGTAGCCGATGAAGCCGATCTTGATGCCGGCGATCTGCTTCGTCCAGTAGGGCTGGAAGATCATCTCGCCCGCGAGGTCGGCATTCGGGTCCATCATATCGCCGCAGTATTCGGCCAGCTTTTCGTGGTACATGTTGGCGCAGATTTTCGCGCCACGGTAACCGCCGAGGTCTTTCAGCATGTTCTCCTTGCCGTACACCACCTCCCAATTGCCGGGCAGCAGCAGGTCATAGCCCACCGCGTTCATCAAGGGCACGATCGCGCGCCCCTCGCTCTTGGCCGCTACTCCACCACCTTGGAAGCAGTCGCCGCCGTCGATCACCAGCGTGTTCGCGGGATCCTCGTTGCGCAGCGCGTCGATCATGGTCTTCAGCACGCCATAGCCCCCGCGCTTCTTGTACACGGCCTGGCCGTTCTCCAGGAAGAACTCATCATGCGTATGCAGTTGCGCGTGGATGTCGCTGGTGAAGAGCAGGGTGAATTTCCCTGCCTTGCCCGTGCTAACGGATCGCGCGCTGAGCATTTCATCGCGATGCTGCGGATCAGCCAACGCGCCCATGGCGACGGTAGGTCCCAGCGTGAAGCCCGCGCCAAGTGCGCCGAGCGACTTCAAGGCCTGCCTTCGGGTGACGCCGTATTCCTTCGCATCGTGTGCGCCACAGGTGCAGCCGGGTGGGTGGTGGATATCGCTCATGGTTTCTTGTAATAGGATGCAATGGGTCCGAACGGTCCGAATTTGTGCTGCTGCTCAGGGAAGGGGTCGGCGTATGGACCAAAGGGATGGTCCACGGGCTTCTTGCTGATGTCGGGCCAGTCGCCGGTGAGATCCCTTTCCGGGCGCGGCTGCGCGTTCACGTACGCGGCAACGTCCCAGGCTTCAGCATCCGTGAGCTGCGGAGACAGATATGTGGCGCCCTGCGGCATATTGGCCTTTACGTAGCCCGCGAATCGGCTGAGGCGGTAAAGACCTGCACCCTTGTTGTAGCTCAAAGGCCCCCATAGCGGCGGATAGAGCGCAGTGACGCCATCGGCCTTCAGCATGCCTTGTCCGTCCTTGCCGTGGCACGAAACGCACTTGACTTCGAAGACCTGCTCGCCGCGTTGGGGATCGGCGGCGCGATCGAGGAAAGCCAGTTCCACGATGCCCGATCCCTTGGGCTTCTGGTCCCGCGCAATGCCGGTGCCCAACCATTCCATGTAGGCGATGATGGCGCGCATCTCGCGGCCGGTGCTGTCCAGCGCGGTTCCGTTCAGGCTGCGCTCCACGCAATCGTTCACGCGCTTCGCCACGGTCTCGAGCTTCCCGCTGCGCGCGCGGATCTTCGGATAGGTGCTCCAAACGGCGCCGTAGTTGTTGCCCCAGGGTTTGGTGCCTGCATCGAGGTGGCAGTTCTGGCAATTCAGCGCGTTCGTGTTCTGCATCACCGTTCCGTTCGGGCCGATGTAGTGCGCCGTGTTCGCGATCAGCTCGCGGCCGTAGCGGATCAGATTCTCGCGTTCGTCATCGAGGAAGGCAAGCCGCGTTGTGTCAGGACCGCTCCAAAAGCTATCCGGATCGAAAGTGGCTGCTTGCGGCAGTGGTTCGGGTGCAGGCGCCTTCGGGTCGAGGATGTCGGAAGGAAGGAAGAACTGCGCGACCACGAGTGCGAGCAGCATCCAAGTGATGCGCTTGCTCCAGCTCAGGCCTCCCTTGCGCGCATGCCCGATGCGTTCCTGCAAGGTACCCAGCGCGTCATCGAGCACGTAGAGCACCACCAATACAAGGATGGTGGCGAGCAGGACGATCGCGGGCACGAGCATGGCCGTGCGATCAATGTGGCAGTTTCTCGCGCAACAGGCCGTAGACCCACGTGCCAGCCACGGCGCTCAAGAAGGTCACGATCACCACGCTGAAGCCGGATCCCATCTGCGCGAACAGCGGACCGGGGCATGCGCCGGTGATGGCCCAGCCAAGGCCGAAGAGCAGGCCGCCGATCACCTGGCCCTTGTTGAATTCCTTCTTCGGGATGTGGATCTCCTCGCCGTGGATGGTCCTTGCCTTGGTGCGCTTGATGAGCAGCACGCTGATGAGCCCGACGATCACCGCCGTGCCGATGACGCCGTACATGTGGAAGCTCTCGAAGCGGAACATCTCCTGGATGCGGAACCAGCTGATGATCTCAGCCTTCACGAAGACGATGCCGAAGAGGATGCCCCAGGCGCTGTATTTGAAGTTATGCCACCACGGGTGAACCAGCTCGCTCTCATTCACGCAGATCGAGTCGAGCTCGCGCTGCTGCAGGTCGGCGGTGGGTGCCTGTTGGAATTCGTTCTTCATGGCTTCAGAGCGTCAAGAGGTAAGGGAGGATGAGCCAGGTCATGGCAATGCCGCCGACCATGAACATCACGGTGGCCACGAGGCTCGGCCATTGCATGCTGCTGAGGCCCATGATGGCGTGGCCGCTGGTGCAGCCGCCGGCGTAGCGCGTGCCGAAGCCCACCATGAATCCGCCGATCACGAAGAAGACCAGGCCGCGGAGCGTGAAGAGCTGGTCCCAGCTGAAGATCTCGGCAGGCAGCAGATGGCCAGTATCCGTGATGCCCTTGCTGGCGAGGTACTCGGCGGTCGGCTCGGCCAGCACCATCGGGTTCGGGTCGCTCAGGAATTGCGCGGCGATGAAAGCGCCCACCGCAATGCCGCCCACGAAGAAGAGGTTCCAGGCTTCCTTTTTCCAATCGTACTTGAAGAAGGAGATGTTCGCGGGCAAGCAAGCCGCGCACAAGTGGCGCAGTGAACTGCTGATGCCGAAGGTCTTGTTGCCCACGAGCAGCAGATAGGGCACGGTGAGGCCGATGAGGGCGCCTGCCACGTACCAGGGCCAGGGTTGTTTGATGATCTCCAGCATGGGAGTGGGCGATGGTTTGGGTTACTTCTTCAGTGTGCTCGGGCAGACATAGTCCGTCACTTTCACATCCGTCTTCTTGATCGCGTTGAATCCTCCGCGCACCTCCACCAGGTTGTGATAACCCCGGGCTTTCAGCAGGCTGGCCGCTATCATGCTCCGGTAGCCGCCGGCGCAATGCACGTAGTTCGGTTCCTCTTTGCTGAATGCCGCGAGGTTCTGATTGATGTACTGCAAAGAGGCATGCCACGCGCCGTCAACGTGCTCGGCTTCATACTCGCCGTCCTTGCGCACGTCCACCACGCGCAGTTTGTTCCCCTGGAAGCGCTTGGCGAATTCCTCCGCATCGATCCGCTCGATGGTGTCCACCTCCTTGCCGCTCGCCTTCCATGCGTTGATGCCGCCTTTCAGGAAGCCGAACACGTTGTCGTAGCCCACGCGGGCGAGGCGCGTCACCACTTCATCCTCCATGCCTTCGTCGATCACGAGGAGCAGGGCGTGCTTCACATCAGGGATCATGCTGCCCACCCACGGAGCGAAATCGCCCTTGATGCCGATGTTGATGCTGCGCGGGATGAAGCCGTCCTTGAAGTCCTCAGCGTTGCGCGTATCGAGCACCAGTGCGCCTTCGGTCTCGGCCACCAGCTCGAATTGGTCGGGGGTAAGGGCGCGCATTCCGCGCTCCTTCACGCTGTCCACGCTCTCGATCACGCCTTTGTTCAAGGCCACGTTCTGCGGGAAGTAGGCCGGGGGCGGAAGCAGGCCATCGGTCACTTCCTTGATGAACTGCTCCTTCGTGGCTGCCTTCAGTGCGTAGTTGTGCTGCTTCTGGTTGCCCAGCGTATCGAAGGTCTCCTTGCTCATGTTCTTGCCGCAAGCGCTGCCGGCACCGTGAGCCGGGTACACGATCACGTCATCGGGCAGGGGCATGATCTTGTTGTGCAGGCTGTCGTAGAGGAAACCGGCGAGGTCCTCCTGCGTCAGTGTGCCCATCTTCTGCGCAAGGTCCGGACGGCCCACATCGCCGATGAAGAGCGTATCGCCGCTGAAGATGGCGTGCGGCTTCCCGTTCTCATCCTTGAGCAAGTACGTGGTGCTCTCCATGGTATGACCGGGTGTGTGCAGCACCGTGATGGTCACCTTGCCGACGTTCAGCACCTCTCCGTCGGTGGCGATGTGCGCATCGAACTGCGGATTCGCATTGGGTCCGTACACGACAGGCGCGCCGGTTTTCTTGCTGAGGTCGAGATGGCCGCTCACGAAGTCGGCGTGGAAGTGCGTCTCCAGCACGTACTTGATCTTGGCGCCGCTCTGCCTCGCGCGCTCGAGATACGGTTGCGTTTCGCGCAGCGGGTCGATGATCACGGCCTCGCCGTTGCTCTCGATGTAGTAGGCGCCCTGTGCGAGGCAGCCGGTGTAGATCTGTTCGATTTTCATTTTCTGGGGAGTTGCTGGGGCACGTCATAACGCGCCCGTACGGTTAGCTGAGCTTTGAAAGTTCCTTTCCGATGATGTACACGCCCATCACGAGCACGAACCATCCGAAGGCGGGCTTGAGTTTCTCATTGGCGATGCGTTTGCTAAGGGCGCTGCCTAACAGGATGCCGACAATGGCCACCGCGCTGAAGATCCCGAGGAAGCCCCAATCGATGAACTCATCGCCCTTGAGATCGCCGGTGAATCCGATCAGTGATTTGGCTGCGATGATGATCAGTGAAGTGCCCACCGCTTTCTTCATGGGGAGTTTGGCGAGCAATACCAGCGCAGGAATGATCAAGAAGCCCCCACCCGCACCAACGATCCCGGTAACGGTGCCCACCACCGCACCTTCGCCCAGGATCATGGGGTAGTTGAATTTGAGCGCTTCGGCAGCCGGTTCGTTGGGCCCCAGAGGCAGCTTGGGTTTCTTGATGCTGTACGCGGCAGCCACCATGATCAATGCGAAGAAGACGAGGATGCCGAGCGGCTTGCTCACGGCCGTTGCGCCGATACTGAATAGCGGGTCGGGCAGCGCGGGCACGAGCCACGCCCTGGTGGCGAACACCGCCGCGATGCTGGGTATGCCGAATACCACAGCCGTGCGCCAGTGGATGTTGCCGAGGCGCATATGGCTGAAGCTCCCGATCAGGCTGGTGAAGCCCACAATGAACAACGAGTAGGCCGTGGCCAGTACAGCATCGATGTGGAAGAGGTAAAAGAGGATGGGCACGGTGAGGATGCTGCCGCCACCGCCGATGAGGCCGAGGGACAGGCCCATGATGATCGCGCCGATGTAGCCGAGGATCTCCATGCTCATAGTTGCTCGCAACAGTTCTCCAGGCACGAAACGATCTTCATGAACTCCGTGAGCTTCAGGCTCCAGTAGGTGTACTTGCCTTCTTTCTCACAGGAGAGCAGGCCTTTGTCGCGCATCAGGGTGAGATGCTGGCTGAGTATCGCCTGCTCAATTCCGAGGATTCCCTCGAGCTCGCGGTTGCAAAGCCGGGCGTGTTGGCTCAGGGCATCCAGGATGTCGAGCCGTTGCGGATGGGCCGATGCCCTGAGCAATTCGCTGGCGCGAACAAGTTTCTCGGGCCCGACCCGCTCGTGCAGGCTCTCGGTGGTGATGATCGCGGTCATGGACGGCGCAAACGTATAGCAATGCCACTATGTGAATCGGTGAGTTTGCTCACCAAAGCGAACGCGCCTGATCTAAAGGGCCTTGAGCAGGTCCGCGCCGAAGTGCTGCATTTGATAGCGCCGCATGCCGGGCACCGCTGCCAGGGCGGCGATGTCACCCGGCAGGGTCCGGGCAATATCGGCGAGCATCTGGTTGCTGGCCACGATGCCCATGCGCAGGTCGTGCTCCTGGGTAAGCCGATCGCGCACTTGTTTCAGGCGCTTGAGTCGATCATCATAATCGGGATCCCGGGGCCATCGCTTGCCTCTGGGCACCTGAGGCCATTGGTCCTTCGGAAGCTCTAGCGCGTGCTTCACGACCTCCAAGAGATCCTTCCCGTGGCGCTGCAGCAACCGATCGCCGATGCCCTTGCGGGCGCTCAGCTCTTTCATCGATTTCGGTGGGTCGGTGGCCAAGGCAAGCAAGGCCTCGTTGCCCATCACCATGAACGGTGCACGGTCCATCCGCTCGGCAATGCGCTCGCGCAAGGCATGCACCTCCCGGAGGATCGCCAGCTGCTGGGGCTTCAGCAGCTTGGCGGTCTTGATCCGCAGGAATCCGGGCTCGTCATCCACAGGCAGGTTGAATGGCGCATCGGTGAGCAGGCCGAATTCCTCCACGGCCCAATCCCATCGGTTCTTGGCAACCAGCTTCTCCTTGAGGATGTCGCGCAGCGCGATCAAGTGGCTGGTATCGCCGGCTGCATAGCTGAGCATGTCGGCCGGCAGCGGGCGCTTGCTCCAATCAGCCTTCTGGAACTTCTTGTCCACCTGCACGCCCTGGTACTTCAGCAGAAGCGAGGCCAAGCCGATCTCCGGCTCGTTGATGAGCTCAGCGGCTACGAGCGTATCGAAGACGTTCTCGACACGGATGCCATGGTACTTGGCCAGGATGCGCAGGTCGTAGTCGGCATCATGGATCACCACCTCCATGGCCTTGTCCGATAGCAGCTGGCCCAATGGCCGCAAGTCCGGAAGCGCCAGGGGATCAACCAGGAAGGTGCGGTCGCGTGTGCTGAGCTGCACGAGGCAAACCTGCTCCTTGAAGCGGTGGAAACTGCTCGCTTCCGTATCGAGTGCGATGATCTCAGCGCGGCCCAATTCCGCGGCGCGGGCGGCCAGTGCTGCTTGCGCGGTGATGAGTTCGTAGCTGGCCACGGGCGTTCGCGAGGCGTTTCGAAATGGTCAGATGTAGCGTTCGCCGCTCTCGGCCGTGAGCTCGTTCACGAATTGCTTGATCTGCTGCTCGTCGCGCTTGCGGCATACCAGGAGCGCGTCGTTCGTGCTCACCACGATGCAGTCCTCAAGGCCTTGCAGCACCAGCAGGCGATCGTCGTGCGCGTGCACCACGTTGCCGCTGCATCCGTAGAGCTTCACCGTGCTCCCGATCGCGGCGTTGCCGGCTTCATCCTTCGGGAGGTGCGTATACAGGCTGCCCCAGGTGCCCAGGTCGCTCCATCCGAACTCGCTGGCCACAGTGAGCGCATTCTCGGCCTTCTCCATGATGCCGTAGTCGATGCTCTCGCTGGGGCACTCCGCATAGATCGATGCGATCGCTTCGGATTCTCGCGGCGTGCCGAAATCGGTGCGGCGGGCCTCGAAAAGAGCGCTCATCTCAGGCAGGTGGTCATGGAACGCCTTGTTGATGCTCTTGAGGCTCCAGATGAAGATGCCGGCGTTCCAGAGGAAGTCGCCGCTCTCAACGAAGCGCAGGGCGGTGGCATGGTCGGGTTTCTCCGAAAAGGTCTTCACGGCTTTCACGCGCGGATGCACGGTGGACGCTCCTTCGGTGAACTGGATGTAGCCGTAGCCGGTATCGGGCCGGCTGGGCATGATGCCAAGGGTGACAAGGCAATCGCTTGCACCGGCCTGCTGCACGGCCATCCGTATCGTGTCGTGGAAAGCTCCTTCCTTCAATACCAGATGGTCACTGGGCGCCACGATGATCCGCGCTTCGGGGTCCCGAGCGCCGATCACGGCATTGGCATAGGCTACGCACGGAGCCGTGTTGCGCCGCTGCGGCTCTTCCAGGATCTGCCACGACTTCAGCTCGGGCAATTGCTCACGCACGATGGTGGCGTAGCGCGCATTCGTCACCACCAGGATCCGCTCGCTTCCGCAGAGCGGCAGGAACCGGTCGTAGGTCTGCTGAAGGAGCGTGCGCCCCAATCCGAGGAAGTCGAGGAACTGCTTGGGATAGGCCGTGCGGCTCATGGGCCAGAAACGGCTTCCGACGCCGCCGGCCATGATCACGCACCAGGAATGCTCAGGAGTCATGCGGGCCGCAAGGTATTGGCTCGGCCGCAGGCAGGGGCAGCGGTTGTGTCACCCGTACCTCAATCAGTGGCGGCATCAGAAACGTGCGGCGGTCGTTGAGGCACATGCAGCGGTAGCGGGTGCGCTGGCGCTGTCCCTTCACGTACAGGGATTTGTGGAACCCGAAGACCGCCCGTTCGGGCAATCGCTCCAGCAATAGTCCGGGCCGGGGATCGTGCCGGTGGAGCGCGCGCATGAGCTGGGGGTCGGTGCAGCTGCTGGCTGCGGGCCGGCGTAGGTGAAGGGTAAGGGCGAGCAGCACATCCGGAGGCACCACCGAAGGGCTGAGCAAGGGGCGGAGCAGCCGCTGATAGGCGCGCTTCCATTCTGCTCCATGCGGTTCAGCGCGAGGAGATTCAAGGAATACAGCGTGGTGCGCGAATTCGTGGACCAGGGTGACGAGGAAGGCGTACGGATTGAGGTCGCCGTTCACCGTGATGCGCGGGGAGGAGCCCCTGAAATCGTTGCGGTAATCGCCCAGCTTTGAGCGCCTCGGCCTGGTGATCCGCACCTGGATGGGGTGGGCGCGAAGCCATTCGAGCACCGGTGGCCAAGCGGCTTCGGGCAGGTGGCCACGCAAGGCATCCAGTGACGATGCGCGCATGAGCGTGGGTATCAGAACTCCCGCGCTGCCTCAGCACCCGGGAAGGAGGGCGGTATCGCGCTGGCACGGGCGCCATCCCCTGATGCGGGCGGCAGGTGATTGAAATGCGGGCAATCGCAACCGCGCTTCTTCCGGTATTTCTTCGGTTTCTGGGACCCGCAGCCCAAGGCCATCAAGGCCAAGAGCAGTATCGGCAACCAACGGCTCAACGTGCGCAATCCCATGCGGTGCCAAGGTAAGCGCGCGGGCGTGCGGGCTACTTTCGCCCCGCACCCTGCACACGCCTTGCGCATCCTCTTCCATATCGGCCAGTACCTGCTGCTGCTCCGCGAGACCTTCATGCGGCCCGAGCGCCTCAGCCTTTACTGGTCCCGCACCGTGGAGGAGATGGACCTGCTCGGCGTGAAGAGCCTGGGCATCGTGGCGCTGCTCTCGGCCTTCATGGGTGCGGTGATCACCATCCAGACAAAGACCAATATGGACAGCCCGCTGATCCAGGCATGGGTGGTGGGCTTCGCTACGCGCCAGAGCACCATCCTGGAGTTCAGCCCTACGGTGATCTCGCTGATCCTGGCGGGCAAGGTGGGCAGCAGCATCGCCGCCGAGATCGGCAGCATGCGCGTGAAGGAGCAGATTGATGCGCTCGACATCATGGGGGTGAATTCCGCCGGCTACCTGATCCTGCCGAAGATCGTGGCCACAATGGTCATCAATCCCTTCCTGATCATGATCAGCATGTTCCTGGGGATCTTCAGCGGCTGGTTCGCTGGGGTGCTTACGGGCATCGTGCAGAGCGATGATTTCCTCACCGGCATCCAGCTCGACTTCAAGGTCTACCACGTGGTGTACGCTCTCATCAAGACCGTCGTGTTCGCCTTCCTCATCGCCACGGTGAGCGCCTACCAGGGCTACTACACCCGCGGCGGCACCCGCGAGGTGGGGGTGAGCAGCACGCGCGCGGTGGTGTTCAGCAGCATGGCCATCCTGTTGGCCAATCTTATCCTCACGCAGATGCTGCTGCTATGATCACGGTTGAGGGCCTCGGCAAGCGGTTCGGCAGCGTGCAGGTGCTCGAGGGCATCGACGCGGAGTTCCGGAAAGGGATGGTGAACCAGGTCATTGGCCGCAGTGGTTCGGGTAAGAGCGTGCTGGCCAAGTGCATGGTGGGGCTGCACAAGCCCGAAGAAGGGCGGGTGCTCTATGAGGGTCGGTCATTCCACGACATGGAGCCCGAGGAGAAGCGCTTGATCCGCCAGCGCATCGGCATGCTCTTCCAGGGCTCCGCGCTGTTCGACAGCCTTTCAGTGATCGAGAACGTGATGTTCCCCCTGCGCATGTTCGGAACCATGCCGAAGGGCGAGATGGAGGATCGCGCCCACAGCTGCCTGAAACGCGTGAGCATCATCGACAAGGATGCGCTCTACCCGGCGGAGCTGAGCGGCGGCATGCAGAAACGCGTGGGCATCGCCCGGGCCATTGCCATGGAGCCGCAGTACCTCTTCTGCGATGAGCCCAATAGCGGCCTAGACCCCCAGACCAGCATTGTCATCGACGACCTGATCAAAGCCATCACTGAGGAGACCGGCATCACCACCGTGGTGATCACGCACGACATGAACAGCGTGATGGAGACCGGTGAGCATATCCTCTTCATCCACAAGGGCCGCAAGTGGTGGGAGGGCAGTCGGGAAGAGCTCTTGAACAGCGACAACAAGGAACTCAACGAGTTCGTCTTCGCGGGCAGCCTCATGCGGCAGGTGAAGAAGGCCATGGGCGGCTGAGCCGGGTCGACAGAGCTGTACCCGATTAATGAAGAAGCCCCCGACGCGATCGCATCGGGGGCTTCTTCAATCCGGACAGAGCCTACTTCAGCGTCACGCGCTGCGCAGTGCTAGCCTTGCCATCGCTCACGCGCATGGTGTAAACGCCAGCGGCTTCGCCGCGCAGATCAATCGTGGAGCTGCCATTGGTGCGGGTATTCATCACCTCGCGGCCCAGCATGTCCGTGACCTGAATGGTGAAGCTGCCGCCCTGCTCGGCGCGGAACTGAAGCAAGCCATCGGTGCTGGGGTTCGGGAAGATGGAGATGCCCGTGAGCTCGTTCGCTTCGGTGATCCCAATCGTCGGATTCAAGGCAAGACGGATGTGGTATGCATTGCCGTTGGTGTACACCTGATCCTGCGGGATCTCGATGCCAGCGGCAAGACCAGGCTGGGGAACAGTGAGGTCATCAATCACGCGCATGTTCGTAGCGCCACCGCTGCTGTACATCTTCACGCCCACGTAGTAGCCGCCGGGCTGGATGCTGTATGGGCTGTCGAAGATCACCGTCACCTTGCCATCGGCGATGTGCGCGGCGGTGATCTCGGTCACGTCCTGGTTCTCGAAGAGGGGGGCCTCCAATTGGCCGGAAGCGTTGAGCAGTGTGTCCCAAACAGCAGGGAAGAAGTAGGCGCCTTCTTGTGAAGCATTGGTGATGCCGATCTCCAAACCATAGACGGTGGTGGCCGTCGCGATCTCATAGTAGTTGAAGACCACCAAACCATCGGCAGCATCCTCGAAGCTGTTGGTGCCAACGGAGGTCAGCGACTGATAGCCAGCAGGGTGGTTGCCGATGCCATCGAGCGAGTACCAATCGTTGTTCACCTCGAAGTTGCGTAGGTAGGTGTTGTTGTCAACGTCGTCCTCCAAGGGGGTCTCGGTGGCAGCCAAGCCAAAGGTCGCATTGTAGGTCCCAACGCCCAGGGCGCCCGGCAGATTGATGCTTGCATCCCAAAGTCCCTCCTCGCCGCTGGCGAGGTCTGAAGAAGCGCTCGTGCTAGCGAAAGGGGTAGGCCCAATGACGTTCATCGCTACCGTGGCATTGGTCATGGCATTCACGCCGAAATTGAAGTACTCGCCGCCGATCTGCATCGTGGGATTCAACTGATTCTGCGGGATGCGACCGTACTCCTCGCCGTTGCCGGTGTGGCTCAGGAAACCGCTCTCCATCACCAAGTCGTACGGGGGCTGGTCCATCACCACGAAGTCATCCACGTACCAGGTGTAGCCCCAGATGCCCACGAAGAGCAGGCGCACCCAGACTTGCGGCTGGTCACCAGCGGCAGCGGAGATATTGATGCGTCGCAGCACCGGGTTACCGGGCGAAACGCCTTGCGTGAGTTCGCCGGGCTCGAACACGTAGAACACATTGTTCATGCTGCTGATGTCCGAGGCGACCTCGAGTGTGGTGGGCCAATCGGTGTTGTTGGTGCTCACCACCAAGTAGGTCTGCTCGTTGTTGTACGCCTGTACTGCGTCTGGAATTCCACGATCACATTCGGGTAACCAACAGTGCTGAACGAGTTGGCCGTGGTCAGGTTAGCGCGCTCCAGGTTGGCGGTGTTGTTGTTGAAGCCATCGGAGTCATACATCGCATAACCATTGCCGGCAGTGGGGCTTTGAATGGCGGGCGTTGGATAATCACCCGTTCCGGCTAGGCCAACACCGATTTGCCACTGGTTGTTGTTCGGCAAGGTGCCTTGGTGGTCGCTGCTGATCGTCCAATCAGAAGCGCTGGAAAAATCGCTCTCCCAAAGGATGGTACTGCGCGCGCCACCCAACAGCGGTCCCACCTGCACGGCAGGATCGAGAGAGGGCTTGGCGGTGAAGCGAGGGCCTTGGTAGGCCGTTTTCTGCGCGCTCACAGTGCCGGCAATGGCTACACTGAGCAGCAGGGTCGAGTAGATCTTCTTCATCGGTTTAGGTTTTCGGGATCCACGAGGGGTTAGGGTGCAAAGAAACCACGCGTCACCTCATTTCCAAGGGATGGAACGGGTCACTTCGCCTGCCAATCTTGCTAGGCCGAGCAAGGCGGGTTTCAGGGCTACGAAGCCTTGTGCGATCTGCGGCGGAACAAGGCGCTCGCTGCCCGACGGTTGTGGTGCGCGGTTCAAGGAGGGATGAAATGAAGAGGGGCGCCCATTGGCGCCCCTCTCGAAGAATCATGAACGAAGACCTAGCGCTCCACGCTCAGGCGCTTGGTCAGGGTCACATCGCCGGCGCGCAGGGTGTAGAGGTAGAGGCCCTCGGTGAGGTCCTGCGTGCTCAACTGGCTGCGGTAGCTGCCGGCAGGGCGGAAGCCCTCGGCAATGCGCTTCACCAGCTTGCCGCTCACATCGTGCAGCTCAATCACCACGCTTGCGCCTTTGTCCAAGGTGTACGGGATCACCGTGCTGTTGCGGCTGGGGTTCGGGATGTTCTGGCCCAGTCCAACGCCCGCAGAGGAAGTGAAATCACCCACGCTGGCGGTCGGGTCGAAGCTCATGCGCACCATCGGGGTGGTGGTGGTGTAGAACCAATCCTCGCCCTGGGTGGGGCTGATGTAGTAGATGAAGCTGGTCTGCTCCTCGCTGGTGCCGTTGTTCCCGATGCGGATGTTTCCATAGCAGTGCACGGTGAGCATGTAATCCATCTGGGCATCGAGTGCCACGGGCGGATTGAAGTTGATGTTCGTGAAGTTGCTGCTGCCGTTGCCGCCGAGCATCGACTGCGCGACCACGACCTCCTCGCTGGTGGCGATGATCGGGAAGTCGGCCTGGCTCACGTCACGAAGTTCGGCCGTGATGATGGCGCCGATCTCGGAACCCGTGTTCAGGGCCACACGGGCGGCGTACAGGTTGGTTGCATTGGCAATGTAGAAGGTGTTGCCCAGGATCAGCACGCTGCCATCGCCAGCGCCATCCTCGAAACTGGTGATGGTGCCAAGGTCACGAGCGTAATCGTACTGGCTCACGCCGAAGCTGGCGGAACCGGTATTGTCAGCGGGGGTGAGATCCGGGTTGGTGGCTGAGATGCCAAAGGCGACGTCGTAAGTGCCGACTTCAGCGGGCGGGGTGAATGAAGGATTCACCCAGACCTTTTGCTCGGCAGGGCAGAGCGGGAAAGTACCGAGGCTCTGGTCCTGGTTGAGCACCGTGGTGCCGCTGCGTGTCACCGTGAAGTTCGCCACGGTGCCATCCTGAGGGATGGTGCTGTTGTTGAGCACGGTCATGTTCAAGGGCACAGGGCGAAGCTGGTTGAAGGGGAAAAGGGAGTAGCGGAGCGAATCGTAGGTCGCGGCCAGGTCGAGGTCAAAAGCACTGGCAGAGGCGCTTACTACGCGCAGGTCGGCGTCGTAAAGCTCCACGATCTTCACATCGTCCACCTGCCACTGGTAGTGGCTGGTGCCCATATCGCCGTCGTGGCGGAAGCGGATCTTCACGCTGCTGGGGCTGCCTTCGATGGCGCAGCTCAGGTTCACCTTGCGAGTCTGGGTGGGGCTCACCGCGTTCACGGCGATGTCAGCGCTCACCGCGAAGCGATTGGGCCAGGTGGCGCCGCCATCCGTGCTCACTTCCACGTAATGCGGTGCATTATCGCAGCAGTAGCGCAGGCGCTGCTGGAATTGGAGTTCCACATAAGGCGTGGCGCTCAGATCGAGAACAGGCGATTCCAAGCTGCCTTCCCAAGGCGTGAACTGGTCTGTTGGCAGAGCGGTAGGGGTGTTACCCACCCACGTGCAGTTGGCGCTGTCGCTGTTGAACATCATGAAGCCATTGGCGGCCGTGGTGCTCTGGATGATCTGCGTGACGGCCGTGTAAGCGCCCAGCGGACCCGTGGTCTTGCGGCGCCAGATTGCGCCGTTGGGGCCGCTAACGGTCCAAGCGCCGACTCCGTTATTGCCGTCAAGTCCGTTGGCGAAGTCCTCGCTCCAGATCACGTCACCGCCATCGCGGCTGTCGTTCTCTTGGGCAGGAATGGCTTGAATGTGATCACGCGAGGGCGTAGCGGCGCGGAAATCCTTGCGGGCCGGAACGCTGTTCGCCCATTGGGCCATAGCGCTGCCAGCAACCAGCAAAGCAGGGAGCAGGAAGTAACGTTGGTTCATGATTGTGTTGGGTTTTCTGGTCCGAAGGGGCACGAAGCTAAGGACTGTCGGCAAAAGACACGGCAAGGGCGTGATGCGTTGTTCGATGAAGCGTCATGGCCGAGTTACGGCAGGGATGGCGCAAGGACCGGCTGGAAGCAACGGTCGCGCGGCTTAGCGGGCAACGACCACTTTCAAGCCGGTGACCTGCTGGCCCTCCTCGATATGGAGCGTATAGGCGCCGTTGGCCAAGGGCGAAAGGTCGAGCCCGATGGACTGCGCTCCTTTCTGAACAGCGCCCAATTCCTCCCGAAGCAGCTCGCGGCCAGCTGCATCGCGAACAACCATGCGGGCCTGGCCAGAACCACGGAAGGCATGCTCGACAACGGCGTGGCCATGAACCGGCATGGGGTAGATGCGTGATCCGGGCTCAGTCAGAGGACTGTTCACCACTCCCACGCCATAATCGCTGAGATGCAATCGCACCATGGGCATGGCGGTGAGCCAATCGATATCGAAGGTGAGGCCCTCCATGAAGGCGGCCGCCCCGATCGGGCCGTTGCCGCTGGTGAGCACCCCCACAGGTCCGGAGCCCACGAGCCGCTGCAGACCGGCGAAGTGATCGGCAGCGGAAAGCGTGGGCGGCGTTGGGAACGGCAGGTACAAAGGCAGGCCCAGCAATGCGGCCTCGATGTCTGCCGGGCTGATGGCGTGCCTTGATGTGGTGTCGATGAAGGAGAAGTTGGCGTCCATGATGATGCCTCGCACCTCCTGGCCCACCTGTGAATTCGGGTCGATCACTGCGCTTATCCCACGGGCGGTGCTGCCTTCGTTCACCAATTCGAAGCGTACGGCCGCTATGAAGCCCTCGCTGCTGCGCGCTGCACCTTCCACGACCCCACCATCAATCGCCATGGCACCGTAGCCGCCGTCCCAGCCAGGGCCGGTGATCGTGATGGTTGCCACGGACTGATTGTCGTTTGCATCCTGTTCGCCAGTGGGCGAACCAGCGATGGCGGTATAGGTCACCTCACCAAGTGCGTCCGGTGCCCAATCGCTTTGAACAACCACCGTGGTGCGTTCCCCGCTCAGCAACGTGTCGATGGGAGCGGACTGGAACGGGCCATGGTCCGTTCCATTCTGCTGCGCCGTCAGGGTGACCACCGTGTTGAAAAGCGGGGCGCTTCCTAGGTTATGCAGGTCAGCAGAAACGGACAGCGGCCTGGATTGCTCCAAGGGGAGCGTGCGGTATCCGACCCCGTTCGCGCCCGTGGTGAATGGCGAAACGGATTCATCGCCGATGCGGAGCTGCGTCACGGCCAAGTCATGGACGAGCGTTTCCCGGATGCAGAGGTCGTCCACGGCGAAACCGCTGGCCCAAGCGCCATTATCGCTCCAGCGGAAGCGCAGCTGCAGGGTGCTGATGCCGCCGAGCAGGTTCATGTTGAAGGTGAGCTGCTGCCAGCCAGGACCGGCTGGTATCACCTCGAAGGGCTGCCAATCCGTGCCGTTGATGCTGAAGTCGATCCATGCATCGCCACCGCCGAGAGCCTGCGCATGGTGCACGCGGAGGTCGAGGGCTGCATTGAAGATGCCTGAGAGGTCGATCACCGGCGTGGCGAGCACCGCGCTGTCGAGGTCGCAATTGCACGGCGGAGCATCATCGTTCGCCATGGCGAAGCGGTTGCCCACCGGTGCATCAAGTACCGGGAAGTAGCCGCCTGCGTTCGCATCGCTCGCGATCCCAGAAGTGAAGGCAGGAATGAACTCTCCAAGTCCAACTCCTGAAGGAGTCAGCCTTTCGACCTGATTCGTGCTCCAATCCGCAGGAATGCCCTGCTCGAAGTCCTCGCTCCAAAAGCAGGAGGATTGGCGCGATTGCGCGGATGCGGTTTGCCCGAGCACAAGAGCCGCCAACGGCAGAAGGATCAGGTTCCGCATCAGGCTTCCACGGTCATGTACTCCTCGATCGGCGGACAGGTGCAGATGAGGTTGCGATCGCCGAAGGCATTGTCTACACGGCTCACGGTGGGCCAGTATTTCCACTCGCGGTTCACCTGCGCCGGGAATGCGGCTTGCTCGCGCGAGTAGAGGTGGCTCCATTCGTTGGCGCACACTTCTTCGCTGGTGTGCGGCGCGTTCTTCAGCACGTTATCGGCCTTGTCGGCCTTGCCCTGCTCAATGGCAGCAACCTCTTGGCGGATGCTGATCATGGCTTCGATGAACCGATCCAGCTCGGCTTTGCTCTCGCTCTCGGTGGGTTCCACCATGAGCGTCTCGGCCACTGGGAAGCTCACGGTGGGCGCATGGAAGCCGTAATCCATCAGCCGCTTGGCCACATCGCTGACATCCACGCCGGCCGCGCGCTTGAAGTCGCGGCAATCGAGGATCATCTCATGCGCCACCATGCCCTGGCTGCCAACGTAGAGGATGGGGTAGTGCTTCTCCAGTTTCGCGCGGAGGTAGTTCGCGTTCAGGATGGCGTAGCGCGTGGCATCGGTGAGGCCCTCGCCGCCGAGCATCTTGATGTACCCGTAACTGATCAGCAGGATGAGCGAGCTGCCCCATGGTGCAGCGCTAACGGCAGGAACAGATTGCTCTCCGCCGGTCTTGATCACCGGATGGCCGGGCAGGAAGGGCTTCAGCTTGTCGTTCACGCAGATGGGCCCCATCCCGGGGCCGCCTCCACCATGCGGGATCGCGAAGGTCTTGTGCAGGTTCAGGTGGCACACATCAGCGCCGATCTCGCCGGGACTTGTCAGTCCCACTTGCGCGTTCATGTTCGCGCCATCCATATAGACCAGACCGCCGTTGGTGTGAATGGTGCTCGTTATCTCCTTGATGCTCTCCTCATAGACCCCGTGCGTGCTGGGGTAAGTCACCATCAAGCAGCTCAGCGTGTCCTTGTACTGTTCTGCTTTCGCTTTCAGGTCGGCCACATCCACATGGCCTTCGCCATCGGCCTTCACCACCACCACCTGCATGCCGGCCATGACTGCACTGGCGGGATTGGTGCCGTGCGCGCTGCTGATCAACGCGATGTTGCGGTGCTTGTCACCACGGGCCGCGTGGTAGGCGCGGATCACCAGAAGGCCTGCGTATTCGCCTTGCGCACCGCTGTTCGGTTGCAGCGATACGGCTGTGAATCCCGTGGCCTTGGCGAGCTGTTCGCTCAGCTCCGAGAAGACCTGCTGGTAGCCCTTCACCTGTTCCACTGGCGCGAAGGGGTGGATGTAGGCCCATTCAGGCCTCGTGATGGGCCAAAGGGTGGCGGCCGCATTCAGCTTCATGGTGCATGAGCCGAGCGGTATCATGCCATGAACGAGCGAGAAATCCTTGTTCTCCAAGCGCTTCATGTAGCGCATGAGCTCGGTCTCGGAATGGTGCGTGTTGAAGACCGGGTGCGTGAGGAAATCGCTCTTGCGCTGGAGGTCGGCGGGGCACGCTCGTGCTGGCGCCATTGCCGGCGCTGCCAGGCGCTTTCATGCCAGCGGCCTCGGCCAGCGCAGTGATCACGTCGCCTACATCCGCAGGGCGCACTGTTTCGTCGAGGGTGATGCTCGCGTTGCTGCCCTCGTAGCGCAGGTTGATGCCCTTCGCCTCCATCGCATCGCGCAGCTTCTTCACATCCTTCACGCCAGCGAGGGTGATGGTGTCGAAGTACGAGCCGTTCGCAACGGTGTAGCCCATCGACTTCGCCGCCTCGGCCACCGAGCGCGCATGCGCGTGGACGTTTCGGGCGATGCGCTTCAAGCCATCGGGGCCGTGATAGACCGCGTACATGCCGGCCATCACTGCCGAGCA
>JADIYA010000024.1 GCA_016705545.1 Flavobacteriales bacterium
GTGAAACCCTTGACTGTCCTGCTAAACAAGGAGTTCTTCCCGGAAGACCCCGACATCGAGAAGAAACAAGCCATCATGCGCGCGGTGATGGTGCAGCACTCATCGACAAGGCCGGCTCCCCAAAGGCCCTGTGGGCGGTGGATCCGCTCGTCCGCCGTCGTGGTGGGGAGCCGCTGGCGTTCGCTAAGAACCGCACCGCCATGAGCCGCTCTATGCTTGCACGCACCAAGGCCAATCCCCGCCCTTGAAGCGCTCTCCAACTACCTCAACCCCTACCTACCACCAACCCATGTTCCAGCTCGTTCGAAACACCGCCGCGCAGCATCGCTTCGTGGCCTTGGCCTTTGCCTGCCTATGCGCACCGTTATTCAGCACCGCCGGAGCACCGCCGCCTATGGGCGATACGCCGAATGTGACTGGCGAATGGCGCCTGATGAAGCTCGATATCCCGGGCGGTCCGCGCGAGTTGGGCACCGTGCGCATCTACACCTCCCGCCAGCGCATGTTCCTTGAGATCATGCAACTGCGCGACGATGCCACCTACGAGTGGAACCCCATGGGCTCACACACCACCGTGGCCCAGGTGAAGAGCAAGTTGCTGAAGCTCGCCGGCGTATACCGCATGGGCTCAGAACCCGGTGGCGAGGTCCTCGAGAACTACTCGAGCATAAAGCCCAAGTTCATGGTGAGCGGCCTCGGGCCGAACCCGAGTTGGATGCCGCTGAGCATTGAAGGTCGCGCGTGGGGCTCGGGCGTGAACCTGAAAGTGGAACGCATGGGCAATTCGCTCGCCGACCTGGCCGCCAGCGCGCAGTCCAGCATCGGCTCGCTCATTGGCACATGGACCGTGGGCGTAGCGGGCCAGACCCGCGATGTGGAAGTGTTCCAAGGCTATACAACGGCCATGGTGCTCTGGGATGGCAGCGAATTGTATGAGCTCGACAAATCGGGCGGCTCCAATACGAGCTTCTCCGGAAGCGCGCGCGGTGGCGGGCAATCGGCAACGCTCAATGTCACCCATGGCAACGAGATGAAGCTCGCCTTCGGCTCCACGGTGCTCACCATGACCCGCAATGGCGGCGCTCCCCCGCCGGGAAGCGCTCCTGCGCCTTCAGGTGGCGGCGCGGCGACCGCGCCCAGTGATCCCGGTGCTCCGGGCGACAATGCGCTGCACATGGCCGTGCGGCAGAAGAACGATTCGCAGGTGCGTGCCTTGGTGAGCGCCAAGCAGGTTCCGATCGATGCGCTCAGCTCCTCAGGCCAGACCGCCTTGCACGAAGCGGTGCTCGTGGGCGACGACCTCGTGATGGAAGAGCTGCTGAAAGGCGGTGCCAACGCGAATGCAGTGAACAATAAAGGACAGACACCGGTGGAACTCGCCTTGCAGCTCGACAAGCTCTCGCTGGCCAAGATGCTCTTGAAGCGCGGGGCTGAAGTGAAAGGCGCCACGGCCGCCGTGGAGAAGGCCGTGCAGACCAAGAACACCGAGGTGCTTGACCTGCTGCTGAAGGCTGGTGCCGATGCCAACGTGGCCGTGAACAAGGCCATCGAGACCGGCAACCGCGAGATTTTCATCTCAGTGGTGGATGGCTACTCGGTGTCCGTATCGAACGCGCTCTTCCAGAAGGCCATTGATGGCAACCGCCTGCCTATCGCCGAGGCCATCCTGGATCGCGGCATCGACGAGAACGCGGCGTTGGCGTACCTGCCTGCAGAAAGGCGAGAAGAACACGGTGCCCATCATCCTCAGCAGGGGCAAGGCCGCCCCCGGACCCGCGCTGGAGCATGCCGTGCGCAGCAACGACCAAGTGCTCGCCGAACTGGTGATCGATACCTACCGGGGAGATCCGAATGCGGTGCTCGGCATCGCGGTGGAAGCGAACAACCTGACCATGGTGAACTTCCTGCTCAGCAAGCGTGCCGACCCCAACTTGCAGATGGAACAAGCAAGTCGTAAAGGCTACGATGGAATCGTGGGCGCGCTGCTGAAGGCACAGGCCGATCCGAACAAAGGCATGCAGCCTGCGGTGGAGGCCAGGATGCTGAGCACGATCAAGCTCCTGGTGGAGAACGGGGCCAAACCGAATCCGGCCATGCCCCTGGCCGCAGAGGTCGGCGACCAGCCCTGGTGGAGCTGCTCCTCTCCAATGGCGCCAACCCCGAGCTGGGCATGCCCATCGCGGTGGATAAGGGGAACGCCGCGCTAGCCGGGGTGCTGATTGCGGCTCGTGCCGATGGCTCCAAGCCGGAGTACCTGCACAAGGCCGCTGGCTCCGGGAACATGGCCCTGGCCACCGTGCTGGTGGACCAAGGCCGGGCCGATGCACAGGAAGGCATGCTCCCTGCTATTCGCAGCCATCACAATGAAATGGTCTTCATGCTCATGCAGCGCGGCGCCAGCGGCAACCGTTCGGGCTACTTGGCCGCCGCCGCCGTGCACAACGACGTGGCCCTTACCAGCAAGCTCATCGAGGCCGGATGCGCCCCGGTTGAAGCACTGGAGCCCGCCGTGGGTGCTGGCGCCGGTGCCGTGGTGAACCAACTCGTGGACCTGGGCGTGGACGTGAAAGCGACCGCACTCTTGGTCACCGCCGTGGAGAAGGACTACTTCGATGTGACCGCCGCGCTGCTTCGCGGTGGGGCGGACCCCATGGGCTACGTGAACCCCTCCTCCGGTTGGACCCTGCTCCACACCGCCTCGCATAACAGCAATGCGTCCATCATCAAAGCCATGATCGACAAGGGGCTCGATGTGAACGCCGTGGTGGGCGGAAGCGGCGATACGCCCTTGCTCCTGGCCGTGCGGCATGGGAACAAGGCGCTCATGGCCGTGATGGCACTGGTGGAGGCCGGTGCCAACGTGAATGCCATGAACACGAAAGGCAAATCGGTGCTACAGGAAACCCCTACTGGTATTGGCGGCGGTGGCAAGGTGCGCGATTACCTGAAGGACAAAGGCGCGGACCGTAAGCCAGGTAAGTGAGCCTTGCAGCTGGCGGCGCGCTCGCACGCACCGCTTCGCCAGAGCAGTGCTGCACTGGGCCGCGAGTTGATGTGCGTGCAGGATCCCCGATGGGTGTCTTCGCCGACCTGCGCTACTTAAGCCCCGGCGCCTACCACCTGGTGGTGGAGTGCGCGAGCGGACGGCAGAGCGTGAAAGTGGTGAAGCGGTGACCTGGGATCAGCCTTGGCTGTGCATGGCCACCGCGTTGCCCTCGGTGTCCATGAAAAAGGCCATGTAGCCGATCTCGGGCGAGATCTGCGTCTTGGGCACCATGACTTTGCCGCCGGCTTTCTCCACGCGACTCAGCGCATCGCTCAGATCAGGATTGGCGTTCAGGTAGATCACCGCACCTGTGGCGCTCGGCGTGTGCTGCTCGCTCTTCACCAGCGCGCCCCCCACCTTCCCGTTCATGCCATCGCCTGGAAAGGCGCGCATCTCCATGCCGGGGAAATCCATGGCCTCCATGGTGATTCCGAATACGGCCTCATAGAAGTGTTGCGCGCGGTCAAGATCGCTCACGGCGATCTCGAACCAGTTCAGTGCATTCGTGGTATTGTCCATCTGTTCCGCGACGCCGGTTTTGTTGGCGATCGCTGATGCGCAACCTATGCGGCAGAAACAATCGCTCGTGCCGGCGAGTGATGGGAGGTTCGTGGATTGATGGCAAGTTCATCACCGCGAGGTGACATATGGCATAATCTGCGCACCGCAGTACTCGAGGATCTCCACCACGCTCCTTGGAGCCAACGCTTCTGCATGGCTCATTTGGCACAGGCCGAACACGGATCCCTATGAAACAAGAAGCCCCCCGCTTGCGGCGGAGGGCTCCGGTGCTTCGTTATGCGGTTAGCCGCGCTTCACTTGCACAGCGTTGGGGCCTTTGGGGCTCTGCTCCACTTCGAAGGTGACCTTGTCGCCTTCGTGGATCTGATCGAGTGTGCCGGTCTTGTGCACGAAGACGTCCTTGCCGCCTTCATCGGGGGTGATGAACCCGAAACCTTTCTCCGTATTGAAGAACTTCACTGTACCACTTGCCATTGGACTTGGGGAATCGTGCGGCGGTTGAATGCCGCGTGTTGACCTTGGTAAAAGCACCAAGGGGGCGCAAGGTAGGCTTTCGGCCCGTGAAATGGATCGGACGTCTGCAATCCGCAGCTAGGTGAAGATGCAGCGGTGGATGCCCTGTTCCTGTCAGAGCGGCAGATGCAACGTGGATTTGGCCGTTTCATGGCCCCTGCTACATTTGGATTCGCCATACCCTGCCCAGCCATGCGCGACGATCGTGAGGATGTTTACTCCAAGGCCGTGAGGGCCGGGAAGCGGACCTACTTCTTCGATGTGAAGAGCACGCGCGGCCGTGACCTCTTCCTCACCATCACCGAGAGCAAGAAGCACACGCACGAGGACGGCACTGCGCACTACGACAAGCACAAGATCTTCCTCTACAAAGAGGACTTCGAGAAATTCATCGACGGCCTTCAGGACGCGGTGGACGAGATTGAGCGGTTGCGCGCCACCGGCGATTATGGCAACGGCGCTGAGCACGCACAGCGCGAGAGCGACGCCGATGCGCCTCCCTTCACCGACGTGAACTTCGAGGACCTCGACCGGAAGGATATCTGAGCAAGCCTTACGCTTTCAGGGCACCTGCGATATCGGGCCTGAAGTAGCCGGGCCCCTTCAACACCTTGCCATCTTCACGGTATATCGGCTTGCCATCGGCCCGGAGCTTGCTCATGTTGCTGCGTTGGATCTCGCGGAACACCTCGTCGATCTTGTGCTCGAGGCCGTGCTTCAGCAAGGTGCCGCAGAGGATGTAGAGGATATCGCCCAAGGCATCGGCTACCTCCACAAGATCACCGCGCAGGGCCGCATCGAGGTACTCCTCGTTCTCTTCGCGGATCAGCTTGTAGCGCAGCAGGGCATCTCGATCACCGATGCCGCCGATCGGGGCATCGGCGTTGGCGATCCCGAAGGCCTCGTGGAAGGCGCGCACATGTGCGGTGGCCTCAGCGAGCGTCAGAGCCTTGGTGGTGGTTGTATCCATGCGGCCGAAGGTATCGGGCGCCTGGATCGCAACGGTGCGTGGTGCCGATGGATGTGCGACGCATGGCCCATGGAAGGGGTTAACACGCTTTAACGGCGGGCCATAGCTGCCCCGAAAGCCACCCCGGCACCTTTGCCTTCATTCAATCATCCGCATGGAACCAGTCATTACGCAATCGGCGCAAGCCGTCACTTCAGAAAGCATCCGCGCGCTCAACGATCGGATCCAACTAGCCAGCGCCTTCGTGGAACTGATCGACCGGGAGATGGAGAAGACCATCGTGGGGCAGAAGGACATGGTGCAGAAGCTGCTCGTGGCCCTGCTCGCCGATGGCCATGTGCTCCTCGAAGGCGTGCCCGGCCTGGCGAAGACGCTCGCGATCAAATCGCTGGCCAGCACCATCGATGCCGGTTTCAGCCGCATCCAATTCACGCCGGACCTGTTGCCCGCTGACCTCATCGGAACGCAGATCTACAGCCAGCGGAACGAGGAGTTTACCGTGCGCAAGGGCCCTGTCTTCAGCAATTTCATCCTCGCGGACGAGATCAACCGCGCGCCGGCCAAGGTCCAGTCGGCGTTGCTGGAGGCCATGCAGGAGCGCCAGGTCACGATCGGCTCCACCACTTACCCTTTGCCCGAGCCCTTCCTCGTGCTGGCCACCATGAACCCCATCGAGCAGGAAGGCACCTATCCGTTGCCCGAAGCACAGACCGACCGCTTCATGCTGAAGGTGGTTCTGGACTATCCAAGGCAAGAGGAAGAGAAGCTCATCATCCGCCAGAACACACGTGCCGGGCAGCAGCCGCAGCCGCAACGCGTGGTCACCCCGGCGGAGATCCTCACCGCCCGCCAGCTCGTCCGTGAGGTGTACATGGATGAGAAGATCGAGCAGTACATCGTGGATATCGTGCACGCCACCCGCAAGCCCGATCAGCACAAACTGGGCGACCTCACGAGCATGATCGCATTCGGCGGAAGCCCGCGCGCCAGCATCAACATGGCGCTCGCAGCGAAGGCGCTCGCCTTCACCAAGCGTCGCGGCTACGTGATCCCCGAGGATGTGCGCGCCGTGTGCCCCGATGTGCTCCGCCATCGGATCGGGCTCACCTACGAAGCCGAGGCCGAGAACATCACCGTGAATGAGATCATCGATCGCGTGCTGAATACCGTCGAGGTTCCCTGACGAAGTGAGCAGCAGGCAGGAGGCAATAGAGGCACCCGAAGCGCCGATTGCGTGCTGACTGCTGCAAACTGATCGCAGCCGATTGGCCATTGCCCGCAGATGAACACCGCCCAGCATACCAAGGAACTCCTGAAGAAGGTGCGGCTCGTGGAGCTCAAGACCCGCGGCCTCAGCGAGCACATCTTCAGCGGTGAGTACCACAGCGCGTTCAAAGGGCGCGGCATGACCTTCAGCGAGGTGCGTGAATACAGCCCCGGCGATGAGGTGCGCACGATCGATTGGAACGTGACCGCCCGCTTCGGGCATCCCTTCGTGAAGGTGTTCGAAGAGGAGCGCGAACTCACCGTGATGCTCCTGGCCGACCTCAGCGGTTCCGGCGATTTCGGGAGCACGCACCAGCTCAAGCGGGAGCTGGTCACGGAGGTCTGTGCCACCATCGCCTTCAGCGCCATCAAGAACAACGACAAGGTGGGCCTGCTCCTCTTCACCGACAGCGTGGAGAAATTCATTCCGCCGAAGAAGGGCCGCGCGCACATCCTGCGCATCATCCGTGAATTGATCGAATTCACGCCCAAGGGCAGCGGCACCGACATCGCCGGGGCCTTGCGCTACCTGAACAGCGTGATCAAGAAGCGCAGCATCGCCTTCCTCGTCAGCGACCTGCTGGCCAGCGGCTATGAGGACGCACTGAAGATCGCCAACCGACGGCACGACCTCGTGGTGCTGCGCACCGCCGATCCGCGCGAGGCCGAGCTGCCGGATATCGGACTGGTGCGCATGGCCGATCCCGAGACAGGCGAGCAGCTATGGATCGATACCAGCAGCAGCCGCGTGCGCAACGCGTACCGTGCCGCTGGCCTCAAGCACGCGCAGCGCACCCGCGAGATCTTGCGCCGCAGCGGGGTTGACCATGCGGTGATCGGCACCGACACCGGCTATGTGCGGCCACTGATGCAGTTGTTGAAGCAGCGTGAAGGCGGACGATGAGCATGGCCCTGGTTATAGCAGCGATGATGGCGCCGGCGCTGATGCAGGCGCAGGAAACCGCACCCGTATCCGCCGGACTTGATCCACTCAGGATCCGCATCGGAGAGCATGCTGTGATCAGCCTGAGCACGAAGGCCGATGGTCCAGCGGTGAAGTGGCCAGCCATCGGCGATACGATCACCGGCCATATCGAGGTCATCGGGATCAGCGAGCCGGACACTATGGAGATGGATGGCGCGGGCGGGCCTGCGGGCAAAAGGGTCGTGCACCGCTTCACCATCACGTCCTTCGACACGGGCTATTGGGCCATCCCGCCCTGCAAGCTGAACGTGGGCGAACGAGCCGTGGAGACCGAGCCCCTCTTGCTGCGCGTCGATGGCTTCGCGGTGGAGGACACGGCCGTGCCTGCCGACATCAAGCCCATCCAGCGCCTTCCCTTCAGCCTGATCTGGTGGGCCCGGCAGCAATGGAAGTGGATCGCCGGTGCTGCGCTCACCGTATTGCTCGCGGCCGCCGTCCTGCTGCTGATCCGCCGCATGCGCAAGGTCCCGCAGGAGCCCGTGAAGGAAGAAGCACCCATGGCCTTGCACCAGCGCGTGCTCGCTGCGCTCGATGCACTGGAGCAGGAGCGCCTATGGCAGCAAGGACAGCACAAGGCCTATCAATCGCGGCTCACCGACCTGCTGCGGGGCTACATCGAGGAGCGTTACCAGGTGCCGGCGCTGGAGCGCACCACCGATGAACTGATGCACGAGCTGCGCGTGAGCCCGCTGAGCAACGATCACCAAGTGCTGCTCGGCAACATGCTTCACAATGCGGACTTGGTCAAGTTTGCCAAAGCGCTGCCCAGCCCGCAAGAGAACGAGCAGCTCATGGCCTCCGCGCGTCGCTTCGTGATGGCAACCGCAGAAACCGATCCCGCGCATGCGAAGGCCTAAAGCCGATATCGCCTACTGGATCTGGTGCACGGCAGCCGCGCTTGCCGTGGGCGCCTGCGCCTGGTTCGCCGTCAGCCGCTTCACCCTGGCGCATCCGGAATTGCTCTGGCTTGGTGCCTTGCTCCCGCTGGCCGCTGCGCTGCAAGCCTGGCGCGAGCGCAGAAGCGCGGGACTCACTCGGCTCAGCACGCTCAGCGCGCATCTTGGCAAGCGCGGCAGCTGGAAGGCCTTGGTGAAAGCGATGCCGCTGGCCCTCGGCATCGCCGGAACGGGAATGCTCATCATCGCGCTGGCGCGACCGCAAAGCCACGACACCCGGGAGGATGTGCACCAGGAAGGCATCGACATCGTGATTGCGATGGACATCTCCGGCAGCATGCTCGCCAAGGACCTGAAGCCCGATCGCCTCGAGGCGGCCAAGCGCACGGGCATCCGCTTCATCGATGCGCGGCCCAACGACCGCATCGGCTTGGTGGTGTACGAAGGCGAGGCCTTCACCCAATGCCCCCTCACCACCGACCACGCCACCCTGAAGCAGCTCATGGCCGATGCACGCTCCGGCCTGATCGAAGGCGGCACCGCGGTGGGCATGGGCCTGGCCACCGCCGTGAACCGCATGCGCGAGAGCGAGGCCACGAGCAAGGTGGTGGTGCTGCTCACCGATGGCGTGAACAACACCGGGTCGGTGCAGCCGATCGACGCAGCGCACATCGCCGAGGCGCTAGGCGTGCGCGTCTATACCATCGGCGTGGGCACCCGCGGCAAGGCCCTCTCGCCCGTGGCGCGCTATCCCAATGGTCAATACAAATTCGAATACGTCGATGTGGACCTTGACGAGCCCACGATGCAGGAGATCGCCAAGCACACCGGGGGCAAGTACTTCCGGGCCACGGATGAGAAGCGGCTGCGCGAGATCTACGAGGAGATCGATCAGCTCGAGCGAACCCGCATCGAAGTGGAGCAATTCACCAGCCGGAAAGAGGAATTCCACCCGTTCGCACTGCTCGGGGCGAGCCTGCTCTTCGCCGGATTCCTGATTGACCGCAGCGTGCTGCGCGGCATCGCATGAGCGCCCGCATCACATACCACTGGGGCATCATGGCCTGGGCCGCCATCGGCTTCGAGCTGCTGCTCACCTTGGCCGCTGCCGGTGCGTGGTGGTTCATCGCCCAGTGGGTGCCTTCCTTCCCATGGCCCGGCCGGACATGCTGCCCGCGCTGCTGGCTGGACCTGTGGCGCTGCTCATCTTCATCGCCAACACCGCCTGGCGCGACCGTGCGCTGCGCCGCTTCGCCCAGAGCGGCACCCTTGCCCGCATGATGCCCGGCGTGAGCGCCGCTCGAAACCTAGGTCGGTACCTGTTGTTGCGCACGGGCATCGGCCTCGCTGGCATCCGCGCTGCTTGCCCCGCAGCTCGGCTCCCGCCCGAAACCGTCAAGGGCAAGGGCATCGACCTGATGCTCTGCGTGGACGTGAGCAATAGCATGGAATGCGAGGACCTCCGTCCTAGCCGCATGATGGCCACGCGGCGCGCCATGCTCCAGCTCATCGATCGCTTGAAGGGAGACCGCCTCGGCATCGTGGTCTTCGCTGGCGATGCTTATGTGCAATTGCCGCTCACCACCGACCGTAGCGCAGCCAAGCTCTTCATCCGCACCATCGGCACGCACTCCGTTGCCAACCAGGGCACGGCCATCGGCGCCGCCATCGACTTGGCGCTGCAGGCGTTCAAGGAAGAGAGTCCGGCCGGCAAGGCCATCATCGTGATCAGCGATGGCGAGAACCACGAGGACGATGCGCCGCTGGCCGCTGAGCAAGCAGCTGCAGCCGGGATCGTCGTTCATGCCATCGGCATCGGCACCCCGCAAGGCGCACCCATCCCCGTGAAGAAAGGCGGCCAGAACCTCGGCTTCCGAAAGGACCGCAACGGCAGCACCGTGGTGACGCGGCTGAACGAGCCACTGCTCAGGCGCATCGCCTCTGCGGGCAATGGCACCTATGTGCGCGCCTCCAGCAGCAACATGGGAATCGTGGAACTCGTGGAGCAACTCAAGCAGATGGAACAGGCCGAGGTGGGAAGCATGCGTTACACCGCCTACGACGATCGGTACCAATGGCCCTGGGTGCGGCGCTGGCCTGCTTCGCCCTGTACCTGCTCGTTGGAGAGCGGAGAAACCCGCGCGCGGTGTGGCACGCATCCTTGCCATGAAACGCATCCTCCCTCCTGCCCTGCTCCTGTTCGCCGCCTGCTCCACGCCGGAGGAGCGCATGGCCGAGCGCGCGCTCCGGCTCGGCGCCTCCGCATACGACGCCGGTGAATTCCTGCTCGCGGACAGCCTCTTCACCAGTGCGCCCTTCGATGCGCGCGCGCTCTTCAATAGCGGCAACAGCGCCTTCCGTATGGCCCGATGGGGAGATGCCATTGAGCGCTACCGAGCTGCACAGCACCTCGACAGCGCTGCCGAAGCACCACGCCAGCGTCCTCTACAACCTCGGCGCTGCGCACCTGGCCGATGCCCGCGACGCCGACTCCACCATCGTGCGCCTGAACCGCGACCTGGGCGCATTGCGGATCGAGGGCAGCGATATCGCGCAGGATGTGAGCACCTTCGTGCTCCGCGACAGCCTGCGCCGCGACCTCATGAAGCTCGAGCGCTCCATCGACTCTTCCTACGCCGCCGCCGTAAGTTGGAACAAGGCCGCGTTGCGCCTCGCCCCTGCGGACGACGATGCCCGCCGGAACCTGGTGCTGGCGCAGCGTGCATTCGATGCCCGCAGGCGTGCCCGCGAAGCGCAGGACCAGCGCAACAAGGACAAGGATGCGAACAAGGAACTGGGAGTGCGCGCGCTGGCGATCATGCAGCAGGCCGACTCGCTCGTGGAGCAATACCGATTCAACAAGGCCTTGGAGCTCATGCAGCAGGGCCTTCGCGAGGACCCCAGCCTGAAGCAGAAGGAAGAATACATGAAGAAGCTGGAGACCGTGACCAACGCCGCGAAAGCCTCGCGAGCATCCGGAACCACATCGCCACTGCTGGGCTCGTCCTTTGCGCTCTTGCCGCCAAGGCACAGTCAGACACCACGGGCGCGCGATCCGCCGATGCCTGCTTCAATCGCGCATCGCGCCAATATGTAAAGAAGACAAGAGCAGCGCCATGCGCGTGCTCGATGAAGGCTTGCGCGCACCCGGCGATGCGAAGCTGCTGAAGCTCGCTGAACAGCTCCTGAAAGAAGAGCAGCAGCAGAATCAAGCCCAGCAGCAGCAACAACAGAAGCAGGAACAGCAACAAGAACAGGGGCAGGAGCAACAGCAGGCCAAGGAGCAAGATCAGCAGCAGGACCAGGAACGGGAACAGAATAGCGGCGGCATGGATAAGCGCGATGCGGAACGGATGCTCGACGAACTGAACAGGGAAGAGCAGGATGTGCAGGAGCGCGTGCGGGCGCGCAGCATGCCGGGCCGCAAGGCGCGAATCGAAAAGGACTGGTGATGATGAAACCGCTGCGCACACTCGTAACAATCCTGATCGCGGTCATTGCGGCACCGCTCGCACTCGCTCAGGAGATCACCTTCACCGCACAGGTGGACCGCAACCAGATCGCGGCCGGTGAGCACGTGAAGCTCACCATCACGCTCACCAACGCCCAGGAACGGTTCGAGGCGCCTGACCTCGGCGGTTTGGTGATCGTGCAAGGGCCTTTCGAGCAGCAGCTACAACTTCATCAACGGACGCTCCAGCAGCAACGTCAGCCGCACCTGGGTGCTCACCGCCACACGCCCGGGCCGCTACGTGATCGGCCCCGCGAAATCGCGCGTAGGCAAAGGCATGGTGGAGACCGATCCGATCACCATTGAGGTGACCAAGGGAAGCGCGGCGCCGCAGGCCCGCCGTGGCCCAGGCCAGCATCGCGACCCGAACCTCTTCATCGCACTGAGCCTGAGCAAGAGCAAGGCGTACGTCGGCGAGCAAGTAGTGGCCACTTATCAGCTCTACAACCGTTACTCCGGGCTCGAAGCGCCGCAGATGGACCCGCCGAAACTCAACGGCTTCTGGAGCGAGGAGCTCGACACCCAAGGCGCGCGCTGGGAGGAGCGAATGGTGAATGGACTCGGCTACCGCGTGATCACCATCAAGCAGCAGTTGCTGATCCGCAACGCGCGGGCACCCTGCGCATCGACCCCATGGGGCTCACTTGCATCGTGGGCCGAAGCTTCTTCAATCCGGGCCGCACCATCGATGTGAAGAGCAACGCCGTGGAACTCACTGCCCTTCCTGCCGGCCAACGCACCGGCTGGATTCAACGGTGCCGTGGGCGAGCTGGAGCTCGCAGTGAAGGCCGACCGAACGGAAGTGAGCGTGGACGATGCGATCGAGGTGGAGGTGCGTCTCAGCGGCCGCGCCAACCTCAAGCTGATCGAGGCGCCGAAGCTCCAGTTCCCTTCGGACTTTGAAGTGTATGAGCCGCGCGTAACGGACCGCATCTCGCTGAGCACGGGCGGCATGAGCGGCTCACGCGGATTCCAGTACACCGTGATTCCGCGCCACGATGGATCCTTCGATCTCGGCTCCGTCAACATGAGCTACTTCGACCCGAAAGCCGGCGCGTACAAGACCCTCAACAGCGCACCGCTCAGCATCGTGGTAACACCGGGCGATAGGGCCGGGAGCCCCATGGCCAATCGCGTGCAGCGCTCTGGAAGTGGCCACGCTCGACAGCGACATCCGCTATATCCGAACCGGCGACCTTGAATTGCGCGAGAAGGACCGCTTCCTCTTCGGCTCATGGCCACGGGCTGCGGGCGAGCGCTCCTCCCTTCGCCTATGCGCTGCTGCTGGTCTGGCACAGGAAGCGGCAACGCGAACGCGCGGACGCTACAGGCATGCGCCGGCGCGCTGCAGAGAAGCTCGCTCGTAAGCGCGCTTGCGCGAAGCCGAGGCCGCGATCAAGAGCAATGACCGGACGGCCTTCCATGGCGCGCTCTCCAAAGCGCTGCATGGCTACCTGGGTGACAAGTTGGCCTTGGCCTTGCCGAAGCCAATGCTGTGCGCATCGCTGATCGGCTGCAACCGCATGCCGATGCACCGCTATCGCCGCCGACGCCGTGCGCATCATCGCGGCGTGTGACGGCCCGTTTCGCTCCGGTGGACGCGACACCGCAACAAGCACTCTACGACGACGCACTCCAACTCATCCAGCGCATCGAGCGCGCCGCTCACGCATGACCCGTGCACTGCCCCTCATCTGCGCCTGTGCCATGGCCCTACAGGCCTCCGCGCTCACGAAGACTGAAGCTGATTCGCTCGTGGCGATCGGGACGACGCGCCTACGCCGAAGGCCGCTACCAGGAAGCGCTCTCCGCCTTCGACAGCACCGCCATCGAGTTCCGATCCGCAGGCCTTTGCCCTGCATTGGGCAACTCGCACTCAAGCTCGGTGATGCGGCGCGCCATCCTTGGTACGAGCGCGGATTGCGCCTCGCGCCCAACGATGGCGACTTGCAGGTGAACCTCGACCTGGCCAGTGAGCAGATCCGCGATCGCATTGCACAGGAGCAGCACCACGGGGCTCGGAAAGACCTGGAGCATGCTACGCGGCAACAACCCCGATGCCTGGGCGCGCCATGCGCTCTTCGCGTGCCTGCTGCTCTTCATCGCGCTCGCCAGCGCACGGCTCACGCAAGGCCTCAAGCGGCAAGCGGCCCTCGCTCTTAGCGCCTTGGCGTTCATCGCCGTTGTTGCGTGCGTGACCATTGCTTGGTCAAGCCACCGGGAGGTCCGCTCCATGGGCGAGGCGTCATGGTAGCCAAGTGGAGGCGCTTCGGAGCCACGCAACGGCGCGAAGCCGCTCTTCGTGCTGCACCGCGGAGCGAAAGTGTCTGTTGCGCCCGATGCCGAAGGCTGGTGCGCGGTGAACCTGCCGAATGGCGCAACGGGCTGGGTGCTCACCACATCGCTCGAGCGCATCTGACGCCTGCTCGGAACCGCTACGAACTCTTCCGCGCGATCAGCTATGGGTGCTGACGGCTACTCGAGGATCACTTTGCCTCGCACCGCGCGATCACCGTTCACCGCTTCGTAGAAGTACATGCCCGCAGCGCGCCCACTGGCGTCCCACGGCAGTTGCAGCATGCCGCTCTCCGGTGCCTCGCCGAGATAGAGGCCGTGCACCAGCGCCCCGCTCAAATCGAATACGCGCACTTCGAGCGGGGCAGCGGGGTCAAGCCAGTGATGCTGATGGTAGTGGCGCCCATGGCCGGGTTCGAATGCTGTCGCTCGCAATTCATCGGCAAGCGCATCGGAGCCATCACCAGCCTCCCGGTGCGATGGCCGCCATGCCAGCAGGAGAGCACGCCACTGTTCGTGGTGCCGCCCTGATACCCGGAATTGATGTTGCGCGTCGTGTTCACCGTGTTGAAAGTGTACGTCGTCACGCAGCCGCCGAGGGTCTGGTCCGCGAGGTCCGCCACCTGCTGAACGGTCCACCCGGCGAAAGTGCCTAGTGCGACCACCATATTCTTGAGCAGCACGGTGGCCGGGCTGAATGAGGCATTCACCTCATCGAAGCGGATGTTGAGCTTCAGCGCAGTGAGGTTGCCGAGGAAGGCATTGTTAATGGCCCCTGCAGGATTCACCGTGGTGCCCGTGGGCAGTAGAGCGAAATCTCCATAGAGCGGAAGGGCGGCAGCCACGGCTTGTGATGTAGTGAAGCGCACGAGCCTCTGTCCGCACCGATCGTGAGGGGTAATTCGGCGCTGGGAACGCACCGGCGAAATTGGCATGCAAGTATGCCACTGAGGCTGGTGGTACTGACGGACCCCAAGTGTTCTGCGTCTCCGTGCGGATCCCCACGCAGCTCCACCAGCCAATGTGATCGTTGAAGAGCATGAGGCGGAGCAGCCATTGGCACCTGTAACGGTTGAGGTGTAAGTGCCCGGAGGCAGCAACCGTTGCCGTAGCGGAGGCCTGCACGGGTGAGGTGTTCCACGAGTAAGTGTAGGGTGATTGCCCCTCGGTCGCGGCTACGCTTACCGTGCTGGTTCCTGCGTTCGCCGAGCAACTCACCACCGGTGCGGCTTTCACCGTGACCGTGGTGGCCGCTGATGTCGCGCTGCACCCGCCGTTCGCCACTACAACCGTGTAGGCACCGGAAAGCGTGGCCGTGTAGCTGCTGGCCGTGGCACCGCTGATCGTCGTGCCATCGCGCCGCCATTTGGTAGGTGAGTCCCGTGCCCGCATTCGCGCTGAGCAGCACATTCCCGCCCGCACAGAAACTCGTGATCCCGCCCGCAGTGATCGTTGCGGTAGGTGCCGTGCTTACGGTAACCGTGGTAGCCGCACTCGTTGAACTGCAAGCCCCGCTGGTGACCAACGGTATAGCTCCCCGCCGTTGAGGCCGTCAGCTGCTCGTGGTCGCTCCGCTGAGGTTCGTGCCATTCCGGCGCCATTGAGTAGTGTAACCCGTGCCGGCCGTGGCGCTGAGCACCACATTGCCTCCCGTGCAGAAACTCGTGGCGCCGCCGGCCGAGTGCTGCGGTGGGTGCAGCGTTCACCGTGACCGATGTGGCAGCGCTCGTTGTGCTGCAACCGCCGCTGGTCACCACCAGCGTATAACCGCCATTGGTCGTGGCGGTATAGGTGATTGCTCTAGCGCCACTGATATTGATGCCGTTCTTGCGCCACTGGTAAGTGAGGCCCGTGCCTGTGTTCGCATTCAGCACAACGCTTCCACCATTGCAGAACGTGGTTGCTCCACCGGCCGTGATCGTAGCCGAAGGCGCTGCGCTCACGGTCACCTGAGGGCCGCGCTCGTGGTAGTGCATCCACCGCTGGTCACACGCACCGTATAGCTGCCGGTAGCGGCAGCCGTCGTAGACGCTGGCCCGTGGCCCCGCTGATGTTGGTGCCGTTGTTCCGCCATTGGTAAGGTATAGCCCGTCCCAGTTACGGCGGGTGAGCACCATGTCGCCCCGGTGCAGAAGCTCGCGGCACCGCCTAGCCGTGACACTGACTGTGGGCGATGCATTCACCGCGACCGTGCAGCCACTGGGTGGTGGTGCATCCGCCATTCGTGACCACCACCGTGCAACTACCGGCCGTGGTGGCCGTGCTAGCTGCTGGCTGTTGCACACTGATGCTGGCACCATTGACCCTCCACTGATAGGTGACTGCCCGTCCCGTGCGCGCTCCAGCACCACGCTTCCGCCATTGCAGAACGTGGTTGCTCCACCGGCGGTGATCGTTGCCGAAGGCGCGGCTCAGCGGTCACGGTCGTGGCCGCGCTCGTTTGTCTGCAGCGTTGCCGTCACCACCGTGGCAGCTTCCCGAGGCAGAGTAGGGTATTGGAGGTGGCGCCACTGATGTTGGTGCCGTTGTTCCGCCACTGGTAGGTATAGCCAGTTCCAGTCGCAGCGGTGAGCAACGTACCCCGGTGCAGAAACTCCGATGCACCGCTGGCTGTGACGCTGGCCGTGGGCGCCGCATTCACGGTGACCGATGTGGCCGCTCGTGGTGCTGCAGCCGCCGCTAGTGACCACAACGGTGTAGCTGCCTGCGGTGGTGGCTGTGTAGCTGTCGTGGTGGCCCCGCTTCCGATGTTGATGCCGTTCTTGCGCCACAGATGCGTTAGGCCTGTGCCGTATTCGCGCTCAGCGTCACGCTTCCCGCCAATTGCAGAAAGTGGTGGCTCCGTCGGCGGAGTCGTTGCCGACGGCGCTGCGCTCACGGTCACGGTCGTGGCTGGGGCTCGTGCTGCTGCATCCGCCGCTCGTGACCACTACCGTGTAGCTGCCGCTGGCTGTTGCCGTGTAACTGCTCGACGGCGCTGGTGAGCTGGTGCCGTTCTTCCGCCATTGGTAGGTGTGGCCCGTGCCGGTTGCGGCGCTGAGCACCACGCCGCGCGTGCAAGCTCAGTTGCGCCGCCAGCCGAGATGCTGGCTGTTGGGGTTGATGGCGTGCTACGCACTGGCAGCTGGCATTCCAAGTGTCGTTGGTCGTGCATGCGTTGTTGTCGTTGCAGGCGGTTCCCGCTACAGCGGTTCCACCGGGCATGCGGCGCAATCAACTTGCGCCCGCGGGCAACTCGATTGCGTAGCGATGCATCACCCGCGACTTGTAGGGCTGGCGTGATTGATGCGCCCATCTACGTTGCCGTCTGGCCTTCCAGTAACCGGCAGGATGCGGAAGACCCGCGCAGTGGCTGCTCATTCGCAAGGATCATCTGGCGCTGCAAGGGTCACCGGCACGGCCGTCACGCGCTCAAGCGTAACATTATCCAGGTGGTGATGCCTGGCAGTGTTGGTGCTGGTGAACATGCACACGCCTGGTCGTGCGGTCGCTCGGAAGAAATGCTCAACATCGCGACGGTTGGCATCGAAGGGGAATGGACGCTCACCGATGGAAGGGGTCACTGGCCTGGCTGTTAGCCTGAATCCAACGACGAGTTCACCCATATCGCCCACCATGCTGAACTTCATCCGGTACCATGAGTCCTGCTGGACCCCTACCGTGGCACTATGATTCCAGGTTGTGGGTGCCATACGTTGCATTGCTGGTGAAACTGGTTTTCAGGCAGCCGATGGCAACAAGCTGGTGGTGTTGGTGATCGCTACCTCTGGCTGGGCCAACCGGTCCAACCGGTCACGTTGCTCCCAGAATGCCGTTTCGGCAACGCCAACGTGGCTGGCACCTGCTGCACTTCCATGCTGGGGAAGTAGAGGGCTCCGCGTGCCGGTGGGGTCCTCGACCATCACCGCTTGCCAGCTCCAAAGGTGTAATAGAATAGGCGCCCCCGTGACTGAGTTGCGCAAGTAGATGCTGCGGTCGTTATGGGCGGGCTGAAGTAGCGGTTGCCGTCCGTGCCGAAGTCCACGAAGTTGGCGCCGTACACATGGTACTGCTGGATGAGCAGCTGGTATCCTTTTTTTGTTCAGGCTTGGCGGGAGACGTTGTTGCTGTAGACCGTGTTGTAGTCGGCACATGGAAGGGGCCTAGCTCCGGGGCCGTTGTAGTTGCTGTAGTCGGAGATGAAGAGCTGGATCTGCGTAGTTGAAGAGCATTTGTCCTCCCGATGCGGTTGCCGGTGAACGGCATGGTGTGGTCCACGTACATGCCGAATGCTTGCGGTTCATCACGGTGTTGACCTTCTAGGATGTTTCTTGTTGAACACATTGCCGAAGTAGATGCCCATGCAGATGGGCGCGGAATACACCAGCCGTGCGCTGCTCTCCACATCGCCGAACAGGTCGCGCACCACGTTGTCGCGGATGATGGCATAAATCGGTCTGATCGGAAGGTGATGCCGCGCCATCATTGAGGATATTATGCTATTGATGACCGATTTGCGCCACATTGGCATTGTTGTTCACGGCGATGCCGCAATGGCCACATTCTCAACACGGTTGTCGCGCGTTATGCCCGTTCCGTTGGTGCGGATGGCGATGCAACCCATGTTCTGCTCGCCGAGGCCCTTCACCATGGCGATGTTGGTGAAGGTGCACTGCTCGAGCACGGAATTATTATCGAGCAGCACCACCGCTGCCACAGGTTGCGTTGCTGTCCGAGGTGGTGGAAGTGCTGATTGCTGCCGGTACCTTAGATGGCCTGCCGGGTATCGGTGAAGGTGCAGTTGAAGGCCTCAAGGTCTGGTGCCGGAAAGGCGAAGACTGGCCGTGGTATAAATTTTGACGGAAATGGATCTCGCTCACCTTGATGTGATGCGCGCCAGCCGCCGTAAAGCCGTAATCGGTCTGCGGCCTCCACGAGCACCGTGTTCGGGTTCGCGTTGTTGCGGGCCCAGAGATACAACATGCCTTTGGCCTGTCATCGTGGTACCACTCTCCAAGTATCCAACTAGCCCGCAGCTTGTTGCACACGAAGTAGCCCCAATGCCGGGTGCCCAGGTTGTTGGACGTTGCGGAGTGCGTCAAGGTGCCATTGCTGAAGCCGGTGACGTAGGCAGTATCATAGGGTCCAATTGGTGGTGCGGATGACCACCGTGGCGCCGATCCAGTCGCCGGGCCTTGGTTAAGCTCGCTATCGGTCAGGCTGGTTCTGGTGCCTTGACGGTCGCGCAACCCAGCCGGTATTGGAGAACCGCTTGCAGTCTGAAATGCACCGTTCACGTACACTTGTTTGGCCTGGCTTGGCTCGAGGCGCCTTCCAGATGTTGCCGCTAACAAGCATCCATCCGGTAACTACCACACTTCCCACAGATACGGGAGGGCGCCTGTTCCAGCGGCGCCGAACTATGGGGTGGCGTTCCGCTGTCGCAGGATGATCAGCCCCACGGTCTCGCCCCCGCGTTGGAACAGGATGCGATCACCAGGCTGAAAGATGCTGTTGAGCTGACAGGCGCCATCGATGGTGCGCCACAGGCGCTGAGATTGGCTGGTTCCGTTGTTGGTGTCGTTGCCCGTGGGAGAGAGGTAGTTAGGTGGCCGCGTGCCACAGAAGACCGAAAGGATGAAAGTATCAGGAACAAGGTCGCTCGTAGGTCCATTTGGCGGCGGAAGTTGGCGGATCACGGTTTGCACCGACGAAGTTGGCCTCGAAACGGAACACCGCCCTGGGCTTCCGCCCGATGAAGGGGCCATCCCCGACCCGACCGGCGGCACCTCACGCCCGATAGCGGCCCGATTGTCGCTTAGTTGACCGGCGCCAGAAGCTGCTTGAGCAGGGGTCCAGGCAAGCGACCAATGTTGGTAACCGTGCTAAAAGGCATCACGCCTTGGGGCGATCGACAGGAGTCGAACCAAGCCCGGTTGCTACTCAGGTTGGGATGCTGTATCAGCTGAGCCGGACCGACTGTTCGCAAACATGGCCGAAGGCCTGGCCTTGCGCGGCCTTAGTTCGCCGGGGGCGGCCTGATTGAACGGACGACGTGCTCTCCCAGCAGGCGCTACCGGGACCTACGCCCGGCAAAGATCCTGTCCACGGAGACGGCCGCCTCCTTTAACCCTTTGCTGGACATACGCAGTTGGCTACGCCAGCCCTTTGTTCGAGGGCGCAAAGACCGCCTGCTCCCGAAGCAGGCACAATACCGGGCGGGATTTACCACGGCCGGAACGAAAAAGACCACCTGTCGGGCCTCTGCGGGGAGGGGATCTGAAACCCCGGTACCGGTTAACCCAGCACGGCAGTTTAGCATACTGTTGGTTTAAGCCACTCACCCACCCTCTCCGGACATTGGAAGAACTATCCCTCAAAGGGGGCACAAATATAAACGGCGCATCCGTACGGAGCATCCCAGGGGATGGCGGGGCTAACTTTTGCCGCCCTTCAACTGAACCCCCCACCTATGGCCACGCGAAGTCGTGATAGTTTCCTGCTCCGAACCCCATCGGCTGCTTCGGCGGTAGCCTCTACAGATCCCGCCGACCCAACGCGCTGCGGCGGTGAAGGCCGCCGTTGAACAAACGCCTGGGATCGAACCCGAGGCATGCAGGAAGTGACCGGCCGGCGTGTCGCAGGCCAACTTGGGCCAGGGCACCCGCACGGCAAGCGGCCACCAATTCGCCGGGCTGGCGAGAAGGGGAGTGGCCTGACCACCGTGAACAAGGGTGCGCCAGTGGAATGAAGGCGATCGTGATGGCTGCCGGGACATCACTCTGGGCGATGCCGACGTGGTGGTGGTAAGCGGCATGGAGAGCATGAGCCAGACGCCCTACTATGTCGAAAGGCGCGTTACGGCTATCGCTTCGGCAATGGGGTGCTCATCGATGGCATTGAGGACTGGCCTACCGATGTATACCACCAGACCGCCATGGGCGTGAGCGCCGAGCTCTGCGCCAA
>JADIYA010000025.1 GCA_016705545.1 Flavobacteriales bacterium
ATGGAACCAACGCAGATTTGATTAAAGCTATTGAACAGGGCAGTCATTCAGAATCACATCCAAGTACAAGTCAATTGATGGAGCAACGTTGAACCTTAGTCGTACAAAGAATGGATACAATTATGCATGCTCCAACCTTCATGTGATTGGCGATGAAATCAAAGTCAACAGAGGCGCATACTGGCTATTTGATGAGCACGAATGGACGAATGCGTCGATAAGCCTTTTCCACTCCGGCAAAATGGCATAACGAACCAAACGGTCAAGTTTGCAGACTGGAGTGTTGAAGGTCCCGTCCGTGGTTCAACCAAATCATACCCCTTTGACCGTAATGCATACAGACGACTTGTCATCCGTATCCCGAAGAGTCACACATACAATCACTACCGGGCCTTAGAGAGCATACGATTCGGATATGGCGAGACCCTACGCGGGGCGGGCATGTGTGTCTTCCAATGCCAAGGTATCAAGATGCGCCTCTTTGACTATTCAACAAAGGAATTCCGCTCGTCTATCGTGATAGATGCGAATCGACGACTTGACGACGACACGTTTCAGCGATTAGCCAGGCCGTACTGACTGTACTCGGAAGTGTCACCGAGGATCTCCATCGTGGAGAACAATATACAATAGCCTCAACAGATAATGAACATCGCAACCCTATTGGCATCCTATATAATCAGGGTCAAGATTCAGTACTAACAGAAGCGGCCTGGCTTGACGGACATCTATGGGCAGCCACGGTCAAGAAGGATGCACCTCGCCTATCTGCCGATGAACGTTTTCTCCTCTATGGTTTCGAAGACGTACTCAGATACAGTACGCAAGGCGCTTTTGGATTATCGCTGAATCGAACCCATACCCGTTCGAGATTCGAGCTAGCGCATACTCGGTGGCGCTGGAAACCATGAAGAACATAATAAGTCAGGAAAAGCCAGAAGCATTTGGCCCCTTCAAATCAAAGGAAGTGGCGCGGCTTCCGTAACTTGCCTGGCAGAACTAAAGAACCTGCCAGAGACCGCCTTCACAACAGGAAGGCTGTCGAGAAGCGTATTGAACAGCTGAATCAGCAGACCAATTCGGATGCACTGGAAACCTCATTCCGTGTGGCTGGTGTTCATTTGAACGTCCATGACAAGCGAGTACTATTGATGAGGAACGATTTCCTACATGGGAAGATACCGTTTGAGAACGAGCCGGACACCTCTAAAGGGCGACACGCTATTCATGATAGTGTATAAGCTTCAATTCCTGTTGTCTGCATTGATTCTGCGCTATGCAGGGTACAGAGGTGGCATTCGAAACAATTATGTCTATGCCGGGACAAAAGCTGGTCGCGACACTGGAGACGACGCACTCTTCCGGTAAGTGACCGGAGGGTTTCTTCGCGTGAGGGATAGGAGCAAGAAGCCCACAGCGAGGCTTTGCGAGCGAGGACTACTGCGGATAGCCCGACCCCGGCTGCATTTGAGCCGGGGCACGCCCAACCTCAATTCAAATTCAAGTACGCCCCCAACCCGTGCAACCCACCTTCCCGTCCATACCCGCTTTCCTTGTAGCCGCCGAAGGGGTGAGGTGGGATCGAACTTGTTGTAGGGTGTTAGGCTATGCCAACATCATCCTTCGGGCTGCGAGGGTCTCTCACCTCCATGCTTCGTTGCTTCGATCCTCACAGCTACGGCTATGCTCGGTTCTCGCGCCTCGTCTGGCGGCGAGATCCTCCCCGCTCGCTACCAAGAACGATGTTGGTATAGCCCCACCCATGATGACGCCCGCGCGCAGTTTGCTGGTGAGGTTGAAGATCCCCGATGAACCGGGACGAAGACGCTTGCTGCCTTTGTCCGTCCACACGGCGGTCCGCCGCATGGCGAATAGGGTGTGTTGTTGGCTTTCTGGATCACCTCGTCCACGGTGCGGAAGGTCTGCACGGCGAGCATGGGGCTGAAGTTCTCCTTCCCGCTGTGGCGGGACTTCACTCCTTCGTCGTTCAGCCTGCCATGATCGATGCGTGTGCTCCCTGCAAACCCCGTACTGATCTAAAGCTGCAATTTGACCACGTGAGTTCGGTGAGTTCCGATCGTATAGCGCATGATATGGATGCCGCTCCCCAAGGAGGAAAGATCGACCTGACTTCTTGTTCCAGAACCATCGGACCACAGCGTGCGACCACTGGAGTCGAACACCTGTATGTCGCTGACAGCCCGAGTGAAATGAACTGCCCCGTCGCGCACTGTATATCCATCCTGCATAGTGAGGTTGTCCCCTACTGCCAATACCACCTCCTGAACGGCGATACAACTTGACGTAGCAAAGCATCCGTTCGCATCCATCGCAGTTATCGCCCAATCACCAGCACAGGTCGACCATGGAGGTGCCGTTCCGATCCAACCACTATCCAACGCAGTCGCGCAATCGAACCAGGCGAATTGATAGGGAGAGACCTACTCGGTGACATTGTACTCGATAACAGCATCGCAGGCGCCGGGCAAGGTAGGTCCGCTCACAAGGCTGGCGGCCACCACGATAGGAGCTGGCTCGAAGATCTCGAAGTTGCTAACTGCTACACATCCGGTATCGTCCACCATGGTCACTGAATAGGTTCCTGGACATAGACCCGCGATGGAAGTGGAAGTGGCGCCCGTGGACCAGATGTAGCTGATAGGCTCCGGTCCAAAGGGAGTAGTGAACGCCTCGCCATCGCAGAAGCCACTGCAGCTTACGGGAATTGTGGAGACGCTGACGACACATTGCCCGAATGCAAGCTTTGCCGATGCAACGGACAGGAGGATCAAGACGCACGTTCGTAGCATGGTATCAGGCCAATGATCGCAGCCGTTGTACCAAGCTGCTCCAAGCCAGACCCGAAAGCATCTTGAACCCAGAAATTCGCAGCATCATGATGTGCTGATCGGCTCTGCTACATGCGTGAGGAGGGGCAGCGGCAGCCCTGAGCAAGCGCGGCCTTGCTGACCCGTGCAGCGAGGAGGCTGAGAGGAACGAGCAATCCCGGAGCGCCGCGACCGCAGGCCGCGACAAGTCATACTACTGCGCCCCGAAGCCTCGGGGCACCCGACCGCCCGGTACGCCACCCGCAGGGTCACGCCCTAATTCAAATTCAAGTACGCGCTCAACCCGTGCAAGCCGCCTTCGCGGCCGTAGCCGCTTTCCTTGTAGCCGCCGAAGGGTGAGGTGGGATCGAACTTGTTGTAGGTGTTGGCCCAGATGACGCCCGCGCGCAATTTGCTGGTGAGGTTGAAGATCTTGGAGCCCTTGTCCGTCCACACGCCGGCGCTGAGGCCGTAGGGCGTGTTGTTGGCTTTCTGGATCACCTCGTCCACGGTGCGGAAGGTCTGCACGGCGAGCACGGGGCCGAAGATCTCCTCCTGCGCGATGCGCGCGCTCTGCGCCACGTTGAGGAAGAGCGTGGGGCGGCACCAGAAGCCTTTGCTGGGCAGGTCGCAGGCGGGCTGGTACATCTCCGCGCCGTCGGCCACGCCCACCTTGAGGTATTTGTTGATGGTGCCGAGCTGCTCCTTGCTGTTGATGGCGCCGATGTCGGTGTTCTTGTCGAGCGGATCGCCCACGACGAGCGAGCGCATGCGGTGCTTGAGCTTGCGGATCACTTCGTCGTGCACGCCTTCCTCCACGAAGAGGCGGCTGCCGGCGCAGCACACGTGGCCCTGGTTGAAGTAGATGCCGTTGATGATGCCTTCGACGGCCTGGTCGATGGTGGCGTCGGCGAAGATGATGTTGGCCGCCTTGCCGCCGAGCTCGAGCGTGGCCTTCTTGCCGGTGCCGGCGATGCTCTTCTGGATGAGCTTGCCCACGCCGGTGCTGCCGGTGAAGGCGATCTTGTCGATGCCCGGATGGTTGACGAGCGCCGCGCCCGTGGCACCCGCACCGGTGATGATGTTGACGACGCCATCGGGGAGTTCGGCTTCCTGGATGAGCTCGGCGAGCAGCAGCGAGGTGAGCGGTGTGGTCTCGGCGGGCTTCAGCACCACGGTGTTGCCGCAGGCCAGCGCGGGCGCGATCTTCCACGCGGCCATGAGCAGCGGGAAGTTCCACGGGATGATCTGCCCGGCGACGCCGAGCGCGCTGGGTGTCTTTCCGGGGAAGGCGTAGCCGAGCTTGTCGGCCCAACCGGCGTAGTAGAAGAAGTGCGCGGCGGCGAGCGGCACGTCCACGTCGCGACTTTCACGGATGGCCTTGCCGCCGTCCATGCTTTCGACCACGGCGAACTGGCGGGCTTTCTCCTGCAGCAGGCGCGCGATGCGGTAGATGTACTTGGCGCGTTCGGCGGCGGGCATCTTCGACCACACGTTGTCGTAGGCCTTGCGCGCGGCTTTCACGGCGGCGTCAACGTCGGCGGCGTTGGCCTCGGCGATGCGCGCGATCTTCTGCTCGTTGGCGGGGTTGATGGTGTCGAAGTAGTTGCCGCTCTTGGGCTTCACCCACTTGCCGCCGATGAAGAGGTCGTACTCGGACTTGAGGGTGAAGTGGTCCTTGGATTCAGGGGCGGGGCGAGGGGCCCGAGATGGTCTTCGTCCTTTGCGCCGCGCGGGAAGTTAGCGGAGGGCATGCAAGCGCCTATCGCTGCTCAGTGCTTCACCACGCGCACGGGACCCAGCGAAGCATCGTCCCAGTGCAGCATGTAGCAGCCCGGCCCCACACCGGAAAGGTCGAGCTCCACTGCGGTCGATGTCACTGTACCTGTACCGACCTGCGCACCAAGCACATCATGGAGCGCGTAGCGCGCGCCGACATGTACGGCCGGAACCGTCATGGTTACGACATCACTGGTAGGATTCGGGTAGAGCGTCACCGTGCCCTGGTGATCGGCTTCTGCGATATCCGTGGAAAGGGAATAGCGATAGAGCCCTTCCCCCGCCGAGCTCATGTTGTACCCGATGAACAGGTAGCCGTCGTGCTCGAAAATACCACTCCCATGGATGTCCGCAGCATCAAGGTTGCCGGTGATGTTGGTCCAAACCACACCCTCGTTCGTTGAACGGTACAGGCTGTCGCGCTGGCCACCGGCGAAGTGACGCGTCTCCATGTACAGGTTGTTACCGAAGCGCTTCACCTCAACCATGCCGAGGCCGAAGAAAGCGGGCTGTGTCCAGGCGGTCCATGTATCACCATAGTCGGTGCTCCCGTACTCGGCGCCGCCTTGGGCGGATAGTACAGGATGCCACCCATGCGCCAGACGTTCTCTCCGTTCAGGTCACCGCCGCCGATGCCCGTGGATTGGGTCCAGGATGCTGCGTTGATGGTGCGGAAGACACCACCACCGATGGTGGCCGCCACGAAGTATGGACCAGATGACGCCATGCCGATCACGTTCAAGTTGGTGAGGCCGTTGTTCACCGCGGACCACGTATCCCCGTCGATGGTGCGATAGATGCCCGCCGTGCTCGTGTATGCATAAAGGGCACCGCCATACTCGAAGAAACCGCGCACCACGGTGGCGGACGGCGCTCCGGTGGCGGGGGTCCAGCTATCACCTTCATCATCCGAGAAGTGGATGCACGCCGTGATCGAGCTTGAGCCGGCGAAATAGCGATCGTTGAAATAGTAGCCGACATCCGACGGATTGCCGGCGATCGGGTTAGCTACCGCCGTCCATGTATCACCGTTGTCATCGCTGCGGTACAGCACGTTGTAGGCCCTTGCGAAGACGTGGGTGGGCGTAACACCGTGTGTGGCAGCGCCATAGTCGAGCGTGGCAAAGCCATTGTTCACCTGGCCCCATTGGGCGGCGAGGTTGGATGCGAGGAAAAGCGCGATGAAGGCGGAATGTGTTCTCATGAATATCGTGGGTTGGCGTGGAATGATGTGACCTACGCAGCAACATCGGCGTAGGAGCAGGAATGTGAACAGCGCGGTCCATGCAGGGACGAGCGACGGCCCAATCAGCGTAGTAGAAGAAGTGCGCAGTGACGAGCGGCACTTCCACGTCGCGACTTTCACGGATGGCCTTGCCACCGTCCATGCTCTCGACCACGGCGAACTGGCGGGCTTTGTTCTACAGCAGGCGCGCGATGCGGTAGATGTATTTGGCGCGTTCGGCGGCGGGCATCCTGCTCCACCCGGTGTCGTAGGCCTTGCGCGCGGCTTTCACGGCAGCGTCCACATCGGCAGCGTTGGCCTCCGGCGATGCGTGCCGATCTTCTGCTCGTTGGCCGGGTTGATGGTGTCGAAGTGGTTGCCGCTCTTGGGCTTCACCCACTTGCCGCCGATAGCGCTCGTATTAGGATTTGAGCGCGAAGTGATCCTTGCTTTCGGGAGCTGGGGCGAGGGGCCAGGAGATGGTCTTCTTTGCCATGGGTCGAGGATAGAAGGGCCGCTCCCGCGAAACCGGATAGCCGCTCAGTCCTGGAACACGATCGCGAGGGAAAGGACATGGTTCCGCAACTGCTCGATCGCCTGGGTCTGGATCGAACTGTCATCTTCGGTCATGTTCGTGAGCCCATAGGAATACCGGAGCTCGGGTGCCATGTAGAAGCTCGATACCTTGAACCTGTAGCCCACTGAAGCGTCGATCGAGAAGCGTGGGGTGGGGGAACTCACATCCTTGCCTACAGCGAGCTGCATCGCCGGCCCGAGGCCGAAGTATGGTCCAAGCCCGTTCGCGGTGGTGGTGCCCACCGCTTGGATCGCAAGCCCGAGGTCGGCGCTCTCCCAAGTCCTGCGCTCGCTGGTGCCATCGGAATAGGCATAGTCGAGCTGCACTTCGGCGAAGCTCAATGAGGGCATTGCCCGAAAGGCGAACCGCTCGCTGATCTCCTGCTCGTACAACACCCCCATGCTGAAACCCCAGGTGGGATGGGGCGAAACATCCGTGATGCTGGCCGTCTGTGGAGGAGGTCCACTGCGCGGCCGCAGGGTCACCGACGGCATGGAGCGATCAGCGCCCACGAAAAAGCCGAAACGCGATGAAGGGCGTGCGGACGAGATATCGTCCTGTGCCACGGATGTGCCTACCAGGCACGTGGAAAGCGCCATGCCGATGATCCACCTGGTTGCCATGGCCGGGTAACGGGGTGAGCAAACGATCATTGTTTCCAGTACTACCGGTCCACCACGAAGGACCACCGATGTTCTCTCCGATCCCGATGCCCCAGTTGAGCCAACAGACCTATTGCCACCTGCGACATCCGATGCGATCCTCCGTGAGACCATGGTGCAGCATTCAACACAACATCTCTGCATCCTCAGAGCCGCAATTCACAGCATTCAATACCCTGCTTCGTGGACAGCTTCGACGGTGGAGGCGGGGACTTCGGGGCTTCGGCGATGGGGACTTCGGAGGCGGTGCAGGCTGGACTGGTGACCCTCCCTACTTCTCCACCAGCAACACCAACTGCCCGCGGTGATAAGCCAGGTGGCTCGTGCGGCTGAGCAGCACGTTCAACCGGTTGCGGTGTGGTTCCTTCGCGAAG
>JADIYA010000026.1 GCA_016705545.1 Flavobacteriales bacterium
GAGCACGCCGGAAGGCGCGCGCGACTTCGTGGTGCCCAGCCGCATGCATCAGGGCGAGTTCTACGCACTGCCGCAGAGCCCGCAGACCTTCAAGCAGCTGCTGATGGTGGCCGGATTCGACCGCTATTTCCAGATCGTGAAGTGCTTCCGCGACGAGGACCTGCGCCAGGACCGTCAGCCGGAGTTCACGCAGATCGATTGCGAGATGGCCTTCGTGGAACAGGAGGACATCCTGAACACCTTCGAGGGCATGGCCAAGCACCTGTTCAAGGCCATCCATAGGGTGGGATTCGATGGCCCCTTCCCGCGCATGAGCTTCGATGATGCGATGCGCAATTACGGATGCGACAAGCCCGACCTGCGTTTCGGCATGCGCTTCCACGAACTGAACGACCTCACGAAAGACGCGGGCTTCAAGGTCTTCGATGAAGCGGAACTCGTAGTTGGCATCAACACCGAAGGGTGCGCTGCATGGAGCCGCAAGCAGACCGACGCGCTCATCGACTTCGTGAAGCGCCCGCAGATCGGTGCCTCGGGCATCGTGTTCGTGAAGTGGACCGAAGAAGGCTTGAAGAGCACAGTGGACAAGTTCTATACGCAAGAGCACTTGCAACGATGGGCCGAACGCTTCGGCATGAAGCAAGGCGACCTGCTCTGCATCATGGCGGGCAATGCCGACAAGACCCGCAAGCAACTGAACGAATTGCGCCTGCATCTGGGCGAGCTACTCGGCCTGCGCGATCCCAAGGTGTACAAGCCGCTCTGGGTGGTGGACTTTCCGCTGCTGGAGCAGGACGAAGAGACAGGGCGCTGGCATGCCATGCACCACCCTTTCACCGCACCGAAGCCTGAGGACGCGCAGAAACTATTCGACCAGCGCGACCTCGGCAGTGTGCGCGCCAACGCCTACGACCTGGTGATCAACGGCACCGAGATCGGCGGCGGCAGCATCCGCATCCACGACCGCGCCTTGCAGGAGGCCATGTTCCGTGTGCTGGGCTTCACCGATGAGGATGCCCGATACAAATTCGGCTTCCTCATGGATGCCTTCGAGTTCGGTGCCCCCCCGCACGGTGGCGCGGCCTTCGGCTTCGACCGCTGGGTGAGCCTCTTCGGACACCGCACGGACATCCGTGAGTTCATAGCCTTCCCGAAGAACAACGCCGGGCGTGATGTGATGATTGACGCGCCGAGCCGGATCGATGACATCCAATTGAAGGAGCTGGGGATCGATGTGAAGTCCTGACATTCGTCGTCATGGACACCAACGACGAGCGCTTCCTCCGCGAAGCCATTGCCCTTGCCCGCGAAGGCATGGACCGCAACGAAGGCGGCCCCTTTGGATGCGTGATCGTGAAGGACGGCGAGATCATCGGGCGCGGCAACAACAAGGTTACCAGCAGCAACGACCCCACGGCGCACGCCGAGGTTTTGGCCATCCGCGCATCGTGCCAAGCAATTGGCTCTTTCCAACTTGATGGCTGCACGCTCTACACCAGCTGCGAGCCGTGCCCCATGTGCCTAGGCGCCATCTACTGGGCGCGGCCCGATCGCATCGTGTTCGCCGCCACGCGCGCCGATGCGGCTGCCGCAGGCTTCGATGATCAGTTGATCTACGATGAGCTGCCGCTGCCTGCTGAACAACGCCGCATCGCTACTGAGGCGAACGTGCTTCGCCAAGAGGCCCAGGCGGTGTTCAAGGATTGGATGTCGAAGGCGGACAGGACCGTGTACTGAGCCGCATGCACGCGCTCATCAGCCTGAAATTCGTTCTGTTCCCGCAAGGCCTTGCCCTTCTCGCGTGGCTGGTGGTCGCCGTTGTATCCCGCTGGACGCAGTACAAGAGGGATCGGCAACTGCATGCGCAACTGACGCAGGAACTATCCTACTACGGGCGGTTGAACCATCGACACCAAAGGCAATTCCGTGATCGGGTGCGCGCAGTGGTTGAGGACAAAGAGTTCATCGGACGGAGCATCGAGGTAACGCCGGCCATGCAGAACAGCCTCGCCGCCTCACTCGTGCAGCTCACCTTCGGCCTGCATCTCACCACGCTAGCGCATTTCACGCGCATCATCGTTTACCCCGACCGCTACCGGTCGCGCATCGGGCAATCGGACCATGTCGGCGAAGTGAATCCCGGCCTTCGCACCATCGTAGTCTCGTGGAAGCGCTTCTGCGAGGACAACCATGTCACCGATGACGGGCGGAACCTCGGACTGCACGAAATGGCGCACGCGCTATGGTTCGAGGACCGAACGGGCAACGCGGACCTCATCAGGCTGGATAAAAGGTTGATGGCCCGCTGGCGGGAATTGGCGAAGGTTGAGGCTGCCCGCATCCATGCTGGCAATAGCAGCCTCTTCAGGGACTACGCGGGCACCAATCAGGAGGAGTTCTTCGCGGTAGCCGTGGAGTACTTCTTCGAGCAGCCGGCAGAATTCAGGCAGGCGCTGCCGGAGCTCTACGCTACCATGGCCGGGCTGCTGAAGCAGGATCCAGCGAATGGAGTTTAGCTGGTAGAATGGACGGCCATGGACCTCCACGGCCCAATCCGTCCATTGTTGTCCATTAGCAAGACTACCAACGGAAAGCCCCGCTGCTCGCGGGGCTTTCCTGTTGGCCGACCAGGGCTCGAACCTGGACTCTTCTGAACCAAAATCAGACGTGTTGCCAGTTACACCATCGGCCAATACAGCCCTTTTTCCAAGGGCGGCGCGAAAGTAGGGTGATGCGGGATCTCCACCAAACCCGACACCTTTCGACGCGGATGCGGAATGGTACTTTCGCCGCTTCGCGAACGAACCGCTGCTCATGGACTATAAGAAGCTCAATATCATCACCGGCTGGGTGGTGTTCCTGATTGCCGCGTGGACCTACATCACCACCATTGAGCCCACAGCAAGCTTCTGGGACTGCGGCGAGTTCATCGCCACGGCCTATAAGCTGGAGGTGGGCCACCCGCCCGGAGCGCCGCTGTTCATGATCCTGGGCCGTGTGGCCAGCTCGTTCGTAGGCCCGGAGAACGTCCCGGTGGCCATGAACATCATGAGCGCCTTGGCCAGCGCCTTCACCATCCTGTTCCTGTTCTGGAGCATCACGCACATGGCGCACAAGCTGGCGATGCGTGATGGTCGGGAGCTCACCATGGGCGCCGTTTACGCCATACTCGGCAGCGGGGCAGTGGGCGCACTGGCCTACACCTGGAGCGACAGCTTTTGGTTCAGCGCGGTCGAGGGCGAGGTATATGCGCTCTCGAGCTTCTTCACCGCCATCGTGTTCTGGGCCATCCTCAAATGGGAGAGCGTGGCCGACGAGGCGCACAACATCCGTTGGCTCATCCTCATCGCCTACCTCATGGGCCTGAGCATCGGCGTTCACCTGCTCAACCTGCTGTGCATCCCGGCCATCGCATTCGTTTACTACTTCAAGCGTTACCCGGTAACCCCATGGGGCGTGGTGCTCACCTTCGTGGTGTCGGCCGTGATCCTGGGAACCATCCAGGCCTGATCATACCGGGCCTGGTGAAGATGGCGGGCTGGTTCGAACTGCGGTTCGTGAACGGAATGGGCCTGTCGTTCAATTCCGGCGTGCTGGTGTATGCGCTGCTCTTGATCGGTCTTGTGACCTGGGGCCTGATCTGGACGCAGCGCCGCGGCCAGGTGCTCTGGAACACCGTGATCCTGGGCGTGGCCGTGATCCTGGTGGGCTACAGCAGCTACGCCATGATCGTGATCCGCTCCGTGGCCAACCCGCCCATCGATGAGAACAACCCCGAGAACGTCTTCAACCTGCTCAGTTACCTGAATCGCGAGCAGTACGGCGATCGCCCGCTCCTGATCGGCCAGTTCTGGGACAGCCCTTACAGCAGCGAGCGCAAGGATGGAACCCCCGTGCACACCGCCACCTACGTGGTGGAGAAGAATGGGAAGTCGGTGCAGAAGTTCTACGACCGCTGGAGTGCGGATCACTTCGTGGAGCAGAACCCCGGCCACACGATCCGCCACGAATACATCGTGACCGATCCACGCAAGGGCTCCGAAGTGGTGTACGAGCCTCAGTTCACCATGATGTTCCCGCGCATGTACAGCAGCAGCCCGAGCCACATCTCGGCTTACAAGAGCTGGAGCGAGTTCAAGGGCGTGCCCATGCGCGGCACCGATCGCCAAGGCCGTCCCACACGGATCCTCAAGCCCACGCAAGGCGAGAACCTCCGCTACTTCTTCGCCTACCAGCTCGATTGGATGTATTGGCGCTACTTCATGTGGAATTTCGCAGGGCGCCAGAACGATGTGCAGGGCCACGGCAGCATCATGGACGGAAACTGGCTAACGGGCATCAAGGCCATTGATGCGCAGCGCCTGGGCAACCAGGATCAGCTTCCATCGAGCCTCACGCTCAACAAGGCCCTTAATCGTTACTACTTGCTCCCGTTGATCCTGGGCCTGATCGGCTTCGTGTACCAATTGCTCCGGCACGGCCGCGATTGGAGCGTGGTGATGCTGCTGTTCTTCTTCACCGGGGTGGCCATCGTCATCTACCTGAACCAGACGCCCTACCAGCCGCGCGAACGGGATTACGCCTATGTCGGCTCCTTCTATGCCTTCGCCATCTGGATCGGCTTGGGCGTCTTCGCGCTCTACGATGCCGCACGCGGCTTCGCCCTGCGCGATCTCGGCATCGTAGCGGCCAGCGCGGTCGGGCTGGGTGCACTGAAGTACATCGTCGAGGGCATCGCCGGAGACCATCATGCCGTATCGTACATCCTGTTCTACATGGCGGTGGTAGGTGTAGGCACGGTGGCGCTCTTCGCTCTGCTCGGCCGCTTCTTGCGGTCCGATGCGGCCCACGGCCTACTGGCTCCCATTGCGGGCCTTGCCGTTCCGGCGATCATGGTGGCCGATGGGTGGGACGACCACGACCGCGGCAACCGCTATCCTGCCCGCGACCTCGCCAGCAACTACCTCGAGAGCTGCGCGCCGAATGCGATCCTGTTCACCAACGGAGACAACGACACCTTCCCGTTGTGGTACGCCCAAGAGGTAGAGAACATCCGCACCGATGTGCGCGTGGTGAACCTCAGCCTGCTGAACACGGACTGGTACATCGATCAGATGCGCCGAAAGGCCTACGACAGCGACCCCGTGCCCTTCTCCATCCCGCCCGAGAAGTACCGCCAAGGCACGCGCGATGCGGTTTACCTGGTTCCGCGCGAGGAGAAGAACGGCCCGCCCATGGACCTGCGGAAGGCCATCGCCTACGCGATCAATGACAAGACCATGCAGAGCGCAGGTGGCGACCGCTACGCGATCCTGCCCGCCGATGCATTCACGATCCCGGTGGACCGCGAGCAAGTGCTCGCCAACAAGGTGGTTGAGCCCAAGGACACCGCCCGCATCGTAGATGCCATCACCTGGCGCATCAGCCGCAGCGCGGTGATGAAGAATCACTTCATGGTGCTGGACCTGCTGGCGAACAACGATTGGTCGCGCCCCATCTACTTCGCCGTAACCACTGGCCCCGACAGCTATATCGGCCTACAGGACCACTTCCAGCTCGAGGGCCTCACCTACCGAGTGGTGCCTTTGGTAACTCCCAGTGATCCACGCACGGGCAGTGCGGGCGTGGTGGCCACCGAGCGCATGTTCCGCACCGTCACCGAGAACTTCCGCTGGGGCAACATGGAGACCGAGGGCGACATCTACCTCGATGAGAACATCCTGCGGATGACCACCAACCTGCGCTTGCAGCTGAGCGCCCTCGCCGAAGAACTCATCGCCGAAGGACGCACCGAGGACGCCCGCACCATCCTCGACCTGAGCATCAACAAAATGCCCGACCGCAACGTGCCGTTCGACCGCGTGCTGCTGCCCACCGTGGAGGCCTACTACGCCATCGGCGATACGGCCAAGGGCAACGCTGTTGCAGAGCGCCTCTTCACGATCATGGAAGAGAATCTCACCTGGTTCACCAGCTTGGAGCCGCGCTTCTACGGCCCGCTCTCCAAAGAGGCGGACATTACGCACGCGGTGATGGGCAGGCTAGCCGAGGTAGCCGCGAAGCAGGACAGCGCCTACGGCGGGAAGCTCGAAGCGCGATTCCAAGCTGCCGACGAGCTCTTCCGGATGAGCAAGGCCCAGCAACAGCGGAAGACCTCGCGCATGCGCTTCTGAACGGCCATGGTGCCTGTGAGGCCGCCCGCACTGATGCGCCTGTTCTGGCCGGGCCTGCTCTGGCGGATGCCCGCGCACCACCGCACGCTCTACCTTACGTTCGACGATGGCCCGACTCCGGAGGTGACGCCTTGGGTGCTGGACACGCTTCGCGAGCATGACGCGCGCGGCACCTTCTTCCTCGTTGGTAGCAATGCCGAGATTCATCCGGCGCTCGTGCAGCGCATCCGTTCCGAGGGCCACGCCATCGGCAATCACACCTACAGTCACCTGAACGGATGGCGCGCAACGGCGCGTGACTACAGCGCCGATGCGGATCGGGCGCAGGCCTTAACAGGCACGAGGCTCTTCCGGCCACCGTACGGCCGCATCACGCGCCGGCAATCCGCTGAGCTCCGCAAGCGCTTCACTGTGGTGATGTGGGATGCGCTGAGCATGGACTTCGATGCGCGCGTGGCCCCGGAAGCATGCCTGCACAATGTGCTGAAGCATGCACGCGCAGGCTCCATCATCGTGTTCCACGACAGCCGGAAGGCCGAAATGCGGCTGCGCCATGCGTTACCATTGGCGCTGCAGGCTTGGCGTGAACAAGGCTATCGCTTCGCCGCACTGCCCGAGGAGATGTGCATCACTCCCCAACGGAGGTGACCACGTACTCGGTACGGCGATTCATGGCGTGTTCCTCTTCAGTGCACTGCACGCCGGGAACGCAGTGGTTCAGCAGGCGTGAAGCACCGAAGCCCCGTGCCTTCACGCGATCCTTGCCGATTCCCTTCTGTGCGAGGTACGTTGCGATGGCATCGGCCCGCTTCTGAGAGAGTTCCTGCTGTTCCTGCTGATCGCCTCGGGAGTCCGCATGCACCCCCACTTCAATCACCACGCCTGGGTTCACACCCAATCGCTCAGCCAGCAGATCGAGCTCTGCGCGCGCGCGCGGATCGAGCTGCGCGCTCTTCTCGGCCCAACGGACATGCTTGAACGCAATGGGCTGCCCGATCGTGATCGGCTCAAGCACCAGTTCGCGTGCCTGACCAAGGTCGATCACGCCACTGCGCATTCCGATGGTTGAGATCGGGATGCTCAGACTGAAGTGGCCGGCCTTCTCCACAACCACCTCGAACTCTTCGTTCGTCTGCAGGCGCATGCTCACATCACCGCCTGCGCCCGTAAGGCGGCAATCAGAGCTGAAGCTGCTGAGGTTCACCGCGCACACCTTGGCACCGCTCACGAATCCGGGACCATCCTTCTCGCGCAGGGCGCCTCGCAGCCATACGCCCGCATCGGCCACAAGGTGGATATCGCGTGATGCGATCAGCTCACGCTCGATACCCGCGGTGTTCAAGTGCTGCTCGCCCTCGAAGCGGCCCTTCATCTGCGCGGTGATCCGGTACGTGCGGCCCTTACGCACGCTGAAGGTGTACTCGCCTTTGGCATCGGTGGTGGTGGTGGCTGCCAACCCGCCATCGAGGTCGGACAAGCGGACCTCCGTGTCGGCCACAGGGGTATCGTGCTCGTCGTCGATCACGCGGCCAGTGACCAGGAACCGCTCTTCCAACGGAGCGAGCATATCGAAGGTGAAGAGGTCATCGTCTCCTGCGCCGCCGGGCCTGTTGCTGGTGAAGAACCCGCGCTTGCCTGCGGCGTCGATGATGAAGGCGAAATCATCGCGCGCGCTGTTCACGGGCGCACCGAGATTCAAGGCACCGGAATAGCGTCCATCATCGCCGCGCCCCGCACGCAGGATATCGAGCCCGCCGAGGCCCGGATGGCCATTGCTCGCGAAGAACAGGCTGCCATCGGCCGTCACGAAGGGGAAACACTCGTTGAATGGTGTGTTGATCGCAGGGCCAAGGTTCTTCGGCTCGCTCCACTGCCCTTCCGCGAGCTCGCACAGGTAGAGATCGGTGCCGCCGTAACCGCCTGGCATGTCGCTGGTGAAGAACAAGAGCTTGCCGTCGGCTGAGAGCGCGGGGTGGGCGATACTGACCTCGGAGTTGTTGTAGAGGAACTGCTCCTCCGCGCCATAGCCGGATCCTGCACGGCTGGCGCGGAAAATGGCCAGGCGGCTCACGCCGCGCTGGCTGCGGCGCGCGCGACCCTTGTAGAAGTTGTTCCGCGTGAACCACAGCACATCACCCGATGCGCTGGCTGTTGCGGGCCCTTCGTGGTAGCGCGTGTTCACGGTGCCTTCCAGCGGGGCCACGTTCGCCAGGTCGCCGTTGGCGGTGACATCGGCGGTGAAGAGGTCGAGGAAGGGCTGTGCGTTCCAAGCGGCGCGCCGCTCGATCAAGCCTGTTCCCTGGCGCGAGCTGCTGAAGAGCACGCGCTGCGGGCCGATCCACGCCGGAGCCAGATCCGCACCGCTGGTGTTGATGCTGACCCGTCGCACATTGAATCGGTCCTGATCCATTTGGAGCTTGCGCGCGAAGAGGGCGATGTTGCTGCGGCGCTCAACCCCTTCGGCCTCGATCAAGGCGAGGTAACGGTCCATCCACAACTCGGCTTCCTCATAGCGTGCGTTTGCCTTGAGGGCTTCAGCATAATGGTAAAGGTCGATCGGTTCCCGGTTCAGGAACTTCACCACGACCGCGTACCAGCGCTCGGCCTCGGCCATGTCGCCGAGCCTTGTGCTGCAGATGGCCAGGCGCTTGGTCACGTGCTCGTTCACGGCGCCGAGCTCAGCGGCTGTTCGATAGAGCTCAGCCGCGCGCGCATAGGCCATCTGCGCGTAGTAGCGATCAGCCTCGCGCACGTAGGGGTCCGCATTGCGCTGCGCCAGCAATGGGCCGGTCAGGCCGATCAGCAGGAGGGTGAGCAGGATGGCGCGCATGAGGTCAGAAGTAGCGCGGCGAGGAGGCCCGTCCAGTGAAGAAGCGCAAGTCGTAGTTGAGCATGAGCTCGTGCGTGCCGGCGTTGTATGCGCCGATGCGCGTGGTGGTGAGGTCGAAGGCGTAGCCGATGCGCAACTGGTCGTTCACCTGGTATTGCCCGAGCACCCCGAAAGCATTGCCAACGCGGTACATGGCGCCCAGCCAGATGCGCTCACGGAAGAGGAAGTTCGCATTCACATCCACCGAGAGCGGCGCTCCTTGCACCATGCGCAGCATCATCGAGGGCTTGAACTTCACGCTGCGGTCGATGTCAAGCACGTAACCGGCTGTGAGGAACCAATGCCTGCGCTCCACTGCAGTCACGATTCCCGCAGCGGGTATCGCATCAATCTCGTTCTGCAGCAGCTTCGGTGCGCTGAGCCCTGCATAAAAGGTGGGCGAATGCCAGAACAGGCCGAAGCCGAAGTTGGGCAGCCACTTCCCTTGCACGCTCGCGTTGGCAGCATCGGGATCAACGGTGGCCAGCGTGGCGAGATCGGCTTGATAAAGGTTGGCTCCGCCTTTCAGGCCGAAGGCAAGACGAGTGTTCTTGCCGGTGCGGATGCGGTAGGCGTAATCGCCATAGAAGCCCGTTTGCCGCGTAGGGCCGATCCGATCATTGAGCACCGAGAGGCCCAGCGACATGCTCTCCTTCTTCAGCGGCGTGTGGGCCAACAGGGTCTGCGTGCTGGGCGCCCCGGCGAAGCCCACCCATTGGTGGCGGCTCAGCGCCATCGCCGTGAAGATGTCCGCGCTGCCCGCATAGGCCGGGTTCACGGCCAGCATGTTGAACATGTACTGGCTGTAAAGCGGGTCCTGCTGCGCGTACGATGCGCGCATGAAGATGAGCGCAAGGGCAAGGACGGCTATGCGGAGGCTGCTCCTCATCGGTTCAAGTAAATGAATCCAGTGAGCGCGTCCTTGCCATTGCCGAGGTCGAGAACATAGAAATAGGTGCCCGCCGGCGCTTCGCCCTGTGTGGTGCTGCCATCCCACACCACGGCCTTGTTATCGTAGGCCGAGGCCTCATACAGCTTCGCGCCCCAGCGGTTGAAGATGATGATGCTATTGCTCGGGAAGCCTTCGATGCCGGGGATCACGAAACGGTCGTTGGTGCCATCGCCATTGGGCGAGAAGCTCTCGGGCACGAACACGTCGTTGGCGAAATCGCAGGGGGTGGATCCCGTGATGCGCACTTCGGAGCAGCCGTGCTGATCGCGCACGAAAGCCTCGAAATCCTGACTGGTGAGCAGCGGTTCGCTGGTGAAGGTGAATGGTGCCGATGCGCTGATGCTGCCTGCGAGGCCGGTCACTTCGTAGGTGGCGGCATCACCTTCCGTGATGGTGAAGCTGACCACATAGGTGCGGTCTCGCGTGATGCACTCGCGCTGCACATCGCCCACTTCAACGCCGCCCACCACATTCACGCTCACCTGTGCCGTGGCCGGCGCACACCCGGGAACATTCACCGTGTAGCTATAGGCAAAGGTTCCCGGATTGATGCTCATGGTGTTGAGCGTTCCGCCCGAAAGGCCGCCGGACCCATTCAAATCCTGCCATGCACCACCGGTTTGCGGCGAGCCTTGCAGCCCGGTGAAGAGGTCGAGCGACTGCAGCGTATCGCAGGCGAGCAAGGCGCCATCCGATCCGGCGTTGGGCGGTTCATTCACGGTGATGCTCACCACAGCGCTCGCGTCGGCACATGGCGCGGTGCCTGCAACTGTATAGGTGTAATCGCCGGGCGCGTGCGTTCCGGGGATGAAGAAATCGCCATGCGCTTGGCCGCTCGGATTCGTCCAGCTTCCATCCACATCGGGATTGCCGCCGAGTTGATCGAAGAGGTCGATTGAGCTTGATGTGCTGCAGAGCGTGAGGCTCGCACCCGTTCCCGCCACGGGATATGGCGCTGCCGTGACGCGCACCACAGCCGTGACCAGGCCGCAATTGGGATCGTTGATCGTGTAGGTGAAGGGGAACTGCCCGCCGGTGGGCAACATGCTCGGGTTCAAGATGCCATTCGGGCCGAGCGCGCCGGTGCCGAAGCCATCGGTCCATGCACCGCCAGTCTGCGGGCTACCGCTCAACGCTGTGAACAGGTCGAAGGCCGTGAGGTTGCCGCACACCGTAACAATGCTGTCGCCGCCCGCTGCGCCGCCCACGCCCACCTCCACCGTGATGGTGGCCACCGAAGTGGTGCATGGCGAGATGCCTGCTACCGTGTACGTGAATGGCCAGCTTCCATTGCCAGCAACGGAGGGGTCGAAGCTGCTGCCAATGAGCGCGCCCGATCCGTTCACATCATTCCAAAGCCCGCCGGTTTGAGCACCTGCCCCTAAAGCGGCGAAGAGATCGATGTCCGTTTGCGTGAGGCAGGCCTGAAGGGTATCACTCGTCCCGGCGTTGGTGGCGGGATTCACCGAGAGCGTGAGCGTTGCGCTGGCATTGGGGCATGGTGCGTCACCTACCACGGTGTAGAGATAATCGCCCGGCAGGTCGGTCGCAGGGTCGAAATTCTCACCATGCGAGACGCCGCCACCCGTCACATAAACCCAAGTGCCATTGGCTGCAGGCTGCCCCCCAAGCAAGGTGCGCATCAGCACGATCGCTCCATTGCTGCAGAGCGCCACCGAGGCATCGCTTCCGGCATTCGGCGCTTGCGGCTCAACAACCACGACCGTAGCTGTGGCATTGGGGCAGGGGATATCCCCTAACACGGTATACACGTAATTCCCAGGGGCATCGACCTGCGGATCGTATAACTCGCTGTGCGTGACAGCAGGAACAACAGAGGTGTACTGCCAACTACCACCATCCTCGGCGGTCGCGCCGAGCAGGCCGAAGAGGTTGAATGGCCCATCGGAGGAACAGATCGAGAAATTGGCGCTCTGACCGGCGTTCGAGGCTGGAGTGACGGTCAACTCAACCGAAGCCGTATCAGCAGGGCAGATGCCGCCGCCGCCCACTACATAATGGAACACCCCGGTTCCATTGCCCGGGAAATAGGTGGCCGGTATCGCGACCCAGTCCTGATTGAACCACTGTCCGCCACCATCCGGCCCACCAGATAGTCCATTGCCGAGATTGATTGGCGCGCTGATCGAGCAGGAAGACAATTGGTTCCCGACTCCGGCGTAGGGCCCGTCGAGCACTTCAATCGTTACACGGGCGGTATCGCCAACGCATTGCGGCAGCGCTGGCAGCACATAGTCGAATCGCCAAATGGATCCACCTGCAACGGCTCCCGTGTTGAAGGTGAAGCAGCCATTCACGCCCGATGCGTTATCCACATTCACGAAGCAGCCGCCTGCTTGCGGAGATCCGCCTAGCAGGCCGAACAGGTCGAGCACATCGCCGCGGCAGGCTTGAACGGAACTATCGCCGCCCGCATCAAGCGCTGTGACGATACCCAGGCTCACGGTTGCGTTCGTAGCCGGGCAAGGGCCATCGGCAGCATGCGCATACGTGAATGTGCAGCCTTGGCCAGCAACCAAGGCGCTCGCGTCATAGCTTCCTCCAGTCAGCACGCCGAGCCCGCAGTTGTTGCTCCAAAGCCCACCGGGGGTGTAGCCGCTCAGGCCTTCGAACAGGTCGATGCTCGTTGATCCTTCGCAAGCCGTGATCGAACCACCTGCGCCTGCTACTGCTTGCTCCGTGATGGTGATCACCACCGTGGCGCTCTGGCTCGTACAGGGGAAGACTCCCGGAACCGTATAGGTGTATTGTCCTTGCGCGGCCGTATCCGGATCGATCACCGGGCCGATGGGATCGTTGTTGTACGTCCACGAGCCATTGCCATCGGGCGTGCCGCCCAGCAAGGTGATGAGCGCCACCGGACCTTGGCTGCTGCACAAGGGGCCGAGCGTGGAAATGCCGGGATTCGGAGCTGCGCTCTCCAATACATTCACGAAGGCGCTGTCGTTTGCGCAAGGGCTCGTGCCGAAAACCTTGTACTTGTATTGGCCAGGCTGCGAAACACCGGGCGTGTAGGTGCCCAAACCGCTATGGACGGCGCCGGTCGGATCATACCAGGTGCCTCCTGGCTGCGGTGCTCCTTGCAGGAGATTGATGAGCTGGAAGGACGGGGCGTTGCCGCACACCTGAGCCACACCGTTCCCGCCAGCATCCACGGCCGTGAATTGCTGTACCGTGACGTAAGCCGAATCAGCGGCGCAACCGTTATTGCCCGGCACGCGGTACTTGTATGCGCCGCTCACATCGATGCCGGGCGAGAAGATCCCCGTGTGGATGCCGCCTGTTGGGTTGAACCATGCGCCGTTGGCATCCGGAGAACAGGTCAAGAGGTTGAACAGGAGAAAGGGCGGCGCGTTGCTGCAGGTGGTTATCAGCGCATCGCAGCCCGCAATCGGCTGGGCATGGATCGTGACGACGACCACAGCCGAATCCTTCGGGCACCCGCCGTTGGCTGCGTGGCGGTACACGTAATTGCCCGATTGATCGATGCTCGGCAGCACCGTACCCGAATGAGGCGTGACGCTGTTGAAGAACCACTGACCGCCCGTCATCGCGGTTGGCCCGAGCAGCGGGAAAAGCGGTGTAGCACCATCGGTCTCGCACAACGGAATGCTCGTTCCCACGCCAGCTTCGCGGAAAGGCGTGATCGTTACGGTGAGCGCAGCCGTGGCCACCGGGCAACTGCCTGTGCCCGCCACCACGTATTCGTAGGTGCCCGGCAAACTTGTGCCTGGCGTGAAGACCTGGCTCACGCTGGCGGTGCTCGGCAATGGGCCGCGCCATGTTCCGCCCACATCCGGATTGCATCCGAGGAATAGGCGCATATCGAACGCACCGTCATTGGAGCATTTCGTCACTGCGCCATTGCAGCCGGCATTGCCGGGAGTGCCAACGGCTACGGTTACAGTGCTCGATGCTGAGCCGCAGCCGTTCGTCACCGTGTAGGTGTACAAGCCGGGAGTGCTCACCCCGGGGGTGAAGGAGCCATTGAACGGCGGATTGCCCAACGAAGCAGGCCCTTCCCAAGTACCAAAGGGATCGGGCGAGCAGCCCAGATAGTTGAAGAGATTCACCGTGGCGCCACCGGTGCAGAGCGAAGCCGGGCCTGGGCAACCGGCATTCGGCGCAGGATCCACGAAGACACTCACGAGGGCGGTGTCGTTCGAGCAAGGCGCGTTGCCCGTAACCACATACAGATAATCGCCTGGCGCGCTCGAGCCGGGCGTGAAAATCCCAGAAGGGTGAGGCACCAAACCAGGCGCGAGCCAGAAGCCGTTGTTGTCCGGATTGCAGGTAAGGCCGGAGAAGAGCAGGAAGGGTGGTGAGTTGGTGCAGGTGCTCACTGATGCGTTGCAGCCTGCATTCGCGCGTGTTGTCACGCTCACCGTGAGTGATGCGGAGACCAGGGTGCAGGGTGGGGTGCCCGAGACCCTGTACTCATAGACGCCTTGTGCATCGAGCCCCGGCGTGAAGGTCGATCCGTGCGGAAGGTTGTTGAAGAACCATTGCCCACCGGCATCAGGGGTCCCATTGAGCGCGGCCGTCATGTTGAAGGCCGGATCGCTGCTGCACACCTGCACGGAGTTGGGCTGGCCCGCCACTGGTCCTTCCACCTCAGTCACCGTCACCGACGCGAAAACAGTGGTGCAGGGCGGACCTTGGTCGAACACGTAGAAAAACGTTCCAGGATCATCAGCCGAAGGGACGTAAGAGCCGCTGAATGGCGCACCGTTGGGGCTGTTCCGCTTCCATTGACCGCCAACTTGTGGATTGCAGCCGAGGTAAGCGAAGAGCCCCTGAGCCGATTGCACCGTGCTGCAGAAAACCGCCGTGCCATTGCATCCCGGATTCTGGGCCGCCGTCACATTCACCGTCACTGTTGCTGAATCAGCGGTGCAGCTCAGAGCGCCCGTGAGGCGATAACGGAACTGATAGCTGCCGGGCGCGGCAACCTGTGTGGCGTTGAAGAACTGCCCGCTCAAAGCACCCGTGCTGTTCAAGTCGATCCACTGGCCGCCCGGCTGCGGATTGCCGCCCAAGCCATTGAACAGGTTCACGGCGCTGTTGCTGCTGCAAGCGGGCAGCGTGCCGTTGGTGCCCGCATCGAGCAGGGCCACGATGACCACATCCACATCCGCATGGTCGGCAGCGCAACCGCCGATTCCCGGCACTTCATAACGGAACTCGTAGGTGCCCGGCGGCAGGCTGCCGCAGTTGAAGAAGTTGCCGCTGAGTTGGCCCGTAGGAGTACCCTGCTCGGTCCACGATCCATTCAGATCGAAGGCGCCGGTGAGCACGGTGAACAGATCCACGCTCGGTGTGCCTTGGCAAACCGTGATGCTGCCATCGCCACCTGCGTTGGGCGCAGGGTTGATCGTGACGTTGATCGTTGCGCTGGCATCGGTGCAGGGCGCGGTGCCCGGAACGGTGTACACGTAGTCACCCGAAGCATCGGTCGCCGGATCCAAGAAGCCCGAATGCGCACCGCCCGGCCCGCTCCATGTTCCGCCGTTGTTCGGATTGCCACTGAGCTGCAAGAAGAGGTTCACCTGCCCTTGGTTGCTGCACCGTGTGATCGAACCTCCCGTGCCAGGGTTCGGCGCCGTGGTCACGCTCACCGTTACCACAGCGCTTGCCGCCAAGCATGGCGTCAATCCCGGCACCGTATAGGTGTAGCCGCCGGGTGCGCTCTGCCCTGGGGTGAATGTGCCGCTGTGCGCAGTGCCATTCGGACGCGTCCAGCTGCCGCCGCCATCCGGATTGCCGCCGAGCACATCAATCAGGTCAAAGGGGGCATCGTTGCTGCAGACCACCGTCGATGCGTTGGTTCCCGCGTTGGGTGCTTGGTTCACGTTCACCGTTACGAAACCGGTGTCATTCACGCACGGCGACGTGGCGAGCACCACGTACTTGTAATTGCCCGGCGCAGTGGTGCCCGGCGTGAAGGTGCCAGATACGGGCTGGTTGGCGGCATTGAGCCAGAAGCCCGTGCCATTCGGATTACCGCCGAGCGCACCCAGCATATCGAAGGACGCATTCGTGCTGCACACGGTGATGGTCCCATTCACGCCGGCATTCGGTGCGATCACGCGGGTCACCTGCACCACGGCACTCAAGGGACCGCATGGGCTATCGCCCTGCACGGTATACGTGTAGTTGCCGCCCGCTTGCGTGCCCGGCTGGTAGGTGCCGTTGTGCGCCCCACCTCCGGGTGCTGTCCATGTGCCGCCGGTTTGCGGATTGCCGCCCAACAGGCTGAACAGATCAACCGCTGCATCGCTGCTGCACACCGTAATGCTTCCGTTGGTTCCCGGATTCGGCGGGGCAATCACGTTCACGGTGACCGTGGCTGTAGCGGGCACGCATGGCGCCAGGCCCGTGACGCTATACGTGTAAACGCCCGGGGTGCTCGATGCGGGATCGAAGGTCCCGCCAAAGGCTCCGCCACCCGGAGCGGTCCACGTGCCGGTGGCATCCGGCGAGCCCCCGAGCACGCCGAAGAGGCCGAACGACGCATCGTTGCCGCAAACAGTGATGCTGCCATTCGCACCCGCGTTCGGCGCAGGGTTCACGGTCACGTTAATGGTTGCTGTAGAATTCGCGCAAGGCGTGAGACCAAGCACGGTGTAGGTGTAGGCGCCCGGCAGATCACTGGAGGGATTGAAGGTGCCGCTGGGCGCACCGCCAGGTCCGGTCCACGAGCCGCCACCATCCGGATTGCCCGTGAGCAGGGCGAAGAGGTCCACATTCGGATCGTTCGAGCAGCGCGTGATGCTGGCGCCATTGCCCGCATTCGGCGCAGTGTTCACCGACACGTTCACCGTGGCACTGCTTGGTGCGCACGGCGGCAGGCCAGTAACGGTGTAGGTATAGAGGCCAGGCAAACTGCTGCCGGGGGTGAAGCTGCCGGAGTGCGGGTTGTTCAGCGGGTCGCGCCAAGTGCCACCCACGTTCGGGCTTCCGCCCAAGGCCGTGAAGAGGTTGAAGACGCCATCGGTAGAGCAGAGCGTGATGCTGCCGTTCGTTCCAGCATTCGGCCGCTGGTTCACCGTGATCGTGAGCGTCGCTGAAGCATTGGCGCACGGACCCGTGCCTGGCACGGTGTACACATAGGCCCCAGCAGGATCGCTCGCTGGGTTGAACTGATTGCCATGCGGACCACCGGGACCCACCCAGCTTCCGCCGCCATCGGGCGTTCCGAGCAGTTGCGCCACCATGCTGAAGGGTGCATCATCGCTGCATACCGTGATGCTGCGCGATTGGCCTGCATTGGGCGCGGTGGTTTGCAGCACCGTTACCGTGCTCACGGCTGAAGGACAAGGCGGTGCACCGGGCACCGAATAGGTGTACACACCGGGCGTTGATGTGCCGGGTGTATAGGTGCCCACTACGGGACCGCCGCCGGGACCTGTCCAAGCGCCGGTGGGCTGCGGACTGCCGCCGAGCACGCTGAACAGTTGAAAGGCCGCATCGTTGCTGCATACGCTTGTACTTCCGCTCGTGCCCGCGTTGGCCGGTTGGTTCACGGTGACGATCACCGTGGCGGAGGCGTTCGCGCAAGGCGAGGTGCCGGTGACCGTATAGTTGTATGTACCGGCCGGATCCGAAGCCGGGTTGAATGTGCCGCTGTGTACTCCGCCCGGACCGGACCATGTTCCACCGAGGTCGGGAGATCCGCCGAGGAAATTGATCAGCGCAGCCGAAGCGCTAGTCGCACAGAAGGTGGCCGTTCCATTCGTGCCCGCATTCGGCGCTTGCACCTTGGAAATGGTCACCGTGGCGCTGGCATCCGGACAAGGGGCAGAGCCCGCATGCGTGTAGGTGTACGCGCCGCCAGGGTCGGTGCTCGGAACGAAGGTTCCGTTGTGCGGCGCACCACCGGGAGCAGTCCATAACCCTCCGGGATCAGGCGTGTTCCCGAGCAGGCTGAAGAGATTCACATTCGCCCCGTTCGAGCAAACGGTGCCGTTGCCGTTGGTGCCCGGCCATGGTGTGGTGACAATGCGCGAGAACCAGCCTGCTGCCGTGCCACCCATGTCGCTGCGCCAGCGGAAGGTGAGGCAGCCGGAGGGATCGGTGCTGGTGAAGGTGAGGCCGGCAAGTGAATTCGTGCTGGTGCCTGTATTCAGCAACAGGCCAACAATGCCCACGCCATCAAAGACCTCCAGTTGGTCGCCCGGGGGAGGACCGCCCGCGATATTCCAAGTGATGAACCGGACCAAAGTGGACGGACCGGATCCCGCACCCCCCACCGGGCAAATGGTAACCGTCACATCCTCATTGTTGTTGTAGTTGCCCCCGGCTCCACCCGAATCATAGAACTCACCCGAACATGCATCGATCTGCTGGTCCAGGTCGGCCAGGAATACCTGAGCCATGGCTAGCTGGCATGTGCTCCAGAAGAGGGCCACCAGCGCGCAGTGCGAAGCGAAGCGGAACAAAAGATTAGAGGTGCCCAATGAAAAAGCGGGTTGGCTCCGCGAAAAGGGGCCGCAAAGTACGGCAGTATAGGAAGCGAAGGTCAAGCAAAGGCGCGTCGCTCTAAGGCTTATCGACTACGGGGCATGGGGCATCGACGAATCGATGCGGTCCTCGACCGCGTCCAGACGCCGCCAAGGGCTTCCGGTTACTCCACTGGCGCAGCCGCTGCCTGCTTCTGAATGGTCACCGCCAAGGTCACCTCGTGCGTGCCAGTGCTGTAGTTGCGCAGGTTGCTGGTGATCACATCGTAGCTGTAGCCGAACTGGAATTGCTTCTTATGCCAGTAGCCGATCATCGCGCACCAAGCATCGTTGGTGCGGTAACCGGCGCCAATCCAAACGGTCTCCTTGTAGCGGGCGGTCAGGTTCACATCGAGCTTCATGGGCGCCGGCGAAACGTACTTCAGCATGAAGCTCGGCTCGATCCGGAAATCCTCTCCTACAGGCAGTCGATACCCCCCCATGGCATAGTAGTGCCGCTCCATGCGGCTGAGCGTACCGGTGTTCTCGTGCAGGAACACCACTTCGTTGTTGAGCAATTGCGGAGCAGCAGCGCCCAACCAGAAGCGCTCGTGGTGCAGGAGGAAGGAAAAGGTCGCGTCGGGCTTCACTTCGCCGCGCAACTGATCATCGAGGATCGGATCGCCTTGGTCATGGAAGGTGATCTTGCTGCCATCGATCAGGAACTGCAACATGCCGAAGCCCAGGCCGAAGCCGAGCTTGAGGTCCTCCGTGATGGGCAAGTGGTAGGCGTAGCTCAGCTGGAAGCCCGTGCGACGCGTGGGGCCCACGTGATCGGTGTACAGATAGCCGCCCACGCCCATGCGCTTTCCGATGGCCGAATGACCGCTCAACGTGAAGGTGCGCGGGGCATCCTGCACGCCAACCCATTGGTAGCGGTGGCCGCTGCGCAATTCGAAGGACGGCCGGCTGCCGGCCACGGCCTGATTGAAGATGTAGTCGTTGTGCATGTACTGCGTGAGCTGCGGCAACTGCTGGGCATGCGCAGGCAACGCGGCCATGAGCACCGCGGTGATCGGAATCAGGAGGCGGAGGTTCTTCATGGCTTCAGCGGATCACGGTGAGCGGACCGGTGTAAGGGTCGGGGAAGCGCGGGTCGTTGAGCTTGATCACGTAGTAGTAAGTACCCACAGGGACCAAGCCACCCGAATAGCGGCCGTCCCACGGCACCTTGTAGCCCACACTGCGGAAGAGCATGTCGCCCCAACGATTGTAGATCTCCACCTCGCACTCCGGGAAGAGATCGATGTAGTCGATCACCCAAGCGTCGTTCCAACCATCGCCGTTCGGTGTGAAGCCGTTGGTGATCACCACTTCGGGCACAACTGTGACCAGCACTGAGTCCAGGGCCACGCAACCGTTAGGCGCTGTGACCAGCACCGTGAACCATGTGGTCTCCGATGGATTGGCAATCGGGTCGGCGATGCTGGCATTGTTCAGCAGCGAATCGGGCTGCCAGAGGTAGGTCGATCCTGCAGGGCCCGTGGGCGCTCCGCCAAGCTGCGCGGTCTCACTGAGGAAGATCACCTGGTCCGGACCCGCATCGGCGATGGGCAGGTCGAGGATGGTGACGGTGACCTGATCGCTGTCTGAGCATGGGCCATCGCTCACGGTGAGCGTGAAGGTGTAGCTGCCAGGCGCGAGGCCGCCCAGATCGAGCACAGGTGATCCGCTGATCAGTTCGCCCTGATCATCGAACCAGGCATATGTCACCGCACCCGTGCTGTTGGTGCCATCAAGGGTTACGCCCACACCAGCGCATTCGGTCTGGTCCGCACCGGCATCCGCGACCACTGTCGCGAGCGCACCCACATCAACCGTGACCGAGGTGGTGCAGCCGTTGTCATCCGTGATGGTGAGCGTATAGCTGCCCGGAGCCAGGTTGCTGATGTCTTCATTGGCTGAACTGAATCCGCCGGGACCGTTCCATCCGAAGGAGTAGCCCGGCGTACCTCCGCTAGCAGTCACGCTGATCGCTCCGTCGCTCGCGGTCGCGCAGCTCGCATCCACCACTTGATCCACGACGATGCTCAGAGCAGGCGGCTCGGTGATGTCATAGCTGAACACCTGGCTGCAGCCCACGCCATCCGTGATCGTCACCGTATAGGTGCCGGGGCAGAGCGAGGTAGCAGAAGCACTGCCCTGCCCATTGGGCGGAACCGGATCCCAGGTGTAGCTGTATGCGCCGATGCCGCCCGATGGATTCAGCACGATGCTGCCGTCGCAATCGCCGTTGCACTGCACGTTGGTCACCGTGGCATTGTCGGTGATTAATGTGTAGGGCAGCACGGTGAAGGCGTAGGTGGTGTCGCAGCCCAGCGCATCGGTGATCGTCACGGTATTCGTTCCTGCGCAGAGTCCGCTCACTGTGGTCACATCCTGCGCGATGAGGTTGCCAATGGGATCGCGCCAATCGATGGCGTAGGGCTCAGCCCCGCCGCTGGGCGTGATTGATGCGGTGCCATCGCAAGGGCCGAAGCAGGTCTCGTTCGTCCACAGCAGGTTGGCCTCGATCGCATCGCCCTGGGTGATGGTGAAGGGCACATTGAGCAGGCAGCCGTTCGCATCCATGACATTCAGCGTGTAATCACCTGCGCACAGGTTGCTCACGTCGAGTGTGTCTTGTGCGATCGTATTCCCGACCGCATCGAGCCAGTTGATCGCGTAAGGCGCAACACCTCCGTTGATGGTCGCGGTCGCGGTGCCCTCGCAATCGCCGTAGCAGAGGTTGCCGGTGGTGGCCACTTGCGCCAGGAGCACCGGCGGATCAACTAGCGTAAAGGTCTCGGACAAGGTGCAACCATTGGCATCGGTCACGGTCACCGTCCAATCGCCGGCGCAGAGGCCCGTGATCGAGGGCTGCGTGGGGTCGCCCGGAGGCGCTGGGCTCCAGAGGTAGGTGTAGGCCTGAATGCCACCTGTGACCACCACGGTGATGGTCCCGTCGCACGCGCCGTTGCAGGTGATGGGCGTTATCGTGTCCGTGATGCTGAGTGGCTGCGGCTCCAGGATCAGCACATCCTGTGTGATCGAGCAACCTGCCGAATCGGTGATGGTGACGCTGATCTGGCCGGCGCAGAGACCCGTGATGGTCGGCGTGGTCTCAGCGCTCGGCTGCCAGAGGATCTCGTATGGCGCTTGTCCGCCGCTTGGGCCTACGGTCGCCGTGCCATCGCAGAAGCCCGCGCAAGTTGCCGGCGTGGTGCTCAAGTTGGCCACGATCGGATCCGGCTCCGTGACGAAGGCCGTGTCGATGGTGATGCAGCCGGTGCCGTTGGTGACCTGTACGAGGTAGAGGCCTGCGCACAGATTGCTGAGCGTGTTGCCAGGCTCGTTCAGGTCGTTGCCGCTCGCATCGAACCAAGCTGTGCTGCATGGGGGCTGAGAGCAGGTGTAATCAACGCTCACAGTGCCGTCGCAATCGCCGGGGCAGCTGGTGATGCCATCGGACATGGTGAGCTGCTCGCCATCGGCATCGCTGATCGCAACGAGCTGCGTGATGCTGCATCCGTTGGCGTCGGTGATGATGGCATCGTAGAGTCCCGCGCACAGGTCAACGATCGTATCCCCTGTTCCTATGATCGAGGCACCGCTCAGCCAGATGATGAAATAGGGCGCCGTGCCGCCGCTCGCCGCAACGGTCGCTGTGCCATTGCAAAGACCGCATTCGCTCAGGGTGGTGCTCAGGACCGCTTGCAGGGGTTGCGGCTCATTCACCGCATAGTCCTGCGTGGCGCTGCATCCGCTCGCATCCGTCACGGTCAGCGTGTAGGTGCCGGGGCAGAGATCCGTGATCATTGGTGTGCCCTGCCCGTTCGCATTCGGTGACCAAGCATAGCCATATGGCTGCGTGCCGCCCGTGACGATCACGCTGACCGATCCATTGCAATCGCCCGTGCACAGCACATCCTGCACGGTTGCGCTGAAATCAAGCGGCTGCGGCTCCGTGATGAGCACTTGCAAGGTCGTATCGCAGCCGGTGGAATCGGTGATGAGCACATCGTAAACGCCGGCGCAAAGGCCGGTGACCTGTGGCGTGTCCTCACCACCAGGCGACCACAGATAGGTGTAGGGCTCGATGCCGCCGGTGGGGCCCACGGTGGCCGTGCCATCGCATGCGCCAGCGCACGAAACGGGCGTGCTGCTCAGGTTGGGTATGATCGTCTGCGAGGGCAGCACCTCAGCATCGGCGAAGCTCACGCAGCCGCTGCCATTGGTCACTTGCGCCGTATAGATGCCGACGCACAAGCTGTCCACCACGCCTTCATTCACCGCAATCACGTTGCCGCCCGCATCGAACCACACCAGGTTGCAGGGAGGTGCAGTGCACACGAAGCTCACGCTCACCGAGCCGCTGCATGAGTTGCCGCAAGTGGTCTGGCCGTTCACTGGCGTAAGCGTCTCGGCATTGCTATCGCTCACTTGCACCACTTGCGTGACGGTGCAGCCATTGTCATCCGTTACCTCCACCGTATAAAGGCCGCCACAGAGGTTGCTGATGCTCTCTCCAGCGCCCACGAGCACGCCGCCGAGGTACCAGTTCACAGCGTACGGCGCGGTGCCACCCGTGATGGTCGCTGCGGCCTGGCCATCGCAATTCGGACAGGTGCTCGCGACGGTGCTCACGCTCACTTGCAAGGGCTGCGGCTCGGTCACATCGTAACTCGCATTGAAGGAGCAGCCATTGGCATCGGTCACCGTCACCGTGTATTGCCCCGCGCAGAGATCCGTGGCCGTGAGAACGCCCTGTCCGTTCGGCGGAACCGGGTTCCATACCACGGTGTAAGCCTGCGTTCCACCGGTGATGGTGAGCGCTATGCTGCCATTGCAAGCGCCCGAGCATGCGATGCCCGTGATCACCGCATCAACTGCAAGCGGCAGCGGTTCGGTGATGAGCACCTGCGCGGTGGTGTCGCATCCGCCATCGTCGCTGATGAGCACCGTGTACACGCCCGCGCAAAGGCCCGTGGCGAGCGGAGTGCCTTGGCCGCCGCCCGGTTCAGGCGACCAGGTCCACGTGTAAGGCGGAACGCCACCGCTCACACCAACCGTGGCCGTGCCGTCACACTCGCCCGCGCAGCTCACCGGCGTGCTGCTGATGAGCAGATCAGTGGGCGCAGGCGCCACCACCGTCGCTGTATCGATGCTCACGCAGCCCGATGCATTCGTGACTTGCACGAGGTAATCGCCGGGGCAGAGGTTCGAGAGCGAGCTGCCATTCTGGTTGAGATCGTTGCCTTGCGCATCGAACCACGCGATCACGCACGGCGCATCGGCGCACACGAAGTCCACGCTCACGCTGCCATCGCAGGTGTTCGGACAGCTCGTGCTTCCATCGTTCGCCGTGATGTCCTCACCCGCCGAGTCAGTGATCGGAACGGCTTGCTGAAGCGTGCATCCGTTGGCGTCAGTGACCACCACGGTGTACACGCCTGCACAGAGATCGGAGATGCTCGCCCCAGCGCCCACCAGGCTGCCGCCAGCGCTGTACCACTCAACGGTGAGCGGATTAGTGCCGCCCCCAACGGTTGCCGTTGCGGTGCCGATGCAGACCTGGCATTCACTCGGTGTCGCAGTCACGCTCAAGGTGAGCGCTGCGGGCTCGGTGAGTTCGAAGGAGAACGGTGCGCTGCAGCCACTGTCGTCAGTGATCACCACGTCCCAGGTTCCAGAGCAGAGGTTCGTCGCGCTCGATTGTCCTTGTCCGTTCGGAGGGATGGGCGTCCAGGTGTAGGTGTAGTTGCCCGTGCCGCCTGATGCGTTCAACTCGATGGAAGCATCGCATTGCCCGTTGCAGGAGATCGGCGTAACGGTGGCGTTCGCATCGATTGCTGGTGGACCGGTGATGAGCACCTGCGCGTCGATGCTGCAGTTGTTCGCATCGGTGATCGTCACGGTGTACACGCCCTCGCAGAGGTCGGTGACCTGCGGCGTGTCCTGCATGCCCGGCATCCACATGTAGGTGTATGGCGCGGTGCCGCCGGTCGGTCCCACGGTGGCGGTGCCATCGCACGCGCCTGCGCAGCTCACCGGCGTGCTGCTGCTGTTGGCCTGTATCGGATCGAAAGGATCAACCGTGAAGGTGAAGGTGCTGTCGCATCCGGCAGCGTCCGTGAGCGTGACGCTGTACGTGGTTCCCGCGCAGAGGCCTGTGACTTGCGTGGTGGTCTGACCGCCCGGCAACCAAAGCACATTGATCTGTCCCGGTGCCACCGCTTGGTGTTACCGAAGCAGCGCCGGTGCATGGTCCTGCGCAGGTCTCTGGCAGCACCACCAAGGCCGCATTGAACGGCGGTGGCGCACCCACGAAGAAGGGCGTTGAGCCCTCACAGCCCACCGCATCGATCACCGTTACGCTCCACAGGCCGAGGCATAGACCCGATACCGCATCGGTGCCTTGCCCGAACGGCGGGTTCGGCGACCATACATAAGTGTATGGCGGGATGCCACCCGTGGGGAAAACCTGCGCGGTCCCATCGCAAGCGTTCGGGCATGTCGCGTCTGACCATGCCACGTTGTTGTCGATCGGCACCTTGGGCAGGATGTCGAATACCACGGTGGTGTCGCATCCGGTGCCATCGTCGATGGTCACGCTCCAGATGCCGGGGCAGAGTTGCGCCGCGCTGTTGGTGCTCTGACCTACAGGCGGGACCGGGCTCCAAACGAAGGTGTAGGTCCCCGATCCGCCTGTGGGGTTCACCGTGGCGGTGCCGTTGCAGGGCCCGTTGCAATCCTCATCGGTCTGAGAGGCGTTCGGCTCGATCGGTGTCGGTCCGGTGATGTTGATGAAGAGCACCGTGTCGCATTGCGCGGCATCCGTGATCTGCAGCGTGTAGATGCCTTGGCAGAGCCCGGTCGCGTTCGCCGTTCCTTGGCCGCCGCCGGGCAAGGGATCCCATAGCCAGGTGTAGGGCTCAACACCGCCGGTCGCGGTCACGGTGGCGGTGCCATCGCACGCGTCGCCGCAGCTCGTTGGCGTGGTGGAGAATTGCGCATCGATGCCCGATGGCGTAGTGATAGCGAAGGGCGTGACCACCGTGCAGCCGTTCGCATCGGTCACGGTGAGCGTGTAGGCTCCGGGGCAGTAGTTGGTGGCGCTGGGCGTGCCTTGGCCCGCGCCCGGTGGTGTTTGCCAATCATATTGGTACGGCTCTGTTCCACCGCTGACCGTAGCGGTGGCCGTGCCATCGCAGGCGCCTCCGCAGCTTGCCGGTGTGGTCACGAGGTCCACCACGATCGGTGGCGGCTCATTGATCATGAAGGCGATGAGCGTGTCGCAGCCCAGCGCATCCGAGACCAGCACCGTGTAGTTGCCTGGGCACAGGTCCGTTGCATCCGGGGTGCCTTGGCCGGTCACATTGGGCGTCCACACGTACGCGAACGGCAAGGTTCCACCGGTAACGGTCACCGTTGCCGTGCCATCGCATTCTCCAGCGCACGTTGGGTCCGCAGTGGTCAGCACCGCCTCGATCGGAGGCGGGTCTGCAAGGATGAAGGTGAGCGTGGTATCGCACGCGCCGCTGGTAATGGTCACTTGGTAGTTGCCCGCGCAGAGCTGCGTCGCATCCGGCGTGCCCTGGCCCGTCACGTCGGGCACCCATGCATAGGTGTATGCGCCATTGCCGCCACTGGCCTGTACGCTGATGCTGCCGTTGCAATCGCCGGAACACGTCGGATCATTTACGGTGCTCACCACCGTGATCGGCGGCGGAGCGGGCACCGTGAAGGCGATGAGCGTATCGCAGCCCACGGCATCGGTGATGAGCAGGGTGTAGGCTTGTGCGCAAAGGCCCGTGACATTCGGTGTGCCCTGTCCGCCACCGGGCGGTGGCTGCCAATCGTACGTGTAAGGTCCCGCCCCCTGTCACGAATACCCCTGCCGATCCATCGCACGCATCAGGGCAGCTCGCAGGCAGCACTTGCAGCGAGACTTCCAACGGCACGGCATCCAGTATGGTGAAGGCCTGCGTGATGGTGCATCCGTTCGCATCGGTGATCAGCACAGAGTAAGGACCTGCACAGAGATCCGTGGCGTTCGGAGTGCCTTGGCCCGTCACGTTCGGCGTCCACAGATAGGTATAGCCCGGTGCGCCTCCGCTCACGGCCACGCTCGCGGTGCCATCGCAGGCACTGCCGCAGGTCACATCCGTCTGACTCGGTGTCACCACCAATGGCGGCGGCTCATTGATCACGAAAGCGATGAGCGTATCGCAACCGTTCGCATCGGCCACAAGCAGGGTGTAGTTGCCTGCGCACAGCCCGGTGGCATTGGGCGTGCCCTGACCGTTCACGTTCGGCGCCCACAAGTAGGTGTAGCCCGGCGTTCCGCCAGAGACGGTCACCGATGCCTCGCCATCGCAAACACCTGCGCAGCTGGCATCAACCGGTGTGAGCTGCGCATTGAGGGGAGGCGGCGAAGGCACATTGAAGGTGAGCGTGGTGTCGCACCCATTGGGCGTGGCCACCGTCACGCTGTAATCACCAGGGCAGAGCGCGGTGGCGTTGGGTGTGCCCTGGCCCGCAACGTTCGGCGACCAGGTGATGGTGAAGGGCGGCAGCACCCCTGAGATGATGATGCTGATCTCTCCATCGCACGCATCAGAGCAGCTCGCGGGCGTCACCGTACCCTGCACGTCGATCTCAGGCGGCGCGGCGATGGTGAAGGCTTGCGCGGTGGTGCAATTCGTGGCCTGATCGGTGATGGTGACCGTGTAGTTGCCTTCGCACAGGCCCGTTGCGGCATTCGTGCCCTGGCCGCCGCCGGGTGGCGGCACCCAGTCATAGCTGTATGGCCCGATCCCTCCGCTGGGATTCACCGTGGCCGTTCCATCGCATGCGCCGAAGCAGCTCGCATCGGTCTGCGTCGGATCCGGCACGATCGGCGGCGGCTCGTTGATGATGAAGTTGATCGTTGTGTCGCAACCGTTCGCATCAACCAGCAGCACGCTGTACGGACCCGCGCAAAGTCCGGTGGCGTTGTTGGTGCCCTGTCCCGCGCCCGGCGGTGGTGCCCAGGTGACGCTGATCGCCGGCGTGCCTCCGGTGGGGTTCACGCTCGCGGTTCCATCGCAGACCCCGTTGCACGTTACATCCGTGAAGGTGAGGTTGGGCGTGATCGGCTGCAGGTCGAAGGTGAAGGTGGTATCGAAGGTGCAGAAGTTGGCATCGGTGATGGTGAGCGTATTGATGCCCGCGCATAACTGGTTGAAGCTCGATCCAGTGCCAGCGCCGTTGTTCCAGCTGTAGGTGGGAGCACCGGTGCCGCCGATGGCCAGCGCCGTCCTTGATCCATTGCACACATCAGCGCAGGTGGGAGGCGTGCCAGCGCCGAAGAAGATCACGCCCAGAGGGCTGGGTTCAGTGACATTGATCGGTACGCCGCAGCTCACTCCTTGACCCTCATCGGTGACCACCACGATCTGCGGACCGCCGCAGGCACCTGCCCATGTCTGCGTATTCGGGCCTCCGAAGAGCCATGAATACGTGAAAGGCCCTACGCCGCCGGTCACGTTCACCGTGATGGTGGCATCGCAAGCGCCTCGGCAGCTCACGTTCACGCCGTTGTAATTGGTCAGCGCCGATGTGGTGGCGACGAAAGGAGTCTGCCCGCCACCGGTAGCGCACACCGCCACGTCGCGGTCCTCGCCAGCAGGCGGAATGGCGAGCCCTGAACGGATGGGCTCATTGCCCACCGTGATCACGGCTTGCTGCTGCTCCACCACGCGATCCATCACGCCCTGCTCCGGCGCCTGCGCCAGTTGGATCACGCTGCGGCCGGCCATCAAGCGCTTCGCGCCGCGCCCTTCGCTGCAAAGGGTACGCGCACGCACGAGGGCGCCCGCCGCATGCACGGTTCCCTCCCGCCAGGTGATGTCGCCCTCGGTCAGCTGCAGGTCGCTCACGATGCTCCACGAACCGCTGCCATCGAAGCGCAGCTGGCCGCGCATCGGGATCGCGCGCGCATCGATCTCGCGCCCTTGTCCATCGCCCGAGAAGCGCACGGTGCCATCGAAGGCCCAATGCACGCTTCCATTCAGCACGAAGTCGCCATGCACGCGCAGCTCATTGCCGGGAGCACCGGTGAAGCGCGCGAAACCTTCACGCGCATCCACGCGCAGGCTGTTGCAGCGTGCATTGCCTTCGATCTCCACCACTGCTTCGCCTTGCGTCCGAAGCACTGCATCGTCACTTGCCCCGGGAATCCCGGCACCGCCCGGTCCGCGCTCGGCCAGGCTCCAGTGCGCGGCATCGCTCCAAGCGCCGCTGCCGCCCACCCAATACAGGGTGCGGCGCTGGCCCAGCGCCGTGGCGGCGTTAAGCAGGAGCAGCGCGGCGGCGATCAGAAGGTGGCGGTAGTGGGTGCGCATCGCGGATCAGGTTCTAGTCGAAGGCGGGGCAGTTGATGGCTCGGCGGCCGATGCTCTCCTGGCTGCATGGGGTGAGGGCCAGGATGATCTCGTGCGTGTTGGAGCTTCCGAGGCGCAGGCGCGAGGTGGTCACATCGTAGCTGTAGCCCAACTGGAAGATCTTGCCGAAGCTCACTTTCATGTTGAAGGTGACCGCATCGCCGGCACGGTAGCCCGCGCCAAGGCCGAACTTGCGGTTCCACTCCACCATGCCATTGATATCGAGGGCCCACGGCGCGGCCTTGCTCTTCTTCAGCAGCAGGCTGGGCGAGAGCGAGACCTTCCGGCCGATGCGGTACTTGTAGCCGCCGCTGAGCATGAATTGCCGCGCCAGTCGTGAATCGATGCCGATGCCGTTGATGCGGTTGCCGAGGATCTGGTGCATGCTGATGCCGCCCCAGGCCTTCTTGTTGTAGAGGAAGATGCCCGGCGTGAGCTCCGGCGCCACCAGGGTGTTGGCCCTGCCATTCAAGGCGGGGTCGTTGTAATCGACCAAGGTGCTGGCGCCCACATCGTACTTCATCTGCTGCACGCCCCCGAAGAAGCCCATGCTCATGTGGTAATCGCGCGACATCTGGATGTGGTAGGCGTAGGCCAGCGAAAGGCGCGTGTAGCCCCAGTTGCCCGCGTTGTCGCTCTCGGCGAAGAAGCCCACCCCGTGCTTGTTCTTCTTCACCGCCCCCTTCTTCTGGATGGTGGCGTGCAGGCTGGCCCAGCCGGTGTTGGGGGCGCCATCGAGTCCCACCCATTGCCGGCGGTAGCCCAAGCGCACGTCGAGGCAGTCCTTGCTGCCGGCCACGGCCGGGTTCACGCTGAAATGGTTGAACACGTACTGCGTGTACTGCGAGAGCTGCTGGCCCTGCCCCAGGATGGGCAGCAGCAGGGCCATGAGCAGCGGTGCGGCCTTCATCGGATGATCGAGACGTAGCCCGTGTATGGATCGGAGCGGCCCTCGAGCGGGTTCAGCTCGATGTGGTAGTAGTAAGTGCCCTCGCTCAGCGGCCGGCCATTGCGCGTGCCGTCCCATGGCTCGCGGTAGCCATTGCTATTGAACACGCGCTGGCCCCAGCGGTCGTAGATCATCACCACCGCACCGGGGTAATCCTGGATGCCCGGGATCTCCCAGGCATCGTTGCGGCCATCGCTGTTGGGCGAGAAGGTGTTGGGCGGATTCACCAGCCGCACCACATCCACCACCACCGTATCCGTGTAGGTGCAGCCATTGATGGTGGTGGTCACCGTGTACGTGGTGGTGCTCGACGGGTTGGCGATGGGATCCGGGATGCCATTGCCGCTGAGGCCGCTGGTGGGCGACCAATCGTAGGTGGTGCCGCCGAAGGCGTCGAGCTGCACCGCGCCGCCCTGGGCGATCTCCGCATCAGGGCCCGCTGAGAAATCAACGCCGATCACATCCACGCCGGGGCCGCTCACGTCGATGCCGAAATCGCATTGCGCGGGGGTGACGGTGCCGCCGTTCTGCGCACCGCTCACCACCACCCAGTACTGCGTATTGGGCGCGAGCGGCTGCGTGGTGATGCTGAACGGCATGCTGTCCGTCTGGCACGGACCCACGAAGCCGAAGTTCGCGGGATTGCAATTGGCGCTGCCGGAGAGCACCGCCATGCTCAGCTCATTGTCCATGCCGCCCACCAGCGGGCAGTTGATGCCATTGAGCGACACGGTGGCCGTGCCGCCAACGCTGTTGGTGGTGAAGGTGTACCACACCTGGCTGCCGCCCGGCTGGCAATACACCGGCCCAGCGCCGTTCGCTCCCGTGTTGTTGCCCGTTGCGGCCTGCTGCGCGCAGAGCTGCGATGCCGTGGCGCAATTGCTATTGGCGGGCTGCGCGAAGGCGCTCGCGGCGACAAGCGAAAACAGGGATGCGAGGACCAGGCGCATGGGTGCGTGCAGGGGGCACGCGCACGCGCGCACTGCCCCGCCGCAAGTTGCCCGCAGCCTGCGCGGCGCCCGGCAAGGGCCACAGCGCATTTTCACACAGCGTTCTGTTAAGGGGCGGGAAGCGGGAAGGAGAGTGACCCCACCAGGAGTCGAACCTGGATCAAGAGTTTAGGAAACTCCTATTCTATCCATTGAACTATGGGGCCGGGCGCCGGAGCGACAGGGCCTCCCTGCGGAAGGCGGGCGCGAAAGTAGGATCATGCGCTCATCGGGTAGTGTCTCAGTTCGAGCCAATCGCAGGGTTGATGCAGCCCAGCTAGCGGCTAGGGTAGAGCGGTTCAGAAACCACGTGCGGTAGGTGTCCACGGCCAGCGCGGCCGCGCCCGGCTCGGACAGCCTGTGCCGCGGGCATTGTGCGAGCCGGGACTGCGGCTTTGGCCGTGGTTGATCTTTGGCTCCACCTTTCCATCAAGGGAAAGGTGGAAATGATACTCGGCATTGAGCCTTCGCAAACTGAGACACTACCGCTCATCGCGGCGCGGCATCGAACAGGTCGATCAGGCCCACCTGCGTCTCGCGGCCATCCTCGCTGAGCACGATCGCATAGCTCCCGGCGGGCTGCGCCGATAGGTCGATCGGGTACTCTTTGTTCAACTGCTCCGGCACGGGCCATTCCATCAGCACTTCGCCGCGGCCATTCTTCACGGACAGTCGCGCTGACTTGGCGGCGAACAGATCCACCAGGGCCATGCCCCTTCCCGGTCGCATCAGCAGCAACGCATCCGTGCGCGAGGGCGCATCGAGCGGAGCATCGGTCTCCACCCTGAACTGGTACAGCGTGCCTTCCTTCGGCGCGCTGCGCACCGCTTTCAGCAGATCGGCACCGGCGCTGATGATCCGGACCGATGCCGCATCGGCCTTGCCGCTGTCCACGGCATGCAGCAAGTAGCTGCCCGGCGGCAAGCGCAGTGTTTCGCTCAGCACCGTGTCGTTGCCGGACTTCCATGCGTGATCGATGTGCACCGGACCGCGCGTGCTCTCCAACCGGATGCGGCCGCCATTGCCTGCAGGCACCCGCATGCGCACGGTGAGCGGGCTGCCCCATGCATCAGCCGAGGTGAAGGTGCCGCTCAGCGTATTGTCGGCCTTGTTGCGGTCCTTGCGGCCGTTGGGATCGCCCAGCGATACGGTGAATGTGTTGGCGCCGGGGCGCATGTCGATCAGGTGCGTGAGCTTCACCTCGGTGGTGGCGCCGGGTGCCAAGCGGCCTGTCCACGCGAACATGCGCGGAGCGAAGCCCACCGTGCCGTAGCGCACGGAGATGCCCGACAGCGACTCGGTGCCCTTGTTGGCCAGCACGATCCGCGGCTCCTGCACGGCCGGATTGAGCGCCGCGTGCGCGGGATCGTCGCTCGGAACGATGATGGCCACGACGGCGGCATCGAAGCGCGCGGGTTTCCGGGCGGGCTTCTGCGCAGCGGCGAAGAGCGGCAGGAGCACCGCGACAGGGAGCAGGACTGGTTTCACGGCGCCGAAGCTGCGCACGCCGGGGCGTTCGCGCAACACGCACTTCTACATTCGTCGCTGAACGCATGCCGGCGCGCTTCCTCCCCCACCTGCTCATCGCGCTGCTGGCGCTGGTTTGCGCGCAAGCCTGGAACCGCATCAACATCGGCGCGATGGGCGATTCGCCGGCGCGGGCCAATGTCCGCGATGGCCGTGCCCTCACCAGCACCGACGATGCCTCCTACCTGCAAGGCGTTGATCGGTTGCTCGGCGCCCGGCCCGACCTGGAGCAGGCGCCAGAGACGCGCCGACCATCGCTCCGCGCTCCGGGCTACTCCCTCTTCTACCTGCTGCCCCGCCTCGTGCTCGACCCGCTGCCCGCCATCAGTGCGCTGGTGTGGATGCAATGCCTGCTCTACGCGTTCACCGTGGCCATGCTGTGGGACACGCTGGTGCGCAGCGGCATCGATGGCCGCATCCGTTGGCCGCTCATCCTCGCCTTCGCCGCCTTGCCGACTTTCCACGGCTTCCTCTTCCACACGCTCACCGAAGGCATCACGCCATCGCTCGCCATGCTGCTGCTCTGCTGCGCGTTGCGCGATCAGCACGCCACGCATCGCCGCTGGCTCTTCGCAGGTCTGCTGCTCTGGTCGCTGCTGATGTTCACGCGGCCCGCCTTGCTGTGGACAGGCCTTGCCCTGCTGCCGGGATTGCTGCGGATCGGTCGGCTGCGCGCATCGGCTTTCGCGCTGCTCGCGGTGGCGCCACTGCTCTGCTGGTGGCTGGTGAACGTGATGCGCGCCGACGCACTGGTTGGCCTTCACCCCTTGTACTCCGCAAGCGCTGCGGGCATCAACCGTCCCACGCATGGGGCCTTCTGGGAACTGGCCAAGAGCTGGGGCGCGCGCGGCGATGATTTCCACGCGGCGATGGAAGCCGGCTACCGGGCGGCGATCCGTTGCGACACGGCTTCGCGCCATGCGGACGCGTTCATCGCATTGGCACCCGACGGCCTGCTCACCGCCGAACTGGAAGCGGAGACACGGCAGGCTTTCAGCCGATGGCAGCGCTTCAACTGCGAAGAGCTCGCGCCTGCGCTGACGAGCGCGCGCGGCACGATCGCCATCACCACGCGCTCCGAGCAAGGCATCCTCTTCGCGCTCGAATCCATCACTGCCGAATGGCGCCGCACGCATCGTTGGCATCATCATGTGATCGTGCCATTGCGCGTGCTGAAGCAGATGGTCGCGCACTCGAACCTCAACCTCTGGGTCTTCCAACACACCTGGCGCGGCCAACCGGCCATGGAAGCGCTCCGATGGTTCTCCGCGATCCTGCACGCGTTACTGATCGCAGCAGCGGCATTGGCCTTCCTCTTGCGCGTGCCGCTGCCGGTGCGCTTGCTCTCCTTCGGCTGCGCCGCCTACCTCTTCTACCTGGCCTACGTGCAACGCGGCGTGGAGGAGCGCTACACCTTGCCGGTGCTCTTCATCGGGGTGGCGTGCGCAGGGTTCGTGGCACAACTCATCCTCAAAGCGAACTTCACCGCCGCAATATCTAAGCGCACATGACCAAGTCACGCATGCAGCTCCAGGCCGCTCCGCCCGAATGGCGCGAGGCGAAGGCCTACACCGACATCACCTATCGCAAGTGCAATGGCGTGGCGCGCATCGCCTTCAACCGGCCCGAGGTGCGCAATGCCTTCCGTCCGCATACGGTGAGTGAGTTGCTCGATGCCTTCCACGATGCACAGGAGGACACCGAGATCGGTGTGGTGCTCTTCAGCGCCGAAGGACCGAGCCCGAAGGATGGCGTGTGGAGCTTCTGCAGCGGCGGCGATCAGCGCGCGCGCGGGCATCAAGGCTATGTGGATGGGGCAGGCACGCCGCGCCGGAACATCCTCGAAGTGCAACGATTGATCCGCTTCATGCCGAAGGTCGTCATCGCTGTCGTGCCCGGCTGGTGCGTGGGCGGCGGCCACAGCCTGCACGTGGTGTGCGACCTCAGCCTGGCGAGCAAGGAGCATGCGGTGTTCAAGCAGACCGATGCCGATGTGACGAGTTTCGACGGCGGCTACGGCAGCGCCTACCTCGCCAAGATGGTGGGACAGAAGCGCGCGAGAGAGATCTTCTTCCTCGGGCGCGACATCCCCGCTGACCGCGCTTACGAAATGGGCATGGTGAACGCCAGCGTGCCGCACGCCGAATTGGAGAGCACCGCGTGGCAGTGGGCGCAGGAGATCCTCGCGAAATCGCCCACCGCGATCAAGATGCTGAAGTTCGCCTTCAACCTCACCGACGATGGCCTGGTGGGCCAGCAGGTCTTCGCCGGTGAAGCCACGCGCCTCGCCTACATGACCGATGAGGCGAAGGAGGGCCGCAACGCCTTCCTCGAGAAGCGCAAGCCGCAGTTCGGGAAAGGGGAAGTGGATTCCATAGGAATGGCCGCATACCGGGTCAAGCCCGGGAGGACGGCGCAGAGGCGAGCGGGCGAGGCACTCAACAACACGCTACCATGACAGGCTCCTCACGTTGTGCGCGACCCAGCAGGCCGTGGACACCCCATGCATGCACCTGTCCTCGAGCAAGCACGCTTACGGATGCCCGAAGCGGATTGCACCCTTACCGCATCCTTCTGCAATCCTCTTCGTGACAACCGCGGAGTGTCCTCCTCGCTCATCGCAGCGCGAGCCGCGTTCGTACATTCGCACCGCATCCCGAGCGTTCCGTGCAAACGGAACCGCCAACCGAGTGGACGACACCACGGTGGCCTGAGGGTGGCTTGAAATACCTCGCTTCGGCGGCGGATCCAAGGCAAGTCGACATCTGTGGGCTTGCGCTCGTCCGCCATCCGTTCGAGGTATCCCAAGCCACCCATTCGATGCGGACCGGTCCGGTCAAAAACAGTCGTCGCCAGGACCATCCGTGATCGTGAACCGTTGCGCAGGGCGCTCGGGGTGTACTTAAACCCAACACGCCCATGCGACAGGAACTTTCGACCTCCCTCTTCAGCATCACCCACCGCGGCCGCACCATCACTGGCCGCCAAGTGCTGCGCAACCACCGACAGCTCACGGTGCAACTCGTGCATCCGCACGGACTGCTGGTGTGCCACCTCAACATGCCTGCGTTCATGGGTGCCTGTGGCGCCACGCTCATCGGACCCTTCGGCGACGAGACGCGTGAACGCGTGCTGCGCCTCTTGTACGCCGATGCCGTGCGCTTCCGCAGCCTGCTGCCCGGCATGGTGCAATCGCTGCCGCCCGGCGATGAGCGCACCAGTGCCTTCATGGAGAGCATGGACGAGCAGTTGGAGCGTGCGCACCGCGAGTGTCCCGAGACGCAAGCGCTGCCCTGGAACCACCCGGTGCGCTTCCGCAAGGAGGTGCAGTGGCTGCGCCATCAGGGCGAATGGCCCGACGGCAGGCGCCTTTCGCTCCTGCACGAGGACCCCGAGATGGAATGGCAGCTGCTGCTCCTGCTGCACCACGCGCTGCATCAGCGATTCAACGTGGAAGGCGCCTGGGGAGAATGGGTGGGGAATTGAAGTCGGCCTCCCAGCTCTGCGCCAGGTGGCTGCACGGCTTTGAGCGTGACCCGATACCGCCAGCCCACGATCAGCTGCTGCGTACCCGTGTAAAAAGCCCCCACGCACCCGTGTAAGCACCGGTGGTGGGCGTGGTTGCGCCTCGATACGTTCGTCGCGCCGAACCGAACACCAGCATCATGAGCAACGCATACCAAGTCATAGGCACCAATGCCGGTGCGCCCTTCACCTTGAAAGTGCATCGCGGCGACGGCATGGCCCTGCTGGCCATGGACTGGCGCGCCGGCAGGCCCCCGAAGGATTTCGTCGGCTTCGCCATCGAATGCGAGAGCCCGGCGCGGGCAAGTTCGAGGCCGTCAGCCAACCGCATTCAGTTCGACGGGCCGCCGAGCGC
>JADIYA010000027.1 GCA_016705545.1 Flavobacteriales bacterium
CGCGGCGGATGGACTTAAGATAAGTTGGACGATATCACGCAACAGGAGAGGATTGGAAGCCGTGAACCGGAGAATCAAGAGGACAGTTACGAAGGAGCTTGAGAGTTTGGTCGTAAGGCAGGGATGGTTTTCTGTCAGTGGAGTTCTGGCCCAGCTTGGCCGGGATAATAGTGTCCAGTGGTTCTGTTCGCGCTATCCATCTGGTTACAGAATAAGTACGCCTTAAGCCACCCAACGGGTCACCTGTCTGAGGATCATCTTAAAACTTGAACCTGACAGGACGGGTCAGACCCTGCTGAGATGGGGACGCTCCGTCCACGAGGTCCTTCGGTGTACATCTGCAAGATGCGTGACCGCGGGGATGAACCGCCGTCCGCTCCTGCTGCACATCTGGGAGAAGGTCAGCTGCCCTGGCCACCGGCGCAGCTCCTGGGGAGTTCGGCATACATTCACAGCCGTCCACAACGAAACCGCCGCCATTCCTCACAACTTCGAACCGCATGCACCGCATCCTGCATCCGTTCGAGCTGCTGGCGTTCATGCTGTGCGCGCATCTCCTGTCTCAACCAAGCATTCAATGGCAGGTGCCTGGGTGGAGCCGGCGGTGAATTCGGAACCTGTATCCAACCAACCATCGATGGCGGTTATGTGCTCTCTGCCTATACCACATCCAATAGCGGCGATGTGAGCGGGAACCACGGCGGATCCTATGACGCCTGGGTGGTGAAGATCGATGCATCCGGTGCCCTCCAGTGGCAGAGATGCCTGGGTGGCTCAGGCGGCGACAACGCGAACTCCATGCAGCAGACCGATGATGGAGGATTCATCGTGGGCGGCAGCACCGCTTCCAGCGATGGGGATGTAAGCGGCTACCATGACGCAGGCAGTACGATTCCGAGCTCGGACGCCTGGGTGGTGAAGCTGGATGCGGACGGAGCCATCCAATGGCAAAAGTGCCTGGGCGGCTGGGAGCGCGATGGGATCAGAGCGATCCTGCAGGCCAGCGATGGTGGATATACCTGCGCTGGCAGCACCTATTCCAATGATGGTGACGGAGCGCAACCATGGGAGACTTCGATGCATGGTGGTGTAGTTTTACTTGACGCTGCCGGCGCCCTTCAGTGGCAGAAATGCCTGGGCGGCACAGGAGTCGAATCGGGAAACGCCATCGCGGAGACGATGGATGGAGGGTACATCATGACCGGAAACACTACTTCCAGCAATGGTGATGTGCAGGGCAATCATGGGAACCATGATGCATGGGTGGTCAAGCTCAGTGCTTCGGGTGTGATCGAGTGGCAGAAATGCCTGGGCGGCACAGCGGCGGATGCAGGGTACTCCATTCTCCAGAGCGCTGACCTTGGCTATCTGGTGGCGGGCCAAACCAAATCCAACGACGGTGATGTTAGCGGCATACACGGGTCGGACCACTAATGAGTGGGTGCTGGCTCGATACGCTGTGCCATCCAAGGCAGCGATGCCTGGGCGGGACAGGCGATGACACCGCGTACTCCGTTGTTTCAAGCGGCGGACAGCGGGTACGTCCTGGCGGGGTCACCGATTCATACAATGGCGACGTTTCAGGCAGTCCTGGGTTCCGGCGATGATATGTGGGTCGTGAAGCTGGACCGCGACGGAAACCTCGAATGGCAGAAGTGCCTCGGCGGCGATGCACATGATCGTGCGGAGTCGATCTGCCGGAACGCGGCCGATGACTACGTGGTTGCAGGACGTGCCCTCTCCAACAATTTCGACGTCAGTGGCAACCACGGCGACTACGACGTCTGGGTGGTGAAACTTGGCCTTGCGGACGTGGGCCTTGCAGAGAATGAGCTGAATGCCTTCGCTGTGACACCCAACCCTGCGCAATCAAGGATCACGCTGGACTTTGCACCCGAGGCCCTGCCCGAGCACCTTGCGCTCCTTGACGCGGCAGGCCGCATGCTCTGCATGCGGTCGCTAGTGGATGCCTCGTCCCCTTTCGTCTACGATCTGAGCGGCCATGATAGCGGCCTTTACCTCTTGCAGGTCCGTTTCCGAGATGGCACGCTTGCTACTAAGCCGATCATCAAGGAGTAGCGAGTCGCGCCTCCGCGCGCGATCAACCCAGGTGGATGATGTCCTTGGTAATGATGTTGCGCGGCGGATGCTTGATCATCGCTTCGGCATCGCTTGCCTTCATGCCCCGCACCTTGATCAAGAACAGGATCTTTTCATCCTGCGTAAGGGTGCCATCCTTCTGCTTTTGCAGCAGTTCTGTTCTTGTAAGCTCCTTGCCGGATGTGCGGTCCTCAGCCATTAGTAGGGTGGTATATGACTTGATCGTGGTTGGCGTTCGCAAAGATGAAGGTAGCCCGCCGCCGTAGATGGATCTGCGATCCGTGCTAAACTCTTGCTGCTCTTTTCCTGCGTTTGCTGGAAATCAGTGGCATAGGCATCACCGTCCCGGTTCAAGCCTCCGCAGTGCCTTCCGCAGGAGACCCTACATCCATGTAGCTCGGCGAAGTCGCCCACGCGCAGGTAATTATCCTTCGTGGGGATGAGCACCTCGTTGTCCACTTCGGGTGAATCGAACTCGGTGCGGGCGATGAAGTGTCCGCCTTCGGCCTTATCCACCAGCACGCGGAAGGTCCTGCCCACCTTGGCTTGATTCAACTCAAGGCTGATGCCGCCTTGCAGTTCCATGATCTCCTGTGCGCGCTGCTCCTTCACCTCCTTGGGCACATCGTCCTCGAAGGTGTGCGCGTGCGTGTCCTCCTCGTGGCTGTAGGTGAAGGCGCCGAGGCGATCGAAGCGCATGCGTTCGATCCATTGGAGGTTGTCGTCGTGATCGGCTTGGCCCTCGCCGGGGAAGCCCGCGATGAGCGTGGTGCGGATGGCGATGCCGGGCACTTTCTCGCGGATGGTGTTCACGAGCGCCTCGGTCTTTTCCTGCGTGATGCCGCGCCGCATGCGGGTGAGCATGCGCGTGCTGCCATGCTGCAGCGGCATGTCCAGGTAGTTGCACACGTTGCTGCGGTCGCGCATCACATCGAGCACTTCCATGGGGAAGCCCGAAGGGAAGGCATAGTGAAGGCGGATCCAGTCGATGCCCTCCACGTCGCTGAGGCGAGCAACCAGCTCATCGAGGTTGCGCTTCTTGTAGATATCGAGCCCGTAATAGGTGAGGTCCTGCGCGATGAGGATCAATTCCTTCACGCCTTGCTTGGCCAAGTTCCGCGCGTTGGTCACGAGCTGCTCCATGGGCGTGCTCACGTGCTTGCCGCGCATGAGCGGGATGGCGCAGAAGGAGCACTTGCGGTCACAGCCCTCGCTGATCTTGAAGTAAGCGAAGTGGGCCGGCGTGGTGAGCAGCCGCTCCCCCACCAGCTCGTGCTTGTAATCGGCCTTCAGCGTCTTCAGCAGCCGCGGCAGGTCGCGCGTCCCGAACCAGGCATCCACCTGAGGGATGCCCTCCTTCAATTCCGTTCCATAGCGCTGGCTGAGGCAACCGGTCACGTAGACCTTCTCCACCAGTCCTTCGTCCTTGGCCTTGGCGTAGCTCAGGATGGTATCGATGCTCTCCTGCTTGGCGTTCTCGATGAAGCCGCAGGTGTTGATCACCACCACGTTGTGATCGCCGGCATCGCTCTCGTGGTCCACGGCGATGCCGTTGGCCTTGAGCTGCGCCATCATCACCTCGCTGTCGAAGGTGTTCTTCGAGCAGCCCAGGGTGACCACGTTGACCTTGGTGCGCTTGAGGGTGCGGGCCTTCATGGGCGCGCGAAGCTACCCCATGAGCTGCTCCCCACGAATGGCTCAGACGAAGGCCGTCTTGAACCACTCCTGGAATTTCGCACCGAGCACGGGGGCCGGCTTCATCTCGCCGTTGGCGGCAGCGATGATGCCCATGATCCACATGACGAGGACGAGGATCAAACCCAAGCAACCGACGATCCAACCCAGGATCGGGATGATGGAAATGATGCTCATGGCAACGGAGCTGATCAGGATGCCCAGCCCTTGGCGAAGATGGAATGCACCAAGCTCGGTCTTCTTGCCTTCCTGGTTATGCAGGATCAGGGCAATCACGAAACCGACCAAGGAGAGGTAGGCCACGATCGCCACGGTCTTATCGCCGCTGGCGGGAGGAGTGGCAGAACTGGTTTGGTTGCTTTCCATGTGAATGCGTTAAGGGTTGGGCGGAAAGGTAGGCGCGGCATAGGAACCAGCCTCATTCCCTTTTCCAGAGCACCCTCGCGGACACCCGCATCGCGGGGAAGCGCCTGCTTCTATATTTCGACCCAACCAAACCTCCGCCTTCGCGGAATAACCCCCGAATTTCATGGACAATGTCAGCGCCCCGCCGAAAGATTGGCTCACCGCCTTGTTGCTCTGCCTCTTCCTTGGTGGCTTGGGCGTTCACCGCTTCTACACGGGCCACACGGTGATCGGCATCGTGCAACTGCTGACCTTGGGCGGCTGCGGCATCTGGTCGCTCGTTGACCTGATCATGATCGCCATCGGCAGCTACAAGGATGCCAGCGGCAACGCGCTCCTCAAGAAGTAGCCGCATGCTCCGCGCGCTCACCATCGCGGCGCTCATCGGCATCCCGATAGCGCTCGCGTTGGTGCCGTTGGATTTGGTGAGTTCAGGCCCGACGCTCTGCCTGTACAAGCGATTCACCGGTGCGGACTGCATGGGCTGCGGCATGACCCGCAGCATGGTATCGCTGTTCCATTTGGAATTCGGCGCCGCTTATGACTTCAACCGCGGCATCATCGGCGTGGCACCGCTGCTGATCTGGCTCTGGGTGAAGGAGCTATTGAGGAATGTGCGCTTGCTGAGCGCCGATCTGCGCCTCCCTTCCAAGGCCGCAACTGCGCGACTCACCCCTTGAACAACGCCTCGACGAAGGCCCGCTTGTCGAAGACCTGCAAGTGATCGATGCCCTCGCCCACGCCGAGGTACTTGATGGGAATGCTGAACTGATCGCTGATGCCGATGGCCACGCCGCCCTTGGCCGTGCCATCGATCTTGGTGAGCGCCAACGCCGTGACATCCGTGGCCTTGGTGAATTCCCGGGCCTGCTCGATGGCGTTCTGGCCGGTGCTGGCATCAAGCACCAATAGGACCTCGTGCGGGGCGTCCGGCACCACCTTGCGCATCACGTTGCGCACCTTGGTGAGCTCGTTCATCAGGCCCACCTTGTTGTGCAGCCGGCCTGCGGTATCGATGATGACGACATCCGCGCCCTTGGCCTTGGCGCTCTCCACGGCATCGAAGGCTACGGCGGCAGGGTCGGCGTTCATGCCTTGCTGCACCAGCGCTACGCCCACGCGCTCACTCCAGATGCGCAACTGGTCCACAGCTGCCGCGCGAAAGGTGTCCGCAGCACCGAGCACCACGCTCTTGCCCTCCTTCTTGAAGGCATGTGCCAGCTTGCCGATCGTGGTGGTCTTGCCCACGCCGTTCACTCCGACGACCATGATCACGTAGGGCTTGATCGCAGGATCCACCGGTACCGGGTCCTTCATGAGCGCGGCGATCTCCTCACGAAGCAAGGCATTCAGTTCGCCAGTGCCCACGTATTTGTCGCGCTTCACGCGCTCCTCGATGCGCCTGATGATCCGCAGGGTGGTATCCACGCCCACATCGCTGCCCACGAGCACCTCCTCGAGCTGATCGAGCACCTCATCATCAACGGTGCTCTTGCCAGCGATGGCGCGCGTGATCTTGCCGAGGAACCCTTCGCGAGAGCGTTGCAGCCCGCTATCAAGCGCTTGCTTCTCCGCTGCTTGTTCCGCGGCTCCCTTCTTCTTCCCGAACAATCCGAATAGCGCCATCGTGGTGGTCCTGAACTCAGAAGGGCCTCGCAAGCGGAGGCCCTTCAGGCAATGGGTACGGTGCGGATTACTTCGTGCCGGCGAGCTTGTCGGCTTCGTCGCTGGGCACCACTTGCTCCACGAAGGAGTAGCCGCCGGTTTCCTTTTTCACCATGCGGATGACCTTGGTGAAGGTCTTGGCATCCGCTTTCTTCAGGGTAGCAACGGTCTTCTTAGCCATGATTCACGCGCCGCAGCGCTGGTTTGGGTGGATTGCGTAAGGCGAAGGCGCGGCTTACTTGATCTCTTTGTGAACGGTCACCTTCCGGAGGATCGGATTGTACTTCTTCAACTCGATGCGCTCGGAGGTGTTCTTCCTGTTCTTGGTGGTGATGTAACGGCTGGTGCCGGGCAGGCCGGACGTCTTATGCTCGGTGCACTCGAGGATCACCTGCACGCGGTTGCCTTTCGATTTCTTGGCCATGGCTCAGTAGTGTTCTTGGTTCAAGCTGCGAGATAACCCTTCGCCTTGGCGCGCTTCAGGGCCTCGGCCAAGCCGATCTTGTTGATGGTGCGCATGCCCGAGGTGCTTACGCGAAGGCTCACCCACTTCTTCTCTTCAGGCAGGAAGAACTTCCGGTCCTGGAGATTGGGCGCGAAGGTGCGCTTGGTCTTGATGTTCGAGTGGGACACCTTGTGGCCCACGGTGACCTTCTTCCCGGTGATCTGGCAGACTTTCGACATGGCGTTCTGAATTGCGGGGCGCAAATCTAGGAGGATTGTTGGAAGATGCGGGTCGGAGGATGAAGGTTGTTCAGATGTCGCCTAGCAGCTCGGCTCGTTGAGGGTTAAGGTTGATCAAAAAGTTGGGGGTTGCTCTGGCCGAAACAGCCCTCAACCGGCCAGCGACCAACCTTTAACCCTCAACCATTAGGATTTACCTAAATCCCTAATCAACAATGACTTACGCAACATGTTCAAGACAGCCAAGGCACTACGTTTGATGACCAGGTCGCGGGTGCCGGGGAGATAGACTTTGGCCGCCTGCACGCCATCTGGGCCCGCCACCGCCATCCAAACGGTGCCCACTGGCTTCTCGTCGGTGCCACCATCGGGCCCAGCCACCCCGCTCAGGGCGATGCTCCAATCGGTCTTCAGGGCCTGCCGGACTCCTTGCGCCATGCGCTCCACAACCGGTTGGCTCACCGCCCCATTGAGTTCCAGCATGTCGCTGGGGATGCCGAGCTCCTCCATTTTCACCGCGTTGGCATAGCTCACCACCCCTCCGATGAAGTAGGCTGAACTGCCGGGGACGCTGGTGATCAGATGGCTCACATAACCACCGGTGCAGCTCTCAGCGGTCGACAGGGTCTGCCCATTCTCTTTGAGCAGGCGCCCCACCACGAGCTCAAGGCGCTCTTCTCCTTCGCCGAAGATCAGTTCGGGGATGAGGCGGTAGAGCTGCTCCGCCTTTTGCGCGACGCGGTCGCGGGCGCCGGTGGGATCGTTGTTGGCATAGGTGCTCAGGCGCAGCTTCACCAAGCCGGGGCTTGGGAGGTAGGCCAGCTTGATGCCCTCCTGGGCCAGGCTATCCTCCCAAGCAGCGATGCGTTGGGCGAGATGGCTTTCACCAAGGCCCGTGGTGAGCAGGGTCCGGTGCACGATGGAAGGGGGATTGAAGACCCGACGCAGCTCAGGCAACACGTGCTTCTCCATCATGGCCTTCATCTCGTAGGGCACGCCGGGCATGCTCACGAAGACACGGCTTTCCTTGCCGAACCACATGCCACTCGCCGTGCCGCGATCGTTCGGCACCACCGTGCACGACTCGGGCAGGTCGGCTTGGGCCAGGTTCACGTCCAAGGGCTCACGGGCAATGCTCCGGAAGAAGCCAGCGATGGCTGCCTCGATATGCGGGTGCCGGACCAGTCGCGTGTCGAAGAACTCGCAGAGCACCTGCTTGGTGATGTCGTCCTTGGTGGGGCCAAGGCCGCCCGTGAGGAGCACCACATCGGCGGTGGAGGTGGACAGTGCCGTGAGGATCGCCTCCCGATCGTCGCCGATCACGCGCACGCGCACTGGACGGATGCCGATGAGCGAGAGCTGCTCACCCATCCAGCCGGCGTTGGTGTTCATCGTCTGGCCGATGAGCAGTTCATCGCCGATGGAGATGATCTCAGCGGTGATCTCCAATGAAGAACTCATGGCCGCGCTTCCGGGTAGCCGAACAGCTGCTGTTTATCCAGCCGGGTCACAGGACCCAGCTTCTCCAGCACCTTGAGGTCCACGGCTCCTTCTTTTCCGATGACGCAATACGTGAACGGCCGGCCCTTGATCTCCTTGTCGAAGAAGCCCTTCATGTCCTCGATGGTGATCGAAGGGATGCGCTCATACGAGAGCTTCCGGATGTCAATATCGATTCCGCGGCGGCGAGCCGCATCCCAGCTCCAATAGATGTTCTCCTTCGTGATGCGGGTGCTGGCGATCACCTTCAGCGCGCTTGCCTTGGCGCCTTCGAACTGCTCGAGCGCCATGGGCATGTCGTTCATCAGCACGAGCATGGCGTCCACGGCATCACCGAGCTTATCCGCCTGTGTGCCGATGAAGGCCCGGACATAATGCGCCTCCTCTTTCTTCGCCGGCGACGTGTAGCTGGCGCTGGCGCCGTAGGCCAGGGCCTTGGCCTCGCGGATCTCCTGGAACACGATGCTGCTGAGACCGCTGCCGAAATACTCATTGAAGAGGGAGGCGTAGGGCATCTTCGCCGCATCGAAGGGTCCGGCCTTGCTCACGAGGAACATCTCCGCCTGCACCATGTCATGCTCCGCAAAGAGCACCTTGCTCTTGGTGGTGGGCAGCTCGGGGAAGGCGCGCGGCTTGGGGATCTCCTTCAGAGCGCCGATGGCATGAGCGCCTTCGATCAGGCGCGCCGCTTCATCGGCACCCATGCGGCCGTAGTAGAACACGCTGTGCTGGTACCCGCAAAGGCCTCGGATGCGCTGAATGAGTTCATCGCTGGTGAGTCGCGCCAATTGCTCATCGGGCACGATGGTGTTGAATGGTGAACGCTCCCCGTAACGGGCGTGGCTCACCAGCGCGCTGGTGATGCTGCCCTTGCTCTTCAGTTCATCCTGCCTGGCTTTGCGGATGTCCGCCACGAGATTGCGCAGGGCTTCATCATTCGGCTGCGCATCGGCGAGAAGGTTCTCCAGAATCCCGATTCCCTTGGGCAGATTGCGCTCCGAGCCGGTCAAGGTCACGTAGCAACGGTCCTCGCCGACGAACACATCGATGGCGAGCCCGAGCCTGAACAGGTCCTTCTTGAAGTCTGACGGCGAGCGAGCGGAGGTGCCCAGGTAGCGCAAGTACTCCAAGGCCACTTCCAGGAGCGGATCGTGGTTGGTGCCCATCTCCAGGATGTACCTCAGGCTGAACAGGTCGTTGGTGGGGTTCTTCACCACGGCTAGCGGAATCTTCCCGTGCAGCTGCCGATGCTCGATGGCCTTGGTGTAATCGATGAACTCCGGTTCGAGCGTGGCGCTCGGCATCTTCTCCCACTCCTTCCTCCAAGCACTCATTCCATCGCGCTTGATGTCAATGGGCGTGATCTTCGGCTTCGCCACATGATGAGCATCGCGCCGCTCGCCGGTGCGCTTGAAAACGCCCACATAATTGTCGATCAGGCGGGTCCTTGCGAAATCCACGACCTGCCGCTTCGTGATCGCGCGCATCCGCGCATGAAGGCCCACTTCATCCTTCCAATCCTTGCGCAGGATGAAGGCATCGGTCATGGCCGATGCCCGCCTGCTGTTGCTTTCGTTCCAGTAGCGCACCTGCCGTTGCTCCAGGTCGGTCACCACGGCATCGATCAGCCAATCGTCGAAATCACCGCGCCTCAGCCGCTCGATCTGCAAGAGCAACAGGTCGCGCACCTCATAGAGCGACTGTCCATCCTTCGCCTTGCCATAGAGCCCGAACTCCGAGTAATCCGCTTGCACGGTGGAGGACGCTGAGGCGTCCAGCACCTGTTGGCTCTGCACCAGGCCCAAGTCGATCAGGCCGGCTTGACCATTGCTCAGTATGCCTTCGATCAGCGTGATCATGATCGGATCGGCGGATGCATATCCATCAAAGCGCCATGCGAGCTGCACCCATTCCGCATCCGGTCCATAGACCTCGGCCGTTTCTGGCCGAGGGCGCGGCGTGTCCACCTTGAAGGTGAATGCCGGCGTCTCGCCCCGCTTCCATCCTCCGAAGTGCTTATCCACCATGGCGATGGTGCGGTCGTAGTCGATGTCGCCGGCCAGGATCACAGCCATGTTATTGGGCACGTACCACGCATCGAAAAAGGCATGGATCTTCTCCATGCTGGGGTTCTTCAGGTGCTCTCCCCTGCCGATGGTGGTCTGGGTGCCGTAAGGATGCAAGGGGTAGAGCAGTTCGTTCTTCTTGGCGTAGGCCTGGCGCGCATCGTTGTCCTGACCGCGGTTGAACTCCTCGTACACGGTCTCCAATTCGGTGTGGAAGAGGCGCAGCACGCATTCCTGCATCCGTTCGCTCTCAATCGCCATCCAGCGCTCGAGCTCGTCGCTGGGGACGTCGTTGATGTAAACGGTGCGCTCCGTGCTGGTGTAGGCATTGGTGCCGCGCGCGCCGAGCTTCTTCATCATCTTGTCGTATTCGTTCGGCACCGCGAAAGCCGCTGCCAGCGTGCTCAGGCTGTCGATGCTCCGGTAGAGCCGCTCCCGCTCCCCTTCGTCGCGTGATTGCCGCCTCTGCTCATAAGCATCGCTGATCTGCTTCAGCAGCACGCTCTCCTTGGCCCAATCACTGGTGCCGATGCGGCTGGTGCCCTTGAAGAGCATATGCTCAAGGTAGTGGGCAAGCCCGGTGGCATCACCGGGATCGTTCTTGCTGCCGGCGCGCACCGCGATGTTGGTCTGCACGCGCGGGGCATCGGCGTTGCGGCTCAGCCAGACCTGCAGGCCGTTGTCGAGGGTGTAGATGCGCGCCTCAAGCGGATCGCCGGGGACACTGGTGTAGGCATACTTCTTCTGGGCGCTGGCGCTGAGGCAGATCAACGAAGCCAGAATCAGGTGAAGGGATCGCATGAAAGGGAAGTTGGGGCGGTGAAGTTGCCGAAAAGAGCGGACCGCTGGACCCTACCCGTGCATGGTGGGCGCTTTCCCATAGCGGCGCACCACATCGGCCTCGTAGGCAAGGAACTCCTTCCAGCGCAGGTCCACATCCACGCGGCCGCCGTACTGCCGGGCGAAGCCGATGAACGTTGCGTAGTGGCCGGCCTCGCTTTCCATGAGCGCACGGTAGAATGCGCGCAGCTCTTCCTCCGGGCACTCTTCGGTGAGCAGCTTGAATCGTTCGCAGCTGCGCGCCTCGATCATGGCGCTGAAGAGCAGGCGATCCACCAGGCGCTCCTCGCGCGAGCCATCCTTGCGCACGAAGGCCATCAATTCATTCACGTAATCGTCCTTGCGCTCAGGGCCGAGCACCCAGCCGCGCGCATGGATGCGCTCAACCACCTGCCCGAAGTGCTCGATCTCTTCCTGCGCGATCCGTGTGAGCGCGGCCACCAGCTCACTGAGTTCCGGGTTGCGCACGATCATGCTGATGGCGTTGCTCGCGGCCTTCTGCTCGCACCAAGCGTGATCGGTGAGCAATTGAGCGAGGTCGTTCTTCACGAGTTCCGCCCAGCGCGGATCGGTGGGGAGCTGGAGGCCGAGCATGCCGCGAAGTAAGCAGGGGGGCAGGAAGGACGAAGCCCCGCACATGGAGCGGGGCTTCGGGGATCAGGCGGCTACTTCGTGGTGTCGCGGCGGCGGCCTTGTTTTCCGTGCTCTTCGCGCTGCGCATTCAGCGCTTCCCATTTCGCGAACTGCTCAGCGGTGAGAATGGATTTCATTTCAGCTTGGTGCCTTTCGCGCTTGGCCTTCATCTCCGCACGCATGGCATCGCGCTTCGCCTCGTGCTCCGCGCGGCGTGCCTCTGCTTCCTGGGCATGGGCCAGATGGAGCGCGTTCAACTTCGCCGCCTGCTCCGGGGTGAGTTCTAGCAATGTGGTCAGGCGCTCGGTGCGAACCTTGGCCATTTCCTCAGGGCTCCTCTTCTCCTTGTCTTGTGCTGAAAGTGATGCTGAGAAGAGCAGCATCGCAGCGATGATCGTGGTCCGCATGTTCGTGGATGTTTGCGGCTGTGACGATGCCGCGCCCGCAGGGTTCAACGGACCAGAAGAGTGTTAACAGCGATTGGCTATCAGCCCTTCCACACGAACTCTGCATCCGGGACATCCCAGAATTTCCCCGAGCGGTCGCTAACCACTACCTCTACGCGGAACCGGGTGCCCACCGGCAGATTCGAGATCATCGCCTTCATCGATTCCGTCAGCGTGGGCTCCTTCGCATTCAGCCCGGCATCTTTCCCCATGCAATCCCTCACACACAGGCGCAGCGAGACGATATGGGCGCCAGGCACACAACCCACAAGGTCCACAGCCTTCGTCGAGCTCCATTGCGCAGCAGTGATGTCGCCGCCGGATTTGCCAGCGATGCGGATGGCGGGCGGGCCACCATCGAGTGCAAGGGTGCGCGGTTGAGAAGGCGTTGCGAGGAGCACTGAAGCTAGGAGGAGCGTGAACGTGTTCATGGGTCTTCGGTTTGCAGGGAAATGAGAGCGCCGCGTCGGGGTAACGCGGCGCTCGGAGCGAAGTGCTGCAACGTTCAATCCCGCTTGCAGCGGATGCTCATGCCCAGTGTTGCCGCGCTCACCGGGATGCAGTGGCGGAATGCGGTCCAGGATGGTCTCTAGCTCAACCCACCGATCACGCCGTTGGCATCGACGTCCATGCCCTCAGCAGGGAACACCACCTCTAGCAAGCATGCGCATACCCTCGCGGCTTACAAGCTCCCCGAAACCCACGACATGCCGCACCTTGCGCGCGGCTGACCGATTGTCGCGTTGTCCGATGACCGGACGAAGCGCTCCGCTAGCTTTCGCGGAACGCCAGCCCTGCCCACCCATGCACCTGAACCGTGCACCCATAGCCCTTCTGTTCTTCTCCGCATGGCAGCCTTGCTCAGCGCAGCCACTGCGCGCCATGGCCTACGCGCTGCCTTCGAACGATGCGCTCATGAGCGCTGCGCCTGCACCCGACGGCGGTTCGGTGATGGACGTGTTGATCCTGAACAATGCTGGCACGAACTTCAGCCACGTCCTGGTGAAGCAGAATGCAGCACTCGAGGTGGAATGGGCCAAGCAATACAACTGGCCGTTGGTCTACGGAGGAGGTGCGATCCTGGCTCATGATGATGGAATCGTGCTCGCCTGCGAGGCCGGTGCGAACGGCTTGAATGGGCACCTGCTTTTCCTCGACGCGGAAGGCGAGTTCCAACAGCTCACGGCGATAGGAGCCCTAAGGCCATTCACCATTGAACGCGCCGCCAATGGCGACTACTTGATCAGCGGCCAGGGAACAGTGACCACATCGACGGGAGGCTACACCGTGGCGGCTGCAGCCGCAGTCAGCGCAAGCGGAGAGTTCCTTTGGTCGCAGGCCTACGATACAGGCCTCCCGGGATCGGCCGTGCGCATCGTGCCTACGAGTGATGGAGGCGCCCTTCTGCTTGGGCTTACCAGCGGCGGCCAGCAAAGCGTCGCCGCGACATTCGTGAAGCTCGACCTGGATGGCAACATGGAATGGGCGCGCGCGCTCGATAACCCAGGCCCGGACAATGCCTTCGATGTGCTGGAGAATGCTGAAGGCTACCTCGTGGCCGGTCGCGAAGGCACGAACAACATGGCCCTGCTCCAACTCGACCTGGATGGCAACGTGCAGTGGGCGCGCGGCTATCAAGCCTTCCACGTCGGTTGGCGGATCCTCAACGCTCCAGGTGGCGGCTATGCGATCGTCTGCGTGAATGCATTCCAGCGGTTCGCTCTGCTCAGGGTCGATGAGCTTGGAATACCGCAATGGCTCGATCGGTTCTTCCCGGTGAACACCGATGTGGGAACTTTTACAGGCTGGGTGAATGCACAGGGGCAGTACACGGTCATGGCCACCAATCAGGATTCGGGCAGCGATGCCTGGGCCTACCTCGTGACCGACAACGCCATCGGTTGCGTAGGGAGGGCGACAATCATCGAGCATGCACCGTTCACCACGCTGACCGCGCCGCTCGCCCTCACTATAGTTCCACAGGAACCAGGCAATGCAACGATGCCAGCGATAGCGCCCTTCGCGATCACGGGCACCTTGGACTGTGAGACCGATCCATTGGCCGGCATTCAGGACCTTGAATCGGAACGATCACTCTTTGTCCATCCGCAGCCCGCCAGCAGCGTGGTGACCATCACTGGTGAGCATTTGAAGCAGCTCTCGTGGACAGATGCCACTGGCCGCGAGATCACGGTCCGCTCCAACGAACGCCTTGGCACGGTTGACGCGGACCTGAGCGCGCTCCCGACGGGAACCTATTTCGCGCGCGATCCAGAGGGCAGAGGCGTGCGGGTCTTGGTAGCGCGCTAGCTCAACCCGCTGATCACCCCGTTCGCATCGATGTCCATGCCCTCAGCCGCGGGCACTTCCGGCAGACCGGGCATGCGCATGATCTCGCCGCAGATGGGCACCACGAAGCCCGCACCGGCGCTGATCTCGATGTCGCGCACGGTGATGCGGAAGCCGGTGGGCGCGGCCCGCAGCTCCTTGTTGTCGCTGAAGCTGTACTGCGTCTTGGCCATGCAGATGGGCACGCCATCGAGGCCGAGCTTGCTGATGCGGCGCAGTGCGGTCTCGGCATCGCCGCTGTAGTCCACGCCGTCAGCGCGGTAGATCTCGCGGGCGATGGTGGCGATCTTGTCCTTGATGGAGAGTGAGAGGTCGTAGAGCGGCTTGAAATCGCTCTGGCCTTCGTCAATCACTTTCAGCACCGCGTCAGCCAGATCGGTCATGCCATCACCGCCTTTCGCGAAGCCTTGAGCGAGCACGGCTTCGGTGCCACGCTCCTTGCAGTAAGCCTTCACCATGTCAATCTCCTCCGCCGTATCCGTGGGGAAGTGGTTGATGGCCACCACGGCCTTCACACCGAATTTGCTGATGTTCTCGATATGGCGGCCCAAGTTGGCGAGACCGGCCTTCAGCTTGTCGGGCGCGGCATTGTTCACCTCCTTCACATCCACGCCGCCGTGGTAGCGCAACGCGCGCACCGTGGCCACGATCACCGCAGCTGCAGGTTTCAATCCCGCAGCGCGGCACTTGATGTCGAAGAATTTCTCCGCACCAAGGTCCGCACCGAAGCCCGCCTCCGTGACCACGTAGTCGCCGAGGCTGAGGCCCAATTTGGTGGCGAGCACGCTATTGACGCCTTGCGCGATGTTCGCGAAAGGACCGCCGTGAAGGATGGCTGGATTCCCCTCCAGCGTCTGCACCAGATTCGGCTTGATGGCATCCTTCAGCAGGATGGCCATGGCGGCTTCGGCCTTGAGGTCGCGGGCATAAACGGGCGTGCGGTCCCAGCGCTGCCCCACATAGATGTCGCCAAGGCGCTTCTTCAGGTCTTCGAACGAGGTGGCCAGGCAGAGGATAGCCATCACCTCGCTCGCGGGCGTGATGTTGAATCCGTCCTCGCGCGGAACGCCGCCGTTCACGCCTCCGAGGCCGATGGTGATCTTCCGCAGCGCGCGGTCGTTCATGTCCATCACGCGCTTCCAGGCGATGGTGCGCGGATCGATGCCCAGCGAGCGCTTGCGGTTCTGCAGGTTGTTGTCGATGAGCGCGGCGAGCAGGTTGTTGGCCTTCTCGATGGCACTGAAGTCTCCGGTGAAGTGCAGGTTGATGTCCTCCATGGGCACCACCTGCGCATAACCGCCGCCGGCCGCGCCGCCCTTCATGCCGAACACGGGGCCCAGGCTCGGCTCGCGCAGCACCACGATGCTCTTCTTGCCCAGCTTGCTCAGTCCTTCGTGCAGCCCGATGCTGGTGGTGGTCTTGCCTTCTCCGGCGGGCGTGGGGCTCACGGCCGTGACGAGGATGAGGTTGCCCTTGGCCAGCTTCTTCTCGTCAATGAGATTGATGGGAAGCTTCGCTTTGGTGCGGCCGTAGGGCTCGATCACTTCCGGGTCGACGCCGAGGTTCTTCGCAATATCAGCGATGGGCTTCATGCGCGCGGCTTGCGCGATCTCGAGGTCGGTGGGGAAGGGCATGGGGGAACCTTGATGTTGAAATAGGAAAGATGGAACGGACGCGGTGACCGGTCGAAGATCGCAATCGCCATCACTCGTGCAACCCCACCCCGAAACCCGCGCTCCGCAAATCCTCCCAGAACCCCGGATAGCTCTTGGTCACCACTTGCGGGTCGTTGATGGTGATGGTACCGAACTTCAAAGCCAAGGGTGCGAGCGCCAGCGCCATGCGATGGTCATGATCCGGGTCAAAGGGCGCATCCGCAACGTGCGTGACACCGCCCTTCACGGCGAAGGCACCATTGGCGAAGGCGGCCTCACCGCCCAATCGGGCCATGGCATCGGCCACGGCGTGCAGGCGATCGGTCTCTTTCACGCGCAGGTTGTCGAGGCCCGTGAGCACCGCGGACTGATTGAGTGCGGCCAGGGTGAAGGCCAGCGGCTGGAAGAGATCGGGCACGGGCTTGAGGTTGCGCGGAAGCTCCTCCCACTTGCCCGACGTTGCGCGATGGCTGATGCGCGCACCTTCATCGGTGAAGCGCGTTTCCACCCACGGCGACCAGAGCTGCTGCGCTTCACGATCGCCTTGCATGGTGTCATCGGTGAGGCCTTGCAGCATGATCTCGCTGCCGGGACTGAGCGAAACGATCTCGTACCAGAACGCCGCGCTGCTCCAATCGGGCGGCACGGCGATGGGCGCGGGGATGTAATCGCCGGGATCCACGCGCACGCCATCGAGCTCCAAACGCGGATACACGCCGAAGTGCGCGAGCATCTTCAAGGTCATGTGCACGAAGGGTTCGCTGAGCCGCGTGCCGGTCCAGCGCAGGGTGAGGCCCTCCTTCATGCGAGGCGCGATCATGAGCAAGGCGCTCAGGTATTGGCTGCTGATGGGCGAATCGAAGTGCACCTCTCCGCCTTTCAGTGACCGGCCGCGCACGCGAAAACCCTCGGGCACACGGTCGATGTCGGCGCCGAGCTGTTTCAGCGCATTGATCAAGTCATCGTGCGGGCGCTCGAGCAGGCGCGGGATGCCTGTGAGGATGTGCTCCTCGCCTTCGCGCACGCTGGCCCAGGCAAGCAGGAAGCGGAAGGTGGTGCCGCCAGCGCCGCAGTCCATCACGCGTGGACCCGCTTCGAGCAATTCGCACATCACGCGCGTGTCGTCGCCTTCGCTCAATCCGGAGACGAGGCTGAGGTCTCCGCAGAGCGAAGCCATGAGCAAAGCGCGATTGCTGATGCTCTTGCTCCGGGGCAGGGCGATGCGGGCGCGGATCGGCGCGGATGGGCGCGTGATGGTGA
>JADIYA010000028.1 GCA_016705545.1 Flavobacteriales bacterium
ACTCATTCTTCACCACCCCGCCGATGCTGATGATGATGGCATCGCCCAGGTCGATGGCATGGGCCGCGAAGCGCTGCGCCTCGCTCACATAGTCGATCGCGCAGTCCTCGTCGTGGAAACGCACGCGGTACCAGCCGCTCTGCTCGGGCTGCAGCACGAAGGGCTCGTTCTCGATCACGGTCACCGCGGCCCATGTGACACCATCGGCGGAGTGCTCCCAGGTCTTGGTGCCGTAGTACTCGCCCTCTAGTTGGAAGGTAAGCGTCTCACCGGGACAAGGCACGTTCTGCGCAAGGGCGCTGGCGCTCACGGCCACGCACGCAGCGGTGATCAGTGTGCGGAGGTGGCGCATAGGATCCGGGTGTTGCTGCGTCCGTCAACCAATTCGATTGTCATGAAATAGACACCGGCACCAAGGCTGCTCAGGTCCAAAGCCAGATCACCCGTCGGCACGCTGCGGCGATCCAAAGCCAGCGCCCCGTTCGGCGAGCGCAGCACCACGCGCTGCACAGAAACCGGTGCCACGATCCGCACCCATCCATCGCTGGGATTGGGGAATACGGCGAGTGCCCCGTCGCCCGCGCCGCTGATGCCGGCAATGGCGTCCACAAGCACCTCGTCGGTGAGCCCGCAGCCTGTGCCCATGTCCGTGACCTGCAACGTGAAGAGCGTAGGACCGAAGAGGCCCTGCACCATCGGCGTGGGCGAAGCGGGATCATCCAGGAATTCCGGCGGTGACCAGAGATAGCTGTACGTGCTGGTGCCGCCGGTGGCCGATGCTTGCAGGGTAAGTCCCGGCTCGTACGTCAGGTCATCGCCAGCATCCACTTGGAATTGCGGCGGCTGGTTCACGGCGAAGAGCGCCACGGTCTGCGCCTGGCTGGCCGAAGCCAACGAAGCAAGGGCGAAGTAGAGCGGGATCCGCTTGGTCATGCCGCATCAGGTTGGGTGCAGAACAAAGATGCGCTTTCCAGTGGATCAGCGCTCTACTGGAAGTTCCCCCAACAAGCACTCAATCGCCCTCACCTCTCCTTGAACCTCCGCTTCCTATCCGCGCGTTTGGCATGCACCCATTCGGGCCAGGTGGCGGGATCCTCGGCATCGAGGATGCGCAGGTGCTGCGCGGGATCGGGTTGCAGCAGATCGTCCTTCTTGCAGCCCAGCACCGCCGCAGCGGTGACCACCCCGGAGATGGAGGCACCGGCCACGCCGTGGGTGAGCGTACTGGCGCCGGTGAGGTAGAGGTTGGCGATGGGCGCACACGCGGTTTTGTAGGCGAACGGCCCGATGCGTCTAAGGTCCGCTCGGTGCCGTACACGCTGCCGCGCGTGCTCTGCACGTAATGCTCATTGGTGATGGGGTGCCGATGTCGCGCCTGCACGATGCGCGCGCGCACCGGGCAGCGCACGCTCCAGCATGTTGAGCATCTTCTCCACGATCCGCTCCTTCCACGCGAGGTACTCGGGTGTGCGCTCGCCAGCCCGCGAAGTGCTCGAAGGCCGTGTAGTCGAGGTAGGTCACCATCTCGATGTCGTGGTAGCGGCCGTTGAAGCTCGTCGGGTCCTTCAAGGTGGGACAGCTGATGAAGGCGCCGGGGAACTCATCGTCGGTAAGGATATCGGTGCGCGAGAGGTCGCGGAACAATTCCTCCATGTCGGCGGTGCGCAGCATCCAGATATTCCCGGAATCGAGCCCCGCCGCGCGCACGTCCATATCCACCGTGACGAAGAGCATGATGCTGGTGACGGAGTAGCACGTGGCCTCCAGCTTCCGGATGAGCTTCGGCGCCAGTGCTCCCTTGCCCACCATGCCGAGGTAGGTCTTGTGCGGATCGGCATTGGAGACGATGGTAGCGGCCATGATGCGCTCGCCGTTCGCGAGCTCCGCCCAGACCCTTCGGGCCTTTGCCCTCCCCTTCAATCAGGATCCGCTTCACCTGATCCGGTGCGCACCACGCCGCCGTGCTTCTTGATCGCGGTGGTCATGGCTTTCACGATGCCCGCGCCACCGCCCATGGGGTAATAGGCGCCATCGAAGTAGTGCTGCATCACGGCGGCATGCAGCGGGAAGGGCGCCAACGCGGGCGGCAGGCCATGGTCCCCGCATTGCACGTTGAGCACGGCTTTCAGCAGCGGTCCCCGAGGTGCCAGTCGATCGCGCGCGCTTCAGGCTGAAGAGACCATACTTGCCCAAGTGACGCGTGCGGAACGGGATGGTGACGTGATCCCAGAAACCGCTCATCCGGTGGATCACCTGCAGCTGGTCGGCCACGCGCTGCACGGTGCGGAGGTAGCGCTGCAGTCGTTCGCGCTCGTGCGGGAAACGCTCGGCCAGCTGCGCGGACAAAGCGCCGATGCCAGCGGGCATATCCACGCGGTGCTCACCGATCCAACAATGCTCATAGGCCGCCGGGTTCATGCGGAAGAAGACTAGGTCGTTGGCCACGCCGAGGCCCGCGTAGAGCTCACGGGTGTCTCGCCCTCGCCCATCTGGCCGATGTAATGCACTCCCGGACTGAAGCGATGCCCATTGAGGAAGAAGCGTGGCACCAGCCGCCGGGCACGGTGTGCTGCTCCAGCACCAGCACCTTCCTGCCCGCGCGCGCCAGGCACAAGGCTGCGGCTAGTCCGCCTGCTCCAGAGCCGATGATGATGGTATCCGGTTGCGGGGAACAAGCACCCGGATGAGACACGACAACGCGCGCGCTATGAAACGGAGATTGACTGCAAGCCTACGAAAGACCGGAGCCACCCTTGTGGAATGAGGAGGAGTCTCCTGGTGCGTTGACCGGCGAGGCCTCCTCCGGCTTCCACCGTGCATCCCGATCACTTGTTCGAATGCAGCCCCCATGCGATTGCCCTCTGGTATCGATGAAGAAGGCCATGAAGCCGTTCTCGCCGATGGCGGTCTTGGGCATCACCACCTTGCCGCCGGCCTTTGCCACACGGCCCAGCACGGTCTTCAAGTCGGGGTCGGCGTTGAGGTACACCACCACGCCGCTGCTGGCGCTGGGCTTGTGCATCTTGCTCACGCACAGGCCGCCGTTGGCCTTGCCGGTGCCGGGAGCCCAGGGGAAGAACGCCATCTTCATGCCCATCATCTCCATTTCTTCCATCTTCATCTTGAAGATGGCTTGGTAGAATTTCTTCGCGCGCTTAATGTCCTTGGCGGGGATCTCGAACCAGTTGAGGCTGTTGGTGTTGGCGTCCATGATGCGGGTTGGTGATGTAAGGGGTGTGAAAGTAGTCGCACAGGAATGCCCACAGGGCGTAAGTGATCGCGCCGAGTGATGGACCGTGCGATCCGCCAACTTTGCACCATGCGTCGCAAACCCATGTACTGCGCGATCGCTGCGGCGATGGTCACGGGCTGCCACAAACCCGAACCCATCGAGCACGGCAGCTACTACATCGACAACCGCACGGCCGAGGTCCTGCATCTCAGCATCGTGCAACACTGGGATGACGGGAATCAACTGAACGACAGCATCCCGCCCGACACCCTGCTCCGCTTCATGGATGTGACCCAAGGCTCCGGCGGGCATGTGCTGCCGAGCAACTTCATCAAGCGCTTCACCGTGACACGCACCGATAGCCTGCTTGGCGAAGTGGTGGTGTATGAAGGCGTGAGGAATGGCGATTGGCGCCGGGAGGATCTGTCATCAGGTCGCACGGACCTGGTGCTGTTGATCGAGTGAGCGGAATCGTCACATGTGAGCACGTCATCAGCATCACTGGCAACTGAATCACGGCAGGGGCTCCCGTCCTCGGGGTCCCCGCTTTCAAGCTATCCACTCCTCCTTAAGCACTCCTTCCGGAACGGAGCAACGGCCAGGTGGCCGACCATCGCCAAACCGCACATGACGTGCACGGCCGCAGCGTCACCCCTACCGCATTCAGCGCCGTGACCCGGATCGCAGCGAGCGCCCCCTACTCCTTCACCACCCTCGCACCCTCCCCATTCAGCACCACCGTGTACGCGCCCGGCGCAAGCCCCGGCAGTGCGCGTGATTGCTGACCAGCGCTCACGCGTGCATGCATCACTTCACGTCCACGCGCGTCGATCATGCGCAGCAGACCGGCCTGCGGCGCGAAGAGCTGCAAGGCATCCGTGAGCGGACCGGCGCGGAAGCCATCGCGTTGCGTGGATGCGATGCTCGTAGAGTTGAAGACGAAATCGGCCGCGTTGCTGAAGCAGCCATCGGCATCCACCACCAGCACCGTGTAGGTGCCGTTCTCGGTGGCGGTCCAGCTCTGCTGCGTGCCGCCGGGAAGGAAAGCACCGTTGAGGTACCACTGATAGCTCACGCCGGCGGGGTTCACGGTGAGCGTTGATCCATCCTGCGTGATCACCGGCACGGCACCTAGCGTGGTGACATCGGAAGGCACCGCTGTAATCGAAGTTGCAGGCATCGCTCACCGTGAGCGATGCTCGTGGGTGCCAGGCACATTGTCCAGCGAGGCTGACGCTCATCGCGAAGGTGGTGGCGTTCAGTTGCTGCACGGTGATGTCGGCATCGTCCACAATTTCTGGTCGCTGCTGGCGACGCTGGGGTTGCCACCGGGCGCCCAGCATTGGTCACCATCACGTTCACGGCCGCCATGCCGATGTCACGGCAGAAGGTCTGGTCGGCAGGCAGCGTGAAGTCCGCATCGTCATCGCGGTTGGTCACCGCGAAATTCTCCGGGCCCATGGCGCTGTACACCGGGTCGGCGGTAAGGATGTTGATGGTGGCCACCACGCTCAGGTCGATATCGCCGTCGTCTAGCACATCGTCCAGACCGGTCACGGTGACGGTCTGCGGCTCGTTCCAGTTGGCGTTGGTGAAGGTCAATTGCGCCACGTCGATGCTGGCTTCGGTGGCATCGGATACGCTGAGGTCCACCACCACATTGCCGGTGGGTTGCGTGCCCAGTCGTAGCTCCACCACGCCTGTGGCGCCGGTCTCGTCCACCACGGTGGCGGTGTTGGTGCCGGCCTGCACACCGGGAAAGCTCACGCCGCTCCACACGCGCGCGTTGATGCCCTGCGTATCGCCCTGGAAACCGTTGCCCTCCCACACCACCACGAAACCGCCGTCGGCGCGTTTCTCCACGGCGGGGTAGGCCTGCACGCCGGCAATGGTGGTGTTCAGCACTTGCACGCCGCTGTTCTGGAAGTTGTAGTTGCTGGCGTAGACGCGCGCACCTGCAATCGTCGGCGTCGTTGAAGCTGAGCCACGTGGGCATCACGATCACGAAATCGCCGTTGTCGAACAGCGTGCATTCGCTGGTGAAGTACGCGTACGCTGCTGCTGAAGATGCCTGTGGTGCCCATGAGCGTTCCGCCGTTGGCATCGAGGATCCACGCTTGGAAAACGTCGGTGCCGTTCACGCCCCACTTGGTGCTGATGAGGATCTCGTCGCTGGCGTTGGTGCTCACATCGATGCAGTTGAGCGAGCTGTTCTGCTGGTACACCAGCGTTTCGTTGATCTGCGCGAGCAGGTCGGCATCGAAAGTCTTGCGATAGATGTGCTGCGGGTAGTTGTCGCGACCGAAGATGGCCACGAGGCTGCCGTCGCTCTTGTAGCGGAGGTTGGGGTGGTCGTAATCGTTTGCGGCGTTCTCCGTCGCGAGCACAGCCGGACCGGTGAAGGTGTTGGTGCCGAGGTCGTAGCTGCGGATGTACAGCGCATCGTTGCCGGTGCCGTAGAGCAGGGTGAGCGTGTTGCCACGGATGGCGAGGTCCCATTGCGTGCTGCCTTCCAGATTGACCACGGCGCCCAAGGTGTTGTCGGCCTCGAGCACGCGCATGAAGAGGCCGTTGCTGGTGTTCCA
>JADIYA010000029.1 GCA_016705545.1 Flavobacteriales bacterium
CTGTTCTGGCCCCTTGATCGGCGCTCGCACCGCTTGGGCAACCTCTGGCTGCTGGCGGCCAGCATGTTCTTCTACGGCTGGTGGGACTGGCGCTTCCTTGGGCTGGTGTTCTTCAGCGGTGCCTTGGATTACGTGGCCGCACTCGGCATCGCGCACGCGAAAAGCCCTCGTGGCCGGAAGCAATGGCTCGCAGCAAGCCTGATCGGCAACCTGGGCTCATTGGGCTTCTTCAAGTACTGGATTTTCTTCGTTCTGTCGGCCTTAGCGATGCCTTTCCCTTTGGGACAGCCATTCAGCCCAACCACGCTGGGCATCGTGCTGCCGGTGGGAATCAGCTTCTACACCTTCCAGAGCCTGAGCTACACCATCGATGTGTACCGCGGGCAGCTGCGCGCCGAGCGTGACCCTGTGGCCTTCGGCGCATACCTGATGTTCTTCCCGCAGCTGGTGGCGGGCCCGATCGAGCGCGGCACAGCCTTGTTGCCGCAATTCCAGAAGAGGCGGGTGTTCGATTACACCCAGGCCATCGATGGCTCCCGGCAGATGCTCTGGGGCTTCTTCAAGAAGATCGTGATCGCCGACCAATGCGCCCCGATCGTTGACCGATCTTCAACGACCATGCAGCGAGCGGCGGCGGTGAGCTCGCCTTCGCCGCCATCCTCTTCGCCTTCCAGATGCGGTGATTTCTGCGGGTACTCCGATATCGCCATCGGAGCGGCCCGGCTCTTCGGCATCTCGCTGATGCGGAATTTCGCGTACCCTATTTCGCACGGGACATCGCTGAGTTCTGGCGACGGTGGCACATCTCGCTGAGCACCTGGTTCCGCGACTACCTCTACATCCCCTTGGGCGGGAGCCAAGGGTCGATGAGCAACCGCGTTCGAAACACCTTCATCATCTTCCTGGTGAGCGGTTTCTGGCATGGCGCCAACTACACCTTCGTGGCATGGGGCGCGCTCCATGCCTTGTTCTTCCTTCCGCTGCTCCTGCAGGGAACCAACCGCAAACGATTGTCCGCGCCCGAAGGCTGGCTACCCTCCCCGGGCGATGCACTGCGCATGATCATCACCTTCGCCCTGGTGGATCTGGCGTGGATCTTCTTCCGCGCCCCTGACCTATCCACAGCATTGGAGATCGTTCAACAGATCCCGACAGGCCTGGCCGCCCACCCCGGCCAATTGGCGCTGCTTGCCCGGGACCTTCTCACCCGTGGGCCCATGCCTTTCGTTTGGGCGATGCTTGCCGTCGAATGGTTGCAGCGAAGCCACGCGCATGGGCTGGCGGCGATTGAACGTACGCTTCCGCGCAGCATCCGGTGGGCCGTGTACTATGCGCTCGCGATCGCGTCGCTCGTGCACACCGGCCGTGAGGTCTCCTTCATCTACTTCCAGTTCTGAAGCATGAAGCAGTACCTGCGCCGTGCCTCGCTATTCCTGCTCCCCCTGCTGGTGGTGATAGCGCTCACCGAGCTGGCCTTGCGGAGGATCCCGAACGATTACCGGTACACGCACGACCTCCTGACCCAGCGCGGCGACAGCATCGAGCTGCTGATCCTGGGCAACTCGCATGCATACAACGGCATTGATCCCCAGGGATTCAGGAGCCCTGCCTACAATGCCGCGAACATCAGTCAGGACCATCGGCGCGATCTCGCGATCGCGGAGCAGTGCATCGGTCATCTGCCCCAACTGCGGTCCATCATCATCCCGGTCTCCTATGCCTCCATCGGCGCCAGCATCGAGCATGGCCGCGAGCCGTGGCGCGTGAAGAACTATGTGATCCACATGGACATGCCCGAGCAAGCCTCCCGGCTCGACCATCGCTTCGAACTGCTCAACAACCGCAAGCCGGTGCTGCTGGCCATGCTGCGCGATCACCTGTTGCATGGCTTGGACAACCGCAGCTGCGGGGATCTCGGTGGCGCATTCAACCGGCCGAAGCCCGGATTGGATCTCCTTGCCGACGCCAAGAAGACCGCTGACCGGCATACCTGCAGCGACCATGAACGGATCCTGGGGAATCTGAACCACTTGGAAGCCATCATCGCGCTCGCGGCCTTGCACGATGCGCGGGTCCACCTGTTCTTCCCACCGATGCATCCAGCCTACCTCAAGGAAGTGGATGATCGCCAGCTGCGGTTGGCCCGGGCCATCGGCCGCGATCTCGCGCACCGGCACGGCCATGTCAGCTACCACGACCTGTCCCATGACCCGCGCTTCCTCGAAGGGGACTTCAGCAACAGCGATCACGTGAGCGCTGCGGGCAACCGCAAGCTCACCGCGATACTCGCCGATACCCTCGGCCTTTGATCGCCTGCGGAGTCCCGAAGCACCATTCAGTGACCCTTGCGCCAAGCACCATAGGCGCGCATCAGCCTCGGAAAGTGCAGTTGCAACCACCAGCGCGCGAAGGCGGAGGCTGATATGGCCATGCGGCACGCGCCCGGCATGCGCAAGGAACCATGCGGCGTTCTCACGATCGCCGGCGTGCATCGCGCATCGAAGCCATCGGTGATCTGCTTGGCCCAGCGGACCAGGGCGGCTGGCGCGAGCCGGTCAGTGGCCTGCCCATGCATCACTTCATACGCCAGCGCGATTCCGCGCATGGTGCGCAACTCGCCCATCACGCTCATGATACCGCCCTCGTGCACCCGGCGCACGCTCATGATCCGGTCAACGTAACCGATCGGGCCCTTCCGCGAAATGCACGTTGAGCGCCCAATCGCCGAAGGCGCGGTGCGGAAGGCTTCCGGGAACTCCTGCATTCCCTCCCAGCGCCAGATCACACCGGAGGTCGGGATGAAGTTGGCCTCGGTGAGCTCTTCGAGGGGGAAGCGCGGCTTGGCCTTGGCGGGATCGAAGTAGGGCTGCTCCCGACCATCGTCCCACACATTCATCGCATTGTGGAAGGCCAGCCCCAGGTCGGGCTCCGCCTCCATCTTCTCCACCATGATGCGCAGCCGCTGCGGATCGGGCCAGTAGTCGTCGCCGTCGATGTGGCATAAGTAGCGGCCGCGCGCGTGGCGCAGGTTGTTGAGGAAGTTGTGCCTTCCCGTGGGCCGCCCATCGATGCGGATCATCTGATCGCGCCGGTGCAGGAAGAGGCGGATCCTGTCCGGGTGCTCCGCGGCATAGCGCTGGGCAATGGCGCGCGTGCCATCCGAACTATCGTCCTCGCCCAAGAGCACCTCGTAAGCGAATGGGCATTGCTGCGCGAGGATGCTGTCGAGGCATGACTCCAAGAAGGCAGCATGCTGATAAGCGGTGACGAGATGGAAACGAGGGCGGGCTTTCCGGTTCAGCCTGATGCATGGCGATGATCAAAATGCAGGTATCAGGTGACAAGCGAATCCATGGCAACCATGTCCCACTCTTAGCGTTCAGCCACATTGCACCAATCCGATGCTGTAATGACCGACATGGCGACCATTTTCGACTGTTGTTACAGGCAATGGGTGATGTAATCCCAATGGACCCGCTTCGCCTAATTTCGGCGCCTAAACACACACCGTTTCCATGCAGATTCCGGCATCCACCACCATTGGCGAAGGCACGACTTTCGGCGAGCATTGCGTGATTGGAGAGAATGTCCATATAGGAGCGCGGGTAAAGCTCGGCAACATGTGCGTGATTGAGGACAATACGACCCTTGGCGATGGCGTAAGCATGGATCATTTCTGCATCATCGGGGAGGAATGTTCAATCGGTGACGAAACCAAGATCCGGAGCCATGTCGAGCTTCGCAAACGGACGGTAGTGGGCAAAGGGTGCTACATCGACAGCGGGGTGAAATCCAGTGGACTGAATCGCATCGGCGATAGGGTGACGCTGAGATACGATGCCATCATCGCACGAGGCTGCGATATAGACGATGACGCATATATCTGTCCGCAGGTGATGACCAACAATCTCGATCACACCGGCAAAGAGGCAGGTGGTGCTAAGGTCGGAGCAGGATGCTTCATCGGAACCAACTCGACCATCGGTGCTGGAATCTCCTTGGCACCAAAGACGGTAATCGGTTCGAAGGCCATGGTGACCAAGACCATTGAGAAGGCGGGCGTGTACATCGGAGTGCCTGCAGTCCGAACACGGGACCTCTAATCCCCTAACCACTTTCCTTCGGCTTGGGAACTCCCTTCCTCGGGTTCTCGGATGGCTTCAACTCCTTGGCGGGAACCCCAGCCACTACTGTATCCGGCACAATGACATCGGATACGACTGCCGCACCATTGCCCACTACCGTGCGCGGTGCGAGCTTGGCGTGCGAGCGGACGCTGCATCCCGAGCCTAAAAAGCTCCCTGATCCGATTCGGGCGCTGCCCGCGATGCTCACATTGTTCGCGAGATGACAATCATCCTCCAGCACCACGCTATGGCCAAGCATTGAGCCGGGTGCGATCCTGCAACGATGCCCAACTGAAGTCGCTTCATTGAAGAGACCTCTGACTATGCCTACATGCGCGCCGAGGAAGACATCATCTCCGATCCAAACGCGACCTCCTTGCGGCAACGTCACCTGATTGCCTTCCTCATCCCAGACCCATACAGCCCCAGAAACACCAATGGCGCAATGCGTCTCGATTCTGACTCGCGTTCCAATCATGCAGTCATCGTGAATCACTGCATGGGCGCCCACTACTGTATCGGCGCCAATTCCCGATCTGCCAATGACCGCATATGGTCCGACTTGCACATTCGGGGCCAGGATAGCTTCAGGATGGATGATGGCCGTTGAATGCACCGAGGAAGCAGGAATTGAGCTGAACAGCGTAGAACACAGCTTCAGAACACAATCTGCGGGTCAGCTTCAATCACGAGGAAGGAAAGGTCTGCGCGATGCTGGTCGACTGCTTCCGCTCGGCATAGAATGACCGAATCATGCATGTCGCGCAGCGCCAGAGGGTCTTTGCCGGAGAAATAATAAAGCGTGCGCGGCTCCAAGTGAAAGAGGCTACCAACTCGGTCAACTTAGCGGCTCTCCAACCCACCGGTAGGAATAGCCCAAAGCCGCCAAGAGCTGCTGCACTTGCCCGATTTCCACTCGGTTATTCATCACCTTGGCTCAGTGCATGACCAACCCGGCCATCATCCATTTTACAAGTACGCTCCATCACTCTTTCACGGAGTCAATTGACCTGAGTCAGTTTCAATACAGTCGACCATGAGAGTGCAGAGATACGTGCTCGGCTCAATGCGCGCTGGGATTTTTGCCTTGAGCGCGAGCGCGCGATGCGTGCGCCGGAGCAGATCGTAATGCAGGTATGGATCCATGGTCAATGCCTCACCCGTGCAGGCGAAGCGGTGGTTGCTTGCGGCCTTCCAGCCACTTGACGGATGAGCTTGGCGATGCGCTCCGCATCCGAATGCTCCAATCCCGGATAGAAAGGCAGGCAG
>JADIYA010000030.1 GCA_016705545.1 Flavobacteriales bacterium
GGTGACGATCGTCACCGACCAGTATGTTAGTGTTCACTTACTTGGTTTCGTTTAACAGCGCACCCCCAGAACGGACAACGCAACATCGCCATCGGCTTCCTCACCATGGGGGCCTTCATGCTCTACGGCTTCCTGCTCATCTACCTGCGCGACTTCGCGCCCGACAAGCAGGCCTGGGTGGATAGCTACAGCGTGGGCAAGCACTTCGAGGCCCGGCTCGCGCACGTACACGGCAACCTCTTCGCCTTCCTCAACGTGGTGATGGGCTACCTGCTGCTCCACTTCGGTGAGCGGCTGCGCTGGTCCACCCTCACCCTCCTGGCTCGGGCTCATCGGCCTGCTGATGCCCGCCGGCATCCTGGCCGAAGTGTACCTCGGAGCGCCCCGTGTTCGTCCTCATCGGCGCGCTGGCCATGACGGCCGCGGTCTTCCTGCTCGGCACCGCCTTCTTCAACCTCAAGCCTTCCCATGGAGACTAAGCCCCGCCAACTGGAGATCATCGAAGCCGCCGGACAACTGGTGACCGAGGATGGCTTCGCGGCCTCACCACCAAGCGCCTGGCCGAGCGCATGCACTTCACCGAAGCGGCCCTTTACCGCCACTTCGCGAGCAAGGAGGAGATCCTGGTGACCATGCTGCATCACCTCGCCGCGAACATCGACGAGCGCCTGGCCGCCGTGGCCGAGACCCACCCGGACCCCGTGGAGCGGGTGCGTGCCATGTTCGACAGCCAGTTCACCTACTTCCAAAAAAACCCCCAATACCTCATGGCCATCTTCGCCACCGGGGTGCTGGAGGCCTCGCACGGCATCGATGCCGGTATTGAACGCATCATGGTGGTGAAACGCCGCCACCTGCTCAACGCTATCAAGGACGGGCAACGGTCGGGTGACTTCACCTCGGACCACTCGGCCGAAACGCTCAGCCATATCATCATGGGCACCTTCCGCCTGCACATGCTGCAATGGCGCATGAGCGGCCGCTCCTTCGATGTGCGCAAAAAGGCAGGGGCCCTCATCGGTGCCAACCTGACCTCATTCCCGCTGAACCGCCATGGAACCCGGCAAGCTCCCGCGCATCATCCTCGGCCTGGTGATCATCGCCTTCGGTGCGCTCACCCTGTTCCTGAGCACCTCTGTGCTGCTGGACCTCTTTGGCATCCGCGAGCGCGAGTCGCCCTACGTGACCGGTGTGGTGGTCGCCAACCTGATCGCCTCCCTGCTCTACCTGCCCGCCGGTGCCGGCCTGCTGATGAAGCACCGCTGGCCAACGCTGCTGCTTGCGACCGCGGTCGGTGTGCTGCTCGTGGGCGCCCTGCTGCTCGCGCAGCATATCACAGCGGGTGGCGCCTACCGCACGGCCACCATCGGCGCGCTCACCTTCCGCACGCTGCTCACCTCCGCCTTCTTCCTCTTGGCCCGCTGGGCCCTGCGCGCACCCGTTCAACCTGCCACACCCTGCACCCATGAACCGCTTTCTCCTTCCCTCTTCCTACTTGCCATCGCCACGCTGAACAGCAGCTGCGGCGATCACAGCCACGATGCGGCCACCCACGACGACCACCACCGCTGCAGCGGACAGCACCCGGCCACGGCCACCGACGCCCTGCCCCATTACGCTCACAACGGCCAGCGCTGGAAGGCCAACCCCGAGACCACCAGCGGCATCGCCAACATGGTGGCCATCCTCGGCGCCTACGACCCCGCGACCGGCGACCCCACGGTCCTGAAGGACGTGCGGAGGAGTTCGGGCTCATCTTCGAGCGTTGCACCATGGAGGGTGAGGCACAACGAGCAGCTGCACAACTACCTGCCGCCCATCCACCACCAACTGCGCGACTTCGCGGCGACCGAGGCGCAGCGCACCGCCTTGGCGCGCACCCGCCACTTACGGCAACTACTTCGAGTGATGCGCGCGGCTTTTTCCATACGCTTCCTATTGAGCGCGGCATGGCTCGTCGCCAGCTTGGTCGCCACGGCGCAGCCGGAGGTGCCGGAGCGCTCTCTCCAGGAGTGCATCGACCTGGCGCTGGCCCACGACCAACGATCGCGTTCGGCCGACATCGACCTGCGCATGGCCGAGGCGCGCGTGGACGAGCAACAGGCCAACCTCCTGCCCAAGGTGCGCGGGTGGCCGACATGCGCCACTACGCCGACCTGCCCTACCAGCTGCTGCCCGCCTCCTTCTTCGGCGGACCGGAAGGCGGTACCGCGAGGGTCCAGTTCGGGACGCCGAACAACATCACGCTGAACGTGCAGGCCCAACTGCCACTGGTGGATGTGGGCAGCTGGGAGGGCATCCAGTGGCGCGAGGCGGAGCGAATGGCCGGCATGCAACGCGAACGGAGCCGCGAGGAGGTGGTACTGGAACTGAGCAACGCCTACTACAACGCCCAGGTGCTGCAGGCACGGCGCACCTTTCTGGACAGCAACCTGCTGAGCACCGAGGCGATGCTGCGCAACGTGGAACTGCTCCATGCCCAGTTGCTGGCCCGCGGCACCGATGTGGACCGCCTGCGCTTGCAGCGCGACCAGCTGCGCACCCAACGGGAACGCGTGGTGGCGCAACACGAACAGGTGCTGGACCTGCTGCGCCTGATGATGGGCCTGCCGCCGGATGCCCTGCTGGCCACCGAGCCCGCATCCGCACCCGTGCAACAAACACCAATACGCCGAAGGCCACTCGCCGGCCTGGATCGCCGAGCAGGGCGTGCTGCTGAGGCAGGCAGAGATCCGCTTGTTGAAGCGCTCGCGGCTGCCCTCCCTCCATTGCTACGGGCTGTATGGCGACACAGGCTTTGGACCCATTGGCAGCGAGAGCCGCTACGACCTCTATCCGGTGAGCTACTGGGAGCACACCTGCAGGTGCCGCTGTTCAATGGCACGGCGATCAGCCAGAAGGTGCGGCAGAAGGAGTTGGAACTGGAGCGGACCGGCGTGCTGCGCGATGCGGTGGCCGACCGCGAAGGCTTGGAGCAGCGACGCGCCACCCGGGATGAGGCCCTTGCCCCGCGAACGCTCACCGATGCGGAGACCCAGTTGGCACTCGCCGAACGCATCCGCCGCAGCACATTGCTGCAACACACCGAGGGCCTCGCGACCCTCACCGACCTCGTGCTGGCCGACCAGGCCGTGCGTGAGGGCCAACAGCTGTACATCGATGCCTTGGTGCAACTGCGCAAGGCCCAACTGGAACTGGCGCGCCTCAACGGCAAGCTGCTGAACGAACGCCCATGAAACGCTGGATGCTCTGGACCGGGTTGGCCGCCTTGCTGGCCCTCACCGTGGTGAAGCTGGTGATGAACAAACGCACCGTGGAGGAGCGCGTGTACCGCCACGACAAGAACGCCCCTGTGCATGTGACCGTGGAGGCCGCGCTGATCGGCGCTGGGACAGGGACCGCGCGTTACGGTGGCACCGTGGTGTTCCTGCGCGAAGGCCGCGTGATGGCCGAGGTGCCGGACGCGTGCTGCGCGTGGCCGTGCGCGAAGGCCAGCAGGTGCGCCAAGGCGACCTCATCGTACAGCTCGATGGCGAGCTGTTGCGCCTGCAGCAGGAGTCCGCACAGGTGCAGGTGGCGGCATTGGAGAAGGACCAGGCCCGCTACCGGGTGCTCGCCGCCGCCGATGCGGTGCAGGGCATCCAACTGGAGCGCACCGAACAGGCCCTCCAGACCGCCCGCATCCAACTGGCCAACATCACCGAACAATTGGGCCGCACCACCATCCGCGCGCCATTCGATGGCGAGGTGACCCAACTGCTAGTGGAGGAAGGCACCGTGGTGGGGCCTTCCATGCCGGTGGCCATGCTTAGCGATCCGAGCGAGCTGGAGGTGCTGCTCCAGCGAGGCGAAGTGGATGTGGCGCGCTTCCAGCATGGACAGGCCGTACAGGTGACGCTGGGCGACCTGCCCGACCCCGTGCAAGGCACCGTGCACAAGCATCGGCCGCCGCGGCGATGTGGCCAACCGCTTCCCCGTGCGCATTGAACTGGCCGAGGACACGCGCATCGTGGCCGGTCTGTCCGCCACGGTGGAACTGCCTTCCGGCACCGCCGCCGACCAAGTGACCATTGCGGCGCGCGCCCTGCTGGGCTCCGCCATTGCGCCCGAGGTGTACGTGGTGCGCGATAGCGTGGCCCGCCGCATACCCATCATTACCGCAGCGGCCGAGAACGGCAGGCTGGCCGTGATGCAGGGCCTGAAGGCCGGCGAACTGGTGGTGACCAGCGGGGCCGTGAGCCTGCGCGACGGCGCCCGTGTCACCTACCGTTGAACCACGCCCATCCCCAACGGCCATGAACCTCACCCGTATCGCCATCGAGCGGCCCTCGCTCATCATCGTGCTCTTCGGCGTGCTCTTCCTCGGCGGCATCGTGGCCTACCGCGGGCTGGGCGTGGAGATGATGCCCGACTTCAGCCAGCCCGTCATCACCATCCGCACCATGTACCCCGGCGCCGCGCCGGAGGAGGTGGCCAACAGCGTGACGCGGCCCGTGGAGGACGCC
>JADIYA010000031.1 GCA_016705545.1 Flavobacteriales bacterium
GCGATTGCGCTTGGCGGTAGCGGGGCATGAAATAGAGCGCGTGCACAGCGCCCCAGCAGATGAAGGTCCAATTGGCGCCATGCCAGAAGCCGCTGATGATGAAGATGATCAAGGTGTTCCGCATCGTGGCGCCGAGCCGGCCACGGCTGCCTCCGAGTGGGACATAAACGTAGTCGCGGAACCAGGAACTCAGGCTGATGTGCCATCGGCGCCAGAATTCAGCGATGTCGCGCGAGAAATAAGGATAGGCGAAGTTGCGCATGAGGTCGAAGCCGAAGAGGCGCGCACAGCCAACGGCGATATCGCTGTAGCCGCTGAAATCACAGTAGATCTGGAAGCTGAATAGCATAGCGCCAACGAGCAGCGTGCTGCCGCTAGCTGCTTCAGGTGCAGCGAAGATGGAGTCGACATATGGCGCGCAATTGTCCGCCACCACCACCTTCTTCACCAGGCCCCAGAGCATCTGGCGCAAGCCGTCGCTGCTTTGTTCCAAGGAGAACGAGCGCGTTTTGCTGAATTGGGGCAGCAGATGCGTGGCGCGCTCAATGGGACCCGCCACGAGTTGAGGGAAAAAGCTCACGAAGGCCATGAAACTCAGCCCATCGGTGCTCGGCTTCAGCCTGCCCATGTACACATCGATGGTATAGCTGAGTGTTTGGAAGGTGTAGAAGCTGATGCCGACGGGCAGGATGATATCGAGGTGCCTGAGCTGCAGCGGATGCCCGAAGAGGCTGAAAGCTGATTCGAAGTTGGAAACGAAGAAGTCGTAGTACTTGAAGAAGCCCAGCATGCCCAGGTTGGCAGCGAGGCTCAACAGCAGCAGTGCCTTGCGCCTGGCAGTTCGGGTTTCCTTCCCTATGCGCTTGGATACCCAGAAATCGATGAGCGAACTGAGCGCTAACAGGCTTAGGAAGCGCGGATCCCACCATCCGTAGAAGACGTAGCTCGCCAGCAGCAGGAATGCGTTGCGAGCGCGCTGTCCGCGCAGGATCAGCCAATGGATAAGGAAGACCATCGGCAGGAACGCCGCGAAGTCGATGGAATTGAACAGCATGGCCTAGCGCAGGATACACTCGAGGCTTCACCTCGTGAGGCAGCAACGGTAAGCTTGTGTCCCATTACCGACCACGAAGCCGCCTGCGATGGTGCATGAGCTGTAGCCGATGATCCGGACGGTGTTGTCCTCGTTAGCGGTATCGTCCGTGTACTCCCAGTTCCCGATCATGTTCACGATCCCCAGCTCCACCCGCAACCGGCAGGCGTTGTGCCATTCACCCCAGCTGCAAAGCCGTCTGCCCGCTTCGACGCAAGTGCGCGCTGCATCGAAGAAGTTGGCAGGTTCGCGTTCCGCGACCTCCACGCAGAATTGGTTGGTCACCGCGACCAGTTCGCCGGAGCACTCTCGCGGGCGATGCACCGTGCCGCTCAATGCGTGGAAACGGTCACCATCGAAGACGAGCGACAACGGCGCGTTTGGGGCGATTTCTTCTCCGAGCACGGCGTCGCCGATGCGATGCACCACCGCGAAGGGGCCAGCACCATTCAAAATGAGTTGGAGGGCACCGGCCAGGGTTTGTTCCGGCGCGAAGACGACGATGTGCGTGCCAGCCACCGGAGTTGTGCCCATGCCGTTGATGCTAACGGACCAAACAGCGGCTTCAACGCTTGCCAGAGCGACTCGATGCGCATTGGACTGCTCCTGCTGCGCTGATTGGACAGCAGCGGGTTCGGCTAATGAAGGAATGCCGGTAACCTGTCGCTGAGCACCGTCGGGGGCAACGAGCTCAATGCGGTTATCAATGACCACTTGGGCGCACACGAAGCTGGTGAAGCCAGCAAGGACCGCGGTGGTGAAGGTCTTGCGCATGTCAGGTCACCTCAAATGGTAGCAGCAACGGGCCTTCGCAGCAACAGTGATCAGAGTGGTTCGCTGGCTCATGCAGGTGGTCCGGCCAGCACTGTCAGCTCCATGGGTGTGATTACTGGTGTCGTCGATCCACTCCCAGTTGGCATGCATGCCGCCGAGTTGACTGCCGAGCATCATGCAGGCAGCGGCGTACTCTCCCCATGTGCAAAGGCTCCCGCCACGCGAAGCGCATTTCGCAACGGCCCACTGCCATGTGCCGGTGGTGGATGGAGGATTGGTCTCGATGCAATAATCGCCATTCACCGGGGTGTAGCCCTCTGGACAACCGCGCTCGGATGCGCTCATGAGGATGAACTGGCCATCGGTCAATAGCACTTCGGCCACCGTGCCTGCTTCGAGCTGCCCGCTCGCCAATCGAAGACCATCCGGCCTTCGGAGCGGGAGCGCGGGAAGTTCGTCGATACGGATACCCAATGGCCCCGATATCCCAGCATTGACAAGGAAGCGAACGATTAGGCCATCGGTGTATTGCTGAACCGCTGGGACCGTGCCTAGGTCGATGATGGTGTCGGTTTGTGCGCCTGTCGCCCACATGTAACTCGAGAGCACTGATCCTTCAACCGTGATGGCCGAGGTTGCGTGCGTTGGGGGCGCGATGCCTTCTATGGCCCGCTGACCAGGAAGGCCAGATAGCGTCACGGGTGCGTCCACTGATACCTGAGCCATGGTCGGCGCCACGGTGAGCAGGCCCAGCAGGCACGCTCCTATGGTGTATATCAGCGGTTGGTGCAGCATCGAAAGCGTGATGATCCCGTGCCATAAGGCGCCCAGCCGCCGTAGAGGCAATCGATGCCGGTAGCGCCTCCGTTGATTCCATCGCCGGGCCCGCCCACCCGCTTCGCTCCATCGTTGTCATTCGCGGCGCTATCCACCCATTCGGGACTCAGAACCGTTCCGATGAAAGCCGGATTGGCGAGGCAGGCGTTCACCCACTCGCCCATGGTGCATAAACGGGCACCTTTGACCCTGCACTCATAAGCAGACCCGTAAAAGGTCGTGTCTGAATTGGCAGCGGATTCTATGCAATACTCCCGACCGGCCGCATAATAACCGCTCGGGCACGGCATGAGCAACGAGGAGAGCACACGGAAAGATTGTCCGTCGTAGATGAGGCGGGCGGGTTTTCCAACAGGCAGGGCTGCGCTATCCAAGGGCAATCCGATCCGATTGATGATCAAGCGGGCCCCAAGACCATTTAGATCCAGCATCACGCTAGCCTCATTGGTTTGGGTCGGCATGATGTTGACGATCATGCCCGGCGCGTATGCAGGGGGAGGCGGAACCAAGTCGCCAATGAGCACGACCGATCCCGAAACTACGGCATAGGTAGTTGCAGAGCCACGCGAGGCGTCAACACTTACTGCTGCATCGGGCGCAACGGGAGTCGACAATCCGATGACCTGCCGCTTTGCATCATCGGCACCATCGAGCTCGATGCGCACAGGAACATCCCATTGCGCCGAGCATGGCACCGCTAGCGCGAACAGCAGCGGGCTTAACACCTGCTTCATCGCCTCAGTAGTTTGAATCCGCTTTGGCCACCATTGATGCACAGCATGTACAAACCAACCGGTAGGCGAGTCATATCCAATGCTGCCCGCTGCGCGCCCAGTTCGTTCTCTTGCTGCACAATTCGCCCTTGGCAATCCATCAATTCCAAGGATTCGATGGACCGGCCACTGCGCGATTCGACCCCGACCCAATCGTCAACCAAGGTCGGCGACACGCTCCATTCATTCCCGTTCGTAGAGGTGGGGGCACTAGTGGCCAGGTCCAAGTCGAATGCCGTCAAGAAAACCTCGGGCGACGGAGCGCTTCCGCTGAGGTTCTGCTCCGGATTGATTGCTGTGAGAATCGGATTCCATTGGCCATTGGCACTGCTCGCCGCGAATATGGCCAGCGCTGAAGCCTGGGATGGCCCTAGCTCCGTCAGGTCATAGTGAAGTGCTGCGTCGATCGTGGAATACGTTGGCAATGGCGTAGATATACGGTACCATCGACCAATGCTTGGCGTGCCATTGTCAGCAAAGCGGGGAAGGTGGCCGCGCTCAACGGAGAGGCCCCCATCGGAATAAGGCGTGGTGAGAGTAAGCCCCAAGTTGCCGGGCTCGGCTGCGGCTAGAGGTGCAGCCAATGGCCAAACCGCCCGCTCAACGCCGCTGCCGGTGATGGGGGCGCCGTCCTGCTCCTCGATCGTTGCTGCTGTGCCAAGGTCAATCAACCCATTGTTCACGATTGATGCTCCCGGTTCCAATTGCCAGCTGACAGGTGAGTTGACCCGTAGGGAGGTGCCAGGGCTGATCGTCAGAGTTGCTTCGGCCAAGCTGGACAACTGGCAAGCGGCCCATACGGGCGTGAGGACAAGGATGAAAAGCAGCCCGCGCAGCATGGCGTCTAACATAAGAAGATGAACCGGCACTTGCCATTGCGCGGTCAACGCATTGGCGCCGATGCAGCATGCGATGGTGATCGACTTCATGGCTTCACCAGCTTGAACACCGTTTCGCCGCCATTGATCACCAAGGCGTAGGCGCCAGCCGATAGACTATTGAACTGTAAGCGCACGCTATGACCCGCATCCGCGAAACGGGCCTGATGAACGATCCGGCCTGATGCATCGTGCAAATGGACCTCGTGCAGCACCTCCCCTGAATCGTTGGCAAGCGATACACCATTGGCGAAGACCGTTGGCCAGCACCGCCATCCTGCTCGGCTGGCCTCGGGGGCGGAAAGCGCTGCATCAAGATCGAAAGCAGTGATGAACACCTCGGGAGCAGGAACGCTGGCGCTGAGCGATTGCTGCGGCTCATCGCCGACAGTTGGGCTTGGCTCCCACGGACCGCCAGGCCCAGGACCGTATAAGAGCGCAAGGCCTGAGGGAAGAACGCCGCCGATCTCAGTCATGTCGTAGTTGAGCAAGGCATCCAGCGTCGCTGTTGTCGAGAACGGGGTGCTTACACGGTACCAGCGGCCGATGCTTGGGGTGCCATTATCCGAATAGCGGGGCAGGTGGCCGCGCTCAACAACCAAGCCTCCGCCGGAATAGGATGTGGCAAGCGTGAGCCCCAGGTTGCCGGGTTCGTCACCCGCCAGAGGTAAAGTCAATGCCCAGGTGGCCAGTTCGATTCCGGTGCCAATGAAGGGTGCGCCGGGCTGCTCGATGATTTCCGCATTTGAACCTAGGTCAATGAGTCCATCGTTTGCCACGATGGCGCCCGGTGCCATTTGCCAGGTGAGGGGTGATGCCAGGCGCAAAGTGGTTCCAGGAGCAACGGTTAGGTAGGCGTTAACCAGTTCCATGAGCTGCGAGGAAGCATGCACTGGCATACCCAAAAGCAAGAAAATGAGCCTGCGCTGCATGGTGCCAAACTTAGGCATGCGGCAGGTGGATGCAGGTATGTGGCCGATTGAAGCCGCTCAATATCAAGGCGCGCCTTCTTCCTGCCGGCTCTGAATCAGGAATTCGCCGATCGCAGTGGTCACTTTGCCGGTTTCATTTGCTGTAAGATGATTGCCGTCGGTATATGACCAGTGATCCGGGAGGCGCGTGAAATTCAGGTAGCGGATGCCCTGCGATCGGGCTGTCCGTTCCATGACGGCATCAAAGTGGGGCATGGTGCCATCCTCGACTGCGAGCATTGCGGCAGGCACAGGCAACCGCACCAGCATCGGCGTGCCGTAAGGTGCGAGGCTATCGATCATAGCCTGCAGGGAAGCCATGCGGAAGGGCGAAAGACTGGATCCGATGGCGTTCGCTCGGTATTCCTTGAGCTTTTCCTCGGTACGCCAAGCCACCTTGCGCGGACTCAGGTCGATCCGCACCTCGAGCCAGCCGTTCTCATGGAGGACCATGTCGCTTCGCTGCTGTTCGCTGGGGAACAGAATGGTAAGGATCGGATTGTTATACACCGTGAACAGGTATTCCAGGTTTGGTCGTGCGGCCACCGGAATGCACGAGGCCACTGGTTTATCGTCCTCGGACCAACCCGTCCCATCACCATCACCGTGGCGCATGTCCAAGCACCAGGGATCAACGGCGAGCACGAAGATGCCATCGGTGCGCGAGCGGTCGAGCTTGCGCATCACCGATGCCAGATAGGCAGGCCCGTAGTTCGAAATGCCCTTGGCAAAGGCGTAATTGAAGGTCTTCACGTCCCATCCTGCGTCGTTCAAGGTGCTGTCGAGCACATCGGGCCGGATGCCCTGCGCAGCGCGGGACGTGCCAATGATCTTGCTGCTGGCCTTCGGGGTAGTGAAGCGCAGGTAGAACGCGTCCGTTGTGCCATCGGCTCTCCAGACAGCAGCGGTCACTGCGGCCAAAGGCAGCAAGGCGAAGATCATCAGGTGGCTGAGGAAGGGTCGCATGGCCCGTCAGAATTGGAAGTAGATGAACTGCTGCGTGTTCCCAGCGAAGCGGAGGATGAAGAACACGATCACATAGTAGAAAGCCCACCGTGCCCACCGCGGCCAGTTCAAGCCGAGGCTTTGCAGCCCATGGCGATCAGTACGCGCTCGCCATTCGACCAACAGGAGCAGGAAGATCACCACGGCCATGCGCGCCGACAAGCGCTCCGGAACGGTGAACAGGCTCCGATCCGCCATGTGGAACAGATAGCTGATGGCTTCACCGATGCTCTTGGCCCTGAAGAAGACCCATGCGAGCGTCACGGCGCCGAAGGTGAGCAGCATGCTCACGGCTTCACGCAGCGTAGGCAACCATCGGCCCTCGGCGACCGCGCCCAGGTGCCGCCGATTGCTTCCGGTGAGCAGCAAGGGCATGAAGAGCATCGCGTGCAGCGCGCCCCATGCCAGGAAGGTCCAATTGGCACCGTGCCAGAAGCCGCTCACCAGGAAGATCACCGCCGTATTGCGGGCCGCCATCCATTTCCCGCCGCGATTGCCGCCGAGCGGTATGTACACATAGTCCCTGAACCAGGACGAGAGCGAGATGTGCCAGCGCCTCCAGAATTCGGCGATGTCACGCGAGAAGTAGGGGAATGCGAAGTTCTGGAGCAGTTCCACCCCGAGCAGGCGCGCAGAGCCGAGCGCGATGTCGGAATAGCCGCTGAAGTCGCCATAGATCTGGAAGGCGAAGAGCACGGCCGCATAGACCAGGGTGCTGGCTTGGAATTCCTCATGGTTATTGAACACCGGATTCAGCAGGCGCGCAGCGTTGTCGGCCACCACCATTTTCTTGAAGAGGCCCCAGAGGATCTGCCGGCAGCCATCAACCGCCTGTGCACGGTTGAATGAGCGGGGCCGCTCGAGTTGCGGCAGCAAGTGAGTAGCGCGTTCAATGGGGCCAGCCACCAGCAAGGGGAAGAAGGCCACGAAGAGCGAGTAGTTCACCAGGTCCGTGGTGGGCTCCTTTCGGCCATAGTAGATATCGAGCACATAGGATAATCCGTGGAAGGTGTAGAAGCTGATGCCGACCGGAAGCAGCACATCGATCACCACCGGGTCAAGCTCGTAGCCCACCGTGCGCGCCAGGTCAGCGAAAGAGGCGGCGAAGAAGTTGAAGTACTTGAAGACCCCCAAGAAGCCGAGGTTGATCCCCACGCTCGCGATCAGCCAGATCCGTTTGCTGGCAGCGGTTGATGCGGCCTGCACGCGCAGCCCGCTGAAGTAGTCGAGCAGGGTGGAGAAGGCCAGGAGGAATACGAAGCGCCAGTCCCAGCAAGCGTAGAAGAAATAGCTGGCCGCGAGCAGCATGAGATTCTGCGCGCGCAGCCTTCGGCGCAGCACGAACCAGTACAAGGCGAACACGACCGGGAAGAAGATCGCGTAGTGGATCGTGTTGAAGAGCATGAGCCGGCAGAAGGAGAGGAAGTACAACCGCGATCAAGGAGGTTGCACGGTCCCCGATCGAATCAGCGGCAAATATGCCGAACCATCGGTTAACCTATTCGGGTCTGAAGATGCCGGCGATGGCCGCGCCGCCTCTAGTTTTGGCGGCAAACCGCGCACATGGACTGGCTGGGCTTCGTCGTGGACAACATGGGGCATTTCGCGCCGCAGGATATCCCGCTGCTGTTGTTCAGGACTCTCTGCGCTGCCGCACTGGGCGCGCTTCTGGCGCGCGTGGGAGGTCGCATGGGTGCCGCTGGCATGAAGGAATTCGCACTGTGGGCCGCCTCCGCTGCGCTGGCCGCAGGCTTTGCCGGTGCGCAGTTGCCATTGGCCGTGCTGCTGCTGGCCTTCGCCATGCTCATGGGTGGCCAAACCGGTTCAGGCAGTGAGCGCGCGCTGCGCTTCGGTGCGCTCGTGCTGGGCCTGGGTTGCGGCAACGCGCCTTTGGTAGCCATCGCGGTGGGGATTCCTTTCGCCCTGCTTGTGCGCTGGGCTTTCGCTTCCGGCCAGCGCTGATCCATGCAGCGAGGCGAGCACATCCGTCCATTGCTGGTGCTGTTCGCCGGGTGCGCCCTTTGCGCCGCACTTGCTTCGGGCTTGCCGCGGAGCGAACCAGCGCCGCGCAGCACGCCGGACGAGCCACCGCGCATCTCGCCGGCGAATGCGCTCGTGGCCGAGGGCTCCACTATCGCCATTGCAGCCACGCATGGCGACCGGCTCTGGGTAACCACGAGCAACGACATCGAACGTGCCCGAGGCGGAGGCCCCGAGATCCTCATGCCAGCCGTGCGCGACCGCCGTGCCGTTGCGCGTGCGCTGGCCACACCGACCGCGATGCAATGGAGGCACCCGAAGCCCGGCCTTCCCAGTGCACTTATTGTGCGCGCCGCGCAAAGCGAAGGGCTGCGGGCACGAGGACCTTACGCCATGCGCACCTTCCTGTTCGAGCGGCATTCATTGCCCGTGCTCTCGATCAGCATGGAGCCCGATGGCCTGCTCGGCGAGGACCGGGGGATCGCAGTGCCGGGCAACGGTATCCTGCGGCTTCCGCAGGCCTTGATGCGTTCCTACGCGATCGACCCCAAATGGTGGAAGTACCCCGGCAACTACCACGGCCGCGGCGATGCATGGGAGCGTGAGGCACGCTTGCAATTGATCGACCCTGACGGCGCGGAGCTCTTCCAAGTGGATGCCGCCATGAGGATCAATGGTCAGATGACGCGCGGCTTCCCTCAGCACGCTTATCGCTTGGTATTCAATGAACCGTTGGGTCATGCGCTTTTTTCGGACGGAGACGGCCAAGGCTCGTTCGCCCTCGTGCTGCGCGCCGCAGGCAATGACCAAGTGAAGGCGATGCTGCGTGATGCCTACCAGCATCAGCTTTGCCAAGGCCTTCCTTTCGGCACGAGCAAGGCGCTCACGTGCGTGGCCTACATCAACGGCGCGTACCAGGGCGTGCATCATCTGCGCCAGCGTCTCGACGAGCATGAACTTGCGCGAAGGCATGGGGCGAACGCGAAGCGGATCACCATCATCGAGGACAAGAACGCGCTCTACAGGGGCGACAGCGCGGATGTGAAGCGATTCTCGCGGCTGATGGCAGCCACGGAGCGTTGGGATGCTTTCGATCCGGCATGGCTCGATACCTTGGAGGCTCACCTTGATGTTGATGGTTTTCTCACGTACATGGCCTCGCAGATGATCCTTGGCAACATGGACTGGCCCCGGCAGAACGTGAAGTACTGGCGCTACACCGGAAAGCCCGGGAAGGCCCCGCTTGATGGGCGCTGGCGCATGATCATGGGCGACAGTGACCTCGGCTTCGGGGCCAATGCGCCGGCCAGCACCGACCTGTTCATCACGGTGCGCAAAGCGCACGTGCCGCTCTCCCGGCTGTTCCTGGCCATGATGCGCCATGAGGGCCTGCGTGCGCGCTTCGTTGCACATGGCCTTGAGCTTTTGGAGGGCGCACTGGCCACCGACCGCTGCCTGACCGTGCTGGACAGCATGTCAGCAGCCATGCGTCCAGAGATGGCATGGCACACCGCACGCTGGCGCAAGCCCGCGGATGAACGGCAGTGGGAACGGGAGGTGGAGGTCATGCGGGCCTTCGCGCGTCAGCGGCCAGCGCATGCCCTAAAGCGGTTGATCGCGTTCCAAGCACCATGAACACCCTGAGCCCATGCTAGCCTTCGTGCGTGGCCATTGGCAGCTTGTGCTGGTGATCCTGATCTGGGTCGCCACGGGATTCTATCTGCAACAGGCCATCTATGCGCTGCTGCCGCTCTCGGTCTTCTTCTTCAAGTCGCGTGACCTATGGCCGGAGGTGCTCTTCGGGCTGCTCATCGTGCTGGTGATCTCCGACATGCAGAAGGACATGTTCTATATGCTCAACGTGTTCAAGACAGCGAAGAACCTGTACGTGATCGCGGTGGCGGCGATCTTCCTGCTGGAGACCCGCCGTTTCGCCCCGCTCTCGAACGTATTCACCGTTTTCATCCCCTTCTTCCTCTATAGCTTGTTCCCACTGGTGTTCAGCACCAATCTGTTCATGGCGCTGCAGAAGACCATCAGCTACGCGCTCATGTTCCTGGTGGTGCCCAACTTCGTGCTGTATTGCTACCGGCGGCAGGGCTGGCCCTTCTTCCGCAACCTCGTGTTCTTCATGGTGCTCATCCTGTTGTTCGGCTTCGTGCTGCAATGGATGAGCCCTAAGTACTCGCACGTGATGGGCCGTTTCAGGGGCATTTTCGGTAATCCGAACGGCATGGCGATCTACTGCTATCTGCTGCTCATGCTGGCCGCCGTGGTGAACGCTGTGAACCCGAAGCTCTTTCAATGGCGCGAGCGCGTCGTGATCTTCGGCGTCATCCTGTACTTCCTGGTCATGAGCGGGTCAAGGGCCTCATTGGCTTCCTCGGTCATCTTCATCGTCTTCCACCGGTTCTTCGCGTATTCCGCGCTGATGGGCTTCGTCGGGTTGGTGGCCATGATCCTCGCGGTCGAGGTGGTGAGCGCGAACCTCGAGGCGGTCATCATCGCACTGGGCCTTCAGGCCTACTTCAGGCTCGAGACGCTCGAAGAGGGCAGCGGCCGCTACTTCGCGTGGGACTTCGCATGGGGGCACATCCAGAAGTACTTCGTGTTCGGAGGAGGCTTCGCCAATGATGAGACCATCATGAGGCGATACCGCCTCTTTCTCGAACGCGAAGGGCATCAGGGCGGCGTGCACAATACCTACCTGAGCATGTGGCTGAACACCGGCCTCGTGGGCCTGATCATCTTCTTGCGCAGCCTCTTCCTGCTCTTCTTCAAGGCCAGCAAGCTGGTGCCGATGAGCTTGGCCATCATGTTCTCCATTTTCTTCAGCCTCATGTACGAGAGCTGGCTCATCGGGTCGCTGAACCCGTACACCATCGTGCTGCTCATGATCATGACGGTGGTGACGGAGCCCGAGATCGTGCAGTGGCGCGAGGGCCAATCGGACCCGGATCCAGAGGCGAGGTTGGATCCGGTTGCTGCGCTTGCTTGACCGCCCCATTGGCTGACGGTCGTTGCCGCCTCGAGGTCGGCGCTAATTTCCCCCCATGCTCATATTGCTTTCCCCCGCCAAGGATCTCGCCGTGGACACGCCACCGGTGAAGGAGGCATCGCAGCCCGCGCTCTTGGAGCACGCCGCCATATTGGTGGAGAAGCTGAAGACGCTCAGCGCCAAGAAGCTCTCGGCGCTCATGGACCTGAGCCCGAAGCTCGGCGAGCTGAACAAGGAGCGCTACGCGCGCTGGTCCACACCCTTCACGCCCGAGAACGCACGACCGGCCGTCTTCACCTTCAACGGCGAGGCGTACCGCGGACTGGAAGCACGCACGCTCAGCAGCGACGACCTGCGCTTCGCCCAGCACCACCTGCGCATCCTCAGCGGGCTCTATGGCGTGCTGCGTCCGTTGGACCTCATGCAGGACTACCGCCTGATGATGGGAACACCATTCGGTGCGGGCAAGGCGAAGGACCTCTATGCCTATTGGGGAGATCGGATCACCGAAGCGCTCAACGCAGACCTGAAGGCGACGAAGAGCGAAGTGGTGATCAACTGCGCCAGCAGCGAGTACTTCAAGGCGGTGAACACCAAAGCGCTGAAGGCCCGCGTGATCACCCCGGAGTTCAAGGACAAGGTTGGGGGAGCATACAAGCCGTTGCAGACCTATGTGAAGAACCAGCGTGGGGCGCTTGCGCGTTTCATCGTGCAGCATCGCCTGCTCGATGCCGAGCGGATCAAAGCCTACGATGGCGACGGGTACCGTTTCGCTGCGGAAGCGAGCACCGATGAGAAGTACGTCTTCCTCCGCGACAAGCGCCCGCCGCTGGTGACGAAGAAGCTGGTGGGTGGGAGGATCCGGTAGCGCGATTACTTCAGGTACTCCACCATCGCCCGCAAGCGTATGTCCTTGCTCGATCCGCCGATCATGATCCGGAACATCCCCGGCTCGGTCACCTCCTTCATCTCGGCGTTCGGGAAGGCGAACATCGAAGCGTGCAGCTTGAAGGTCACGGTCTTCGCCTCGCCGGGTCGCAGTGCCACGCGCTGGAAGCCCTTCAGTTCCTTCACCGGCCGTGCGATGCTGGCGAGTTCATCGTGCGCATATAGTTGAACGACTTCTTCGCCGGCCACTGCTCCGGTATTCTTCACGGTGAAAGTGACCAGTACGGTGTCTTTCGCTGAAAAGGTCGTTCGGTCGAGCTTCAGATCGCTGTACTCGAAGGAAGTGTAGCTGAGCCCATAGCCGAAGGGGAAGAGCGGATGCCCTGTGCCATCCACGTAATCATCGCCTCGACCGGTGGGGTAGTGGTTGTAGATCAGCGGCAGTTGTCCTTCGTTGCGCGGGAAGGAGATCGGCAATTTGCCGCTGGGATTGCGGTTGCCCAGCAGGAGATCGGCGATGGCGAGGCCGCCTGCTTCGCCGGGATACCAGGCCATGAGCACGGCATCCACATCGTCGATCCAGTTGTCCATGGTGATGGCGCTGCCGCCCACGAGCACCACGATCACCGGCTTGCCGGTAGCCACCATGCGCTTGATCAACTCTTCTTGTTCGCCAGGAAGTTTCAAGCTGCTGCGGTCGCGAAACTCGCCTTCTTCAGTACCGGCGACGATGATGATCTGATCGTTGGCTTTCGCGGCCTTCACGGCAGCATCGTTGCTGCATGGCGTTATCCAAGGGCACATGGCTTCCTCCACCACGAGCCTGATGCGCGCGTTGCCAGCGCGTTCGCGGTACTCCACGCGCAGTTTCACACGCTCCCATTTCGAGAAGGTGAAGGGCACGAACGTGGTGGCAAAGCCTTGCTCCTCCCATCGGTCGATCAGCAACCGGTCATTCAAATAGAGCCGGTAGCCGTCGTTCCCTTCAATGCCGATGCGGAATGTGCCGTTGATCTCCGGCACGATCACGCCATCCCACTTCGCCGCGAAATGATCGAAGGCCACGCGCGGATCCGGACCAAAGAGCGTCCATTGGAATTCGATGTTCGCATCGTTGCGCGCAAAGGCTGGTGCCGCATTCAGGTCGATGCCATTGTAGTAGGTGCCGCGCAGTCCAGGGTGAAGCGTTTGCCCATCGCTGTGAAAGAGCCACATGGTCGGGAAGGTCTCGATGCGCATGTCTTTGCGCCCGCAGCTTTCCACGTAGCTGACCTGGGCGGATGAAGCCAGCGGTTCGCGAAGCCCATCGAGGATGCTCACCGGAGTGTTCCCTGGACCGCTGTATCCGCCGAGCCGTGCCTCAACGACATCAGGACCGACCACCAATATCTTCTGCGCCGTGATGGGAAGCGGCAACGCCTTGTCCCGATTCTTCAGCAGCACCGCGCCCTTCACCGCCATTTCGTATGCCAGTGCACGGTGCTTCTGGAGGTTAAGCGCGTTCAGCAGCGAGTCGCTCGTGTACGGTTCATCGAACAGCCCCAGTTCGAACTTCATCCTTAGCACACGCGCCACCGCACTGTCAATCGCAGCGGGATCCGCGCTTCCATCCAGGAAAGGCCGTTTGAACAGATCCGCGTGCGCGAAGTCGGTCTGGAAGATCACGTCCTGACCGTTCTCCACGCTCTGTTGTCCGGCATCTTCATAGTCGCGCGCGGTGAAGTGCAGCACATTGGCGCCACCAGTGGCGGCCGCGTCGCTGATCACGAAGCCGCGGAAGCCCCAGTCGGTGCGGAGCACATCGTTCAGCAACCAGCTGTTCGCACTGCACGGACGACCGTCGAGCGAGTTATAGGATGTCATGATCGAGCGCGCGCCACCGAGTTGGATCGCCGCCTTGAAGGGTTTGAAGTAGCTCTCGCGCAACAACCGTTCACTGTGAAAGACCGGATAGCTGTCGCGACCGCCCTCGCCATGGTTGGCCACGAAGTGCTTTGGCGTAGTGATGATGCCGCGACTTTCCATAGCCCTCACGTAGCTCACACCGAAGCACGACGCGAGCAGCGGGTCCTCGCCGTATGTCTCCTCCACGCGGCCCCAGCGCGGGTCGGTGGCCAGGTTCACAACGGGCGAGAGCACCATCCGGATGCCGCGCGCCTTCGTCTCCAAAGCGATGGCCGTTGCCACCTGCGACATCAGCGTCGTATCGAACGAGGCGGCCATGCCGATGCTCTGCGGAAAGGCCGTGGCACCCTTGCGCACCAGTCCGTGCAGCGCTTCATCGAAGGCCAGCATCGGAATACCAAGGCGCGACTCCTCCATGAAGTAGCGTTGCATGCCGTTGATCTTATCCAGCGTGCGGCGCGCATCACTGCCAACAGAATAATTGAGCAGTTGCCCGCCGGCATCGCCTTGCGAGGATGCGTCCACCTGGAAACCGAAGAGCCCGGACTTGAAGCGCGAGGTATCACCGCCAAAGTCGCCCGCCACCATGAAGAGCTGACGAAATTTCTCCTCGGGCGTCATTCGCGAGAGCAGGTCGTTGACACGCACGTTGATCTGAACCGCAGGATCCTGATAGGGGAGTTGGGCCTGCACAAATGCCGTCAGCAGGATGCACGGGAGAAGGATCGCTCGGTTTAGGCGCACCGCTGCAAGCTATGCGTTGGTCCAATGCACCCTGTTGGGGCTCACTCTGCACCCGCAACCTCCAGCACCACCTTGCCCGTGTGCAAGCCCTCCCCGAAACGGCGGATCAGTCGTGGCGCTTCGTGCAAGGTGTAGGGTCCGTCGATCACCGCCTTCAATGCACCGCTGCTCAACAGGGGCGCCAACTCATCCAGGTTCTTGTTCGACTTCAGCGCGAGGATGCGCATGTTGCGTCGACCGAACCATCGTGCGAAGAGCAAGGCGATCAACTGGCCGGGATCGCCACCCACGGTCACGTAGCGGCCGGTCAGAGTCAATGCACGCGCCAGTTCACCGGCCGAGCGCTTGGTCTTCGCATCCACCACTAGATCGAAGCGCTCGCCGAGTTGCGTGAAGTCCTGCTGTTTGTAGTCGATCACGCGATCGAAGCCCATCGCCGTCATTGCCTTCAGCTTCTCACCGGTGTCCACGCCCCACACGGTGCAGCCTTGTCGTTTGGCCAATTGCAATGCGAAGGTGCCCACGCCGCCGCCCCCTCCGTTGATCAGGACGCGTTCGCCATCCTTCAGCGCTCCGATCTCCACCACGGCTTGGTATGCCAGTTCCAGTGCGTGAGGAATGGCGGCGGCCTGCGCGAACGAAAGGCCTGCCGGCATGCGCCGTAGCTCGCTTTCAGGCACTGCGACGAATTCGGCGAAGGTGCCCAATCCGCCGTTCGAAACATCGCCATAAACACCATCGCCCACTCGCCATCGCGTTGCATTCGTTCCGAGCGCCTCCACCGTGCCCGCGAGTTCCATGCCCGGTATGGGCCTGCGCGGACGGAACAGGCCGAAGAAGAGCTTATAGATGTGCGGTCTACCTGTCACCATGCTCCAGTCGTAATCGTTCACCGTTGTGGCCCGCACGCGTACCAGCACCTGTCGCTCCCTCAGCGCAGGCACCGGCACATCGCGCAATTGCAACTGCTCCGGCGCGCCGTAGCGCTCGCAGACGATGGCCTTCATGGTGCGAACAAAGGAACTCAAGCTTCAGGGAAGCCGCCTCATTCCCCGAGCGGCAGCAGGGTGTGAAGGGCGGGTGATCCGGATCATTGCAGTTTTGCGGTATGGCAGAACGGAGCAAGAGCACCAAGCCATCCACCATCCTGTCCGGCGGCATCCGTTTCGCCACCGCGCAGGAGCTCCTGGACTTCCTTCCAGCCGATGAGCGCGAATTGATGGAACGCCTGCGCGAGTTCATCATCAGCGAAGCACCGCGGCTTCGGGAGCGCCTCTCGTTCAACATCCTAGCCTACAAGGGGCGCCGCGATGTCTGCTTCATCTGGCCCGCATCGGTTCTCTGGGGCGGCAAGAAGACCTACGATGGCGTGCGCTTCGGCTTCTCGCACGGGAACTTGCTGAGCGATCCGTCGAACTATCTGGATCGCGGGGGAAGGAAGCAGGTGTACTGGCGCGATCTGCAAAGCTTCACGGCCATGGATCAACGCATGCTGCGGCAGTTGTTGCACGAAGCGCTTGAACGTGATCGGGAGAGGGCGGTGGGGTTGAGGTGAGACGGGTCGTTCAGCGATCCTGGCTGATCCGTTGTTGCTGGGAGCCCCACGTCACGTGATCCACTTCATGGTCGTGCTGGTTCCGGACGTAACCTGAAAATGAAAGCGGCAGGGTGCTGCCCTGCCGCTTTCTTGGAACTCGATCCAGTTCACTTCTTCGATCCAGCCTCATCACCGGGCATCATGCCCAGTTGCTGCATCATCTTCATCTCCTCCATGTAACCCCAGTGCTCCACGACCTTCCCGTTCTCGAAGCGCATGATATCCACCCCGTGCACATCGATGGGCTTGTTGGTGGCGGGCATGCTTGGATCCATGGAACCCGTGTTCACGGCCTTCCACTTGTAATGAGCCACCACACGGTCACCGTCCGCCGTCATGCTCATGTCCTCCACCTTATTGTCGGTGAAGGTCTGGCTGGAAAGGGCGATCATGTCCTTCATCTGCTGGATACCGGTGGAGGTAATACCCGGAATGGGGTTGTGCGACACGAAATTCTCCGCAACGAATTCCTCGATGCCGTCGGACTTCCCTGCCAGCCACATATCATAGAAACGCTGCGTAGCCTGTTTCATCTGGTCCATCTCCGCATGCTTCGCGCTATCGGCCGATAGCATGGCTTTGTGCTCGGCCATCATCTTGTCATGTTCAGGATCGTGACCTCCGCAAGACCAAACGAGGGTTGCAAGAAGCAGCAAATACGGAAGCGTCTTTTTCATGGGTTTGGGGGTTAGGGATTCGAAAAGTAGGATCTATCTCGAAAGTTGCAAACGCAGCACTGGACCTAATGGAGTTCGCTTGGCGGCGAGAGATCCTGCCGCTTGACCCGTGGCGGGGCCTGGATCAATGATCGTAGCTGATCACCCGGCTCACCTTGTAGCTCGTGCCTTCCTTCCGCCACACCATGATGTTCTTGTCCCGGCTCGAAGGCCGGGATGACGTCATACTTGTTTGCCGTTCTCCGCTTGGCAGAGGCGGTTCTTGCAGATCCCTGTCAGCCCAACGGTTCGTCAGCCTCGGTGCGATGACTTGTTCCCGTTGCGTTCCTTCACGGGCAAACCGATCCCATGCGCCGCACGCTGCTTTCCTTCATCCTGTTGTCCTGCTTCGTGGGCACCATGGCCCAGTACTTCGAAGGCCCGCAGGCCGAGATCGACGCCATCCTTGCCGCAGGCAAGCGCTTCTCCGCCCATGTGGTCGCCGCGCGGGTCGACAGCATCGCAGCATACTACACAGCCGATGGCAAGGTGTTCCCGAACCGCTCGGACATCCTGGTCGGACATGACGCCATCCGGAAGATGTGGGTGACGCCCGATAGCACGCCCACGATCCGGCACAAGCTCGAACCGGTCGAGATCCTGGTACGCGGCAACGAAGCCATCGACCACGGCTACTACGAAGGCGAAACGCGCTACCCCGATGGCAAGACCGATGGTTGGCGCGGCAAGTACGTGGCCATCTGGCGCAAGGAGAAAGGGCAGTGGCGCATGTACCTGGACATTTGGAACAGGTTGTAGGAGCGGAGCAGGGCTTTCCGTGCGATCGCTCACGCGCTGATGCATGGACGGAGATCGCGGCCGGAGGGGAGAACTGTTTGCACGAGTGCACCGCCTTCAGCGCGCCGGTTCACATGCTGCCTAGTACGCGCGCCAAAGGCGTGGACACGAATTGAATGAGCGATGATCTCTGCTAGTGACGGGGGCGGTTTGCCGTTGGTCTCATTAGTAGCATACGGAAGCAATATAACTAGCATCTGATACTTCCCACCAGCAACAGGCATTTAGCGGGGCCGCGAGAATATTCGACACCGTTGTGCCGGGAACTACTGTCTCGGTAGGCATGCATCACGAGCATACATCGCGCGGCCGTTGTAGATGGAGGAAGAGCTTGCCCACAACGTAGTTCTCTCAGTAGATTTGCGCGGTGTACCACGAGAGTTGGCGCCTCGTTTTCGGCGCACTCGACTTCCAAATTCTCTGATCTTCAGGTAACGCATTGACATGGAAAGCGTTTATTGGGACAGAATCGCAACCGAACTCCATCGTGGATATCCCAATGCTGCCAATCTCGCCGATCCGGGGCGCTCTGAAGGTGCAGCAACTTCTTCCTGTGCCTGCTCTCAACTATCCAAGATTGTATCGCTGCGAAGATTGCGGCGCCAATGAGGCCAACGACAAGGGATACGACGATCTCGGTTGGACTCATGCCATTCGCCGCATGATGCTGACAACACATCCAATATGGTATTTGGTTGACACGAAGGTAACCGGGATTCTACGGCTGCTTTCCCGCGTGAGGGGCGAAGCGGCAGCCCTGCGCAGCCGTGGCCTTGTGGGCGCGTGCAACGAGGAGGCCGCCGAAGCGTCCTATCGCTTCCTGCCAACAGTCTTTGACATAGCCTCCTTTGGCCTTCGAACCCCAGAGCCCGCCGTGGACTGTTCTAGGACTCACTTCGACGAGTACAAGACGCGTTCGGTCTCACGTTTTTTCCATCTGTGAGGTGGCGGAAGGTCGATGCGATCTTACCGCCATGGCAATTGGAAGTAGGTAGAGGCCCAAGCTTGTCCAGTTCGAAGAGCATGAACTTGTTGGGTGAAGGAACAATTCGCGCATGGCCGGTTGCGAAGACCGCGGGATGTTATCGGATGTTGACGGCAATGGACGGTCTTGCTGTTGAGCGACACTGGAGAGCATGCACGCCGTGTTCCGAGAGGATACGAATGGGCGTTTCCGCAAGCTCCATTCGCCTCGCGATAGCGAGTGTCGCAGAATTGCGACCCTCCATTCCGAGCAAGCTCGCTGATCGGATCAGTCGCGAGGAGCATGAAGTCGTCCGGAGTCAGCGCTTACTGATGGTTCCTGCGCGACCTGTTGACCTACACATTGGCGGCTGCCCCAGTGTAGGTGCCACATTGACTTAGGCGTTGCCGATCGAGGCCATCATCACCTTCGATGTCCGCAGGCTACCACCTGATCGGTTGGTCCGGGGAACCTCATCCTCATTCGGGAATGCCGCACCAGGGCCTTGCTCACTTGGACGAAATGAAAAGGAATTGGAAGTCGAGAACTCCCACTCATCCAAACTTGAACGCTCTACGGAAGATGAACGCAGTCGAGATTCTTGAACGGGCGGCTGGGCTCGCCGACAGTTTGGGTCGCGTGAGGGGACAGGGGGGAAGGCCGCAGCCCACCGAGGAACGTGGCCGGGGCGCGCGCAACGAATGGCGCGACGGCGAGGTCTTCAGAGCCGGAACGCCCAGGACACGGCAAGCAGGCGATAGCGCAGCACCCGAGTGCTCCGTGGGTGGGTCTGGCCGGGAAAGCGACACGGCCTCACACCTCTACCTTCGCGCTCCTCAATTCCTTTTCGATGTTCGAGAACTTAAGTGACAAGCTGGAGCGCGCCTTCAAGGTCCTGAAGGGCCAGGGGCAGATCACGGAGATCAACGTGGCGGAGACCACCAAGGAGATCCGCCGCGCGCTGCTGGATGCCGACGTGAACTTCAAGACGGCGAAGGATTTCACCGATCGCGTGAAAGCCAAGGCGCTGGGCCAGAACGTGCTCACCACGGTGAGCCCCGGCCAGTTGCTCACCAAGATCACGCACGACGAGCTGGCCGAGCTGATGGGCGGGCAGAGCGCGGGCATCAACCTGGGCGGCAACCCCACGGTGGTGCTCATGAGCGGCCTGCAGGGCTCGGGTAAGACCACCTTCAGCGGCAAGCTGGCCAACTACATCCGCAAAAAGGGCAAGCGCGTGCTGCTCACCGCCGCGGACGTGTACCGCCCTGCGGCCATCGACCAGTTGGAGACGCTGGGCAAGCAGCTGGAGATCGAGGTGTACAGCGAGCGCGAGAACAAGGATCCGGTGAGCATCGCGAAGAACGCGATCGCGCACGCGAAGCAGCACGGCTTCACGGCCGTGATCATCGATACCGCCGGCCGCCTGGCGATCGATGAGAAGATGATGGACGAGATCGCCGCGATCAAGAAGGCGATCAACCCGCAGGAGACGCTCTTCGTGGTGGACGCCATGACCGGTCAGGACGCGGTGAACACGGCGAAGGCCTTCAACGAGCGCCTGAACATCGACGGCGTGGTGCTGACGAAGCTCGACGGCGATGCGCGCGGCGGTGCGGCGCTATCGATCCGCAGTGTGGTGGACAAGCCGATCAAGTTCATCGGCACCGGCGAGAAGATGGAGGCGCTGGACGAGTTCCACCCGGACCGTATGGCCGGCCGGATCCTGGGCATGGGCGACGTGGTCTCGCTGGTGGAGAAGGCGCAGGAGCAGTTCGATGAGAAGGCCGCGCGCGAGCTGAACAAGAAGATCGCGAAGGACCAGTTCGGCTTCGACGATTTCCTGGAGCAGATCGGTCAGATCAAGAAGATGGGGAACATGAAGGACCTCATGGGCATGATCCGGCGTGGGCAAGGCGATGAAGAACATCGACATCCCCGATGATGCGTTCAAAGGCATCGAGGCCATCATCAAGAGCATGACGCCGGAAGAGCGCAAGAACCCGGCAGTGATCAACGGAAGCCGTCGCGCGCGCCTGGCCAAGGGCAGCGGCACCAACATCGAAGCGGTGAACAAGCTGATGAAGCAGTTCGAGGAGACCCGGAAGATGATGAAGATGATGGGGGACAAGACCAAGATGAAGGCGATGATGCAGCAGATGCAGCAAATGCAGGGGATGAGGAGGCCGGTAGGGCGGTCGCCGCAGATGCGTCCCATGACAAGCGGGATTGGACGTTCGCAACGGCGGAGGTGCTGGCGCCTGAAGATTTCCTGCTGTAGCACGTGGTGAAGAGGGTGTGAAGGCCGTTCACATTTCGCAGGGCTCCCCGATGTCGTCCAAAGCGCCCGTCATGAACCTCGTCCGCGTCACCTTCCTCATCTCACTGCTTTCGTTGGTCGGTTGCTCTGCAGGTACTGGGTCGAATGCCACGGACGCGAGCCCCATGGACGACGCAGCAGGCCAGGCGCAGGATTTCACCGAAGGCAAGGACTACATGGTGCTGGAGCGCGTGCGCTTCATGGATGCCCAGGGATTCGAGCAGCCCGCGGAGGCGTTCAGCATCCTGCTGCCAAAGGGCTGGGCCCACGAGGGCGGCGTGGCGTGGAAGGGACTGAACGAGTGCCGGGGCGAGATGATCGCTGCGAAGTGGAGCGTGCGCTCGCCCGATGGCGCCATCTCCTACACCGTGCTGCCGAATCACAGCTGGTCTTCCGCCAGTGATATGATGATGATGCAGAGCCTGCAGATGCAGGCGCAGCAGGGTGGCTGCGAAGTGGGCGGTCCCATGGATGCGGCCAGCTACCTGCGCGAGGTGATGGTCCCGCGCGAGCTGCAAGGCGCTGCGATCACCGAGGTGAAGGAGAACGCGGAGGTGGCGCGCGAGATGGAGCGCATGGCCGCGCAAACGAAGGCAGCCTTCGAGCAATGGGGCGGCCAGGCCACGCTGCAGCCCAGCGCGATCATCGCTCGGCTCAAGTGGAGCGATGGCACCGAAGGACTGGCGCTGGTCTCGGTGCTGAACGTGATCAACGTGTCGCAGAACATGTACACCGGCGAGTATCAGCAGCTCACCAACAGCAACGCCAGCGAGCGGAGCATCCTGCGCTTCCCGGCGGATCGCCGCGATGAGGCCGAGCGCGTGCTGGCGTCGATCAAATCGAGCTACCGCACCAATCCTCAATGGAAACAGGCCGTGGAAGGCTATTTCGCGCAGTTGCGCCAGCATCAGGACCGCATGCATCACCAGCGCATGGCCGCCATCGATGCGCAGACGGCCGCCAACACCCGCGCGCACAACCAGCGCATGGCCGACATCCAGGCCCAAGGCGCTGCCAACACCGCGCGCCACAACGAGCGCATGGGTGCCATGGACCAGCAGATGCGCAGCTGGGAACAGCAGCAGTCTTCGCAGGACCGGCAGCACACGCAGTTCGTCAAGGCCATCCGCGAGGTGGAGACCTGGAACGATGGCAGCAATGGCCGCGTGGAGCTCAGCAGCGGATATGATCACGCTTGGAGCCGCGGCGACGGCAGCTACATCCTCAGCAACAGCCCCAACTTCGATCCAAGCTCGGTGTTCCAGGACCAGAATTGGAAGCCGATGCAGATGGAGGAGTAGTCATCGAGGGCGTATCGCTGGTTACTGCACGGTTCGAAGGCCCTAGGATTCCATGGTGGCGACTTCGCCTTGGCATCACCCGGGTTGAATCATGTTGAGGGCGCATGGGGATGTCCGCGGGAGCTTGAGATGTGAGGTGGATATGGCCGTTGCAGCGGTGATCTTCCGGTAGAGGCCGGGTCACGGGTTGCTCTTGGAATCGAAATAGCCCTGGTACCATTCTTTCTCCCAGTGGTCACGTTCATCGGTGAGCGTGCGTTTGCCGTCCAACAGGTCGCGGAGCAGGCGCAGCGAGCGGTCGTCGCGCTGCGAGATCACCGGGATGCCCGCACGGATCAAGGCCGCCGCCGCTACGCCTGGCCCCTTTTGGTATGTCTTGTTCTCTGCAAAGCGAGAACCGAGGTAGGTCACGGTGCTCCCGCACGCGCCGCTCATGTCCATCAGGATCGCTAGGTCCACGTGTTCACGCAGGGCGCGGTCGCGCATCTCGTAGGCGGCCCGCACCATGCCTTCGGTCCATTCGGCGCCATTCTCGGCAAGTGAGCGCGCTTTACCGTCCAGCACGTCGAAGCCGTTGCCGCCGTGGCTGTCGGGCGTCATGCGCGGCGTGCCGAAGGAGAAGTCCTCGGGGCAGAACTTCAGCAGACGCACCTCCGGGCGCACCAGCCACGAACGCAGCGGTGTGTGGTCGCCGTTGGTGCTGCCGTCCACACCGCAGTGGATGCCGCCCAGGCACGCGCTCATCATCACCACCAGCGGCTCTTCAGCTGTTGGCCGCGGTCGCTGGAAGAATTCGAGGGTGGGTAAATGCAGGGGCCGTTCCATGGCCTTGAAGGTAGCTGCTCACTTCATACGCTTGCCCTCCATTTCGGTGCCCTGCCGAAAGGTGAGCCGCTGCACCTTGCCATCAGCTTCGGGGTGGAAGGTCATGCTCGCATCCACCACGGTGAGGAAGAATTCGTGCGGTGCGGAACCGAACACCTCGATCTCCTGCTGGCCCGTGGCGCGAACGAAGAAGCGATCGCCCTCGGCCCGGAACGTGAGCGCGAAGCCCGGTGCCAGTTCATACTCGCCAACGTAAGCGAGTAGGTCCGCATTCTTCAGCGGAATGGCCGTGCGCGTGGGGAGTGGTTTGTCGGTGCGTGTGAGCTGCTCGGCATGGTCGCGGGACTGGAACAAGGCGCCGCTCACCTTGCCATTGATGCGTTGGAAGGTGAGTTCGATGATGTCATGCGCGAAGAGGAAGCGGTCGTTCCCCAGATGGCGCAGGTCGAAGCGCGCGCCGCCTTGCCTTTGCGAATGCAGCCCTTGCGCATCCGCGGTGATGTAGCGCTCCACGCTGTCCTTGTTCACGTACACGCCGGTGTACTCCTGCGCCAACTCGGCCGGGAGCGGCTGTACAGCACCTCCGTACGGTTTGCCCATTGCGATCGCCGCCAGTTTCGGGGCCAACGTGGAAGCATCGGACGATTCACGGTTCACTAGCACCGCTACATAGATGTCCTCCGCAGGCAGGTATAGCGAATTGCTCGTGGCCCCGTTGATGCCGCCGCCATGCTCATGCGTGGGGCTGCCCTGCACGTTCATCAATAGCCAGCCATAGCCATACTTCGGAGAAGTTCCTTCAGTGAGCGGGTATGCCGTGAAGGCTTTTTCGCGCATGGCAGGCGTGAGCAGCTCGCCCTTGTGCACCGCCGTGTTCCACATCCACAGATCGCCCACGGTGCTGCGAATGGCACCCGCACCGCGTGGCCACGTGAGGCTCACCGGGAAGGCGGATGCCCAGCCATCACCTTCGGGCTGGTAGCCCAGTCCCGGCTCATTGGGCAGGAAGGCGCTGTTGATCGACGCGCTGCTTGCCTTCATCCCCGCCGGACGCAAGAGGTGCTTCTCCGCATAGTCCGTCCACGGCATTCCGGAGACCCTCTCAACGATCGCGGTGAGCAGGATGTAGCCGCTGTTGCTGTAGCTCCATTTCGTGCCCGGCTCGAACTCCAGCGGCAGGTCCTTGAAGTGTGCGATCAGCTTCGGCAGCGTGGCATCCTGGGCGTAGGCCTCGGCATTGTACAGCGGCAGGTCCGTGAAGTTGGGTATCCCTGAAGTATGCGAGACCAGGTGCTCGATGGTGATCGGATGCTCCTTCTTCGGGAAGTCCACATACTGCTGGATCTCATCCGTCACCTTCAGCTTGCCCTGCTCGGCCAGTTGCAGGATCGCCACGCCCGTGAACTGCTTCGTCACACTGCCGATGCGCAGCACGCTGTTCGTCGTCAGCGGCTTCTTCGCGGCCACATCCGCCATGCCCAGTGCACGCTCGTACAGGACCTTGTCGCCTTGGGCCACCAGCACCACGCCGCCGGGGGCATCGGCCGTGAAGTGTTCCTCCACTGCAGCATCCAGTTGGGCTTTCAGATCGGCCGATACCTGTGCGTTGGCGATGATGGGTGCGGCCATCAGTGCGGCCAGCAGCGTGCGGGTGAAGCGTGGTTCCATGTGCGTGAAAGTAGGACGCGCATCCATGCGAGTTCGGTTACAAGAGATGAGCGGAGGATGGTGGAGATGGGTGGCGTGCCCCTTCCCAACGCTCAAGGCCAGCGCACGGGTCGGGTGCTCCGCTGTAGCCCGACTTGTCGTGTCCTGCGGTCACGGCACTGCGGGGTCGCTCCTTTGTCGCGCCTCCTCGTTGCTCGCGTCCGCAAGGCCACGCCTGCGCGGGGCTGCCGCTTCGCCCCCTCACGCATTGCCTCGTCGTTCCTCCTCGCAACACCGGCTGTGACCCCTTCGGGGTCGTGGCGGAATCGGGACGTTCTTTTCTACAGGCTGCGACCCCTTCGGGGTCGAACGCGCATCACCGCACACGACTTGGGTTCACGACCCGAAGGAGGCGTGGCGTACCACCGCGTCGTTCGTGCATGACCCCGAAGGGGTCACAGCCTGTAGCTCGTCCAGCCCAGGCATTCGACCCTGAGGGGTCGCAGCCCACATGGGAATTCCGATTCGATCCGTCATGCAAAATTCAGTGCAACATCAATCCGTGGCCTCATCTCTCGACAAACAGTTCCCTTATGGAATGACGTCCATTTCTCGCCCTTTCATGTCATAGAACCGGACCTTGAAGTGAGTTGTTAGTATTGATAGCGTCACCGATAGCGGTGGGGGTGGTGACATGAACTGTTGTTCATCCGTTTGGGTCAAAAGCATTTCATTCAGCACATGATATTCCCGGGTCTCTTCGCCTTTCCGGATGACAATACCATAAGCCCGAGGGGCAGTTCTGACCTTCGCATGGAAAGTGCGTGGAATGGAACGAAACAACTGGAAGCTTTGCAAACGATTCAGGTCGACCGACACTTTTGCCTCAGTGTTTGTGTCGAAAGTGATTGTCTACCCTTGGAAGGTAACGAGTCCGATCGCTCTGTATGGGAAGACCACCTTGAAGAGAATAGTCCCGAGCAGAAACGGAAAGAAGGCTATCGTTATAGGGATCCAGGAATACTGAATGCGCGTTGTGGCCCGTATCCAGAATACGACCCAAACTAGCAGCATGAATGAGAATACCCGATCTCTTCGCTTGTGGTTCCCAAGTCGTTCCACCATCTGGTACTTGCAGATGGCATTGCCTTTGGAGAATTCTGAGAACGGATCTTTCATCTAACGCCACTTCGCCGGATTCTCCGCAATGTATTGTGCGATGCGGCCGTATTCGCCACCCTGTTGGCGGATGGCGCGTTCGTAGTAGCCTGGTTGCCACAGGCGATGTCCCGTGACCCCGTTCAGCCGATTGATGCGTTTGGTCGTTTCCGATTTGAACGCGGCGATGATCGCACCCAATGAACCCGCATCAGGTCCGCGCGGTCTGGCAGGAACATCGTCCATCGCACGGTCATCATCCAATGCACCCGTAGCGTCGACCCACTGGGTCGACCATTCCCAATGTTGCCCACCGGCGGTGCCAGCACGATGATTCCATGCAGATGATCCGGCATGATCTGCGTTTGATCCAACCGTGCATGTGGAAAATGGTCCGGTATCGCACACCAGCATTCATCCACGATGCGACCTGTATCGTTCAATTCAATCAATGCATCTGAGCCGTCACTTATGATGCGCCCGAACAATTCCTCCGCTGCGCGATGCACAACGTCACGAAATATGCGCACTGCCGGTAATCGTTCCCCCGCAGACGAATGTTCTTGTGGTATTTCGGTGGCTGGCCCATCGCATCACGGGTCGACCCAGTGGGTCGACGCTGGGGATCGGATCGTTCCATCAACGCGTTGATGATCCCCTTCGCCGCCACCGGGATCTTCGTCCCCGGCCCATACACATCAAAACACCCGGCCTGCTTCAGGAAGTCGTAGTCGTTCGGCGGGATCACGCCACCGGCCACCACCAGGATGTCGGGCCGCTTGTAGGTCTCGCGCAGTTCCTTGATCACCTCGGGCACCAGGGTCTTGTGGCCACCGGCGAGGCTGCTGATGCCCAGCACATGCACGTCGTTCTCGATGGCCTGCTTGGCCACTTCCTGCGGCGTCTGGAACAGCGGACCGATGTCCACGTCGAAGCCGATGTCGGCGAAGCTGGTGGCGATCACCTTGGCGCCGCGGTCGTGCCCGTCCTGGCCCATCTTGGCCACGAGGATGCGCGGGCGGCGGCCTTCCGCCTTTGCGAATTCATCGGCGAGGCGCATGGCCTCCTTCATCTCGGGGTCTTGCATGCTTTCCGCTGAGTAAACACCGCTGATGCTGCGGATGGTGGCGCTGTAACGGCCGAAGGCTTTTTCGAGGGCGTCGCTGATCTCACCCAAGGTGGCGCGGTGGCGGGCGGCGGTTACCGCGAGGTTCAGAGGTTGGCTTCGAGCTTCGGGCCACAGCCCGAGCTTGTTCTGGCCCTGCCGGAGCCGTGGCTGCGGCTGCCAGCCTCGCGGCCTTCGTCAACGCTTCCAACGCTGCTTGCACCGCACCCTCATCCCGGCTCGCACGGATCCTCTTCAACCGCGTGATCTGCGACTCCCGCACCGCACTGTTGTCCACCTCCAGCAATTCCATCTTCGTCTCATCGTCCGTCACGAACGCGTTTACGCCGATGATCTTGTCCTTGCCCGTATCGATGCGGGCCTGACGTTTCGCGGCGGCTTCCTCGATGCGCATCTTCGGCAAGCCGGTCTCGATGGCCTTGCTCATGCCGCCGAGCTCTTCCACTTCTTTGATGCGCGCCCACGCCTTGTGTACCAGTTCGTGCGTGAGGCTTTCCACGTAGTAGCTGCCACCGAGCGGGTCGATGAATTTGGTGATGCCGCTGTTCTTCTGCAGGTAGAGCTGCGTGTCGCGCGCGATTTTGGCGCTGAAGTCTGTGGGCAGTGCGATGGCTTCGTCCAGCGAGTTGGTGTGAAGCGATTGCGTTCCGCCGAGCACGGCAGCCAGTGCTTCCACCGTGGTGCGCGCGATGTTGTTGAAGGGGTCCTGCGCGGTGAGACTCCATCCGCTCGTCTGGCAGTGCGTGCGCAATGCGAGGCTCTTCTTGTCCGTCGCGCCGATCTCGTGCAGCATTTTCGCCCAGAGCAGTCGGCCTGCGCGCATCTTGGCCACTTCCATGAAGAGGTCCATGCCGATGCCCCAGAAGAAGCTGAGGCGACCGGCGAACTCATCCACCTTCATGCCTGCGGCGATGCCCGTGCGCACGTACTCGATGCCGTCGGCCAGCGTGTAGGCGAGCTCCAGATCCGCAGGCGCGCCGGCCTCGTGCATGTGGTAGCCGCTGATGCTGATGCTGTTGAACTTGGGCATCTTCTTCGCGCAGTAGCTGAAGATGTCGCCCACGATGCGCATGCTCGGCCCCGGCGGATAGATGTAGGTGTTGCGCACCATGAACTCCTTCAGGATGTCGTTCTGGATGGTGCCTTGCAGGTGCTCCGGATCACGCCCTGCTCTTCCGCCGCCACGATGAAGAAGGCCATGATGGGCAGCACGGCGCCGTTCATGGTCATGCTCACGCTCATCTTGTCCAGCGGGATGCTGTCGAAGAGGATCTTCATGTCCTCCACGCTGCTGATGGCCACGCCGGCCTTGCCCACGTCGCCTTTCACGCGCGGGTGGTCGCTGTCGTAGCCGCGGTGGGTCGCGAGATCGAACGCTACGCTAAGGCCCATCTGCCCGGCGGCGAGGTTGCGGCGGTAGAAGGCGTTGCTCGCTTCGGCGGTGCTGAAGCCCGCGTATTGGCGGATCGTCCACGGACGGATGGCGTACATGCTGCCGTACGGACCGCGCAGGTAGGGCGGGATGCCGGCGGCGAACTCGAGATGCTCCATCCCTTCGAGGTCCACGCGGGTATACAAGGACTTGAGGGGGATCTCCTCGCGATTCGGAAGGTCGGCCGCTGGTTCCGAGCCACCAGCCACTGGCGTCTGACCGCTAGAGCGTGAATCCAGTGGCTTGAGGCTAGCGGCTATCGTATCCGTGAGTTGCTCGACCGTGTACGAACCACCAAGCGGATCCGCCACGCGAGCGAGGAAACCCTCATCGCGCAGCAGGTTGTGGATATTGCGCACTGTACGTCGCGCGAGGATGGCGCCTTCGGGAAGCGAAGGGGGCGGGATCGTGAGCCCATCGCATCCACCGGTGATCGCGCTGATGGCCTGCAAAGTGGCGCGGATCAGGTTGTCGTAAGGTGACTTCGCATCCCTCGGATACGTGACGACCGCTTGGATCCACGTGTTCTGCGAGCAGTCGTGCTCCGGCTTGAATTCGTCAACGACAGCAGCCCAAGCCTCGCGAAAGGCGCGCAGGCGAGCGGCCTCGAGGAACAGGTCATCGCTCAAATGCAGGCGGAACTGCAGGCGTGCGCAAGCATCGTCGATGGAATGGCCTTGGGTCAGGAGGTGGGAAAGGAGCGATCGACCTTGGCCCAATGCGGCAATCGTGCTTCGATCCGCACCATCGCTCACACTGAAGAGCCGAACGCGCGGATGATTCGCGAGCGCGTCCTTCAATGAACGGACATCAGCATCATGCGGCAAGCCGAGGCACAGGCTCACCCCGGTGGCCGGTGTGTCCTGATCGGCATGCAGCGCAAGGAGCCGGTCGAGCATCGAGGCATCACCATCCACGGCAAGGTCGATCGCACCCACCCACACGTCCTTCAGCAACGCATTCAGGTCCGACGGCTTGCCGTAGAACTCGAGTGCATCCGCACCGCCCATAAGGGCTTCGAGGGCGAGCTTGTTGGCGTTCGGATCCAGTGCGTCGATCCCGACCGTTGCCCTCCAGAGGTTGCCATCACGCTTCACGCCGCGCCGCCGAGTGCCTGCAGGCGCTCCATCAGATGCCATGTGGAAAGGTCGGAGCAGGGCGCCCTCCACGTTCAAAAGGAGCGTTGAAGGGTCCTTGTCCTTGAGTTCCTTCTTGATCACGGCCTCCCATTGCTCGCGTGTGGCAGGTGGGAAGGCACCGAAGAGCTTGTCGTTGGCCATCGGCGCGAAGATCGCGGTGCCGCTCGAACGTGTGACTGCATCGGTCGCGGATTCGTCCACTCTGATTCGCGCATTCAGGCGGTGGCGCGCCGTTGTGGTGCAGCTGGAGAAGCAAGCGTGATGCGAGCAGCGGCCCCCTGAGCGCTGGGCGGAAAGGACAGTGTCAATGTAGTGCTGGCGTCTTCCGCCTTTCCTTCGCTGCGGGCCATGCTCTTCAACTCGTTCGCCTTCGCGCTCTTCCTGCCCATCGTGTTCGCGGTGTATTGGTGGGCCTGCCGGTCGCTGCGATCGCGTAATGGCCTCGTGCTGCTCGCGAGCTGGTTCTTCTACGCTTGGTGGGATTGGCGATTCCTCGGGCTGCTCATCTTGAGCACGGCCGGCGATTATTTTCTTGGCCTGGCGATATCGCGCACGGAGCATTCCATTCGCCGCAAGTGGCTGCTCGGTGCGAGCATCGGGCTCAACCTCGGTTTGCTGGGCTTCTTCAAGTATTTCGATTTCTTCATCGCTGGCCTCGCGGATGTGATCGCCGCATTCGGCATGCAGCCGCATCTGCCTGTGCTCCATGTCGTGCTTCCCGTGGGCATCAGCTTCTATACGTTCCAGACGCTGAGCTACGCCATCGATATCTATCGCAGGCAATTGGAGCCCACGCGCGATTTCGTGGCGTTCGCGGCTTTCGTTTCCTTCTTCCCGCAACTGGTGGCCGGGCCGATCGAGCGGGCGGCCAACCTGCTGCCCCAGTTCCTTCAGCCGCGTGCATTGCAGCTTGATCGTGCGAAGGATGGCCTTCGGCAAATGCTCTGGGGCTTCTTCAAGAAGATCGCTGTGGCCGATGCCCTGGCACCGCTCGTCGATGGCATCTTCAGCGGTGACACGGCAACCACGCCGGGCATCACGCTCTTCTTCGGAGCCTTCTTCTTCGCGTTCCAGATCTACTGCGACTTCAGCGGCTATAGCGACATCGCCATCGGCTGCGCGCGCCTGTTCGGTTTCAGCCTCAGCCGGAATTTCAATTATCCCTATTTCAGCAGGAACCTTGGTGAATTCTGGCGCCGCTGGCACATCAGCCTCAGCACCTGGTTCAGGGATTACCTCTACATCCCGCTGGGCGGGAACAGGGGTGGGCGCACCAGGACCTTTGGGAATAGGCTGGTCACCTTTGGTGTTAGCGGCTTCTGGCACGGCGCCAATTGGAGTTTCGCTGGTTGGGGCATCGCGCATGGGCTGCTGCATTCCGGTGGAATCCGGAAGTCACGGATCACGATCAACGATCGAACCCGCACCGAAGTGCCCGGGCTTCGTGACCTGCCAGCGATCATGACCACCTTCCTGATCGTCACGCTGACTTGGGTGCTCTTCCGATCGAGCAGCTTGAGCGAAGGGGGACAATTCCTGTGGAGCATGGCGGCCAATGCGCTTCAAAGCCCAGGGGCGGTCCTGCTGCATCTGGGCCGTGCGGAATTGATCCTGCTGATTGCCATGATCGCTGCTGAGTGGCGCGCGCGCACCCAGGAGCATGCCTTGGCCGTCTTGCCTCAAAGCGCCATTGCGCGGTGGTTGCTTTACCTCATCATCGGACTCATCACCTTGTCGCAGTTCGACCTGCGCACGCAACATGCCTTCATCTATTTCCAGTTCTGAGGGGCGCATCGCGCTGCACCTGCTCCTGCGCATCGCGGCGTTCGCCCTGCTGGTGCTTTGTGCGCTCGTGCTGGGCTGGCTGGCGGGGGTGCCGGGCACGCGCGTTGATTACCTCGGAGCCTTGCGTGCGAAGGAGCAGCGCCTTGCCGCACTCGGTTCGCCCAAGCTGGTGGTGGTTGGTGGCAGCCATGCAGCTTTCAGTATCGACAGCAGAGAACTCGAGCGCGCCACGTGCAATCCAGTGGTGAACATGGGCGTTCATGCGAGCCTTGGTTCGCGCTTCATGGCAGAGGAGGTGATAGGGCACTTGGGCGAGGGCGACCTGGTGGTTGTGGTTCCGGAATACACCCTGTTCGACCGCGAAGAAGCGATCGACGATGTGTTGTATCAGGCCGTTGATCGATATCCGCCTGCGCTAAGGGCATGGCCTGGTGGCAGCGGCCGAAGGTGGGGGCTTCTGCCCTGGTGATGCGCTGGAGGGCCTTGGTGCGCCGTGCAACCAGACGGGAGTCGCCTTCCGCGGATAGTGTATACAGGATGAGCGGTTTCAACGAGCGTGGCGATCTGATCAGCCACTTGGGCATGCCGCGCAAAGCGGATGCAGAGATGAAGCACGCTGCAGTGAGCGGTGAACTCAGCCCCGATTTCATGCAGGCGATCAATAGGCTGCGGGCCGCAGCGGAAGCCACCGGTGCACGCGTGGTGCTCACCTGGCCCGGTGTAGCGGCCTCGGTTTATCCTGCTGAGAAGGCCGACATGCTGCACCAAGCGCTCAAGGCGGAAGGCATTGAAGTGATCGGGGACCCTGTGGCCTGCTCCGTCCCGGACAGCCTGACCTTCGACACGCCCTATCATCTCTCCGCAGAGGGAAGGCGCCTTCGCACCGATCGCCTGATCAACGATCTGCGGGCTGCTGGCGTGGAGTGTGACGAGCCGTGAATTCGTGGCTGCATCGGATGGGAGCGGATCCTATCGCGCAACCTCGTGGGTTCCTTGCCCATCTTCGCCGCCCGTTCGATGCACGGACATCGATGATCATCCAGCACTCGGTTCATGCTCCGCAGGCTTTTCAAGATCTTCCTTGAGTCCCTCAACAGCGAGGAGCGCGATTACACGGCCATGGGCGTGCGCCGCGCCATCGTGCTGCTCAGCATTCCTATGATCATGGAGATGGGCATGGAAGCGCTGTTCGCTTTGGTCGATACCTTCTTCGTGAGCAAGCTCGGCGATGTGGCCACCGCCACCGTGGGGCTCACCGAGACGCTGATGGTACCGGTGTACTCGATCGCTTGGGGCTTGGGCATGGGCATCACGGCAGTGGTGGCGAGGCGCAGCGGTGAGAAGGACAAGGATGGTGCACGGGTAGCAGCGGGGCAGAGCCTGTTGTTGGCGCTGGTGATCGGTGCGGTGCTGGCTTTGCCTTCGGCGTTTTTCGCGCCGGAGCTGCTGCATCTCATGGGGGCCGCTCCTGAGGTGATGGAAAGCGCAGTGCCCTACGCGCGTCTGATGCTCGCCAGCAATCTGATCGTGACCTTGCTCTTCGCCATGAATGCCGTGTTCCGTGGCGCGGGCAATGCGGGCATCGCTTTGCGCACACTGGTGCTGGCCAACGGCATCAATTGCATCCTCGATCCGCTCTTCATCTTCGGCATCGGTCCGTTCCCTGATCTCGGCGTGCAGGGTGCTGCCGTGGCCACTACCATCGGCCGAGGCATCGGTGTGTGCTACCTGCTCTGGAACCTCTTCAGGGCCGGTGGTGCCTTCGCAGTAGTGCTTCCCGATCTGCGTCCGGTAGCAGCGATATTGGGCAACATCATCAAAGTGTCCATTGGCGGCATCGGGCAATTCCTCATCGCCAGTGCGAGCTGGATCTTCCTGGTGCGCATCGTCGCCGATTTCGGGACGGCTGCCGTGGGCGGCTATACCGTGGCCGTGCGCATCATCATTGTCGCGCTGTTGCCGGCCTGGGGCATGGCCAATGCAGCCGCTACGCTTGTGGGTCAGAACCTCGGCGCCCAGCAGCCTGATCGCGCGCAGCGCAGCGTGTGGCTCTGCGGGCACTACAACATGGTGTTCATGGTGCTGGTCACCTTGTTCTTCTGGATCGGCGCGCCGTGGATCGTCTCCTTCTTCGCGCAGAGCGCGGAAGCCGATGCCACGGCGATCACGGCCCTTCGCATCGTGAGTTGCGGCTACTTCTTCTACGGCTACGGCATGGTGCTCGCGCAGGCCTTCAACGGCGCTGGCGACAGCCTCACGCCCACGTGGCTCAATGCCATCTGTTTCTGGGCCATAGAGATACCGCTGGCCTACCTGCTTGCCATCATCGCGGGTTTGGGACCGGCAGGCGTTTTCGCTTCAGTGGCCATCAGCGAGAGCATCCTCGCGGTGCTCAGCGGCATGCTCTTCCAGCGCGGCCGGTGGAAGCTGGCGAAGGTCTGAGCGTGTTGAAGGATGATGGGTTGAGGGTTGGCCCCGCGCAAGCCAGCACATATTGCTTTACCGGTGATCGCATCAGCCAACGGAGCAACCTACCTTCGAGCATCGGAACAACCTTCAACCTTCCGGTGTTTCAACCCGAAACCTCCAACCCCGGCCAAGCATGTTCCTCAAGCGCCTGCTTTACTACCTGAATCCGCTCACGCTCTTCGGCAAGTCCAACCCGGATTTCAACCTGCGCTTCATGCACGGCATCAACCGGATCAGCATCTTGCTATTCCTGGTATGCGTGGTGGTGATGGTGGTGCGCGCGCTCAGCAAGTAGCTCGATCATGCAGGAGGCCGATTTCATCCGACTTGATCGCATGGGCCGCTTGGATGCGGTTCGTGCCGGGGAGAGTACCTCGGGTCGCGGGTGCATGGAGGCCATCGCGTGCATTTGTACCGCATGGATGGCTTCTTCTGCGAGGTTTGGATGCGCTTGGGCTGGGACCAAGTGGAGTGGATCGAAGTGGCTCGCAACACCGAGGTGCTCAGCGAGTATGTGAGGCTGGATCTGAAGGACCTCTAGGCCCCATTCCAGATCCGCCAGCTCGCCTCGGCCTGGGCATGCAGCATGTCAAGCCCATTGGCGATCACGGCGCCGCGCTTCCGCCCTTCTTGCAGGAAGCGCGTCTCGACCGGGTTGTACACCAGGTCGATCAGCACATGCTTTCCCCCGATGGCCTCATACGGGAGCGGCGGCATCGATGCCACATCCGGATGCATGCCCAGCGGCGTGGTGTTGATGATGAGCGTGCATACATCCACCACGATCGGTTCCAGCAGTGCGTAGGTCATGTCGCCACGATCGCGGCTGCGGCTCACCACCCGGAACTTGATGCCTTGCTCGCGCAGCGCGAAGGCCACGGCGCGGCTCGCTCCGCCGCTGCCGAGCACGAGCGCGCGCGGCTTCTTCTTGTTCAGGAGCCGGAGCAGGGTCTGCCGGAATCCCTCCACATCGGTGTTGAATCCGGTGAGCCGGTCGCCTTCAATCTTGATGGTGTTCACGGCGCCCACTGCGGCCGCTAAGGGGTCGATGGCGTCGAGCAGCGGCATCACGGTCTGCTTGTATGGGATGGTGACATTCAATCCGCGGATTCCGGGCGTGGCAGCGATGAGCGTGCGCAGGTCCTCGGCGCGGTCGATCCCGAATAGGTCGTAGCGGTGATCCGCGAGTCCCTCGCGCCGGAATTTCTCCGTGAAGTAGCGCTGGCTGAAGGAGTGGGAGAGGGGCTTGCCGATGAGGCCGTATCGGATCATGCGCGCGGAGGGGCGAAGCGCTCGAGAACGAGCAGCAGCGACGCGCCGACCAACGCGAGCACAACGGCGCCTAGTATGTGCGGGTCCTTCGCGGTGATGCCCAAGGCGGTATCGATCTCGGTGATGGTGGCGTAGTCGCCCGGCCAAACGCTGCGCGTGATGAAAGGCTCCAGGTGCTCATCGGGTTTGCCAGGGTGCACGATGCGCGTGCTGAGCACTTGCTTCCACGGCCAAACGATGTAGAGCGAACCGAGCAGGAAGCCGGTGAGCGTGGCCACGGTGAGGTCGTGGTGGCGCTGGAACATCCAGTTGAGCAGGCGTGAGAAGGCCATGAGGCCGAACAGGCAGCCTGTGCTGAAGACAGCGATCACTGGCAGATCGAAGCCCTTCACCGCTGTCATCACGGGCAGGTACGCGCCCATGAGCAGCAGGATGAACGACCCGCTGATGCCCGGCAGGATCATGGCGCAGATGGCGATGGCGCCGGCCATGAAGTAGAAGGCAAGCGAATCACTGGCGGTGCCCGGCTCTGCCAGGCCGATGAACAGCGCGATGGCCGCGCCCACGAGCATGCCGAATACGGGCCCCGCGCCCCAGCGCTTCACCAGCTTGCCGCAGAGCCACACGCTGGTGGCGATCAAGCCGAAGAAGAAGCCCCAGATGAGCACCGGGTGCTCGGCCAGCGCCCACGTGATCGGGCGCACGAGCAGAAGTATGCTGGTGCCGATGCCCGCGACGAGCGTTACCAGGAAGTCGGCGTTCGCCTGCTGCCACGCGCCTTTGAATCCGCCTTGCCGCAGGGCTTTGAGCGTATCGGGGCCGATGCTCTTGATGGAGCCCAACAGTTCCTCATAGATGCCGGAGATGAAAGCGATGGTGCCGCCGGATACGCCGGGCACCACATCGGCAGCGCCCATCGACATCCCTTTCAGGAAGAGCTTCACCCGCTCGCGGAGATTCATCATGTCAATCGCAATTCAACGGTTCCACTTCAGCGCTCCAGGCCTGAATGCCGCCCTTGAGGCTCATCAGGCCGCTGAAGCCGTAACGCGATTCAAGGGCCTGTATCACCGCGGCCGACCGATTGCCGCTCTTGCAATGCAGGATCACGGGCACATCGCGCCGGATCTCAGTCAGCCGCTCGATGATCTCACCCATCGGGATCAATGTGCCGCCGATGCTGCATGCTTCGGCCTCATAGGGTTCGCGCACATCAATGAGCTGGTGCGGCGCCCCGCTCGCGCGCATCCGCCTCAGTTCCGAACAATCGATCTCGATCATGCCGTGCTTCTTCGCCAGCGCAAGGATAGTGTCCAACGGCCCTCCCGCTGGTTGAGCGCTAGCCCTTGCGTTTGAAATCGAGCTTGTGGAAATGGAAATCGGGGCTGTGCAATTCGATCCGGAAGCCGGTGACCTTGTGGTCGGCATCGAAGCTGAAGGTGATGTAGCCGGGCTCGAGGAAGGGGTCCTGGTGCTGCCACTGGAAGGTGTCGTAGTGCCAATGCGAGAGCCCGCCGGTGAAGAGCTCGGGCGCGGGCCTCAGCGATAGCGAAAGCTTGCCGTCCTTCTCGGTGATCACCGCATCACCGTAGATCTTGTCGGTGTATGCGCCGGCATAGGCGGCGGCGGCCATCGAGGGCTTGGTCTTCGGCGCACGTGCTGTAACGCGATCGGCCACGCGCTTGGCTTCGCGCTCCTGTCGTTTGGCGAGGCGCGGCAGCATATCAGCCACGGGATCGGCCTTGCCATCGCCCAGGTAGAGGTCGAGGATCTCGGCCGTGATGGCGAACACGCTGTACGACTCGCCATTGCCGAGGCAGATCACGGCCAGGTCCTTATCGGGCGCCACCGCATGGTTGAGGATGAAGCCCGGCATGCCGCCGCTGTGCGTGATCACCGTTTCGTTGTGATCGGTCTCGAGGAACCAGCCAAGCGCAGCGCCATCGCGGCGCCCGCCCATGGGCAGGTGCATGGCCGTGATGCGGTTGTAGCTGGCCGGACTGAGGAACGCCTTTCCATTCGCCTTGCCTTCATCGGCCCACATCGCATCCCACTTCGCGAGGTCATTCACCGTGCTGAGCACCCCGCAGGCGCCATCGGCTCCGCGCAGCGCTTGGTAGGGCATGCTCTTCTGCGGCGATTTCGGATCCTGTCCCTTGCGCACATGGGGCAAGGCCACATCGCTCATGCCAGCCAGGTCGGCGGTCTCCACGCGACTGCGCTCCATGCCAAGCGGCTTGAAGATGCGGGTGGTGATGAACTGGTCCCAGGTCATGCCGCTCACCTGCTCCACCACGCGCGCCGCGGCGATGTACATGAGGTTGCTGTAACCGAACTGCGTGCGGAAAGGATAGGTGAAGGGCTCACTCGAATGACGGGCGAGGATCTCATCGGGCGTGTAGGCCGTGCCGTACCAGAGCAGGTCGCCATCGAAGGTGCCCCAGCCGGCACGGTGGCAGAGCAGGTCGGCAATGGTCATCTGCTCCGTGATGAAGGGGTCGGGCGTCTTGAAGGCGGGCAGGTGCTTGCGCACGGGATCATCGAAGCTCAGCTTGCCTTCGTCGGCGAGCAGTCCGATGGCGCACGCGGTGAAGGCCTTGCTGATGCTGGCGCAGTAGAACACGCTGTTCGGTGTGACGGGCTCTGGCTTGTCGATGTCGAGCTTGCCGTAGCCCTTGGCGAACACCAGTTGCCCATCCTTCACGATGCCGACGGCGAGGCCGGGCTGATCGAAGCTGATGAGGGCATCGGCGATGTAGGCATCGAGGGCCTTGAGGTCAGGTTGCTGGGCATGCAGCAGCAGCGGCAGCACGAGGAAGGAGAGAAGGGCGTGGCGGATCATGGGGCAAGTGTAGCCATCGCGCTTCAGCCCAGCACAGCCGGACGTGCTGCCCGGTTCGCTCTGCTCTATTGCGGTCAGGGCAGGATGAAGCGGCGCACCTCTTGGCGCGTGGGCGTGCTGAGGCGCACCAGGAGCAAATGCCCGTGCAGCGCACTGAGGCCAACGTGCCACGACGCGCGTGGTGAAGCGGCCGTGCCTTCTGCGATGAGCGCGCCGTTGGCCGAGAGCAGCTGGAAGGTGATCGGTTCCGATGCGAGGTTGGGGTCGAAGGCGAGCAGGCCCTGCCCATCGGGCGAAGGCACCACGATGAAGGATGGACTAGCCGCGCTATTCTCGGGCACGGATATGTTGATGTCGCAGGCCTGCGGGTCAATCAGGTTGGCGGCGCCGGGTGTGCTGCACATGCGCTGGAAGTCGGCATTGTTATCGCCGGTGTCCGCGCCATCCGGGAGGCGCCCGATGCTGATGCCGCTCGTGAGGTTGCTGTCCTCCTGCGAGGTGCCGGTGCCTTCGGTATAACCCGGCACGCTGCCGCCGTAGCTGAGCGCATCGAGCACCATCGGCTCGGGCTGGGTGATCACCAAGGCGATGGCATCCGGCGATCCGTTCTGTATCAGGTTCGTGGCGGGTGTCACCACCGCATCGCAATTCGGCGTGCCAGCATTGGCGCAGATCACGAAGAACTCGCCCGCCGGAAGCGCAGGCCAGCTCACATTCTCCAGCGTGGCGTATACAGCGCTGCCGCCCGCATTGCCGTTCACCAGCACCACTTGCAGGTATTGCAAGGGGAATGCGGATGATCCCGTATTGAGGATCTCGATGTACTCGGCATTGTCGGTGCCCGGCTGGTCGTAATCCACTTCGTTGATCACCACTTGGGCGCTTGCTGTGCCGACCATCAGTGGCATCAGGATCGGGGCGAGTTGTTTGATCATGATCGTATTCTAATTCGAAGCGTGGCGGCTGGTCTTCTTCGCTGGGGCCTTCAAGGTTTTCTTCATCGGCTTCTTGGCGTTCTTGCTGGGCAAGGTGGCGATGTGCCCGAGGCTGAGCTTCACCCAGCGGTTCAGCGAGCGCTTGTCGCCAACGGCATCGGCGTCCACGAACACGAAGCCCTTCATGTTCTTATGTCCGAAGGTCATGGGCTTGGCGCCCGGCCATTGGAGCACCTCATCGTGCCGCTCCGGGTTGAAGCGCGCCATGAAATCGCCCTTGTTGGTGATGCCCACGCTCATGTGTCCCTTCACCATGAAGGCCACGCCGCCGAACATCTTCTTGTGCTCGGGCTTGGCGCCTTCGGAAACCAGGGCATCGTGGATCTGATGCTCGAAGAGAGGATTGTGGGCCATGGTTGGTCTAGTGGATGTATAGTCCAAAGGTGCATCAGGGAGCCATTTTTCCAAATGGATGGTGAGGGGGGCGCACCGCAGCAAAGCGTTCAAGGCCGTTGGCGTTGGCCGCATGGAGGTCATGCGCGCCGTGTCCTACAAGTTCTTCGGCACGGTGAAGTTCCTGTACCTGGCCGACCAATGATCAATACCCCGCCAACCTCTCCACTGCTTCCTTCAATCTCCCCTTAGGAAGGAAACCCTGTTCCAACGGAATGGCGAACGGCACCGGCGTATCCCAACTGGCCACGCGCACGATCGGTGCATCCAAATGCTCGAAGGCATGCTCCGCGATGATGGCCGCCAATTCGCCACCCATGCCGGCGGTCATCGTGTCCTCATGCAGCAGCAGCGCCTTGCCGGTCTTCTTCACGCTGGTCAGGATGGTGTCGACATCCAACGGCACCAATGTGCGCAGGTCGATGATCTCCAGCTTCACTCCGTTCGCTTTGACCATCTCATCCGCAAGCTCTGTTGCCCAATGCACCCCCATGCCGTAGGTGATGATGCTGAGTGCTGATCCTTCACGCACCACACGCGCCTTGCCGAACGGAATGCTGTAGGGTTGCTCAGGCACCACACCGCTGATGCTTCGGTACATGGCCTTGTGCTCGAAGAACATAACGGGGTTCGGGTCGTCGAAGGCGGTCATGAGCAGGCCCTTGGCGTCGTAGGGGTTGCTGGGGTAAACCACTTTCAGTCCGGGCGTCTTCACGAACCACATCTCGTTGCTCTGGCTGTGGAAGGGACCTGCACCTACGCCAGCGCCGGTCGGCATGCGCACCACCACGTCGGCGTTCTGCCCCCAGCGGTAGTGGATCTTCGCGAAGTTGTTGCAGATCTGCGTGATGCCCTCGCTGACGAAATCGGCGAACTGCATCTCCATCATGGCCTTCATGCCCTTGATGCTGAGGCCGAGCGCCGCACCGAGGATCGCGCTCTCGCACAGCGGCGTGTTGCGCACGCGGTCCTTGCCGAAGCGCTCCACGAATCCTTCGGTGATCTTGAACGCGCCGCCGTATTCCGCGATGTCCTGGCCCATCAATACCAGGTTGGCGTGACGCTCCATGCTTTGCGCAAGGCCTTCTTGAATGGCGTCGATCATTCGAATTTCACGGGCCGCGAGCTTCGAGCCACTAGCCTCTAGCTCGTGGCTCGTGGCTAGCGGCTCGAGGCCTGCGCTCATCGGAGCGTACACGTCACCTACCTCAACGGACTCGACAGGAACAGGCTCCGGTTCCTCGAACGCGTGCTTCAGATCGTCCTCGATACTGTCCTTCAGGCGCGTGCGGATCTCGTCGCGCTTGGTGATGTCGAGCACGCCCATCTTCAGCAGCCAGGCTTCGTAGTTCATCACGGGGTCCTTCTTGCCCCACACCTCGAACAGCTCTTTCGGGACGTACTTGGTGCCGCTCGCTTCCTCGTGGCCACGCATCCGGAAGGTCATGCACTCCACCAGGATCGGACGCGGGTTCTCGCGCACGCTGTCGGCCAGTTTCGCGAGGTTGTCGTGCACCTCGAGGATGTTGTTGCCGGCGATCTGCACGCCTTCGATGCCGTAGCCGATGGCCTTGTCCACGAAACTCTTCATGCGGAACTGCTCGCTGCTGGGCGTGCTCAGTCCGTAGCCGTTGTTCTCGATGATGAAGAGCACGGGCAGGTCCCACACTGCAGCCACGTTCACGCTCTCGTGGAAGTCACCCTCGCTGGTGGCGCCATCGCCGGTGAAGACGATGGTGCAGCGGTTCTCCTTCTTCAGCTTGTGCGCCAGCGCGATGCCGTCGGCGATGCCCATCTGCGGGCCGAGGTGGCTGATCATGCCCACCACTTTGTGCTCCTGGCTGCCGAAGTGGAAGCTGCGCTCGCGACCCTTGCTGTAGCCGGTGGCCTTGCCCTGCCATTGCGCGAAGAGCTTCGCGAAGGGCATGCCCCGCGTGGTGAAGACACCGAGGTTGCGGTGCATGGGCAGGATGTACTCGTCGTTCTGCAGGACCATGGTGGCGCCCACGCTGATGGCCTCCTGTCCGATTCCGCTGAACCACTTGCTGATCTTGCCTTGCCGAAGCAGGCTGAGCATCTTCTCCTCGATGATGCGCGGGAAGACGAGCTTCTCGTAGGTGCCGATCAGGAAGGCGTCGCTGTGGGAGCCGCGCTCGAAGTGGAGCTGACGGTCCTCGATGGTGTATTGTGACATGGTTGCGGGTACGGGCCTGCCTGCAGCAGGCGGGCGCGAAGGTATTTTGGGGTTGCGGGTAGCGGCGGACGGCGGGTTGAAGGTTGCCAACACCAGCACGGTCAAGTGCGATCGCGCCCGGTACTTTCGGCGCCATGCAAGTGGTGGAGACTTGGGCACGACATGCAGCCGTGGTGATGCTGCTGTTGGGCACGCTTGCTCACTTAGTGCTCCGGGCCGGGTTGCTGAATGATCCGCGTGTGGATCTGGGCGGCGCCGAGATCAATGTGGTGTACGGCGTGCAGAAGCTCGTTGACGGGCGTCCGCTCTATTCCGATCCGGAGCAACCGCCGTTCGAGGCGATCCAGTTGGCGCCGCTCTATCACGTGCTTGTTTCCGGCATGGCAAGGGTCAGTGGCGTTGGTCCGCTCGATACACAGGGCCTCTACTTCGTGAGTCGTTCGCAAGCCCTCGCGCTGAACCTCCTCACGGCCTTGCTTGTGCTGTTGCTCTGCCGTAAGAACGGTGCGAATCTGGGCCTATCCATTGCGTTGGCGTGCATCGGTTTCGCCCTGCTCACCGAGCATTTCTACGGCCGCTCCGATGCACTCTCGACCCCGTTGATGCTCGCTGCTTGCCTCGTGCTCGCTGAGGTGAATGCGAGCTTGTTGTCGTGGCGACGATCGTTCGCTGTTGCTGTGTTATCAGCTTTGGCTGTGCTGACCAAGCAGACGGCGGTCATACTTCCGCTATTCGTCGCCGTGCATTTCATGGTGCAGCGCGATTGGCGTTCCCTTGCGCGATTCGCGATCGCAGGCGCTGGAGCCGCGGTGCTTGCCTTAGGACTCTTGTTGTGCATGGCTTCACCCGATGTCCTTTGGAAGAATCTGGTGGTGGCGGTGCGCAATGGCATCGAACCATCCATGTACAAGGAACTGTTCGATCGCGGCGTGTACAAGTACCATGTGGGTTGGCATGCGATCGCCCTCCTAGCTCCGATGCTGCTTGTTCGTCGGGGACGGCCGCTTGCTTCACTGTTCGGCCTGGCAGCAGGTCTGGCCTTTGTCGCTGGTGCGCTCGGCGGATTGAAGAGCGGCAGCAGCTTGAACTACCTGGTCGATGGGCTGCTGCTTGCTCTCGTTGCCGCGGTCTTCCTGATCAAGCAGGCGCCTGAGCGCTGGCGGCCTTGGGCGCACATGGCGCTACTGGGCTACGGGCTGCTCTTCATGCAGCACCGTGTCCGTTTGCTCGATGCGCGCGTGGGCGATGATGCGCAACGCGCGACCCATGCTTTTTCACTCGATTCGGATCGGCGTACCGCGGCCTTTCTTCGCGATTCGCTTCGGTTAGGCGCCGAAGATCATGTCATGATCACTTATCGCGGCCACTTGGAACTGCTGCTAAACGGTCAAGGCCTGCTGCCCCAGAAGGACATCATCCAGTGGAGCACGGAGCCGCCCTTCGACCTGCATCGGTTGAAGGAGATGCTCGATCAGGGGCAAGTGCGCGCGGTGGTCACCGATGCACCTGCAGATACGCTGCGGCTGCTGTCGTGGCGCCATGCGCTCGTACCGATCGCACAAGTGAACGGCCGTTGGGTCTTCGCCATCAAGTCCAACTGATGCCCGTGCGCATCTTTGGCGCCGTGCCTTCCCTGCGCGGCCCGCTCGCTGCCCTGCTCATGCGCTTCGGTGCGCTCGTGGCGATCTACTCGCTCCTGCGGGTGGCCTTCGTGCTCCTCAATCGCGGCTCCTTCCCCGATGTTCCCTTCTCCGCATTCCTGGGCGGCGTGCGCTTCGATCTAAGTGCGCTCGCCTGGCTCAACCTGCCGTGGCTGCTGCTGTGCCTGATCAGCCCGGTGGAGCGCGGCTGGTTCGCGGTTGCCAAGCGCATCGCCTTCCACGCGGTGAATGCGGCGGGCTTCTTCTTCGCCTGTGCTGACATCGAGTATTTCAAGTTCACGCTTAAAAGGAGTACGGCTGACCTCTTCGGTATCATGGCCGGTGGCGGCGATGTGGCGAGCCTGGCCACGGTGTTCGCTTGGGATTACTGGCATATCGTGGTGCTCTTCGCGGTTTGCATAGCGCTGGCCGAAGTCGGATACCGATTGGGTAAGCGGACCATCAGTGAAGGGAAGCTGCATTGGGTGCGGCAAGTGGGGTGGCGCTTAGCGGTGATCGGGCTGCTCGCGATCACCACGCGCGGTGGGCTACAGCTGATCCCCATAGGACCGATGAATGCTGCTGATCATGCCCAGCCCCGCTACGCCCCCGTGGTGCTGAACACGCCGTTCACACTGCTCACCAGTTTCGGTAAGCCAGTGGTAGTGGAGCACCGCTACATGACGGACATGGAGGCCGACGCGCTCTGGCCGGTGGTGCATGAGCCCGCAACGGGGCGCCGCGGCGCGCAATTGCTTGATTCGACCCGGGTGCAGAAGCCGAACGTGGTGGTGATCGTCCTGGAGAGCTTCTCGGCTGCCTACAGCGCCAGGTTGAACGGCGGGTCTGATTGCATGCCCTTCCTTGACTCGCTCATGGGACAAGGGCTGGCCTTCTCACGTGGTTACGCCAACGGGCGCCGCAGCATCGATGGCATTCCGGCCATCACCGCATCGCTGCCCGAATGGATGGATGAAGCCTTCATCACCTCGCCCTACGTGCAGTCACCATTCACAGCCATGGGCAGCGTGCTCGGCGATGCTGGGTATGCCACCAGCTTCTACCACGGCGGCCGCAACGGCACCATGGGCTTCGATACCTATGCCCATGCAGCGGGGTACCAGCGCTATGTGGGCATGAACGAGTATCCGGAAGCGAAGGACTACGACGGCCATTGGGGCATTTGGGACCGTCCGTTCCTGCAATTCTTCGCGAAGGAACTGGGACAGGAGCAGCAGCCCTTCCACAGCGTGGTGTTCACCCTGAGCTCGCATCATCCTTACGCGTTGCCAGAAGGGGAGGAGGCCCGCTTCCCGCAAGGCGATCACCGGATTGAGGCCACCTTGCGCTACACGGACGATGCCCTGCGCGGCTTCTTCAGCACCGTCCGCCATGAACCGTGGTTCAGGAACACGCTGTTCGTGATCACCGCCGATCATACCGCCGATTTGGATCGTACAGGCCAGCAGCACTCCGAAGCCGTCGATTATTGGGTGCCGCTGCTGTTCTATTGGCCCGCAGCCATCACGCCGCGCATGGAGGAACGCATCGCTCAGCACATCGATATCCTCCCTTCTGTGCTCGAATTCATTGGGCATCCGGAACCGTGCATCAGCTTTGGCGCCAGCGTCGTTCATGGCGACGGGCGCGGCCTGGTGATTTTCCGGTCCATGGGTTTCTGGTACGGGATCACCACCGAAGGCGTGTTCTGCTTCAATGGCGAGCACCTGGTGCCAACTGCGGTGAAGCTCCCCTTGCCCTTGGATCCTGACGCCATGGAACTGCGCCGCATGAAAGCAGCCATCCAGCAGTTCACCGGGCGCATGGCCCGGAATCAACTCACCTTGAAGCGCGAGGGGAGATGAAGGCGGCGATCATTTACAACCCACGGTCCGGGAAGAAGGCGGCGCACCGCATCGTGGGCATTGCTGAACGGCTTGGGCCCGAACTCGGCGCTGATCTTCAATTGCTCCAGGTCGAAGGGCCGGGGCATGGCACCCAGTTGGCGCGGAATGCCGTGGCCGCAGGTGCTCAACGGGTGATCAGCGTGGGGGGCGATGGCACCAACAATGCCGTGGCCCGCGGACTGGTGGGCACCCCGGTTCCATTGGGCATCGTGGCCATGGGCAGCGGCAACGGATACGCGCGCAGCATCGGCTTGCCCTTGGATCCGGAACGGGCGCTGCGCCATGCACTCACCGCTGAAGCACGGCGCATGGATGCCTGCTACCTCAACGACGAGCTCTTCCTCGGCAACGCCGGCATCGGCTTCGACGCCCGCGTGGCGCACCGATTCGACAAGAGCAAGAGCCGTGGCATGCTCGGCTATGCCCGCATCGTGGCGATGGAGATCCTGAGCGCGAAGCCCATGCGCGTGGTGCTCAAGGCTAACCGCGAGACCTCTGAGCACCATGTGCTGATGCTCGTGTTCTGCAACACGCGTGAATTCGGCAATGGCGCCGACATCAGTCCGGGGAGCAGGCCCGATGATGGCGTCGCTGAACTCCGCGTGGTGCGCAAGCCCTCCTTTTTCCCATTGCTCAAAGCGCTCTTCGATGTGTACACCCACCGCGCCGACAGCAATCCGAACCTACTCGGAATCACCTCTACCGAAGCCCAGGTCTGGCAGGAGGGCACTTGGGCCCATTTGGATGGCGAGCCCATGGAACTGGGGCATGACCTCCGCTTCCGGCTTGCGCCAAAGTGTCTTTGGGTCGTGGGCTAGCGGCCGCTGAGCAACCCTTGGCTTTCAAATCCTGTCAATATCCCGTTGACCTCGGCCGATCCGGGTGTCGCATGTGCTCTTTCCTTTACCACCAAACCTGCCCCATGAACGCGACTCGACCCTTCCTCCTTTCACTCGTGCTCGCCCCGGCACTGGCCTTCGGTCAGAGCAACTGCGGCAACGCACCGGCCATTGGCCTGGGCACGCATGTATCTCCTGCGCTTGACGGAACCCCCTCCGCAACGCAGTGCATCGGCGGGCAATCCGGCAGCGCTGCGCGTTGGTATCAGTTCACGGCACCCGCGTCCATGTCGGTAACGGTGAGCAGTTACGTGGAAGGCATCCCTACCGTTGATACCCGGCTGAACGTGTTCGCCGGAACCTGCGGGTCGCTCGCTTGCATCGGCGGGGATGACGATACCGGCCCCGGCTACACATCAATCTACTCCTTCAATGCGGTTGCAGGCACTACCTATCTCTTCGTTTGGGACAGCTTCTGGACCGCGAATGGATTCACCTTCACGGTGCTCGAGACCGTGATCCCGCCGCCCCCCGGTAACATGGTGCTGTTCACCAGCACCACCATCCCTGGCGCCGGCGGCATTCAAGGCGCCGTTGATATGAACGACGACGGCAAGGACGACGCAGTGATGCCTGGCTCCGCGAGCTTCAATGTGGCCTACCAGGGCAACGGCGGGGCCTATAACGTGGTGAACTACCCAACCACCAACGCCGATAACACGGCATCATGGAGCTTCGCCGTGGGCGATTGGGACAGCAATGGCCATCGCGACCTGCTCTATGGCGGCGGCAGCGGCGCCACCTTCATGAGCGCGAATGCAGATGGTTCACAGTACACGGAATGGAGCCCGCCCAACTACATCTTCTGCCAGCGCACCAATTTCGTTGACCTCGATAACGACGGGAACCTCGATGCGTTCACCTGCCACGATGTGGATGCGAATGTCGGCTTCATGAACAACGGGGCCGGGCTGCTCACCTTCACGCAGGGCGGCTACGGAACCACCTGCGGCAACTACGGCAGCATCTTCACCGACATCAACAACGATGGCAGCATGGACCTCTTCGTGGCCAAATGCGGCTGCGACCCGCTGGACCTGCTGATGCTGAACAATGGCACCGGCACATATAGCAACGTGGCTCCGGGGCTGGGCCTCGCCGACGGCCACCAGAGCTGGAGCAGCGCTTGGGGCGACTTCGATAATGACAGCGACATGGATGTGCTGATCGGCGCGAGCAGCGGAGTGGTGCACAAGCTCATGCGCAACAACGGCGACGGCATCTTCGTGGCGGCTACCGCCGGTAGCGGCATGGATTCCTTCACCGGCCAGAGCATCGAGTGGACCGCGCACGACTTCAACAACGACGGTTGGATCGACATCATGGGAGGCGGCGCCATCCACTACAACAACGGCGACTGGACCTTCGGGCACGATGTAGCCGCTCCGGCCAACCATTGCATCGGCGATTTCAACAGCGATGGTTTCCTCGATGTGGGCCGCAGCAGCGGGTACTACCTCAACGAAGGCAATGGGAACAACTGGATCGTGGTGAAGCCGCAAGGCACCATCAGCAACCGCGACGCCATCGGCGCACGCGTCACCATCACCAGCGCGCTGGGCACGCAGATCCGCGACATCAAGAGCGGCGACGGCTTCCGATACATGAGCTTCATCGGCGCGCACTTCGGGCTCGGCGAGGACACCCAGGTGGATCAGATGAGCATCCGCTGGCCCAACGGCGATATCGAGATCATCAAGAACCCGGCGATAAACACCACACACGTCGTGGTGCAAGGCACCTTCACTGGGGTCGCCGAGGCCGCTTCGGAATCATTCGGCCTCTACCCGAACCCGGCTCACGACCGCATCACGCTCACCGGCACGGCATCCAATGCCCAAGTGGAGGTGATGGACACCGCAGGCAAGCTGGTGCTATCCGGCCGTCTGCTCAATGGCTCGATCTCGATCGGCGCTTTGCAGGCCGGCGCCTACGTGGCACGGGTCACCGATGCCGGCATTGCCCGTGCCGCCCGCTTCATGGTGAAGTGACCTTTGCAGGCTAGTGGCCAGGGCACGTGCCTGCGGTCAGCTGAGTCTTGGAAGAGGGAGGCGAGCAACGCCTCCCTCTTCTGTTCATAACCTGCGCCCACCCGCTCATCCTATCGGGAAGCCGCGGCCAGACAGGGCTTCCGATGAGGCACGGCCGCCGATCAACACGGCATCGTTGGTGATCCGTTCAACCCCGTTCGTCGCGGCGTTTGGCCCCATCGGACCTTGGCGGCATGACAGCGGCGGTGTTCGAGGCGCGCTACAATAGGATCCTGCGTTCGCGCGAGCAGGGCTACGAGGAACTCTCCGATTTCTTGGGGCGGCGATCCGATTTAGGGCCGCTCGTGAGGCTTGGACTCTTGCGGCGCCGTGAAGTGAACAATGAGTTCCAGCGTTACCACGGTTACGTGCCTACGCTTGCCGGCGAGGAGTTCCTCCTCTACATCGCGGAGAAGGAGCTGATCCTGGTGAAACCCGGCATGTCGGGGACCTTGTTCGCTGCAATGAAGAAGGATCCAGCACCGAAAGCCGTCTTCAAGCCCACGTATGCTGAACCGACCAAGGCGCAGTTCGATTCGTGGCGTGCCCAGCGAGATCAGGCTGGCCGTGATCTGTGGCGCACCCAGCGCACTGAGCAGTTGCACGAAGCGCTGAATCAAGGGTTCATGGACTTCAAGGCTTTCACCGTGCGCACCGGCGTCGGCGAAGGCGTGCTGCTGAGGCTCGAACTGGCTAAGCCACGCAGCGAGCGGCCGCATGAGAATGCACTCGCGTTCGACCTCACCAAGGAAGGCCAGCGCTATTTGCACGTGCGCAACCCTTGGGAATTGCTGCTCGTGAAACCCGGCATGGAATTGCCGCTCTTCGAGCGCTGCGATCCGGAGCGCGCGGCCTATTGGTGCGAGCTGCCTTAGCTCCTCACTGCTTCTTCAGCTTCCCGCTCTTCCAGGCTTGGATGAACTGCGCCCAAGCAATCGGGTTGAAGAGGTTGATCGCTGGCGTGCCGCCGCTGTAGTACAACCGCGTCTGGTCCATGGCCATCTGGTACTGGTAGCTCGATGCGCCGTCGGGTGGGAGATTCTCCAGACGCTGCATCATTTCAGCCGGAGAAAGGTTCCGCATGGTCAATTGGTAGTCGTCGGCAGGAAGCCTCAGATTCAGGAAGGCATCGGCGAACTGCTCTTTTGATGGCCAAGGCACCACCACCTGCTCTTTGAGCCAAATGGTATCGCGTCCCATTACATGGATCATGGAATAGCGGTTCTCCGGCAGGTCCGTGGGGATCATGTAGTTCGATCGCGTGAAGCCGAGCGCGCTGAAGAGCACGGTATCGCCTTCTTGCGCAACGAAGCTGAAGTAGCCGTAAACATCGCTCATGGTGCCGCGATAGGTGTCCTTCACCATGATGTTCGTGAAGGGCACCGGCAGCAGGCTATCGGTGACCACCACGCCACTGAACTGGACCAGCCGGGGTTTTTCGGGTTGGGCGAAGGCAGGAATCGCAGAAGCTGCGAGCAGGAGCACGAGTAGGAAGCGCATGGGCGCCAAAGGTAGACCCGTGGAAAGGCATTGGGCTGAGCCCTGTCAATGCCGCATTCCGGTAGTTTAGCCGACCTAACTTGGAACCATGCGCTCAGCCTTACTCGTTGTCGGCCTACTTCCCATCAGCGCTTTCGCGCAGATCACCATTGGCATGGCCGACATGCCCAGTGCTGGCGACACGGTGCGCTACGTCACCTCATCGGCGGATGGATTCGATCCAGCCGAGACCGAGGCGGGATTCCTCTGGGATTACAGCATGCTCGAAGTCGGGCCCGAAGGCGCCGATACCTGCGTCACCGTGGGGAGCACGCCCTTCGCCTATCAGTTCTTCTTCAACAATCCCATCCTCTATCCGGAGCACCGCGCCGACTACGCCGTCCGCGGGCAGGACTTCAACTTCCAAGTGCTCACCGTCAATAACGTCCGCGATTACTTCAAGCGTGACGCCGCGGGCTTCCGCAACGTGGGCTTCGGCGCCAACGTGAATGGCGTGCCCACCAGCACGCGTCGCATCCCGGTGGATTGGATCCATCGCTTTCCCATGGAGTTCGGAGACATGGACACCAGTTTCAGCGAGTTCACGCTCAGCGTGCCCACCCTCTTCAGCTTCACGCAGCGGCAATGGCGCTGCAACGAGGTCGACGGCTGGGGAACCCTCTACCTGCCTGCGGACACCTTCGAGGTGCTGCGCGTGAAGAGCACCTTGGAGCGCACGGATAGCGCTTATGTGGAGCAGTTCGGCCAAGGCTTCACCTTCCCGGAGCCGGAGACCATCGAGTACAAGTGGATCGCGCAGGGCATGGACCTGCCCGTTCTGCAGATCACGGTTGTTGCAGGCCAAGCGGCAACGGCACGTTTCCATTACTCCCCGGTGGATATCACCACTGGAATGGGGCAGGCGAGGGCAACCGGACTCACAGTTTATCCGAACCCTGCAGAAGGCACCGTGTGGCTGCGCATACCCGAAGGCGAATGGGGGCGGCTGGAAGTGCGTGACGCGTCCGGCCGATCGGCTCGCACCGTGAGCATGGCTGGAGGCACCCTATTGGACATGGATCTGAGCGGCCTATCGGCTGGCACCTATTCCGTGGAATTAACCGGCCCCTCGGGACGGGTTTCGACGCGCCTGTTCTTGCAATAGGCGGATCCCCGGCTGTCAGCTTTGCAGTCCGTTGGTCATTGGCATGCCGTGTGATCCTACCGGGTCAAGGATGCGCGGGTATTTTCGCGCCGTCATCACCAACCAACCATGAGGAAATACCTGGGATTGATCATCGGACTCGGCATCATCGGCGTTGTGGCGCTGTGGCTGATGTCCTACTACAACGGAACGATCACCGCTGCCGAAGCAGTGGAGAAGACTTGGGGCGACGTGCTGGTGCGCTATCAGGAACGGGCTGATAAGACCAAGAACCTGCTCGAGATCGTGAAGGGCGCTGCCGACTTCGAGCAGGAGACCCTGCGCGAGGTGATCGAGGCCCGCAGCAAGGCTTCGTCCATCAACCTCACGGCGGATCAGCTCACGCCAGAGAACCTGAAGGCCTTCGAAGAGGCGCAAGCTCAATTCACTGGTGCGCTGTCGAGACTCATGGTCACCGTGGAGCGCTATCCTGACCTGAAGGCCGTGGCTGCTTTCCGCGACTTCCAAGCGCAATATGAAGGGATGGAGAATCGCATCAGTGTTGAGCGGCGCAAATTCAATGATGCGGTACGGCTGTATAACCTCCGTGTGAAGCGCTTCCCGGGCAACATGCTTGCGGGCTTCTTCGGATTCGCTGAAAAGGGCTATTTCCAAGCCGCAGAAGGCACTGAGAACGCCCCCGACATCACCTTCAAGTGAGCGCGCTCACCGCCGAGGAATTCCTGCCTGAAGCGGACCGCAAGCGCGTTGCGGAGGCCATTCGCATGGCCGAGCAGCGCACCAGCGGTGAGATCCGCGTGCACATCGAGGACCACATCGAAGAGGATGTGCTCGACCATGCGGCGTTCATCTTCAATGAACTCGGCATGCAGCGCACCAAGGATCGCAACGGCGTGCTCATCTATGTGTGCGTGGCAGACCGCAAGGCGGCCGTGATCGGGGATAGCGGGATCAACGACCGTGTGCCGCCGAGATTCTGGCACGACGTGCTGAGCGTGATGCAGATCCACTTCGCCGCAGGCCGCCATGCCGATGGGCTGTGCGAGGCCGCCAGCCTGGTGGGCGAGAAGCTCCGCGACCTGCACCCTTACCAGCGGAACGACTCCGACGAACTGAGCAACGAAGTGAGCATCGGACGATGAAGGCGTTCCTGGCCGCGGTTCTCGTGCTGGCATCATATGTTGCGGAGGCCGCGCGTTTTCCATGTGATGGGGAGGCCCCCCGGAAGAGCCAACAGGACAGGTTGCTCTGGAGCTATGCTCCTTTGTTGGATGCCGTGGAGGAGCAGCGCATCAACGACCGGCTGGTCGCATTCGCCCAGGAGACCAGCAATCAGGTCCTCGTGCTCATCGTGGATACGCTCTGTGGTGAAGAGCCTTCGGACCTCGCCTTCGCCATAGGCGAGCGCTGGGGCATCGGGCATAAGGGCTTCGACAATGGCATCGTCTTCCTGATCAAGCCCACGGGCAGCGCAGGCAATCGCAAGGTCTTCATCGCTACCGGTTACGGCCTCGAAGGCGCGATCCCAGACGCCACCTGCCGGAGGATCGTCGACAACGAGGTGATCCCCCATTTCAAGCAAGGTGAATTCGCGCGGGGCATCGAGGCCGCGCTGGATGTGATCTTCCCCTTGGCCAAGGGCGAATTCGACCACGCCAGCTACGGCCGCAGGACTGTGCCATGGGGTGCTGTGCTCGTGGTAATCGGGATTGTGTTGATCATGGTGGTCTCCTGGCGCAGCGGCGTAAAGCGCTATGCCCGCACCAATAAGGTCGATTTCTGGACGGCGATGTGGCTGTTGAGCCAGATGAATCGCGGTCATGGTGGGCATCGCTCAGGCGGATTCACTGGCGGTGGCTTCAGGGGTGGGGGTGGTTTCGGCGGCTTCGGTGGAGGCAGTTTCGGCGGTGGTGGGGCAGGTGGCAGTTGGTGATCCAGCGTAGGCGGGCGACTCCCTCCAGTACATTAGCCGCCGGATGATGCACAACGGCAGCGCGATAGCGCGTCCCATTCTTCTGGCTTCCATGTTCGCCATTTCAGTGGCCCTTTCGCACGTTGCTGGCGCCCAAAGCGTGCAGCTGCTGCTGATCCGCGGCGATTCGCTCTTGGACGCCGATAAGCCGCAGCGCGCGCTCGACCTCTTCGATCAGGCCGTGAAGCGTGAGGCTACACCCGCCACCTTGCTCGCCCGTTCCCGGGCCTACTACAAGCTCGATCGGATGGAGCGCTTCGTGCAGGACATCGACCGCGTGCTACGCATGGACAGCACCAATGGTGAAGCGCACTTCCAGCGCGGCATCTACTCGTTGCAGGCCAACGATAGCGACCGGGCCGAGTTCCATGGCGCCCGGGCCATTGAGCATGCGCGCAACGACCGCAGCAAGGCCAAGGCGCTCAATGTGCGCGGCGAGGCGCGTGCTGAACGGAAGCATTATGCGGAAGCCGCTTCGGACCTTGCTCAAGCATGGGCCCTCGGCTTGGAAGATGTGCCGGCCATGCGGACATTGGCCAGGCTCTACGACGGCGAGGGCCAGTATGCCGAAGCCCTGCGCGTGCTGGAACGGCTCTGCGAGCTGGATCCAGGCGATATGGGGAATTGGACCAACCGCGCGAACGAACTGAACATGCTTGGTCGGTACGAAGAAGCCATCGGCATGGCCGATCGAGCACTCAGCTCAGATAAGGACGAGCCCGTTGCCATGAGCCATAAGGCCTACGCACTCACCAAGCTTGAACGGGATGCGGATGCTTGGCCTGTGCTCGACCGGAGCTTGCGCAACTATCCGAGCAATCCGTTCGCACTGCGCACGCGTGCCATCCTTCGCCTGCGCAAAGGCGAGCGCGCCAAGGCGTGCGATGATCTCACTTTGGCAAAGGCACTGGCCGAGATCCCCGAGGTTGACCGCATGCTGATCGAGCACTGCGATGGCGGGAAGCCCAAGCGCTAGCGCGTGATGATCAGCTTTATGCGCGCACTGATGTCGTGCTGACCAGTGATGTTCAGGGTGTAAGCTCCGGGGGCGAGGTCCCAATCGGCGTCGAGCACCCCCGATGACGGCCAGTTCCCCAGTACGACGACGCGCCCCGCGTGATCGATCACATCATATGTGCCGGCCCCGATGCCAATAGCCTGCACGCGCACTGAGCCTTCTGATGGATTCGGGAACAAGAGCACGCGCGCCGCGGCCTCTTCAATGCCCGTGTCATCCACATAGTACAGTTCGAATGCATCAAGGCCCGCTTCCACCACGTGCCCAGGACTCGTATCGGCTGTGGATGCGATGATTCGCATGGTGGCCGTGGGCTGTAGGAAGTCACTGATCAGGTAGTCGCGGGAAAGCCATGTCCCATTGCCGTTGCTGTTGGCGGTTATGGTCTCCATGGTCATTGTGGTGCTGCCATTGTCAATACGGATCAAGAGCTGGTCATTGGGGTTGCCGCTGCCGCCGCCATTCACGAACCAGCGCTCGAAGCGCACGTGGGCCGCGCCGGAGCCCGTGGCATCGAATAGGGGAGAGGTGACCACTGCGCTCCCGCCATCAACGTCATTGTCCCCTGCACCGCCGCCGCTCAGGCCAGTCACAAAAGCCGATTCGCCGCAATCGCCTGCGGCATCCGTGGATGGGTTGCTGGGGTTGTTGCCTAAGCTGGTGCCTTCAGGAACCCCGCGCTCCCATTGGCCTGAGGTGGCATCGCCGCTCACCGTCCAGCCTAGGTCGAGGGCGAAATCATCGGCATAACCAGCAGGCAGCTGCACTTGGAAACTGTTGCTCGAGGGGCTCATTGGTGCAGGCGCGACACAGGTGGTGTGCCAGCCCCAGCGCCCTGCTGTGATCGAATAGCTTTCTGCGAACACGCCTTGCAGCGTGCAATTGCCATTGGCATCGGTGGTGCCGGTGTAGCTGTATGATTGGCTCTCGATCACGACCGTTGCACCTTCAACCGGATCCCCAGTGCCTTGGGTGATCACGTTGCAGTTCACATCGAACGGGACCATTGGCTCCAATTGGATCGGCAGCACCGTCACCTGGCCGTTCACGAGCTGCACACCGTTGATGGTGGCCGGGTAGTATCCCGGTGCTGAAGCGATGACCGTATAGCTGCCTGCGGTGGCGAAGCCCGTGGCATACTGACCGTCCACGCCGGTGATGTCCGTTGCTGAGGTGCCGGTGATCTGAACGGTGGCATTGCCCACCAGGGCCGCCGTGACGGCATTGGTCACAGGGCCTTCGAGCCAGCAGGCTTGCACGTAAGTGGGCGCGAGCACGAAAAGCCCGCGTTGCATATCGGAGATGATCAGGTTACCCGACGGGAAGTACGGATACACGCCCCAGGCTCCGTTGAAACCATCGCCTGCGAGCGGTGTGGTGTCGTAATGGCCCACCTCCACCATGTTGTGTGGATCGCTCACGTCGTAGATGGTAACGCCGAAGGTGTAGTAGGAGGTGACGGCATAGCCATTCAGCCAATAGGTGTTGTGCGGGATGGCACCGGAGCCATTGTCGCTGCGCAAGCGGTCCTCTTCAGTAATGTCCGTGGGGTCGCTCACATCATAGGCGCCCACATAGGCGTTGGTTCGTTCGTCGGTGGTGAAGAGGTAATCGCCGCTTGAATCGAGCCAGGTGTTGTGCGTGAAATCACTGGGTGTGTTCTTGGTGCCGAGCAGCACAGGCGCTGCAGGGTCCGAGACATCGACGATGGAGAAGAAGCCATCATAGATGTGCGCGGCATAGAGCGTATCGCCGCGGGCAAAACTGTCGTGGCAGTACCAGGTGTCGAACTCGCCAACTTCCACCGGGTTCATCGGGTCCTGGGTGAGATCGTACATGATCACGCCGCCATTTCCGCGGTTAGCTCCATGAATGAACAGGCGCCCGTTCTCGTCTATGAAAAGGGAATGCGATGTGGTCCATCCGGGAGCGTCCCACACGATTGCGGGCAGGTTGGTGCTCTGCGGCAGCGGGCTCAGGTCAACAATGGTGAGTTCGCCGTCCGCGGCCTCCGTGGTCACGTAGGCGTAGTCGCCCCAGACCTTGATCTCGCGCCAGATGCTCGCAGGGCCCGGGAAGAAGAAGATCTCCTGTGGGTTCGTTGGATCGGCAAGGCTCACCACGCTCAGGCCTCCGGGGTTCTGGGCATCGGTTCCGCAAACGCCCATCAGCGCGTATTCGTTACCTAATTCATCAGTGTAGCCCCAAAGGTTGCTGAGGTTGCTGTTGCGCAGCAACTGATAGTCTAGTTGCCCCACGAAATCGATGTTCAACTGGGCCGTGGCAGCGAGCGCAGGAATCAATGCGGCGGAAAGGAGGATTGCTCTCATGGGGGTGGCTGATCGTGCCAAAGTAGGGGATGCTGCAATGCGGTCAGAGCCAGGCTTGCGATAGGATCCTTGCGTACCGATGAAGGCTTGCGATCAGCCGATGAGCGCAGCGGGTATCTTGGCCGCCCCAGAAGCCATGCCCGACATACTCTGCACCACCGACCTCACCCCAGCGGCAGACACCGCCCTGCTGCACGCCTTGGCTCTCGGCGACCGCTTGGGCGCTCGCGTAAGCCTGCTTCATGTGCTCGGCAAGAATGATCGGGACAACACTGCGAAGGATCGGGTGGAGGCTGCCATCCGGACCCGTGCTGAACAAGCCGGCGGTGGACAAGTGCGCATCCTCTTGCCGGATGGCGATTTCATGGAAGAGATCGCCGCCGAGAGCGCCCGCGGGCATTTGCTGGTCGTGATGGGCACCCACGGCCCAAAGGGCTTGAGGCAATCCATCTTCGGAGCCGATATCCTGAAACTCGTTCGACGCTCAGCCGTGCCTTGCTACGTGGTGCAAGCCGAAAGCCCAGTGGACAAGGAACTCAGTCGGATCGTGATGCCCGTAGCAGGCCACCTGGACATTGAGCGCCTCATCGACACCGTTTGCCTTCAGGCCAAGGCTTGGGCTGCGGAAGTGGATGTGTTCCAGCTCGTGCGTCCCGGTGAACAGCCCAGCGATATCCTCCTGAAGAATAAGCTGCGGATGTTGGAGCGCTTGCAGCAAGAAGGCATCCGCCATCGCGAGGTGAATGAGCCTTCCACTTCCTTCAGCGTGGGTTTCGCCAAGGCCACCATTGAATACGCGCAGCGCGCAGGTGCGGGTGCCATCGCGATCATGGCGAAGGCCAGCGATGAGTTCCGCTACATTGCCGATGCCGAAAAAGAGCGCATCCTGGCCAATGAGGCGCGCATCCCGGTGATCTGCGCCTGATACGGGCTGGGTTGCCCACCTGCCCCTCGGAGCTTCTGGCTATCTTCGTGCACCTTATCCTAGGTGCCCTAATTCTCAGTTGCCATGCGGTTTCCGCTCCTGTTCATCTCGCTTTTTGGCGCTTCGGCGATGGTGGGCCAGTTCGGCGCCGCCTCGGTTGCGGTTCCACAGGTCAGTTCCAATGATCTGCAAGCCATTGATGTGGATGCCGATGGCGATATTGACCTGGTGAGCCTTCAGCCCGGGTTGGATATGGGCTGGTACCCGAATGCCGATGGGCAAGGCGGCTTCGGCGCACGCCAGACCATTGTTGCAGCCAGTTTCTCGCCCTCGCTTTGGGCTCTGGCCGACGTGACCGGCGATGGCGCTCCGGATGCGGTCTTCGTAGGGGATGCAGGGCAAGTGCTCTACTTGGCCGTGAGTGACCCTGCTGGCACTTTCCTTCAGCCGCAACCGCTGCTCAACTTGGATGGATCGGGGCTTAGCCTCGCGGCCATCGCCCTTGTCGAAGTCACTGGCGATGGATTACGTGAGATCGTGCTCTCCGTGAATGAGAGCAACGAGACAAGCCGCTTGTTGGTAGGCCTGAACGTTCAGGGAACATTCACAGACTTCATCGAGGCGGGTCCGCTTTTCGCCGGAAGCGCCCCGACCTTCATCCTCCATGGCGACATCGACTTCTCCGGCGGGAATGACTTGCTGGTAATGGACATGCTCGGCCAGCTGCTGGTGCTCAGGAACTTGAACGGCGATGGTTCGGATTGGCTTGCAGACACCTTGGACCTCCCGAATGGGATGTTCAGCTTCGTCCGACCACAGCTCATCGATGTGGATGGGGACGGAGACCTGGACCTTGCCGAGGCGCGATTTCCGAATGTTTTCTGGCGTGAGAACCCCTTGCTCGAGGGCGGGGTTTGGGGCCCGTGGACGGCCCACCAACTCGAACCGTGGACCACTGCAGGCCAGGGGGTTTTCGGGAGCCTAGGTTGTGGGATAGGTGCAGGTGTGGTGTTCCGCCCTGAGAATCCCGCTTTGCAGCTGCGCTATGGTCATTGGGTCCAAGAGGTGGAGGCCTTTTCTTACCGTCAGGATCTTGCAGCCGTGCCGCAGGGTGTGCCAATGCTGTTGGCCGATTTCAATGGCGATGGACGGGACGACCTGATCATGTATGACCAAGGTGATGCGCTCATGTTGCTCAATACGATCGAGGTGCCGGTTGAGCCGGCCATCTTACCCGATTTGCCCGCGCTGTGCAAGTACGGGAATGAAGTTCCTCTTCCGGATGCACAACCCTCTGGTGGACAGTGGAGCGGACCAGCCGTCTTCCAGAATGAATTGCTGCGGCAGATGCTATCCGGATCAGGCAATTTCACCCTGGCTTACATCGCCTACGAGGCCGGTGGTTGCGCGATAGGTGATCTGGCAACCATCAATGTGGTCGAGTTCCCACTCATCAGCCCCTTCCTCGGAGGCTCCTATTGTCGGAATGAAGCACCGATCCAGTTGAGTTCCACGCCTCCCGGCGTCACTTGGTACGGCATCGAGCAGGATGGCGTCTTCGACCCCGCCACCTTCCAAGGTAGTTTCATCGTGGCCGAGTTCGTGGATGTGACTGGCGAGGCCTGTGCGGCGGAGTCCTTTCCCATTCTCATGCAGACCCCCTTGCCGGTCAGCATCGATCCAGTGGGTCCGTTCTGCGTGAACAGCGGTCCCCAACTGATTACTGGCAGCACGGTTGCCTTCGATTATGAGTGGTCTGGCGATATCGTGTCCTGGAATACTTCGGGTGCTGTCTTCTCGCCAGCCCAAGGGCCTGGCACTTACACCGTCATACTTACGGCCAATCCCTCAGACCCAACGCAATGCCCTGGTTACGATACGATTCAGGTCGTAGTGAATGACCAGTTCCCCGACATCGAAATCAGTGAGATTCCTGTGCTCTGCACCGTCAGCGGTCCGGTTGACTTGGTTCCGCATGCAACGCCCCCAGGGGGTATTTGGGCCGGTCCTGGGGTGAGCAACGGCGGCTTTGATCCCGCAACTGTTCCCGCCGGAGCCTATTTGGTCACCTACACTGCCAGCCTCGAAGGATGCCTGGCTTCGCAGGTTGCATCCATTAAAGTGCTCGACGAAGCGGAGGTGACGCCATCAGCGAACCTCGAAATTTGTCCGGCCGATGATCCTCTGCAATTCTCAGGCTTCCCCGAAGGGGGCGCTTGGAATGCCCCGCTTGATGCGAATGGCCAATTCGACCCCTCCACGGCCCTGGTAGGCGCGTACACCGTGGTTTACACATGGGTCGGGCAGGATGGCTGCGTGCTCAATGCTCCGGAACAGATCATTTCGGTGCTCAGCACCACAGCGGTCGAGATTGAACCCATCGGGGTGCTCTGCGATGATCTCGAAGCCGTGCCGATTTCCGGCTTTCCGGGCGGCATATGGAGCGGGGCGGCTGTGGGTGAAGGCGAGGTCGTGATAATTAACCCAGGTGCGCTCGGGCCAGGCCAATGGCCGCTTACGCTCACAGCAAGCGGACCGGGACAATGCCCGGGCAGCAGCACGGTTGACCTTGTGGTGGAAGTCTGCACCGGTGCGCCGGAGCTGGAGGTTGCGCTTGCAGAGGCTTGGCCGAATCCCTTCAGCGAGGAAATCGTGCTCCGGATAGGGGCCATGGGCCTGCTGCACCTCGAACTTTACGACACTGCCGGTCGGTGTATTGGCAGTTATGGGCAGCAACAGGCTGGAGGGCGCTTGGTGCTTAACCAATCCGGGGCTATGCCAGGAGCTTATTTCCTGAAGCTCACGCCCGAGGCCGGTGTGCCGAAGGTTCTGTGCTTGGTGAAGCTTTGACCTGCAGTTATTCCTGTACTTGAGGGCGTTCAGATTTGGCCGGATCGCCAAGGCCCTTACTTTCGGAACCGCCTATTAACCATCGCGCCATGATCGCTACCCAGATCCGCCAGAAAGACGCCAGCTTCTATTTCGTTTCCTATCCGGCTGAGGATATCCTTCGCCGTGTCCGCTTCATCAGCCGCTTTTACGCTGAAGGAGAGAAGAGCATCGCTCCGGAAGAAGCCAAGAAAGGGGATGACATCGCTGGCTTCATCCAGAAGATCGAACGCAGCGATGCCGCCTTCCAGCGGACCATGTCGCATGGCAAGATCAAGGCGATACGCAACTTCTACGAGACAGCCGTGGCCCAACCGCCGATTCCAGGCACCGTCCTGCTTTTCAGCAGCGACATCCTCGATTTCTCGCCCATCGGCAACACCAAGAACATAGGCGACCTGAAGGAGCCGAAGGACAAATACCTGATCATTGATGGTCAGCACCGTTTGGCCGCGCTTGAATTCTACATGCGCTCGCATCCGCAGGAAGCCAAGACCATCCATGTGCCCTGCATCATCTTCGACGGCGAGAGCGAGGATTTCGCCGCCGAGATGTTCGTGATCATCAACAGCACACCGACAAGGATCAACAAGAGCCACCTGATCGACCTGTATGAGCGCGTAAGCTGGGAGCGGCCCGATAAGCGAATGGCGGCCAAGGTGATCGAGCGGCTTTATGGTGAAGACAGCAGCCCGTTGCAGTACCGGATCAACCGGTTGGGGAATCGCAGCAAGCAGGAGAAGTGGATCATGCAAGCGGAGCTCTTCAACGAGGTGCATCGGTGGGTGGCGCGCGGGTTCGAGAAGGGCGAGAAGGTGAATGATGCCAATGTGATGAAGCGCTATCGGATCCTGCAGGAGTTCTTCAAGGCCGCCAAGGCTGCTTTCGGCGATACATGGGGAGATCCCCGCTATCACGTCACTAAGCCCGTCACCATCAAAGCGCTGATCCGTGTTTGCGCTGACCTCAACGCCCGCGACCGCGGCGACGAAGACACCCGCCTCCAGCGCTGGACCCAGCGTCTCACCAATGCTTGGAGCGATGAGAAGCGAGAGTTCCGCGACGATGGCTTCTACGAGCGCTTCGCAGCGAAAGGGCAGGTGGAGCGCGTGGGCAAAGTGCACAAGTACCTCAGTGGGAAGTTGGGCCTGTAAGTCCGAACGACCTCAATGGAAAGGGGCCGGCTCTCGAGAGCCGGCCCCTTTCCATTGAGGTCGTACCTTATCGGGCTATGACCAAGGCATGGTGCCATACCTGGCCGGCGCTCTGCAGACGAAGTGTGTAGCGGCCCTCGGCAAGACCAGCAACCGAAAAGCTTGCCGGCGCATCCGGCTGAATGTTGGGATAGCTTCTTGCCTCACGTCCGGTAGCATCGAGCAGTACCACTTGAGCAGGTGCTTGTGCGGAGTGGGTGAGCATGATGCGATCGCCGCTGCTCGGGTTGGGATGCACGGTGGTGGGGTATGCCACCGCTGAACCGGTGCCAAGTGTCCAATCGACATTGTAGCGGGCCACGGCGACGTCATTGTCCGTGGCAGTCGAGAAACCCGACGTGAAGCCCGTCAGCAGCAGCTTCCCATCGAGTTCGATCGCGACCGCATTGGCATCATCGAAATCCTGCTGGATCGAAGTGAGGGTAACGCCGTTCATGCCGAAGGACATTACGGGATCGCCGGAACTGGTGAGGCGCGCCACCATGAAATCACGCGGTGCAGCGAATCCGCCCAAGCCCGAACTGCCGCAGACGATCAGGTCGCCGTTGGTGTATCGGACGATGTCAAAGCCATAGTCGACTTCGCTGGCATTGATGAATGCAATGCCATCGCCGCTGAACCCTGGATCGAATAAGCCGTCGTTCCGCACCGCGGCCACATAGGCATCGATACCGGTCATGGTGCCGGCCCAACCCGTCACGAACACGCGATTCTCCTCCATCGCGATTCCGAACGCGGTGTGATCATTGGTGGCGATATCAGGCATGACGATGCCGGTAGGGCTGAAGGCATTCTCGGGGAAACCTTCCGAATCAACCTTGAACAGAAAGGTCTTCGTCACGAAATTCAAAGTGCCGTACCCTGCGCCTACTGCGGCTCCGTCGTCCATCATCACCATGCTATTCAACGCATCGTCCCCGTCATGTCCGCTGAAGATCACGCCATCCGTTCCGAAGGTGGCATCCGGGGTGCCATCATCGAGCACGCGCATGATGAACGCATCACGGTCTGCATCGGCACCGACGGCGCTGCCTGCGAGCATCACCCGGTCACCATTGATGATGGCGAGGTCACGGGCTTCTGCCTCTGTCGGGCTCAATTCCAGCAGCAGTACGCCGTTCGTACCGAAGCTGGGGTCAGGCTGCCCTGTTGCATCGGTGCGCACCAAGGGGACCACGGCCTGGGCCAAAGTGGGGTAGGCGATTCCAGTGGCATAAATGCGGCCCTGACTGTCGATGCCCAAGGCGTAACCGTAGGCTTCCTCGCCGATGGTGAAGAACGTGTAGCCCGAGCTGGTCCCGAACGAGCCATCGAGCGAGCCATCGTCGAGCAGGTGCGCAATGAAGATGGAGTTGCGTCCACCTGCGCGTGCCACACCGCAGATCAGCGAGGTGTTGTCGCCAAGGACGATCACATCGTGGGACACATCGTGGAAATCGCCTGGTTGCAGGATGCTGATGCCGGCATTCCCGTAGGTGGGATCGAGAGTGCCCGATTGGGAGAAGGCACGGCCCAGGGCTAGTGCGGCGAGGAAGAATGAAGCGTAACGTAGGTTCATGGTCGCGCGGTTTTGGGAAGCGGATGGCGAAGATGCACACCAGCTGGCTCAATCCGTCCCTCAAATCAAGCGGAGAGCAGCGAATCGAGCAAGGGCCCCACCTCCGCTTCAGCGATGATCCGTGTGGGACCATGTAGGAAGCCATCGGCCATCATGCGTGCGGCCTGAGCGAGCAAGGGGTCATAAAAGCCGTTCACGTTCAGCACGCCCATGGGCTTGGCGTGGAAACCCAGTTGTCGCCAGGTGAGCAGCTCAAAAAGCTCGTCCATGGTGCCGAAACCGCCGGGCAGGGCCACTACGGCCTGGCTGAGCTCGTGCATCCGCATCTTCCTTTCGTGCATGTCGCGCACGATGATCAGGTCCGTGAGGCCCGTATGCGCCAGCTCCTTCTCCACCATGAAGCCCGGGATCACGCCGATCACCTCGCCCCCAAGATTGAGCGCAGCATCCGCCACAGCGCCCATGAGGCCTACATGCCCGCCGCCATAAACCACGCCCAAGCCGCGCCGGGCAATAGCACGTCCCATCTCCTTCGCAGCTTCGATGATGAAGGGGGCGTGACCTGTGCTGGCCCCGCAGAAGACGGCGATGCGCATGGCTTCGCTCACACGGCCGCCACCCGCTCGGCCTTGTACGCCCCTGCCTCAAGCTTCTTCTTTACCTCCTTGAAGCTGTCTATCGTGCGCTGAACGTCCTCAAGCGTGTGCGCGGCGGTGGGGATCAATCGGAGAAGGATGGTGTCCTTGGGCACCACAGGATACACAACGATGCTGCAGAAGATCCCGTGGTTCTCTCGGAGGTCGAGCACCACATTGGTGGCCTCCGGGATGCTGCCATGCATCAGAACGGGCGTCACGCAGCTGTTGGTCACGCCGATGTCAAGACCGGCTTCGCGCAAGCCGCTCTGCAGCGCTTTGGTGATCTGCCAGAGTTTCTGGCTCAGCTCCGGCCGCGTGCGGATCATCTCCAAACGCTTGAGGGCACCTATCACCACGGGCATGGGCAGGCTCTTGGCGAAGGTCTGGCTCCGCATGTTGTAGCGCAGGTACATGATCACATCCTCGGGCCCGCTTACGAAGGCGCCGATGGTGGCCATGGCCTTGGCGAATGTGCCGAAGTACACATCCACTTGGTCCTGCACGCCTTGAGCATCGGCCGTGCCACGACCATCACGTCCCACCATGCCGAAGCCGTGCGCATCGTCCACGAAGAGGCGGAAGTTGTACTTCGCCTTGCGCTCCACGATCTCCTTCAACTTGCCTTGGTCGCCGGCCATGCCGAAGACGCCTTCGGTCATGACCATGATGCCGCCGCCGGTCTGTTCCACCACCTTGCGCGCGTTCTCGAGCTGCTTGTCGAGGCTGGCCATGTCGTTGTGCTGGAACACGAAGCGCTTGCCCATGTGCAGGCGGGCACCATCGATCATGCAGGCGTGGCACTCGCTGTCGTACACGAGCACGTCGTGGCGGCTCAAGAGTGCCTCGATGGCGCTCATGCACCCTTGGTATCCGTAGTTCAGCAGGAAGGTGTCCTCCTTGCCCATGAACTCGCTTAGCTCATCCTCCAATTGCTCGTGGTACTTGGTCTGGCCGCTCATCATGCGGGCGCCCATGGGGTAGGCCATGCCCCAATCCTTGGCAGCTTGAGCGTCCACGGCCCGGATCTCCGGGTGGTTGGCCAGTCCCAGGTAGTTGTTCAGGCTCCAGACCAGCACGGGCTTGCCGCGGAAGGTCATGTGCGGGCCGAGCTCACCTTCGAGCTTGGGGAAGCTGAAATAGCCGTGGCTGTCCTTGGCGTGGCGGCCGATGTGGCCCAGGTCCTTGCGGAGCTTGTCGAAGATGTCGTTCATGGGGCTTTGAAAAGCTGGCCAAATGTAACGGGCGCACATTCGGGCCAAAGGATGTTGATCAGGAGCTTTCAACCGTCTGGCGGTGAAGGGCCTGCGCCTATATTCGCGCCCCGCTCGCATGACCTGTTCCACAGGCCCCCGCATTCCTTCACGGCCTTCGCTGTTCTGGGCATCAGCTCTGGGCGGTGCGCTGTGGCTCTTTCTGGGGCTTGCCGGAGGCACTGCGCTGACGGGTTGCAGTGAGTTCAATCGGGCGCTGAAGGCTCCAGGCGATTCTGCCGGGATGGCCCTGAAGCAGCGCGTTGCTCGGAAGTACTTCGACAAACGCTCCTACGATAGGGCCATTCCGCTGCTGGAGGAGATGATCATGCTGAAGCGCGGCACCTCGGATTTCGAGGAGATCTCATACCTGCATGCGAAGTCGCATTACCTGATGAAGGACTACACGATGGCCTCCTACTTCTTGGAGAATTACGTCCGCACCTTCCCGGCTGGGCAGCACGCCGAGGAATGCGCCTTCCTCGACGCCATCTGCTACAACAATAACAGCCCCAACTACGAGCTCGATCAAACGGATACGCGCACGGCCATAGACCGCTTCCAGCTTTTCCTGGTGCGGTTCCCGAACACCAGCTTGCGCGACAGCACGAATAACATGATCGACCTCTTGCGGTCGAAGCTCGAGGTGAAGGCTTATCACGCTGCTGAGCAGTATTTCCACATGCGCCAATACCAAGGCGCCAGCATGGCCTTCAAGGAGTTCATGCGGCAATACCCCAATAGCGATTACCGCGAGGACGCCATGCTTCGGATCCTGCGCGCCGACCATGCCTTGGCCTTGAACAGCATCGAGACCAAGCGCGCCGACCGCATTCAAGAAGCCTTGCGCGCTTATCGTAATTTCGCCGACGCCTATCCGGCCAGTGTTGAACGCGACCAGGCCGAACGGCTGCGCAAGGACCTGGAGGACGAACTTGAAAAGACCACGAAGACCACACCTGTACCATGAGCAACAAGCCCACCACCGCAGCCAAGACCACCATCACGCGCGACGTCGCCAAGCTCGACCTCGAGACCGGCAACGTGTATGAATCCGTGGCCCTCCTCGGCAAGCGCGCAGACCAGATCAGCGTGCGCATCAAGGAAGAACTGAGCACCAAGCTCGAGGAATTCGCCATGAGCGGCGAGAACCTCGAAGAGGTGTATGAGAACCGCGAGCAGATCGAGGTGAGCAAGCACTACGAGCGCATGCCCAAGCCCGGCGCGCTTGCCATCCAGGAGCTCCAGGAAGGCAAGCTGTACTGGCGCCGCGGCGGCGAAGAGGCGCCCGCCATCGAGCCAACGGCTCCCAAGGCCTGATCGGGCCGCCATCCTCCGCACCCGTGGAGAACCGCTTGAACCGGAAGGTGCTGCTCGGCGTCACGGGCGGCATTGCTGCATACAAGTCGGCGCAGCTCACCCGGCTGCTGGTCAAGGCAGGCTGCGAGGTGCAGGTGCTGATGACGCCCTCTGCCCACGATTTCGTCACTCCGCTAACCTTGGCCACACTGAGCAAGCGGGCCGTGCTCACCGACCTGTTCGTGCGCGACGGCAGCGGCGCTTGGAATGATCACGTTCATCTGGCGCAATGGGCCGATGCGCTGGTGATCGCACCAGCCACGTCCAACACGCTTGGCAAGATGGCCCAAGGCCTCTGCGATAATCTCCTGCTGGCCGTTTGGCTCAGCATGCCGAAGGGCACGCCGGTATTCCTGGCCCCGGCCATGGACCTGGAGATGCTGAAGGACCCCGCGTCGCAAGCCAACCTGAATCGTTTGCGTGAACGCGGCGCTCGCGTGATCGGCCCCGAGAGCGGTGAGTTGGCGAGCGGCCTGGTGGGCGAAGGGCGCATGAGTGAGCCCGAGGCAATCGTATCCGCCATGCACGATACCCTCGTTGGCCATAGCAAGCTGAATGGCAAGCGCATGCTGGTAACCGCTGGAGGAACGCAGGAGGCCATCGACCCCGTGCGCTACATCGGCAATCGCAGTAGCGGCAAGATGGGATTCGCCATCGCGGAGGAAGCAGCCTTGCGCGGTGCTCAGGTGGAGCTGATCTCAGGCCCGGTTGAGTTGAAGCTCGAACGCCCGGGCATCTCGCGAACCGATGTGATCGCTGCAGCGGACATGGCCGCAGCCTGCAGGGCCTTCGCACCTCGTGCGGATGCCGTGATCATGTGCGCCGCTGTTGCTGATTACCGCCCTGCGAATGCAGCCGACGGCAAGATCAAGAAGAAGGACGCTGCGCTGCAGATCGCCTTGGAGCCCACCGAGGACATCCTCGCCTGGATGGGCGCCAACAAGACCAGCAGCCAGCGGCTCGTGGGCTTCGCGCTCGAAACGGACAATGAATTGGCGAACGCGACGGATAAACTGGTGCGGAAGCAACTCGATCTGCTCGTGCTCAACAGCCTCCGCGATGCGGGCGCCGGATTCGGCACCGATACGAACAAGATCACCATGCTCGCACCGGGCAAGGATCCGCTGGCCCTGCCGTTGATGAGCAAGCGCGAAGCCGCTCGCGCTATCTTGGACCGCCTCGAAGAACTGCTCTGAACCATGCTTCGCCACGCCTGCCTTCTGCTCTTGCTCCTGCCACATGCGCTCCGCGCCCAGGAATTCAATTGCCAAGTGAGCGTGATAGCTCCGCAGATCGCCCAAGCGCAGACCGGCGTGGTGCGGAGCATGGAACTCGCCATCAAGGAGTTCTTCAATGTGCGGCGCTTCACCAATTACAACTACGCGGCCGCCGAACGCGTCGACATCAACCTGCTGCTCACCATCAGCAACCAGCCCGCGCCCGACCGCTTCGAGGGCACCTTGCAGGTGATCTATGCCAGACCTGTTTTCGGATCAGACTACAACAGCCCGATATTGGACCTGGTTGATGAGCAAGTGAAGTTCAATTTCCTCGAGAACACGCAGATCGAGTTCTCCCCCGACCGCTACATCAACAACCTCAGCTCCCTGCTCGGCTTCTACGCGTACTTCATCCTCGGCCTCGACGGAGATACCTATTCACCCTTGGGCGGAGCCGAATTCTACACGCAGGCGCAGCAGGTGGTGAACAACGCGCAGAACAGCGGTGAGGACGGCTGGCGCGCGTTCGAGGCGCAGCGCAATCGATACTGGCTGCTCGATAACCAGCTGCAGCCCGTGTTCCGCCCCCTGCGCGAACTGCTCTACGACTACCACCGCCAGGGCATGGACACCATGACGGAGGACGCCGCCGCTGCCCGCAGGAAGATCGCGGCGAGCATCGAGAAGCTCAAGACCGTGCATCAGGCCAAGCCCGCCAGCTACAACCTGCAGGTGATCTTCAACGCCAAGTACCAGGAATTGGTGGAACTCTTCAAGCCCGCCGACCCTGCCGAGAAGACCAAGCTCTTCAACACCCTGCAGATCATCGACCCAGGGCACATCGGGCAGTACCAGAACATGATGCGCGGGTAGGGTCGCAGCTTGCAGGTCGTCGAGCTCATCGTTTTCGCCCCATGCTCACCCGCATCGCCATCACCAATTACCTGCTGATCGACTCCCTGGAGCTCGAATGGCAGCAGGGCCTCACGGCCATCACCGGTGAAACGGGGAGCGGCAAGAGCATACTGATCGGAGCATTGGAGCTGACCTTGGGCGCTCGAGCCGATGCCGGTCTCATGCGCGATTCGGCCAAGCGCTGCGTAATTGAGTTGGAAGTGGATCTCAGCGGTCTTGGCTTGGAACCCTGGTTCGCATCGAATGAGCTTCCCTTCGAGGAACGCGCATTCATGCGCCGTCAACTGGATCCGGGCGGCCGCTCCCGCGCCTTCGTGAATGACACGCCCGTTCGCCTCGAGCAGTTGCGTGAATTGGGCGAGCGCCTCATCCACATTCACAGCCAGCACCATGCGCTCCTGCTGAACGATGCGCGCTTCCAACTCGGTCTGGTTGATCAATTGGCCGGTCAAGAAGGAGCCGTGAAGGAGCTTAGCGTCCTGTTCACCGATTGGCGCGCAACGCAGCAAGCCTTGGATGATGCTCGCGCTGAACAGCAGCGCGCACTGGCCGAGGCCGATTTCGTGCGCTTCCAACTGGAAGAACTGGAGCAAGCCGCCATCACCGGGGGTGAGCAAGCACGCGTCGAGGAGGAGCTGCGCTTGGCGGAGCATGCCGGCGAGCGCGCCGAAGCCTATCGCGCCATCGAGGAAGGCGCATCGGGGGATCAGGGCGCAGCCGTGCTGTTGCAGCGATTGCGCGCCCTGGTCTCAAAGGCGGCCCGCATCGATACGGAACTTGCCGGTCTGTTGCAACGCATCGAAGGAGCGGCCATCGAGTTGAAGGATATCGGTTCAGAGGCAGCACGGCTGGCCGCTTCGGTGGAGGTCGATCCGGCGCGTGCCGAGCAGCTCCGTGATCGCATCGACCTGCTCATCCGCCTCCAGCAGAAGCACCGCGTGCCCGATGAGGCTGGCCTGCTCACGATCCTCGCGGAGCTCCGGCACCGTGTTGCTTCCGTCGAGGACCTCAGCGAGCGTTGCGCAGCGCTTGAGAAGGAAACGAAGCGGCACGCTGATGCTTACACGAAGATGGCCAAGGCAATCTCGTTGGCCCGCACCAAAGCGATCAAGCCGCTATCGAACAAGGTCGAGGCGCTGCTGCATCAACTCGGCATGCCGCACGCCGTGTTCCAATTCGATCACCGCACCGGCGATCCGGGACCCTATGGCATCGATCAGGTGCGCGCGCTCTTCAGCGCCAACAAGGACCGCGCGCCGGCGCCCTTGGACAAAGTGGCCAGCGGCGGTGAGCTGAGCCGCGTGATGCTCGCCCTGATCTCGCTCGCTGCCGGTTCGCGTGATCTGCCCGTGGTGGTCTTCGATGAGATCGATACCGGCGTGAGCGGCGAAGTGGCCGACCGCGTCGGTGCGCTGCTGTCGGCGATGGGGAAGGAGCGCCAAGTGATTGCCATCACGCATCTGCCGCAGATCGCGAGCAAGGCCGCGCATCACCTGCAAGTGACCAAGAATGCCGATGGCGATCGGGTGAGGACCTCGATCGCACCGCTGGTGCACGAAGAGCGCATCGGGGCCATCGCGCGCATGCTCAGCGGGCGCATCGTCACGGAGCAGGCGCTGGAGAACGCGCGGGTGCTTTTGGCGCAGGGCTAGGGCAGCTGCTGCACCCGCGTATTCGTGGGCACGCTGCCGCCGATGTTCACCAGTATCGGGTCGCGGTCGTTGGGGTCTCCGATGTAACGCACCACGCCATCCATGTTCACATCCTCATTGAAGTAGCCGCTCACGGTATTGTTGGGCACCGTGCCGCCGATGCGCACCAGGATGGGGTCGCGGTCATTCGGGTCACCCGTGTAAGCCAGGCCCGCGCTGAAATCAGTGTTGCCTGACCACATCACCAAGTTGCCGCCGATGTCCTTGCGGGCATCAGAGCCCCATGTGGCGGTGGCCGCCGATGTGAAGTTGATGGCCAGGGGCACGGCGCTGAGCGATTGCGCCGTGGCGGTCATGATGCCCAAATGGTTGCGGTGGCGCACCGCCACATAATAGCTGCCTGGAGGGGCGTTCATCACCACGGCACCGGTGCCGTTCATCTCCACCACGTCGCCATCGCGCTGCAATAACGCAGCGCGGCTGGTGACCACGGTCGAAGGATTGGCCGAATTGCGCAGTTCCAAGATCACCCAGTCAACGATGGCGTTGTTGCCCGTGACCGCGAGCACTGGTGCCGTGGTTGATTCGCTTCCTCCGCCATTCGTGAAGCCGTAGCCCAGCGTCGAGAAAGGCTGCACCAGCGGGATGATCCTGCGCTGCGCAGGCCATCGTTCATAAAGCCACCACCCGCGTAAGGCCCTTCGAGCAGCACGCGCGGCGACACGCTGACATTCTGCGGCGTGAAGGAGAACTTGAAGATCCGCGTGCTCCAGGCGGTGGATACGTTGAATTTGGCCGTGCCCCAAAAGCTCTGGTCGGCTGGATCCACATCCAGCGAGTTGTAGTCGCCATAGCGGTTGCTGGCGTTGCGGCTGGTGCCGGCCACGATACTGGTCTCGGCGAAGGTCATCTGGCCCAAGGGGTCGCTTGCGTAGCGGCCCGTGTAACGGATGCTCGGATATACCGTGGAGCTCGACACATTATAGGCAAGGCCGATGTCGCCATTGGCGTTGATCGCGATGCTCGACATCCAACGGTTAGCGGCATCCGGGGAGTAGGTGCCCTGCTGATGGATGGCCCATGGGTTCGCCAGCGCTGTCCTGCGCAATTCGTACCAGCGCACACCGGCCCGATCGGTTTGGGTAACATCGGTCACATGGCTGCAGGCGATTGATTCGTGCGTTCCGAAGTTGCGATAGATCGCCCGGTTCATGATCACTTCGCGCAGCGGATCGAGCGTGGTGGCGGTGCCTGGTTGCGGAATGCAATTGAAGGCCTGGTAACCGCAGAGCTCGGTGTCGAATGGCTGGGTATTCAGCAGGACAGGGCCCGATAGCACCGAGTTCGCCGGCGTGGTGAAATTCACGGTAAGCGACCACAGCTCCAAGCGGTCGTTGGGGATGGCGGCGCCCCAGCCATCGTCGGCCATGCGCATGAATTGGCCGGGCGCGCCTGCGGGCGGGGCGGGACCGCCATCGTGCGTGATGGGCGTTGTGGCCTGGAATCCGAGGGTGGGCACATCAGGCACCGTGAAGCGTTGCGCAGTGGCGCTGAGGCCTTGGAGCATGCGCGTGCGATCCAAGGCATAGGTGGCCGATTGTGACTCGTTGGTGGTGATCAGGTACATGGTGCTCCAAACGGCGTACTTCGGGTAGTCCGGGAAGCTGGGTGCCGTGAAACTGTATGCATACCAAGTGCCGGTTGGGTCCGGAGTTGTGGAGATGGCCACGATCATCCGGTTTCCGCTGCTGCTGAATTCGCTCATGAGCCAGCGGTCGGCCAGCGCATCGTAGAGCACGATGGGGTCGCCCAGGCCACTGTAGCTGGTGATGCCCCCGATGGCGTTCACGAAGTTGTCCAGGTAGGTCTGCGCGCCAAGGGCGTTGCCGCTCTTGTCGAAGATGCGGAAATAGGCGCCAGAGCCGCCATTGATCATCTGGATCACGTGATTCGGGCCCACGTCGAGGCAGGGATCAGCAGGGTTCACGCTCGTGTAGCCCTGTCCGTTGATGGTGATGTCGAGGGCGCGGCCCTTATCGCGCTCGCCGAATTCGCGCTGCCAGATGGGATCGTCACCATAGGGGAGAGAATTCGGATTCATCTTCTGATGGAGGCGTGATGCCTTGAGCCCCGGAGGCCTGCCGGTGTTGATGAGCAGCCCCTTTTCGTCACGCACGGCCTCATCGGGGAAGGACCGCGAGGCGTCCCAATCGCGATAGGCCACGGTCTCTCCGAAGAAGACCATCTCCTGGACCTCGGCGTTACGGTACTCTCTGGGTTCTTGAGCACTGACTGGATTCATTCCAGCCATGAGCAGCGCACCGGTCAGCAGAACATTTTTCATGGAGAGGTTCATTGTTTCAAGTGTCCAGTCAGGGACAAAAATCGAGGAATACCCTCATCACGGCGGGGCATTCCTCTATTCCAGTGGACGGTGGCCTGTGGATAACTCGCACAAGCTCAGGGCAGCTGCGCTTGTCGCACCGCGGTTGGCACGCTGCCGCCGATATTCACGAGGATCGGGTCGCGGTCGTTGAGCGTGCCGGTATAGCTCACCACGCCATCCAAGTTCACATCCTCCAGGTAGTAACCGATCACCGTATTGGTAGGAACGCTTCCGCCGATGCGCACCAGGATGGGGTCCCGGTCATTGGGGGCGCCGGTATAGGCGAGCGTATTGTCGGCATTACAGTTCCCAGCCCAGAGCACAAGTGCCGATCCAATGGTCTTGCGTGCTTCAGTGCCGTAGGTCGTGGTCGCGGCAACAGTGAAATCGACCGTTGTTGCCGTTCCGCTGAGCGCGCGCGTAGTAGCGGTCATGGCACCGAGATGGTTGCGGTGCAGCACAGCCACGTGATAGTTGCCGGCGGAAGCGGTGAAGGCCACTGCGGAGCTGCCGTCCATGTCCACCACATCACCATCGCGTTGCACCAGCGCGCAGCGCGTGGCGATGACCGGATAGCCGGCCGTGGTGCCTCGCAATTGCAGGAAGACCCAATCGACGATGGCGTTGTTGCCGGTGGTGTTCAGCACGTTGGCATTGATGGTCTCGCCACCGCTGCCGAAATGCGTGAACCCCAGCGCGGTGAAAGGCTCTGTGGCAGGGACCAGCGCTGCGGTACGCAACGCATCGCTCATGATCGGGCCGGTTCCGTATGGACCTTCAAGGAACACCTTCGGCGCTGCCAGGATCGATTGCGTGACGCAGAAGGAGTGCGTGGTAGAGGCTCCGGTGAAGTTCGCATTGCTCACGAGGGTGTTGTTCTGCGCATCACGAAGCGTGAAGCTCCCAGCTCCGAAGGCGCAGCAGATGCCATCGCCCCAACTGTCGTAGACAACGAGCTCGTGGCAGCCGTTCGGCACGCACACCACGATCGGAGGCTGCGGATACACGCCGTTCGAGGCCTGGGTGGTGTACGGCCCGCCGCTGGCCATGATATTCGAGCCATTGCGGATCACCCAGGTGGTCTCCGATCCGTAGCGATCAAGATTCAGTTGCAGGGTGAGGGAGTTGGGGCCGTAGGTGATGTTGCTGGTACTGGTGTTGTTCGCCAGATTCTGGTCGGTGCTACCGTTAGGTGCGCTCACCGTGGCGGTGAACGTGAGGTATCCGCTGGGCAGGCTCACTGTTCCGATTGCTACGTCGGTGCTGGCACCGCTCACGAGGCTGCCTGTCCAAGGGATGTTGCCCGATGCCCCGCCGCTGATGGACCACGCAAGCTGGAAGCTGGTGAGGGTGGTGAGGCCGCCGTTGCGTACAGTGACGATAGGGCTGATGCTGCCCGAGCAATTATTTCCGCTGGCACCGGTGATGCCGGTCACTTGCGCATCGAGTGCGAGCGTGGCTGCGTTGGGGTCCCAGCCATCGAGCGTATTGCCGCAGCTGCCGAGATAGGTTGAGAGCGACGTCCAGCTTGTGGAGAACTTACCGAAGTAATCGTTCACGTTGTTGCTGCAGCTCGCCTCGCCGCCATAGAGCTGACCGATGATGCGCTTGCTCTGGTTCCATAGGCCGCTGCCACTGCTTCCAGGTTCCGTGGTGCCATCCTCCCAAGCGGCGATGCGCCAACAGGTGGCGCTCCCGTAAGTGGCGGTCGTAGCGGCATTCACGTCGAAGCTGATCTTCTTGATGTCACCGCTGGGGTGATGGATGCAGGTGCTGCTGGTGGGTGCCGTTCCACTGCGGTCCCAGCCGCTGTAGTACACACCGTAGCCCGCAGGAGGTGCACTGCTCAATTGCAAGAGAGCCACGTCGCTGCCAGCATTATTCACCAGATGCGTGGCGCCGCTAACCGTCTGATTGGTGGGGCCATTGAGGTTCTGGTTGCACACGGAACTCTGCCAATTGAACCGGAATACCCAAGTGCTCACATTGGTGACCGGGCTGGGCAGGCAGTGGCGTGCGGTGAGGAAGTAAGGCGTGCCGTTCTGCGCGCAGTTGTTGAGCAAGGTGCCGGTGCAGATGCCGCTTCCGCCCACCACGATCATGGCTACGCTGCGGATCTGGTCGTCCCACGGATCGCCTTCCGGGCATACCACGTTGTTGTTGCATGAGCCGCTCTCGCCCAGCGCGCGGGCATAACCGAAAACATCGCGATAGCCGTGCGTGACCTGGCCGATCCGCAGCCGGCCGATGGGCCCTTTGGCAGGCACCTGGTACTCCACGATGATGCGGTCGCCGCGCATGGGCTGCACGCCGAGCACTCCGCCCACGCTGTTCTCGTGCGTGAACGCGCCGATATGGTCTCCGTGGCCGTTGATCACGAACACGCGGGCACAAAGCGGCAGGTGGTATTCATGGAACTCGAAGTTGATGCTGATCGCGCCCGGGCATTCGATCTCCATGCGCCACACCCGCGTGCCATCCTCGAGCAATCCCCAAGTGCCGCTGTTGCCGAGGTCGAAGTCGACCGCGTGGTTGAAGCCGAAGCGGTAGGGAGTGCCCTTGTCCTGATCGTTGATCGCGTCCTGCACGGAGAGTTCGGCGAGGTTGGGTGCCGGGAGGGCGGTGCCTTCGATCGGCGGCAGGCTGTTGCCGCGAGAGATGGTCAATGGCGTTCCGCCATGTTCGACCTGCGCGCTTGCTGTGAGTGACGCCAGAAGGAGGCAGGTCAGGGTTGCGAGTTCCAGGTTACGCATGGGTTCGGGGATTGTGCGTTGCTTGGCTTCACTAGGTCAGGGAAGTTGCTCGATCCGCACGGCTGTAGGCAGCACGCCGCCAATGTTCACCAGGATCGGGTCACGGTCGTTCGCCGTACCGGTGTACTTCACAGCCCCGCTCAGGTTCACATCCTCGAGGTAATAGCCGTTCACGCTGTTCGTCGGCACGCTCCCGCCGATACGTACCAGGATCGGGTCGCGGTCATTGCCGGTGCCGATGTACATGAGCATGTTATCGCCGAAGACGTTACCGGCCCACAGCTTCAATGTTCCGTCTTCGCTCTTGCGCGCTTCGGTACCGTATGTGAGCGTGGCCGCGGACCTGAAATCGACCGTGATCGGCGTTGTGCTGATGGCCAGCGGTGCCGCGGTCATGGCACCGAGGTGATTCCGATGGCGCACGGCCACGTGGTAGTTGCCGGGCGGCACTTGCACCAGTACGGGCGATGAGCCATCCATGCCCACCACGTCGCCATCGCGCTGAAGCAGCGCCGTGCGGGTGCCCACCACTTGCGCAGGCGTGGTCGAAGACCGCAGTTCCACCACTACATGGTCCACGATGGCATTTGAACCGCTGATCCCCAGCACGCCCGTGGCGATCTGCTCGCCACCGCCTCCGTTCAGGTGCGGGTAGCCCATGGCGGTGTAGGGCTCAAGTGCCGGAAGGAAGCCTCCCAAGCGCAGGTCGTCGCGCATCATCGGCGGATTGGCCGTGGCGTCGTATGGCCCTTCAAGCCAGAGTTGCGGGCGCAGCGCCACGGTGTTCGGAACAGTGAGGCAGCCGCCGTTCACGCTTGTGATCATGTTATTGCCGTCGGGGTTCACGATGTCCTGTATCGCACTGATGCAGATCTCCGCGCCGGTGAGCGATACGTATGTGATCCGCGCCAACGGCACGAAGCCGCTGTTCTTGACCAAAGAGCTGTCCAGGTAGCAGATGCCGATCACCTTGTTGCCGCCGAGCGTGGTGCTCATGCTGATGTCGCCCGCCAGGTTCGGTGCGAGGTTAGCGGCGCTCTGGATGGTGAGCCCATTGACCGTGAATTCGTAGGCCATCACGCGCGCGTCGGGGTTGCGGATCATCACGTCCACGGTCTTGTTCACCGGATTGAAGTTGGCGAGGCTCAATTCGGCCTGTTCGGCGGTGGTGAAGCCGCGCGGGAAATCGAACCATGGGTGGTAATGCAGCACATGGCCGTTGGCATCATGCGATGCTTGCTGCGTGTAGGCATACACCATGAGCGAGGCGTCGGTCACGGTCACCTCGCCATCGTTGTTCAGGTCGTTGCACGACGATGGTGAGATATCGTTCCCGAGGATCTGTTGCACATAGGCCATGGCGTCGGCTTGGGTCTGCTGGCCCTCGCCGGTGAGGTCGCCACGCTTGGTGGGCCCGTTGCATACGCCGTTGCAATCGAGGCGCGCATCGCCGTAGGCTTGTCCCATGCAATCGGTCCAAGTGGGGCATGGTGTTACCTGTGTGAAACTTGGCACATTCTGCGCATTGCGCGTGATGTTGATGCACACCTGCGCGAAGTTGTTGCTGTAGCTCACCTCATGGCGCCCCAGCGCATCGGGCGCCTGCTGCCAGTTGGTGCGCAGTACCAGGGTGTAGGTGCCGTTCGGCACATCGGTGATGTCGATCCAGTTGCAGGTGGTGCCGGTGCCGTACTCGTCGAAGCAGCCGGCGGTGATGCCCATGTTGCTGCAGCCGAACTGGCCGGTGTGCCCCGGGGTGCATCCGACATCGATCACGCAATAGCCATTCTTGAAGCCGGCAGGGATCGCATTGTTCGCCTGGTCGAAGAGAAGGTAATCGGCATACCCCGCATAATGCGCGTGGCCGTGGCAGTTGTTCGTGTTGAACATCTGTGGCTGTGATCCGGGGCTGCCGATGTAGTAATCGGTGGCTCCGATGTTGTTGATGCGCGTGGCGAAGCGCAGCACATACCGGGATCCGAGTGCGCGCACGCAACCTTCGGTCGGGGCGCAACCATCGGTGATGGTGACCTGCTGCAAGGTGAGCGTGCTCTGCAATCGCGGCTGGTCCATGGTGAGGTCCGGGCCATTGGGGCAGCTGGGATTCGGATAGAAGATGCAGCAGTCCGCGCAGGGCACAGTGGCCAAGGGCTCGTAGTTGCAGCTCACCGGGTTCATGCAGCCGGTGACAGGGCCGAGGTAGATGATGCTGAAGGTGACCGTGCTCCCGCAGCCCACGGTTGCCGTGTTGTGCCCTACGCGCAGGCGGTGGAGGGTGCCGCCCGGCATGTTGGCATTCACCACGGCCTGTATGCCGCAGCCTCCATCGTTGTCATCGGCGAAGGTGGCGCCTTCCACGCCGCTGCTCAGCACGATGCTCCCGCAAGCCATGTCATAGATCCAGAGCCGGGTGTCGCACGCGTTGCTTCCGCAGGTGGTGATCTGGTACTGACCGGTCTGCGGTGGCGTGAAGGTGTACCATTGCTCAAGCATCGTGGTGGTGGCGGTGGCGAGCGTTTGCGGATAGATCCCGGTAAGAGACGCCAGGGTGATGGGCACGGCCGTGCTGCACGCGAAGCCTGCAGGGCAGTTGAAGGTGGTCTCCTCAAAGCTGCCGAACTGACCGCCCTGCTTCATCAACGCGCCATCGAACCACACGAAGTACTGCCCGTAGCCGTAGGTGTTGTGCCAGATGCCATCGCCCACGGAGTCGTTGATCCGGAACACCATGCAGGTATTCTGCGGCACGCAAATGCTGCTGCTCGTGGTGCCGCTGGCCAGGGTGGCTCCGGTGCTCGCGTTCTTCAGTGTCCAACTGGTCTCGCCGGGATAGCTGTCGTGGAAGATGTCGATGCGCACGCGCTTCTGGCCGGCGGGACAGCTATAGTCGCAGCTTCCGTTGTTCACGTTCACGCTCGCGCTGTAGTTCGCGGCGGTGGTTTCGCTGCAGCCGAAAACGGGCGTGAGGTTGCCAACGAACACATCATCGAGGGCGATGTCGCTCAGCTGCCCGCTTCCCGTGATGGCCCGGAAGCGGATCTTCAAGTTCGTCTGTCCGGCGTAGGGGGCCAGGCTCAGCCAGCCTTGCTTCCAATAGATGCCTTGATCGCCGCTTTGGCTCCACAGGCCCTGGGTAACGGTTCCATTCGCATTGATATCGACGTGCAGGCTGCCCATCTGGCTGCCGCGCATGTGGTACCAGAAGGTGAGGTATGGCGTGCCGAGCGCGCTGATGTTGAAGCAGGGCGATTCGAGGATGGCGGTCTTGCTCGGGGTGCTGCCAGTGCCCGCGCTCTCCACGTACATGTACTTGGCGTTGGCCGTGGTGTTGTTCAACGTTCGATCGGTCCATGGCCCGGTGCCGAGTATGGTGCTCCCGTTGGTGCCGTTGTTGTCAACGTTCCACTCCAGATCGTCACCGCTGAGATTCGTCCAACTCGTGGGTAAGGTGCCGGGTGCGCCCACGGTGCCGCTGGTGAAGGGCTGATTGTGCGGGAAGCTGGTGATGCACTGGGCCTGCGCGAAAGCCGGTGCAAGAGCAATGAGGAGGAGGGGTAGGGGCTTCAGGTTCATGGCTTGCCGTTGATTGCCTGCAAAGTATGGGGTCGCCGTTCGCCCTGCAATCGGCTTCGACGGATTCGCGCGAAGATGCGCTCCTATCTTCGCCGCAGACAAAGATTCCCAATGGCCATCGGACTCCTCAACGGCAAGCGCGGCATCATCAGCGGCGCCCTCAATGAAATGAGCATCGCGTGGAAGGTGGCCGAGCTGGCACATGCCGAAGGTGCCCGCTTCGTGCTCACCAATGCCCCTGTGGCCATGCGCATGGGCGAGATCAACAAGCTGGCCGAAGCCACTGGGAGCGCGGTGATCGGCGCCGATGCCACCAACGACGCTGACCTGGAGAAGCTCTTCGCGGAGGCCACGGCCAAATTGGGCGGCCCCGTGGACTTCGTGCTGCACTCCATCGGCATGAGCCCCAACGTGCGCAAGGGCCGCAAGTACGACGACCTGAACTACGAGTGGTACAAGCAGACCCTCGATGTGAGCGCCATGAGCTTCCATCGCATGCTGCAAGCCGCGCACAAGGCCGATGCCATTGCGCAAGGCGGCTCCGTGGTGGCCCTCACCTATATCGCGGCGCAGCGGGTGTTCCCCGACTACGGCGACATGGCTGATGCCAAGGCGCTGCTCGAGAGCATCGGTCGCGGTTGGGGCTATCGCTTGGGCAAGGCGAAGGGCATCCGCGTGAACACCGTGAGCCAGAGTCCGACGCTCACCACCGCTGGCACGGGAATCAAGGGCTTCGATGGTTTCTTCGGCTTCGCGCAGGAGATGAGTCCGCTTGGCAACGCGCCCGCTGAGGATTGCGCACGCTTCTGTCTAGCCCTCTTCAGCGACTACACGCGCTGCATCACCATGCAGAACCTCTTCCACGATGGCGGCTTCAGCAGCACCGGCGTCACCCCGGAGGTGATGGCCAAGTTCGTGAAGGAAGCGTAGCGTCGGCCGGAACAGGCACCCTACAAGCATCGACTCACCGCGAGACGCGATCACGCGCCGACCCGCAGCGTCAGCGTGGGCAATGGGCTTTGGTTGGCGATGGTTTCCGCTATGCTGGGATTCAGGAACGAGTTGGCGCCCGTGCGGCCATGCGTGATCAACGCGATCATATCCATGCTTTCGCCAACAGCGAAGTCAATGCCTCCTTCGTGGGGGCTGAAGTGATCGACCACATGCAGATTGACCGCCGAGGTGAGCTTCTTCGCAAGCGCTTCAAGTTGGGCGAAGCTCGTGCGTGTGTCCTGAAAGCGGCCAGGCGTGTTCACGCGAACCAGGTGGAAACGCGTGCGCGGCCCTTCAAGCATCGCCATCAGGCGATTCAAGTGCTTTTCGGTCCCTTTCTCCATCGGGTCGGCCAGCAAGGCCACGCGTTCCGCGCGCCCGGCCCATTTGTGCCGAATGGTGAGCACGGGTGCGTTGCAATGCCTGATTACGCGCTGTGCGTGGCTCCCGAGGAAGGCTTCCTTGAGGGCGCCGGCTCCGTGCGTGCCCATCACCACGAGGTCGGCGCTGAGCTTGGAGGTCGCATCGACCACTTCTTTCCAGGCCGCGTTCGGCGCCAACGTGTACGCCGATTTCACGCCGCGCTTCTGCAAGGCCATCGTCGTCGCCTCCAATTGCTGCCTTGCAGCGCCTACCCGCTCCCGCGCCTCCGGGTACAGATCATGCTGGACCTTGGTTGGCTTGGTGGCAAGCATCGCGGTGCTGAACTGCCCATCCTGCCAGGTGCTGGGCACATCCACGGCGTGCAGCAGATGCATGCTTGCCCCATGCTTCTTGGCCAGTTGAACTGCCGCTTCCAGTGCATTGCTCGCCGGGGCGCTGAAATCGGTGGGAACCAGGATCTTCTTCATGGGTGTATTAAGTGAGCTTCGAAGAGAACGCTGCGCACGACCGCTGAGGATGATGATCGTATGGACCGATGCTGATCGAAATCAGTGCCGGGTGCCCCCTCGGGCCTCCAGGTGAATCTCCTGCCCGCTATCGATGGACCGTAAAGCACGAACGGCCCCTTCCGGAGCCGTTCGTGGTTGGGTTTCAACGGATCATTTCCGATCCTTCACTGGCACGTAGTCACGCTTGGTGGCGCCGGTATAGATCTGACGTGGGCGCCCGATGGGCTCCTTGTTCTCCACCATCTCCTTCCATTGCGCGATCCAACCGGGCAGGCGTCCGAGCGCGAACATCACAGTGAACATGCGCGTGGGGATGCCGATGGCGCGGTAGATGATGCCGCTGTAGAAATCGACGTTCGGATAGAGCTTCCGGCTGATGAAGTAATCGTCCTTCAGCGCGATCTCCTCCAATTGCTTGGCGATCTCGAGCACGGGGTCATTCACGCCCATCTTCTTCAGCACCTCATCGCAGCTCTTCTTGATGATCTTGGCGCGCGGGTCGAAGTTCTTGTATACCCTGTGCCCGAAGCCGAAGAGGCGGAAGGGGTCGTTCTTGTCCTTGGCCTTGTCCACCCATTTCTGGATGTCGCCGCCATCGTTGCGGATGGTCTCGAGCATCTCGATCACTTCCTGGTTGGCGCCGCCGTGCAATGGTCCCCATAGTGCCGCGATGCCCGCGCTCACGGCACTGTACAGGTTGGCCTGGCTGCTGCCCACGATGCGCACCGTGCTGGTGCTGCAGTTCTGCTCATGGTCGGCGTGCAGGATCAGCAGCGTGTTCAGCGCGTTGGCCACCACGGGATCCACCTTGTAATCCTCGGTGGGCAGGGCGAACATCATGTGCAGGAAGTTCTCCACGTAGCCCAGCTTGTTGTTGGGGTACATGTACGGATGGCCGAGGTTGTTCTTGTAGCTGATGGCCGCCAGCGTGGGCATCTTGGCGATGAGGCGGTAGATGGTGCGCATCACCTGCGGCTGCGGACGGTGCGGGTCCTGGCTGCGGGGGTAGAAGGTGCTCAGCGAGTTCACCATCGCCGAGAGGATGCCCATGGGGTGGGCATTGCTCGGGAAGAACTCGAAGAAGTGCTTCATGTCCTCGTGCACCAGCGAGTGGTAGCGGATGTTGCCCTCGAACTCATCGAGCTGCTTCTTGTTCGGAAGCTCACCGAAGAGCAACAGGTAGCTCACCTCGATGAAGCTCGCTTTCTCGGCCAGTTGCTCGATGGGATAGCCGCGGTAGCTCAGGATGCCCTCCTCGCCATCGAGGAAGGTGATGGCGCTGGTGGTGGCGCCGGTATTCTTGTATCCGAAGTCGAGGGTGATGTAGCCGGTCTCGTCGCGCAGTTTGCTGATGTCGATGGCCTTCTCGCCTTCGCTGCCGGTGAACACGGGGAACTCGAACGTCTTGCCGTTAAGGATGATCTGCGCCTTCTCGCTCATCGCCGCTAAGTGAAAGGGGTGGGTGTTTTTGGAATGGCCGCTAATGTAGCCTCCGAACAAGCACCCTTGGCTGCTGGTTCGCACGAAACGCGGAAGCCCTGCGTCAGCAGGGCTTCCAATGATGATCGGCGCGCGCTACGGCGCGGTCCACTTCGCTTTGAAGCCTCCCAGGAATGCCTGGTACTCCTGGGTCTTGTAGTGGCCTTCGCCGAAGTAGTGCAGGATGGGCTCGATCTGCGGCGGGTCCATGAGCCCTTGCACCGGTGCCAGCACGTTTAGGTCGCTGTCGAGGTATACGATGGTGGGGTAAGCGATGCGCCCTTGCACGTTGGCGATGGCCATGGTGAGCTGATGGGTGCCGTTGCGGCCTTGCTTCATGGCCGGATTGTAGTCCGGGTTCTCGAACTTCTGCCCTTTGAAGGTCACCGGTTCGCCGCTTTCGGCATTGAACTTCACCGGATAGAAGTGCTTGTTCACGTAATCGGCCACGCGGGCATCACTGAAGGTGCGGGCGTCGAGCATGCGGCAGGGACCGCACCAGCTGGTGTATACATCCACGAAGAGCGGCTTGGGGCTCTTCTTGGCGGCGGCCTGGGCCTGGTCCATGCTCATCCATTGGATGCTTCCGCCTCCGGCCGGTTTCGGGTCTTGGGCCAGAAGGCCGATGGCCAATAGGCCGGCGGCGGTGAGTGCGAGGATTCGGGTATGCATCGGGGTGTTCAGTTGTCGGCGGAGGTCAATGATCGTGCCGGTTCATCCGCGGCCGTGCATCATGGTCACCAGCTTGCGGCTGATGAGGAACATGACCAGGCCAGCTGCCATCACGAAGCCGGCGATCAGGCCGAAGACCATGAAGGCACCGAGCTTCTCCACGTAAGCGGCGATGTAGCCGCCGATGATCTGCGCCACGAAAGGCGAGAGGAACCATACGCCCATGAGCATGCTGGCGAACTTCACCGGAGCCAGCTTCGTGATCATGCTCAGGCCGATGGGCGAGAGGCAGAGCTCTCCCACGGTATGGAAGAAATAGGTGAGCAGCAACCAGCTCAGCGCCGCCTTCACCGTGGGGTCCGCATTCTCCCCTCCGCGTTCGATCACGGCGCCCAGCATGAAGAGGAAGCCCACGCCCAACAGCAGCATGCCCAGGCCCATCTTCACCGGTATGCTCCAGTCCTTGCCCTTCTTGGCGAGGCGAAGCCAGATGGCCGCGATGGGCGCTCCCAGCAGCACGATGAACAAGGGGTTCACGCTCTGGAAGAAGCTCGTCGGGATGGTCCAGCCGAACACGGTGCGGTTGACGTACTCGTCGGTGTACAGCGTGAGCGAACTGCCTGCCTGCTCGAAGCCGGCCCAGAAGAAGGTGACGAATACCGTGATGGTGAAGATCACCGCCATGCGGTCGGTCTCTTGCTTGGTGAGCGGGCGATTAGCCTCGGCGTGCGCCTCAGCATCGCTCTTGTTCTTCTTTGCAGGCTGCACGCCGATATCGCCCAGATAGCGCTTGGCCAATGAGTTGAAGATCACCTGGCCCAGCAGCATGCCGCAACCCGCTGCCAGGAAGCCGTACTCGAAGGCATACTTGGTGATGGTGCCATCTTCGGCTTTCACGGCGAAGAGGTCCTCAGCGAAGTAGCCGCACACCAAGGGGGCCAGGAAGGCGCCGAGGTTGATGCCCATATAGAAGATGGTGAAGGCGCTATCGCGACGGGGATCTCCTTGCGGATAGAGCTGGCCAACGATGGTCGAGATATTCGGCTTGAAGAAGCCGTTGCCGATGATGATCAGCGCGAAGCCGAGATAGGCCGAACCCGGTCCCATGCCGCTGGCCAAGCTGAACTGGCCCAGCATCATGAGCACGCCACCAATGAGGATCGCGCGGCGCTGGCCGATGTATGTGTCGGCGAGCCAACCGCCGATGATGGGCGTGAGGTACACCAAGCCGGTGAACCAACCGTAGATCACGGTGGCATCCTCTTTCGCGAAGCCCAAGCCGCCCTCCAACGCGGTCTTGCTCAGGTACAAGGTGAGGATCCCGCGCATGCCGTAGTAGCTGAAGCGCTCCCACATCTCCGTGAAGAAGAGCAGGTACAATCCGCGCGGGTGCTCCTTCTGCTGGAAGAGCCAATAGATCACGGTGCCCAGGAAAGCGATGATGCTGCTGAAGAGCCAGAGCTGGAAGGTGGCGCCGGGCTGGCCTTGGTCGAGCCCCACGGCGAATTTCAGCAGGCCATAGGAGAGGGCGAGCAGGACAATGAAGAAGCCGAGCAATCGGCCGGTGGACCCGTTCTGGGCAGCAGTCGCGTTCATGCTGAAGGTTTGGGGTTTATGCCTGACCACCCAAGGGAGGCGGCCGATGGCGCGCCAATATAGCCGGATGGTCATTGCCCGCGCGGCAGGCCTGGTTGGAGAGGCGCTGCGAGGGACCTGCCGTTGCAGGCCATGCATCGCGGCTGGCGCACTGCTCGGCTTCCTCTACCTTCACATCATGTTCCGACTCTGCGCCTTATTGCTCGCGGCAGCTCCGGTGCTTGCCTCGGCCCAACCGATTGATACCGTGCTGCTCGCCGAATCGGGCCGATTCCAGTTCCCGCATTGGGCGGCGCCGCCTAATGCATCCTACTATGCACTGTACAGCCGATTCGATCGCCTCGGGCGGCCATACCTCTACATGGCCTGCGCGGAGCATGGCTTGGTCACGCTCGACATCTCTGACCTAACCGCGCCAGTGCCCGTGGATACGATATGGCCAGCCGACCTCAGCGGCCTGAAGGTGATGAATGTTGAGCAGGTGGATGAACTGCTCTTTGTCTGCGTCGGCGCGTTCGAGGGCACCGCGCAGATGGCGGGCCTCGCCATCGTGGAGGTGAGCGACCCCGAGCAGCCCGTGCTGCTCGACCTGTGGAGCGATCCCGCATTCGCCAACGGAGCGTCCTGTGTGCGCGTGGAAGAAGGAGTGGCCTCTCTGGGCGTCATGGAAGATGGCGTGGTCGCGCTCGATGTGAGCGACCCAAGCAGCATCGCCTTCATCAGCGGTTACCAGCCTGATCCTACCTGGCCCGGGATCGCAGGCTACCCGCCGGCCACGCGCGGCATGGCCATCGTCGACAGCCTGCTTTACCTGGCCTATGATGCGGGCGGTCTGCGCATCCTTAATGTCAGCGACCCCGGCGCGATGCAACAGCTGGGGCAATACGTGAACCCTCAGCAGCCAGCGCTCACGCCGCCCGCTTACAACCACGTAACGGTGGTGGGCGATAGGGCTTACGTGACCGTCGATTTCTGCGGATTGGAAGTGGTGGACATTGGCGCACCTGCCGCGATGGCGCAGCTGCATTGGCTGAATCCGTGGAATTGCATCGGCTTCTCCTGGTTCGGCAGCGACGGACACACCAATGAGACCGCCGCCACCATGGGCGACAGCCTGCTCTTCGTGAGCGGAGGCGACAGCGAACTGCTCGTGTACGACATCAGCGGGCCGGTGCCTGCACTTCGTGGTGGGCACATCCTGCCCAACGATACCGCCGCCGCGTGGGGAGTGGATGTGTTCGGCGATCGCGCGGTATCCAGCTTCGTGAACAATGCCAACCTGCCATTCCAGCCTTACTACAGCAGCTTCGGTGGCGTGGTGATCCATGATTGGACCGCCGATTTCGGGACCGGCCTTTCGCATCCATCAGAAGCGCCGCTCGTGGTATCACCGAATCCTGCTGTGGGCTTCACAGGCGTCACTTCGCCCTTCGATGGCCCCGTGCAGATGGAGGTGACCAATGCCCTTGGTTGCGTGCTTCGCAACGATCGCCACGCCGCATCCAGCGGCCATCGACTGCTCCTCGACCTTACGGGCTTACCTCCCGGTGTACTCCAGATCTCGCTGCGCAGCGGCCCGCATGAGCGCCAAGCTCGGATCGTGGTGCAGTCTCCGTGACCCTGCACATATTCGGGGATGTCCCGGCTGGACCTGAGCTCCATTCAAGAGGCACCCCCGTGCTGATCGCCAAGCCTGATTCACCTGAACGCAGCGGTCTTCGGACGATCCCGTTACCTTGCCTCCATGCGCAACGGACTTCTTCCGATCCTGCTTCTCTTGAGCACTGCATCGCTGGGGCAAACGCACGCCACGATGCTGCCAGCGAATCCGGACTACACGGCCGCGGTGAACGACCACTTGGCGGGTCCGGGCGTCACGGTGCTAAGCGCCAGCTACCTATTGCTGCCTTACGCCATCGGCACCTTCACCGATACCATCGGCAGCATCGGCATGACCGAAGGACTGGTGATGGCTACCGGGGTGGTTCACGTGATCGAGGCGCCCAACCTCTCGCAAGGCACCAGCATGGGCGGCGGCTCCAGCGGCTTGACCGATGCCGACCTGCTGCAGTTGCTGAATCCACCGGCGCCCCAATGGGATGCGGCCATCCTCACCATCGATCTCATCCCTGCGGGCGATTCGCTTCAGCTGCGCTACGTGTTCGGCAGCGAGGAGTACGATGAGTACGTGTGCTCCATCAAGAACGATGTCATGGGCATCTTCCTCTCCGGCCCCGGCATCGATGGCTCATTCACCAACGACGGCATCAACATGGCCACCCTGCCCGCCACCGGATTGCCCGTGTGCGTGAATACGGTGAACCTCGGCGTGCCCGGCAGCGAGGGCAGCGGGCTTTGCTGGGCCTATCCGAACTGGCAGATGGACACCGTGCATTACGTGGACAATTTCTTCGGCCCCAACTGCGGGCTCGATGGCTACACCGAAGTGCTCACCGCGAAGGCGGCCGTGCAGCCGGGCGCGGTCTATCAACTCAAGATCGCCATCGCCGACGCGCATGATGGAATCTATGATTCGGCGGTGTTCCTGGAAGCGGGCAGCCTCACGTCGGAGTTGTCCACAGGCATGGATGCAGCAACGCCCGTCCCCGCAAGCGTGTGGTACGCGGACGCGACACGTGAAGTGGTGCTGCGCGGTCCTATTCTGAACGGCGGCCGTGTGGAAGTGCAGGCCTTCGATGCGGCGGGGCGTTGCGTGGCGCGGGCGAATGCAAGCCCTGATGGCGTGGCGTGGCGCGCACCGATGGCTTTGGCTACGGGCTGTTATGCCATCCGCGCGGTGCAGGAAGGAGCCGTGGTGAGTGGGAGGGTGATGGTGGAGTAGGGACCGGTTGCTGGGCGTAGTGGATCGAAGGCACATCGTGCGCTCGGTGCCGAACGGCTCACCTAAGGGCCGATTGAATCCCGGACTGGTGTTCACGCAACGACGGCCGACCACTTCCTCACCGGTACCTGAACCATGCCGCCATGAAGGGATTGTACGGCGCGTACACCGGTTTGCCCGCTTCTGCGGTGTGTTCGCTGATGTACACTAGTTCGCGGTCGGTCAAAGCTTGCAACGCGGTGACCAGCGCGGCCGAGGAGGGCAGGTCGTGCTTCTTCATGAATGCGGCTCCGGTGGGCGTGTCCACCTCGCCTTCCTTGGAGATCGCAGCGAACAGGTCCCATTGATTGCGGGTGAGTGCATAACGCAGGGTGGCCATGATGGCGTCCTGCTCCCGCACGATGCGCAGCAGGATGTCCACGATTGTATCGCGCACTGGTGGGCGGCCATCGGCGAAGAGCCGGTTGAACAGCACCTGCACGTAGTAGGTGTGGCCTCGGCACAGGTCGTAACAGAACAGGGCGTCCTCCTCCTTCAGGGTTCGCTTGTGGCGTTTGAAGAGGGTCCGGGCCCAGTCCGCGTAAATGGCGCGGTCGATGCGCTTTAGCTCCACCTGGTCGGCGCTGCCATAGAAGGGGTTCTTCGCGTTGTTGAACAGGTCCAGCAGAATGTGGTGCTGGCTGCCGGAGAAGATCACGCGGACCTTCGAGTTCCGTTGCAGTTCGGTGCGCAGCACGGCGTCCATGCGGATGTCCCCGAATTGCGCGATCTGCTGGAACTCGTCGATGGCCAGGAAGATGGTGCGGTCCTGTTCCTGTAGGATGCGGAAGATCTCGCGCGTGGTGGCCGCATCCTGTCGGCGGTCACTTCGCTCCAGACCAATGCTCGGCTTGCCGGTCAGTTCGTCCACCGTCACCACCGGCCGCAGGGCACCGAACCAGGCCATGGCGTTCTTCAGGAACTGCTTGGGCGTGGGGTTCAGCGCCTCGTGCACGGCGTTCAACAGGATGGTATTGAACTCGTGCGCATCGCGTGCCGCATAGATGTCGGCGAAGACCGTTCGCGCGCCGCGCAGCTTCGCCAAGTCGTTGAACACGTGGTGGATCAGGCCCGTCTTGCCGTAGCGCCGTGGGCTGTAGAGCATCACGTTGCGCCCGTTGCGCAACGCCGAGGCGATGGTGCGGGTCTCCTCCTCCCGGTCGCAGAAGAGCTGCGGCGCGAGGTATGCGTTGACGGCGAAGGGATTGTCGTTGGTCATGGCAGGCACCGTGGATATGCCCGCAAGTTAGGAAAGTATAGTAAGAAAATATTACTAAGGTTTGTTTACTGGGTTGGGTGGGGTAATGCCCAGGGTCGGGGAGGTGGGCCGCCATTAGCTCGTCACATGATAGCGCCCGGTCCCTTCTCTTTCGAGAAGGCTGGCCGGGCGCAGCCCATTGACGGATAGTCATAGGGCGGGGACAAGCATACAACCCTTACGCGCCCGCCTTCGCCTTCTTCTTCCCATTCCCGTTCTTCTCTTTTTCGGCAATGGGCTTCCTCACCACGATCTTCCCGTCGAACACGTCGATCACCTGCTCCACGCCGGGCTCCAGGGTGCCCGCGATGATCTGGCGGCTCATTTCGTTCAGGAGCTCTTTCTGGATCAGGCGCTTCACGGGGCGTGCACCGAACTGCGGGTCGAAGCCGGCTGAGCCGATGTGCTCGATGAGCTCTTCGCTCGGGATGAGCTGGTAGCCTTTCTCCTCGAGCTTGGCGAGCAACTGGTGCAACTGCAGCTTCACGATCTCGCGCACATCGCCCTGGCTCAGCGGACGGAACATGATCAGCTCGTCCACGCGGTTGAGGAACTCGGGGCGCACGGTCTTGCGCAGCAACTCCATCACTTCGCGCTGGGTCTTCTCCACCACGGCGTCCACGTCCTTGCGTTCGAGGTTCTCGAAGTTCTCCTGGATGATGTGCGAGCCGATGTTGCTCGTCATGATGATGATGGTGTTCTTGAAGTTGACCACCCGGCCCTTGTTGTCGGTGAGGCGGCCATCGTCGAGCACTTGCAGCAGGATGTTCCACACGTCCGGGTGGGCCTTCTCGATCTCGTCGAGCAGCACCACGCTGTACGGCTTGCGGCGCACGGCCTCGGTGAGCTGCCCGCCCTCGTCGTAGCCCACGTAGCCGGGAGGCGCACCCACGAGCCGGCTGACGCTGTGGCGCTCCTGGTACTCGCTCATGTCGATGCGCGTCATGGCGTGCTCATCGTTGAAGAGGATCTCGCTGAGCGCTTTCGCCAGTTCGGTCTTACCGACGCCGGTGGTGCCGAGGAAGATGAAGGAACCGATCGGTCGTTTCTCATCGCCCATGCCTGCACGGTTGCGGCGCACGGCATCAGCCACGGCCCGCACGGCTTCGTCCTGACCGATCACGCGCTTGTGCAATTCGTCCTCCAGCTTCAGGAGCTTGGTGCGCTCGGCCTCCAGCATACGCGTGACGGGCACGCCGGTCCAACGGCTCACCACGGCGGCGATCTCCTCCACGTCCACTTCCTCCTTGATCATCTTGCTGTCGGCCTGCATGGTGATCAATTCTTCCTTGGCGGTAGCCAGTTCCTTCTCGGTCTCCTGGATGCGGCCGTAGCGGATCTCGGCCACCTTGCCGAAGTCGCCTTCGCGCTCGTATTGCGCGGCCTGGTGCTTCAACTCTTCGATCTTGTCCTTGGCGCTATTGATGCGTTCCACCAATGCGCGCTCGCTCTCCCAACGGGCCTTGAAGCCGTCGCGCTTACCGCCCAGTTCCGCGAGTTCCTTGTTCAGCTCGGCGAGCTTGGCCACGTCGTTCTCGCGCTTGATGGCCTCGCGCTCGATCTCCAGCTGCATGATGCGGCGGTCGATCTCGTCGAGCTCCTCGGGCTTGGAGTTGATCTCCATGCGCAGTTTGCTCGCGGCCTCGTCGATCAGGTCGATGGCCTTGTCCGGCAGGAAACGGTCGGCGATGTAGCGCGTGCTCAGTTCCACGGCGGCGATGATCGCGGCGTCCTTGATCAGCACCTTGTGGTGGCTCTCGTACTTCTCCTTCAGGCCGCGCAGGATGGAGATGGCGTCCTCGCGTGAAGGCTCATCGACCATCACCTTCTGGAAGCGGCGCTCCAAGGCCTTGTCCTTCTCGAAGTACTTCTGGTACTCGTTGAGCGTGGTGGCGCCGATGCTGCGCAGTTCGCCGCGTGCGAGGGCTGGCTTCAGGATGTTGGCGGCGTCCATGGCGCCTTCGCCACCGCCCGCGCCCACCAGCGTGTGGATCTCGTCGATGAAGAGGATGATGCTGCCTTCGGCGCTGATGACTTCCTTCACCACGGCCTTGAGGCGTTCCTCGAACTCGCCCTTGTACTTGGCACCGGCGATCAGCGCGGCGATGTCCAGGCTGAAGACCTGCTTGCCCTTGAGGTCCTCGGGGATGTCGCCGCTCACGATGCGTTGCGCGATGCCCTCGGCGATGGCGGTCTTGCCCACGCCGGGCTCACCGATCAGGATCGGGTTGTTCTTGGTGCGGCGGCTGAGGATCTGCAGCACGCGGCGGATCTCCTCGTCGCGCCCGATCACAGGATCGAGCTTGTTGTCCTTGGCGAGCTGGTTGAGGTTCTTCGCGTACTTGTTCAGCGCGTTGTAGGTCTCCTCCTGGCTCTGGCTGGTCACCTTGCTGCCCTTGCGCAGGTCCTTGATGGCGGCGATCAGGTCCTTCTTGGTGACGCCATTGTCCTTCAGCAGTTGGCTCACGGTATCGCCGCTGTCGAGGATGCCGATGAGCATGTGCTCCACGCTGGCGAACTCATCGCCGAACTCCTTCAGCGCGGCGAGGGCCTTGGTGAGCGCATCGCTGCTGTAGCGTGACAGCGAGATCTGTCCGCCGCTCACCTTGGGATAACCCTGCACGATACGGTCCAAGGCCTGCTGCATCGCGGGCAGGTTCACGTTCAGCTTCTTCAGCAGGAAGGGCGAAACGTCGGCGTCCACTTCCAGGATGCCCTTGAGCAGGTGGCCGTTCTCGAGCATCTGCTGGCCGTATCCGGTGGCGATGGTCTGCGCCTGTTGGATGGCCTGCTGGGAGCGGATGGTGAATTTGTTGAGGTCCATGGTTGAGGTCTTGTTTTCGTAGCCGGTAGCTGCGACCGCGAAGAACGAAGCGGGAAGCAGGCCCGTGAGCTTTCAGAGGTCTCCCCGCCTATCAACCTCCGCTCCGCTCATCAGGAACGGCGCTTCTGGCAGGTGAAGTTCGTGCGGCAATGCCAGAACGACCACTTGCCGCGCAGCCAGCCTGAAAAATGGACCTTTTCTGATCAACCTGCTCGAAGTTCAATGGATCCGAATCACCTATCTCTGGTAATAGCTGATGCTGCCGAGAATGCACCGTCTGATCGCCGGTCGAATTATCAACAACGAGCACCAGATGCTCCAGCGCGCTCTAAATTCGTAATCATGTCAGCGGACCTTGAGTGGAACATAGCGGTTAGCGCAAGTGCGCTGGGCCGACTGGCCGACTGGCCGACTGGCCGACTGGCCGACTGGCCGACTGGCCGACTGGCCGACTGGCCGACTGATCCTCCAACTTGCCAAGGTATTCCGTGCATGTGCGCGCTTGCGCCGGATCGCGAGCGTATTCTCAACCGCCAGCTCTATGTTGCGCTCGAGGGTTGAACAATTCTCTGTTGCCCATTGGCACGGGCGCCGCCGCAAGCACCGCTTGCGACGGCCCCGGCCCGATGCGCCATGCAAAGGGCTGGGGTGAGCTCGACACGCGCTGCTCTTGCTAGCCAAGCAGCGCACGCCCACCGATGGCGGTCTATCTTTCGGATGCCTCGCCGCAACCCGCGCCGGACGATGGCATTAGCGCAAGCGGAAGAAGGACCGGAACGATTGCTTCCGGCCGATACGAACGAACGATGACTCCCACAGCGATGAACAACAGATGGCTCGGCGCTATGCAGAACATGATCTTGTGCTGCCTGTTGTTCTTTGCTGCTCCGCGCTGCGAAGCGCAGAACCTGTTGCCAAACCCGGGCTTCGAAGAATCCGATTCATGCTCCGCAGAGATTCCTTGGGTGAACGCCCTTCTCTATTGGCATAGCGCCAACGGAACGCCAGATTACCTGCAGAGCTGTCTGGCGTATGGGAATTTCCAAGGGTTACCCATGAATTACTTCACCTACCAGGAGCCGTTCGAGGGTGCCTCGTGCGTGGGCATGCACACGTACTATCAGAGTGGCGTAACGGAATACCGTGAATGGGTCATGGCGCCCTTGTCGGAACCTTTGGTGGTGGGGCAGACCTACTACTGCAGTTTCCGGGCGAACGCGGCTTTCGGTGGCAACACCCAGTATCCACAGATCTGGTTGGCCAATGACAAGGTGGGCATGCTCTTCACCATGCAAGACCGTCCGTGGGCCCTTGGAGACCCTTATCCTGTGCCACCCAACTATGCCCACATCGCCTATCCGCAGGTACTCGTGGATACGGTGGGCTGGACCTTGGTGAGTGGCAGCTTCGTGGCAGACAGTGCCTACCAGTACGTGATGATCGGGCTGTTCTTCAGTAACGCCTTGACGGACACACTTCATTTCGCGGACCCGAACTCTGTGTTCCCGTGGTATCCGCGCGCATACACCTTGGTGGATGAGGTTTGTGTATCGGCCAGCTTGGCGGGTTGCGATCTGGGGCAAGGGGTAGGCGAGGAACTTGCCACACGCCCTGTGTTGTTTCCCAATCCTGCGCAGGACCAATTGGTCGTAGGCAAGCGGGCAGGGGCGGAAGCGGAGGTGTTGGATGCTGTAGGGCGCCTGTTGTGGAAGGGCCGGATCACGAGCGACAGCTGGATACTGGATGTGGGGTCTTGGGCACGCGGGGCTTATCTGCTGCGCATGACGCTTCGCGGCAGGGTGGAGTCGCATCAGTTCGTATTGATCGAATAGGGAGCATCGTTCCGGTCCTTTCGATGAACACCTAACATGAAAGGACATGAGAACGAAGAACTTCTTGAAGCACCTGATTCTGGGTGCGCTACTACTGACGACCGGCAAGGTCGTCGGACAGGTCACGACACCCAGCAACGTGGCCTCCGGCCCAACCGATTTTCTGGGTTGGGATAATACGGTGACCAACAACTTCCCGCTGCGGGTGCGGCACGATAGGAACGAGCGGATCGAGTGGTACACCGACGCGGTGCGGCGCATGTTCCTGCACCAGACGCTGACAGGCCAGACGGTGAATGGCTACACCACAGTTGACCTGAGCGGCAATCTGGGAATCGGCCTCTTCAACGCGACTACCGGATCTGGTCCAATCGTTCGGCCCCTTACGCTCCTGCATCTGGACAATGGCGGCACCGAGGACGCCGGCTTCCGGGACTGGATGCGAACGGGCGCGACCATGACTCACCTTTCCGACTTGATGTACGTGGGCCTTAAGATTGACACGGCAGATGTCAACACGGCCGCCATCGTCTGGAGCGACAACAACCAAGGTGGTTTGAGCGGCCCGGATCGTCTTCGGTTCATCTTCACGCGAGACAATCAAGGTGGCACCATCGCAGCGAGCGACGATGGGCTGGAGATTGCCCGGATGATCCCTGCCGCGAGTGCCAACGAGGGCTTCTTCGGAGTCGGGGACTGGTTCACCGATGGCACGAATCCCGATGAGCGGCTCGATGTGCTGGACCGCACGATCCGCATTCGCCGTTTGATCCCGGACTACCAGAACGACACCTTGGACCAAATCGTAGTGGCCGATTCCACCGGCCGTTTGCATTGGCGTGACATCAGCACCATCAGCGGAGCGGATTGTGATTGGGTGATCCAGAGCCCGGATCCACATGTGAGTTCTTCGTATTCCGGAAGCTCTTGCACTTGGGGCGATACGCATGGTGTCGGGATCGGCCTTCCGATTCCGAAGTTCAAGCTACAAGTCTTCCACCATGATAACACGCTTCTCGAGGAGACTGCGATCTGGGGGTCAAGCAGATTCGCTCTCTCTAACTACGAGTGGATGCCGGCAATTCATGGCGAGGCGCGCTCTCCAGGGTCAGATGATGTGAACACCATGCAGTCCATCGGAGTGCAAGGGGATGCAACTGGGGCTGTTTACAGTTATGGTGTTTTCGGACAAGCTGCTCAGAGCTCTTCGGCCAACGGTCAAGCATTCGGACTATTGGGCGTCTTCGGCATGGCAAACTCATTTGACAACTCCGATTGGAACGTGGGAGTCTATGGCAAGGCAGCCGGAGCATCGAACGGGAATGACTGGGGAGGGTGGTTTGAAGGCCGTGGTTTCCTGGGAGCAAGTGCATGGAATTACTCGGACGAGAGCTTGAAGACGGATATCCAATCCTTGGCACCGTCAACTTCGCTTGATGCGATAATGGACCTGCAACCAAGAAGTTACTCGTACGATACCGTCCAGTTCCATGGCTTGGGACTACCTGCGACCCAGCAATTGGGGCTGGTGGCGCAAGAGGTTGAACCTGTTCTTCCTCAGTTGGTAATGGATGTGACGCGCCCGGCTTTGATGGATAGCACAGGTCAGGTTGCCCAGGAAGCGTTGCAGTTCAAGGCCATGAACTACATCGGTCTGATTCCTGTGCTTGTATCAGCCATGCAAGCGCAGAACGCACGTATCGATGAGTTGGAAATGCAACTCGCCTCCTGCTGCGCCACCAACGATGACGGCGCACGCGGCGCTCCAGTCACCGGCAGCGCGCTCGGTTCGTCCTCAACGCTCAATCCGGCGGAGCAACTCACCCCCGCTCAAGAGCGCCTCTTGCGCATCGCGCCCAATCCCTTCACCGACCGCACCACGCTCTATTGCACGCTGGAGCGCGCCGGGCGCATGCAGTTGATCGCCAACAGCGCCGATGGCCGCGACCTGAAGGTGTTGCAGGAAGGCCAGCGCGAAGCAGGTGAGTTCCAGTACGAGTGGAGCACCGAGAACCTTGCGCCCGGCGGGTACTACATCACCCTCTTGCTCGATGGCGAGCCGGTGGTGAAGCGCGCCGTGAAGGTGGGGCGGTAGCGTCGCCACGTTCGACTCGAAGGATGCCCGGAGCGCTCCGGGCATCCTTGTATTCAGGCATGCCCCAAGGCGATCGCCATGTGCGGCAGCACAATCCGGCGTAGCCTTGCACCATGCACGCCGCCGGCCCTTGGATGCCGCCCTTCGAGGTGCCCGATGATCCGAGGCGCCGCTGCTTGCTCCAGGTGCGGCACTTCAAGACCTCCGAGCTGCGGCTCTTCCTGGCGAAGTACGCGCGCAGCCATTGGGTATTCCCCGACCGCAGCTGGTTGAGCAATGAATGGGAAGTGCTGCGCTGGGCCTACGTGAATGAGTGAGGCGACCGATTGGCGATAGCCTCGCTCAGAGCAGGCAGCAATTAGCGTCCTTCGGGTATCTTCACCCTGCGGATGCCGATGACCAAGTCACTGACCCTCCTGGTGCTGACCAAGCTGGTGCTTGCTGCATCGAGCGTTGTTAGCCAGGACCATTGGGCGCGCCGCGTGGGTGCCTGGAGCAACGATGCCTTCAGCGATGTTGCGGTCGACCTTGATGGCAATCTGTATGTGGCAGGCGAGTTCGGCGGCAACATCAACCTGGCAGGCGCCACGCTCATCAGCAACGGGAGCCTCGATGCCGTGGTGGCGAAGTACAACGCCGATGGATCCTTGCTCTGGGCGAAGAGCTTCGGAGGCGCTGGCCTCGACCGTGCGATCAAGCTGGAGCTCACCGCCGATGGGCACCTCGCCGTGGTAGGGCAGTTCATGGGCGAAGTGGATTTCGGCGGATCGAGCCTGGTCTCGCAGAACGGCACGCAGGATTGCTTCGTGCTGAAGCTCGCACAGAGCGATGGCGCTGTGGTTTGGGCGCGCGGCGGTGGAAGTCCCGATGGCGTGGACCAGCCGAATGGCGTGAGCGTAGGCCCCGATGGCAGCATTGCGATGGCCGGCGAGTTCCGTGGCGCGGCGGTCTTCGATCAGGGAAGCATCACCAGTGCCATCGATCCCGGCTCGGGACTGCCCAGCGTCGATATCTTCCTCGCAACCTACGCCAGCGATGGAGCGCCGCTCTGGCTGGTGCATGGTGCTGCGGAATTCGCGGACCGCGGCATGGACGTGGAGCACGACGCGGACGGCAACGTGTACCTCACCGGTCAATTCACCGACACGCTCACCCTGGCTGGCAACTTGCATGAGAACGCCATGTTCAGCGCGGTCTTCCTTGCGCGCTTCAGCCCGACGGGTACCGAGGAGTGGTTCCGCGTTTTCGGTGGCGGCACGTACAACCAGGTCTTCGAGATGGTGCTTGTGGCCGATAGCTACCTGATGCTCGTGGGCGACCTTCAGGGCACGGTGATCTTCCTCGATTCACAGCCCGACCTGTTCACGGCTACCGAGCCTCGCAGTTCCTTCCTGCTGAAGGTGGGCCTCGATGGCGAGCTGATCGCACAGAAGACTTGGGGAAGCCAATTCTCCGTGAACACCCGCGCGCTTTCCGTGCAGGAAGAGGATGTGGCCGTGTTCGGGCGCTTCACCTGCCAGCTCACCGGATTCACCGGACAGTACGGCGAGAGCAGCTTCCTGTCTTCCGGCATCTGGGACCTTTATATCGCGCGCTTCCAGACCAGTGACCTCGACTTCAAAGAGGCGCAGCAATTCGCGGGGATCGGCGAGAAGGTCCCTGGTGGCATCGTTCACACGGCCGATGCCGATGTGGTCTTCGCAGGCTCCTTCGGCCATGTGCTGAGCTTCCCCTCCGATGGGGACTTCAGCATGGTGCCCTTCGCGCTGGGGCAATCGGGGACGGCCCCTCCCGATTACTGCAACGATGCCAATTACCCGAGCTACAGCTTCCTGCGCGGCTCGGCACTGAAGGATGCCTTCATTGCGCGCGGCTACCTCGATGGCAGGGAGCCTCACGACCCGTTTGAGCGCAGCGGTACCGGTTGCGACCGTTCGTTCCGTCTGCCTTTGATCCGGTCAGGCGTGCAGGGCGAGCTCGGTCCCGATTCACTTCATCGGTGCGTGCAAGCCACGCTCACCGCGCACACCTTCACGGGGTTCGATCCCGATACCTCCGTCCGCCACAATGCACCGGACTACCATTTCCTCTGGAGCAATGGGGCCATGGAGGATGAGATCGCTGTGACCACCACCGGCTGGTATTGGGTGGACGTGAGCCTCGGCCAGCAATGCTACACCTGGCGCGATTCGATGCACGTCACCGTGGAGGCCAATCCGGCCAAGCCGCTGATCAGTGACGATGTGGTGGTGAACACCGAGGCCTACTTCGCGCAGGAGATCCGCGTTTGCGAACCGCAACAGCCTTGGCTCTGGGCCACGGGACTCGATCCCGCCAATAGCGTGATGTGGACCCTGCTCGGCGGCATCATCTCCACCACCGACTCGGCGCAGGCAGTGACCACCGGCCTCTACGTGGTCATCACCACCTCCCCCGAAGGTTGCCAGCGATCGGCCGCGGTGCAGGTCATCATCGATCCTGATGGGCCCATGCTGCCTTTCGATATCGAACTGCTCTCGAATTACCCGCAGGACACCGATGACAACGACACGGTGAGCGTCTGCATGGGTTCCGATGTGGTGCTGCAGGTCACTCCGACGATCACCCTCGCAGGCCAGCCAACGGGCCTTACCTATGGCATTACGGCATTCTACCGATGCACGGCAGCTGGCCCTTGGTCCCCAACCGTCAACAACCTCATCGGCTTCAATTGCAACACATCCTTCTCCACCGAAGGCTGGTACACGCACGAGTTCGGCTTCATGCTCACCAATGCGCCATGCGGCGAGGACACGCTATTCGTCGCAGGCATCGACAGCATTTACGTGATTCCCTTGCCCTTGCTCCAGCCTGAACTGCTGATCTCCGCGGGCGCATTGATCTGTCCAGGTGATACCCTGCCCATCGTGGCGGTGTGCAGCAACTGCACCAACAGCGTGCTCACCGGGCCGGGCATCTCGGGCTTCAGCGGAGACACCGCCTTCGTGACCATGGCCGGGACGTACACGTTCACGGGCTACACCATTTCACCCGATGGCTGCAACGGATTTGGACAATCGGGCACGGAAGTCTCCTGGAACCCGCTGCCGCCGCTTTTCGTGGACCCGCTCGATGGCATCATCTGCCCGAACGATTCAGCAATGGTCTGGACCGATGCGCCCGGCAGCGATTGGCAGTGGTACGGCCCGCTCGGCCCGCTTAGCCAGTACAACGACAGCATCTATGCCTCGCAGCAGGGCTTTTACTACCTGGAGATGACTGATACGCTCGGGTGCCGTGTCACCAGCAGCCCGATCCTGATCACCGACTACGCCACGCCCTTCTTGAATGTGATCCCCGATAACGTGATCTGCTAGCCGGGTGAGACGAGCACCCTTCAAGTGGTCACCACCAGCGAATCGACCTTGCTCTGGTGGGCGCCTTTCGCTGGGAGCACGGCCATTGAACAGACCGTGACGCAGCCCGGCATCTATACCTGCGAGGTGAACGCGTGCAGCATCACCACCATCCTCAGCATCGAGATCTTCGGCAATACGGCGAATGCTGAGCTCACGGTTCCCGGGCCATTCACGCTATGCCCCGGCGACGACGTGACCTTGCTGGCCGCGGGTGGTGCGGCCATCTATTACTGGGAGCCGGGCCTCATCTTCAGCCAGGCCATCACGGTCGATACGGCGGGGACCTACCTGCTCGTGGTGTCCGATGCCAACGGCTGTCGCGATTCGCTGTACACCGTGGTGGATGTGCTGCCCGGGTTCGATGCGCTGGCCTTGGTGGACACGGCCTTCTGCGCGGGCGAGCCGATGATCGCTGTGGTGAGCGGCGTGCCATCGATCACTTGGTACGCCGATGCGGCGCAGTCCGCAGTGATCGGCACGGGCAACACGCTCGACCTCGGAAGCGCGCAACAGAGCACGACCGTGTGGGTGGAGCAGGTGGTGGGCCAATGCGGAAGCGGATTGATCCAAGTGGACCTGATCGTGAGCGAGCCACCGGATGTGCCGGTGATCATCGGACCGTTCAGCGGCTGCGTGGGCGACAGCGTCAGCATCGCTCCGGTCAATCCGGGAGCCATGCTCTATTCGTGGACCACTCCGACAGGAACAGTGGCCGGGAATCCGCTCGTGGTGGATCCGGTCACCTTCGGTGCGGATGGCGAATACACCGTATGGGCGATCAATCCCGGCTGCGCGCCAACGAGCGCTTCTTTCGTGTTCACCGTGAATGCGGCGGGCACGCTCTTCATCGGCAACGACACCTTGATCTGCCCGGGCGGCACCGCCACCTTCACCGTTCCTGCGGGCTTTGCATCACCAAGCTGGACCGATGGATCTTCGCAATCGACCTTCATCACCGGTACTGCGGGCGAGGTGATCCTAACCGCCTCCGACGCCACCGGCTGCTTTGCCAGCGATACCGCGCTCGTCTCCGTCTTCGCCTTCACCGATCCGCTCACCGTGACGGGCGCCACCATCTGCCTAGGGCAGGATGCGCTGCTCATCGCCAACGGGTCCGGTACGATCACTTGGTTCGCCGATCAGGGCTTGCAGGAAGTGGTGCACACCGGTATTTCATGGCCAATTACGCAGCCAACGGACAGCGCTTTGTTCTTCGTTCAGCAGAACGAAGGCCTATGCGGGTCTGCGGTCATCCCCGTCGCGCTGAATGTGGTACCCACGCCGAACGATGCGGTCCTGAATGCAACCGATCCGGTTTGCCTGGGCGCGCCGTTCGGGCTGTGGCTCACGGGCTCGGGCGATCCCTCGGGCATTTGGCTGACGCCATTGGGCGGCTACACCGGTCCCGCCTACGAGGTGGCATCTGCTTCATCGGGAAGCGCCGGTCTGTATGCCGTGGTGCCCGTCTTAGGTCCCTGCGCGGGCGATACGCTCTCGATCACCATCGAGGTGCTCACTCCCCAGTCGCCGACACTCGCCGATACCACGCTGTGCGAAGGCGGCAGCATCGCGCTGGGCATTCCATCGGCATATAGCACGGTGATCTGGAGCGATGGAACCGAGGGGAATAGCATCACGGTGTTCTCCGCCGGCATCTGGTCGCTGAGTGCCATCGATGCGCAAGGCTGCGCGGTGGCGGCTGCAGCTGTAATCGACCTCGTGCATTGCGATCCAGTGATCCCCAATGTGATCACACCAAACGGCGATGGCTGGAACGATGGCTTCAGGCTTCCACCGGGCGGTTACGTGAGCGCTGCACTGCGCGTGTGGAACCGCTGGGGGCAGTTGGTCTGGGAGGGCGATGCCACCAATGGCGCATTCCAAGGCGAGCACCGCAATGGCGAGCCCTTGAGCGAGGGCACCTATTACTTCGAGTTGCTGCTCACTGGCGCGAACGGTGCGGTGAAGCCCTACACCGGCCACCTGACCCTTCAACGCTAGCACTTCTACTTTCGGCGCCGATGCACGCCGAATTCGCGCCCATCGCTGCTGGTGACCGGGTGGCCTTCGAGGCCCTTTTCCGCATGCACTACCGTGCGCTCTGCGCCTTCGCCAGCGGCTATCTGAAGGATGCTGACAAGGCCGAGGACCTCGTGCAGGACCTCTTCTTCCGTCTCTGGCTCGAACGCGAGAAGGTGCAGGTGACCACCAGTGTGAAGGCCTACCTCTATGCATCGGTGCGCAACCGCTGCCTCAATGCCCTGAAGGCAGGCGCCAAGGTGCGCGCCTTGAATGAAGAGGTTGATGACCGCTTGGAAGAGCGGGAGCGCACCGAGGATGAGCACACCGAGCGCATCGCACGCGTGCAGGCCGCGATCGAATCATTGCCGGAAGAGCGGAGGAAGGTCTTCAAGCTGAGCCGCTACGAAGGCCTGAAGTACCACGAGATCGCCGCGCGGATGGGCATCTCCGTGAAGACCGTGGAGAATCAGATGGGCAGCGCGCTGAAGACCCTGCGCAGCGAACTGAAGGACCTGGTGCCTCTGCTGCCCTGGCTTTTCTGGTGGAGTGAGGGAGGCGGATAGGGGTATTCGTGAGCACGGTTGTCACACTACGGGAACGTGGATCAGAATAGCATCGATAGCAACCTGTTGGCGCGGTACGTGGCCGGTGAGGCCAATGCGCTTCAGCGGGCTCAAGTGGAGGCTTGGGTGCGAATGGACGCGGAGAACGCGCAGGAGCTCGATCGCTGGCAGCGCATCTGGTCGTACAGCGTGGCGGGCTTTGAGGCTCAGGCCGCGGAAGAGCGAGCATGGGCGCAGGGCGCTGAAGCCGAGCGGCGTGCTTGGGCTCTTGGAGCGGAGGCGGAAGCTCAGGCCCGACGAATGGAAGACCTCGCATGGGCCAGGGTGCAAGGCCGCATCGCTGAAGCCGAAGGACAAGGGCGCGTGATTCCATTGAACGGGGTCCGCTGGCAGCGCTGGGCAGCCGCCGCAGCGATTGTGGGTGGTGTTCTCCTCGCGACGCGCTGGTTCATTCAGCCGAGGACCGAACATTATGCATCCGCCGGCGATGCTTTGGAAGCAAGGCTGAAGGATAGCAGCTCGGTGACCCTGTCGCCCGCTTCGTCCATAGAGGCGCGCATGGGCCGCAGGCGCAGCATCAGCCTGAAGGGCGAGGCTTACTTCGATGTGAGGCGCGATGAAGCCCGCCCCTTCGTGATTGCCGCCGGTGATGTGCAGGTCACGGTGCTGGGCACGGCGTTCACCGTATCGGCGTACGATACGGCGGACATCGTGGAGGTGCGCGTTCGCAGCGGCCGCGTGCATGTGGAAGCGGGCATGGATACGCTCACGCTCAGCGCCGGCCAGCACGCGCGGTACCGGAAGTCGCGGCACATGCTCGAGCGCGCCCCGGCGCCGCCCGCAGAGGTCTGGGGCTGGCGCATCATCCACTTCGATCGCGCCCCGCTCGATGAGGTCGCCCGTCAGTTGGAGCGCATCTACAAGGTGGACGTCGTCTTCACCAATCCCCGTCTCGCGCGCTGCACGCTCACCGCCGAGTTCGACGATGAGCCCATCGAGGCCATCCTCGGCGTGATCGCTGACACCTTCAGCCTCACGCTCACCCGCAACGGCAACAGCTATGCACTCGATGGAGAAGGGGTGCTGAGCGCTTCGCGCTGATCGTGTGCCTTTCGCTCGGAGCGTGGGCCGCCAACGCCCAAGGCATCCTCGAGCGCCGCATCACCGTGCATGCCGAGAACGCGCGATTGGGCAATGTGCTCACGCTGATCGCGAAGGATGGCGCTTTCCGCATGAGCTACAACGCCGCTGCCGTTCCGGCTGATAGCGCGGTGAGCCTGCACGCAGCTGATTGGACCGTGCAACGCGCCCTGCGCACCGTTCTGCCGAAGGGCCTGCCGTGGAAGGAGAGCGGCAATCACCTCATCATCACCGCAGCGCCCGGCCGAAAGCAGCGCTTCGAGATCGAGGGCGCGATCAGCGATGGAACGAATGGCGTTCCTGTTCCCGGTGCAACGGTATTCGAGCTGCGCAAGAGCAACGCGGTGGCCACCGATGCGAAGGGCGCCTTCCGCATCGCGCTCAGCGGCGAGTTGGAGCGCACGCCCTTGCTCATCGCCCGCAGCGGATACCAGGATACCGTGGTTTTCGTGGAACGCGGAGAGGCGATGCGCATCGCGCTTCGACCGATCCCGCCCATCGAGCGCATCGATCCCATCTGCGCGTGGGACCGATGCGGCGTGGAGGACCTCGGCACGGCACGGCTGCTCGTGCCCGCTTCGCGCATGCAGTTCGCGGAGAACCTCGGCTACACGGAGCGAAGGGCGATCCAGCTCTCGCTGGTGCCGGGCGTGAGCACCAATGGTCCGATTGCCGGGGCGGTGGTGAATGAAGTCTCCGTGAACATCCTCGCGGGCTACGCGCGCGGGCTCGACGGCCTGGAGATCGGCGGCGGGGCCAACGTGCTCAGCCACGACATGAAAGGCGCGCAGGTCGCGGGCATCGGCAATCTCGTGGGCGGCACGGTGCGCGGTCTGCAATTGGCGGGCGGCGTGAACCACAGCATGCGCGCCATGAAGGGCATGCAGGTGGCGGGCATCAGCAACACGGTCTGGGATACGCTGATCGGCGTGCAGGTGGCCGGCGGGGTGAACGTGGTGAAGCGCGGCATGGCGGGCACGCAGGTGAGCGGTGCGGCCAACGTGGCCATCGGCGATCTCGATGGCGTTCAGGTGAGCGGTGGATTGAATGCCGCTACGGGCGTGGTGAACAAGGCGCAAGTGAGCGGTGCGATCAACTACGCCAAAGCCGTGAAAGGCGGCCAAGTGAGCGGCGGCGTGAACGTCTCTTTGGGCGAAGTGGGCGGAGGGCAGGTCGGTTTCGGTGCCAACTACGCGGGAAGCGTCACGGGCGGCCAGGTGTCTTTCGGGGCCAACGTGGCGCCGGGCGCGGTGAGCGGCGGGCAGGTGGGCTTCGGCTTGAATTACGCAGGCCATGTCACCGGTGGTCAATTCAGCTTCGGCGCCAACGTGGTGCCCGGTTCGGTGTCGAAGGGGCAGGTTGGCTTCGGATTGAATTACGCTGGAAATGCGGAAGGCGGTCAGTTCTCTTTCGGACTGAACGTGGTGCCCGGCACGGTCCGAGGCGGCCAGGTGGGCGCGCTCAATTTCGGCCGACGCGTATTCGGAGGGCAGGTGGGATTCATCAACCTCAGCGATTCGCTCAGCGGCGGAGCGGTGGGCCTGTTCTCATTTTCCCTGAAAGGCTATCACCGCATCGATGCAGTCAGCGGTGACGTGATCCCGCTGAGCGTGCAATTCCGCACCGGCACCCGGGTTTTCCACAACATCCTGGGCTATTCCCCCCCGGTTGACAGCACCGAGCGTTGGGGCTTCCTGTATGGATTCGGATTCGAGCCGCGCTTCGGGAAGCACCTTTTCGCCAACATCGACCTCACGGCTGAGCAGGTCGTGGAGCAGCGCGAATGGGTGGACGCCGTGAACATCCTCGGGCGTTTCAGCATCGCGCCCGGCGTGCTCATCAAGAATCGCATCGCCATCAGCGCCGGACCGGTAGCGAACCTTTTCGCGAGCGATTGGCGCGACGCCTTCACCGGGCTGTATAGGAGCGCGATTCCGCCGTCAGAGTTGTCCTACTCTCACCAGGAGGATGAGTTGCGCTTGAGCGGTTGGCTGGGGTGGAAGGCGAGCGTGGGGGTGCGGTTCTGAGTGGAACCGGGATCACCGCCGCGTTTTTTTTCATGGATCCGGATAGGGGTATCGAAGGCGTTCCCTGTCACAGGGGAAACAACAGCAGATTCCCCATGCATTCCGCCAGCCTTCGTGCAACATTCGTCATGATGCTCATTGCCCTTGCCGGCCATCTCATGGCGCAGGTGCAGACCCAATCCGTGCGCGGCACCATCGTCGATGCCGACACCCGCCAGCCCTTGATCGGAGCCACCGTGCTCATCATGGGCAGCGACCCGCTGATCGGCGCCACCACCGACCTCGATGGCCGCTTCATGCTCGAGAAGGTCCCCGCAGGGCGCATCGCCCTTCAGGTGCGCATGCTCGGCTACGAGGAGCAGACACTCGCCAACCTCCTGGTGAACTCGGCCAAGGAACTGGTGCTCGATGTACGCCTGCAGGAGTCGCTCGTGAAGCTTGAGGAGGTGGAGGTCAGCGGGAAGAAGGGCCACGGCGAAGTGCGCAACGACATGGCCGTGATGAGCGCGCGCAAGATCAGCGTGGAAGAGACCTCGCGCATCGCCGGAGGCATCAACGATCCTGCGCGCATGGTCACCGTTTTCCCCGGCGTATCGGGCGACCCCACGGGCAACAACACCATCATCGTGCGCGGCAACTCGCCCAAGGGCGTGCTCTGGCGCCTCGAAGGCATGGAGATCCCCAACCCCAACCACTTCGCCGACGATGGCACCACGGGCGGCCCCATCAACGTGCTCAACAGCGATGTGGTGGATAACAGCGATTTCTACACCGGCGCTTTCGCAGCCGAGTACGGCAACGTCACCAGCGCGGTCTTCGACATGAAGTTGCGCGACGGCAATGACCGCAAGCGGGAGTACACATTGAAGGCCGGCGTGCTCGGCACCGACCTCACCGCCGAAGGACCGGTTCCCGGTGTGCAGGGCGGCAGTTATCTGGCGAACTACCGTTACAGCACGCTATCGCTGCTCGATCAAGCCGGCATCGTCGATTACCAGGGTGTCCCGAAGTACACCGATGCCGCCTTCAAGCTCAAGCTCCCCACGGCCAAGGCCGGCACCTTCTCGCTCTTCGGCATCGGGGGGCGCAGTAACATCGACCAGAAGGAGGAGAGCGAATTGGGCGATACGCTCTTCGCAACGGCCCAGTATGGATCGCGCATGGGCGTCGCCGGCATCACGCATACGCTGCTGATGGGAAGCAACAACTTCCTGTACACCACCGCCAGCCTCAGCGGCAACGGCAGTGGCGTGGACTACTTCGAATCGCCAGCGCCCGGCGAATCGCCGCTGGTGCTGCGGCATGAGACCGACTTCGCCCGCACCACCATGCGCGCTTCGACCACGCTCAATACGCGCATCAATGCCAGCCACAAGCTGCGCACCGGGGTCATCTTCTCGCTCGACCGCTTCCGGATGTTCGCCAACACCTTCGATCGCGCCGATAGCGTGATGAAAGTGAACCTGGACCAGCAGGGCGAAGCGTCGACCGTGCAGGCCTTCACCAGTTGGAAGTGGCGCTGGAACGAGCAGTGGAGCCTCACCAGCGGCGTCCACTTCCTGCATTATGCGCTCAATGGAGCCAGCAGCGTGGAACCGCGCGCCGCGCTCCGTTACCAGCGCACGCCGGCCCGTGCGTTCACCCTTGGCGCAGGCCTGCACAGCAAGACAGAGAGCCTGATGAACCATCTGGTGCGCACCACCGATGCCGAAGGCCGCACCGTGCAGCGCAACCGGGGCCTGGGCCTGAGCCGCGCGGCGCATGCGGTGCTCGGCTATGAGCAGCTCATCACGGAGGATGTGCAGTTCAAGACCGAGGCTTACTACCAGTACCTCTACAGCCAACCCGTGGAGGATGCGGCAAGCAGCGCTTTCTGGCTCGGCAATACGCAGGAGTGGTACACCGACAAGCCGCTGGTGAGCAAGGGCATCGGCTATAACGCGGGCGTGGAGCTCAGCGTCGAGAAGTTCTTCACGCGCGGCTGGCATGCCTTGGCCACGCTCTCGATATTCGAGTCGCGCTACCGCGCGGCTGATGGTACCTGGTACAACGCGCGCTTCGGGTTGGGCGCGGTGGCCAACGCGCTCGCGGGCAAGGAGTGGAAGGTGGGCAAGGCCGATAAGAACAAGGTGCTCACCACCGGCGCCCGATACAGCGTGCAGGGCGGGCAATGGCAAACGCCGCTGGATGCCGAAGCGAGCATCGCCGCTGGTTATGAGTTGGAGAGCACGGCATTTATGAGCTTCAAGGGCGATCCCATCCACAAGCTCGATCTGGTGCTGGCTTACCGCGTGGGCCGCGCCAAGGTGAGCCACGAGTTCAAGGCCGACGTGCAGAACGTGCTCAACGCGCAGACCGTGGTGTACTCCTACTACAACAGCAGCACCAAGCGGATTGAAGGCGTCTCGCAATTGGCCATCCTGCCGGTGATGGGGTACACGCTGCGGTTTTGAGCACCCGGCTTGGTATCGATGCTGAAGCGAAGGGCCCCGTAGAAGGGCCCTTCTTGCATTCCGTTGCTGAGCGCTCAGTCCTTCTTGAAGTACATCCGCGTAATGAAGATGCCATTGCCGTCATCCTTGCCGGCATCGCTCTCCACGCCGCTGGCGATGTGCACCAACTGCCATCCATCGGCCGTGAGCTTGGACATCTTGTCGGCGATCATGGCATCGTTGCTCGCGATGTTCTGGAAGTTGATGCCCACGCCGCTGTAGAAGTTGAGGAGCTTGGTCTCCTTGAAGCTGTCGATCTTCAACTCGCCGCGGTCCACTTCGCCTTGATCGCTCTTCTTCCCATCGGTGCGCACCGTAGTGGCGGATTCCACATTCACCGGGGTGGTGCTCTCGATGATGCGTGAGCGGCCGAGGCCCATGGGCACGATGCTCTCGACGATGGTGATCACCTTGAACTGTTGAGCGGTCGCGTTGATGCTGAGCAAGAGGGCCAGGGGAATGAGGATGCGGTTCATGATCGGTGGTTTTCTCTGGTTCGTGTTCGCGAAGATCATGCCGCTCGGCGCTGATCAGTGAGCTGCTGTGCTGCGAAGCGGGCCGGATCGGTGGAATACGACAAGGCGCATCCGATCGTAAGCCGGATAAGGCTTCACAGCTCGAACCGCTCGCGAAGTTTGGGAAGCTGCACGTTCTTGAATCCGCGTTCCTTGAATGAGCCGGCCAAGGCCGTGCGCGGCCCGTCCTCGCCATGCACCAGGTAGAGGGTGCGCACGCGAGCGGGGTCCTGGCATTCGAGGTAATGGAGCAATTCCTTGCGGTCGCCGTGCGCACTGTAGAACTCCATGCGCAGCACCTCCGCATTCACCGGCACGTGCTCACCGAAGATCCGCACTGCGCGCGCGCCATTGAGCAGTTCGTGACCGAGTGTTCCCGGAGCGCAGAAGCCCACGGCCAGCACGGCGTTGTCCGCATTCGGCAGGGCATGGAGCAAGTGGTGGCGCACGCGGCCGGCTTCCATCATGCCGCTGGCGCTGATGATGATGCAGGGCTCCTTCGATCCGTTCAGGCGCTTGCTCTGTTCCGATTCCCGGACGAACGATACTCCGGGAAAGGAGAAGAGATCGGGGTCGCGATGCAATTCCTCGCGCACTTCGGGCCGGAAGAGTGCAGCATGCCGGCGGACGATATCGGTGGCGCTGATGGCCAAGGGGCTGTCGACGAAGACCGGGATGCGCGGCAAGCGGCCCGCGTTGCTGAGGGCGTTCAGGGTGTACAGGATCTCCTGGGTCTTGCCGATGCTGAACGCCGGGATGATCAATCGCCCGCGACGATTCACACAGACCTCTGTGACATGCCGCAGCAGTTCTTCTTCGGCTTCGGCGATGTCGGCATGGTCGCGGTCGCCGTAGGTGCTCTCGCAGATGATCGCATCGGCCTGGGGGAAAGGAGCAGGCGGAGGCAGTAAGCGGTCCACGTATCGGCCCACGTCGCCGGTGAAGGAGAGGCGCAGGCTGCGCTCGCCATCGTCGATGGATAAGTGCACGGCCGCGCTTCCCAGGATATGCCCGGCATCGGAATAGGTGAGCTCGACGCCGGGCAGTATCGCCAGGCGTTCATTGTAATCCGTGGTCTGGAATCGCGCCATCGTGGGCTGCACATCGGCCACGGTGTACAAAGGGCCTTCCGTGGGCACGGCCTTGCCGCGCTTCTCCGCGCGCCGAACGGCATCCGTGAAGTCGTATTCCTGGATGCGCGCGCTGTCCTCGAGCATGATGGCGCAGAGGTCGCGCGTGGCCGGCGTGCTCCAGATGGGCCCCCGGAATCCCTCGGCCACCAGACGCGGCAGGAGGCCGCTGTGATCGATGTGCGCATGGCTCAGCACCACGGCATCAATCGACTCTGGATCGAAGCCGAAGCGCCGGTTGCGGTCCTTCCCATTGCTGTTCGCGAGGGCCTCGCCCTGGAACATGCCGCAATCGAGCAGCACGCGGGCGGTGCTGCCATCGGTGCGTGTCAGTTCAAGCAGGTGCTTGCTTCCGGTAACGGTGCCGGCGGCGCCGTGAAAGGTGATTGCGATGGGCATGCGCCGCAAAGATCGGGCGCGGCGCCCGAGATCGGTTCCTCGTTCTCAGAGTACCCGACGCACCATGCGCAGCTTGTGCGCGTAGCGCGCCTCCTCGGCGTTGTAGATGCCCTGTTGATCGAGCTTATCGATGCGCACCCGACCGCTGCTGTGGATGATGCGCAGGTCGTCGTCCTCGTTGCGGGTGAGGACGATCCCCACGTGCGTGATGCGTCCTTCGGCGTTGTCGAAGAAGGCCAGGTCGCCGGGTTCGCTCAGGTCGAGCAGTTCCACCACGTCGCCCTCCTCGGCTTGTTGGCCCGCATCGCGCGGCAGGTAGATGCCCATGAGGATGAAGATCATCTGCACCAGCCCGCTGCAATCGACGCCCCATGGCGTGCGGCCGCCCCAGAGGTAGGGCGCCCCGAGGAAGGGATGCATGTAGAGCTCGAGGAGCTCGGCGCGCTCCAGATCGGGCTTGTGGTTGGTGACGGCCTGAACCGGCACGCGATGCTTGCCCCAGAGGATCGTGCCGTCATCGTAGAACGGCAGCACGGCGCCATAGGTGAGGGGCACTTGCCGCTCGCCGAGATCAACGATGGTGCTCTGATCGATCACGCGCAGATCGGGATCGAAGTTGGGCGTGGGGCAGGGGGCCAGCTGCTTCTGGTCAACCCAGCCTTCATATCCGTCGTGGTCGAATCGCAAACGGCTCCAGTTGCCTTCGGTGTCGAGCACTTGCGCGGTCTCGCCGAAGAGCCATTGGGTGACCATCTCTGCGCGATCGCTCGGCTCGGCGCGCACAGGGACGATGGAGAGGGGGCAGATGACGGCGTTCAAGGGGGTTGAAGGGTTGAGGGTTGAAGGATGCTGGTTGAAGGTAGCCCGATCGCGGTGTTGGCAATGAACCCGTGGCCGAAGGTAGAATCCGTCGCTGGCCGGAGCTCGCCGGGCGGTTGACCGCGCGCCGATGAAGGCGCTCAGGATTGAACGTTAGCGACGCGCGCGCTTCCACGTGCTGTATGCCGCAGTGATGGGCGGCTTGCTGCGATCCACTTCGCGCAGCGGCTCGCAGGGCTTGAGCGTGGCGTGCAGTTGCGCAGGCAGTGATTGGTACAGGCGCGTGCCTTCGGTCTTCCAAGCAAGCATTTCATCGCTTACCGCTTTCACGGCCTTGGCCGGATTGCCCACGATCACCTGCCGGGCCTCCCAGGTGCTCCCTTCAGGCAGGAAGGCTAGAGCGCCTACGATGCAGCCTTCGCCGAGCTGCACATCGTCCATGATCACCGCGTTCATGCCCACCAGGCAATTCGCCCCGATGGTGGCGCCGTGGATGATGGCGCCGTGCCCGATGTGCGCGCCGGGGTGCAGCACCACCTTCACCCCGGGGAACATATGGATGGTGCAATTCTCCTGCACGTTGCAGCCGTCCTTCACCACGATCTCGCCCCAATCACCGCGCAGCGCCGCGCCGGGACCGATGTACACCTCCGCCCCGATGACCACGTTGCCCGTGACCGCTGCTTGCGGATGCACGAAGGCCGTGGGGTGAACCACCGGCCGATAACCATTGAACTCGTAAAGCATGTTCCCGTTTCGCCGCAAAGGTGCGTTCCTGTTGCTTCAGAGCATTCAAGGGCAATTTCCGGCACGGTAACATACAATTAACAGGACGAACGGTGCTTCGTGCCGCGATGTACCGGAGACTACCACGATGCCTGGCGGCGGCCATGCTGCTGGGCTGCCCTGCCCTGCTGTCCGCTCAGAACGAACGTGACGAGGCCCCGTTGGTCGATGTGCGCAATGGCCTTTCATTCTCCAAGGATTCGGTATTCGCCCTGAACCTGCGCTTCCGCATGCAGAGCCGTGCGGGAATCACCACCGCAGGCGGTGACGACTTGAGTGTGGATGCCGTGGATCTCCGCATCCGCAGGCTACGGCTCCGGCTCGACGGCCATGTGCTCGCGCGCAAGCTCCGGTACTATGTGCAACTCAATTTCAGCCGCGCGGACTTGGACCTGGAGGGGGATGTGATTGCTCAGCCCTTGCGCGACGCCTTGGTGTACTACTTCTTCAACCCGAACTTGTATGTGGGCTTCGGGCAGGGCAAGCTGCCGGGCAATCGCCAACGGGTGATCAGCTCCGGCAATCAGCAGTTCCCCGACCGTTCCATCGCCAATGCAGCTTTCACATTGGACCGTGATGTGGGCATGTTCGCATACTGGACCATCCCCATCGGTGAACAGCTCGTGCAACTGAAAGGCGCGCTGACCAGCGGCGAGGGAAGGGGCGCGCTGGTGGGCAACAATGGCATCTGCTACACCAGCCGTTTGGAGTGGTTGCCGTTCGGCGCATTCGCGAACAGCGGCGACTTCAGCGAGGGTGATCTGGAGATGGAACCGCGCCCGAGGCTCTCGGTGGCAGCGGGTTATTCGTACAACGATGGCGCCATGCGAACGGGCGGCCAATTGGGGCAAGAGCTCTACGCACCAACGGATATGGGCACCTTCATCGCTGATGCGGTCCTCAAGTACCATGGCTGGGCGATGTCTGCCGAAGCTTTCCAGCGCGACAGCGACAGGCCAATAACCACCAGTGAAACGGGCGCGGTGCGCTTCGTGACCGCTGGACAAGGGCTGAATGTGCAATTGAGCAAGCATTTCCGCCGCCACTGGGAAATCGCATCGCGCTACACCATTGTCCGGCCCACCGGCGAGGTGACCGCGCTGCGCGCGCGCACCGAAGAGTCCCTGCTCGGGATCAATCGCTACCTCAACGGCCATCGCATCAAGCTGCAGTGGTACGCTGGCTACCGCTGGATAGAGGGCATGGCCGCCTTCGATCACAGTGGGAACAGTTGGACCACCTTGTTCCAAGTTGAGTTCGGGATCTGACGATCCATGATCATGTTAACCTAGGGTTACCAATCCGCAAGAGCAGCTTCGCGCTAAGCTCCCCGGATACATTTGCCCACCCCAATCAAAGCCCCATGGCGCTCGACCAACTCCTCAGCATCTTCAAGCCGCGCGACCGCGTGTTCTTCTACCACTTCGAGGCCAGCGCCGCGAACGTGCTGAAGATGAGCGAGGACCTGATGGCGATCATGAACACCGAGCCCGGTTCCCAGCGCACCGCCTTGCTTGAGCGGCTCGAGATCGCCGAGCGCGCCAACGACGACCTCACGCACACCATCTTCACCGACCTCGCGCGCAACTTCATCACGCCGATCGACCGGGAAGACATCCACAGCCTGGCCACCAGCCTCGACGACGTGGCCGACTTCATCCTAGCCAGCGCCAAGAACCTCGAGCTCTTCGGCATCGGCAAGCCCGACCAGACCTGTTCCGAGCTGGCCCGACTGGTGAACGAGGGTGCTCACATCGTGCAGCTGGCCGTGCAGAACCTCCGGCGCATGCATAAGAGCAATGCCCACATGGAATTCGTGGTGCAGATCAACAGCATGGAGAATCAGGCCGATGAAGTGTACGACCGGGCCATCCAGAAGCTCTTCGCCAATGAGAAGGATCCCATCGCGCTGATCAAGCTGCGCGACCTGTACAGCACCTTGGAATTGGCCACGGACAAGTGCGAGGACGTGGGCAATGTGCTCGAGTCCATCATGCTCAAGTACGCCTGAGCCCATGACGCTGCTCATCGTGATCATCGCCCTGGCGCTGATCTTCGACTACATCAATGGCTTCCACGACGCGGCGAACTCCATCGCCACGATCGTCAGCACCAAGGTGCTCACGCCGGTGCAGGCGGTTATCTGGGCGGCGGCCTTCAACTTCATCGCCTACTTCATCTTCAGCGACCACCATGTGGCCAATACCGTGGCCAAAACGGTGCACGAGGAGTTCATCACCCTGCGTGTAGTGCTCGCAGGACTCATCGCCGCCATTGCCTGGAACCTGCTCACCTGGTGGTACGGCATCCCCAGCAGCAGCTCGCATACCCTTATCGGCGGTTTCGCCGGAGCCGCATTGGCTGGTGCCGGCTTCGACATCGAGAGCGTTAACATGGCCAAGATCGGGCTGGTCGCCGCCTTCATCATCCTCGCGCCCATGGTCGGCATGGTCATCAGCGTCTTCATCACGCTGGTCACGCTGGTGCGCAATCTCTGGGTGAGGCTATCGATCATCGCTGTGGCCACGGCCATCACCAGCATCTTCATCCTGAAGAACAACGACCTGCGCATCGCCATGGCGCTGTTCTCGCTCGTGTTCATGATCACCTATGCGGTGGACCTGACCAAGCTCCCCAGCGCGCTGCGCACCGCCAACCTGTACAAGCGCTTGCAGCTGCTCAGCTCCGCCGCCTTCAGCATCGGGCACGGCGGCAACGATGCGCAGAAGGTGATGGGCATCATCATGGTGGCGCTGGTAGCCAGCGGCGAGGCAGAGAGCCTCGATCACATGCCGGCCTGGATCCCGCTCGCATGCTATTCCGCCATCGGCCTGGGCACGCTCAGCGGCGGCTGGAAGATCGTGAAGACCATGGGCACGCGCATCACCAAGGTGAGCCCGCTCGAAGGCGTGTGCGCCGAGAGCGCCGGTGCCATGACGCTCTACATGACCGAGCAGATGGGCATCCCCGTGAGCACCACGCACACCATCACCGGCAGCATCATCGGCGTGGGCACCACCAAGCGCGTGAGCGCCGTGCGCTGGGGCGTCACCATCCGTTTGCTCTGGGCCTGGATCCTCACCATACCGGTGAGCGCTGTGCTCGCGGCCCTGGCCTGGTGGGTGTGCGGCCTCTTCGGCATGGAATAGCGCTGCCAGCGCTCTTCTACCTTCGTCCGCCCGCCTTCGCGAAGCTCCGGCGGCATCATGGCGATCATCCTCTCCGACGCGGGCCATCACGCGCACCTGCTGCCCCTCACCTTCACGCGTCCGGTGGCGCAGCTGCGCCCCGGCATCCTGCGCATCAGCGAAGGGTGGCAGCTGCGCAGTGGCCTTGAGGTCTCCTATCGCACGGAGGCCTATCTATCCACGGCATTCCCCACGGGGCAGGCTGATGGTCCGCGCTTCGAGGTGGATGGCTCGCTCTTGCCCATGGATGAACTGGTGGATGCCGTGCTGAACCTGAAGCCCGGCGAAGCCTTGGTGAAGGACGGCCGGTCGTTGGCCTTCGGATTGGCGGGCGGGGAGGCACCGGACGCAGGTGCTTGGTTGCAGCCGCCGACCTACGAGCGGCAGGTGGAATTCGCCGGCGAGGTCTGCTCCTTCACGCGTCCTTGGCATCTCTTCCAGCACTGCGGCAAGGCCATCGCGCACGACTTCAAGCTGCTCACTGAAGGACGCCGCTCGCAACCGCTCAGCGCCCTCAATACCGTGGTGGGCGACCCCGCGCTGGTATTCCTGGAGGAAGGCGCGGTCTGCGAGGCCAGCATCCTCAACACCAAAGGAGGCCCCATCTACATCGGGCGCGGCGCGGAAGTGATGGAAGGCTGCCTGCTGCGCGGTCCCATCGTGCTCGGTGACCATGCGCAACTGAAGATGGGCGCCAAGGTCTATGGTCCATCGGCCTTCGGGCCCGAGTGCCGCGTGGGTGGTGAGGTGAACAACAGCGTGATCCTCGGCTTCAGCAACAAGGGCCACGATGGCTTCCTCGGCAACAGCGTGCTGGGCGAATGGTGCAATCTGGGCGCCGACACCAACAACAGCAACCTGAAGAACACCTATGGCGAGGTGAAGGTGTTCAGCCACGCCGAAGGCCAGGAGGTGGGCACCGGCCTGCAGTTCTGCGGGCTCTTCATGGGCGATCACAGCAAGAGCGGCATCAACACCATGTTCAATACCGGCAGCTCGGTGGGCGTGGCGGCCAACGTTTTCGGCGGCGGCTTTCCGCCCAAGCGCATCCCCTCGTTCGCATGGGGCGGAGCAGATGGCTTCGCTACCTACGATATCGAGCGTGCCATCGATTCCGCCAAACGCGTGCTGGTGCGGCGCGATCAAGTGCTCACCGCGCCAGCCGAAGCCATCCTGCGGCACGTGTTCGCGCTGGAGCAAGGCGGGGCGGGTCGCTGATCGGCTGCCCTTGGGCATCGGATGCGCAGCCCCACGGGAATCGGAAAGGTGCTTCTACATTCGCCGCATGGCACTACTTACCGGAAAAACCGCCCTCATCACCGGCGGATCGCGCGGCATCGGCCGCGGCATCGTGGAACGCTTCCTGGAAGAAGGCGCCGACGTGGCCTTCACCTACGTGAGCAGCCCCGACAAAGCCAACGCAGTGGCCGAGGAGCTGAAGGCGAAGAGCGGCCGCCCGGTGCTCGCCATCCAGAGCGATGCGGGCAACTTGAACAGCGCCCAGACCGCCGTGGACCAAGTGGTGAACGCATGGGGCAAGCTCGATGTACTGGTGAACAACGCCGGCATCACCAAGGACCAATTGCTCATGCGCATGAGCGAGGCCGATTTCGACGCGGTGATCGCCACCAACCTGAAGAGCGTCTTCAACATGACCAAGGCCGTGATGCGCACCATGCTGAAGCAGCGCAGCGGCAGCATCATCAACATGAGCAGCGTGGTGGGGGTGAAGGGCAACGCCGGCCAGGCCAACTATGCCGCGAGCAAGGCCGGCATCATCGGCTTCACCAAGAGCGTGGCGCTGGAGCTCGGCAGCCGCAACATCCGCAGCAACGCCATCGCCCCCGGCTTCATCGAAACGGAGATGACCGGCGCCCTCGACCCCAAGGTGGTGGAGCAATGGCGCGAAGGCATCCCCCTGAAGCGCGGCGGCACCCCCACCGATGTGGCCAACGCGTGCGTCTTCCTCGGCAGCGACCTCAGCAGCTACATCACCGGACAGACATTGCATGTGTGCGGGGGGATGCTGACGTAGGGAAGAGATTGAGGGTTGATGCAAGAGCAGGCTAGCCTTCCTAAAGAAGACTGACGGTTGACGAACAGCAGGGGTGAACCATGCACCGGGCAGAGGTCCGCCAAGGTTGATTGAAGATGGATTGCGCAGTATCGCGTCATCGTACGTTCAATCCTGCTGCGCCCTGATCGCAGTATTGTTCCAGATGTGCTCTTAAAGGTCACTCAAGGCGATCTTCGCGCCCCAACCCACTTCCAGTCCATTGCTCAACCTGTCATCCTGGCCTTGAGCCGGGGCAACCCTCAACCACGAGCTGAGCATGCACCTCACCACCGCCCATTCCCTCTGGCTTGCGCCGCTCTGCTTGTTGCTGGGCGCGCTGCTGGCGTGGTGGCTTTACCGCAAGCAGGCTGGGAAGGAGGGATTCGCGCCGCGCACGAACCTCGTGCTTGCCGTGCTGCGCGCGGTGGCCGTGGCCATCATCGCCTTCTTCCTGCTGGAGCCCATGCTGCGCATGCTGGTGCGCGAGGTGCGCAAGCCGGTGGTGGCGCTGCTGCACGATGGATCGGCATCACTAATGCTTGGCGCTGATACCGCGGCGATGCGGACGGTGCATGCGGAGCGCCTGCAGGAATTGGAGTCCGCATTGGGCGAGCGCTTCGTGGTGCGCGCATTCACGTACGGGGAGGCGCTGGCTGAGGGCCTTGTTTTCGCGCAGGAAGCCGCAGCCACGAACATGAGCCAGGCACTGCGCGAGGTGCATGACCGCCTCAGCGGCCCGGACCTCGCCGCAGTGATCATCGACGGCGATGGCATCGTGAACCGCGGCCGCGATCCGCGCTTCGATGCCGATCGCTTGCAGGTGCCGGTATTCACCATCGCCCTGGGCGATACCACCGTGCGGCCCGACCTGGCCGTGAAAGCCGTTGACCACAACCGCATCTGCTTCCTCGGCAACGAGTTCCCGGTGCGCGCGCGCATCGCGGCCCGGAACCTCAAGGGCCAGCGCACGCGCGTGCTGCTGAAGCGCGGCACCGAGGTGATCGTGAGCCAGGAGCTGGTGATCGATGCAGACCCCTACCTGCGCGAAGTGGCCTTCAGCGTGAAGGCCAATGCGGCCGGCACGCAGCGCTATACCGTGGAGGCGGTGGCCGTGAAGGAGGAGGCCAGCGTCATCAACAATGCCCAGGACTTCTACATCGAAGTGCTCGATGCCCGGCAGAAGGTGCTGATCCTGGCCGCAGCGCCGCATCCTGACCTGGGCGCCATGCGCACGGCGTTGAGCGGCGTGGAGGGCTACGCCGTGGAACTGGCTTATGCCAGTGATTTCAATGGCGCGCCGGCGGGATACGACTTGATCGTGCTGCACCAATTGCCCGGTGCCAATGCAGCGGCGAATGCCTTTGTCGAGAGCGCCAAAGCAAAAGGCATCCCTATGCTGCATGTGCTCGGGTCGGGCACGCGCATGGATGCCTACAACGCGCTGCTCGCCGGGGTGCGCGTCAGCGACAGCAGGCCGGCGATCACCGATGCGCAAGCCGTGGCCGCGAAGGACTTCGCGACCTTCAACCTCGAGGCGGACCTGGTGCAGGCCATCGAGCGCTATCCGCCGCTGCAAGTCCCGTTCGGGCAATACAGCCTGAGTCGATCAGCCGCGGCCCTGGCCTGGCAGCGCGTGGGGCTCGTGCGCACCGAGGCCCCGCTGATCGCCGTTTCCCAGCAAGATGGCCAACGCAGCGCAACGATCTGCGGCGAGGGCATCTGGCGGTGGCGCCTGGCCGATCACCAGTTGCATGGCACCCACGACCGCTTCGATCGCTTGATCCGGAAGCTCGCGCAATTCCTCTCGCTCAAGGCCGACAAGAAGCGATTCCGGATTGACCATGCGCCCGTGGTGCCTGCCAATGAGCAAGTGCAATTCACCGCCGAGGTGTATAACGCCGCCTACGAGGCCGTGCCTGATGCGGAGGTGGCCATCACCTTGAAGGACGAGGAGGGACGGGACTATCCCTTCGCATTCAATCCCGCTTCGAACGGTTATAGCGCCAGCGCCGGCATGCTGCCGGTGGGCCGCTACACCTGGAAGGCCGAGGCTCAGTACAAGGGCGAGCGCATGACGGCTCAAGGCGAGGTGCATGTGCGCACGGTGACGTTGGAGCAAGTGACCACCGTTGCTGATCACGCGCTCTTGGCCGACATCGCCGCGCGCACGGGCGGCGAATTCCTGGCCCCAGCAGAGATGGACCGGATTCCGGAAGCACTGAGCGCCGATAACCGTGCCGCGTCACGCTCTTACACGCAGCCACGGTTCACCGATCTGATCGAGATGCGGTGGATCTTCTTCGCGGTGTTGCTGCTGCTTGCTGCGGAATGGACCCTGCGTCGCCGGAGCGGCGCCTATTGAGATGCACGAGCCCGTGAAGCCGCTCCGATCGCGCACGGGTCGTTGGTGGCGCCGTCTATTGGTGCTGGTCGCCTCATGGCACTCTGGCTCGCACGGGTGCCGCTGATGCGCGCGCTCGGGAATGAAGGACCCAGGCACTGCGCACGGGTGCCGCCCCAGCGGGCCCCGGTAGGGCTGGTGGCCCGTTCGAAGACGCTCCGACCGCGGACCGACAGCGCGATGCCGCAAGCTCAGCGATCCCGTGGTGCTCGGTGCACCACGGCGGAAGGGCGGCCGCGCGCCCTGGAGACAGCGGGCACCACGCGGCAGCGCGGGCCGGTAAGGTCTCCGGGCTGGAGCCAGCGGGCTGGGGCTGGGCGGCGCCCCGCACGGCGCGCGCTGGTGGGGGGGAAGCGGGCATTCACGAGGGAAGACGCTGGCGTCAGCCCTGATGCCTCGGAGCAGGCTCAGACGCGATACGGGTAAGACGGAATCGCGGACGGGAGGCGATCGTTGGGACGCCCGATGCGGGGCCCGGGGGGGGGGGGGCGGGGGGGGGGAGAGCGCCCGCCGGCCCCCCACCCCAATGCTCGCCACAGCGCGAATCATGGCGGCATGGGCTGTACGCTCATCGAAGTGGGCACCAGCACGCAGCAAGCAGGCGAACGCCGTGCGTGCTTCGCCGTGGAGAACAGCCCCTGAAAGGCAAAGGAGGTCGAATCACGACGGAACGCTCCAAACGGCCGGGCCCGGTAAGGTGTTCCGGTAGGAGGCGCTTGGAGCCAGCCGGGCGTTAGGGTGCTGGTGCATGCGGCGCCCGGAACGCGGGAGAAAGGCACGAACCTACGGCTGCGCGCATGGTGGGCCAGCGAGACGCGGGCCCAGGGACGGAAATGCAAATGGTCCGAACAAGGCCCCACGGGACGGTGCATGAAGAAGCTGGACGCCAAAGTTATTTTGTGGGGCGGCGGGGGGGAATGCATCGCACGGCATCTGGACCAACTATGCTACTGCACCACCAGGCGCTTCGCCGAACGGCCCTCAGTCGTGATTGCTTCAACCAGGTAGGCCCCAGCCACCAGATGCTCGATGCCTAGCGTGGCCACCTCTGAGCCAACGCGCTGATCCAGCATGACTCGGCCAGTTGCGTCAAGCACGCGCACGCTCTGGATCGGGTGCCATGCCCGCAGCATCACTTGACCGCGAGCGGGATTCGGGTAGAGGGCGATCTGCGGCCCGAAGTCCAATTCCGGCATGCCCACCACTTCCACGCAGAAGGTCTGCACGTCCTGTTCGCCGTACTGGCCATCACTATCCACGAGAAGCGTCGAATCGGAGTCCATGATCGCATAGCTGCCTTCGCCCTCATCGCAGCAGATGCCGTCGCCGAACGCATCGTTGATGGTGAACACGTAGCAATCGTTGGTGAGGCAGAAGGAGGAGGTGTAGAGTTCGCCTTCTTCCAGGTCCGGATAAGGGCCGCCCTCGTAGAGGACCGTGCCCAGTTGCGTGGCCAGTTCCCAGGTGATGTCGCTGCCCCAATTATCGAGCGTGAGCAAGAGTTGCACGGTACCGCCCGGATTGCTCACGTTGAATGAGTAGAACCACGTGTCGTTGTCCGGCACCTGATCCGCGTTGGCGTTGGGCCAGGTCACCGTCACATACAAGGTGTTCGCGCCAGTGGCGGCCACGATCGGTGGAAGGGGGACATTCATGGTCTGCAGCACTTGCAGCGAGCCCGTCCAATTGAACACGAAGGGAGTGCCTCCGACGAGCCCGTATGTGATCACCGCGCTGGTCATCACAGCAACGCCGTTGTTCTTCAACGTGACGATCGGGCTGATGATGCTATCCCCGCAGATCAATTCGGGGATGTTCACGATGCTGGTGATGGCGGCGTCAAAGGCGATGATGGGCTCAACCGGATCGCCCAAGCCGGGCAGGGTGTCGCCGCAGGTGCCGAGGTATTGCTCGATGAAGGGCCAGCTGACGTCGAGGCGGCCGTAGTAGTCGTCCACGCTGTTCGCGCAATTCGCCGCACCGCCATAGAGTTGGCCGATCACGCGCTTGTCCTGATTGAAGAGGGCGCTGCCGCTGCTGCCGGGCTCAGTGGTCCCCGCATCCCAAACGGTTACCTGCCAGCAATCGGCGGCACCGGATCCCAGATCGATGTTGGCTTGTGTGACCGGGCTGTAGGAGAGGCTGATCTTCTTGATATCGCCGCTTGGGTGGTGGATGCCGCAAACGGTATCAGGGGTGACCCCACTCTTATCCCAGCCGGCGTAGTACACATCGTATTCCACAGGTGGGATGCTGTTCAGCTCGAGGAAGGCCATGTCCGTGCCCGTGTTGCTGGTGAGCAGCACGCAGCCGCTCACGGTCTCCAGGGTCGGCTCATCCTCGGTCGGGTCGCAGCTGGGGCTGTCCCAGTTGAAACGGAAGACCCAATCGGCCACGTCGGGGCTGAGGCAGTGGTTGGCGGTGAGGAAGTAGGGCGTGCTGTCCTGCGCGCAGTTGTTGAGCATGGTGCCGGTGCAGAAGCCGTTGCCGCCGGTGGTGATGATGGCCACGCTCCGGATCTGGTCGCGCCAATCGTCGCCTTCCGGGCAGATCACGTTGATGTTGCAGTCTCCGCTATCGCCAAGGCCTCGTGCGAAGCCCTGTGTGTCCCGATAGGCATGCGTGACCCGGTCGATGGCGAGACGGCCTTGCCCGGCAACGGCGGCGGGTTCATGGTACTCAATGGTGATGCGCTCTCCGGCCAGCTGCGCCACGCCCATGCGGTTGAGCTTGGCGCTGGCGCGGGTGAAAGCGCCCACGTGCTGCCCCTGTCCGTTGTACACGAACACACGCCCGCGCTCCGGCAGGTCGTACTGGTTGAACCTGAAGTTGATGCCATAGGCTCCAGGGCACTCGATGGCCACGCGCCACACACGATCGCCGTTGCGCAAGGTGTGCCAGGTGCCATGCGCCTCGCTCCGGATATCCACCTCGTGGTTGAATCCGAAGCGCCACGGGCCTTTCACGCCGGAAGCGTAGCGAGCCTCGTCCTCGGCGATCAGCGCGGCGGCATCAACTGCCGGAAGGGTGATCGTTTGCGCAGGCGGCAGCGCCGGTCCCTTGGGCATCAACCCGATCGGCCTTCCGCCGAAGGCGATTTGTGACGACGCGCTGAGCGCGGCGAAGAAGAACGGGAGGGTGGAGAGGAGGCGTAGCGATGGTGCCATGCGCGCTGGTTTGGCTGCGTGAAGATAGACGAGGCCCAAGATGCGAAGGACCGCTGGGCTTTCCAGCGGTCCTTCAGAACGATGGAGGCAGGGGTCAGCGCGCGATCACCAGGCGCTGCACGCGGTGGTATCCCTCGGCCGTGGCTTCCACGAAGTAGAGGCCTGCATTCTGTTCGCCCAGTTCAAAGGTCACGCGCTCAATTCCGCTGGTGAGGCTGCGCTGCGCGACTTGCTTGCCCAAGGCATCGAATACCGTGAGCCGACCGCCATTGCGCATGCCGGATGGCAGGCCGACCACCACATTGCCTGGTGTGGGATTGGGTGAAATGGTGAGCTCGCCAGCGGCTGCCGCCTCATCGATGCCCACGGTGAGCGGGTAGCCTTGGAGCGTGTTGCCGCAGTTGCCCAGCCAGGTCTGCAGGTACTGGTAGCTGGTGCTGAAGCGCCCGAAATAGTCGTTGATGTTGTTGCTGCATGAAGCAGTACCACCGTAGAGCTGGCCGATGAGCAGGCCATTCTGGTTCCAGAGGCCGCTGCCGCTGCTGCCCGGCTCCGTGGTGCCGTCCTCCCAATTGGCGATGCGCCAGGTAGCCGCGCCGCCCCAGCTCACCTGGGTGGCGGGGTTCGTGTCGAAGCTGATCTTCTTGATGTCGCCATCCGGATGGTGGATGCAGGTGCTGGCCGTGGGGGCGGTGCCGCTCTTGTCCCAGCCTGTGTAGAACACATTATAGCTGGCGGGCGGCGTGCTGTTGAGCTGGAGCAGGGCTACGTCGCTTGCTGCATTGTTGGCCTTCAGGGTGCTGCCGCTCACGGTCTGATTGGTGGGCGCGTTGGTGGTAGGGCTGCAGACAGGGCTGTTCCAATTGAAGCGGAAGACCCAGCTGTTGTTGCCGCCCAAGCAGTGATTCGCAGTCAGGAAGTAGGGGGTGCCATCGTTGTTGCAGTTGTTGATCAGCTGCCCGGTGCAGATGCCGCTTCCGCCCACGGTGATCATGGCCACGCTCCGGATTTGCGGCCGCCAGGGATCACCCTCCGGGCAGATCACGTTGTTGTTGCAGCTGCCGCTGGTACCGAAGCCCTTCAGTGCGCGGAACAGGTCGCGGTAGGCATGCGTCACTTGCCCGATGCGCAGATGGCCTTCGCCGCGCACGGCGAAAGGCTCGACGTACTCGATGGTGATGCGGTCGCCGGGCAGTTGCGTAACGCCCAATTCCGTGTGGCCGGGATTGCTCTCGGCCGTGAAGGCGCCCAGCACTTCACCTGCTTCGTTGTAAACGAAGACCTGTCCGCCATCGGGCACCACGTACTCATTGAATTCGAAATTGATGCTGAAGGCGCTGGGGCATGCGATGGCCACCCGCCAAACCCCGTCGCCGTTAGGCAGCGTGGTCCATGTGCCGCTGTTCTCCGTGCTGATGTCCGTGGCATGGTTGAAGCCGAAGCGATAGGGCCCTTTGATGCCTTGGGCCATGCGCGCCTCGTCCTCGGTCATTAGCGCGGCGGCATCCACTTCAGGCATCACCACGAGCGGCGGGGCAGGCAAGTAGGCCTGATCTAGCCCGAGGGGCTGTCCGCCGAAGCTGACCTGGGCGTTAGTGAATGCCGGAGCAGAGAGCGCGGCAACAAGAACAGGGAGTAGGATTCGGTTCATCGGTGTTCTGGTTCAGTGAGGGGTGGTTCGCGGACGAAAGTAAACGCCTCGCCACAGCCGCCAACGTTCCAGCACAGGCCACTCTCGGAAGCTCAAAGGGTATCACCAATGCCCCTTTTCGCCGAAGTCATTCTCAGCGGCGACGATTCGCTGTTAGCGGCCGATTACTCATGACTTCACTTGCGTGCGAAGCTCCATGAGTTTCTGCACTGCGAACAACTCATCGCGCAGCTGGGCCGCTGTTATGAAGTCGAGCTCCTTGGCGGCCTTGCGCATCTGCGCCTCGAGCAGTGCGGCATTCTTCTCCAACTGATCGAAGCTCATGTACTGCATCACCGGATCAGCGGCGAGGCTGTACACCGGTTCCGGTTCGAGGTAGGCCTTGGGCGTAGGGCCTTGGATCTCGAGCACCGAGGTCTGCCGCAGCACATCGGCCCTGTCGCGCTTGATCTGCGTTGGGGTGATGCCGTGCTCTTCATTGTAGGCCATCTGCTTGGCTCGGCGGCGCTCGGTCTCCTCGATGGTGCGCCGCATGCTGTCGGTGATTTTGTCCGCATAGAAGACCACCAGGCCATTGACATTACGGGCAGCGCGGCCAGCGGTCTGCGTGAGCGAGCGGTTGCTGCGGAGGAAGCCCTCTTTGTCCGCATCGAGCACGGCAACCAGGCTCACCTCGGGCAGGTCCAGCCCTTCGCGCAGCAGGTTCACGCCAACGAGCACATCGATCATGCCCAGGCGCAGTTGGCGCAGGATCTCGATCCGTTCCAGGGTCTCCACGTCGCTGTGGATGTACTTGCACTTCACCCCGTTCCTCTTCAGGAACTCATCAAGCTCCTCAGCCATGCGCTTGGTGAGGGTGGTCACCAGCACGCGCTCGTCTTTCTTGGTCCGGTTGCGGATCTCGTCGAGCAGGTCGTCGATCTGGTCCTTGCTCGGCCGCACTTCAATGGGCGGGTCGAGCAGGCCCGTGGGCCGCACCACCTGCTCCACCACCACGCCCTCACTGCGCTGCAATTCGTAGTCAGCTGGCGTGGCGCTAACGAAGAGGGTCTGGCCCATCATGCCTTCGAATTCCTCGAATTTCAGGGGACGATTGTCCATGGCACTGGGCAGGCGGAAGCCATACTCCACCAGGTTGCGCTTACGGCTGCGGTCGCCCCCGTACATGGCCTGCACCTGGCTCACGGTCACATGGCTCTCATCGATCACCATCAGGAAGTCATCCGGGAAGTAGTCGAGCAGGCAGAAGGGGCGCTGGCCCGTGTCTCGCCGATCGAAGTAGCGGCTGTAGTTCTCGATGCCGCTGCAATAGCCCAACTCGCGCATCATTTCCAGGTCGTGGCTCACGCGCTCCTCGAGGCGCTTTGCCTCCAGGTGCTTGCCGATCTCCTGGAAGAAGGCGACCTGCTTCACCATGTCCTCTTGGATGCTGTGGATGGCACCGTTCAGCGTCTCGCGGCTGGTCACGAAAATGTTGGCGGGATAGATCGTCACCTGCTCCAAGCTCTCGATCGTCTTGGTGGTGCTGAGGTCGAAGCGCTCGATGCGCTCCAGTTCATCGCCCCAGAAATGGATCCGGATGCCTTCATCAGCATAGGCGAGGAAGACCTCCACCACATCGCCCTTCACGCGGAAGTTGCCCCGGCCCGGCTCAATGTCCTTGCGGCTATAAAGTGCCGATACGAAGCGGTGAAGCAGTGCATTGCGGCTCACCTTCATGCCTTTGTTCAGCTCCACCACCGTGTGCTTGAACTCCGCTGGATTGCCGATGCCATAAATGCAGCTCACGCTGGCCACCACGATCACGTTGCGCCTTCCGCTCAGCAGCGCGCTCGATGCGCTGAGCCGGAGCTTCTCGATCTCGTCATTCACTGAGAGGTCCTTCTCGATGTAGGTGTTGGTGGTGGGCAGGTAGGCCTCGGGCTGGTAGTAGTCGTAATAGCTCACGAAGTACTCCACGCGGTCGTTCGGGAAGAAGTGCTTGAATTCGCCGTAGAGCTGCGCGGCCAGCGTCTTGTTATGACTGAGGATCAGCGTGGGGCGGTCGACCTGCGCGATCACATTGGCAACAGTGAAGGTCTTGCCGGATCCGGTGACGCCCAGCAGGGTCTGCGCCGGCACGCCATCGCGCAATCCTTCCACCAATTGGCGGATGGCCTCGGGCTGGTCGCCGGTAGGAGTGAACTCTGAAATAAGCTGGAAAGGCATGGCGCGAAGGTACCTGACCAGGGAGGGGAGCGCCATGCGGTTGACGCGCGTGTGCCACCTTTGCGGCCTTTCCAAGAACCATGAAACGAGTCGCACGAACCCTGATCCTCTCCGCATGCGCGGCCTTAGCAGGCTGCGGCCCAGCGCAACAATCGAATACCCCTGCCGATGCCACGGGAGAATCGGTTCCCGAGCCTGTGGAGCTGGTGGCCTTGCGAGCCGCCAATGGCCAGTATGTCTGTGCCGACCAGGCCGAGGGGGTTGCGCGCTACGGAGCGCTCATGGCCAATCGCAGCAGCATCGGGGCTTGGGAGCAATTTGAACTCGTGCCCATGGATAGCGGGCGTTTCGCCTTGCGCGCGAGCAATGGAAAGCATGTCTGCTTCGAGCGCGAAGGCTTGCGTCAGGCAGTGGCCGATCGCGACAGCATCGGCGAGAAGGAGACCATCGAGCTTGTTGAACTGCCGGAAGGCCGCGTTGCGCTGCGCACGCTCGAAGGGATGCACTTGGCTGCGCAGCTCGCCGAAGGCGGTGCGTGCTACACCTGCCTCACGGCCGATCGCAAGGACATTGGCGCTTGGGAGACCTTCGAGCTGGTACCCATCAGCGAGACCCCCTAGCGATCGCTCCGCCGCCGATGTACGCGCTGCTCCGTCCACTGCTCTTCCTGCTCCCTCCGGAGCGTGCCCATCACCTCACCTTCCGTCTGCTGGGCATCTCATCGCGCATTCCCGGCATGCTTGCGCTCTTGGGCGGCGCGAAACCGCCCCGTGCCGCAGCCACCGACGTGATGGGCTTGCACTTCCCATCGCCCGTTGGCCTGGCCGCAGGCATGGACAAGGATGCCAAGCACGTGCATGCCCTCGCACGCATCGGCTTCGGATTCATCGAAGTGGGCACGCTCACGCCCAAGTCCCAGCCGGGCAATCCGCAGCCGCGGCTATTCAGATTGAAGAAGGACCGTGCGCTCATCAACCGCATGGGCTTCAACAACGGCGGCGTGCATGCAGCGGTGGAACGATTGCGCCATCGGATGCCCGGCATCATCGTCGGCGGAAACATCGGGAAGAACAAGGACACGCCGAATGAGCGGGCCATCGACGACTACATCGCCTGCTTCGATGCGCTCTATGGCGTGGTGGACTACTTCGTGGTGAACGTGAGCAGCCCCAATACGCCCGGTCTGCGAGCCTTGCAGGAGAAGGGGCCGTTGTTGGAGATTCTTCGTGCGTTGATGGAACTCAGCCAGAATAGGGCGAATGGCGAAAAGCGAATGGTGAGTGGGGGAGACCATTCACCAGTCGCCAATGACCATTCACCCGCGCGTTCCAAACCCATCCTTCTCAAGATCGCTCCGGACCTCACCGATGGCCAATTGGACGACATCGTGAGCGTGGTGAAAGAGAGCGGCATCGCTGGGGTGATCGCTACCAACACCACGATTGCGCGTGCAGGGCTGCGAACGACGCAAGCTGAACTGGAGTCCATCGGCGCTGGCGGATTGAGTGGTGCACCTGTCCGGGCGCGCAGCACGGAGGTGATCACCTGCTTGCGCGAGCGCCTGCCGAGGCCCATCGTTATCATCGGAGTGGGCGGCATCGATTCATGGGAGGCGGCGAAGGAGAAGCTTGAAGCGGGCGCCGACCTCGTGCAGGTGTACACAGGGCTGGTGTACGAAGGGCCATCCTTGGTGAATCGCATCAACCAGTCTTTCGCAGCATGGAGAAGGTGAAGCTCATCGAATGCCCGCGCGACGCCATGCAAGGCATCGTGCCCTTCATTCCCACGGAGGTGAAGGTGCGCTACTTGAACGAACTGCTGCGCGTTGGCTTCGATACCATCGACATCGGCAGCTTCGTGAGCCCGAAGGTCATTCCGCAATTGGCCGATACCGCCGAGGTGCTTTCCAGCATCGACACGAGCGAGACGAAGAGCAAATTGCTCGTGATCGTGGCCAACGAGCGCGGCGCGGAAGAAGCAGTGAAGCAGGAGAGCGTCAATTATCTCGGCTATCCCTTCAGCATCAGCGAGACCTTCCAGCAGCGCAACACCAACACGAGCATCGAGGGCAGCTGGAGCCGCATCGCACGCATCGCGGAGATCACGCGCGCAGGAGGCAAGGAGCTCGTGGTCTATATCAGCATGGCCTTCGGCAATCCGTATGGCGATCCCGTGGAGTGCGGACGTGGCCCTGCATTGGGTCAATCGCCTCACGAGCGACTTGGGCGTGCGCATCATCGCGCTCAGCGATACCGTCGGCGTGGCACGGCCCGGCGATATCTCCGCGATGTTCTCGGCGCTTGTCCCCGCGCTGCCCGCCGTTGAGTTCGGTGCGCACTTGCACTGCACCCCCGACAACTGGAAGCTGAAGACCGATGCCGCTTGGGATGCCGGTTGCCGCCGCTTCGATGGCGCCATTAAGGGCTACGGCGGCTGCCCGATGGCAGAGGATGAGCTCGTGGGCAACCTGCAGATGGAGGTGTTCGCAAGGAGCTTAAAAGAGCGTGGGGTGGTTGCGGGGCTCGATCTCGCGCAATTGGAGCGATGCGTGATGGAGGCGGGGAGGGTGTTCCCGTAATTGGATCTTTCGGATGATCCTACCTGTTCGATTCCAATGAGAACGGAGCCAGAACCAGAACCATCGCGTTGGCGCAAGCGGGCTTTCGGCGTGCTGATTTTCTTCGCCGTAATACATGGTCTGGTTTCTTTCCCGAATCATCACCAATTCCGCACGTACGCACTCGATCTTGGCTTGTACACCCATGCACTATGGCACTATGCCCATGGGAGCATGCCGGATTGTTCGCTGTTCCTTGATGCTGACCAACTGCTGCTAGCCGATCACTTCGACCTGTATCTGCCGTTGTTCTCGCCGTTGATCTATGTCTTCGGTACATGGACGCTATTGGTCGTGCAATGGCTGGCGGTGCTTCTTGGTGCGTGGGGCGTACGACGATTAGCGCTGGCTTGCGGAGCCGAAGAGCCCATTGCCCTGATGGGGATGTGCGTGATGCTGCTCTTTTTCGGTGTGTTCGCTGCAATGGCCTTTGACTATCACTCCAATGTCGTAGCAGCCATGCTGCTACCATGGTTCATGCTGGCGCTCAGGAAAGGGAAGGTCGTTCGTGGAGCGTTCTTGTTCTTCCTGTTGCTGATCTCGAAGGAGAATCTGGGTTTCTGGATCGGGCCTATCGCCTTGCTGCTTGCAACCGATCGCGGGGTTGGGCGAAAGGTCCGGTTGCCAGCGGCCATCATGGGCGTAGTTGGAATCGTGTGGTCAGCGATCATTGTTGGTTTGGTCATGCCAGCTCTGGCCTCAGATCAGTCATTCGCTCATTTCGACTATGGGATTCTTGGAGCTTCCGTCGCCGATGCGCCATCGGCTTTGGTGGCGAAACCATGGGAACTGCTGCGTGCGCTCTTTGTTGATCACGTTGGGGTGCAGGACGGGACAGGGATTAAACTGGAATTCTGGCTCATGCTGTTCGTGGCAGGCGGCTGGTCGCTAGTGCTCCAGCCGCGCTTGGGCCTAATGGCCTTGCCCATCATGGTACAGAAGATGTGGCACGACGACCCGGGGAAATGGTCGGTGATCGCGCATTATGGAATTGAACTCGCGCCGCTCGTGGGCGTTGCGACAGCCTTGGCGCTGGCGCGGATTCGGGGTGCGACCATGCGTTGGCTTCCGTGGGGCGTGCTGGTTCTTTCGCTGGCCTGTACCATCCGATTCATGGATCGAACGGTAGCCTACCATGATCGATCTCGGATTCGCATCTATCAAGAGCGCCATTACGTCAAGGGGTACGAAGTCAGGGCCGTACACCGTGCCCTGGAGGCCATACCGCTGGAGGCTATTGTCAGTGCGCAATCCCCGGCGGTCCCGCATCTCGCGCTACGTCGCACCGTATACCAGTTCCCGATTGTCCGTGAGGCCGAGTATCTAGTTTTCTTGCCGGCCGAAAGCCCATACCCACTGGATGCCATGACTTATTCCGAGACCCTGCGAGTGCTGCGTGGCGATCCAGGTTGGGAGATCTTCCGCGAGACCGATGGCTGCGTGGTCCTGAAGCTTGTCGAAGATAGCAACTCGCGCTAAGTGATCAGGAACGGCTGAGCTCCAGCACCGTGATCTCCGGCGGCATGCCCACGCGCCCGGGGAAGCCGATGAAGCCGAAGCCGCGGTTCACGTAAAGCTGCTGTTCGCCCTCGGTGTACAGGCCTGCCCAATGCTTGTACACCCATTGCGCTGGGCTGTAGGTGGTGCTTCCCAGCTTCACGCCCAATTGCGCGCCGTGCGTATGACCGCTCAGCGTCAGGTCGACGCCGGTGCCTAAGACCTGATGCTCCCAATGCGTGGGATCATGGCTCATTAGAATGCGGTAGGGGAGCGCTTCCGTTCCGCGAACGGTCCGCGCCAGGTCGCCGTACTGCTGGAAACGATGCCCCCAGTTCTGCACGCCCAGCAAACCGATGCGCTCGCCGCCGCGCTCAAGTGTTATGTGCTCATCGAGCAGCAGGCGGAATCCCATCTGCGCGTGAATGGCCTTGAGCTTCTCTAGGTTCGCGGCCTTGGCCGAAGGGCTGTCCCACTTCGGGTAGTCACTGTAATCGTGGTTACCTAGGATCGAGAATTTGCCGAATGGGGCCTCTAAGCGGGCAAGCTCCGCGATGTAGGGTTCTGCTTCCTCCGCGAAATCATTCACCATGTCGCCGGTGAAGAGGATCAGATCCGGCTTCTCGGCCATGATCAGGTCAACTCCGTTGCGCACGATGCTCAGGTCGCCGCCGTAGCTGCCCAAGTGCATATCACTGATCTGCACGATCCGGATGCCATGGAATGCCGCTGGCAGCTTCTCGCTGCGCACGGGCACGCGCGCCAGGTTGAAGTTGCGGCGGCCCTTCGTCACGCCATAGAGCACGCCCGCGAAGGGCACCACGGAAATGATGAGGCCCAGTTGGCTCAGGAAGCGCGCGCGGTCGATGCCCTCACCAGCGGCATCCACCGGTCCGGGCGCGAGCTTGTCCCAGACCCAGCGCACCAGATGCAGCAGGTCGTCGAGGCCATGGAAGACCACCATGACGATCTTGGGCAGGAAGAAGAGCAGGAAGAGCGCCACCATGCTGAAGGCGAAGCTGTGGTCGCGCCTTGCCTCGGGGTCGCGGAAGTTGAAGCCCACGTAAACAATCATGCCCAGCAACCCGATACTGATGACCCAATAGAGGAAGCGAACCATCCGCCGCAGCACGACCCCGTGGTTCGCCAGCGCGGTATTCACACCTTTGTAGGCATAAAGGTCGATGGCTATGAGCACGAGCAGGAAGATGAAGAAGTTGCGCAATGCGGCCGGGGACATGGGCGCGAAGGTATCCGGGACTATAGCGGTGGGCCTATTGTACAGGGACCAATTATGCTTGCGATTGTTTGCCGGCCTCGGTGCGATCGCGTTGGGGCTTAGTTCAACTAGCCAAACAACCTGGCAGCGGACCTACGGCGGCTACGGTACAGATCAAGCACACGCGGTGTGTTCTTCACCAACCGGTGGGGCGGTGGTTGTCGGCTCTACAGGTAGTTTCGGAGACCAGGGCGATGCGTACATCATTCATATTGACAACGAAGGTGAATTGATTTGGTCCCGTGTTATTGGCGGATCTGGTGCTCAGGTGGCATGGGACATAGTTTCCGCGGAGGGTGCGTACTTCGTGGCAGGCATGTCCCAGGCAACTGCCGTAGGCGATTTTGATGGCTGGATAGCTCGGATTGAAGAGGACGGCACAGTGTCTTGGCAACGCACAATTGGAACACCGGAATGGGACTGGTTCCATTCGATGTGCGTGGAGGATGGAGGACTCCATCTCGCAGGCGTCACCTATCAGTATGGAGAAGCGGACGCGTGGTTGGTCAAAGTAGACCTTCAGGGTGATGAGATATGGCAATCCGTAGTTGGTACACCGGGTGACGATGAAGCGCACGCGGTTCTGGTCGCGCCAAATGGCGATTTAGCTGTTGTTGGCACCGCCGCAGTAGGTGATGACTCGGATGCGTTCGTAGCTCGATTCCATGCTGACGGGCAACTAGAATGGCACGTATTAATCGGAACGGACAGCTTGGACGCGGGTTTCGGCGCATGCAGTACACAGGACGGTGGTGTTGCTCTCGTTGGTTACACCCATGGATTCAGGCCGCATTCTCAGTTGATGATCGCCAAAGTTTCGGTCGATGGAGAAGAGGAATGGTTGCAACATTGGGGAGAGGGTGGCGATTTCCTGGGTCATGCTATTTCTGAGCGCTTGGACAACGGGTTTGCCTTGGCCGGTGTCACATCAGCTTTCGGTGCGGGAGGCAAGGATTTCTTTCTATTGAAAGCAGATTCAGATGAAAGATATGATTTTGGAGCGACCTTCGGAGGAGGAGGTGACGATGCAGCTCATGATATTGACCTCACCGTCGACAATGGGTTCATCATGGTCGGAAGCGCTCAGAGTTTTGGTCCAGGCCCCCGTTCAGTATTTGTAGTTAGAACGGATTCCGATGCGGATACCGAGTCGGACGTGGTTACGGAATTCTTTGACCCTGTTGGGGAGCAGGTGAATCCTACATACGTCGGCGTCTCAGTATTCCCGAATCCTACACGGGCCGGAGAGCGCCTAACAATACGGAGTTCCAGAGTCGCCCTCTTCGAATACTCACTAGCCGACATGAGCGGCCGAATCCTAACTCATGTAGATGCCCCGTTGCCTATGATGCTGAGGTTTCAGTTCCTCAGGGAATGCAAGGAATGTACATCTTGTCTGCTGTCTTTGCGGATGGTGCACGGCTGAGTTTCCCATTAGTGGTCGTTAGTCCTTAACTTCCATGCCCCCTCTCACGCTCCTCCACGCCTTTTTCGGCTTCATCGCCCTCATCGTGGCGCCTTTGGCCATGATCTCGCGTAAGGGCGGCGATTGGCACCGCCGCTGGGGAAAGACCTATTTCTGGAGCATGGCGATGGTGGCGGTAACCGGCGTCGGGCTTGGCGTGGTGCGTGAGAATTGGCTCATGGCCATGGTGGCGGTGTTCGCCTTCCACATGATCGCCAGCGGCTACCGGGCGCTTTACCTGAAAAGGCTGCACGAAGGCCAGCGCCCGCAGCTCATGGACCGCATCCTCATGATCTCAGCCGGCATCGTCAACAGCGGGATCTTCCTCTGGGGCGCGGTCAACCTTGCGCTCGGCCATCGCACCAGCGGGCCCATCATCTTCACGGCATTCGGCGTCATCGGGCTGCTCTTCGTATGGCGCGATTTCCAGCGCTTTTACAGCCACAACAACGATAAGCGCGCATGGCTCTACGCGCACATCACCGGTTTCCTCGGCGGCTACATCGCCACCGTCTCGGCCTTCAGCGCGGTGAATCTGGAGATGCTCCAGCCGCGCTGGCTGCAATGGCTCTGGCCCACGCTGATCGGGGTTCCGCTCATCATGCTCTGGGTGAGGCACTATCGGCGCAAGTTCGCGGCGGGCGGGCGTTCGCGCACTCTCTTCGATATCCGTATACGCGTGCAGCGCTGACCGTTGGCGGGTACCTTGGCCGCCGTGAGCCATAGCGCGCGACCCACCATACTGGTGCTCTACACCGAGCTGGCGCCATACGTGCTGTCCTGCCTCAATGCGCTGGTGGAGCAGGCCGATGCGGATATCCATCTGGTGCGCTGGCCCCTGAACCAGGAAGCGCCTTTCACCCTGGCTTTCCATCCGCGGATATGCGTCCATGAACGTGCATCGCTCGCCGGAGGTGCACTTGTGGATCTCGTCGCGCGGATTCGACCGGCACTCACGATAACCAGCGGCTGGGTTGACAGAGACTACCTGCGCGCTGCTGCTGAAGCGAAGCGATCGGGAGGCGTTTCCATCATCGCCCTCGATACCGCCTGGCGCGGCCATTGGAAGCAATGGGCCAATGCGCTCATCGCGCGCATCCGCTTGCATCGTTCGTTCACGCACGCATGGGTCACGGGCAAGGCCCAGGCGGAGTACGCGCGCCGACTCGGTTTCGGGACGGACAGGATCCGCACCGGCTTCTATTCCGCGGACACCGCGCTCTTCCTGCCGCTGGGCGAGCGGATCATGGCCATGCGCAACGAGCAGTGGCCGCATCGACTGCTCTGTGTGGCGCGCTATATCCCCACCAAGGGCCATCAATTGCTCTGCGATGCCTTCGCGGAGTTGTGCGATGCTGGAGATGCGGGTGATTGGCAGCTGTGGATCGCAGGCACCGGCGAGTTGCACGAGCAAGTGAAGGCTTCGCCGTCGGGCCGGCATGCGCGCATCACCCACCTCGGCTTCAAGCAGCCGGAGGAGATGCGCACGATCGTCGAGCAGGCTGGCGCCTTCGTGTTGCCGAGCACATATGAGCCATGGGGCGTGGTGGTGCATGAACATGCCTGCGCAGCGCTGCCGCTCGTTCTCAGCTCCGCCGTGGGCGCTTCCGAGCGCTTCTTGAAGGAAGGCGGGAACGGATTCCGATTCATCGCCGGCGACAAGTCATCGCTGAAGACAGCGTTGCGCATGCTCATCCTCAGCCATGATATTGAATTGCGCGCCATGGGCCAGCGCAGCTTGGAACTGGGCAAAGCGTGGAGCCCCGGATCGTGGGCTGAAACGGCTGCTGAACTCATGAATAGTCGCCGATGAGCAAGAGGCCCCAAGTGCTCGCCTTCATCGATTGGTACAAGCCCTTCTTCAAGGCGGGCGGCCCGGTGCGCAGCATGGTGAACCTGGTCGATCACCTGCACGATCGCGTCGACTTCCACATCGTCACTGGCGATAGGGACTATACCGCGCGCGCCTCGCCCGAGGATCTGCCGAAGGATCGATGGGTCGAGCAAGACAAGGGCGAGCGCGTTTGGTACGCATCACCCGCACAGCGAACACTGAAGCAATGGCGCGCGCTGCTGAAGGAGCGCGTGTGGGACCTGGTGTACATCAATGGCCTCTACTCGAAGTGGAGCACCATCGCGCCATTGTGGCTGCTGCGCGGATCGAAGCAGCGTCGCATCGTGGCGGTGCGCGGCATGCTGGCACGCGGCCCCATGAAGCAGAGCCCGGGGAAGAAGCGCGCCTTCCTTCTGGCCATGAAGACCACCGGCTGCTTCAAGGGCGTGGAGTTCCAGGCCACCAATGCTGAAGAAGCAGAGGACATCATGCGCTGGATCGGCAGGGACGTGAAAGTGCACCTGGTGCCCAACCTCGGCCGCAAGCTCGAAGCGAAGGAGCCAACTGCCATCGACAAGCGGCCCGGAGTGTTGCGGTTGGTGAGCGTGGGCCGCATAGCACCGGAGAAGAATACGCTCTTCGCCATCGAACGGCTGCGCGGCCTGCAAGGCGATATCCGCTTCGACCTCTACGGCACCGTGTACGACCAGGCCTATTGGAAGCTTTGCGAGGACGCCATCGCGAAGTTGCCACCGGACACGAAGGTGCTGTGGCATGATCACATCGGCGAGGATCGCGTGCGCGGCGTGATTGAGCAGGCGCATGCGGTCTTCATGCCCAGCGTGGGCGAGAACTTCGGTCACACCATGCTGGAGGCGCTGGTGGCGGGCAGGCCCTTGCTCATCAGTGACCGCACGCCGTGGAAGGGCCTGGAAGCGAGGTATGCCGGATGGGACCTTCCGCTGGAAGAGCCGAAGCGGTTCGAGGAGGTGCTGGAGCGGATGCATGGGATGGATGGAACGGCGCATGCAGGCTGGGTGGAGGGCGCATACGCGCTAGGCAAGCGATATTTGGCCGATGCCTCGGGCGTGGAGCGAAGCCTCGCCCTCTTCACGCCATGAGCGAGCGCGCAACCGTCGATCTCTCCCGCTTCGACAACTCGAAGACCTTCGACCCCGGCGCGGGTGTTGTGAAGCGCACGCTCTGGTATTTCACCAACGCGCTCTTCTTCCTCAATCCCTGCTTCCCGTTCCGCACGCCGAAGCCAGCATTGCTGCGCTTGTTCGGAGCCCGGGTAGGGAATGGCGTGGTGATCCATCCGGGCGTGAACATCAAGTTCCCGTGGAAGCTGCGCATCGGCGATCATAGCTGGATCGGCCAGCGCGTGTGGCTCGACAACCTCGATATGCTCACCATCGGCAATAACGTCGTCATCAGTCAGGGCGCGATGATCATTCAAGGCAGCCACGATTACAAGAAGGTCGATTACCCGACTTACAGCAAGCCCGTGGTTCTTGAGGACGGTAGTTGGGTTGGAGCAGGGGCCATCGTCACGCTCGGCGTAACATTGAAAAGCCATAGCGTGCTGGCCGCAGGCAGCGTGGCCACCAAGGACCTGGAGGCGTACACGATCTACCAGGGGAATCCGGCATTGCCGATTCGTGAGCGCGTTGTTGTATGAGAATATCCCTCATCACGGTCTGCCGCAACGTCGCTCCGGTCATCGCCGAGTCGCTCGACAGCGTGCTCGCGCAATCGCACCCCGATATCGAGCTGATCGTGATCGATGGTGCCAGCACGGATGGCACCGTTGAGATCCTGGAACGCTACCGCTGTGCTCCTGGCAAGCGCGGCATCGACATCCTCGTAAGCGAACCCGACAAAGGCATCTACGACGCCATGAACAAGGGACTCGCGCGTGCCACCGGCGACATCATCGGTTTCGTGAACGCCGGCGATCTGCTCATGACCAAGGACACCATCGCGCAAGTGGTCGCGGCTTTCCAGCGCAGCCACGCCGAGGCCGTCTATGGCGACATCATCATGGTGGATGAGAAGGACATCTATCGCGTGCATCGCACCTGGCTAAGCGGCACCTATCACCGCGAGAACTTCCGCAAGGGCTGGATGCCGCCGCACGTGGGCACCTTCATCCGCAAGAGCGTGTACGACCGCTACGGTCACTTCAACACCGATCTGCGCATCGGCGCCGACTACGAGATCCTGCTGCGCTTCCTGTACAAGCAGCAAGTGCCCACCATCCATCTCCGCGAGGTACTCGTGCGCTTCCGCTTAGGTGGCATGAGCAATGGCAACCTGAAGCTCATCCTGCGCGCCAATCGCGAGGTGCGCCGCTCATGGGGTCTTAACGGACTGAAGGCGCCGCCGCTGCTCGTTACGCGAAAGCTGTGGAGCAAGGTGATGCAGTTCTTCCACTGACGGCCGCCCGCTGATCAGCGCAGCAGCGTGACCGTGCCATGCTGCTGATCCGGTCCTTTCGGGCCGGTAAAGGTGAGCGTCCAGAAGTAGGTGCCATCGGGGACGGTTTCACCCGCAGACGAACGGCCGTCCCATGCGAAGTCCAGGCCCTTGGCCTTGTACACCATGGCGCCCCAGCGGTTGAAGACCTGGAGTTCGAGGTTGTCAACGCCTTCAAGCATGATCGGTCTGAACTGCGCATTCTGGTCATCGCCGTTCGGGGTGAACACATTGGGGATCACCACCACCACGTCGCATTCGTCGAGCATGATTATCACCGTATCCGATGCGATGCACGGCCCTTGGGCGATCTGCACCCAGGCCTCGCCGCTCACGTAGCCGGTCCAGGAGTTCAGCGCGGAGCCATCGTGCCAGAGGTAGTCGGCGTCGAGTGCGCCAGCGAAGAGCACCACGCTATCGCCAGCACACGCCGTTCGGTCGGGCCCAAGGTCAATGCTTGGTTGCGGAAGGAAGGTCACATCCACGGAATCGCGGCCGAAGCATGCGCCATTGAGCACATTCACCCAATAGGTGCCGCTGGTGGTCACCGTGAGCTGCGCATCGGTGGCCAGGCCATCGTTCCAAACGTACGTGTCCACCATGGGCGTGGTGGCGTCCAGCACCACCGTGCCGGCACCGCAGATCACCTGATCGGGGCCAAGGTCCGGTTCGGGGTAGGGATTCACGATCACCGTTACGCTGTCGGTGTAGTTGCAGAAGGGCGTGAAGGAAATGTCGTCGAGCGCGAAATCGTTGCCGCTGGCGAAGGTGTTCTGGTTGGTGATGCAGATGTCAGCCGTGGTATTGCTGCCCGATGCCCAGATCTGGTAGAACTGGTTCCATTGGCAGGTGCTGGAAGCCGCAGTGAAGGTGTTGCCCAGGGGCTGCCCGTTGATCGTGAATTGGAGCACCGCTGGATTCTGCGCGACCATGGACGACAGCCAGGCCGAGAACGCGTAGCTGGTATTGGGCGCAACGGTGATCGATTGGCACCAAACCGGGACGCCAGCTGTGGCCGCGCCATTCACCACCATCATGTTGCCGCCACCGGTATGATCGGTGCAGGGCGGGAAATTGCTGTGCGTGGCGCTGGCGTTGCTGGCAACAGCATACTGGCCTTCGTTGGACAAGAGCCCCCAAGTGCCGCCCGTACCGGGGATGTAACCGCTGGTGAACCCGGTGGCGCCAGCGGAGAAATCACCGTTCACCACCAGGTTTGAGCCGGCATCGAGCTCCTGCACCGTGCAGTAGTACACGCCGGCCGTGCCCACCATGAGCGAGCTGGCGGTTGTGCCGTCGGTCCACAAATAGCTCAGGTAGCCCGTTCCTGGCGTGAGCAGCGCGGTCTGCCCATCACAGAGCGTGATGTCGGGACCTAGGTCGATGCTGCCGGTGCAAGGCTGGGCCTGTGAGGCCACAAGGGATAGCAGTGCCGGTGCAAGCGTGAATCTGCTCTTGGAGCTCAACAGCATGGGGCGATAATCGGTGAAGACTGGATTCGGCCGACGAAGGTCGCCCACGACGGGGGAAGTGCGCGTCATGCGCATGTGATGTCTTGCTGCTGAAGGCCCTCGGCTCGAATCCTACCTTCGCCGCCCATGTCACGAGTGCGTTTGCATGATCTGGACTTCGTGCCCTTCATCCCGGAAGGGGAGGTAGCCGCTGCGATTGACCGGGTAGCCGCCCGGTTGAATACCGATTACACGGGCTGGCGTCCCTTGCTCATCGGCGTGCTCAACGGGGCATTCTTCTTCGCTGCGGAACTCATGAAGCGCCTCACCATCGAGTGCGAGGTCACCTTCGTGAAGGTGGCCAGCTACCATGGCACCCGGAGCACCGGCAAGGTGAGTGAGCTCATCGGCCTGAGCGAGCGCATCGAGGGCCGTCATGTCGTGGTGCTCGAGGATATCGTGGACACCGGAAGCACCATCCGCTACATCATGGACGCGTTGGCCGAGCACCATCCCGCCAGCGTGCGCATCGCCGCATTGCTCTTCAAGCCCGATGCCTACAAGCAGGAGATCCCCATCGATTTCGTGGCGCTCAACATCCCCAACGCCTTCGTGGTGGGCAGCGGCCTCGACCACGACGGACTGGGTCGCAACCTGCCCGGCATCCTCAAGATCGCAGAACCCTGAGCCGCAAGGCGCTTTCACCAGACATGAGCAAACTGAACATCGTCCTCTTCGGGCCTCCGGGCGCAGGCAAGGGCACGCAGAGCGAATTCCTCATCAACCGGTACAACCTCGTGCACCTGAGCACCGGCGACATCCTGCGAGCCGAGAAGGATGCCGGCACCGAGCTGGGCCTGATGGCACAGGAGATCATGGGCCGCGGTGAGCTCGTGAGCGACGACATCGTGATCGGCATGATCCGCAACAAGATCGAAGCGAATAACGACGCCAAGGGCTTCATTTTCGACGGCTTTCCGCGCACCAAGGCACAGGCCGAAGCGCTCGACGGCATGCTGAACGCGAAGAGCGAGCCCATCACGGTAATGCTCGCGCTCGAAGTGCCCGAGGAGGAACTCGTGAAGCGCCTCTTGGGCCGTGGCGCCACCAGCGGCCGGGCGGATGATCAGGATGAAGCCGTGGTGAGGAACCGCATCCGCGAGTACGAGAACAAGACCGCTCCGCTAAAGGAGTATTACTCCGCCCAGGGCAAGTTCAAGGCGATCGATGGGGTGGGGGGCATCGGGGAGATCACGGCCCGGTTGATTCAAGCGGTGGGTTGAAGTTTGAATGACGATTGCCGGAGCGGACCTTCAACTTTCAGCTTCCAACCCCATCCAGCAATCGCACTGAATGAACTTCATCGACCACATCCGCATCGAGGCGCGCTCCGGCAAGGGCGGCAAAGGCAGCGCGCATCTGCGACGTGAGAAGTTCATGCCCAAGGGCGGTCCCGATGGCGGCGACGGCGGCCGTGGCGGCAACGTGATCCTGCGCGGCAACAGCCAGCTGTGGACCCTGCTGCACCTGCGCTACACCAAGCATGTGATCGCTGAGGATGGCGCCATGGGCACCAGCAATCAGAGCAGCGGGCTGAGCGGCAAGGATGTGGTGATCGAGGTGCCTCTGGGCACCGTGGCCAAGGACGATGAGACCGGAGAAACGCTCTTCGACATCACCGAGCATGGGCAGGAGGTGATCCTGCTGAAGGGCGGCCGCGGAGGGCTCGGCAACCAGCACTTCCACAGCAGCACCTTTCAGACCCCACGCTTCGCACAGCCCGGCGAACCCGGTCAGCAGAAGTGGTTCAAGCTGGAGCTGAAGGTGCTGGCCGATGTGGGCCTCGTGGGATTCCCGAATGCCGGCAAGAGCACCTTGCTCAGCGTGATCACGGCCGCTAAGCCCAAGATCGCCGACTATGCCTTCACCACGCTCACGCCCAACCTGGGCATGGTGCCCTACCGCGATGGACAGAGCTTCGTGATGGCCGATATCCCCGGCATCATCGAGGGTGCGCATGAAGGCAAAGGACTCGGCCTGCGCTTCCTTCGCCACATCGAACGCAACAGCGTGCTGCTCTTCATGGTGCCGGCCGACAGTAACGACATCACCCACGACTATCGCGTGCTGGTGAATGAACTGAAGGAATACTCGCCGGAGTTGCTCGACAAGGACCGCCTGCTCGCCGTCACCAAGTGCGACATGCTCGATGCCGAGATGATGGAGCAGCTGCGCAAGGAGCTGCCGAAGGATGTGGACAGCGTGCTCATCAGCAGCGTGGCGCGCATCGGCCTCGATGAGCTGAAGGATAAGCTCTGGAAGCTGCTGCACCGGCCCGTGGAGCAGCGGTCGCAATTCCCGGAGTGGAGCGCATGAGCATTTGGGAACGGCTCGACGCCATCGACCGCGAGGCCTTCCTAGCGATCAACGGCGCGCATTCCCCCTTCTTCGATGTGCTCATGGAAGCCGCCAGCAGCATGGTGCTCTGGTTCCCGATCTATGCCTTCTTCCTCTGGGTCATCCTCAAACGTCAAGGCGATCGCGCGCTGCTTTGGTCGCTACCGCTGATTACCGTCATGATCCTCTTTAGCGACAAAGGCTCCGTGATGCTCTTCAAGGAAACGGTGGAGCGCCTGCGGCCGTGCCATGAGCCATCGCTCCAAGGGCTGGTGCATCTGGTGTACAAAGAATGCGGCGGGCAGTTCGGCTTCGTGTCCTCGCACGCGAGCAATCACTTCGCTATTGCCGCCTTCATGGTCGGCGTGCTCAACCGCAGGCCACGCTGGGCGGTGTCGGCCTTGCTCGCTTGGGCCGGGATCATTGCCTATAGCCGTGTCTACCTCGGCGTGCATTACCCCGGCGATGTGCTGGTGGGCGGCCTCTATGGGGCAACGATCGGTTCACTTTCGGCGCTCACCTTTCACCGCTTCATCGCAAAGGCACGACCTTCGACGGCATGAACACCTGGATCGCGATCTTCATCGGTGGCGGCATCGGCAGCGTGGCGCGCTTCGGCATCACACGCATGGTGCTGGCTTTCGGTTTGAAGGGCGCCTTCCCTTGGGCCACGCTCTTCGCCAACGTCCTCGCCACCGGGATACTCGCGTGGCTCATCCTCCGCGTGCAGCCTCAGTTCGAGGGCCGCGATGCGCTCAAGGCCATGCTTGGTGTTGGTTTCTGCGGCGGCTTCAGCACCTTCAGCACCTTCAGCTACGAGAACTTCCTCTTGCTGCGCGAAGGGCAGACGGTGATGGCAGCAGCCAACATCGCCATCAGTTTGGTCGCATGCCTGGCCATATTCCATATCGTTGCACGCAGTGCGTAATCCCCTGACTACCATGTTCTGGTTCCGGCATGGTCGACCCGTACCGGCCAAAAGCCGGGATGACAGGTCGACGCTGCATCGGCTTCGGCCATCGATGATCGTTGTTGTCTCCTGGTTGGGCATGGCATGCGGCTTCGCGCAGGTCCCGGCCTTTCAAACGCCTCCCAAACTGGTCGTGGGCATCGTGGTGGATCAGATGCGCACCGATTACATCTATCGCTACTGGGACAACTTCGGCGAAGGCGGATTCAAACGGCTCTGCACGAATGGCGCTTTCCTCCGCGATGCGCACTTCGATCACGTGCCCACCGAAACCGGGCCGGGGCATGCCAGCGTCTTCACCGGTACCGTGCCATCGCGGCACGGCGTGGTGGCCAATGACATGTATGTGCGCGCCACCGGGAAGACGCTCTACTGTGCTGCCGGTCCTGACACGATCCTCGGCGTAGGCATCGATAGCGTGGCCGGGCGCAAGTCGCCGATGAACCTGCTGGCAACGACCATTGCTGATGAGCTTGAGCGCCGCTTCGATGGCCGGAGCCGCACCATCGGAATCGCCTTCAAGGACCGCGGAGCCATCCTGCCCATCGGTCGCACCGGCGATGCGGCGTACTGGTTCGGCGGCGGTGCCGACGGCGCTTTCGGCACGAGCACTTGGTACATGCGCGAATTGCCATCGTGGGTGCAGCGCTTCAACGGCGAGCGCTTAGCGGCCAGCTACCTCGGACGCACATGGGATCCCTTGTTGCCGCGCGATCGATACCACACGCCGCTGCCGGATGACAACCCGTATGAGATACCGCTCACCGGAGCCGACACGCCCACCTTGCCCATCGATCTGAAAGCCCTGCACAAAACGAGCGGATCCACCGGCATCATTGCTTACACGCCTTGGGGCAATACGCTCACCACTGACTTCGCACTGGCCGCCATCGAAGCCGAGCAGCTCGGTGCCGACAAGGTCACCGACCTGCTCGCGCTCAGCTACAGCAGCCCTGACATCCTCGGCCACCGCGTTGGGCCGCGCGCCATCGAATTGGAGGACATGTACCTGCGACTCGATCAGGACATCGCGCGGCTGCTCGAAGAGCTCGATAAGCGCGTGGGCCCGGATGCGTACACGGTCTTCCTCACTGCGGATCACGCAGCGCTGGATGTGCCGGCGTACCTCGCCTCCCTGAAGGGCAGCGCGGGCTACCCCGACGCGGCGGCCATGGAGCGAGGACTGAATGCCGAGCTCGCGCGGCGCTTACGGGCCGGGCAAGTGGGTGCGCGCCATGATCAACGAGCAGGTCTTTCTGAACGATTCACTGATTCGCACGAAGAAGCTCGATGCCGAACGCGTGCAGCGTGCAGCCGCGGATTTCCTGCTCACCGATCCGCTTGTCGCGGAAGCGCTCACCGCGAGCGATCTCTCGCGCTTCGCATACACGGAGGGCCTGCGGCGCTCGCTCCAGCGCGGCTTCTTGGCGCATCGCAGCGGCGATGTGCTCTTCGCCTATCGTCCGGGCTTCTTCGAGGGGTATGGGCCTGCACCGACCAAAGGCACCACGCACGGCAGCGGCTGGAACTACGACACGCACGTGCCTATCCTTCTCTTCGGTCAAGGCATCCGTCCCGGCAACGTTCTACGGCGCAGCTCCATCACCGACATCGTCCCCACCATCAGCATGATCGTGGGCCTGACGATGCCCGATGCATGCACTGGCTCAGTGATCACCGAGGCGCTGTTGCGCTGACTTCCGGCTTTTCCTCGCTCAGCCTATCGACCAGCCAGGGCGCTGGCAAGGCGATGCTCTCCTTGATCACCTGGTACCAGCCGTAATAGTTGCCCCACCAGCTCCAGCGGCGGCACCACGGGTCGTCGAGGGCAACGATGCCCACCGGAGATCCCTGCCGCGCGATGCGATGCATCTTCCAGGTACGGCGCGCATGCACGGCTAGCGTGGCCACATCGTACGCAGCGATGCCGTTCGCCCGTGCATGCGCATCCATGTCGCGCGCAGCGCTATACGTCTTGCTGCGCTCCACTCTCCAGGAGGGGAGCACGGTGATGCGGGCCTCATCGACGCCCAAGGCGAGGAGCTTCTGCTTGCCGTGGTGCGCGAAGCTCGGCGTGCCATCGGTTCGCGTTCCATCCGCATGCGCAATGCTCACGTGAACGTCTTCGCCGTGCGCGTTGGCGCCATCGATGCGCAGTTCTTTGATGAAGGCCGCGGTCCAGGTGGAAGGAGCATCGCCGGGCATGGGCGCGATTAGGCGGATGCTCTGGAAGTTCAGCGCAGGGACGTGCTGGGTCGATTCATCCTTCCCGATCACATGGATGAAGAGCTGCCGAGCATCAGCCTGTGCAACAACCGATTCACCCGGCATGCCGGTGATGCGCAAATCAATCGTCGCGTTGCGGGGCAAGGGGAGCTGCATCGTGAGCGTATCTCCTTGCTTGAGGTAATAGGCGAATGGCCTTTCCGTTCCGGTGACCACGATCCGCTCGTAGCCCCCTTCTTTGAATCGTTCTGCCGCAGCTTCCAGGCCTTGGTCATGCATCCAGCCTTCCACCACCAAGATGCGGCTGCCGCTGGTGCGTGTCACCGCCCAATAGGGATGGAGCGCCACGGAAACAAGCGCTACGAAGAGCACCCATGCAAGAGCCGCGCGCAAGAGCCAGCGTTTCCAGCCTCGCCGCTTCATGCGTCGGCGATGCCCTCCTTCAAGGCGGCGAGCTCGTTCCGTGCCTTCTGATCACCGGCCACGGTGCAGTGCAGCATCCCGGCTTCGCAACACGCGATGGCCTCTGCGAACCGGCTCTGCTCTGCAAGGAGCAGGGCGAGCTGGTAGTAGCTGGGGATATGCTCAGGCTTATCGCCGAGCAGCGATTCAAGGCTTGCGATAGCCTGCTCCAATTCGCCGAGGCGTTTCAGCTCCAAAGCGATCGCATAGCGCAGGAAGGCGTCGCCCGGCTCTTCGGCGTGCCAGGCCCGCAGCTGCATCAATCGGTCGGCGCTCATGGTGTAGGACTGATAGCTTGCGAAAGTAGGATCGTTGCAGGTGGACGGCGAGAGCGCCGTTACTTCGGTCCTTCAATCACCGCTGATGCGAACCTTCACCGCCCTCGCGTGCTCACTCCTTGTCTCCTTCTTGATCGCGCAGCCCAAGATGCCCGCGACCACCAGGGCCGACATCGCCCGCTTGGAGCCTTCGCGGAAATGGAACCGGACGCGCGCAAGCTCACGGAGCTCGCGCAGGGCGTTCATCCGGTTGCGCTGGTGCATGGTCGCTGCATGGTGGGCTTCCTGGCGAGGGAGGATGAGGGATTCGACCCTACAGATGCAGCGAGCGCGCACGTCACGATCGGTGCTCGGGTCGGCGGCATCGTTTCCATCCGCGTCGATGCCTACCACCTCGAGAATGCGCTCGCGATCCCCGGGATCAGCTACCTCGAATTGGCCGGCCAGGCCCGTCCCGACATGGATAAGGTGCTCTGGACCACGCGCGCCGACAGCGTTCATCGCGGCATCAACCTGCCCATGCCCTACACCGGCCGCGACGTGCTCATCGGCATCTGCGACTGGGGCTTCGACTACACGCACCCTGACCTCTACGACACGCTGCTCATGCAGACCCGTATCCGTGCGGCGTGGGACCAATACAAGCAAGTCGGGCCTTCACCTGCCGGATTCCCTTATGGCACCGAGTACAGCAATCCTGCTGAGCTGATGGCCGCTGGGTCCGATACGGCGAACATCTACAGCTACCATTACCACGGCACGCACGTAGCGGGCATCACGGGCGGAAGCGGCGCCGGAACGCCCTATCGCGGGGTGGCCTTCGAGTCGCAATTCCTGTTGGCCACCTGGCTGATCGATGCTGCTGCCGTGATCGATTGCTACGCCTGGATGAAGCAGATCGCCGATGCCGACCAGAAGCGCCTCGTGATCAACCAGAGCTGGGGGCTGCATCACATCGGCACGCTCGACGGGAACTCGCTCTTGAGCCAGGCCATCGATGCGCTCTCGGCCCAAGGCGTGGTTTTCGTGAACTCGGCCGGCAACAACGGTGATGTGCAGTTCCACCTCAAGAAGGCCTTCACCGGCGACACGCTCCGCTCGCGCATCCAGTTCTACAACTACGCCGCCAATGCGAACATGTGGGGGCAGAGCATCAGCCTGTGGGGCGAAACCGGACAAGCCTTCAGCGCCGGCTTCCTCGTCACCAACAACAGCAATCAGGTACAGGCCGAATCGCCATGGTACAGCACAGCCACGCAGCAGCCGTATTTCGACAGCCTGATCGTGGTGGGCACCGACACGGTCTTCTTCAACCTCACCGCCGATGCCGCGCATCCGCTCAATGGACGGCCGCACTTCCGGCTCCGGGTGAAGAACCGCAGCGCGTATCTGAAAGTGGTGCTGAAGACCACCGCCACCAGCGGCACCGTGCATGGGTGGAACGTCACTGAGCTGGTGACCAACGTGGGCAATTGGGGACAAGCCTTTCAAGCATCCGTGGCCGGTTGGGCCGCTGGCGACACGCAGTACGGCATCAGCGAGCCGGCCACGACAGAGAGCCTGATCAGCGTAGCGGCGTTCAGCAGCGAATACCTCTTGAGCAACGGCAGCGTGCAAGGCGGCACCATCGCCTCATTCTCCTCATTCGGGCCCACCCTCGATGAACGCGTGAAGCCCGACATCGCTGCCCCGGGGATGAGCGTGTCCTCGGCCATCAGCTCTTTCACGGACGCGAGCTACAACCCCAACCAGACCATCACCTTCCAAGGCCAGCCCTACGCGTTCGCGCGCCTCTCGGGCACCAGCATGTCGTCGCCCGTGGTGGCGGGCATCGCAGCGCTGCTGCTCGATGCCGACCCAACGCTCACACCGGCCCAAGTGAAGCAGGCCATCATGTCCACCGCGAGGACGGACGTGCACACGGGCGTGATCCCGGCCGGTGGCAGCTTGCGATGGGGAATGGGGAAGGTGAACGCCTACCGCTCCATCACCGAAGCGCTCGGGATCGTGAGTGTGGAGGAGCGCTCCGCAGAGGGCTTCAGCATTTGGCCCAATCCAACCGATGGCGAGGTGATGATCCGCCAGAGCGCCACAGGCGCCATGCGCATCCGCGTGCTCGATGCCACGGGCCGCATGGTGCTGGATAGGCGCGGTGCGGGCGATCTCTTGCGCATCGATTTGCAGGACGCAGCGCCAGGCGCTTACACCGTGGAGATCAGCTCCGCCTCAGAACGCCTTTTCGCTCGGTTGGTGAAGCGCTGAGCGCAGCGGCGATCTTCGCACCCGTTCCGGCAGGCCGGGACGTGAAGCATGCATCCGCGCGGGCTTTCCATCGCCGATTTCACTTACGCCTTGCCGGAGGAGCGCATCGCGCAGGAGCCCCTCGCAGATCGCGATGCCAGCAAATTGCTGGTCTGGCGCAATGGCCGGATCACGGATCGCGTGTTCAGCGGGATCACGGACGAGCTTCCAGCGGGTTCCTTGCTCGTGCTCAATGATACGCGGGTGGTGAATGCCCGGCTGGTCTTCCACCGCAGCACCGGCGGCCGCATCGAGGTGCTCTGTCTTTCCCCTGTTGATGACGCTCCTGTTGAACCGGCCTTCGATGCCAGGGGCGGGTGCGCGTGGCATTGCTTCATCGGCAACGCCAAGCGCTGGCGCGAAGGGGAGGAGTTGCTGCTGCAAGCGGATGGGCTTGTGCTGCGTGCCGTGCGCACCGGCATCGAGCAGGTCCGATTCGCATGGGAGCCGCAAGCGCTCAGCTTCTCCCAGGTGCTCGATGCACTCGGTCATGTGCCCTTGCCGCCCTACATGAAGCGCGCTGATGCACCGGCGGACAAGGAGCGATACAACACGGTATTCGCCGAGCATCAGGGCTCCGTGGCCGCGCCCACCGCAAGCCTGCACTTCACGTCAGTGCTGCTGGATAAGCTCGCCGGGAAGAACGTCAAGCAGGCAAGGCTCACCCTGCACGTGGGCGCAGGAACCTTTCTTCCGGTGAAGAGCGAGCGCATGGAGGGCCATGCCATGCACCATGAGCAGGTGCGGATCACGCGTAAGGCATTGCGTGCCATCGTTGATCAGACGGGCATGGGACCAATCGTAGCGGTGGGCACCACGGCGATGCGCACCTTGGAGAGCCTCTATTGGCATGGTGTGCGATTGATGCATGGCGACCGAGCCGCAACGATGGACGTGCAACAGTGGGAGCCTTATGATCGTTCCGGGGCGGAGCCTTCGGCCATTGAGGCCCTGCAAGCCGTGATCTCCGACATGGATGCGCGCGGCGAATCGCAGCTCATCGGACGCACGCAATTGCTCATCGCCCCAGGCTATCGATTCCGCATTGCTGAGGGCTTGATCACCAACTTCCATCAGCCGCAGAGCACCTTGCTGCTGCTCGTGGCTGCCTTTGCCGGGCCCGACTGGCGGCGCATCTACGATCATGCGCTGGCCAAGGGCTACCGTTTCCTCAGCTACGGCGATGGATCGCTGCTCTGGCGAGGCGACGCATGATCGCTACCGTGTCACGGCCTTCAGTCCTACGATGGAGGCGATCAAAGTGAAGAGGAAGAAGAGGCGCCAGAAGTCAGAGGGCTCCTTGAAGAGTGCGATGCCTACGAGGGCCGTGCCCGCCGCACCGATGCCGGTCCAGACTGCGTACGCCGTGCCGATGGGCAGAGCTTGAGAGGCTCTGTAGAGCAGAAGCATGCTGACCGAGAGGCAAACGGCGAAGCCTCCGAGCCAAACCAAGCGCGAACTGCCCTCCGCCAGCTTGGCTTGGCCCAAGCAGGTGGCGAAGCCTACTTCGAACAGGCCCGCGATGATGAGGAGCAGCCAGGGCATGGTGCTTAAGGATGCACGGGTTCAGGTGGTATGGTGAGGGTCGTGCGTTGGTCCGCCGTGCTCTTCACTTCGACCTTTGAGGCCCGTGCCTTCGACCATGAGTTCATCAAAGGCCTGCTGCCGACCGAGTCCTTCCTGGATCTTGACCTCCGCTGCACGCCGCGTTTGCTTCGGGCTGAGCTTGCTCATGGCTCAGAACACATAGGCCATTTGGAATGCGATGCCCGCGCCGCGTGTGCGCTGCGTGAAAAAGGCTGTTAAGTGCGGCGTGGAGGCCGCCAACAGCCAGCGCTCGTTGATTACATGCGATGCGCTGGCACCGAGCCGCAATCCGCCGAATCCGCCCATGCTGAACGTGAGGCCAGCATCGGTGCGCGTGCCCACGGCATGCTCTGCGGCGAATGCCACCTGCGGCACGTAGCCCGGCAGATTGCGCTGATCAAGGGTGATGGAGCCTTTCCAGCGCTCGCTGATCATGCCCCGCAGCCGCGCACTCAAGCGGAAGGGCAGCCACGTGGTGTAAGGGGATGCGGAGAATCGGATGCCGAGCGTATCGAGGATGCTCTGTTCGTTGAGCAGCGCCTGATCGAGCTCGAGGATGTTGTCCACGGTGAGGCCCTCGAAGATCAGGGTGGTGTCGCGCGTGAGGCGCTGGCTACTGCGGCCCCAGGAGCAGAATCCGAAATCCTGCGCCTCGAATTCGATCATCGTGCCGCGCATGTCGCGCGCGATGGGCACTTGCCATCGGCCCGAGAACGAGAGCCCCAGGCCGTTCAAGGTGCCGATGGCGCTATTGACCGTGTCGCTCCGGAGGTAATCGCCATTCACGTTGGCGCGCAGTACGCGGCCATCGGCGCCGGTGAACAGATCGGCCCAGCGGATGTCGGCGGCATCGTGGCTCTGGCCCATCACCAGATCGATGCGTGCATAGTGCGATTGATGGACATGGCGCGCGCCAACGCCGATGGTCTGGAAGCGCACGCGCGTGAAGGCCGCAGGACCAAGGTCGGCACGGCGCTCGGCGTAGCCAGCGTTGCCGAAGAAAGTGAGGTTGAAGAGGTCGGCGGGGAAGCGCACGCCCATGTGATCATGATGAGCGATGCTCACTTCCGGACGCCAGCGCTCCAGAGCGGGTCCGATATAGGTGACGCGTGCATCGATGAGGTAGCCCGCGCTGTTGCGAACGCGCATGGCATCGCGCGAGCGTCCGCGCAGTTCGCGGTCCAGGTAGGCGCCGCGCCAGAGCCCCACGGGCATTTCGTTCAGGAGGCTGTTGGCGTTGTAGTCGAGGCCGCCTTCAAGGATGAGCGCGCGATCGTGCGCAGCGATCAGCGCGTGCAGCTTGTCGGGCGGGCGCGGCGGATGCGGATCATTCGGCAGCGCTTGCTGCGCCTGCGCCACGGCCATTGCTGATGAGAATGCCAGGAGCGCGGACCACCTACTCATCGCCATTCACCATGTAGTTGGCCTCGAGCGTCACCTGAAGGTCGAGGGCGTAGCTGTCGAGCAGCCGCAAGTGCTGGCCCTGATCAGCGGTAGTGAAGGCCACGCGCGTGCGCAGCCGGGTGCCGGAATAGAGCAGATCGACAAGGGCTTCGTCCAATTGCGCCGTGAGCTCGCTGTTGGTCCGGTTAACGACCAGGCCATTCGCCCCGAGGACGCCCGATGCAGCAATGCCACTCACCGGGATGCTTCCGATCACAGCGCCGTCGCCATCGATCAGGTCGAGCACGATCCGGGCGCTCATCGGGAAGCCATTGGTGGCGAAGAGGCGTAAGGTGCCGCTGCGGAGGGCATGCCCTTCGGCTGTGCCGGGCAGGTCCGGCGTGCTGATGCTCTGCAAGGTCAGCTCATTCGCCATCAGCCGAAGGGGCACTTCCAGATCGATGCTCGCTTTGAGCTTGCTGCTGTGGTAGAGGAAGTCGTTGCCGTTGCTGATATCGCCGAGCGGATTCAGCGCGAGGTCGATCCGGTAGCGCGCACGGTCGGGAAGCGATTCGATGAACTCCGTGAGGTTGCTGTTGCCCACGTTGAGGGTGCGTTCCACGTAGGTGGGCTGCGGACCGCTGCCCAGATCGAGCGCGCGCGTGAGGTTCAGCGGGCCGTTGAAGAGCGCGTGTGTCAATGAGACCTCATTGCCGGTTCGCGTGTTGATGGCTGTGAGCTCGCGCATGCGCAGCTGCAGGTCAACCCCGAAGCCGTTCTCTACTTTCAGCTTGAGCGCGGCCGCATCGAGGTCGAGTGTCCCGCCTACGAGCGCATCGAAGAGGCCGAGGTCTTCTTCAGTCGGACCTGCGCTCACTTCGCGCTGTCCGAAGAAGCCGCGCGCGTATTCGGGCACCAGGCCGAAGTAACTGGCCTGCAGGATCAGGCTGTCCTGATCGGTGATGGTGGCGCCTTGGCCATCGGGGTCGAGCCGTGCGCCCACGATGGTCTGCACCGTGTTCACGGTATTCAATTGCGGGCCGCGCAGGTCGAATCGGGCTCCGGCGAGGTCGCGCATGGAGACCGATACCGTGGGTTGCGCAGGCGTTCCGGCGTCGGCCTCGGTGTTCAGCGTGGTGCCGCCATCGGCGAATTGTGCGGCGGGGATGTCAATGGAACCGAGTATGCGGCTCTGCACCATGTTGGTCATGCGCAGTTCCAGCGTGCCTTCGCGCAGGATCAGCTCCCGCAGTGCGAGGTCATCGAGGTCGAAGCGCTGCACATCGACCTGGTTGAAGAAGTTCACGCCGGCGGGCAGGTCAAGCGGCCCAGCGAAGGGCAGGCCGTAGCGGTACGCGAAGGTGGTGTCGGGCGCTGTGAGCACCGTGTCGAGGTTCAGGTCGAATAGCTCGCCGCTATAAACCAGCGTCACCGAGCCATCGGGGTCCGTGACCAGGAGCGAATCCGGCAGCAGGTCGCGCAGGGTGAAGGTGGTGCGCACCAGTGGGGCCAGAAGGTCAATGTCCCAAGTGGGCTTCTCGCTCACCTTTCGGCAGGCGGGCGCGGCACCGATGATAACCGCCGCCAGCAGCAAGGCAACCACGCCACGCCTGTGCTCGTTCTCCATGTGTGGCAATGTAGGACTAGCATCCGTCACCTCCATTGGCGGTCCGCTTCCGTAACATTGCCTGTGTCCTAGACGCATGAACCTGCTCCGACGCTTCATCCTGCTTCCCTGGCTGCTCTCGTCCATTGTGATGTACGGCTTGTCCTATGCTTGGCATGGGGTGGTGCTAAGCGATATGCAGGACTTGACCGTTCCAAAGTGGCTCTACCTCACCCTGGCCGCCGTGGTGTACCTGGTGCTGGGCTTGGGTCAGACCGTTGCCACGCACAAGGCCGTGGCCTATGAATGGATCTCCTTGAAGAAGGCTTTCCCCTTCATGTCCATGCTGCTATCGGCGGGCATCGGCTTCTTCGTGTACCTGGTGATCTTCGTGCTGGGAATGAGCTTCGCGAAACATGGCATGGCGCACGTGGTGGTGGACATCATCTGGCAGATGCTTGAACAGGCCATCGGCGGATTGATGGTGAGCCTCGGCATCATCTACGACATGCACCAGCGCTTCCTCGAGCAGGAGCGAGCGGGCTGAGCCAGATCAAGAAGAAGTGAAGGCTGAAAGTTGAATGCTGAAACAAAGCCGAGGGCCTTTCAGCGTTTCAGCTTTCATGTTTCAGATTTCCCCAAGTACTTGCCTTTCCACAGCCGTTCCAGCATGCGCGCGTATTCCTGCTCCTTCGGATTGTCCCCCGGTGCATAGAATGACTTCCCGCTGATCGCTTCGGGCAGGAATTCCTGATTCACGAAGTTGCCGGCTCCGTCGTGGCTGTATTGGTAGTCCGAGCCGTAGCCGAGGTCCTTCATCAGCTTGGTTGGTGCATTGCGAAGGTGCAAGGGCACAGGCAGGTCGCCGCTGCGACGCACCTCGGACTGTGCCGCACCGATGGCCATGTAGCTCGCATTGCTCTTCGGTGAGCAGGCCAGGTACACCGCGCATTGGCTCAGGATGATGCGGCCCTCCGGCCAGCCGATCATCTGCACGGCCTGCATGGCGGTGGTGGCCATCAGCAGGGCATTCGGATTGGCATTGCCGATGTCCTCGCTGGCCAGGATCACCATGCGGCGCGCGATGAAGAGCGGGTCCTCGCCGCCCTCGACCATGCGCGCCAGCCAGTACACCGCCGCGTTTGGGTCGCTGCCGCGCATGCTCTTGATGAAGGCGCTCACGATGTCGTAGTGCTGCTCGCCTTGCTTGTCGTAGCGGACGGAGGTGCGCGCAACCTCGGCCACCAGCGCATCCGTTATCACGGCCGGATCACCGGCGGCCTTAACGCAGAGCTCGAAGGTGTTGAGCAGCCGCCGTGCGTCGCCGCCGCTGGCGCGCATCAAGGCCGCTATCTCGCGGAGCTCGATGCTGCGCTCTTTCAGTTCCGCATCGGTTGCCATGGCGCGCTGCAAGAGTTCCATGAGTTGCTCTTCGGCCAACGGCTCCAGCACGTACACCTGGCAGCGCGAGAGCAGCGCGCCGATCACCTCGAAGCTCGGGTTCTCGGTGGTGGCGCCGATCAAGGTGATGGTGCCTTTCTCAACGGCGCCGAGCAGGCTGTCCTGCTGCGCTTTGCTGAAGCGGTGGATCTCGTCGATGAAGAGCACGGCGCTGCGCGCGAAGAGGCCTGCGCCGCCGGCCTGCTCGATCACCTCGCGCACATCCTTCACGCCGCTGTTGATCGCGCTCAGCGTGTGGAAGGGGCGCTTCAGCCCTTGGGCGATCAGCCGCGCGAGCGTTGTCTTGCCCACGCCTGGCGGACCCCACAGGATCATGCTCGGCAGCATGCCGCCCGCCAATGCCTTGCGCAGCACGCCATCCCGCCCGATCAGGTGCGACTGGCCCACCACCTCATCGAGGGTGCGCGGGCGCATGCGCTCGGCCAAGGGCGTATTCTCCTGCATGCGGCGAAGTTGCGATGTGAGCGGCCTCGTTCGATGCGGAGCCCTTTTCCTGCTGAAGCGTGTGAACACACGAATCAGCAATCAGTACACAGGAATCAACAATCGCAATCGACAAGGAGAGCCCTCTATTTCGCGCGCCATCAAGCTTCCTCCAACGAATACACCAGCATGCCGCTCCGCAGTTTCGGCTCGATGTAGGTGCTCTTCGGGGGCATCGTCCCGCCCTCATCCGAGACGGCCTTCAGTTGCTCGAAGCTCACGGGATGCAGGTGGAAGGCGACCGCAGCCTCACCCTGCTCCACGCGCCGGTCCAGTTCGGAGGTACCAGCGGTGCCGGGCACGAAGCCCACGCGGGGATCGGTGCGCAGGTCGTGGATGCCGAGCACCGGGCCGAGCACCAGCGAGCTGAGGCGGGCGGCATCCAGGCAATCGGCCGCTGCGCATGGCTCGGCCTGTGGCGGGAGCGTGAGTGCGTGCCAGCCGCTGGCCGTGCGCACCCCGATGATGCCCGGAGCGGCGAAAGGGCCTCGTGCGGGTGCGAGGGCGCCGATCCGTGATAAGGACATGAGGAATGCGCGCTCATCCGATCCGCCGAAGTCATTCACCACGCGATCGAAATTGAACACGTAGAGTTGCTTGCGCGGGACGATGAACGCCAGGCACCAATAGGCGGGATCCACATCCGTGAGGCCGCGCGATTCGGCCAGGCGCGCGCTGCTCGCCAGCCGGTGGTGGCCATCGGCGATGTAGAGTGCGGGCACTTCAGCGAAGGCGCGCTGCAATCGCTCGTGCATGGTCCGGTCGGTGATCGGCCAGAGGCGATGGCTCACGAGGTCGCGCGTGCGATGGGCATAGGCGGGCCGTGTGTTCAGCAGTGGGTCGAGCAGCGCCTCCCAAGCGGTGCCATCGGGCGTGGCCAGCAGCACCGGCTCGGCGTTCATCCCTGTGCTGCCCAGGTACTCGGCGAAGAGCTGTTCGCGTGCCGTTAGCGTTTGCTCATGCACCTTTATCCGGCCATCGCGGTATGCTTGGGTGCTCACGCCGCAGACGATGCCGCGCGTGATATTGCCGCGCGATTCCTGCTCATAGAGGTAGATCGAGGGCTGCTCTTCGCGCACCATGGTGCTCGCATCGCAGAAGCCCTTGAAGGCCGTGCGCACACGGTGGAAACGCTCCATGCGCGTGAGCTTGGCGGTGCTTGCATCATCGGGGCGCAGCACATGCAGGAAACTGTGCGGGTTCTCCGCCAAGCGTTTCGCAAGCTCTTCCTCGGAGTAGGAGACGTAGGTGCGCGAGCCCACCAGATGCGCTCGCTCAGGCGCCGGACGCCAGGCACGGAACGGGCGCAGCTCAATCATGCCCTAGGCCACCGTGGCGGCCGACCGCCAACTGAGGATCCGCTCCACCAGCTCATCGCCCACGCGGCCCTGGGCCTCTGCCGTGGCGGCACCGATGTGCGGACTCAGGCTCAAGCCGGGCTCGGCCAGCAAGTCGGCGCGGGGTTCGGGTTCATTCAGGAATACATCGAGCGCAGCACCGCGCAAGCGGCCATCCTTGAGCGCCGCGAGCAATTCATCTTCATCCACGCTTCCACCTCGCGCGGTGTTCACCAGCACGGCACCGGGCTTCATCAGGCTGAGCTCGCGCTTGCCCAGCACCGGTCGGCCATCCTTTTGCGCGGGCACATGCAGGCTCACGGCATCGCTCTGCTTCAAGAGGTCATCAAGGCTCACCATCTTCACGGGCACGCGCACGATCACGCCACCGACCTCCAGTTCCAGCACATCGGCGGTGGCGTGGTTGTCAGAATAGATCACCTTCATGCCGCAGCCTAGCGCATAGCGGGCGGTCCATTGGCCGATGCGGCCGAAGCCGATCACGCCGAGGGTCTTGCCCCGCAGCTCGAAGCCCTTCTCATATTCCTTCTTCAGCTCCTTGAATTTGGTGCGGCCCTCCCCGGCCATGCGACGGTTGCTCTTGTGCAGCGAGCGCATCAGGGTGAAGAGGTGCGCGATCACCAGTTCGGCCACGCTGATGCTCGAAGAGGCCGGTGTGTTCACCACCGGGATGTTCTTGCTGCGGGCATGCGCCACGTCGATGTTGTCGAGGCCCACGCCGCCGCGACCGATGAGCTTGATGCCGGGGCAGGCATCAATCAGGTCACGACGCGCCTTGGTGGCGCTGCGCACGAGCAGCACCTCCACCTTCTCCTTGTTCAAGTAGGTGGCGAGCTGCTCCTGCGGCACGTGCTCGGTGGTCACGTTGAACCCTTCCTCCTGCAAGCGGGCCTTGGCTGCTGCGGAGATGCCGTCGTTGGCGTGTATGCGCATGGTATCTGCCGATGACTTCGGCGAAGGTTGAAGGTCTATCCGTTCTTCTGTGCGAAATGCTCCATCACCTCCACCAGTACCTGCACGCTCTCGATGGGCAGTGCATTGTACATGCTGGCGCGGTAGCCGCCCACGCTCCGGTGGCCGCGGATGCCGCTGATGCCGGCTTCTTTCCAAAGGGCATCGAAGGCGGGTTCCAGTGCGGCATCACGCATCACGAAGCAGGCGTTCATGGTGCTGCGGTCCTCAGCGGCGGCGGTGCCCTTGAAGAGCGGCAGGCGGTCCACCGCATCGTACAGGAGCTTGGCCTTGGCGCTGTTGCGGCGCTCGATCTCGGCCACGCCGCCCAATTTCTTCATCCACTCCATGGTGAGCATGCTCACGTACACCGCGAACACCGGTGGGGTGTTGTACATGCTCTCCTTGCTGCCGTGGTTCTTCAGGTCGAGCATGGGGCTGAGCTTGCGGCCGGTGTTGCCGGTGCGCTCCGGGTCGAAGAGGTACACCGTGGCACCGGCAGGGCCCATGTTCTTCTGCGCGCCTCCGTAGATCAGAGCGAAGTCGGCCACGTTCACCGGACGGCTGAAGATGTCACTGCTCATGTCGCAGACAACCGGCACGGGCGACTCGGGGAATTGCTTCCACTGCGTGCCGAAGATGGTGTTGTTGCTGGTGAGGTGGAAGTAGTCCGCATCCGCCGGGATCCCGAAGCCCTTGGGGATGTAGCTGAAGTTCTTGTCCTCGCTGCTGGCCACCACGAGGGTCTCGCCTGCGAGCTTGCTCTCCTTGATGGCGCGCGAGGCCCACTCGCCGGTGTTCACGTAGGCGCTCTTGCCGCCCGGCTTCATGTAGTTGAGCGGCACCATGTGGAATCCCAGACTGGCGCCTCCGCCAAGGAAGACCACTTGGTAATGCTCCGGCGCTCCGAGCAGTTCCTTCACCAGCGCTTGGGCTTTGGCCATCACGGCCTCGAAGGGCTTGCTGCGGTGGCTGATCTCCAGGATGCTGAGCCCGCTGCCCTCGAAGTCGAGCACCGCTTGCGCGGCCTGCTCAAAGACCTCTTGCGGCAGGATGCAGGGGCCGGCGCTGTAGTTGTGGACCTTCTTCTTCGTGGCTACGGTCATGGCGTTGGGATTCGGCGGCCAAATGTATTGGCGCTGGGGGAGCCGCACATGACAAAGCTCGCCTACAGCATCCCCCTCGCCTTGATCTCCAGATACCGGTTGATCACGTTCACGGTGAGGTCCTGCGGGCGGCAGAGGATCGCGGGCAGGCCGTGCTGCTCCAACTCGCGCGCGATGAGGCGCTTCTCGTGCACCATTTTCTCGGCGATGGCGCGCACGTACACTTGCTCCGTATCGGTGGGCAGGTGGCGCAGGTCCTCTTCGAGATCGGTGTTGAGGAAGAAGATGGGCACCACCAGGTGCTGGCGCGCCAGCCGCTGCAGATAGGGCAGCTGGCGGTGCATGGCCTGCGCGCTCTCGTAGTTGGTGAAGAGCAGCAGCAGGCTGCGCTGGTGCAGTTCGCGGCGTACGGCCATGAACAGCGCCTCGAAGTCGGTCTCCTTGTAGTCGGTGCCTTGGGCGTAGAGGGCTTGCAGGATGTGCTGCATGTGGCCGCGCTGCCGGCTGGCGCGCACGAAGTCGTGGGGTGTATTGCTGAAGGTGAGCAGGCCCGCGCGGTCCTCCTTGCGCATGGCGATGCTGCTGATCACCAGTGAGGCATTGATAGCGTAATCCAGCAGGCTCAGTCCCTCGAAGGGCATCTTCATCACGCGGCCGGTGTCGATCAGTGAGAAGACCTGCTGCGCCTTCTCGTCCTGGTACTGGTTCACCATCAAGCGGCCGCGGCGCGCGCTGGCCTTCCAGTTCACGGTGCGGCGGTCGTCGCCGGGCACGTATTCCTTGATCCGCTCGAATTCGCTCTGGTGCGCCACGCGGCGGATGCGCTTGATGCCCGCGAGCGTGAGCCGGTTGCTGATGGCGAGCAACTCGTACTTGCGCAGTTGCAGGTAGCTCGGGTACACGGCCACTTCCTTATCCGCATCGAGCACGAAGCGGCGCTCCATCAGCCCGAGCACGCTGCTCACCAAAATGTTGATGGCGCCGTAGCGGTAAACGCCCCGCTGCACCGGACGCACATCGTACCTGAATGCGCGCTTCGACCAGGCGCCGATGCTTCCTGTGAATTCAAGGTCGCGCTTCTGGAACTGGTGCGGCAGCTCATCCAGCACGCGCAGCCGCATGGGGATGCCGTAGCCGCTCTCGAGTTCGATGGTCACCGGATTCTGATCGCCGTTGCTCCAGCGGTCGTAGGTGCGCCGCGCGCCGTGCAGGCCGGAGCGGGGGCCGAACAAGAGGAAGAGCTCGGCAACCAGCGCGAGCGTGAAGGTCAGCGCGCAGAGTTTCGCCGCCACCAGCAGTGGATCCCACGCCCAGCCCAGCACGAAGAGCAGCACCAAGGCCCAGCCGATCCCGAAGAAGCGGCGGGTGAGGAAGATGCTGCGCAGCCGATGGAGCATTCTAGCGCGGCACTTCAATCTGCTTCACGAGCTGCTGCACCACCTGGTCTGGGCTGAGCCCTTCCATCTCGCGCTCGGGCGTGAGCTGCACGCGGTGACGGAGCACATGGGGGGCCATGGCCTGCACATCCTCTGGCGTCACGAAGTCACGGCCCGAAACGGCAGCGCTGGAGCGTGATGCACTGAGGATGGCGAGCGATGCGCGCGGCGATGCGCCGAGCATCAAGGAGCCATCGTGGCGCGTGCGATCGACGATGGCGGCGATGTAACGCAAGAGTTTCTCCTCGCAGCGCACCTGGCGCGTGAGCCAGCGTGCGCGTTCCAGTTCTTCGGGGCCGATCACCGGGATGATGGCATCGGCGCTGAGCAGTTCACGGCCTTGCTGCGCACGCATGAGGATCGCGGTCTCGTCCTCCACGGTCGGATAGCCGACATTCAGCTTGAAGAAGAAACGGTCGAGCTGCGCTTCCGGCAAGCGGTAGGTGCCTTCCTGCTCGATGGGATTCTGCGTGGCCACTACCATGAAGGGCGGTGCCAACGGATAGGTGCGGCCGTCCACGGTGACCTGCCGTTCCTCCATCGCCTCGAAGAGCGCGCTCTGCGTCTTGGCAGGCGCGCGGTTGATCTCATCCACGAGCACGATGTTGCTGAAGATGGGGCCGGGACGGAACTCGAAGGCGGTGGTGCGCGGGTCGAAGACGCTGGTGCCGATCAGGTCGCTGGGCATGAGATCAGGGGTGAACTGCACACGCGAGAAACCGGTGCGCACGCAGCGCGCGAGCAGTTTCGCCATCAGCGTCTTCGCCAGTCCTGGCGCGCCCTCGATGAGCACGTGTCCATCGCTGAGCAGCGCGATCAGCAACAGCTCAACGACTTCTTCCTGGCCCACGATCACCTTGCGCACCTCCTGGCGCAGGCGGTCGGTGGCGAGCTGCAATTCGGTGAGCGGCACATGCGGCACGAAGCCGCCGTGGTCCGGTGCGGCGTGGTTTGGGGGTGGGGTGTAGCCGGGGTCGGTGGGCGGCATGTAGGGGCTGTGTTCGTCGGTCATGGATCAAGGGAGGCGTTGGCGCAGGTCGTGAAGTTCGTTGCTGAGGGCGAGCAGCTCGGCCTCGCTCAGGCGCGGCGCTGCTTCGATGCGTTCGAGGTTCCGGAGGCGGCGGGCCATATCATCAGTGGGCATGCCGGCCTTGGTGGCGAGGTGCCTGAAGGTCTCGTCGTCGTACGCGAATGAGCGCAGATAGGCGCGTGCGCGAACATCATCCTTGAAATGGAGGATGAGCTTGCGCGCAATGCCGGCATGATCACCCTTGTGCCAGTACAGGCGGCCGATGGTATCCGCGAGCTCCCGGCTGGCGTTGCGCGGCGGCTCCATCACCGGTATGGCGCGCTGCTGGCGCCTCACGTAAACCAAGGTGAAGAGCACGAGCAGCGATTCCGCGAGGTAGAGCGCCCATTTCAGCGCGGGTTGGCTCAGCACGAAGCGGAAGAAGGACGTGTTCTCCACCCGGCCGGCTTTCTGGTACTCATCCCACCAAAGCGCACGTGGCGGCAGCAGGCTCAGCGCCGCAGCAGCGAACTGCGCGTTGCGGTCCTTCAGCAGGTTGTAGTTGGTGAAGGCCAGCGGTGCGCTGCACAGCACGATGCGGCCATCGCCCCAGCGCATGTGCAGCAGCACGGGACGTGCAGCGCCATCAACGGCCACCACGCGCGTGCGGGCGGTGTCGTAGCGCGTGAAGTAGGTGCCCGGGAATCCGCGCGCGAAGCGGAATACCCCGTTGGCCATGCGTTGCTCGCCCACGAAGCGGATGTCGCTGGTGTCTTCCTGCACGTTGAAACCCTGCTGCACCGCGATATTGAGCGAATCGGCCAGATCGCTGCCGAACCAATGCGCTGATAGGAAGGCGTGATCGCCCATGGCCACCAGGGCGAGCAGCTGCTCAGCCGCATATCCATCGAGCGAAAGATGATGGTTGATGAGCACATGGTTCACAGGTTCCGATAAGGCGAGCTCGTCATGGAGGCGGTTGTCCGCAGTGGTGGTGATCGGGTCTGTGATGGCGCGCACCTCGGGGAAGAGGTCGGGCAGGCGCTCGTAGAAGTACTTGGAACCGTAAGGCGTTTTGTGGTGGCGCGAGAACGACCACGACCAATCCATCGGCTTCGGTGCGAGTGATTCCAGCACGGCCAGCAGCACGATCAGCAGGCCAAGCCCGATCAGCAGGCGTTTCTCGAATCGGTTCATCGCGCCGGTGCTTGCTCGAATTCAACGAAAGGGCGCTGGAACGAGGCGTAGCGCACACGGTCCACTTCAGCGTGGCCGTACCACACCCATTGGAAGATGAGCGCGGCATTCGTGAAGCGCGCGCGCATCGCAGGGTCCTTCAACTGCCGCATGTAGTCGCGGTCGGTGTGCTCAGGGCTCCAGGAGAGCAGCCCTTGATCCACCAATTTGCGCAGCACCAGCAGGTAGTGCAATCGGATGGCGCCGCGCCAATCGCCTGCGGCTTCAGCTTGCGCGATCAGCGATGGGATATCCATGGCGCGGATGTCCTCTTCGGCGGTGATCACTTGCCCCAAGCTCCTCGGTGCGCCATGGAAGATGCTGCGCAGGCCGTTGCGGCTCAGCACCACGATGGCCGTGACGATGGCGAGGAAGCTGATGAGGTAGATGAGGTTGTCCACTACGAAGCCGCCGGCGCGCGAGCCGAGGATGCGCTGCAGCCAATCGAAGAGCCATTGCTTGAAGCGGTCCCACAGGCTTGGTGCGCGACGCAGGTCCTTGTCGTAATCGAGGTCGGCGCGCAACTGGTCGATGCGATCAGCATTGAACGCGCGCACGGCGGGGCGCTCATCGGGCGCGAGGCTGTCGGAAGGCGCGCTGGTGAAGGCCGGAGCAGCCGCCAGCATGAGCGCGAAGAGCAGCAAGAGCCTTCGCATGCCTACGCCTGGTCGAAGCCCGCGATCTTCTCTTTGAGCCCGATGCCCTCGGTCTCTTCCACGCGGCTGAAGTACTTCATCATATAGGCCACCGCCACCAGGGGATACGTGAGCATCTGCGCGCACCATTGCACGGCGGTGCTGATGGCATTGAAGACGCTGATCCACGTTGGCAGTTCCAGCGGGCCGCCCTCCATGGCCGATTCCAGGCCTGCATTCACGCCGATCACCAGGCCCGCAATGGTGAAGGGCAGGACGATGACCTGGTCGATGATGCCCTTCACGATGAGCATCACGATCGACAATCCGAGCGTGGGCCAGAAATCTCCGCTCACCAAGCTGTTCGAGCGCCCCAATGCGCCCGCGCCGCCCGTGCGCTCGATGGCATGCGCCGCAAGTGCCAGCGAGAGCACCGTAGCCGGGTAGATCGCTGGCAGAACGCACAGAAGCAGCCCGAGCAGCACCAGCAATCCACTCAGGAACGAGGCGCCGAAGTAGGGCCCGATCTGTGCGAAGCCGCGCTTGATGATGTCCCCGGATTGGAGCAGATGATGCTCGCCGAGATGGTACGCCCGCAGGTATTCGTGCACCATGGCGACCACGAGCGACCACGCGACCAGCAGGAGCAGCATGCCGGGCACCAGGCCCAGCATGCTCGATCCGAGGAGTGCCAGAGCGCCTTCGGGATCGCCATCAGCCCGGATCTGGAATTGCTGCACGCCCGCGAGCGCGTCACCGGAGAGGAAGCCGCCGATCAGCCCAGCTGGCAATCCCACGAGCGCGATGGCCCGAAGCAAAGGCCGCCACTCCTGCCGCAGGAAGGCGAAGGTGTCAGAGAAGATCTGTCCGAAATCACGCGCTTTTCGCAGTTGAACGGGTTCGCCGATGTGCATGGTAGGGGAGGATGATGAAGTACCAGATCACCCAAGCGAGCGATCCGAGGATGATGGTGCTGGCCACCCACGGCCTCAACGTGAGCGCATGGCGGGTGACGAAGCTCTCGAGGAAACCAGCCAGGATGAAGACGGGCACCAGCCCCAGCACCACTTTCAGACCCGTCTTGGCGCCGCGCCGGAAGCTCTCGCCGCGCGCGTAGGTGCCCGGGAAGAGCCACGCATTGCCGATGCAGAGCCCGGCGCCGCCCGCGATGATGATGGCCGATATCTCCAAGGTGCCATGCACCCAGATGGTGAGCACGCTTTCTCGCAGCACACCTTGCTCGTGGAAGAACCACTGGAATGCGCCCACCATGATGCCGTTGTTCAGCAGCAGATAGATGGCTCCGAGGCTCAGGAAGATCCCCGCCACGAAGGCTGTGAGCGCCACCTTGATGTTGTTGATGGTGATGCGCAGGAACATGAAGGTGCCATCTTCATCGGCGTATACATGCATGGGCCGGCCCTGGCGGATGTTGTCGAGGGTCATGTCCACGTAGTAGTCGCCGAGGATCAGGCGCGGGAAGGTCTCATCGTGCGCGGTGCTCACGGCTCCGATCAGCGCCGCCAAGGCGAACACCGCGAAGGAGAGCAGCAGATCGCGCCGCGCGGCGTAAACGGCCAAAGGCACTTCCTCGGTCCAGAACGTGATGAAGCGCCCGCGCGGAACGCGCTTGTTGCGGTAAATGTGATGGTGCAGCCGCAAGGCGAGGCCGTTGAGGTAGCCCACCACAGCGCTGCGCGGGTAGAAGGTGCGAGCGTAGCTCAGATCATCGTTCAGCTCGATATAGAGGGCGCTGGCCTCATCGCCGCTGAGCTGCGCAAGGCCCTCGACGCTCCGCTCCAGGCGCTGCCACTTCGCCTGGTTGCGCTTGATGAAGGCTGCTTCGCGCATGATTGGGCGAACATACGGGGCGAAAGGATCGAGGCTCTTACCAGCCCGTTTCGCAAGACGGGCATCATCATCATCGGCTCGTGAGCCCTTCGCCTACATTCGCGGCCCTCAAAACCGGGAAGGAGCCATGGCCTTGAAGTGCGGAATCGTCGGGCTGCCCAATGTGGGCAAGAGCACCTTGTTCAACTGCCTCAGCAACGCGAAGGCGCAGGCGGCCAATTTCCCCTTTTGCACCATCGAGCCCAACGTGGGCACGATCACTGTGCCCGATGCGCGCCTGAACAAGCTCGCCGAGCTGGTGAAGCCCCAGCGCGTGGTGCCCACCACGGTGGAGATCGTGGACATCGCCGGACTGGTGAAAGGTGCCAGCAAAGGGGAGGGGCTGGGCAATCAGTTCCTCGGCAACATCCGCGAGTGCGATGCCATCCTGCATGTGCTCCGCTGCTTCGACGACCCCAACGTGGTGCACGTGGATGGCAGCGTGGATCCCGTGCGTGACAAGGAGGTGATCGACATCGAGCTGCAGCTCAAGGACCTGGAGACCGTGGAGGCCCGGATCAAGAAGGTGGAGAAGCAGGCATCCATCGGCGAGAAGGAGGCCAAGCGCCGTTTCGATCTCTTGACGCGCATACGCACCGCCCTGCTGAAAGGAGAGAGCGCACGCACGGCCATCACCGCGAACGACGATCCCGCGCTGCTCAATGAGTTCCAGTTGCTCACGGCCAAGCCCGTGATGTACGTATGCAACGTGGATGAGAAGAGCGCCGTGAAAGGCAATGAGTACGTGGAGAAAGTGAGAGCTGCTGTTGCGAGCGAGAACGCGGAGGTGATCTTCGTCACAGCGGCCATCGAGGCGGAAATCGCCAGTTTGGAGACCCCCGAAGAGCGCGAGATGTTCCTCAAGGACATCGGCTTGGAAGAGCCGGGCGTGAACAAGCTGATCCACGCCGCTTACCACCTGCTGAAGCTCCAGACCTACTTCACCGCAGGTGTGCAAGAGGTAAGGGCATGGACCATCCACCAAGGCGATACCGGACCGCAGGCCGCAGGCGTGATCCACAGCGACTTCGAGAAGGGATACATCCGCGCTGAAGTGATCGGCTACGACGATTTCACCACGCTTGGCAGCGAGGCCGCTTGCCGCTCAGCCGGGAAACTGCGCACGGAAGGCAAGGAGTACGTGGTGCGCGACGGCGACGTCATGCACTTCCTCTTCAACGTGTGATCCGGAAGGATCCGGGAGAGGTGCTGAACACGCTGGCATCCTGCGGGTTGATAACATCCGGGTCGTGGCAAACTGCCGGGCAGGTCTGGGGCCCGCATCAGGGCGCGGTTATTTTTACCCCATGATGAAACGGCATTGGCCAAGCGGTCGTGCCATTCCATCCGCAGAACACTGAACGATGGACTTCCCTTGGGTGTACGGAGCGGTCGCCATGGTGCTGGCTTATCTCTGTGGAAGCATCCCCACCAGCGTGTGGTGGGGGCGCGCCTTCTTCGGCGTTGATGTGCGCGAGCACGGCAGCCGCAATGCCGGCGCCACCAACACCTTTCGCGTGCTCGGTCCGCGGGCAGCATTGCCAGTGCTGCTCATCGATGTGCTCAAGGGCTTCATTCCGGTCCGGGTGCTGCCCAACTTCACGGAACTGCAGCCCGATACAGCACCGTGGATGTGGTTTCGTGTGGCCCTGGTGATCGCCACCGTGCTCGGCCATCTCTATCCGGTGTTCGCGGGTTTCCGCGGAGGCAAGGGTGTGGCCACCAGTTTGGGCGGCGTGCTGGCGGTGCATCCCGGTGCGGCTGGGGTGTGCGTCGCGGTCTTCGCCATCGTCTTCCTCGCGTCGCGCTATGTGTCGTTGAGCTCGTTGGTCGCGGCTTTGGCCTTCCCACTGGCGGTCGCCCTGGTGTGGAATGAGCAGAGCCGCATCAAGGTGGGCTTCGCTATCGTGCTTTGCGCCATGGTCTTCTACACCCACCGCGAGAACATCGGCCGCTTGCTTCGCGGCGAGGAGAACCGCCTGAGCCTCGCTGGCAAGAGCAGCGGAACACCGTGAAACCCAAGCACCTCGGCTGCGGTACAAGCGGCCACTCTCGGAAAATGACCCGTACCTCGGGCATAGTTTGCGCTTTCCTCCTCCCCATCCTGGCGCTCGGCCAAGGCGGTGACCAGCAAGTGCGTGCACAAGCCGACCAGCTCTTTCAAGAGCAGCGGTTCGCCGAGGCCATGCCCCTGTATTCGCAGCTTGTAAGCCTGGCGCCGTCCGATCGCACGCTCAACTACCGATTCGGAGCCTGCCTCCTGCATGGCAGCGCCGATAAGGAGCAGGCCATCGGCCACCTGAAGTTCGCCACCGATGCGCCCACCACGGAACCGCTTGCATGGTACTGGCTTGGCCGCGCCTATCACCCTCAACTACCGCTTCAAGGACGCCCAGACAGCCTACCAGCGCTTCCTGGGCACCGCCGATAAGAAGCTGCTCGCCACCTATCCGGTGGAAGCGCTCCAGAAGCAATGCCGCAACGGCGAAAGGCTCTTGAGCAATCTGAAGGAGATCACCGTGCGAAGCAAGGTGGAAGTCGCGGACGCTGACTTCTTCCGGTTCTACGACCTCGCCGATATCGGCGGGCGCTTGGTCGTGCTCCCGGAGGAATTGAAGACCAGCCTCGACAAGAAGCGCAAGCACCGCAGCTTGGTTTACCTGCCCGAGCGCAACGGCCCCATCTACTTCAGCAGCTACGGGAAGGATGGCGCCACCGGGCTCGACATCTACCGTTCCGAGCTTCTGCCCGATGGCACCTACGCCACGGCGGTGAAGCTAGCGGGCTACATCAATACCGAGCAGGACGAGGACTTCCCGTTCATGCACCCAAGCGGCAAGACCTTCTATTTCAGCGGAAAGGGCCACAACAGCATGGGTGGCTACGATGTGTTCCGGGCCGGATACGACAAGGGCCTCGACGCATTCGGCCGACCGGAGAACCTCGATTTCGCCGTGAGCACGCCCGATGACGATATCCTCTACATCGTGGATGCCGAGCAGAAGGAAGCCTGCTTCGCCAGTGGCCGCAACAGCAAGCAGGGCATGCTGCACGTTTACCGCGTGGGCACGGCGCAGGCCCCGGTGAACATCACCGTATTCAAGGGCACCTATGCCAGCAGCCTCGACAAGGAGGATCGCAAGGCGAGCATCGTGGTGGAGGACATGCTCACGCAGGAACAAGTGGCTGCTGTGCGCACGGATATCAATGGGAACTATGCGCTCAGCCTGCCGCGTGCCGGCCGGTACCGCTATCACGTGGATTGCGGCCCCTCGGGCAAAACCCACATGGGCATGGTGGATGTGCCCAAGGCCGAAGGCCCTCGCGCCTATCGGCAGGAGCTCATCCTCGACCGCAACGGTGACCTGGAGCGCCTTACCATCCGCAATTACTTCGACGAGCCGCTCGGCGAGGACATGGTGGCACTGGCCCTTGACGAGATCAAGCGCCGCGCCCGCCTCGATGTGAGCACACGAGAGGTCGTGGCCGAGGACCCCAAGCCAACCGAGCAGCCAACGGGCGACCTGCTCACACGCGCTGGCTTCACCGGCGACATCGACCAGGCCAAAGCGCTGCAGCTCGCCAGTGACGATGCGCGCGAGCGCGAGGCGCAATCACTGGAGGAGCAAGCCATGGCTGGAGAAGCCTTCGCCCTCGCGCTCGACGCCGCTCAGGAAGCCGAGAAGGCCGCAGCCAGGGCAGACGACCTCGTGAAACGCGCATCGGCCATCACCGATGATGAGCAACAGCGGAACACGCTGATGACCGAGGCAGCGATTGAACGTCAACGCGCTCGTGAAGCCGCCATGCGGGCACGCGCGGCGCAGTCAACCGGTGTTGCATTGAGCACGGCCGCCCGCAACTCGCGCCAGCGAGCGGCAGAAGCTGACAAGCTCAGCAGCGATTTGAAAGGCGCCATCGCTGCGAAGGATGATGAGAAGGCATTGGCCCAACTGCGCGCACTGAAGCAGCGCTTGGATGAGCGCGCGAAACCGGAATTGGCGCAGGAGCCGGCAGAACAAGCGCGGCTCAAAGTGCAGGAGCAAGAGAAGGAAGCCGCTCGCCTGCTGGCGATGGCCAAGGCTAAGCGCGATGAAGAGAGCGAGCTGGCCGATGGCCTTGCGCGTTTGAGGCGTGAACGCAGCGAAACGCGTCCGCGCTCGAAGCAGGAGGAACTCGATCGGCGAATCGCTGAACTGGAGCAGCAGCAGCTCGCCCTCCGTGATGAAACGCAGGCCGCCGTCCGTAGAGCGGAGATCGCTGAGCGACAGACCGCCGTGGTGCGAGGGCAAGCCTCACTGACCCGGCACTTGACCCAGACCACTGAGCGCGGAGCCGGCTCTGAACTCACGCGGCCCAATCGGACGCAGCTTGGTATGCGCATCAGCAGCACCGACCAGCGCGTGGCGGCATTGCCCATTGATGAGCGCTTCGACGCCGCCGCCATGGCCGAGCGCCCCGAAGCAGAGACCCGCGTGTTCGATTGGGACCTCGCAAGCGCTGCGCAAGCCATCGGCGAGCAACGCGATGCCACGCGCGCCGCGGAGCGCGATGCTGAGACGAATGCACCTCTGGAAACTACGCGCACCGGTGAATTGCCCGAAGGCACTGCCGGGGATAAGAACGTGCGCAGCACAACCGCCGCACAAGCACCGCAGACCAGCGGCACCGAGGACCGTGGATTGCCTGAGGATGCGCAACGCGTTGCAAATCGAAGCACCACGCAGCCGTCGACCGGCACCACGAACCGCACCGTCCAGAGCGCTACCATCGCTCAAGTACCGCAGAGCAGCGGTGCCGAAGAACGGCTTGCAGCCGAAGCCGCAGGAACCGAGGAAGCCCGTCGTGGGCAAGGCAATGAGCTGGATGGAGCTGCGCGCGATGGAGCCTCGGACCAGCGCTTCGTGTTGGAGAATGAGCGTGCGGAATTGCAGCAGCTGGCGGGCGCTGAGCGCGACCGTGCCAAGCGCGAACAGGTCCAGCAACGATCGCGGCAATCGATGAGAGCCTTGCACGATTGGATGCCCAAGCGAGCACTCTGGAGGCAGAGCCGAAGTGCCGGCCGACATGAGCATACCGGCCCTCGGCTTCAACAGTGCTATCCGGGATGAGGCCATCATCGCGGATCTGTACGGTGAGTACGCGTCCGATCTCCAGCGCGCAGAACGCCTGGTGGACCTTGATGCGCGCGCCGATGCCATCAACGGCATCGAGAGCATGCTCGCCGACAGCCTGCGTGCCGAAATGCAGCGGCAAGTGGCCGTGCTCAACATGGCTCCGCAACAGGCCGAGGCCGTGCTGCCGCGCGTTGACCGGCTGCGTCGCTTGCGCGAAGAGCATCTGGCGCGTGGAGAGCAGGCCATCGCGCAGCGCCAAGCTGAACTGGCCGGGGGAGGGAGCCAGGCCTCTAACGTGATAGCAGAGGCGGAGGCGACGCCTTTTGCGCTTGGCAAGGATCCCATCAAGGATCGCTATGTCTCCATTGGCCGATACGCCCGCGATGTCTTCAGCAGCAAGGTGGTGCACCGCAGCACCGCCAAGGGGATCAACGATGCGATCGCCTTCCGCGACGCCGACGTGGCGCGCATGGATGACCTGTCCACGCGCATCGATTCCATGGAGAAGCAGCTCGCTGGCATGCCGCTGGGCAAGGAGAGCGACAAGCTGCGGAAGAAAACCGATCAGCTCATCGACGAGCGCTACATCATCCGCACCGATCTCGGTCAGCGCAGCGCCTTCCTCATGCGCGAGGAATGGAAGTCCACTACCGATAGCCTGAAGCGGGTTGAAGCCCTTACGGCCAAACGGGGCCTTGCTCCGGATGAGCCCCTGCTGGGCATGGCCCGCGAATTCGAAAGCGAAGCCAATGGCCTGGTTGATCGGGCGGCGCAGCTGCGCAAGCGCGCTGATCGCAGCGAGGACATCGTGCTCCGTGACAGCCTGTACCGCCGGCCTTACCGCCGGGATGAGCTGCTGGCGCTGCAAGCCGCAGACAAGGCCATCACGGTGCAGAACTACTTGGCAGGCGACAGGCACAGTCGTGGCGAGAAAATCAGCTATGAGGAAGTGGCATCACGCGTGTTGGGCATACAGCCTGCTCCTGCCGGGCCCCTGCTTGCGCAGCAGGCCCCGAAGTCGATCCAGGAGGTGGCTGCGGTTTCATCGGAAGCTGCGCCACCCGAGAAGGGACAACCACCGGTTGCATCGGCCATCGAGCCCCCTGCGAGCAGCGGGGATCCACAAGGGAATCAGGCGGATGTCGCCGTTGCACCTTTGCCTGAGGGCAGGGATACCACGTCCGAGCGAACTTCAACAGGTGAGTTCAGCGGGCTGGAAGCGGCCTGGTTACGGAGACCGTTGGTAAAGCGACGCCGCCACCCCACCCGAGAACTCAATCGCGCCTTCCAGCGCCACCGCGCAGGCCAATGCACAGGCCGAGCGCCGACTCACGGATAAGACAAGGTGCCCGCACGGTTGTATGAGAGTTTCATGAAGTCCGAAACCGTGACGCTGACCGCTGCGACGTTCGATGCGGATAGCGACCCTGATTTGTTCGTGGTGAGGTCCGAGAGCAAGGCTCCGGGATGCTGTTGAATTAGAGCAACGGTCGTAGGAGCAGCTGATCGCGCATCGGTGTTGGCAGCTGACAGCGCCACCACCGCGCGCAAGCTGTGCCCGACCGTGACCACGTACGGAACCATATGGCCGTGCGCAAGCGCCATCTGGATCCGTTGCACGCGGCATCGCTGCGGGGCGCGGCGGAAAGCGGCTGATTCTGAGCGGCATGGCCGAGGGAAGCCGTGAAGGCGAAGGCCTTGCGCGAGCGCTTGGTGAAGCCTACTACCTCACCGCAGAAGAGCAGCGGTTGGTGATGATGGAGGTGATGCCAGCCGCTACTTCCAGGCGAAGGCGCTGGCCATGGGCGAGCGAGGATGCTATGGACGCTGAAGCTCAGCGAAGAGCAACCGCGAGGTCGCCGACCTGCTCCACCAGCAAGCGCGCACCGCCGAGCGTGATGCCGTGAACGGCCTGCATCACCGCGGTAGAAGCCAGCAGCCGTGCCCTGCTGCTCGATGCATGTGCTGTGCAACTAGAATTGAAGGCGGATTCTCCAGCAACATCGCATCGCGCCTGCGTGGTGCCGCGGGCATCAACGAGGCCCGGAGCCAGCGTGATGCTTCAGGGACATGCCGGAGGAGCGCAGCAGTGTGAGTTGATGCCATCGAGCAGCGCACTGCGGACCGGAAGCCCTGCTCGCGGAATCACGGATCAGGCTGCTGCCGGAAGTGAGCAGCCCAGCGGCACCGATCGGCCCCTCAAACCACAACCGCTCAACCTTCAACCCCTCAACCCTCAACCTCTCAATTCGCCGAAGCGCCTGGTGAAGTCAGTCAGCCTCAATCGCCCCAGCCTCTCCACTTCCATGTCGACGAACTGGCTTGCGAGGATTTCTTCGTGTTAACGAGCCATCAGCAATGCCGGGAAGCAGCATCCCATGACGTGGAAGGTCCCGGCATCGTGTCTAAAGTAGATTGCGTTCCGCAAGCCGATTCCGCAAGAGGCTTTCAGCGACATGACCCCGGTGATGGGTGAATTGTAAGCAATGGGTTGGTGCGGCACCGCTGACCTCACGGGCGGTGGGCGCTTGCAGCATTACCTGCAGGTGAGCGCGCGATACCGCGATGCCGTGGTGGTCACCGCGATGTGGCGTGATCCCGCTGGGCGATAGCCAGCGCGTGCCACGCAGCAGGATAACGTTGCTGAAAGCCCCATCCGTTCCCGGCGGTGCCGACTATTCGGTTGCACGCGTGGCGGAATCTTCATTGCCCGTCACCACATTACCGCGATCCGCTGTTGGTGGCGTGTGTGCAGGCCAACGCCGAGCCCGAGGAGCGCCGCAGCTATCCGCGCGGGCGCCGTCCTGCCAGTGGGCAGCAGATCGTGGAGTCCCTCTTCAACCTGGGCGTTGAGGTCACGGCATACCGCTAATGCCGGGCGCAGCTCCGAAGCAAGTGGAGACCACCTGGCGCATCTCTTCTTCACCGTGCAGGTCGGGGTATACAGCCGCCCGGTCCTGCCTGATGTGTTTCAACGATTTGACGCCGCTCAACAGCGGATTTCACCGGAGAGCGCGAAAGCGCGCTACACCACGGGCCGCCTCATGGACCTCGATGCTGTGCGCGCATCCGCAAGGATGAAGCCTAGCGCCTTGGCGGGAAGCGACGCTTTCATCACAGCCTACCCGAACGGCAAGCGCATCCCCGTGCGTGAAGGCTCGGCGTCCCTCCCGTAATTCGGCGGCCATCCCGGCGCAGCCCTGAGCGTGCAATACCGCGGGTTGGCTGGGTTAGGCGCCGCAGCCGGGCAGACGTTTGACAGCCCCTTCAACCGGCAGGCAGTTCAGGAGGCCGGAGCCATCCGCTCGGCGCTCTGCTGCTCGGCGAATAATCCGTCCATTTGCGGTGCCGTCGGGAAGACGGCTGATGAGCAATGCGTTTTTGGGCTTGGGATGAGGCAGTGCCGGACGCCGCCGAAGCCGCCTGGGGCTGTGTCCCGGTGAGGCATCCGTGTTGAAGTGCAGCCGATGTACCGCTTCTCTTCTCCTCGTTGTACTTGGGCAGGTAGATGGCGTTGACGTGCCTGCTGCTTGCAGTCGCCGCTGGCCGCGTCATGCCGCTGGAGGAAGACGCGCGCGCACTCATCGTGCCAGTTGTTCACGGGCAGCATGATGAAGCGCTTGCTGACATCCCTCAGGTGTTTGCGGGCAGGGTGGTCGTTAAGCTGCCGCTCCATCGCGTCCGCCGCGCATTCTCGTTCCAGTTTTTCTGGTACACGATGCCGAAGAAGGTGGCGCTGCCGTCGCTCGCCACGGTGAAGCTGCCGAACTCGCTGAAGACGTTGGGCCCTGCACCTTGTTCTCTCGCACGTCCTGATTCCATTGATTTCCATCTCGCCAACTGCTTGTAATCAGGCCGAAGCTGAAGTTGAGTCATGCGCCTTATGCGTAGGCCGCCGCCGATGTCGAGTGTCGAGCGGGCGGCAGAGCTTCCACAGGTCGTGCAGTACACGTTCACGCACTTGCTCAGCCTCGTTCCAGTAGTAGGCGGGTGTCGGTCATGCCGGGTGTTGATGAAGAAGTGCATCAGCTTCAGTCGGGAATTTCTTCTGCTTGCTGATGTTCCGTATGTAGAAGTGATGATGTCCTTGTACCCGATCCCGAGGCGGCTGGTGGAGAACCCGAATTTCTCGCGCTCTCTCGGCCGCGATGGTGATGCCG
>JADIYA010000032.1 GCA_016705545.1 Flavobacteriales bacterium
CTCGGAAAATGACCCGGTACCGGGCATAGTTTGCGCTTTCTCCTCCCCATCCTGGCGCTCGGGCCAAAGGCGGTGACCAGCAAGTGCGTATTGCCGACCAGCTCTTTCAAGAAAGCAGCGGTTCGCCGAGGCCATGCCCTGTATTCGCAGCGCTTGTAAGCCTGGCGCCGTCCGATCGCACGCTCAACTACCGATTCGGAGCCTGCCTCCGCATGGCAGCGCCGATATGGAGAAGGCCATCGGCCACCTGAAGTTCGCCACCGATGCGCGCCGACACCGAACCGCTCTGCCCGGTACTGGATGGCCGCCGCGCCTACCACCTCAACTACCGCTTGAGGAGGCGCAGACGGCCTACCAGCGTTTCCCGGCACCGCCGATAAGAAGACGCTCGCCGCCTATCCGGTGGAAGCATTGCAGAAGCCACGCCGCAACGGCGAGAAGCTGTTGAGCACTCTGAAGCGAGACCACCGCGTTAGAAGAAGGTGGAGGTCGCCGACGCGGACTCTTCCGGTTCTACGTTGACCGCTGATATCGGCGGGCGTCACGTGGTGCTCCGGAGGAATTGAAGACCAGCCTCGACAAGAAGCGCAAGCACCGCAGCCCGGTATTACCTCCCCGAGCGCAACGGCCCCATCTACTTAGCAGTTACGGAGATGATGGAGAGACCGGGCTCGACATCTACCGTTCCGAAGGGCCGCCCGATGGCACCTACGCCACGGCGGTGAAGCTCGCGGCTACATCATCATCGATCAGGACGAGGACTTCCTTTCATGCACCCAAATGGGAAAGAGACCTTCTGTATTTCTGCAGAAAGGGCCATAACAGCATGGGCGGTTTCGATGTGTTCCGGGCCGGATTCGATGTAAAGGCCTCGACGCCTTCGGGCGACCGGAGAACCTCGATTTCGCCGTGAGCACGCCTGACGATGACGACATCCTCTACATCGTGGATGCCGAGCAGAAGAAGCCTGCTTCGCCAGTGGCCGGAACAGCGAGAGGCAACTTGCAATGCGTTTACCGCGTGGGCACGCAGGCCCCGGTGAAGATCACCGTCTTCAGAGCACCGAATTTTACGCCAGCAGCCACGACTCCGGACGACCGCAAGGCGAGATCGTGGTGGAGGACGCTTGGAGCCAGAAATGGTGGCCGACGTGCGCGCGGACATGAACGGGAACTACGTGCTCAGCCTGCCGCGTGCCGGCTCGATACCGCTATCGAGTGGTTGGGCCCGTCGGGCAAAACCCACATGGGCCTGGTGGATGCCCAAGGCCGATGGGTTCGCGCGCTTATCGTCAGGAACTCATCTCGACCGCCACGGGCGAGCCGCGAGCGGCTCACCATCCGCAATTACTTCGACGAGCCGCCTGGCGAGGACATGATGTCCTGGCCCTGACGATCTAGCGCCGCGCGCTACTCTGATGTGAGCACCGAGAGGGTGGCCGAACAGCGAAGCCCGCTGAGCAGCCAACGAGCGACCAGCTCACCCGGCGCGGCTTCACCCCATGGCGACGTGGACGAAGCGAAAGCGGTTGGAGCTCGCCAATGACGAGGCGCGTGAGCCGAAGCCGAAATTCTGGAGGAGCAAGCCATGGCCGGAGAGGTCTTCGCGCTCTTGCTCGACGCCGCGCAGAGGACGAGGTTGCCGCTGCCAGGGCCGACGATCTCAGGAACGCAGCGGCCATTATTGATGATGAGACAGCGGAACGCGCTGGATGACCGGAGGCGGCGATTGACAGCACGCGCTCCGCGATGCCGCCATGGGAGGCGCGCGCGGCGCACAACCGGGCTTGCATTGAGCACGGCCGCCCTCACCTCGCGCCAGCGAGCGGCGAAAGCGCGGGCAAGGTCAGCAGCGATTTGAAAGGCGCCATCGCCACGCAGGATGATGAGGAGGCATTGGCCCAACTGCGCGCACTGAAGCAGCGCTTGGATGAGCGCGCGAAACCGGGAATTGGCGCAGGAGCCGGCAGAACAAGCGCGGCTCAAAGTGCAGGAGCAAGAGAAGGAAGCCGCTCGCCTGCTGGCGATGGCCAAGGCCAAGCGCGATGAAGAGAGCGAGCTGGCCGATGGCCTTGCGCGTTTGAGGCGTGAACGCGGCGAACGCGTCCGCGCTCGAAGCAGGAGGAACTCGATCGGCGAATCACCGAACTGGAGCAGCAGCAGACCCTCCGTGATGAAACGCAGGCCGCCGTCCGTAGAGCGGAGATCGCTGAGCGACAGACCGCCGTGGTGCGAGGGCAAGCCTCACTGACCCGGCACTTGACCCAGACCACCGAGCGCGGAGCCGGCTCTGAACTCACTGCGGCCCAATCGGAGCAGCTTGGCATGCGCATCAGCAGCACCGACCAGCGCGTGGCGGCGTTGCCCATTGATGAGCGCTTCGACGCCGCCGCCATGGCGGAGCGCCCCGAAGCAGAGTCCCGCGTGTTCGATTGGGACCTCGCAAGCGCTGCGCAAAGCCATAAGCGCCCGCGACGACACGGCGCCGCCGCGGAGCGCGATGCTGAGACGAATGCACCTCTGGAAACTACGCGCGCACCGGTGATTGCCCGAAGGCACTGCCGGGGGATAAGAACGTGCGCAGCACAACCGCCGCACTAGCACCGCAGACCAGCGGCACCGAGGACCGCGGATTGCCTGAGGATGCGCAACGCGTTGCAAATCGAAGCACCACGCAGCCGTCGACCGGCACCACGAACCGCACGTCCAGAGCGCTACCATCGCTCAAGTACCGCAGAGCAGCGGTACTGAAGAACGGCTTGCAGCCGAACGCAGGAACCGGGGGAAGGCCGTCGGGCAAGGCAATGAGCTGGATGGAGCTGCGCGCGATGGAGCCTCGGACCAGCGCTTCGTGTTGGAGAATGAGCGTGCGGAATTGCAGCAGCTGGCGGGCGCTGAGCGCGACCGTGCCAAGCGCGAACAGGTCCAGCAGCGGATCGCAGCCATCGATGAGAGCCTTGCACGGTTGGATGCCAGCGAGCACTCGGGAGCAGGCCACGAAGTGCCGCCGACATGAGCATACCGGCCCTCGGCTTCAACAGTGCTATCCGGGATGAGGCCATCATCGCGGATCTGGCGGTGAGTACGCGTCCGATCTCCAGCGCGCAGAACGCCTGTGGACCTTGCGCCAGCCGATGCCATCAACGGCATCGAGCATGCTCGCCGACAGCCTGCGTGCCGAGATGCAGCGGCAAGTGTGGAACTGCTCAACATGGCTCCGCAACAGGCCGAGGCCGTGCTGCCGCGCGTTGACCGGCTGCGTCGCTTGCGCGAAGAGCATCTGGCGCTTGGAGAGCAGGCCATCGCGCAGCGCCAAGCTGAACTGGCCGGGGGAAGGAGCCAGGCCTCTAACGTGATAGCAGAGGCGGAGGCGATGCCTTTTACGCTCGGCAAGGATCCCATCAAGGATCGCTATGTCTCCATTGACCGATACGCTCGCGATGTCTTCAGCAGCAAGGTGGTGCACCGCAGCACCGCCAAGGGGATGAACGATGCGATCGCCTTCCGCGACGCCGACGTGGCGCGCATGGATGACCTGTCCACGCGCATCGATTCCATGGAGAAGCAGCTCGCTGGCATGCCGCTGGGCAAGGAGAGCGACAAGCTGCGGAAGAAAACCGATCAGCTCATCGACGAGCGCTACATCATCCGCACCGATCTCGGTCAGCGCAGCGCCTTCCTCATGCGCGAGGAATGGAAGTCCACTACCGATAGCCTGAAGCGGGTTGAAGCCCTTACGGCCAAACGGGGCCTTGCTCCGGATGAGCCCTGCTGGGCATGGCCCGCGAATTCGAAAGCGAAGCCAATGGCCTGGTTGATCGGGCGGCGCAGCTGCGCAAGCGCGCTGATCGCAGCGAGGACATCGTGCTCCGTGACAGCCTGTACCGCCGTGCTTATCGGGATGAGCTGCTGGCGCTGCAAGCCGCCGACAAGGCCATCACGGTGCAGAACTACTTGGCAGGCGACAGGCACAGTCGTGGCGAGAAAATCAGCTATGAGGAAGTGGCCTCACGCGTGCTGGGCATACACCTGCTCTCGCCGGGCCCTCGCGCAGCAGGCCCCGAAGTCGATCCAGGAGGTGGTTGCGGTTTCATCGGAAGTTGCGCCACCCGGGAAGGGACAACCACCGGTTGCATCGGCTATCGAGCTCCCTGCGAGCAGCGGGGATCCACAAGGGAATCATGCGGATGTCGCCGTTGCACCTTTGCCTGAGGGCAGGGATACCACGTCCGAGCGAACTTCAACAGGTGAGGTTCAGCGGGCTGGAAGCGGCTCGGTTACGGAGACCGTTGCAAGGGACGCCGCCACCCCACCCGAGAACTCAATCGCGGCTTCCAGCGCCACCGCGCAGGCCATTGCACAGGCCGAGCGCCGACTCACGGATAAGGACAAGGTGCCCGCACGGTTGTATGAGAGTTTCATGAAGTCCGAAACCGTGACGCTGACCGCTGCGACGTTCGATGCGGATAGCGACCCCGATTTGTTCGTGGTGAGGTCCGAGAGCAAGGCTCGGGATGCTGTGGAATTAGAGCAACGGTCGCAGGAAGCAGCTGATCGCGCATCGGTGTTGGCCGACAGCGCCACCACCGCGCGCAAGCGTGACCGTGACCGCTTGCAAACCATGGCCGTGCGCGAACGCGCCATCTCCGATTCGTTGCACGCGGCATCGCTGCGGAGCGCGGTGGAAAGCGCTGATCTGAGCGGCATGGCCGAGGAAGCCGTGAAGGCGAAGGCCTTGCGCGAGCGCTTGGTGAAGTTCTACTACCTCACCGCAGAAGAGCAGCGGTTGGTGATGATGGAGGGTGATGCCAGCCGCTACTTCCAGGCGAAGGCGCTGGCCATGGAGCAGAGCGAGGCTGCTATGGACGCTGAAGGCTCAGCGAAGAGCAACCGCGAGGTCGCCGACCTGCTCCACCAGCAAGCGCGCACCGCCGAGCGTGATGCCGTGAACGGCCGCATCACCGCGGCAGAAGCCAGCAGCCGTGCCCTGCTGCTCGATGCACGTGCCGTGCAACTTGAATTGAAGGCGGATTCACTCAGCAACATCGCATCGCGCCTGCGTGGTGCCGCAGGCATCAACGAGGCCCAGGCCAGCGTGATGCTTCAGGCCATGCCGGAGGAGCGCAGCAGTGAGTTGATGGCCATCGAGCAGCGCGCACGCCGGACGGAAGCCCTGCTCGCGGAATCGCGTGATCAGGCTGCTGCCGGAAGTGAGCAGCCCGCGGCGCGACGATCGGCCCCTCAAACCACAACCGCTCAACCTTCAACCCCTCAACCCTCAACCTCTCAATTCGCCGAAGCGCCTGGCGAAGTCAGTCAGCCCTCAACCGCCCAGCCCTCCACCTTCCGCATGCCCGACGAACTGGTTGAGGATTTCTTCGTGTTGAACGAGCCATCAGCACGTCGGGAAGCAGCGATCCCGATGGATGTGGTGTTGCCCTCTGGCATCGTGTTCAAAGTGCAGATTGGTGCGTTCCGCAAGCCGATTCCGCAAGAGGCTTTCAGCGACATGACCCCGGTGATGGGTGAGACCGTGGGCAATGGGCTGGTGCGGTATACCGCTGGACTCTTCACGGGAGCGCAGGGGGCGCTTGCAGCGAAGGATCTGGTGCGTGAGCGCGGCTACCGCGATGCCTTCGTGGTGGCCTACCGCGATGGGAAGCGGATCTCGCTGGGCGAGGCCATGCGTGCCACGCAGCAGGAGGCCAACGTTGCTGAAAGCCCCATCCGGGTTCGCGGCGGTGCCGAGGAGCCTGTTGCACGCGTGGTGGAATCGCCATTGCCCGCTGCACCGCCGGCCATCGTGATCAAGCAGCCGGTGGCGGGTGTGCAGGCCAACGAGCCCGAGGATGCCGCAGCGATCCTCGCGCGCTATCCCGCCAGTGCGCAGCAGATCGTGGAGTCCTTCGTTCCGGGTGCCGAGGCTACGGCATACTACAATGTGCCGGGCGCAGCTCCTGCGAAGCAAGTGGAGACCATCAAGGGCCTCTTCTTCACCGTGCAGGTCGGGGTATACAGCCGCCCGGTCCCGCTCGACAAGCTCTTCAACATCACGCCGCTCAACAGTGAGCTCACCGAGAGCGCGAAAGTGCGCTACACCACGGGCCGCTTCATGGACCTCGATGCTGCGCGCATCCGCAAGGATGAAGCTGTGCGCCTTGGCGTGAAGGATGCTTTCATCACAGCCTACCTGAACGGCAAGCGCATCCCCGTGCGTGAAGGCACGGCGCTCCTCCAGCAATTCGGCGCGGCCATCCTGGCGCAGCCTTGAGCGTGGAATACTGCGGGTTGGCCGGGTTAGGAGCTATGCGCCGGCATGTTTGACAGCCTCTTCAACCGGCAGGTAGCCCAGGAGCTGGAGCATCCGCTCGGCGCTCTGCTGCTCGGCGAACACCGTGTCCACGAGGGTGCCGTCGGGAAGACGGTCGATGAGCACGTGCTTGGGCTTGGGGATGAGGCAGTGCTGGATGCCGCCGAAGCCGCCTAGCGTGTCCTGGTAGGCACCGGTGTTGAAGTAGCCGATGTACTGCTTCTTCTCCTCGTTGTACTTGGGCAGGTAGATGGCGTTGACGTGCTGCTCGCTGTTGTAGTAGTCGTCGCTGTCACAGGTCATGCCGCCGAGGAAGACGCGCTCGTACTCATCGTGCCAGTTGTTCACGGGCAGCATGATGAAGCGCTTGCTGATGGCCCAGGTGTCGGGCAGGGTGGTCATGAAGCTGCCGTCGATCATGTCCCAGCGCTCCTTCTCGTTCTGCTTTTTCTGGTACACGATGCTGAAGAAGGTGGCGCCGCTGTCGCTCACGGTGAAGCTGCCGAACTCGCTGAAGATGTTGGGCTCCTGCACCTTGTTCTCCTCGCACACGTCCTTGATTCGGCCGATGATCTCGCCAATCATGTAATCGGTGTCGAAGCTGAAGTTGAGGCTGTTCTTGATGGGGAGGCCGCCGCCGATGTCGAGCGTGTCCAGCGTGCGGCAGAGCTTCCACAGGTCGCAGTACACGTTCACGCACTTGCTCAGCTCGTTCCAGTAGTAGGCGGTGTCGGTGATGCCGGTGTTGATGAAGAAGTGCATCAGCTTCAGTCGGAATTTCTTCTGCTTGCTGATGTTCCGCATGTAGAAGGGGATGATGTCCTTGTACCCGATCCCGAGGCGGCTGGTGTAGAACTCGAATTTCGGCGCCTCCTCGGCCGCGATGCGGATGCCGATGTCGCAGTGGCCCTCGATCACCTCGTCGAGCGCGTAGATCTCGCCCATGTTGTCGATGATGGGCACCACCTTGAAGCCGCGGTTGGCCAGGCGGCCGATGCCCTTGATGTAGCGCTCGTCCTTGAAGCCGTTGCAGAGGATGGTGCTGTCCTTGGTGATGCGGCCGCGCTCGATGAGCAGCTCGATCATCTCCAGATCATAGGCGCTGCTGGTCTCCAGGTTCACGCCCTTCTTCAGCACCTGGTCAATCACATAGTGGAAGTGGTTGCTCTTGGTGCAGTAGAAGTACTCGTACTTCCCTTGGTAGTCGTGCGCCGCGAAGGCCTTGGCGAAGCTGCTCCGCGCCATCTCGATCTTCTCGCCGATCTTGGGCAGGTAGGTGATGCGCAATGGGGTGCCATGCTTCTTCAGCAGGTCCACCAGCGGCAGATCGTTCCAGATCAGGTTCTCGCCGTCGAGCTTGAATTCATCCTTCGGGAAATCGAAGGTCTGCTCGATGAGGTCGACGTAGCGGGT
>JADIYA010000033.1 GCA_016705545.1 Flavobacteriales bacterium
TCCGTGCAGGTCTTCGCGCCTGCAGCGATGTTCACCATGTAGACGCCGTTGGCCAATTCGCCATTGAGGTCGAGCACGGTGTTCAGGTAACCGTCCTGTACCGCGATGGTGCGCGCGCTCACGCGCTTGCCGAAGGCATCGTAGATGTCCACGTTCACGGTCTGCACGCCTTCTGCCACGCTGCTCAGGCTGACGAAGAGCTGGTCGCCGCGTTCCTGGGGCAACGAGGGTCATTCGGGGCCTTCGGCCTCGCAGTTCGGACTGACCGGCTTCGCCTGAAGAGCTGCCCTCTTGTGCCATGCCGAAGCTGCACGTGGTGGTGAGCAGGCAGATGTCGCCGTAGGGGTCGCTGGCGTGGCACCAGGTGGCGCCGTTGTCGAAGCTGGCGCGCACATCCACCTCGTAGGTCTTGTTGCACTGCAGGCCTGCGGTGTTCACCCAGTACTGCCCGACCGGGCTGGTCTTCACGATGGTGACGAACTCAGCCGGGATGCGGAAGCGGAACTGGTAGCGGTTCGCGTTCTGCCAGTTGCAGTTGGCGTTCATGCGGCGCACGGGGCGGGCATGCACGCGCTCGTTCACGCCCACATTGCGCATCTGTCCGCAGCTCAGGAATTGGCTTCCTGGCAGGTCCATGAGCTTGGTGCGTGGGCACTGGGCTTCCGTGCTGTTCACCACCAGGCGGCAGGCGGGGCCCCAGTTGTTGTAGTTGCCATTGATGCGGCCGCGCACCTTCACGTTGTAGAAGCCGCCTTCAATGAGCTGGTTGCCAGCCCATCCGTTGAGCAGGAAGTGGGCCGCGCGGGTAGCACTGGCCGGTAGGCCATTGGTGGTGTTGTGGCTCTGGAATCGCTTGAAGCTATAGCCGCCATTGGGCGCGTACCACCACATCTGGTAGCCGCTGTTCGCGTTGTTCAGCCGTACTCGTCGCTCACGGCCGGGTTCCCATTGAACCACGAATTCGCCGCCGCAGGGCGCGACCTTCCAGTCGCGCTTGTCGCAGCTGGTGTAGATCAGGCGGTCGGTGCCCACGGGCAGGCAGAAGCCTTCGTTGGCAGCGATCTGGCTGGTGCTTCCGCTGGTGAATCCGCCTTCGCCGAAGGTTCCGTTGAGGTTATCGATCAGGCGCACGCTGCTGTTGATCTTCAGCAGGTAACCGCCGCCCACGATGCCGTCGCCGCCGCCGTCGGTGACCACCAGGTAGAAGCAGCCGTCGGGCAGGCAGGTGGCCTCGGAGCCGTTGCCGATGATCGGCCCACCGCCGCTTTGCACGAGGATGTTCGTGCCTTGCTCGTACAGGGCGAAGGTGAGCGCATCAATGCCATCGGCCTGGTACACGAAGTCAAGGTCGGTGGTGCAGGGCACGCCGGCGCAGCCGCAGGTGGGGCTGGCGCCCAACACATCGAGCACGGTCTGCGGGTTGCCATCATCGCAGGCGTCACCCGGGTTGCCGTTGGCCACCGTTGGGCACGTATCGCAGGCATCGCCTGCCCCGTCGTTGTCGCCATCGAGCTGATTCGCATTGGCAAGCGTCACGCAGTTGTCGCAGGCGTCTCCCACGCCATCGTTATCCCCATCCAGCTGGTTCGCGTTCGCAAGGGTCACGCAGTTGTCGCAGGCATCTCCCACGCTGTCGCCGTCGCCATCAATCTGGTTCGCGTTCGCAGTGGTCAGGCAGTTGTCGCAAGCATCGCCGACACCGTCGCCGTCGCCATCAATCTGGTTCGCGTTCGCAGTAGTCAGGCAGTTGTCGCAAGCATCGCCCACGCCATCGCTGTCGCCATCGAGCTGGTTCGCGTTCGCAGTGGTCGCGCAGTTGTCGCAGGCATCGCCTACGCCATCGCTGTCGCCATCAAGCTGGTTCGCGTTCGCAGTGGTCAGGCAGTTGTCGCAGGCATCGCCTACGCCGTCGCTATCGCCATCGAGCTGGTTCGCATTGGCGGTGGTCGCGCAGTTGTCGCAGCGTCGCCTACGCCGTCGCTATCGCCATCGAGCTGGTTCGCATTGGCGGTGGTCGCGCAGTTGTCGATGAGGTCGCAAACGCCGTCGCCATCACCATCGGGCAGTGGGGTACCCACGCAATTGCAGGCCACGCTCCACGTGTCGTTGATCGTGCAGGAACTGCCGTCGTTGCACGAGGTGCCCGGCATGGCTGGCCCGCCCAAGGCTCGGAGGCAGTCAATGGGCAGGAAGTTCAATCGGAGATGACGGAGCGCGCCCACATCGATTCCGGCATTGTCGCACACCTTGAAGATCCAGTTGCCGTTCGGGTTGCCGGTGTTGAAGCCGGTGAGCGGGACTTCAGGCGCATAGTTGCCGGTGACGTTGGCCGTTGTGCCGGGTATGGTGGTCAGTGCGGCACCGCCCGCGATCAGCCTGAACACAGCTGTGGGACAACTGCTGTTGTTCCCGAAGTTGTCTCCACTGCCTCCGCGTTGGTTCACCAGCAGCAACTCCTGACCGGCCGGGCTGGTCAAGCGCATCTGCAGGTCCGAACGGAAGGTGTGCGTAAGGATGAACTCCACGCTGCTCAGGCCAACGTTGGTGCCCAGTGCGTTGGGCTGGCCGCTGATCGCGATGGCCGCGAGCATGTTGTTGTTGGTCGCGCAGCCATTGTCGGCGATGGCCACGTTGTTGCCGCAGCTGCCGTTCACCACGTTGGTGGGCGCATTGGTAGTAGTGAATAGGATGCCGGCGCTGTTCGGGCTGAAGGTGCCGCCGCAATCCTGCCGCACGAAATAGCGGTATTGCGTATTGGCCACAAGTCCCGTGATGAGCGTGGGCGATGCGCTGGTGAGGATGATGTTGCCATTGAGCCCGGCGGTGAGGCCGCTGCCCGGCGTGGTGAAGGTGGCGGCAGGGCCCCATTCCACGATGTAGTTGCCCGCAGGTGCTGAGAAGTTCGCGAAGGCCTGCGCATTGATGACACCGCTTGCCGCTTGAGCGGTCGGTATCGGGCAGGTCAACAGCTGCCATTCGAGGGTGAAGGTGCCCACAGCAGTGCCCACGCCGTCCTGAATCCACCAGACGCGCTGCGTGCTGCCCGTGGTGTTGGTCCATTCCACCCAACCGATTTCGCCATCGTCGTCATTGACGCAGGCGATCACCGTAGCGCCCGGGCAGGCCCCGCCGTAGCGCACATAGTGCTGGGAGTTATAGTTGTTCACCTGTTGCCGTATGCGCAGCTGCTGTGTATTGGGCACATCGATGAAGTAGATGGCATCGGGAGCGGTGTTGGCCACAGCGGTGCCGCAGGCGAATGTGAATTCGTGGGTACGGCCTGCGGTGGTGCCTGGTAATGGGCTGGTTTGGGTGCCCAGGTTCAAGGCATTCAGGCAGTTCTCCGCACTGGGACAGGTGCCACTGTCGGTGAAGTCGCCGAAGTTGCGGTCGCAAGCGCTATTGTTCTCATGGAGGAGGCGCACATTCACCACATCGCCGATGGCGAAGGGCCCAATGGTCTCCACATTGGTTTCGACAAGGCCCGGCAGATCGGCCGGCGCTCCGCCGTTCACGGTGTAGCGCAAGGTGGTGGTCCCGGCGTCTCCCGTATAGAGCACCTCAACATCCAAGGTGAAGTTGTAGGCCGCGCAATTCGTATTCACCGTTATGCCCGCGTCGGGGTCCACGCAGGTCGGTGTGCATTCCACCTCGAAGAGCCAGCTCGACTGCTGGCCGGTGGCGCAGCTGTTGCTGCCATCGGAGTCGATCACCAGCATCAAGTGTCGTTGGACGACGCGATGGAGAGCTACGGAGCACCGAGGTTGGCGAAGGAGCCGCTCACCAAGGATGGGCTGTTGTCCTCATCCGTGCCAGCGTAAGTGCGGATGATGTCGTTGGGGTCCAACGTGCCCGTGATGAAGGTCAGCGTCAACGTTTGAAATGGATCGCTGGCGATGAAGATGAACACGCGCGAATCGTTGTTGCTGTAGCAGTGCGAGGGTGGTGGTGTTCCCGCAGGTGATGGTGATGGGGCAATTGGAGTAGAGCGTGGCCTGCACGCTGCCGCAATCGCTGATGTTGTGCGTGAGGGTGCAGCTCACCTCTGCGGTGCTCGCGAAGGGCCCGATGGTGGTGATGCCCAGTGGGAGGTTGCTCAGCGTGAAGGGCGCATCCATCGACGGTGTAGGCGAGGTTGGCGGCAGTGCCGGTGCCGTAGCTGGTCACGTTCACCTGCACGCTGAACTGGTTCGAGCCGCAGTTGTCAACCGCCGTGAAGGCTGCGACAGGTGGCGTGCAGAGATTCACCCGCGCGAAGCGGACTGCGCCCACGTCGGCACCTACTGCATCGCATGCGCGCAAGGTCCAGCCGCCATTCGGGTTGCTGCCATTGTGGAAGAGGTTCGGCGATTGACTGGGCTGCCAGGTGCCCACATTGGTGCTTGCGCCGACAACGCCACTGAGTGCTGCACCGCCTTGCTGGAAGGTGAACAGGCCACCCGGGCAGGCCGCCGCATTGCCGAACTGGGTGCCGCTTCCGCCATGTGCCGCGTTGATCCGTGCCACCTCGGTGTTATCCGGAGCGCGCAGGTAGAAGCGCAGATCACCGCCCCCAGGTGTGGCTGGCGATGAGGTCGACGCTGCGCACGAACACATCTGTGCCGAGCGCGGTGCCGGGGCTGCTCACGCAGAGCGGCACGCTCGTGTAATTGTTCACGCCGCAGCCATTATCCGCGATCGGGTACACGGCCGCACCATGGCATACGCCTGCGGCATTGGTGTAGTTGAAGCTGCCCAGCGAGAGGTTGCACGCCGTGTTGCCATTGTGCACCACCGTCACGGTGCGTGCCGTGCCGAAGGCAATGGGGCCGATGCTGTACGTGCCGGTACCGACGTTCGCATGGACGTTGGTGCCTGTCGGCGACTGGATGGTGACGTTCGGTGCACTCGGCCGCTGGACACGTTCACCTGGATCGTATAGGTGCCCGTCGCGCAATCGGCCACCACATTGGCCGTGGCGGCGGGCGGCGGTGCAGCGATCGGAGTCCATGGGTAGGTCAGGCCGCTGGTCCACGACTTTGCCGGGCTGCCGCTGGTGAAACGGCAAGGTGCTGGTGTTCGCCGTGCCCGTCAGGCTCGTGCTCCAGTTCCGCACCGGTGCCAACGAGCCTGTTGTTCACGTTCGTGGCGAAGGTGTTGTTCGGTCCACGCAAGCCGACCTGTGGCTGCCCCGTCATGCTGTTGGCTGGCCCGCTCGAAAAAGGGCCATAGACATTGCGGATAACGCCAGTCACCGTGTTCAAACGGATCCGGAACGAGAAGGACTCGCCCAGACCAAGGATGAGTAGCGGCGTATGCCCCGCCACTGCACCACCAACTCATTGCCCACAGTCTGCCAGCGCACGTCGCGCGTTCCGCTAGATGCGTTGATCAAATCAGCACCGAAGGCCGAGACGCAGCGTTGATATGCCGCCGTATTGCTGATCGGTGTAATTCGTTGTTGCTGGCGCGGATCCGAAGGTGATGAAGCCGTTGGCGGAGACGTACATCTGGGTGTACACGCTGCCATTGAAGGTGAAGGCGGGAATGGTTTGGGCACCAGAGACGACATCATCAAAGGTGGTGGTCCAAAGCGCGGTGCCCTGGTGATTTCAGACCATGTTCCACCGGCTTGACCGAAGGTGTACATCGTGGCCACTTGAGCATGCGCGGCAGAGCCGGAAGAACCAGTGAGGACGGCAATGACCAGGAGCGAGGCACCAATGGGTCATTGCTTGAAAAGCCGCGCGAAGGGAGTTGAAGTACGCCATGGGCGTTAGGCTTGGTTTAGGTCCAAGTCCGTCTTCCGGTCAGGCTGGTCCCAGGTGAGCTTGCAGTCCCGCTAGCGGCAGGGGAAAACTCGTTCGTCGAGACAATTCCCTTGTAGAGCGGGGCGAAACTAGGTTGCATCGAATGCCCGTGTCAAGCCCCAGTTAACGACCAGTTTCACCAACAGGCGTTGACGGGCAAAACCATCGAAATGCATCAATCGGGCAGCCCGATTGCAGGGAGAAGAGGGGGGGGGGGGCTGGCGCCGCCACGCGGAAGCAGCTTGGTTTTCCACCTCCTACCAGCTGTAGATGCTCAACAACGGGGGGAAAGGGGGGAGAAATAAAGAAACCGCCCCCCCCGCGGGGGGGGGGGGACCAAGACGGGGTTTCGGGAGCTGGGGGGGGCCCCACACACCCCCACACCCCCCGCGTGGAGATTTCACACCCACGCGCAATTCATTCCGCACCACCAGTCGGCCGTTCTGCGGGCGCAGGAAATAGAGTGCATCCACTTCGCTCACCGGTTCGGGCGCAGCGGTGATGGCCATGAAGCCCAGGTCGCGCGCCATGGTGAGCACGGCCTTCCGGTTCACGGCATCGAGGCTGTGCACCTCATCCAGGAAGAAGGGCACGCGGGAGAGCGGGGTGCGCTCCTTGGGGTCTTCCTTGAGCATGCTGCGCAGCACGAGCAGGTTGAAGAGCACCTTGATGGTGATGGCCGTGCCATGCGATTCCACCTGCAGGTTGTCGTAGTGGTGCACGCGGCCGCCCTTGATGGCTACGCTGAAGCGCAGGGTGAAGAGGTCGCCGTAGTTGAGCGTGATGCGCTCGCTGAGACGGTTGCGGAAGCTCTGGTAGGCAGCATCGAGCTTCTTGCTGTCGTCGAACAGGCCGGTATGATCGGTCTCCGCGAGTTCCTTCAGCGGCTCCACCAGATCGCTCTGCTCCAGCACCTCCATGCGCAGGCTCTCGAGGTTGCTCACGCTCACGCTGCCGAAGCGCCGGTTCAATTGCTCGGCGGCCTGCTTGATGTCGTGCAAGCCGTTGAGCACGTTGGCGAAGCTGGCGCGCAGCAGGTGCAGGTAGTTGTCCCAATCCTTGCGCAGCGCCTCCTCGAAGGCGGGCAGGCCGTCGAGCTGCTCCTTCATCAAGCGCACGGTATCGGCCTCGGTGGCGCCGATGATGTCGCCCTTCAGCACGTTCTCGATCTTGCTGCGAAGCCCATCCATCTCGCGGCTCAGGTCCTTGTGCTCTACGGTGAGCTTCAGGTATAGGGCTATGGCGTCCTCGGCATCGTTGGGCACGCTCATGGGCTCGATGGGCTTTGCGGCCGGATCGGGCGGTAGCGCGCATTGCTCCATGAGGCGGAGCAATCGGTTGAAGCGCTCATCTTCCTTGTTCAGGGCATTGCGTTGCTCGTAGAGCTTCACGCTCAGCTCGTCGATCTTCTGACGCGCCTCCACGCGTTGGGCTTCGGCACCGCCTTTCTCCTTGTTCAGCTCGCCGAGGCGCTTCTTCAGCTTCGGCTCATCCTGCCGCTCGGTCTGCAACCGGTCCCAGCGCGAAAGGCCATCCGCGATCCGGTCGCATTCGGCTTGTGCGGCATTGCGTTGCGTTACCAGGTGCTCTCGATTCTCAATCGCAGCCATCAGGTCCTGCAGGCGCTGCAGTTCATGCTTCTGGTCGGCGAGGGCCTTCTTCAGGGCCTTCACATCCACGAGTTCCTTCCAAACGCTGCTGTTGTCGGGCAGCGGCAGGCTCATGAGCTCGTCGCTGTATCGTCCTTCGGTGATGTTCTTGGCGAGCTCCTTCAGCAGCGCATCGACCTGCTTGCGCTTCTTCAGTTCGACGCCGCCTTTCTCTACGGGGAGCTTCAGCAGTTCCGCGTTGAACAGGCGCGAGAGGTCCTGCAGGGCTTTATCGTCGAGCGACCCGCGCAGCGTGGTGATCAGGGCATGATCGAATCCGGCGATGGCCTTCTCGGTGCTGGCCACGCGGTATTTCGCTTCCGCTAAAGCGCGCTCGGTGCGGGCGCGGTCGGCGCTCTGTGCGTTGCCGAAGCTGCGATCCAAGGCGGCGAGCTTCTCCTTTGCGTTGGCCAGGGCCTCCCGCTCCAAGGCCTCGGAAAAATCCTCGAGGCCCTTGCCCAGTTGCGCGATGCGCGCGAGGTCGCCATCGGCGCGGCCCTTCATGCCGGCGAGCTCGGCGATGCGGTCGTCGAGGTTCTGCAGCGCGGCCACCATGCCTTCCTTTTCGCGCTCAAGCAGTTCGGTCTTGGCCACGATGGCCTCTTTCACATGCAGGTTGTGGTCGTGGGCCTTGCGCCGCTTCTCCAGCAGCTCGGCATGCACGGTGGCCAGCCGGCCTTCGAGGTCCGAGCGCACGGCGCTGCGATCGATGTACAGGCGCAGGCGCTCTTGCTCCACCTTCAGCGTGTTCAACTTGAGGCGGCGGTCGCGGATGCGCTCGAACTCCTCGGTCATCAGTCGGTTCGATTCGAGGGCGGGCTTGCTGGGCGGGATGCTGGCGAGCATCAGCAGGCTGCGCTTCATCTCGTGCTGATCGATGCTGCGCAGGCTGAGCAGGTTCTTCAGCACCTCCTTGAAATGGCTGTAGCGCTCGTTCTCGGTGAGCTGCACAACGCCCAATCCGTTGCTCTCGCCTTTGGTGGCCACCAGGATGGCTTCGCGGTGCAGCTGCGGCTCCTTGAGTTCACGGTACTGCTTTCCCGCGAGGCGCGAGAGCACGTGCTTCGGCTCAGCCACGCGACCGTTCTCGCTGAGGTAGTCCGCCACATCGTAACCGCCGTTGTACGTGAAGCGCACGGGGTCACCAGCGCTGGCCTTGCTCACGCCGCGCCAGCCGAGCACGTAGGTGCCCGTGGGTCCTTGGCACTCGAAGAGCAGGTAACTGTAGTGGTCGGGGAAGTAGTACTCGCGCGTGGCCTCCATATCGTGGTCACCGAACACCATCTGGTTGCGATGATCCAGGTAGAGGAACTGGAGCGTATTGATCAACGTGGTCTTGCCTGCGTTGTTGGGTCCGACCAATTGCAGGGATGCGCCCAACTCAATCTCGGCGTAGTCGTAGCTGCCGGAGCGGATGGCGATGAGTTTCGTAGGTCCTATTTGCATGGTCTCTGGGTTAGCCGCAGAGGCGCAGAGGCGCCGGGGATGCTAGTGGTGTCTGTTGTTCGATCGGGATTCCGTTCGGCGTCTCTGCGCCTTCGAGGCTGCGATCAATTCAACTCGGGGTTGATGTCCTCGCCATCCTTCAGGGCGCTGCGGTGCTCGTGCTCGGCCACTTGGCTGATCTCATGGCACTTATCGAAAACGCGGTGGAAGGGGCGGAGGAAGCGGAAGGTGTCGTCGGGGAAGTACTCGGCCCAGCCCATGCGCGCCATGCTCTTGATCAGCTTGCGCATGCTGGCTTCATCATCGATGCCAACGGCTTTCATATGGGTCTTGAAGCGGTCGCTGGTGAGGTGCGGCAGTCCGGCTACGCTGAAGCGCTCGGTGAGCAGGTATTCCTCAACGGGCCTGCCGTCGTTCGCAGTGGCCTCGATCAGGATGAAGCAGAACACGGCGATGGGCGGAAGCGATGCCGGAGCCGGGGTTGATTCGGCGGTCTCGGTGCGGAAGTAGAAGAAGTCGCGCGGGTGGCGCACCAGATCGAGGCCGAGCGGCTTGAAATAATCGGCGTAAGCTTCGAAGCGCTCGGTGAGGGGGGCGTGCAGGTTGCCTTGCTCGTGCGTGATGTAGGCGCCTTGGCGCAGCTTATCGAAGATGTCCTTGACGTAGAGCAGCTCGTTCATGGCTTGCGGATGCTGATGGTGGTGGTCTCCAGTGCGCCGTCGCGTGTGCGGTATGATTTCGAAGCACCGTGCTTGAAGGTGATCTCGAGCGTGGGGTCGAACAGGATCTTGTTGAGCGCGAGCAGAGCGTCCGACGTTCCCTTTTCGGGGAAGCTCTTCACCATCCAATCGGTGAGGTCCTTCACGGGCAGGTTCGCGCTGAGCGCCTCGGGCAGCGCATTGAGCCAAAGCAGGCGCACGTAATCCGCTGGTGTATCCCCGTTCTCATCCATGCGCAATGCAGGCTGCGGCTGCGGCGGGTGCGCCGCTACATGGTGCACCGTTCGCTTGATCACGGCATCGGTGGGTGGGCTCTCGATGGGCGCACGGCCGGCCTGCGGCACATAGTGGGCCACCCAATCGTCGAGCTTCATATGGCGCAAGCGGCTCAGCGCCAAGGTGGCGCCATGAGCGATGGCGCTGCTGCGGCGCAGCACTTCGTAGAGCGGCTGCAACTCCTTGCGGCTTTCGTTGAGGGTGTGGATCGCCCGGCGGCGAAGCGCACGGATCTGCCGCTCATTGCGAAGCAACGGCGCCAGCTCCGCGAAGATCCCGCCCTCGCGCGCAGCATGCAGCGCCACATCCAGCTCGTTCAGGGTCTCCACCAGTTGCCCATCCACGCGCACGATATCGACCAGCGGCTTCACGTACTGGTCCATGAGGCGCACGATGCGCAGGTAGCGCTCGCGCACGCTCACGCTGCTCCGATCGGCCTTGTAGCGCGCCACTTCGGCCATCACGGCGCGGTGCGTGGCATCCAGGTCCTCCTGCATGCGGCGCAGGGTGTGGTCCACCTCGGTGGCGGCCAAGCCAACGCTCAGGGCATCGAATGCCTGAGTGCCGCTCACGATGCGCTTGCGGGCGCTTTCGAGCGCGGCGATATAGCCCTGGATGATCTCCGGGCTGGTGGGCACCGCGTCGTCGTGCAGGTAATTCATCAGCTGCAGCAGGGGCTGCGCCAGCACGTAGTGGCTGCTGCCCTCTTCCAGCGGCACCAGGATCTGCAGTTCCAGCAGGCGCTCCCAAGTGGTCTCGGGCTGCTCGGTGGCGGTGTCACTGTGCGTGCGGATGAGCTGCCGCACTTGCGCTTCGCTCACGTCGCCTGGCCGTGTGGCAATGGCGTGCAGCAAGGGCACGTGGCTCGCGCAGAAGTCGAAGAAGCGTTTCGGCTGTATCGGCATCGGTGCTTGCGAAAAGGTCCGTCCAGCATTGGAACGGACCTCTTTCTAGCGCGTGAAAGTAGCCGGGGCCTGTGCGCGGGGACGGGGAGTTTTCGACAGGTGTTAGTAACGGCCGGGGTGCGTGACGGGGAGCAACGCAACGAACCCCAGCCTTTCGGCCGGGGTTCGCGCATTGAAGAGATGCGTTGGACGCGACTTACATCATGTCCATTCCGCCACCCATTCCACCATGACTGTGTGCCGGTGCCTTCTCTTCCTTCTCCTCGCTGATCACGCACTCGGTGGTGAGCAGCATCGCCGCGATGCTGGCTGCGTTCTCCAGGGCCACGCGGGTCACCTTGGTGGGGTCGATCACGCCAGTGGCGAAGAGGTTCTCGTACTCCTCGGTGCGGGCGTTGAAGCCGTAGTCGGCCTTTCCGTCGCGCACTTTCTGAACGATGATGCTGCCTTCCAAGCCTGCGTTCGCCACGATCTGACGGAGCGGCTCCTCGATGGCGCGGCGCACGATGGCCACGCCCGTGGTCTCATCGGCATTGCTGCCCTCGAGCTTCTCCAACGCCTTCTGCGCGCGGATGTAGGCTACGCCACCGCCGGGCACGATGCCTTCCTCCACCGCAGCGCGGGTGGCGTGCAGCGCGTCGTCCACGCGGTCCTTCTTCTCTTTCATCTCCACTTCGGTGGCGGCACCGATGTAGAGCACGGCAACACCGCCGGCGAGTTTCGCCAAGCGCTCCTGCAGCTTCTCCTTGTCGTAGTCGCTCGTGGTGGTTTCGATCTGCGCCTTGATCTGGTTCACACGGCCGGTAATGTCGGCCTTCTTGCCGGCGCCGTTCACGATGGTCGTGTTGTCCTTGTCGATGCTGATCTTCTCGGCCTTGCCAAGCATGCTGAGGTCGGCGTTCTCCAGCTTGAAGCCGCGCTCCTCGCTGATCACGGTGCCACCGGTGAGGATGGCGATGTCCTCGAGCATGGCCTTGCGGCGATCGCCGAAGCCCGGGGCTTTCACTGCGGCCACTTTCAGGGCGCCGCGGATCTTGTTCACCACCAAGGTGGCGAGTGCCTCGCCGTCCACGTCCTCGCTGATGATCAGCAGGGGCTTGCCGGTCTGCGCGCTCTTTTCCAGGATGGGCAGCAGCTCTTTCATGCTGCTGATCTTCTTGTCGTAGATCAGGATGTAGGCGTTCTCCAGGTCCACCTCCATCTTCTCCGCGTTGGTCACGAAGTAGGGGCTGAGGTAGCCGCGATCGAACTGCATGCCTTCCACCACTTCCACCGTGGTGTCGGTGCCTTTGGCTTCTTCCACGGTGATCACGCCTTCCTTCTTCACCTTGGCCATGGCCTGGGCGATCAGGCTGCCGATGGTCTCATCACTATTGGCGCTGATGGTGGCCACCTGCTTGATCTTGTCGTTGTCGTCGCCCACGGTCTTGCTCATCTTCTTGAGCTCGCTGACCACAGCGATCACGGCCTTGTCGATGCCGCGCTTCAGGTCCATCGGATTCGCACCGGCGGCCACGTTCTTCAGGCCTGCGGTAACGATGGCCTGGGCCAGCACGGTGGCAGTGGTGGTGCCATCGCCAGCTTGATCGGCTGTCTTGCTGGCCACTTCCTTCAGCATCTGGGCGCCCATGTTCTCAACGGCGTCCTTCAGCTCGATCTCCTTGGCCACGGTAACGCCGTCCTTGGTCACTTGGGGCGCACCGAATTTCTTGTCGATGATCACGTTGCGGCCTTTGGGGCCGAGGGTCACCTTCACGGCATTCGCGAGGTGGTCAACGCCCCGCTTCAAGCGGTCGCGGGCGTCGATTTCGAATTGGATGTTCTTGGCTGCCATTTTCTGTGGGGGATTGTTGGGGCGGATGATTTCCCGCCCGTACGGTTCTTAGTTGAGGATGGCGTAGATGTCGCTTTCGCGCATGATCAGGTAGTCCTTGCCTTCGAGGCTGAGCTCGGTGCCGCTGTACTTGCCGTACAGGATCTCGTCACCGGCCTTCACGCTCAGGGGAGTCACTTTGCCGTCGTCGGCGATGCGGCCTGCACCAACGGCGATGATCTTGCCGCGCTGTGGCTTTTCCTTGGCCGTGTCGGGGATGATGATGCCACCCTTGGTGGTCTCTTCAGCGGGAGCGGCTTCGACGAGCACGCGGTCCGCCAACGGTTTCACTTTCGACATGTGTGTTGGGTTGATTGGGTTTAGGGGGTCTTTTCAAGACCGCGCCCCGCCGGACAACGTATGTGCCGTGCGGGGCGCGGGGTGCTTATCCTGCCAACTTTACGGAGATGCCTGACAGGCTTCAGGCGCTGCTGTCAGGCTGTCAAAGTCCGGATTCCGCATCATCGCCCTCGCCCTCAGCCGCCTCTTCGCCCTGGACTTCCTCACCAGCTGCTTCACCGGCCTGCTGCTCAATCGGGTCATCGAGCTTGCTGCCTGCCTTTGCGTTCGTTTGGATCCCGGCTGAAATCAAGCAGAGGACCATGAGGGCGCCGCTCAGGCTCCAAGTCGCTTTCTCGAGGAAGTCGGCGGTGCGCTGGACCCCGCCGATCTGCTGGGCACCAGTGAATCCGGCTGCGAGGCCGCCGCCTTTCGGGTTCTGGGCGAGCACCACCAAGGCCAAGAGGCCGCAGATGATGAGGATGATGACAGTGACAGCGGTGTACATGGTCAAGGGGTCTGTTGGGCCTCTGCGGCTTTGGAAAGGGCCGCGAAGTAAGCGCTTTTCTCAGGGTACTTCAACGCCAAGCGGCGGTAGGCCTCCATGGCCTTGGCGTAGTTGCCTTGCTGCTCATAGATGCGGGCCAAGGTCTCGGTTACCAGCCCAGCGCTGTCCTCGAGACTCTTCTTTCCCGCCTGTTGCGGGGTGAAGAACGCTGGTTTTGCAGGAATCTCCGGCGGTTGCTGGCGGATGAAGCGGTCAATCAGTGCCTTGGAATCCAGCGGTTGCACGCTATTCTCCGCAGGTAGCGATGCTCCAGGGAGTGGGTTGCCGGTCGCTGTGATCGGGGTTCCCGGCGTCACGATTTGGCGAGAAGCCTCATCGGCCATTGCGCTAAGGATGCCTGTGCCCGCAGACCCGGCCCGGTTCACTTGCACCGCACGCAGGTCAGCCGCATCGAGCCAAGCGCTGAATCGATGTCGGGCGTTCGGCGCCAAGGATCCCACGGCCGATTCGGCTTCGGGCAAGGCCGGCGAAAGCACTGGAGCAGGTACAGCGATGGGTTCCTTCCACGTGAGTTCGTATGCACGGGCCAAGGCAGCCTTCACGTACTCTCCCTCCAGATCATTCTCTGCAGGATGTTCCTCGGCCTCCGGTTGGGAAATGGCGGGTTCGGCTGGGTGGGTCGTAAGAACTTCCAGGCTGGTGGTTTGGGCTGCGGCTCCAATCAGATCAATTCCGGTGGAATCGACTTCAGCGAAGGCCTGCTCCGGAGCCAATGCTCTAGTCTCTGCAGCGGCTGCGGCCGACAATGCTCCCGCAAGGTTCTCGGCGGTGGCTTCCTTGGGCAATTCCGGCTCCGCTATGGGCGCGGCAACCAAGACGAACGGTGCTTCGGTCGCTTCAGGCACGGTTCTCACCACCCGCAATGGCGCAGGTTCCGCCACACGATTGGCCAGGTCGAAGAGCGCCTCTCGCGAAGGCAAATGCGCTGCGGCGGTGCGGAGGGTCTCATCGGCCAGTACCTGCCCGCTGAGCTGCTCGCCAGCGGCATGCAGCAGCCGCGCGCCGCTGAACCAGGGGTATTGCTGCGCCATGGCCTTCAGGTCGTTCAGGTCCTCGCGGACCATGCGGCCGGGCTCTTCCAGCAGTCGTGTCAGGCGCTCACGTTCCATCACCAGTTCCCCAAAGTGCGATCGAAGATATCCTGCGCCAGCTGCCTGCCTATTTCGATGACCAATTGGCTCTCTACAACCGTGAGGTCCTGGCTGCTGCTGTAGTCGGCGAATCGGCTCACGGTGAACTCCGTGTTCTTCTTCGGCTCTAAGGTGTTCACGAAAGTGATCGATGCCGTGACCGTGAGCCGGTTCAGCGCAGCGGTCTCGCTGGCTTGGATGCTGACCGGCTGCACATCGTAACCGGTGATGCTGCCGCTGTACTGAACGTCGCCTTCGCGCTGAGCGAGTTTCAAGCGCGTCTGCGCGAGCAGCAGGTCGCGCACGGTCTCCGTGATGCCTTGGGCAGCCGAGGGCGTGGCCAGGGGTGCGCGAGTCTCGAAGAGATCCACGCTCACGGTGCGGGCATTGCCGGCGTCTCCTCCGGAAAAGGAATAATTCACGCTGCAGGAGGGCAGGAGGCAAGTGGCAAGGGCAGGAAGCAGAAGCCACCTTCGACAACTGGCAACCTTCAACCTGCAACCTGTGGTTCTCAGGCCTTGCGAAGCGGCACCACCCAACCATTCTACCTGCAACCTCATATGCCGTACTCCTTGATCTTGCGATACAGCGTGCGTTCGCTGATGCCGAGTTCATTCGCTGCCGCTTTGCGCCGATTGCGATGCTTGGCCAGGGCTTTAACGATCAGTTCCTTTTCCTTCTCGGTGAGGCTGAGGGTCTCTTCAACCTCGGAATGGTCGATGTCCTCTTCGGACGCTCGTGAAGCGGGAACGATGCTCACGGTGCCGTAGGCAGGCTGCGGTGCATGCGGCAGCAGGATCTCCTCGCGCTGCATGCCGGTCATCATGGCCGGCAATGGCTGTCCTCCAGCCAGCACGTTCACTTTTTCCTTCAGCGCATTCAGGTCGCTCTTCATATCGAAGAGGAACTTGAAGATCAATTCGCGCTCGCTCACGCTGTCGCCATGGCCGCCGTTCGCGGATCCACTCAGGGGCACCAGCGCCGTACTCTCATCCGGCAAGTAGCTGCGCAGTGTGGCTGAGTCGATCTCGCGGGCGCGCTCGATCACGCTGATCTGTTCCACGATGTTGCGGAGCTGCCGCACGTTTCCGGGCCAGCGGTACTGGACGAGCAATTGCTGGGCATCCTCGCGCAGGGCGATCGGCGGGGCCTTGTACTTCGAGGCGGCCTGCTGCGCGAACCAGCGGAAGAGCAGGTGGATGTCCTCTTTCCTGTCGCGCAGCGCAGGCATGTGGATGGGCACCGTGTTGAGGCGGTAGAAGAGGTCCTCACGGAAGATACCGCGCGCCACGGCCTGCAGCATGTTCACGTTGGTTGCGGCCACCACGCGCACATTGGTCTTCTGCGGTTTGCTGCTGCCTACTCGGATGAACTCGCCAGCCTCAAGAACGCGGAGCAATCGCACCTGCGTGCTCAATGGCAGTTCGCCCACCTCGTCGAGGAAGAGCGTGCCGTTGTTGGCGGTCTCGAAGTAGCCCTTACGCGCCTCGTGCGCACCGGTGAAGCTGCCCTTCTCATGCCCGAAGAGCTCACTGTCGATGGTGCCTTCGGGAATGGCCCCGCAGTTCACCGCATGGTAGGGCCCGTGCTTGCGCGCACTATGCGCATGGATGATCTTGCTCATCACCTCCTTGCCTGTGCCGCTCTCGCCCTGCACAAGTACACTGAGGTCGGTGGGCGCCACCTGCACAGCGATCTCAATGGCACGGTCCAGCAAAGGCGATGCGCCGATGATCTCGAAGCGCTGTTTCACGGCCTGCACGTTCATGCGAGCACAGGTTGAAGGTTCAATATGTCAACGACTTCGCCTTGCAGGCTGCCTGCGGTGGAACCGGTGATCCGTGCTTGCACGAGATCGCCGGGCTTCAATTCCGTGCCGCCGTGCCGATGTGACACGATGACAATGCTGTTCTGCGTGTTGCGACCATAGAGGTGCTCAGCGCTTCGCTTGCTAACGCCTTCGATGAGCACCTCGTGCACCTCGCCGACATATCCGCGCAATCGCGCAGCGCTCTTCTCCTTCTGCAGGTCGATGATCTCCTGTAAACGTCGGCCCTTCACTTCATCGGGCACATCATCGGGGTACTTCCGCGCGGCCAAGGTCTTTGGTCGCTCGCTGTACTTGAACATGAAGGCCATGTCGTAACCTGCTTCGTTGATGAGGCTCAGTGTCTGCTGGTGGTCCTCATCGGTCTCGCCGCAATAGCCCGCAATGATATCCGTGCTGATCGCGCAGTCCGGCATGTGCCTCCGGATGCTCGCGATGCGCTGCAAATACCACGCTCGGTCGTAACCGCGGTTCATGCGCTTCAGCACCTCACTGCTGCCGCTCTGCACGGGCAGGTGGATGTATTTGCAGATGTTGTCGTAACGCGCCATCACCGCCAGCACTTTGTCGGTCATGTCCTTGGGATGGCTGGTGCTGTACCGGATGCGCAGGGTGGGGCAGGCGATGGCCACCCTTTCCAGCAGATCGGCGAAGTCAACCAGAGAATCGAAGGCTTCGGGCTGCGGGCTACGGGCTGCGGGCAACGCATCATCTGCCCGCAGCCCGTAGCCCGAAGCCCGCGGCTCTTCGGCCGGCCGCCATTTGTATGAGTCCACATTCTGCCCCAGCAAGGTCACCTCCTTGTACCCATCGCGAACCAATTGCTCGCATTCGCGCACGATGGTCTGCGGGTCGCGGCTGCGCTCCCGGCCCCGTGTGAAGGGCACCACGCAGAAGGCGCACATGTTATCGCAGCCCCGCATGATGGTCACGAAGGCCGTTACGCCGTTGGTATCCAGCCGCACCGGCTCGATCTCCGCGTAGGTCTCCTCGCGGCTCAGCAGCACGTTCACGGCTTTCTGGCCCGTGCCCACCTTCTCCAGAAGCTCGGGCAGCGTACGGTAGGCATCCGGGCCCACCACCAGGTCCACCACGCGCTTCTTCTCCAGCAGCTCTTCGCGCATGCGCTCGGCCATGCAGCCCAGCACGCCCACCTTCAGGCTGCGGTTGCGGGCCTTCAGGTTGTTCATTTCGTTGATGCGCTGCAGCACGGTGTACTCGGCCTTCTCGCGGATGCTGCACGTGTTCAGCAGCACCAGGTCGGCCTCTTCGGCGCTCTTCACCGGGGTGTAGCCGTCCTTGGCTAGGATGCTCGCCACGACTTCGCTGTCGCTCACGTTCATCTGGCAGCCGTAGCTCTCGATATAGACCTTCTTCTGCACAGGCTCAGGGAAAGGCTCGCAAAGATACCCGGAAAAGGCGGGGACTGACAGGGTGGCAGGTGGACTACAAATCCCCTTCCCCCTTATTCACCTTCACCTTCACCTTCCTTGCCCTCACCTCCTCCTTCAGCAATTGGCCATCGGGCAGGAAGAACAGCTCGGCCTTTTCTTTCTCGGACTCCAACTTCACCTTGAAGAGGCTCGCAACCTCCGGCGTAGCGTGCTCTTCGACGTCTTCAATTTTCCACGCGCCGAATTTGCTTGCCTTCAGTGCACGAGCGATGGTGCCGGGCAATTCATCCTTCTTGATGTCGTGCTCGGTGCGCACCCAAGCGCCTTCGGTGGTGTACACGGCCGTGTGCTTCTCGCCCTTCAGGGTGAATTCCGCGCGGAAGAGCTTGGTGCCTTGATTCCACTCCTTCACCGTGGCCTTGGGGTAGGTCTGCGCGAGATGCGCCTTGGCAATCGCCGGCGGAGCGATGGTGGACGTGGTTTGCGCAAGGAGCTGAAGGCTGGCGATGACCGTGAGTGAGGTGAGCACGTAGCGCATGGTGGGCGTGAAGCTAGGATGTAACGAAGACCGCCGCACCGTTATCGACCGGAGCCGTCTCGAAGACCGCGTAATGGATTGAAAGTGCAATGAGCCAACTCGACTCCGCTCTCTACTTCCCGATGAACTCCAGGCTCACGCTGTTGATGCAGTAGCGCTGCCCCGTGGGTTTGGGTCCGTCATCGAAGATGTGGCCGAGGTGCGCGCCGCAGCGCCCGCATGTGGTTTCGGTGCGCACCATACCGTACGTGCGGTCCTCGTGGTAGTGAATGGCATCCTTGCGTGCTGCTTGGAAGAAGCTTGGCCAACCGCAGCTGCTCGCGAATTTGCTGTCAGCTTGGAAGAGCACATTGCCGCACACCGCGCATGCGTAAGTTCCGATGCCCTCGAAGTCCCAGTACTTGCCGGTGAAGGCCCGCTCGGTGCCCTTCTCGAAGGCGATGTAGTAGAGGTCGGCGGGCAGCAGCTTCTTCCACTCGCTCAGTGGCACGTTCAGCTTGGCGGTATCGGTGTGCGAGTAGTGCGGGTTGCCGCTGTGGTCGTACTGGCTCATGTCGTTGGTGCTCATGGCGGGTGCTTTCGGTGCTTGTCCGTTGCTGCTTCCACAGGCAATGAGGAGCAGAGAGGCGAGTAAAGTGGGGGTGATGCTGAAGGAACTCATGCCCGGAGGTTGTGTGTGCGGCGCGCGCATGACAAAGGTTGTTGCAAGAACCAGTGAGGAATGTGTTCGGTTCGGATGCACGAGGTGTTGAAATTTTCCTTCCCCTAAAGGGGAAGCGCCCGCAGTGGGCGAATCGTCGTCAGGAATCGCGGGCGGCGCCCTTTTTATTTGCCGCCCTGAAAAATCTTCGGGGAAGCATGGCCAAGAAGAACGCGAGCGGGGATCTGGTGATCGTGGAGTCGCCAGCCAAGGCGAAGACCATTGAGAAATACTTGGGTGCAGGCTTCACTGTGCTCAGCAGTTATGGTCACGTCCGTGATCTGCCGGAGCGCGACCTGAGCGTGGATGTGGAGAACGGCTTCGAGCCCACCTATATCATCCCTGATGACAAGAAGGGGCGGTTGGCGGAACTGAAGAAGGCCAGCGACAAAGCAGCCATGGTTTGGCTCGCGACCGACGAAGACCGCGAAGGGGAGGCCATCAGCTGGCACCTGAAGGAAGCGCTCAAGCTCAGCGATGACAAGGTGAAGCGCATCACCTTCAACGAGATCACCAAGCAGGCCGTGACCAACGCGATGGAGCACCCGCGCACCATCGACATCCATCTGGTGGACGCGCAACAGGCCCGCCGCGTGCTGGATCGACTGGTGGGCTATGAGCTGAGCCCCGTGCTCTGGCGCAAAGTGAAGCCCAGCCTGAGCGCGGGCCGCGTGCAAAGCGTGGCCGTGCGCCTGATCGTGGAGCGCGAGCGCGAGATCCTCAGCTTCGAAAGCAAGAGCGCATTCAAGGTCACTGCGGTGCTCATCACGGAGAAAGGCGCCACGGTAAAGGCGGAGCTGCCCGCACGCTTCGCCACCGAGGCGGAGGCCATGGCCTTCCTGCAAGGCTGCATCGGCGCGGGCTACACGGTGAACGCGATCGAGAAGAAGCCCGGCAAGCGCACGCCCGCCGCGCCCTTCACCACGAGCACCTTGCAGCAGGAGGCCAGCCGCAAGCTCGGCTACGGCGTGGATCGCACCATGCGGATTGCCCAAGGCCTCTACGAGCAAGGGCACATCACCTACATGCGAACCGACTCGGTGAACCTGAGCGAGCAGGCCATCGGCGCAGCGGCCGCGCAGATCAGCTCGCAATACGGTGAGCGTTACAGCAAGCCGCGCCGCTTCACCAGCAAGAGCAAGGGCGCGCAAGAGGCGCACGAGGCCATCCGTCCCACCGATATGGCCGTGCGCAATGCCGGCAGCGACACCGATGCCGAGCGCCTCTACGACCTGATCTGGAAGCGCACGCTGGCCAGCCAGATGGCCGATGCCGAGTTGGAGAAGACCGTAGTGGACATCACCATCAGCACGCGGTCGAATGAGCAATTGCGCGCACAAGGCGAAGTGATCCTCTTCGACGGTTTCCTCAAGGTGTACATGGAGGGCCGCGACGATGAGGGCGATGAGGAGCAGGAAGGCCTGTTGCCCGAAATGCGCCAAGGCGAAGCGCTGCAGCTGCGCGAGATGACCGCCACGCAGCGCTTCGATCGCGCCGCACCGCGCTACACCGAAGCGAGCCTGGTGAAGAAGCTCGAAGAACTGGGCATCGGCCGACCAAGCACCTACGCGCCCACCATCAGCACCGTGCAGAAGCGCGGCTACGTGGTGAAGGAGAGCCGCGATGGAACGCCGCGCGCCTACCGCATCCTCACCTTGGCCGAGGGTGAGATCGCTGAGAAGACCGCCAGTGAGATTGCCGGCGCCGAGAAGCAGAAGCTCTTCCCATCAGACATCGGCATGGTGGTGAACGACTTCCTCGTGGAGCACTTCCCCGTGATCGTGGACCTGAACTTCACGGCGAAAGTGGAGGAGGAGTTCGACGTGATTGCCGAAGGCAAGGAGAACTGGCGCGAGATGATCGCCCGCTTCTACAAGCCCTTCCACGCCACACTGGGCACCGTGAAGGACACCGCGGAACGCGCTACTGGTGCCCGCATCCTGGGCAAGGACCCCGTGAGCGGCAAGGACGTTGTGGCTCGCATCGGCCGCTTCGGTCCCATGATCCAGATCGGCAGCGCCGAGGACGAGGAGAAGCCTCGCTTTGCCAGCCTGCGTAAAGACCAGAGCATCGCATCGGTCACCTTCGAGGAGGCCATGAATCTCTTCAAATTGCCACGCACCCTGGGCGAGCGCGATGGCGAAGTGTGCTCGGTGGGCATTGGCCGCTTCGGTCCGTACGTGCGGTTGGGCAGCACCTACGCCAGCCTCACGCCGGACGATGATCCGCTGGAGATCAGCCTGGCTCGGGCCGTAGAGCTCATCGACCTTAAGAAGATCGCGAACGCCACGCGTGACCTGGGCGAATACAAAGGGGAGATGCTCGTTGTGGGCCGAGGACGCTTCGGCCCCTTCGTGAAATTCGCGAAGACCTATGCGAACATCCCCAAGGGGGAGGAGCCATCTGCAGTGACCCTGGAGCGCGGTATCGAGCTCATCGAGGCCAAGCTTGCAGGTGCGCGGCAGAATGTGCTGAAGGAATTCGAGGGTTCTGCCATCCAGGTCCTGGCTGGCCGATATGGGCCCTACATCACCGACGGAAATAAGAACGCCAACGTTCCGAAGGAGCAGAAGCCGGAGGAGATCACCTTGGAGGCCGCGACCGCATTGCTTGCTGCCGCACCCGACAAGAAAGGAGGTAAGAAGGGTCGGCGCTCAGCGTCGAAGCCGGTTGGCAAGTCACCAGCGAAAGCGCCAGCCAAAAAGGCGCGGAAAGCAGCACCGAAGAAGAAAGCCTGATCGGCTGCCAACACGGCACTGTGCGCAGATGGCCACCGTGCGCCCGTTGGGCATAACTGGCTCGAGGTCAACTTCGCCGGGCGCCTCGGTGATCGGTTGCGGGGCTTCGTTGCATGGACATCAGCATCTACTTCCAACCCTCGGAGCGTTTCGGGCGAAACCGGCCGGAATGGGCCGCCCACACCCTGGGCGACAGCACCTCATTCTACACGCATGGGAGGGACTTCCCATCCTTGGAAGGGAAACAGGTGGCGCTCTTCGGGGTGCTCGACGACCCCGGTCATGCGCGTCCGAGAGCGTGCGTGAAAGCTCCGGACGCCATCCGCGCTGAGCTTTATCAATTGCATCAGCCTGCCTCGCCGGTTCACATGGTTGATCTAGGCGACATCCAAGCCGGGGCTACAGCGGCCGACACCCAGCATGCCGTGGCCGAGACCTTGGCCGAACTCATACGCCTGAACATTGTTCCCGTGCTTCTGGGAGGAGGGCAGGGGCACACCTTCAGCCAATACCTCGCCTATGAAAAGCTCGAGCGCACCGCCAACCTTGCTTGTATCGACAGCCGCTTCGATCTCGGGGATCCCGGCCAAGCGCTAGCGGACAGCAGCTACCTCAGCCACATCGTGCTTCGGCAGCCCAACTACCTATTCAACTACAGCAACCTCGGCTACCAGACCTACTTCGTGGATCAGCCGGGGATTGAATTGATGGAACGGCTCCTGTTCGACACCCATCGCTTGGGCGAACTCCGTCAAGGCATTGCCGATGCTGAACCGGTGCTCCGCAATGCCGATACCCTCAGCGTGGACATGAGCGCGATTCGCCGCGCTGACGCCCCGGGCAGCACCCGTCCTGGCCCCAACGGCTTCGCAGGCGATGAGGCCTGCCAACTCATGCGCTATGCCGGCGTGAGTGAGAAGGTCACTTCCGTTGGCATCTATGAACTGGATCCCGACCGCGATACGGAAGGAATCACTGCGCAGTTGGCCGCACAAATGGTTTGGTGCTTCCTCGATGGCTTCCGCAGCCGCACGAATGACCTGCCCTGGCTCGACCGCAAGCGCTTCACTCGGTTCCGGATACCTATCCGCGGCCATGAACAGGAATTGGTGTTTTTCAAGAGTTCTGTGAGCGACCGCTGGTGGATGGATGTACCCTACAAAGCGGAGCAGGAAGCGCGCTTCGAGCGGCATCATCTGGTGCCCTGTTCCTATTCGGATTATCAAGCAGCCTGTCGGGAGGAGGTGCCCGACCGCTGGTGGCGCACGTTCCAGAAGCTGGCTTGAGCCGACCCGAACAACCGCGCTGACCCAACGCTTAATCCCGCGCTGGGCTTAACAGGAATTTGCAGGTAAGGGGAATTGCTATATTGGCGCCGGTTCTGGGGCAGGCTGGTCCTGTCCCATCGTGTGTAAGGCTCCAAACCGAACGGAAAACAGCATGAGGGGGATAGTCACTGCAATCTGCTGCGCGGCATTCGCGGGCGCGTCATTCGCCCAGCAAGACCCGAAGTTCACGCAGTACATGTTCGACCGGCTTTCCATCAATCCCGGCGTGGCCGGTACATCCGGCGAGTTGTGCGGCACCCTGATGCTGCGACAGCAATGGACCGGCTTCGATGGCGCGCCCAAGACGGCCCTGCTGAATGCACATGGGAAGATTGCCCGGATAAGTTCGGGTGTGGGTCTTTCGGTCTTCATGGATGAGCTTGGCCAGCAGAAGAGCACCTACGCCCGTCTGAGTTACTCCTTTCACCGCAGGCTTGGCCCTGGCACGTTCGGAATCGGCTTGGCCGCAGGCATGATGAGCCACACCCTTGGCAATAAATGGATTGCCACCGATGGGGTTCCCGGCGATAATGCCATCCCGGCGAACGGCAACACGGATATGGGTTGGGACCTCGCAGCCGGACTCTATTACACAAGCCCGACCCTGTGGGCGGGAATCAGTAGTACGCACCTTACAGAGGTAGAACTGCGCAACGTGAGCATCCAACAGCGCCGGCACTATTTCGTTCAAGCCGGATACAACTGGAAGATCAAGGGCAACCAGAAGTATGTCTTGCAGCCGAGTGCACTTGTCAAGATGGACGGCACCTCAACCCAGTTCGATCTGACGGCCAACTTCCTCTATAATAACATGGTGTGGCTGGGCGTTTCCTATAGCACGAGCGACTTCATTGCGCCGCTCATCGGCTACCAGTTCAAGCCCACTGCGAAATCGATGCTCAAGATCGGCTACAGCTACGATGTAACCACCTCGAAACTCCGGAATTACAGCAGTGGCAGCCATGAAATCATGGTTAACTTCTGCACCCTGCTCGTGAAGCCGCCTAGCGTGCAGCGCCACAGTAGTGTTCGCTTCCTCTGAAACATCGAAACCACTGAACCTCAACTGCCGTAAAGTGCCTGGCTCAAGGTGTTCGCTTACCCGAAATACCTGAAAGCCAGGGGTCCCTGCAAGGAAGAACAGATCGGCAAAACAGGAAGAACATGCAACGTCCCATCTTGTATCTCGGTGCCATCGGCTTGCTGGCGAGCTGTGGCGGAGGCGGTCAGGGGCAACTGACCGGTGCGCTGGGCAGGCCCGGCTGGTTCCAGATTGATCCCTATGGGATGAACTACATCCCTATGGGCAGCTACGTCATGGGTCCAAGTGACCAGGACGTTCCCTATGCCATCAATAACAAGAGCAAAACCGTCTCGGTGCAGGCCTTCTACATCGACCAGACGGAGATCACCAACAACGAGTACCGCCAATTCGTGGAATATGTCCGTGACTCCATCGCGAAACGGATCCTCGGTGATGAGGACATCGGGGAGCATGTGACCACGGAAGACGAATTCGGTGAGGAACTTGACCCCGCCGTGCTCAACTGGAGGACCAAGATCAATTGGTGGGGGGATGAAGAGCGTGAAGCTTTGGCTGACATGTACCTCAGTGAGAGCGAGCGGTTCTATCGCCGCAAGGAGATTGATTCGCGCAAGCTGATGTTCGAGTATTACTGGATTGACCTTAAGGAGGCGGCACGCAAGGGCACTCCGAGCAATTGGGCCCGGGACTTGGATTTGAGCTACACCAATACCAAGGGCCAGAACAACGCAATTCGCGGTCACAGTGACCGCAGCAAGTTCATCATCAAGGAGGTGATCAACGTTTACCCGGACACCTTGGCTTGGGTGCATGACTTCACCTATTCGTTCAATGAGCCGATGACGGAGAATTATTTCTGGCATCCGGCCTACGACGATTACCCGGTAGTCGGGATCACCTGGGTGCAAGCCACGGCGTTCAATGTCTGGCGTACCCAGTTGATGAATAGCTGGCTGGAGCACAACGGCGAAGCCTACGTCAACCGCTTCCGGTTGCCTACGGAAGCTGAATGGGAGTACGCCTCGCGTGGCGGATTGGACCTGGCACCCTATCCTTGGGGCGGACCATATGTGCGTAACCGCCAAGGTTGCTTTCTCGGCAACTTCAAGCCCTTGCATGGGAACTATGTCGATGATGGAGGTTTCCATACCGTGCCGGTGGACAGCTACACCCCGAACGACTACGGTCTTTATCAGATGGCCGGTAACGTGAGCGAATGGACGAGCACTGCTTACGATGAGAGCGTGTATGACTTTGCCCACGACCTCAATCCTGAGTACGCCTATGATGCGCTTGCAACAGATGCCCCTTCGCTGAAGCGCAAGGTGATCCGCGGCGGCTCGTGGAAGGACATTGGCTATTACATGCAGACCGGCACGCGCAGCTACGAGTACCAGGACACCACCAAGGCCTACATCGGTTTCCGGTCGGTGATGACCTACCTGGGCCGCGGAAAGGCCGTGAACGCCGAAGACCTCTAGATTCCCTACTGTGAACCGCGGCCGTTACTGAACCAGCGCTGCCGCATTCAACAGCCATTCCCAACTCCAGACGAACCAACTAAACGCAAGGACGAACGATGAAACCCGGCAGCAAGAAGTGGAAGAACTTCATGGCCAAACTGTACGGAATCGGTGCAGCGGTCGTGATTGTAGGGGCGCTATTCAAGATTCAGCACTGGCCCTTGGCTGACTTTTTCCTCATCCTCGGTTTGAGTACCGAGGCAATCATCTTCTTCTTCTCGGCCTTCGAGCCGCCGCATGAGGATCCGGATTGGAGCTTGGTGTATCCAGAGTTGGCCACCGGCGAAAAGGCTGAAGGGGATGACTTCAAAAAGGAGGACCAGCGTTCCATAACGGAGCAACTTGATGATATGCTGGAGAGCGCCAAGATCGAGCCCGAGCTCATCGCCAGCCTTGGAGACGGGATGCGCAGCCTGAGCGATAATGCCAAGAGCATGGGCCAGATCACCAGCGCAGCCTCGGCCACCAACGATTACACCACCAGCCTGAAGGATGCCGCGAGCAAGGTGACCAACTTGGGTGAGACCTACATGAAGGCCAGCGAGAGCCTTACCGGCCTCACGCAGAACGTGGAGGCAGGACGAAGTGCCGGGGATGGTCTGCGCCAGATGAGCCAGAACCTGACGGCCCTGAATGAGATGTATGAGCTGCAGCTGAAGACCAGCCGTGAAAAGCTCGAGGCCGCGAACCAGATGTTCGAGGGCATGGGCGAGATGATGACCAACCTGAAGAACTCGGTGGACGACACCAAGCGCTACAAGGAGAACATCGCTGTGCTCAGCGACAACCTCGCCAAGCTCAACACTGTTTACGGCAACATGCTCAGCGCCATGCGCGTGAACTGATCCATCCCGAGCCATAACCGAATCCCAAACGACCTGAACCATGGCTGGTGGTAATCTGTCCCCGAGACAGAAAATGATCAACATGATGTACTTGGTACTGACGGCGCTGCTTGCGCTGAACGTATCCAAGGAGATCCTTGACAGCTTCGTGACGGTGAACAACGGCTTGGAGAACACCAAGCTCTCGCTCAACGACAAGATGGCTGTGCAGTACAAGACCTTCGCGGATTACGCGCAGGAGAATCCCACTAAGTACGGAGCCGCCTATAAAGAGGCGCAGGAAGTGCAACGGATGGGAACCGAATTGATCGCCTACATCGATTCGATCAAGGCACGCGTGATTGTCGAAGCAGAGAAGCTGCCTCGGGATAGCGTTGTGCTGAAGGACGGCCGCATCATCAGCTTGGAGAAGGTGGACAAGAAGGACTCGAACAACGAGATCACCAACCTGATGATCGGCAGCGAGCCTGCTAAGCCCAAGGAAGGACCCTTCACCGCGGTAGACCTTCGCAAGAAGCTCGAAGAGTTCCGCGAAAAGGTGAAGGCGCTGCGCCCTGAGGATGCTGACCTTGCTGCTGCGATGGATCGTCTCTTCGACATGAGTGACCGCAAGGATGCGGGGGGCACGATGAACACGTGGGAGAGCATCAACTTCTATCACGTTCCCTTGGCTGCGGGAATCACCATCATGAGCAAGATCCAAGCGGATGTGCGCAACGCCGAGGGCGAGGTTGTGAAGCGAATGCTGGATGCAGTGGAAGGCAAGAGCTTCAAGTTCAACAAGCTCACGGCCATCGTGAAGCCTCAGAGCAGTTACGTGACGGTCGGCTCGAAGTACATGGCCGAGATCTTCCTCGGAGCGTACGATGATCAGAATGCCCCGGAAGTTTGGATCTGCAAAGCCGGTGCAAGGGTGGACAGCACCTCCAAGCCACCCAAGATCATTGGTGAATCGGAGAAGCTTCCCATGAACGGAGCGAAAGCCATCCTGGAGCGCACCGCCGGTGGCGCAGGGCTGCAGCAGGTGAGCGGCATCATCAAGTACAAGCCCGTTGGGGGTGAGGAACAGATTGAGGCGTTCTACACGGAGTACGAGGTAGCGGCTCCCACGCTTGTGGTAAGCCCAACCAAGATGAATGTGTTCTACCGCGGCGTTGACAACCCGGTGAGCATCAGTGTATCGGGATACAGCGATAAGCTGGTAGCGCCGTCAATGACCAACGGTTCGTTGAGCCGTTCCGGCGAGGGATGGATCGTTAAGCCGGGCAAGGAGAGCGAGGCCAACGTTAGTGCAACGGTCACGAATCCGGATGGTTCAAAGAAGTCGATGCCGCCCATGAAATTCCGGGTGAAGAACGTGCCCAATCCCACGCCTTATTTCGGCGGGAAGAGCGTGAACGACGAGAACATCAAGAAGACGGAGCTCACAGCAGCAGCCGGCGTGATCGCCAAGATGGTTGACTTCGATTTCGATCTGAAGTTCGAAGTGGTTGAATTCAAAGTGACCATGATCGTGGGCGGCACTCCGTTGGAGCAGATGACCAAGGGGCCAGCTGTAAGCGGCCAGATGAAGGAGATGTTCCAGAAGGCCAAGCCAGGCCAGAAGGTCTATATCGAGGGCATCAAGGCCAGGGGGCCGGACGGTACAGTGCGGAATCTGGGCTCGCTCTCGTTCAAAGTGGTGTGACCAATCCCGTGAACCAATAACACAGCGGCGATGAGGAACCTGAAGAACCTGACAATGGCACTTGCCCTGCTCGGCGGTGCTTGGGCCACGCCAGCGGCGATGGCGCAGACGGTGCTGGATGGCGCCTTCATCAAGGAGCACACGAAGACCAAGCGCGTTGTTCCGTACACCCACATCCGTGAGGCTGATGTGATGTGGGCGCGTCGCGTGTGGCGGACAATCGATCTCCGGGAGAAGATCAACCACCCGCTGTATTTCCCGACAAGCCCGCTCAATGACCGCAGAAGCCTTTTCGATGTGATTCGTCAAGGCTTGATGGTTGATGGCTCGATCACCGCGTACGACCCAGGCGCGTTGGCCGATGACGACGAGTTCAAGAAAGCCTTCCTTCCGACAGAGTTGAAGGATCTTTTCAGCCGCCTCGATACCCAGTACACCGAGTCGCTCGTGACCGGCGATATGGAGATGGTGGTTCAAACAATCGACCTCGAGAGCCGGGACATCAAGATGTACAAGCTCAAGGAGGATTGGATCTTCGATAAGCAGCGAAGCACGCTCGATATCCGCATCATCGGCTTGGCGCCCATGAAGGAGGTTCGCGGCGAGGATGGAGAGGTGCGCGGCTACCGCCCGCTCTTCTGGCTATACTACCCTGAGTGCCGCTATGTGTTCGCCAACTGGGATGCCTTCAACCGCGAGAATGACTCCGAGCGGCGCAGCTTCGAGGACATCTTCTGGAAGCGCCAGTTCAGCAGCTACATCACCAAGTGGAGCAATGTGTATGACCGTCAGGTAAGCGATTACAAGACCGGCCTCGATGCCTTGCTTGAGGGTGAGGAGATCAAACAGGCGCTGTTCGAATTCGAGCACGACCTCTGGAACTTCTGATCGCAATCAACTGTTGATGCGAGGCCCCGGACCACCGGGGCTTCGTCTTTCATGTACGCTACACGGGGAAAGGTCGTTGATGCTGCATGGCATTGCGATTCGACGCTATGCTGATATCTGCGATTGCATCCTTGTCGCTACAGGGTCAGGACTTGCTGGGCCCCGATGGTCCCTGTCAGGGCGATGGCATTGTGCGGCCCTATGCCCGGCTGCGTGAAGCCGACGCCATTTGGTCGCGGCGAGTATGGCGCGTGATCGACCTGAACGAATCTTGGAACCAGCTGCTCGCGAAACCGGCAACCGGCACTGCGCAATGTCGCAGCCTGATTGAAGTGATCCTTCACGGCTTGCATGATGAAGGCGGGATCAGGGCCTTCGTTGCTGGCAAGGATGGCCTGGATGAGGGCTTCCGCACCGTCCTCGGGAGAACTCCGCTCATGCATGATCTGGCAGCTTTGGACACCCTGCGCGGAATCGCCGTCGGCCGCTACATGATCAAGGAGGATTGGATATTCGACAAAGCGCGTTCGGTGATGGAAGTGCGCATCATCGGACTGGCGCCCATGAAAGAGGTTCGTGGCGAACTGGGCGAATTACGCGGCTATCGCCCTATGTTCTGGCTCTATTACCCGGAATGCCGACAGCTGTTCGCGTGGTGGGTGGCCGGAAAAGGCCCCGAAGGATCGCCGGTGACCTTCGAGACAGTTTTGGACCGACGCCTCTTCCGTGGAACCATCACCAAGGTGAGCAACATGCAGGATCGCGCGACCAGCGCCGCGAACACGAGCATCGATGCGCTGCTGGAGAGCGATGCTGTTCGCCGGCAGCTTGAAGCCGTTGGATTCGACCTCTGGCATTATTGAGGGTCACCTTTCGCATCAATGCGCATCAACGGGAATTGAATCGATTGCGCGCTCGATTCTTCCTTAACGCATGCTGCGTCATCAGTCACGCGGCATATGGGCAGCATCCGCTCGACGGTGCGTACATCCGTGAGCATGCTTCCACGCGACGACCCGTTCCCCTCGCACGCCTTCGGGTAGCCGATGTGTTCTTCATGCAAGCGCGTGTGGCGCGTGCTCGATCTGCGGGAGAAAGCCAATCATCCATTCTACTTCCCTTTGGAACCCGGTCAAGGCCGCCGCAGCCCTTTAGACGTGATCCGCCAAGCCTTGCTGAAGGACGGAACGCCCACCGCTTATGCTCTGGGCGCGATGGCCAACGACGGTTCCTTTAGCCATCCGATGCTCCGTGGTGAAGTCGACTCGGTGCTGAACCCCAAGGTGAATGTGTGGACACCGAGCTTCGACGACCCGGAAATTCCCTTCCCCGTGGCGGAGCCCGATCCCATCACCGCAGTACAGGTCACGCGCGATCAGATCAAGGAGGATTGGGTCTTCGAAAAGCAGCGCGGCGTGATGGACGAGCGCATCATCGGCATCGCCCCGATGAAAGAAGTGCGCGGTGAGGACGGCGAACTGCGCGGCCACGCACCGCTTTTCCGGCTCTACGACCCGGAGCTTCAGCATGTGCTGGCCAATGCCGAGAAATTCAATCCTCGGAATGATGGTGGCCGGACCACCGTCGATCAATGGCTTGAGTCGAGGCGCTTCAGCAGCTTCTTGGTGACGGAGAGCAACGCTCGCGACCGGCGCATCAGGGAGCATGCCCAAGGATTGGACGCGCTGCTCGAAGGCGAAGCGATGAAAGAGCGCCGCTTCCCATTCGAGCACGGCCTCTGGAATTGCTGATGAAGCTCCGCCCGGGGCCAATCGGCTACTTTCGCGGCCCTTTCACAGGCTATGATCACCGTACAGGGCCTCACCCTCCACTTCGGCCAGCGGCCTATGTTCGATGCCGTCTCCTTCTTCATCGGGAGCGACGACCGCATCGGCCTTGTTGGCCGCAATGGTGCCGGCAAGAGCACCCTGCTGAAGATCATGGCCGGTCAGCAGCCTTTCGATGGCGGCACCATCGGCAAGCCCAATGAGCTCACCTTGGGCTATCTCCCACAGGAGATGGCCCACAACCTCGAACTCACGCCCTGGCAGGTCGCGGAGAAGGCCTTCGAAGAGGCCATCGCCCTGAACGCTTCGCTGGAACGGATCGAGAAGGCGCTTGAGAAGGCCACCACTGACGAGGAGGCGATTGAGCTCGCCACGATGCTGGCGCATGCGCATGAGCGACTGAACACGATCGGCGCCGCGGACCACGACATGCAGATCGAGCGCATGCTCAAGGGCATCGGCTTCGTGGAGAAGGACATGCACCGGCTGATGAGCGAGATGAGCGGCGGCTGGCGCATGCGCGCGGAGCTCGCGCGGCTGCTGCTGATCCAGCCGGACCTGCTGCTGCTCGATGAGCCCACCAACCACTTGGATCTCCCCGCGATCCAATGGCTCGAGGATCTCCTGCGCACCTATCCCGCGGCCCTCGTGCTCATCAGCCACGACAAGACCTTTCTGGACCGGCTCACCAAGCGCACGCTAGAGGTCGTGGGCGGAAAGCTCATCGACCGCAAGGTGCCCTGGAGCCAGTATGTGGAGCTGCGCAAGGTGGAGCGCGAGCAGCAGGCCGCGCAAGCCAAGGACCAGCAGCGCTACATCAAGGAGACCACCGACCTGATCAACAAGTTCAGGGCGAAAGCCAGCAAGGCCGCATTCGCGCAGAGCCTGATCACCAAGCTCGACAAGCTCGAGCGCATCGAAGTGGAAGACGAGGACCTGCGGAAGATGCTGGTGAAATTCCCGCCTGCACCGCAGAGCGGCAAGATCGTCTGCGAGGTGAAGGGTGTGAGCAAGTCCTATCCCGATCGGAAGCATCCGGAGCAGACCAAGGAGATCTTCCGCAAGGCGGAGCTCACCATCGCCAAGGGCGAGCACCTCGCACTGGTAGGCGCCAATGGCACTGGCAAGTCGACCCTGGTGCGCATGATCATGGGCGAAGAGCCCTTCGACGGCGAGATCAAGCTCGGGCACAACGTGATCGTGGGCTACTACGCGCAGGACATGCCCGAGCGCATGAATCCGGCGGGCACGGTGATGGAGACCGCTGAGTATGCCGCCAGCGAAGAGAACCGCGTGCGCGTTCGTGCCATGCTCGGTGCCTTCATGTTCAGCGGCGATGATGTGGACAAGAAGGTGAAGGTGCTCAGCGGTGGCGAACGCGCCCGGTTGGCGCTCTGCTGCATGCTGCTGAAGCCCCTCAACTTCCTCATCCTCGATGAGCCCACGCACCACTTGGATATCCAGAGCAAGGATGTGCTGAAGAATGCGCTGAAGAACTACGAGGGCACCTTCCTGCTCGTGAGCCACGACCGCGACTTCCTCACCGGCCTCACCAACCGATTGCTCGAGCTCGACGACCACCGCATCCGCGATCAGCACATGGACATCCTCGAGCTGATCGAGAAGCGCAAGGCCCTGCAGGGCGCCGACATCGGCAAGAGCAGCGCGGCGCAGCCGAAGACCAAGGCCGAGAAAGCAGACAAGAGCGAACACGCCGATCGCCGCGAGCGCGACAAGGAGCGCAAGCGCATGCAGTCGCAGGTGGCGCGCCTGGAGAAGCAGCTCGCTGAATTGGAAGCAGAAGAGAAGAGCTTGCAGGCCGAAGTGATGCGCAGCGGCATGCCCGCAGCCGAAGTGGAGAAGGGCTATGCGCGCATGGGCGAAGTGGCGGAGCGCATCGCTGCCACGATGAAGGAGTGGGAGGAGGCTTCGCTGCGGATGGAGGAGCTGGGGGAGGAGAATCCGGCCTGAGCGTTACCAGCGCTCATTGATGGCATTGGTTGATCGATGGTGCATGCCACACCCTCATCAACCCCCAGCGCCATGGCCTCCGCGAAGCTCCCGCCCCGCCAGAAGATGATCAACATGATGTACCTCGTGCTCACCGCGATCCTCGCGCTGAACGTGAGCAAGGAGGTGCTTGACGCCTTTGCGATCATGGATGCCGAGCTCGTGCGCAGCGAGCGCGCCCATGAGCAGCGATCGCAAGTGGAGTACGAGGTATTCGCCGATATGGCCAAGCGCTTCCCCGAAAAATTCGCGGTGAAGCACGAAGAAGCGATGCGCGTGAGGGCCATGGCTGATTCGATCGTGCGGAATCTCGAAGGCATCAAGACCGCCGCCATCGCCAAGGCTGATGGCTTGGAGCCTCGGCTCCTGCGCGGCCCCGATGCTACTGGCCGCGATACGCTGCGCGCGCTGCTCATGCTGGAGAAGAAGGACGACCGCGATGTGCTCACGCATGCGCTCGTGGGCAGCGAGCCCGGATCGCCGCGCACCGACAATGGGTCCGCGCACGGCATCCGCATGCGCATCACGGCGTTCCGAGACAGCCTGAAGGGATTGGCCGGTGAGAAGGGCCAGGCACTATCAGCATCGCTCGATGCCCTCTTCGACTTCAGCGACCGGCGTGATGCCAGCGGCACGCTCAACAACTGGGAGAGCCTCAACTTCTATGATGTGCCCTTGGCGGCGGGCATCGCCACGCTCAGCAAGCTCCAAGCGGATGTGCGCGCGGCGGAGAACGACATGGTGAAGTGGCTCTATCGCAGCGCCGAGCTCGAGGATTATCGCTTCGGCACGCTCACCACCGCCGTGGTGCCGCAGAGCAGCCTGATCATGCTCGGCGATTCGTTCCGCGCGGATGTCTTCCTGGCCGCATACGATCCGCGCAATCCGGCGCAGGTCAGGTTGAAGGACGGGCAAGAGCTGCCCACCGGCACCGATGGCAAGGCCAAGCTTCGCGTCCGTGGCAATGCCATCGGTGAGCAGCGCGTGGAGGGCACGATCCGATTCGATGGCCCCAAGGGCATCGAGGAGATCCCTTACGCGACTTCATACCAAGTGATGGCACCGCTGTTGGTGGCCAGTCCCACCAAGATGAATGTGCTCTATCGTGGGGTCGAGAACCCCATCGAGCTATCGGTGCCTGGTGTTCCGGCCGAACGGATCCAAGCCGGCATCAGCACGGGCCGGATCACGCGCAGCGGCAATGGCTGGGTGGCCACGGGCATGACCGACTCCAAGGCCGAGGTTTTCGCCACCGCCACCTTGCCCGATGGCAGCACGCGCAGGATTGGGCCGGTTGTGTTCAGGGTGAAGAACCTCCCTCCGCCCTCAGCCTATGTCAGGGACAAAGGCTCGGCGGACACTTGGATCGCACTGAATGAGCTGAAGAACGCCCCGGGAGTGGCGGTGAAGACGAACACCGAGTTCGGGGATGTTTGGACGGCGAAGAGCTACACGTTCAGCTTTCAGCGCGGCAGCAGCAATCCAATCGATCATGTGTGCCAAGGGGCGGCGTTCAGCTCGGATATCAAGCAGGTGCTGGCCAAGGTGAAGCCGGGGGATAAGATCGTGATCGAGAACATCGCGGCACAATTGAGCAATGGCCATGGGCCGGTGGTGAAGCTCGGCGCCATCGCACTTAAAGTCCGATAGGAAGTTGGCTCGGTCGGGTGTCCGGCTATATTTGCGCCCCATTGCGGGGTGGAGCAGATGGTAGCTCGTCGGGCTCATAACCCGAAGGCCGTAGGTTCGAGTCCTACCCCCGCTACGATGAAGGCCCGGTGAATGCCGGGCCTTCGCTTTTCCCCGCCGCTCAAGCCATTGGCTAGGCGGCGATATTCGCGCAGCCATGCCGCACAAGGCCGGATACGTCAACATCATCGGCGAGCCCAACGTGGGCAAGAGCACCTTGCTCAATGCCCTGTTGGGTGAGCAATTGGTGATCGCCAATCCGAAGGCGCAGACCACGCGCCACCGCATCCTGGGCATCCTCAACGGCGACGACCATCAAATGGTGCTCAGCGATACACCCGGCATCCTCGATCCGCAATACAAGATGCACGAGCGCATGATGAGCGCCGTGGACGAGGCCATCATAGACGCCGACATCCTTATCGTGCTGGTGGAGATCGGGCAGAAGCCCGAGAAGGCCGAGAACGTGCTCAAGCGCGCGCGCCGCTTCAAAGGCCGCAAGGTGCTGCTGGTGAATAAAGTGGACGCGGCTCAAGAAGCGGCAATCCTCCCAGCGCTTGAGGCTTGGCAAAACGCGCTGCCCGAGGCCAAGGTGGTGCCCATGAGCGCCCTGCATGGACTGAATGTGCAGGAGCTGAAGACCTACCTGATCGAGCGCCTGCCCGAGCATCCGCCGTACTTCCCCAAGGATGAGCTGAGCGACCGCAACATGCGCTTCTTCATCAGCGAGCTGATCCGTGAGAAGGTGCTGGCTAACTACAAGCAGGAGATCCCTTACAGCACACAGGTGGTGGTGAATAGCTACGAGGAGGCCCCGGGGATCGTGCGCATCCAGGCCGATGTGATCGTGATGCGCGAGAGCCAGAAAGGCATCGTGATCGGCGAGGGCGGACACGCGCTGCGCAGACTCGGGACCCAGGCGCGCATCGCCATCTCCAAGTTCATCGATCAGAAGGTCTTCTTGGATCTGAAGGTGAAGGTGGATCCCGATTGGCGTGAGGATGAAGCGAAACTGAAGCGATACGGATACTGAAATGCTGGGCGATTGGTCAATGGCGATTGGCGAATGGGGGCTCCGGCTCAAGGACTGCTCGTGCCCATTCACCAAAGACCATTCGCCATTCACCCTGAGTTGAACCATGGGAAACATCGTCGCCATCGTAGGCCGCCCCAACGTGGGCAAGAGCACCCTCTTCAACCGCTTGATCGAGCGGCGCGAGGCCATCACCGACCCTACCGCCGGCACCACGCGCGACCGCCACTACGGCAAGAGCGAATGGAACGGCATCCTCTACAGCGTGATCGACACCGGCGGCTACATCCGCGGCACCGACGATGTGTTCGAGGCCGAGATCCGAAAGCAGGTGAGGCTCGCCATCGATGAGGCCGATACGATCCTCTTCATGGTGGATGTGAACGGCGGCGTGACCAGCGCCGATGAGACCATTGCGGAGCTGCTGCGCAGGAGCAAGAAGCCCGTGCTGCTCGCCGCGAACAAAGTCGATACGCACGAGCGTCAATACCTCACCGCCGATTTCTACCACTCGGCCTTGGCGAGGTGCATGCCATCGCAGCGGCCAGCGGCGCGGGCACCGGCGACCTGCTCGATGAGTTGATCAAGACCTTCCGCAAGCCCACCGAGGATCCCGAGCCGGACATCCCCAAGATCGCCATCGTGGGCCGGCCCAACGTGGGCAAGAGCTCCTTGGTGAACGCCATGCTGGGCCGCGAGCAGAGCATCGTGACGCCGGTGGCAGGCACCACGCGCGATACCGCCAACACGCGCTGGAGCGTCTTCGGCCACGACCTCATCCTGCTCGATACCGCGGGCATCCGCAAGAAGGCCAAGGTCGATGAGGACATCGAGTTCTATAGCGTGATGCGCTCCATCCGCGCCATCGAGGACAGCGACATCTGCATCCTGATGCTCGACGCGCGCGAGGCCATGCAGCAGCAGGACCTGCACATCCTCTCCATCATCCAGAAGAACGGCAAGGGCGTGGTGGTGGTGGTGAACAAGTGGGACCTGATCGAGAAGGAGACCAACACCATGAAGGCCTTCGAGGCCGAAGTGAAGCGCCGTATGGAGCCCTTCACCGATGTGCCGATGGTCTTCACCAGCGTGGTGGAGAAGCAGCGCCTGCTCAAGGTGATGGAGATGGTGATGCAGGTCTATGAGGACCGCAGGCGCCGGATCCCCACGCGCAAGCTCAACGATGTGCTGCTGCCCGAGATCGAGCGGCAGCCGCCGCCCATGTACAAGAGCAAGCAGGTCACCATCAAGTTCATCCAGCAGCTGCCCTTGCACGTGCCCAGCTTCGTCTTCCATTGCAACCTGCCGCAGTACATCAAGCCCACCTACGAGCGATTCATCGAGAACCGCCTACGCGAGCACTGGCGCTTCACCGGGGTGCCAATACGGTTGTACTTCCGGAAGAAGTAGCCTCCGATTATTTAGCTTCGATGGGCCAACACCCATCGCCATGCGCCCCCGTACCGCTCTCTTGCTCGCGGCGCTAGCTGGTTCCGCAGCACTGATTGCGCAAACGGCTCCATTCGATTGGAGCGATGCGCCGGCGTGGGATCCTTCCTGGGAAGAAGGCCGCACCATCGACTCGGAGATCCTCGCTGATGAGCTCTCGCTGCGCATCCGCAACGTGAAGCCCGAGTACATCGCCTTCTTCTTCGAGCGGCGCAAGGTGGTGCGCTTCACGGAGCGTGAGGACATCAAGCGCTACGGCCCGATTGTGCTGCCCGAGAGCCTCGACCCGCCTTACGATGAACTCGGCAAACCCTACGCTCGGCTGGACACCCGGCCCTACCCGCTCCACTTCAACCTGCGCGTGGATCATTTCGCAGCGCGCGTGATCCGGCCCGATGGTTCATGGACCGAACTGCCCGTGGCCAAGCGCGGCGCATACGACTACTTGGGCAATCCGTTGAACTTCCTGGCGACGATGGCGGAGACGCACTACCCGCAAGGCATCATGCCGGGCGACGTCGTGGAGTACCGCTGGAAGTACATGCTGCCCTGGGACACGAATGCTCCGCACACCCTCGGCTGGCGCGGCAGCATCTGGATGGACAACTGGGCGCGGCTCACCAATTGGCGCATCTTCTTCCACCACGGCCTGCCCATCCGCGAACAGCGCATCGAATTGCTATACCACGCGAAGCACGGGCTGGAGATGGCCGGAGCGGTGCCCGTGAATCGGGAACTCGATGGGAACGCTCGTCGTGCCGTGTGGGAGCAGCGCGATTTGCCCGGTGTGATGGATGAGGTAGGCGCGCGTCCCGCCGATGAGCTCCCGAGCATCATCATCGCCTTCGCGCCCGATGACCTGCGCAACCTGCGGCGCGAGCGATTGAGCAATCTGCCGGTCACGCAGCAGCCCTGGCTGCAAGCCATCCGGCAGCGCGAAGCCAAGGCCATGTGGTGGAGGCGTGTGGCGCAGAAGAAGCTGCCCGACCGGCAGAATCGGCAGATCAAGGCATTCATCCGGGAGACGTGTGCTGCGATCCCGGATACGCTGAAGGCGCGCCGCATGGAGGCCCTTCACGAACGCATTGCCCGCGACTTCACCTACGATGCCGACCGCGATTGGTACTTCGACCTGGACCGCAGCCTCGCGCGCATGGGCGACCAAGTGCGCGATGAGCGCTTGCGCGACATCAGCCGGTACGATCTCTACAGCAAGCTCCTCAACGCCGAGGGCAACGACCACGTCACCGCTTACTTGCTCGACAAGCGCAGCGGCCGGCTCGACGACCGCTTCACCACGCCCATGCGCGATAACGAATGGCTCTTCGGAATCGGTGATGGCGCGGGCATGCTCTGGATGCACCCCAAGCGTCGGCGCCACGGCTGGTTCGCCAACGAGTTGCCTTTCTATTGGGAAGGCTCCAACGCGCTGCTGATCGACCTCCAGCGCCTCATCGCCGATGACCCGAGCCCGCCGCTCTTCGTGGAACTGCCCACTGGCGATCCTGCTGCGAATGTGCGAGCCATGGAGCATCGCCTGCGCATCGACCTGGACAAAGCTGACGCTGCCGGTGATGCACGCATCCTGCTGAGCGGCCAGTTCAGCACCTTGGGAAGAGCGGCTTTCCTCGGCGATCGCATCGATAGCACGGTGCATCCGAGCTATGGCCATTCCCCGGCGCACTTGCCCCATGCGGCGTTGATCGGCACCAGCGATCGAGTGCTGCAATCCGATCCTCCCTTCCGCTTCCGCGAGCGGCAAGAGTTGGCCATCGCCCAGTGGGTGACGCCCGAAGCCGACGGCCTCTTCGCCATGGAGCTGCAACCCTTCTTCGCCCATGCGGTGGCGGATGGCTTCCGTGCTGAGAGCCGCGACCTCCCCTTCCACTGGGACTTCCAGCAGAGCGATCGCTTCATCATCGACCTCGAGTTCACACAGCCGGTGGAGGTAATGGACCTCACGGCATTGCAGGGCGAATGGAATTGCCCGAGCGCGCGCTACACCTTGCGCGCCACGCGCATCGATGCCAGGCACGTGCGTATCGAGAGCCTCTTGCAAGTGTCCGATGAAACGGAGCACCCCGAGGACGCCTTGGCTTTGGAGACGCTGCTCCGCGAAGTGCTCGCACCGTCGCGTGTGCTGCGGGTGCGGGTGAGCAAGGCGCCGGAGCAGTAGGAAGCCGGATGTTGCGGCTGCGCGGGCTCCGCTACTTTGCGCGCCATGTCCTTCTGTGGAGCCGCGAACCAATTGCTTCGGTTGAGCAGCTTGGCGGCTTGCCTCGCAACATTCATGGTTCCGTTGAATACCTTGAGTCAGCAGGTCATGGTGGTCGATGCCACCACGCTGGCCCCGCTCGAAGCGGCGACCCTGCATCATGCCAGCACGGGCGCATCGGCCATCACGGATGCACGCGGTCGCGCCGATATCAGCGCTTTCACTGGCGCTGATTCCATCCGGTTCCGCATGATCGGCTATGAATCACGTGTGCTCAGCTACCAGCATGTGCTCGCCATGGGCAATCGGGTCGGCATGTCAGCGCTGCCCATCAGGCTCGATGCCTTCGTGGTGAGCGCCAACCGCTGGGAACAGGCGCGCGCGCGCGTGCCCGACCAGATCACGGTGATCACCCCGCGGGAAGTCGCCAATAACAATCCCGGAACGGCAGCCGATCTGTTGCAGCAGAGCGGCGAGGTCTTCGTGCAGAAGAGCCAGCTGGGCGGCGGCAGCCCCATGCTGCGCGGCTTCGGAGCCAACCGCGTGCTCATCGTGGTTGACGGCGTGCGCATGAACAACGCCATCTATCGCGCAGGCAACTTGCAGAACGTGATCAGCGTGGATGCCAATGCGATCGACCGCGCGGAGGTGATCCACGGGCCCGGCGCCATGACCTATGGAAGCGATGCCATCGGCGGGGTGCTGGACTTCCACCTGCTTCGTCCGCGATTCAGCCCGGATAGCAGCTTGCTCTTGCGCGGCGGCGCCATGGCCCGCTATGGCTCGTCGGCCAATGAGATGTGCGGGAATATTCACTTCGGCCTTGGGAGTCGCAAGCTGGCATTCGTCGGCAGCGTGTCCTTCACGCGCTTCGGCGACCTGCGCATGGGCAGCAACGGCCCCAAGGATTATCAGCGGCCGTGGTATGTGGCACGCATCAATGATGTGGATTCCATGGTGGTGAATGACGACCCGGACCTGCAAGTGGGCAGCGGCTACGACAACATCAGCCTCTTTGGCAAGCTGGCCTTCAAGCCTGTGGAATCCTTGGAATTGGGAGCGAACGTGTATCACAGCACCACGAGCGATTTACCGCGTTACGATCGATTGATCGAGCTGGAGCAGAATGGGCTTCCACGCAGTGCGGAGTGGTATTACGGCCCGCAGGAATGGACGATGGGCAGCTTCACCGCGAAGCACGCGGCGAAACGCGGACCCTGGAGCACCGCGCGGCTCTCCATCGCCTACCAGGACTACACGGAGAGCCGCAACGACCGCAGCTTCCGCAACGCGAACAAGCGAACGCAGACCGAAAGCGTGAGCGGCATCTACGTGAATCTGGATCTGGAGAAGGACCTGAGCGCGCGTACGCAGGTGCTTTACGGTGCGGAGCACGTCACGAATGCTGTCGGGTCGAAGGGCATCCGCGTGAACCGGACCAGCGGCGCGGAGACGACCATCAGTTCACGCTATCCGGATGGTTCCAAGTGGAACGCGGGATCAGCCTACCTCGGAGCCATGCACGATGCCAACGACCGCTTGACGCTTTCCGCTGGTGCGCGATACAACTGGTCGGCGCTGCAATGCACCTTCGACACCTCGCTCTTCGCGTACCCGGCCACAAGCGCGAGCTTGAGCAACAGCGCGGTCACGGGCAATCTGGGCGCGTCCTACCGCCCGGGCAAGGATTGGAAGCTATCCATCGACCTGAGCTCAGGCTTCCGCGCACCGAACATCGACGACATCGGCAAGGTGTTCGACAGCGAGCCTGGCGCGGTGATCGTGCCCAATCCCGACCTGGAAGCCGAGTACGCCTATTCGGCCGACATCGGCATCGAGAAGGCCTTCGGCGAAAAGGTGCGCTTACAGAGCCATGCTTATCAGGTGCTGCTCGACAACGCGATGGTGCGAAGGCCGTTCACGCTGAATGGCTCAGATAGCATCGCGTACGAAGGTGAGCCCAGTCGGGTGGACGCGATCCAGAACGCGGCTCAGGCCCGTGTGATCGGATTCTCGCTCGGGATTGATGCCCGCATCGCAAAGAACCTGACGCTCGATGCGCGTTACAACTGGCAGGATGGCGTAGAGCAGGACGATGCGAGCACGACCGATGTGCCCCTGCGTCATGCACCGCCACCGTTCGGGCAAGCGGGCATCACTTGGGAGCGAAAGAAAGTGCGCGCGCAGGTATTCGTGCAGTTCAGCAGCGGCTTCACCTTCGATGAGCTTCCGCCGAGCGAGCAGGCCAAGCTGCCGATCTACGCGCTTGATGCGGAAGGGCGCCCGCATGCGCCATCATGGCACACGCTCAACCTGCGCGGATCCTGCCAGATGAGCAAAGCGGTGCAGGCATCCGGTGGCGTGGAGAACATCACGGATCAGCGCTATAGGCCCTATTCATCGGGGATCTCGGCGCCGGGAAGGAGCCTCATCATCGCGCTGCGGGCGAGGTTCTGAGTGAAGATCCGCGATGAAGTTGCGCCTCACATGCGCGCGAGGCCGTGCTCGAGATCGGTGATGAGCGATTGCGGCTCTTCCAAGCCGATGTACAATCGCACCATCGTGAAAGGAAGATCGGTGTAGTAGCCGCTGGGCCCTTGCAATGCGCACACCGGCCATTGCAGGCTCTCATAACCGCCCCAGCTCACCGCGATGAGGAAGCACTTGAGGCTGTCGCAGAAGCGCTCGACCGCAGCCGCATCCGGTGCATCCAGTTCGATGCTCATCAATCCCGCCACGCGCTTCATCTGCTTTCGTGCGAGCGCATGCTGCGGATGCGATTCAAGCCCAGGCCAATGCACGCGCTTCACGTTGGGGTGCGACTCAAGGAAGCGCGCCACCTTCTCGGCGTTGTCGGCGCTGCGTTCCATGCGCAGGGGCAGGGTTCGCAGGCCGCGCACCAATAACCACGCGTCATGCGGCGAAGGACAGGCGCCGAGCGTCATGAATTCCTTGCTCATCACGCGGCGAATACGCTCGTGGCTGCCCGCGAGCACGCCGGCAACGACATCGCTGTGGCCGTTGAGGTATTTCGTGGCGCTGTGCGCGACCATGTCGCAGCCCAGGTCGATGGGGGTCTGGAAGAGCGGGCTGTTGAAGCTGTTGTCGCATAGCGTGACGATGCCGTGCTCCTTCGCGATGGCGCACACGGCGGCGATGTCCTGCAACTCGAAGGTGAGCGAATTGGGGCTCTCCAGGATGAAGAAGGACGTGTTCGGCCTTATCGCGCGGCGGTAGTTCTCCGCATCGGTGCCATCGACGAAAGTGTGCTCCACGCCGAAGCGCAGGAGCAGTTCGGCCAGCAGCTTCTTGGTCCAGCTGTAGGGCTTCTGCACGCACACGATGTGGTCGCCCGCCTTGGTGAAGGCGATCACCGCCGCCGCGATGGCCGCGCTGCCGCTGCTGAAGACCAACGCATCCTCGGCATGCTCCAGCGCCGCGATCTTCTTCCGCAGCATGGCTACCGTTGGATTGTAGCCGCGCGTGTACAGCGGTCGGTCGAACTCCTGTTGCACAACCGCGCGCATGGCGGCCACGGTGGGGTAAGTGAAGTTGCCGCTCTGCACAATGGGCGGCACCACGGCATCGTAGCCGCGCTCGCGGTCTTCGCCGAGGTGGGTGAGGATCTCGCTCAGGTCCATGGGGCGAATGTGGGGAAAGAAGAAGGGCGTCCGCCGTACGGCGGACGCCCTTCTGGAAATTCTCTCTATGTGATCAGCGCTGGATGGCGAAGCGCGTCCACGCCTCGGTGGCGCTGCTGAGCCGCGCCACATAGCTGCCAGCAGGCAGGAAGCCGAGGTCGACGCTGCGCGAATTGCTGCCGCTCGCAATGCTCAGGGAGAACACAACACGGCCCAGGGCATCGTGCACGTTCAGCTGCGCATTGCCCGCATGGACATCGCTCCAGTGCATGTTCACCATGCCTGTGCTGGGCGAGGGTGCGATGAGCAGGCCATTGCCCATGCCGCTGTTCGCTATGCCCGTGCTCAGTTCCACCGTGGTCACCGTGGTGTTGGTGAGAACCGGCGCATTGTAGTCGAAGTAGATATCGGCGCGGTTGGTGAGCTGGTCGCCCAGCGCGAGGCTGTTCTTCGGTGCCATGCGGTAGTGGATGCTGCCGTGGCTATTGGGCTCGTCGGTGGTGCTGTCCGGCAGCATGATCTCCGCGAAGGTCCAGATGGCGACTTCCTCGGTGATGGTGAGCGTGAAGGGGTGCGTAGCGCCGATCATCTCGAAGGTGCCCAGGTCCCAATCGGCGTCGAGGCTGTCCTTGATCACGATGTTCACGGCAGGCGCGGTGCCCGTGTTCTGGAAGTTGATGGTGTACTCCAAGAGCTTCTGGTCGGCCACGTCGTCAGGGGTGATGGAAGTCACGCTCACATGCTTGTCATTCGGATCGATCGCGGTGACGGTGGTGGCGTGCTGGTCGTCCTGGTTATTCACCAGGTCGATGTCCGGTTCTGTGGAGGTCAGCAGCACATAGTTGAGCACAGGAAGTTGCGGCGTGGCGGTGGAAGCGGTGTTCACCGTGACATTGATGACGCCTGAGCTGAATGGGGCGAGCGTGGGCAGGACCCAGGTGATGCTCGGACCGCTCATGTTCGTGGGCGTAACATTGGCTGACACGTAAGTGAGAAGCATGTCGAGCGTGAGCGTGATCGTGGCGTTCATCGGTTCACTGCCGAGATTCTGGTAGCCCACATGGAGCTGCGTGTTGTTGCCGATCCACGCGTTCTGGCCCCAGAGGTCCACCGCGGCATCATAGATGCCCGGAACCGGTTGGAAGCCGAAGTCCATGCCCACCACTTGCGTGCCTTGAATAGGAACGGAATAACTCTGCGATGCCGGTGTCACCGTATGGTACTGCGGCGGAGTAGCCGTGATGGTGTAGTCGCCCAAAGCGCTGCAGAAGGAGTAGGGGTCACCACCGGAATAGGCGTTCATGCCGCCCGGATTGATGGTGAGCATGGCGTCCACCTGCGGCTCACCTGCATCGCGCGATCCATTCGCGTTCAGGTCCCGATAGGTCACGCCGACTACGCTTCCGGCGCATTCACGCAACTCCCACCAGAACGCATCGCTGTCGAACATGTCCGTCCAGACGATGTAGTATGTGGCCCCGGCGACGACGTTGAACTCCATGTAAGACGCGAAGCCGTATCCAGGGCAGGCGGCATCACCAGCGTCATCATTGAAGCCGATGCAGGCAAGATTCGCGCAGCTGCCCATGTATACTTTCAGGTAGGTGTCGTCGTCCATGTTGTTATTGAGCGGATGACAGCTCGTGACGATCACCGTGCCGGTGAAGTTCGGCGTGTAGCTGTACCAGTCTCCGTCCTGGCCGCCTCCGCAACCACTGCCGCCATCGCCCGATGCAGGGCCATTGGCCAGATGAAGTCCGTTGCCGACGATGAGTGCCGTTGTGCACGTATCGCCCTGGGCCAGGCCGCGGAACGGGATCGATCCAATGATCAGGAGCGTGACGAGCTTCAAGGTGTAGCGAAGGCTCATGGGATGGGTGGTTTGGTGAGCCAAGGTATGCGGACGTGCTATCGGTGCTACGGCCTTCGCTCGAAGAAGATGAAGCCGTTCCTGCGGGACACTTCTCGGAAGGTGCCGAGCGCTGTCACTTCCTCCTCTTGCGTCAACTTGCACGCCAGATACACCGGCCGGTCAATAGATCCGCGCCAGAGCGTGGCCTCATCGGGCTGTGCCTCCTTCACCCTTCCATAGAATTCCGGCACATAGCTCTTGTAGCCCTTGGTGAGCAGCCAGCAGCGCTCATCGGCCTTGCTCTCGAAGAACTCCACCGCTGCCCGCTGTGAATAGCCTTCGATGTTGTCAATGAAGAGGAACAAGGTGGTGGTGACGAACAGCGCGCCACCGCCAAGGACAACGAGCACGCTCGCGCGGTACTGGCGTTTGCGATGCAATAGATGACCTGCGATGAGCGCGCCGAACAGCATGAGACCAGCCAGTGATTCGATGCCCGTCCAGTGCACATCGGCGTCGAGGTTGGCCAGTGCGAAGGGATCCTGCGCGAAAAGCGGTTTGATCGCATCGATGTTCATTCCCGCGAAGGGCGCCACGATCACGATCACCGCGATGGACGTGCCTAATGAGCCTAGGGCGAAACGGCTCCATCCGAAGCCTTCATTCTTTTTCCAGATGCGCTCGAGTTGCAGCGCGGCGAGGTAGGTGAGCGGGAAGTAGCAGAGGCTGCTGTAGTGCACGATCTTGGTCTTCACGATGCTGAAGAGGATGAGCACCACCCAGAAGAGGATCACCATCCACCGGCGGTGGTCGTTCTCATGCGCATCGGTGGTGCGCGTAGGCTTCAGCAGTTCCTGCAATGCGAACAGCGATGCCGGGAAGCAGCCGATGAGCAGCACCACGAAGTGGTAGCCGAAGAAGCCGCCGTGGCCGGCATCCTCCGTGGTGAGCATGGCCACTTGCCGCAAGAAGAAGGCGATCATGAAATCCGGTCCGTTGCGCACCAGGTCGATCAGTGCCCAAGCAGATACCGTGAGCAACGCGGCGAGCGCGATGAGGCTGATCCTGCGAAGGCTCAGCAAGAAGCGGAAGCGCTTCCAGGCCCAATACACGAGCATCACGAGCACGGGCACCAGCACGCCCACTGGACCTTTGGTGAGCACCGCAAGGCCGAGAAAGAGGCCCGCGATCCAGGCGTAACGGTCGCTGCGTGCGTTGATGGCGCGCGGGTCGCGCTCAGGGTCCCGCGCCGCCAACGTGATGATGGCGTGCAGCCCGAGGAAGATGAAGAGGTTGAACCAGGGGTCGATGATACCGCTGCGGAAGTAGAGGTGCGGCAGGATGGAGCCGATGTACGCGAGCGCCCACGCAATGCCGAAGATCCGGCCGCGCAGTTGCTCGCCGATGCGATAGAGCAGCCAGAGCGTGATGATGCCGCAGATGGCGTTTGGGAAGCGTGCTGCGAACTCGCCCACACCGAAGGCCTTCATGCTGAGCGCCTGCATCCAGATGAAGAGGGGCGGTTTCTCGTGGAAGGCCTCGAAGTGCATCTGCGGGCGCAGCCAATCGCCGCTCACCACCATCTCGCGCGCGATCTCCGCGAAGTTGATCTCGTCCCAGTCGAAGAGATGCACGGCGCCCAGGCCGGGGATGAAGAGCAGCGCGGCGATCGCGATGATCAGCAGCTGCAAGCGGCCATGTGAGGGCATGGCGCCGAAGGTAGAATCGTGGCGATCAGGCGGTGGCCTTGCGCTCGCCCAGCAGCTTCCAGCCCATGATGCCGGTGCGCGCCAGGAAGTAGCGCCAGCTCACATTCAGCACGCCGAAGCCGTAGGTCATGCTGCGGCTGAAGTTGATGGAGCTCGCCTCGTCGAAGTACTTGGTGGGGCAAGTGATCTCGGCCACGTCGAAGCCGTGCCAGAAGATCTGGCCGATCATCTGGTTGTCGAACACGAAGTCGTCCGAGCAGAGGTGATAGGGACAGGCATCGAGCACCTTGCGGTGGAAGGCGCGGTAGCCGGTGTGGTACTCGCTGAGCTTCTGCCCGCAGAGCATGTTCTGCGTGAAGGTGAGCGCGCGGTTGGCGATGTACTTGTACATGGGCATGCCGCCTTTCAGTGCGCCTTTGCCCAGGATCCGCGATCCGAAAACCACCGGGTACACATCGTTGCCGATGAGCGCGATCATGCTCGTGAGCAGTTTGGGCGTGTACTGGTAATCGGGATGCAGCATCACCACGATGTCGGCGCCCAGCTTCTTGGCGGTGTCGTAGCAGGTCTTCTGGTTGCCGCCGTAGCCCTTGTTCTGCTCATGCACCACCACGTGCTTGATGCCGAGCTGCTTGGCCACCTCCACGGTGTTGTCGGGGCTCCGGTCATCGACGAGCACCACTTCGTCCACGATGTCGAAGGGGATTTCGCGGTAGGTCTGTTCCAGAGTGAGTGCTGCGCGGTAGGCGGGAAGCACGATGACGACTTTCTGTCCGAGGTACATGCGGGCGAAGTTGAGGCGGCTCATACGGGCGGCACCGGCGATCAGTTCCGCTTAATCCATGCCTACGGGTTGAAAAGGATGCCTAACGGCCACGTTCCGCCGCGCTCACCAGCCACACTGCGCCCAGTACCAGCGCGACCATGCCGAGTTGGATTGGTCCGATCGATTCGCGATCGAGCAGCCCCCAGGCGATGGCCACCACCGGCATCAGGTAGGTGACCATGCTGGCACGGATGGCCGGGGTGCGCTGCAAGAGCATGTTCCACAGCACCAGCGCGAAGGCCGAGCTCATCACCGCCAGCACCGCCACATGGCCGAGCGCGTTCCAAGCATTCGGGTCGGTGCGCAGCTTCTCGGGCAGGCCGCTGCCTAGAGCGAGGCCGATCGCCAACGGGCCCATCCACGTGAGCGCGAGCGCCGCCGTAGCCATGGGCGGCAGTGCATGCAGGTGGCGTTTGACGATATTCCCGCTGAAGCCATAGCCCAAAGTGCCCAAAACCGGAAGGAGCGCGTACCACGACCAGCCGCCCAGGCCATCGGCTTGGCCGAAGAGCACCAGGCCCATGGCCCCGAGCAGCCCGATGCAGATACCCAGCACATGCACCATGCGCACAGGCGTAGCGAAGAAGAGGGCACCCGTGAGCAAGGTCATCAGCGGTGTGAGGCTGTTGAGCATGCCGCTCAGCGCGCTGGGGATGCGGGTCTGGGCCGTGGCGAAGAGCAGGGCCGGTATGCCATTGCCCAATAGGCCGGTACCGAGCAGCGGTTTCCAATGTCGGGGGAAAAGGGCGGCGTAGCGGAACAGCAAGGGCGAGAGGGCCAGCCACGCGATGGCCAACCGCGCCGTGGCCATCTGCCAGGGGGTGAGCACCGGCACCTCCTCGTGGTAAAGGCCGCGCTTCATCAGGATGAAGCTGCTGCCCCAGATCAGCGCCAGCACGGCGAGCAGGAGCCAGATGCTGCCGTCGCGTTCAGATTTCATAACAGGGCGCGAATGTATCCGGGGGCGCTGCGGGTACATTTGTAACCGAATCGGGGGGCACACCGTCCCATGATTGCCGAACCGCCAGAACCATGCGCACCAACCGCCTTCTCACGGGACTCTTGATCACCACCCTCATCGCCGCATGCAGCGGCAATGCGCCTGTGGAGCAGGCCGTGAGCTCGGTGGCACGAACCGTCAACGAAGTGGCCATCACCAGCGGTGAGCCGGTCACCATCGCCGACCTGAGCATCGACGGCATGAGCTGCGAGCAGATGTGCGGCGGCGCTATCAAGAAAGCCCTGGCCAAGCTCGGGGTGCAGGGCACCGAGATCCGCATGAGCGAGGACGACAGCCCGAACCACGCGATCGTGACCTACAATGGCGGCACGCTGACCGATGCGCAGATCATCGAGGCCATCCAGGCGTTGCACGACGGGCAATACAAGGTGCTGGCCATCGATATCACCAAGCAAGTGAAAGGCGGAACCGGCAATGGCGAGAGCGCCAAGGCGGAGGTTGAGGACGATGCGCGCAGTGTGGGGGCCCCGAAGGACCTGGTGCTACCCAGCATCGTGGCGCTGATCGGTCGCCTGCTGCGGATCTGAGATTCACAGGAGCACAAGTGAATGAAGGGGCTGAGGCCCCTTTCTTCATTTAAGAACCAGGGTATGGCCTTCACCCCCACCGGTACCTTCGCCGCCCGATGCGCGACTCTGCCCATTTGAGGCCGGTAGTGATCTGGCTGCTCACCGGCTGCGTCATGATCGCGCTCATGGTTGTGATCGGCGGGATCACGCGGCTCACGGGAAGCGGCCTCAGCATCACGGAATGGGATCCCATCATGGGCGCATTGCCGCCAATGGATGATGCGGCCTGGCAGGCGGCCTTCGCCAAGTACAAGCTGATCCCCGAATACCAATTGGTGAACAGCCACATGCAGTTGGCCGATTTCAAGGAGATCTTCTTCTGGGAATGGGCCCACCGCAATTGGGGGCGCTTGATGGGCATCGTGTTCATCGTGCCTTTCCTGTTCTTCTGGCGCACGGGCTTCTTGAAGGGCTGGTTGATGAAGCGCACGTTGTGGATCATGGTCGGCGGAGGCGTGGTGGCGAGCCTCGGCTGGTTCATGGTGCTGAGCGGACTGGTGGACCAGCGCGATGCCAACGGACAGTTGCTCGTGAGCGTGAGCCATTACCGGTTGGCCATCCACCTGTGCGCGGCGTTCACGGTATTCTGCATGGTGCTGTGGACGGTCTTCGACATCCGCAGCGGCAGGCGCGGTATTCAGGCGGACGGCTCAACGGCGGGCTTGTGGTCGCGCGCACTGCTGGTGCTGCTTTCAGTGCAGATCATCTGGGGCGCCTTCACCGCAGGCCTCGATGCCGGCCACGGCTACAACACTTGGCCACTGATGGATGGCACCTTCCTGCCGGAGAACGCCACGGCCCTCGATTCGCACTGGCTGAATTTCACCGCGCGCAAGGATGGAGTTCAGTTCATGCACCGCAACCTGGCTTGGCTGGTGGCGGCAGGCTTCATCGTATTCGCATGGCGGTTCCGGGGGGTGGAGCACTTGCCATGGAAGCTGCTCATCGTGGCGGTGCTCATGCAATTCACCTTGGGCGTGGTCACGATCCTCACGCAGGTCCACCTTGCGATGGGCATCCTTCATCAATTCGGTGCGCTTCTACTGTTGAGCGCGCTGCTGATGGCATTGCACGTTACCGGGCGCTCCACTCCAGCGTAGCGGCCATGTGCCGGATATCAGCGCGCAAGCGTGCGGTCACGGGCGCCAGGGAGTCGGCGTTCGGTGGCGCATCGAAGTAGAGCGCGCCGTAGAGGAAGTGTCCGGTGCTGTCGGTGAGGTAGAAGACACAGGGGCTGGCCACATCGCCTTCCACATCGAATAGGGTCCCGAACACGCGGGCGCTATCGCGCAGCATGCGCTCACTGCGGATCCGCGCGGCCTTCGCCTCATGCTTCCGTTTGAACTCGTGCGCGTCCTCGATCAGTTCGGGAAGGTTGGCCTGCACCGCGCTGTAGGTGAGGTGCACGGTGGCGCGCTGTCCGGCGAAGCGCAGGTCGTACCACCGCGCTGCGCCTTCGGCCTTGCGCTCTGCGATTCGCGCGTACGCAGGAAGCTCGGTGCTGAAGGGCGCGCCATCCTGCTGCCACCGCTCGTGCGATGAAGCAGGCAGATCGAGGCGCGGCCAGCCTTTGGGGCGCGGCACGGCGTCGTCTTCACAACTGGCCAGCAGCACGGCCGCCGCCAGCAGGAGCTCAATTCTTCGCTTCATCGTGCATGATGAGCTTCACGCGCCGGATGCGCTTGTTGTCCGAGGCCTCCACCACGAAGGTGAAATTCTGAAGCGCCACCTGCTCGCCCTTCTTCGGGATGCGGCCGGTGAGCTCGAGCACGAAGCCGCCCAAGGTGCCGCTCTCGCCCTTGTGTTCCTCGAACACCTGCCCATCGATGCCGAGCACGCGGTACAGATCGGGCAAGGGAGCGCGGCCTTCGAAGACCCAGGTGCGGTCGTCGAGCTTGCTGTAGATCAGGTCTTCCTCGTCGAACTCGTCGGTGATGTCGCCCACGATCTCCTCGATCACATCCTCCAGGGTGATGATGCCGCTGGTACCGCCGTGCTCGTCCACGACCACGGCCTGGTGCACCTTCTCCATCTGGAATTCCTTGAGCAGGTCATCGAGCTTCTTGTTCTCGGGCACGAAGTAGGGCTCACGCAGCAGCGTATGCCAGTCGAAGTCCGATGAATGGATGTGCGGCAGCACGTCCTTGATGTAGAGCATGCCCACCACGCGGTCCATGGTTTCCTCATACACCGGCACGCGCGAGAAGCCGCTGTCCACGATCGCCGCGAGCAATTGCTTGAAGCTGAGGTCGCGGTCGAATGCCACCACTTCCGTGCGCGGCCGCATCACCTGCTTCACCTCGATATTGCCGAATTTGACGATGCCGCGCAGGATCCGCTGCTCCTCCGCAGTGGTGCTCGCATCCTTCGTGAGCTCAAGTGCATGCCCGAGCGCGTCCATGCTGATGCTATGCGCCGCGCGCTTCTGGTAGCGTTTCTCGAACCAGGTGGTGCTGCGCACAAGGGCTTCGCTCACCGGCTTGAATACCAAGCGCATGGCCAGCAGCGGTCCGGCCATGGCCTGTGCCACGCGCATGCCGTTCGCCGAAGCGTACACCTTGGGCATCACTTCGCCAAGGAGCAGCAGTACGGCCGTGACGGCCAGCACCTGGATGATGAAGACCAGGTAGTCCGGCATGCGCTCCACTTCCAGCAGCGACGATACGGCCACCGTGCTCAGGATAACGATGGCCACATTCACGAAGTTGTTGGCGATGAGGATGGTGGCCAGGAGTCGGCGCGGCTTGCTCAGCAGGTCCAGCACGCGCTGGCCCCAGGCACCGCCGCGCTCCTTGATGTCGCGCAGCTGGGTCGGGGTTAGCGAGAAGAGCGCCACCTCGCTCGCGCTGAATGCGGCGCTGCACGCCAGCAGCAGCGCAATGACCACCAGGATCACCGCCGTGGCTGGTTCGAATGCACGCCAATAAAGGGCGATCAGCGGAAGGAAGGAGGGAGGCTCCAAGCGGATGGGTTTCGGTTCAACCGTGCGGACGGCCTAGAAGGGCAGGTCGTCCACCTCGTCGGCGAAGTTCCCAACGGGAGTGGCGGCTTGCGCCGATGTCGACGGCTGCTGCTGCGCCTGCGGAACCGCGCCACCGGCATTCGCGCGATCGAGCATCGTCATCTCGTCGGCGTGGATCTCGGTGGTGTAGCGCGTGTTGCCGTCCTTGTCCTGCCACTGGCCGGTGCGGAGCTTGCCTTCCACATAGACTTTGCTGCCCTTGCGCAGGTACTTCTCAACGATCTCGGCCAAGCCGCGCCATGCCACGATCGCATGCCACTCGGTCTGCTCGCGCTTCTCGCCGGTCTGCTTGTCTTTGAAGGTCTCGCTGGTGGCAATGCGGAAGTTGGCCACAGCCGCGCCGTTCTGCAGGTGCCGCACTTCGGGGTCGGCGCCGAGGTTGCCGATCAGGATCACTTTGTTCACGCCGGACATGGTGGTCTTTGAAATAGGGGAGACGAAGGTAGCAGTAGCCTTGTAGCTTTCATTGTAGGCTTCGTCATCAGGTCCACCGAAACGGACAGGACGGTCAACGATGACCGGCTTGAACACGAAAGGGATGGACATGGAAATGGTGACGGCATCAATGACGGGAAAGTCGGGCTTGTAGCCCACGGAGAAGAAGCCCGACCGTTGCTTCGAGATATTCGTGCCCGTGATCAAGAGGTCAACGCCCGTAAGTTCAAACAAATCGTCGAAGGCGATAAACTTCGGTCTCATTGTATAAGCTGTTCCCGTCCGGGGAAGCGCCCATCTACGCATCAACCAGCCGAACCCGCTTGGCAAATCGCCTCAGCTCCTCTCCTCCGACGAATTCATCGTACGCATCTGCCCGAATGATGTACGAGACCACAAGCCTTGAGAGTCCAATGGTGCCACGCATTCTCCTATGAACAGGTAGGGCTCCAGGTCCTCGATACTCCAGTATTGACCAATGAGCGCGTAATCACAAAAGTCTCCGTGGCCGACTTCAAACACTTTTGTTCTCGTCGGGATTGAAGCTAGTTCCATCGCTGACTTATAATCCTCCCAGTATGCATGTGCCATGTCTTTGCCGTTATTGTACTCACCATGCAACCGAACAGTCTTTATCGATACCCATCGCTTCATTTCCCCGGGGTTCCTGGCCGTTGTGTGGCCCTCCCAGAAAATTTGAGCGTCAGTTCCTTCAGGTCCGCGTGGCACCATGATATTTGCCCCATATGCGGTGATCAGCGTATCGCCTGGCTCTGAATCACTTCCAGCCTGACTTGCACAGCCTAAAGAACTGATGAGGCCGAACCCTAGAATTATCAGGTAGCTCAATGCACACCGCGCCATCGTCGTGTTCATTTTGCGCCGAGGAATGAGCGCATCGTGCGTTCCGCGTCATCGAGTGTGTCCGTTTCGCTTTTGCCCGTGCATGGTTAGGTCCGGCCGGTGCTCATCGATCTCCGGCCCGGCGAAGTCCAGAAGATCCAGCTTTGACACATCCAGAGTACATACACGCCCTCCTGCTCGCGCGGAGCGAATCTGGCTGTCACTGGAGTCGGCAAGGAAGGTCATGAGCAACTGTCCGGCAAAGTCGAACATGACCCCGGCATTCTTGTCCCCGTATTCCTTGTTCACATTGAAAGGGCGTGCATTACGCAAGCCCAAGCGCACGCCAAGGACCCGGTCATCGAACGGGCGGTCCTCGCCAGGGGGATGCTCATCCTCTCCGCGTGGCACGGCCACCTCATAACCACCCCACTTGATGCGGTGTTTCCCTTGATAGGTAAGATCAGGCAACCGAGCCTGTGAATCGTAGGCATGTAATGGAAAATTGTTCAACATGCCGCCATCCACCCACATGCCCCGGTAGCTTTCATTGTAGGCTTCGTCATCCGCTCCGCCGTAGCGAACAGGACGGTCAACAATGACCGGCTTGAACACGAAAGGGATGGACATCGAAATGGTGACGGCATCGATGAC
>JADIYA010000034.1 GCA_016705545.1 Flavobacteriales bacterium
GGACGGCACCGGCGATCGGTTCCGCTTAATCCATGCCTACGGGTTGAAAGTGATGCCTAACGGCCACGTTCCGCCGCGCTCACCAGCCACACTGCGCCCGGTACCAGCGCGACCATGCCGAGTTGGATTGGTCCGATCGATTCGCGTCCCCGAGCACGGCCCCAGGCGATGGCCACCACCGGCATCGGGTGGTGACCATGCTGGCACAGCGGATGGCCGTGGTGCGCTGCAAGAGCATGTTCCACAGCACCAGCGCGAAGGCCGAGCTCATCACCGCCAGCACCGCCACATGGCCGAGCGCGTTCCAAGCATTCGGGTCGGTGCGCAGCTTCTCCGGGCGAGCCGCTGCCCTGGGAGAGCGAGGCCGATCGCCACCGGGCCCATCCACGTGAGCGCGAGCGCCGCCGTGACCATGGGCGGCAGTGCATGCCGTTGGCGTTTGACGATATTCCCGCTGAAGCCATAGCCCAAAGTGCCCAACACCGGAAGGAGCGCGTACCACGACCAGCCGCCTGGGCCATCGGCTTAGCCGAAGAGCACACCAGCGACCCATATGGCCCCGAGCAGCCGATGCAGATACCCAGCACATGCACCATGCGCACAGGCGTAGCGAAGAGGGGCACCCGTGAGCGAGGTCATCAGCGGTGTGGGCTGTTGAGCATGCCGCTCAGCGCTGGGATGCGGGTCTGGGCCGTGGCGAAGAGCAGGGCCAGTATGCCGTGCCCAATGGGAGGCCGGTACCGAGCAGCGGTTTCCAATGTCGGGGAAGAGGGCGGCGTAGCGGAACAGCAAGGGCGAGAGGGCCAGCCCCGCGATGGCCAACCGCGCCGTGGCCATCTGCAGGGGTGAGCACCGGCACCTCCTCGTGGTAAGGCCGCGCTTCATCAGGATGAGGCTGCTGCCCCGGGTAAGCGCCAGCACGGCGAGCAGGAGCCAGATGCTGCCGTCGCGTTCGGATTTCATAACAGGGGCGCGAATGTATCCGGGGCGCTGCGGGTACATTTGTAAACCGAATCGGGGACACACCGTCCCATGCGTGCCGAACCGCCAGAACCATGCGCACCAACCGCCTTCTCACGGGACTCTTGATACACCACCCTCATCGCCACATGCAGCGGCAATGCGCCTAATGGAGCAGGCTGAGGCTCAGTGGCACGAACCGTCAACGAAGTGGCCATCACCAGCGGTGAGCCGGTCACCATCGCCGACCTGAGCATCGACGGCATGAGCTGCGAAGGCAGATATTGGCGGCGCTATCTGGAAAGCCCTGGCCAAGCTCCGGGGTGCAGGGCACCGAGATCCGCATGAGCGGGGACGACAGCCCGAACCGCGCGATGCGTGACCTACAATGGCGGCACGCTGACCGATGCGCAGATCGTCGAGGCCATCCAGGCGTTGCACGACGGGCAATACAAGGTGCTGGCCATCGATATCGCAAGCAAGTGAAAGGCGGAACCGGCAATGGCGAGAACGCCAAGGCGAGAGGTTGAGGTTGATGCGCGTAGTGTGGTGGCCCCCCCGGACCTGGTGCTACCCAGCGCATCGTGGCGCTGATGGGTCGCCTGCGGATCACGAGATTCACAGGGCGCAGTGAATGAAGGGGCTTGGTTTTCTTCATTAAGAACCAGGGTTGGCCTTCACCCCACCGGTACCTTCGCCGCCCGATGCGCGACTCTGCCCATTAAGGCCGGTAGCTTCAGCGGCTGCTCACCGGCTGCGCCATGATCGCGCTCATGGTTGTGATCGGCAGGATCGCGCAGCTCACGGGAAGCGGCCTCAGCATCCCTGAATGGGACCCATCATGGGCGTCCTGCCGCCAATGGATGATGCGGCCTGGCAGGCGGCCTTCGCCAAGTACAAGCTGATGCAGGGTTACCAGTTGGTGAACAGCCACATGCAGTTGGCCGATTTCAAGGAATGTTCTTCTGGGAATAGAAACACCCGCAATTGGGGGCGCTTGATGGGCATCGTGTTCATCGTGCCTTTCCTGTTCTTCTGGCGCACGGGCTTCTTTGAAGGGCTGGTTGATGAAGCGCACGTTGTGGATGTTGGTCGGCGGAGGCGTGGTGGCGAGCCTCGGCTGGTTCATGATGCTGAGCGGACTGGTGGACCAGCGCGATGCCAACAGACAGTTGCTCGTGAGCGTGAGCCGTTACCGGTTGGCCATCCACCTGCCCAGCGTTCACGGTATTCTGCATGGTGCTGTGGACGGTCTTCGACATCACCCAGCGGCAGGCGCGGTATTCAGGCGGGACGGCTCAACGGCCCGGGCTTGTGGTCGCGCGCACTGCTGGTGCTGCTCCCAGTGCAGATCGTCTGGGGCGCCTTCACCGCAGGCCTCGATGCCGGCTTCAGCTACAACACTTAGCCACTGATGGATGGCACCTTCCTGCCCGGAGAACGCCACGGCCCTCGATTCGCACTGGCTGATTTCACCGCGCGCGGGGATGGAGTTCAGTTCATGCACCGCACCTGGCAGGCGCTGGTGGCGGCGGGCTTCATCGTATTCGCATGGCGGTTCCGGGGTGGAGCACTTGCCGCGGAGGCTGCTCTCGTGGCGGTGCTCGTGCAATTCACCTTAAGCGTGGTCACGATCATCACGCAGGTCCCTTGCGATGGGCATCCTTCATCAATTCGGTGCGCTTCTACTGTTAAGCGCGCTACTGACTGGTATCGTACGTTACCGGGCGCTCCACTCCAGCGCTGCAGCCAGGTGCCGGATATATCAGCGCGCAAGCGTGCGGTCACGGGCGCCAGGAGTCGGCGTTCGGTGCTGCGCATCGAAGTAGAGCGCGCCGTAGAGGAAGTGTCAGTGCTGTCGGTGAGGTAGAAGACACTGGGGCTGGCCACATCGCCTTCCACATCAGATAGGGTCCCGAACACGCAGGCGCTATCGCGCAGCATGCGCTCACTGCGGATCCGCGCGGCCTTCACCTCATGCTTCCGTTTGAACTCGTGCGCGTCCTCGGTCAGTTTCAGGAAGGTTGGCTGCACCGCGCTGTAGGTGAGGTGCACGGTGGCGCTCCTTTGTCCGGCGAAGCGCAGGTCGGCTACCGCGCTGCGCCTTCGGCCTTGCGCTCTGCGATTCGCGCGTACGCAGGGCTCGGTGCTGAAGGGCGCGCCATCCTGCCGCCACCGCTCGTTACGATGAAGCAGGCAGATCGGGTGCGACAAGCCTTGGGGCGCAGCACGGCGTCGTCTTCCACAACCAGCCAGCAACGCACGGCCGCCGCCAGCCGGAGCTCAATTCTTCGCTTCATCGTGCGTGATGAGCTTCACGCGCCCGAGGATGAGCTTATTGTCCGAGGCCTCCCACCACGAAGGTGAAATTCTGAAGCGCCCCTGCTCGCCTTCTACCAGGGCTCACTGCGGCCGGTGAGCTCGAGCACGAGGCCGCCAGGTGCCAGCCTCTCGCCCTTGCCGTTCCCTCGAACGCCTACCCATCGATGCCGAGCACGCGGTACAGAGGCCGGAACCCGACGAGCGCGGCCCACAAAGAACCAGGTTACGGTCGTCGAGCTTGCTGTAGATCCCGGGGTCTTCCTCGCGTCAGATTCGTCGGTGATGCTCGCCCACGATCTCCTCGGTCGCATCCTCCAGGGCGATGATGCCGCTGGTGCCGCCGTGCTCGTCCACGACCACGGCCTGGGCGCCACCCCCTCCATCTGGAGTCCTCGGGCAGGTCATCCGGAGCTTCTTGTTCTCAGGCGCGAAGTAGGGCTCACGCAGCGGCGTATACCAGTCGAAGTCCGATGAATGGATGTGCGGCAGTACGTCCTTGATGTAGAGCATGCCCACCACGCACGGTCCATGGTTTCCTCATACACCGGCACGCGAGAAGCCGCTGTCCACGGTCGCCGCGAGCAATTGCTTGAAGCTGAGGTCGCGGTCGAATGCCACCACTTCCGTGCGCGGCCGCATCACCTGCTTCACCTCGATATTGCCGAATTTGACGATGCCGCGCAGGATCCGCTGCTCCTCCGCAGTGGTGCTCGCATCCTTCGTGAGCCAAGTGCATGCCCGAGCGCGTCCATGCTGATGCTATGCGCCGCGCGCTTCTGGTAGCGTTTCTCGAACCAGGTGGTGCTGCGCACAAGGGCTTCGCTCACCGGCTTGAATACTAGCGCAGGCCAGCAGCGGTCCGGCCATGGCCTGTGCCACGCGCATGCCGTTCGCCGAAGCGTACACCTTGGGCATCACTTTCGCCAGGAGCAGCAGTACGGCCGTGACGGCCAGCACCTGGATGATGAAGACCAGGTAGTCCGGCATGCGCTCCACTTCCAGCAGCGACGATACGGCCACCGTGCTCAGGATAACGATGGCCACATTCACGAAGTTGTTGGCGATGAGGATGGTGGCCAGGAGTCGGCGCGGCTTGCTCAGCAGGTCCAGCACGCGCTGGCCCCAGGCACCGCCGCGCTCCTTGATGTCGCGCAGCTGGGTCGGGGTTAGCGAGAAGAGCGCCACCTCGCTCGCGCTGAATGCGCGCTGCACGCTAGCAGCAGCGCAATGACCACCAGGATCACCGCAGTGGCTGGTTCGAATGCACGCCAATAAGAGGGCGATCACGGAAGGAAGGAGGGAGGCTCCAAGCGGATGGGTTTCGGTTCAACCGTGCGGACGGCCTAGAAGGGCAGGTCGTCCACCTCGTCGGCGAAGTTCCCAACGGGAGTGGCGGCTTGCGCCGATGTCGACGGCTGCTGCTGCGCCTGCGGAACCGCGCCACCGGCATTCGCGCGATCGAGCATCGTCATCTCGTCGGCGTGGATCTCGGTGGTGTAGCGCGTGTTGCCGTCCTTGTCCTGCCACTGGCGGGTGCGGAGCTTGCCTTCCACATAGACTTTGCTGCCCCTTGCGCAGGTACTTCCTCAACGATCCTGGCAAGCCGCGCCATGCCACGATCGCATGCCACTCGGTCTGCTCGCGCTTCTCGCCGGTCTGCTTGTCTTTGAAGGTCTCGCTGGTGGCAATGCGGAAGTTGGCCCCAGCCGCGCCGTTCTGCAGGTGCCGCACCTGGGGTCGGCGCCGAGGTTGCCGCGATCGGGGATAACTTTGTTCCACGCCGGACATGATGGTCTTTGAAATAGGGGAGACGAAGGTAGCAGTAGCCTTGTAGCTTTCATTGTAGGCTTCGTCATCAGGTCCACCGAAACGGACAGGACGGTCAACGATGACCGGCTTGAACACGAAAGGGATGGACATGGAAATGGTGACGGCATCATTGACGGGAAAGTCGGGCTTGTAACCCACGGAGAAGAAGCCCGACCGTTGCTTCGAGATATTCGTGCCCGTGATTCGAGGTCAACGCCCGTAAGTTCAAACAAATCGTCGAAGGCGATAAACTTCAGTCTCATTGTATAAGCTGTTCCCGTCCGGGGAAGCGCCCATCTACGCATCAACCAGCCGAACCCGCTTGGCAAATCGCCTCAGCTCCTCTCCTCCGACGAATTCATCGTACGCATCTGCCCGAATGATGTACGAGACCACAAGCACTTGAGAGTCCAATGGCGCCACGCATTCTGCTATGAACAGGTAGGGCTCAGGGTCCTCGATACTCCAGTATTGACCAATGAGCGCGTAATCACAAAAGTCTCCGTGGCCGACTTCAAACACTTTTGTTCTCGTCGGGATTGAAGCTAGTTCCATCGCTGACTTATAATCCTCCCAGTATGCATGTGCCATGTCTTTGCTGTTATTGTACTCACCATGCAACCGAACAGTCTTTATCGATACCCATCGCTTCATTCCCCGGGGTTCCTGGCCGTTGTGTGGGCCCTCCCAGAAAATTTGAGCGTCAGTTCCTTCAGGTCCGCGTGGCACCATGATATTTGCCCCATATGCGGGTGATCGACTGTATCGCTTGGCTCTGAATCACTTCCAGCCTGACTTGCACAGCCTAAAGAACTGATGAGGCCGAACCCTAGAATTATCAGGTAGCTCAATGCACACCGCGCCATCGTCGTGTTCATTTTGCGCCGAGGAATGAGCGCATCGTGCGTTCCGCGTCATCGAGTGTGTCCCGTTTCGCTTTTGCCCGTGCATGGCCAGCTCGGCCGCGCAGCTCATCGATCTCCGGCCCGGCGAAGTCCAGAAGATCCAGCTTTGACACATCCAGTATACACGCTCCTGCTCCCGCGCGGAGCAAATCTGTGTACTTGAGTGGGCAAGGAAAGTCGTGAGCAGCTGTCCGGCGAAGTCGAACATCACCCCGGCGTTCTTGTCCCCGTATTCCTTGTTCACATTGAAAAGCCGCGTATCGCGCAAGCCCAAACGCATGAGACCCGGTCATCGAACGGGCGGTCCTCGCAGGGATGCTCATCTCTCCGCGTGGCACGGCCACCTCACCAACCACCCCACTTGATGCGGTGTTTCCCTTGATAGGTAAGATCAGGCAACCGAGCCTGTGAATCGTAGGCATGTAATGGAAAGTTGTTCAGCATGCCGCCATCCACCCACATGCCCCGGCAGCTTTCATTGTAGGCTTCGTCATCAGGTCCACCGAAACGCACAGGACGGTCAACGATGACCGGCTTGAACACGAAAGGGATGGACTTGGAGAAAGCGGCTCAAATTGAAATGGATGGGACTCGGAACCTATGCTGGGAGCAAGCGCACCCGCTCCGCGAAACGTTTCAACTCAGCCATGCCCCCGAGTTTCTCATACGTGCCATTTCCGATGGAATAAAAAATCTCAAGCGCGTAGTCCTCGTTCGGTGCATACCAATAAAGAGAATAGCTGACCACCTCAGAGTGTTCAGGGCCAGGCCGTACTTCGTAGATATCGTAACAGCCTTGCTCGGTTCTGCCGCACCCCATGAAGACGTACTTCTTGTCGCCATAATCCTTGCACATACTCGTACAGAAGGCATCGACCGTTTCCTGGCCTCCAACGGCACCTAACACTCGTGCCTTCCTGAAATTGACTTGGCGATGGTCACCCGTTGCATAAATCCGGAATGGCCTTAGAACTTCATCGTTGCGAAGTTCGTTGATGCTCATGTTCATATAGGGTTCATCCACACCGATCGGGACCAGGATGCGGCGACCGAACACGTCTACCACGGTGTCACCCTGTTGCGGTTGGTCAGCGGATTGCGACGGGGTACAGCTAATGCTTGAAGACAACAGGCCGTTGAGGAGTAGGAGACGAATGACGAATCGGATCATGGCATCATGCATAGCCGAGGAACGAGCGCATGGTGCGTTCGGCCTGGTCCAGTGTATCGCGTTTGGCTTTCGCTCGAGCTCGTGCTACATCCGGTCTATAGATATCCGTCCGTTGCTCATCAATCTCCGGCCCGGCAAAGTCGAGAAGGTCCAGCTTCGACACATTCAGCATACATACCCGCTGCTGCTCCGCTTCGGTGCGGATTTGGCTATCGCTAGAATCCGCCAGGAAGGTGGTGAGCAACTGCCCGGCGAAGTCTGACATCACCCCGGCATTCTTCTCCCCGTAGTGGTCGTTCACCTTGAAAGGCACGTTGTCCCTCAGGCCAAGGCGCACACCCAGTACTCCAATCCTGGAACGGCCGCTGCTCATCGCTGGGTGGCACGGCAACTTCGTAACCACCCCATTTTGCTCGACGCTTCCCCTGGTAGGTGAGGTCGGGCAACCGAGCCTGTGAATCGTAGGCATGTAATGGAAAATTGTTCAACATGCCGCCATCCACCCACATACCCCGGTAACTTTCATTGTAGGCTTCGTCATCAGGTCCACCGAAACGGACAGGACGGTCAACGATGACCGGCTTGAACACGAAAGGGATGGACATCGAAATGGTGACGGCATCGATGACAGGGAAGTCCGGCGTGTAGCCCACGGAGAAGAAGCCAGACCGCTGCTTCGAGACGTTCGTGCCTGCGATCAAGAGGTCCACGCCTGTGAGGTTGAAGAGGTCTTGGAAGGCGTTTCTTGGGCAGAGCCCGCGCTCTATCTGATGGGTGGATTAACGCTCCAAGTCCCGTGCTCTTGGACTATTCTAACGCGCTGCGCAAATCGCCGCAGCTCATCGATAGCGTCATTAATCTGGCAATCATAATGTTTGAGCCTGTAAACGACCTCGATGATTCGGCTCTCATGGTGGGTGAACCACCGCAGTTCCGTACTCGTGTGCACATACTCTGGGGGCGGTCTAAACTCCATGATGCTGTAGCGCCCGTAGGTTGTCTCGCCGAGTTCGAGTAGGGTCTCGGACCTCATTGGACTGAAATTCTGCCAAGAGCGCCAATACTCGTCGGCCATTCTCGCTCCGTCCACCTTCTCGTTGCGCACCTGGTGAGTGGAAACTGAGAGTTGCTTGCAGAAGTTCGGGAACTGTCGGTCGTACGGCACGATTTCCTTGTGGTCCACAGAGATGATCGTATGTCGGTAATCCGCCCCGCGCGGCAGCCCAAGTTCTGCTCGAAGGCTGGCACGATGGTATCTCGGGCATGCTCTCCTCCTGAGGGCCTTGGCTGCTGCGGAGTGAGGGAGGAGAACATCGTGTGCCCTATGACTAAGGATAGAAGGAAGGAAGTGGGGCTGTCTCGGCTTGTTCATGCGCCCGAGAATTCGCGCATTGTCCGTTCTGCGGTAATCAATGTTCTGCGCTTCCGGTCGGCTCTAGTCCGCTGGCCTCGGGCTTCATCTATCGCTGGTCCAGCGAAGTCGAGCAAGTCCAGCTCGGATACATCCAAGGTGCACACCCGTTGGTGTTCGAGCGGGGAGCGGATCCGACTGTCGCTTGAGTCGGCCAGGAAGGCCGTCAGGAGTTGGCCGGCGAAGTCGAAGAGAACCCCAGCGCTCTTCTCTCCATAGTGCTTC
>JADIYA010000035.1 GCA_016705545.1 Flavobacteriales bacterium
TCTGGGGAGTCACTCGAAAGACCTTTCGGGGTCTTCCGGACCACAAGAACCTTGTTCCTCTCCTTGTTGGTGATAACGGCTATGGGTATTGGCTGGAGATACCGCCCCTTCTCAACACTGTCTCTCCGTTCGTAGAGAAGCTTGCGTTTGAGAATAGGTTTCAAGTCCGGATGTGGTGTCGAAAGCTCCTCGCCTGTGAAATCGAAGTAACCAATCTTCTCGATGAGCAAGTCGTAAAGGCTCTCCAATACAGTCTTCGTCACATCGTACCCGACTTGGTCCGGATTCTTGTTCGTTTGAGGTGTATCAGTTTCAATGGTATTGAGCTTGCGAAACCGACGGCCGTATAAAATTGACTACCGTATCAGTAGCCTCGTTGATTCCCTTGAGGCTTGCCTCGGTCATGATGAATCCGCGCTTCTCCAGTAAGCAAGGTCGCATACTCCCGTTCGATGGATGTCTCAGGCTTAACGCGGAATACATAGATCATGTCTATGCAGCTCGTCCACATGTCAGTCAAGACAAACGCCTTCAGCACATCATAGGTCTCATCATCCAAGTGCCGGGCACCGAAGACGGGGTGTCATTCAGCCATTGAAACCAGCAAAGAGCATCGAAGATTCCTCATCCGAGATGATGACATCGACCTTGTCCTTCCCTTGGTCCAGATGAAAGAGGATTTCGGCAATCGCCGCTGACAAGGTCCAGAGATTGAAGTATGGGTGCGTTTTGCTCTGGATGGGGCAAACGCTAGCGCGCTCGGTGAGCACTACCGTCTTGAACTCGTTGCGCCTAAGGAAGATATTCAGCGAGTTGATGGTCGTGGACTTCCCAGACTTCGGACTCCCACAGAACTCAATCAAGAGCGGGCGTCTCTGACCGCGAAGCTGCTTTAGGCGCAGGACGTTCTCCGCTAACTTCTCCAGTTCCGCGATGCGACCGTGTTTCGTGTTGTCCAGTGTCATCTCTGTGTTGCCGTTGTTTCGAAGATAGGTTCACATGGCTGCCCGGTAATTGCATTTCGCGTGAGCGATTGCAGCGGAAACCCCGCAAGCCCGGTAATCCGGGCGCGGAGTTGCAGCGGAAAGCGCGACCCCGAGGCTTTGCGAGGGGGCACGCCCAAACCTTCAAGAAGCTGAACGTGACCGGTCATAGGCTCTGATCGATCTTCTTCACCATCGTCAAGATCGTCGCGATCGCCACCGTCTCCCCGGTCTCATCGAACACATCCACCAGGAACTTGACGATCCCCTTCGCCACATCCTCCGGCGTCCGCTTCTCCTGGTCCACCTTCTCCTTCACCGTGAAGCGCACCTGGATCGTCATGCCCGGGTACACCGGCTTCACGAAGCGGCATTCGTCCAGGCCGTAGTTCAGCAGCACCGGTCCTTTCGGCGGATCAACGAAGAGGCCCGCCGCGCGGCTGAGGATGAAGTACCCGTGCGCCACGCGCCCTGTGAAGATGGTGCCCTCGAGGCTGTTGGCGTCCATGTGCGCGTAGAACTTGTCGCCGCTGAGGTGGGCGAAGTCCTCGATGTCCTGCAAGGTGACGGGGTGGATGTCGGTGATCACGGTGTCGCCCACGTGCAGTTCCTCGAAGTGCATGCGGAAGGTGTGCTGCTTGGTGATGTTCATCCGCGCGCCCTGCTGGTATTGCTGGGTGATGGCGGTGATCATGCTGGGGTGGCCCTGGATGGCGGTGCGCTGCAGGTAGTGCATCACGCCGCGCTTGCCGCCCATCTCTTCGCCGCCGCCCGCGCGACCGGGGCCGCCGTGTACCAAGGTGGCCAGCGGACTGCCGTGGCCGGTGTTCTCCTTGGCCATCTCGCGGTTGAGGATGAGCATGCGGCCGTGGTGGCTGGCGGCGCCCCACACGAATTGCTGCGCCACCTTCTCATCGTACGTGGCGATGCTGGCGCAGAGGCTGCCCTTGCCGAGCTTGGTGAGGGCCACGGCATCGTCGATGTCGGTGTAGGGCATCAGCGTGCTCACCGGACCGAAGGCCTCCACGTTGTGGCTCTGCTGGTTCTTCCAGGGGTCGGCGTTGAGCAGCAGGATGGGGCTCATGAAGGCGCCCTTGCTGGCGTCGGCGCCTTTCACGTCCACGCTGTCGGCGCTGCCGTAGACGATCTGCGAGCCTTTGAGCAGTTCGTCCAGCGCGCGCTTCACCTCGTTGCGTTGCGTCTGTCCGGCGAGGGCGCCCATGCGCACACCGTCCACACGCGGGTCGCCGATCACGGTGCCGCCGAGGCGTTTGCCGATGGCGATCTGCACATCCTCCAGCACGTTCTGCGGCACCAGGATGCGGCGCGCGCCGGTGCAGCGCTGGCCGCACTTCAGCGTCATCTCCTTGCCCACTTCCTTGATGAAGAGGTCGAACTCCTCGGTGCCGGGCGTGGCGTCGGGGCCGAGCACGATGGCGTTGAGGCTGTCGGCCTCCATGTTGAAGGGCACGCTCTCGTCCACGATGCGCGGGTGCTTCTTCAGCATGCGGCCCGTGCTGGCGCTGCCGGTGAAGGTCACCACGTCCTGGTGCATCACGTGGTCGAGCAATCCTTCGGCGCTGCCGACGATGAGTTGGATCGCTCCCTCGGGCACGATGCCGCTGGCGACGATGTCCTTCACCATGGCCTCGGTGAGGTAGCTGGTGACGGTGGCGGGCTTCACCACGGCGGGCACACCGGCCATCCAGTTCACGGCCACCTTTTCCAGCATGCCCCAGATGGGGAAGTTGAAGGCGTTGATGTGCACGGCCACGCCCTCCTTGGGCACCATGATGTGGTGACCGATGAAGGTGCCGCCCTTGCTGGTCTTCATGGCGTCGCCGTCCACATAGAAGGGCATGTTGCCCAGCACGCGGCGCAAACTGGCGTTGGCGAAGAGGTTGCCGATGCCGCCCTCGATGTCCACCCAGCTATCGGCCTTGGTGGCGCCGGTGCGGTAGCTGATCTCGTAGTATTTCTCCTTGCGGTCGAAGAGGTATTGGGCGAGGGCTCAGCATGCGTCCGCGCTCGGGGAAGGTCATCTTGCGCAGGGGCGGGCCGCCGACGGTGCGGGCGTAAGCCAGCATCTGGCCGAAATCCAGGCCGCCGCTGCTGGTGGTGCCGATGAGGTCGCCGGTGATGGCGTCAACGAGCTCGGCTTGCTTGCCCGAGCCGGCGACCCATTGGCCGGCGGCGTAGTTCTTCAATTGCATAGCGGCGAAGTTCGCACGGAATGGCTATCCGCAGATGATCGATGGCGCAGAACCTATCACGCCCAAGCGGGAGTGATGCCTGGCCGCGCCGAGCAATCTGTGGTGGCTTAGGTGCGCCACTCCCTCCCACCCTTCGCAACGCAAGGCCTATCCCGGCACACGCGTCCGGTCGCCGTGGAAGAGCCGCAGGTCCTTGGCCAGCTGCGCCTCCTTCAGACGCCTTTCGCGGAACAAGCGCCGCAGGTCGGGCAATGTGTCGTGCGTCAGTTGCAAATGGTAATAGTTCACGTGCTCCAGCACCGCCATCAATAGAGCCGCTGCCGACCAGAGGAAGTGCGCCTCCGGTGCGAATCGCCCACCGGACAGCATCCATTGCAAAACGGCCACCACAGGAGCAAGCAGGAGCAGGATCACGTTCCATCGCTTCCATTTGGTGAAGCGGATCCATTCCGAAGCCGGTGCGACCGAAAGTCCTTCAAGCCTCCGCAGCCTGAGCTTCCAGTACCACGCTCCTTGGAACAGGATCATGGCTACCAGCAGGATGCAGTAAGTGAGCAGCCAGCCATGGCGCAGGCCATTGAAGTATGGAACGACCACTGCCCCGATCAGAGCGGCGCGTGCGTTCATCAGCTCGGTTGGCTGATACCATCGGAAGCGACGGATGAGCCGTGCGCGTTCGCCTGAGTGCGTGGCAGGATTCATGGTCACGTGGGCCACGAAGCTATCGGGGCAAGACTGAAGCAGAGAATGCCATTGATGTCCAGAGGCACTTTCTCTGTAAGAGTGGCCAGAACTCGGCTTCTGGATCCCATGTGCTGATGAGCGGTCTCAAGCCGGGCAATGCTGCAAGCGATCGATCACCGCACCACCACCGCCCCGCTGCGCAGATTCCCGTGCTCATCGCTGATGCGCCAGAGGTGCAAACCCGCGCCGCAGATGAAGCGGTGCATTGTGCCGGTCAAGCGCTCTTGCTGCAGCACCCGACCTTGCGCATCGCACAGTGTGAGCGTCTCCCCTCCTCGCGCACCCTGAATCTCAATCACGCCGGGCAATCCGGAGAACACCTTGGTCTGCGTGGCTGCTGCGAGCTCATCAACGCCGAGGACAATGTTGAAGGTGAGTGTCACCGTGTCTGTGTTGCCGCAGGGGTCGTTGTAGGTGTGCGTGATGATGTACGTGGCGCTCTCGTCGAAGGTGAACGTGGGCGTGGACGAGGTGGAGGTCTGCCCATCGCTGCACACCCAGAGGTGCTCACCTTCACCGTTATGGATCAGCGTGATCCAGTTCCATCCTACGCTGGCGCCATCGAGCAGTGCGCTGGTGCCGTTGGGAACATCGAGGTTCCAGGTGAGCGGCTCGTCGAGCACCGTGCTGCTGGCGATGCTGCGCAGGATGGCCGCCGTTCCGGCATCGATCGATCCATTGAACGTCGCACCCGCACAGCTCTCCTGATAGAGCGTGCAGTAGAAGACGCAGGCCGCGAGGTAAGTGCCCGCGGGCGAAGGGTGGCTGCCATCGGCATCGTAGAGACTGATCGTCGGATGCGCATCGCGCACCGCTTTCCACGCGGCACCCACCGGCGCGGTGTACGAATCGTTCCATTCCGCCAACGCGATGTAATTGGTGCGCAGGCCCTGCTGCATGCCATCGTAGGTGCACATGAAGGGGAAGCTGGCGCAGTTCTGCGCATCGCCATCCTGGCGTCCCCAGGTCATGTAGAAGACCGGATAGGTGCACTCGTGATTGTCCTCGATGCGCTGCACCAGCGCGCTGGCGCCCAGTTCCGTTGTCGTGACATCGAAGGGCAGCGCGCCGAGCTGGCTCTGCTCCTGCAGCACCACGAAATCCCAGTCCTGCGATTCAATGGCCGCGATGGTGGGCGCGTAGGTGCTGTGCTGGAACAGCGTGTAGCCGCCCGGCGCTGAGCTGGCCACCGTCATCGTATCATCCAACGAGAGCGCCAATTGCCGCAAGGTGTTCGGCAGGTCGTTCACATAGGTGTAGCTGTTGCCGATGAAGAGCACGGAGGTCTGTTGGGCATGTATCGGACCAACGAGAAGGACGGAAAGAAGGAGTTTGTATCGCACGGGGTGAAGCTAGTGGGACCTGGGAAGCGGCGAGGCGCGTTCAGCACCGGAACCCACGGCCCATCCCACGGACGTCAGAACTTCACGAAACGACGCTCGACCTCAACACCGTTCGGCCCCCTCGCGCTGACGAGGTACACGCCGCTCGGCAGGTCCACCACGTCGAGGACCAATTGGTCCGCTGCGTTCACAGGCACTTCACGGAGCACGCGCCCCAGCGCATCGCAAAGCTGAATGTGATGCACGGTGCCCGGAAAGGTCAACATAATCCTCTCCGTCGCGGGGTTCGGGAAGAGCGACCATCCCTCCTCTCCTATCTCGTCCAATGCGGTCGTGCAAGTCTCGAAGGCGCCTGCATCAAGCGTGGCGTGCTGGCAGCGCAAGGTGCCGTTCACCGGATGCACATACTCGTACCACGCCACGAGCGGGTAGCCACTCGCGGCCACCCCAGCAGGGTATGCGATGGCATGCGCGGGTGAAGAGGCCGTGATGTGATAGTCGTAGTTCGCTGCATCGGCGAAACCCACCGAGGCGATGCTCGTGGTGCGCAGGTTGGAAAGCGTATCGATGCTCGTGGGCCATGCGCTCACGAAACTGCCACCGCCCGCGAGGATGTTGCCGTACGCCTTGAAGTAGGCCGTCGCCGGCATCTGGAAGAAGCTGCCGTTGGCCTTCTCGTTCACCAGCGTGTTGTTCACCGCGTAGAACTCGTGCGGACCGGGGTTGCTCAGCCCTTCCATGCCGAAGCCGACCATGTTGCTGTTCTGGCTCTGTAGCCCTTGCTGGATCACGTTGCCGATGAGGTATGCCTGCCCGCCGTTCGGCAGGTCGATCTCGCGGCTCGCGGTGCCATCGGCCTCGTTGCTGAAGCGGTTGTACTCGATCACGTTCACCCAGGCCCGGCTCTTCAGCTCGTGCCCCACATCGGCGTGGTGGCTGTAGTTGTATCGGAAGATGAGCGAGTCCACATGACCGATGTAGAGGTTGTGGCTGTATCCATCGCCGAAGCCATGATGACCGAACTCGCTGTACTCAATACGCACCGAACTGGGGTGATATTCACCGCAGAGGATGCCGTTCTCGTTGTGGTGGAACCAGCAATGGCGTACGGTGAGGTTCAATCCTTCCAGCCGAATGCCCGCGCCGTTGTGATCGGGCACTTGGCACTCGCTGAACTCGATCCACTCCACCGTGCAGTTGTCGCCTTGTATCACCCAGATCGCTTTGCCGCCCCAACTCAGGCCATTGCTCTCCAGATGCGCGAAGCCACCGACACCGCGCAGCACCAGATCATCGGCTTGCCAGCGCGCCACATCACTTGGGTAAATGCCCGCTTCGATGTTCACCGTGTCGCCGTCGCTCACCAGCGCGCTCACCTGGCTCGGCATGGTGTAAGACTGGCCGGGACCGATGGTCCAGGTTGCAGCTGTAGCCTGCGCTGCGATACCACAACTGGCCATCAAGCACAAGAAATCTCTCATGATGCCGAAGATAGACGAGCCATCAGACTCTGCGGCTATCCCTGACACCGCCGCACCGCATAGATCCACTCATCCTCCACCCGGCCGTTCTTGATCAAGGTGCCTTCGAGTTTCGCTTCCAGCGTGAAGCCCGCCTTCTCCAAGGTGCGCTGCGATGCGCGATTCGTTCCGAATGTGCCTTCGCGATGCCGTATCTCCGTCAAGGCACCTGCTCAAGCCGAACTGCCGTGGGCGTGCTGCCACCGATGTTCAACAGGATGGGGTCGCGGTCGTTGTCTGCTCCGATATAGCGCACCACGCCATCAAGGTTGACATCGGCGTTCAGATAACCCGTGACCGTGTTCGTCGGAGTCGATCCGCCGATCGCCACGAGGATGGGGTCGCGGTCGTTGCCGTTACCGACGTACTTCAACTCGCCATCACCGGTGACATCGCCGGCCCAGAGGACAGTTCGGGAGCCGATGTTGGCCTGCGCACTGCTGCCATGCGTGGCGGTGGCAGGAAGCGTGAAGTCCACGGTGGTGGTGGTACTTGACAAGGTGATCGGGCCAGCGCTCATCACCCCCAGATGGTTCCGGTGGTGGATGGCTACGTGGTAGTTACCGGGTGCCACGTACAGGATGCACTGGTGAGCTTCCGTCCATACCCACTGCATCGCCATCGCGCTGCACCAGCGCTCCGCGCGTTGCCACCACCACGGAAGGCGTGGTCGCGTGGCGAAGCTCCACCACTACATGGTCCACAATGGCGTTGTTGCCGGTTGCTGCCAATACAGATGGGGGCACTGAGGTTCCGCCACCGCCCGCCACGTGGGTATAACCAAGAGCGGTATAGGCTCGATGGACGGCACCAAGGCTGCTGCGCGCAACGCATCGCTCATGGTCTGCGCGCCACTGTCGTATGGCCTTGGAGGAACACGCGGGCGAAACGGCAACGGACACATCGCCGCCATTCACCGGGCCAGACGGTTCTTGCCGGTATCGTTCAGTTCAGTGAACTCTCCGCCTGCAAACGTGTCACCATCCGGAAGCATGGCCAGGGCGAACACGCCGAAGCCGATGCCAGACTGCACCGGAAATTCGTGTCCACGCTGCCATCGGTGTTCAAGCGGGCGAGCATGTGCCGCACCACGCCGTCGAACGTGGAGAACGAACCGCCGACCACCACCTTGCCGTCGGATTGCACGGCCATGCACCGCACGTTCGACCCCGCGCCATATCCTGGATCGAAGGTGACATCCACCTCCCCCGTTGATAGCAAGCGCGCCATGCGGGATCGGCTGAGGCCATGCACTTGGGTGAATTCGCCACCGACCAACACACGTCCATCCGGCAGGAGACCGATGGCATCAATGCTGGGCAACCCGGTCCCGCTGATCCCAGCGCCCGAAGGGAACAACGGATCGAGCACGCCGCTCGAGGAGAGCTTCGCAAGGCCTCCACGAGGCACCCCACTCACCTGCGTGAAGTAGCCGCCGATCAAAACGCTGCCATCCGGAAGCAGCGCGATTGAACTCACGATGTTATTGGGGCCGGCTCCGGCATTGAAGGTCATCGAGCGTTCCGTTCGTGCTCAAGCGGACCACGCGTGCGCATGCGGAACCGTTGTAAGCGGTCATGTTCGGCCACCAGGATTCGGCCATCGGGTTGCAGCACCAGCGCACGCACGTCGCCTGTGAAGCCTGAACCGCTGAGGAGCCGGGGTCGATCGCACCGGTGGAGGTGAAGCGCGTGATGCCTGCGCTGTTCGTGCCCGCGAAGTTGAGTCACCACCTGCAAGGACCTTTCCGTCCGGCTGAATGGCCAGTGCTTTCACACCGAGGTAAATGGCCGTGGCCCGGTATTGAAGGTAGGGTCGAGCGTTCCATCCGCGTTCACGCGCACCAGAGCCGAACCCGGCCTATCGTTATAACCCTGGAAGGAGCCGCCCACCAAAGCCTTGCCGTCGGGTTGCAATGCGATGGCATTGACCCGCGCGATCCATCCGGGATACAATGATATTCCTGCACCACTGAAGAACCCGGTATCCATGCTCCCGTCCGTGTTCACACGTGCGATGCCTTGTCGCAGCCAACCGTTGTATCGGCTGGGGTACCCCGTGATCACCGCTTTGCCATCCGACTGCAAGGCGATTCACGCACATGGTCATTTGCGCCTTCGTTCACCACGAAGGTCATGTCCACAGTGCCATTGCTGTTGAGCCTGGCGATACGGGACCGCGCAATGCCATTCACCCAACTGAACCAACCGCCTATCAGCACCCGGCCCGTGGAGGTGATGGCAACTCTCATGACGTTTGTTTCGGTCCCGATACCGGGATCGAAAAAGTTGCTAGGTGCCGTCCACATCACCAGAGGTGAGAAGCCGCACAACAATTGGGTCGAGGACATTGCCCGCATAAATGAACGACCCCACCACCACGGCTTTTCCATCGCCCTGTATAGCAATGTCGAACACATCGTTATCCACGCCAACGCCACCCTGGATATGGTAACTCGCATCGAGCGCACCGGTGCTGCTGATGCGCACGATGTTGATCCGCGCCGTTCCATTGTTGCCGTTATATCACCACCAATCACAGGCTGCCGTCGGTGCCGGGCGATGGCGTTCACTGCAGGACCGGTGAACCCTGTTCCCGCACTGAACGGCGTCGTAACTCCCGTTCGCATTCAAGCGTGCATCTTTGCCGCAGGAACCCATTGTACGCGGTGAAGGTGCCGACCACGACCAGCTTCCCATCAGGGCTCAGCAAGCGTCCTCGGGATATCCCCGGTGAACCCCGTTCCGATGATGAACGTGGGATCGATGGTGCCGATCGAAGAAAGCCGTGCGATGCCTGCGGCGGTGCTGCCATTAGCCCTTGAGGTGAATTCCCCAGGTAAATGACAAATCCCATCGGTCTGCGAAGGATCTGGCGCACGGTTCCCGAATTGAAGCCCGAAACAATGGACAGGCTCTGGTCAGTGTACCGTCGCTGTTGAGCCGTGCCAGTCGTTTTGATGTTCGTAAAGGTGGTTCCACCGCCCACGCCGCTGTGCGAAACGAAGTCGCCCCCGACCAGGATCTTGCCATCGGGCTGAATGGTGCTACGTACATACCCGAGAAAGCCATCTCCGCGACCGTATCCGATGTCGCTTGCGTTGAACAGCGGATACGATTCCGAGCACTTGCCCTTTCGCTAAGGCGACCATGAGCACGAGGAAGAGGAGAATGGAGCGCATGGGAGAATGCTGTGGGATATGTATTCTAGCAATGACGGTTGTTTGCCTCAGGGCACCTGCTCCACCCGCACCGCCGTGGGCGAGCTTCCACCGATGTTCACCAGGATGGGATCGCGGTCATTGTTGTTACCCATGGCGCACCACGCCATCCATGGTCACATCCGCAGCATGGTAGCCGGTTGCCGTGGCGGTTGGCGTGGAGCCGCCGATCGGCGCGAGGATAGGATCCGGTCGTTGCCATTGCCTACATACTTCAAGCGGTCGTCAGCAATCACATTGCCGCTCCACAGGGTTCGCGTCGTGCCTACGGTCTTCCGTGGCAGATCGGTGAAAGCGCCGGGCGCGTGTAGCAGTTCGTGGCCGAAGCGCGGAAGTCCATCGTCCAGGTATTAAGGGCCATGCTGGAGCGCTGACGCCGACACGGCCGCGAGGTGGTTGCGGTGGCGCACCACCACATGGTAAAGGCCGGCGGTGGTGTTCAGCCGTAAAGCAGAAAAGCCGTCCACAGACACCACGTCGCCGTCGCGCTGCACCAGGCCATGTCCAGTGGCCACGGTGGGGCCGGTGGGCGATGTGCGCAGTTCCACGCGCACCCAGTCAACGATGGCGTTGTTGCCAGTGACGGCAAGTACGGACGGAGCCACGGTCTCCCCGCCCGGTCCGCCATAGATCGCGGAATACGGTTTCCGTGGAAGGATTCATCCCGGCCACGCGCAGGTCATCGCGCATCAGGTTCGCACCTTGTTCGTAGGCACCATCCAGCCATATCCTGGGTTGGACCCCACCCAGGGCAGTGTATAGTTGACCGTGATGTCATCGAACGCCGGCGTAAGAATTCCCGGTACCCACCCCGCAGATCAGCATGATGCCGAACCGCGCATTGGGCCCGCAACCAGTTCGGTCGGACCGTTTGATACGGACTGATCTGGAACTCCCAATTCAGGAACTGGGAGAATGACGTGATGTTGTTCGCGGTCACGTATTACATACCCGTAGTCAGGTCCATCCAACCGGAGGATGGCCCCTGCACCGGCTGTGGCGGCACTAAGCCCAAAGACGTACATGTAACCCGTGATGCGGCACAGCCAGGCCGGATCATAGGGCAGCGGTGGAAGAGGGGCCGGAGTAGTTGGTGGGTGGTGGCGGCACGCTCAGGTCTTCGGACTCCTTCGAGATGCCGAAGCCGCCGGAAGCTCCGGCTATGTAGACCGGTGGGCTGCCGGTCCGGCTCAACCGGGTGGCGGAGCCGTGCCACCTGTGCTCTCAGTTCTCGTTCAACAAAACGTTCTGGCCCGAAGCCGAGAAGCCGATCGACCATGCGAGGGGAGCAAGCAGATTACGCATGTCGGTGAATCATACCGCTAAACGGGCGCAACTTAATCAGTTGCCCCCGACGAGAGGAACGCACCGGATCGGCCGACTAACCACATAGACCCACTCATCCTCCACCCTGCCGTTCTTACCCGGCGTGCCGACCAGCTTCGCTTCAGCGTGAAGCCTGCCTTCTCAAGGTGCGCTGTGATGCGATATTAGTCCAGAAGGTAGTGCCGAATCCGTGTCACTTCAGGGAACTCCGCGAAGCCTGGCACCACCATCTGACTGATGGCCTCGGCCCATGATCGCCATGGCCACGGTGCTCGCGCCCGAACCAGAATCCCACTTCCATGTTGGCCGCCACCACAGGTCGTGGCGAGGATGAAGCCGATGGCACCGCACGCCTCGCCGTTGATGTCGATGCCATCTGCGGAAAGGAAGCTGCTGCGCCGCTTCGTTCAGGAAGACTCGGCCATGATCACTCAGTGTACGGATGCGGGGAAGCATCACTCAGGAAGACGGCGATGGTTGGATGGTTGGCGTGATTCACCAATCCCGGAAGATACGGCGGCTGCCGCCGGAACGGCCGCGGCACAAACGCATCACCGCATGTACGGGTAATAGCTTGGGTCGCTGCCGCAATACATCGGACGGGGCAGGCCAACCGCCATCTCAGCTACGCTGCCAACGGCTGTCATAGCATCATCAGCGATTTGACCAGCCCACGTCGAAGGTCCAATCCTCAGAGTGGTATTGCGCTCCAAGCAGGCCGTCCGTTGCAGCCTTCGGCACAGAGCGGCTTGCGCAGCGCGCCCGACCTTCACATCGATGCTGAAATTGGGCTTCGTGGGGGCTGCTCGCTTCCAAGCGAACTACATCAGTTGCTGTCGCTTCGTCGATGATATCGAGGTCCGTGGTGCTTCCGCTCCAGTGCCTTGAACATGTAGAAGCTCAGTTCGCCTGAAGCGTCGGTGTTGTGCTGACCGTCCTCCTTTGTAGGCGCAGCCACAGGGTGAGCGCTCCGGCCGCGTCCTTAGCCAGGAAAGCGCACGCCGGTTGTTTCCCCTCGGAACCAAGCATCGTCCCGATGTCCTCCGAATCGAAATAGGCGATCGGGTCCAGCCTCACCGGTTGCAGGGGCATCAGGGTGGTGGCGAATGAGCAGGGCGGCTTGAAGAAATAGTACAAAGCAGCACCGCAGAGCGCGCAGACTGCGGCCGTCAAGTACAACGAGGCAGCTGAGTACGTTCCAGGTTCCATGGCCATGGTAAAGAGGGTTTGGTGATGGAAAGCTAGCAGCGTCGACCGGAACCGCAAGCGAATGCCCTCCTATATTTCCGACGGACCCAGGCGGCGACCTGCGCTTCTTTGTTTTCGTAGCAACCTCGCTCTGCGTCAGACCGCTAACGGTTGCGCAGGATCACTGCGGCTGCGCCTGCCTCGACAGCTGCACAGAAGCCAAGAAATCAGCGACTACGGAGGCCGCGCTGCGCCGCGCCGATATGGCCTTCGCGGAGGCATCTGCGCTCAGCGATACGGTACCCATACCCGCTAAATGCTGGTGCGGCGCAACGAGCTCCACCAGTACAGGGCGACTTCTTTAGCGCCCTCACCGACCTCTACGATGCGCTGCGGCTCTACGAGAAGAACAAGGATGAAGACGGACTAGCCACCACCGTGTACAACCATATCAGCGCCGTTCACCACCTGACCGCAACTACGCTGAAGCCGGGCGATTCTACGCCTCGAGCCTGGCCATCCGCGAGCGCCAAGGCAACCAGCAGGGCGCGCGCTGCTTTACAGGAACATCGGCAGCCTGCTTGAGGATCTTCGGGCGGCCCGACAACGCGCTGGCCTACCACCAGACGCAACCTGCAAATACGCCGCACCCTGGGCGATGGCCGATGGATCGGGATCGGTCTCTCGAACCTCGGCGGTTGCTCGAGAAGAGCGGCCAGCCCGACAACGCCCGTCACTAGTTGGAAGCCGGCTTGGCCTTCATCCGCAAGGAGCCGGGCGAGTTCCTGCTTGGGCAAACGCTCACCATGCTGGGCAAGGCCGGGTTGCGCGCTGGTGCCCTGCGCGAAGCCTTGGCCCATTGCACCGCAGGCCTCGGATGCAGAGCCTTGCGGACGCGCTGCCACAGCAGGAAGCCTGCTTCGATTGCCTGCCTCTACCGTGCAGATTCCGCGCTCGGGCGTCACCAACAAGGCGCTGATAATACTGGAACGGCTCACCGCCGCGCGCGACAGCATGTTCGGCCGGAACGATACCCGAAAGGCCTGGTGCGGCTCGAACTCAACTACGCCTTCGAACGGCGGCAATATGCCGATAGCCTGGGGCGGCTCGAGGAGAAGCGCCTGGCAGACATCGCCTCGGAGCAGCGCGTGAGCCAGGGAGTGATCGAAGCGCCTGTTCCTGTTCAGCTCCATCAGCGTCCTGCTCCTTGCCATTGGCCTGTGGAGCCGTTTGCGGTTCATGCGCCGGTCAAGGCCTCGTGCGCAAAGAGCGGGACCACGCGAGAGCCTGCTCCTGAACATCCTGCCCCAAACCGATGCGCCGATGAGCTGAGAGGCCAACGGCCGCGCCGCCACACGCGAAGGGGACAGCGTCTCCATCCCCTCTTCACCGACTTCCGACTTCACGCGCATGAGCGAGCGCCTGAGCGCGCACGAGCTCGTAGCCGAGAGACGATGCCTACTTCCCGCGCCTTCGGTGGCATAGCAGCAAAGCGCGGCCTCGGAAGTCAAAGACCATCAGCGATGCCTACGCCCCTGTCAAGCCAGCTGCCTCCCGAGCCACGACGTGACAGTGCGCGCGATACGGTGCTGGCCGCGCTCGGCATTTGCACGGGACTGGCTGAAGGCGCGCCCAAGAAGCGAACGGGCAAAGGGACTTCCTTTCTTCACCATGCGCGCAGGCATCCACACCGGCCCGTGGTGGCCGGAATCGTAGGCGACAACAAGTTCAGTACGACATCTGGGGCGATACGGTGAACACGGCGGCACATGGAATCAGCTGGCGCCGTGGGCAAGTGAACATCAGCGGGCCGCCTTCCTCCTCAAAGGATGAAACGGGCCTCTCATTCTCGCCGCGGGCCGCGTAGCTATAAAGAGCAAGGGCGAGATGGCGGTGTTGTTCGCGCGCCAAAGGACGGAACTGCCCGCGCTGGAGAATTGCCCGGATGCGCCTGCGCCTCTTTGAGCGCATTCAACGCTTGATAAACCCGCTCGCGGCGGCCGTCTCAAGCCGAATCGCATAAGCGCGAGAGAGCGCTCCACATCGAAGACGAAGCGGTCGCCCATGCGCGAGGGCACCGGGCCGGCATATCGCCCCAGGCATCAAGCAATTCCACCTGCGCGTCCGGTGCTGCATCAAGGACAGAGACAGTCAGCGGTCGGCCATGGGATCGGGCCATACGCGCAGGCCGTCATCTGCCCGGCGCGGCCTTCAGCGGCGATGGTCGCATCGTCGGGGCGCACCCATCGGACGCGACATCCTGCCGGTCGTTGGTAATCCGGTGAGAAACTGCCATCGGGCCTGATGGCGATGTCACGGATCGCCACAGCGCATCAAGCGCCGCCTTGCAGATACTCCTGCGTGAGCACAGTGTCACGCTCAGGGGTTGAAGCCGAAAAGCATGAGCCCACGATGCCAGAGGATGCAGGTGGTCGGAACGTCCTGCATCTCCGGGGATGGCGTCGCTAGTGTAGAACTCACGGCCCGATGGCGGATGGGTGTACAGGTGGCGATGGGCCGCGTGTACGAATAGGTGGCGGATGCGCAGGTGTCGGAATAGAAGCAGCTCAACCCGTCACGTAGTACGGATAGCTGTGGTCCTCGTTGGCCTGCAAGAGGTTGATCTCGTTGGACTGGAACATCCACTGTCCGTGCTCGGTATTCACCACGGCGCCATTGGGAAGCATGGCCAGGCCCTGCGAGTTGCGATGCCCCCACGTCCAGGTATGATCCGCGCGCGGGTTATCGGGCGACACACTGCCATCCGTTGCGAAGCGCAGGGTCTTGCCGACGGGTGAGGAACAGCGTATCAGGACCATTGAGCCAATAATCGCGGTGGTCACCAGCATTGCCGGTGGTGTCGAAGGCACTCGCCCACCAGCATGCTCGCCCTGCATGGTAGTACGTGAGAAACACCTCTTCCTCCGATGGTGTCGTTAGGCATCGTAGGTGAAGCGCGGAAACCTCGCACTGAGGGTTCCCGCCGTAGTACTGTGCCGTATCGAACACGGCCATGATGATCGGCGTGTTCGGGAAATCAGGATGAAAGGCCATGCCCAACCCGTTGCCGTACCCGCGATGCGTGCAGCGTATCAATACATCCGTCACCGGATCGCGCGTGATCGAGGGCCATCAGTCATCCACAGGCGGTCATCCGGCCCTAAAGGATCTCCCCGGGGATGTTCACACGGCTGCTATCCACCATTCAAGTCGGTGAGGAGCGTGGTGCTGCCAAGTGGATAAGGTGAGCTGAGCGCTGGAGGACGTCCCGAGTTAAGAGCGCCATGACGATGAGTAAGGTGGTTCCCGAATGTCCATTTCGATGTACCGATTAGCATGGTGACGTTAAGTCGGAGCGAGTCCCGGAAACACGACGGGGCAGCGTTCCCACTGACCGAGTGCTCGCAGAGCGCTATCGTTTGGTCACCGAGATCAGCGGACCCAGCTGCCCATCCAATTGCCGTAGGGCTTGCGCGGGCATGTAGGCCTTGCTCACGAAGCCATCGAGGTAGAGCGCGTCCACGCAGCCCTGTGCCAGGAAGAAGGCCGCGAAGTCATGGGGAAGTTCACCGCTTCCTTCGAGATCGCGAAGACCAGATGGCCGTCCTGCGGATACCCACGCCATTGCGCAAATGCACGTTGGTGGACCCCTTGGTGAATTGCTTGTTCATCGCACCATCGATCACGAGCATGGGCCCCGATTGCGTGGCGCAGCGCACCTCGGCCAGCACCGGGAACTTCTCTGTAGTGCTGATAAAAGCCGTATGGTCATTTGCGGTAGAGGCTATCGCGGCCGTCCTTCAAGTGCATGTTGATGCTCGGCCTTCGCTGGATACCACGGTGAACGCGAAACGCGTGTCCTGAGCCAATGCGGGCAATCGGAACAGGACGCACAGGCACAGGGCGATGATCAGTGAACGTGCATGATGGTCAAGGAATCAGAACCAGGCGATCAGCTTCAGGTTGTAGCGCCGCGGCGTGAGGAAATCGGGAATGGAGTATTGCCGGCCGGTGACATCGGTGATCCAGGTGTGGTTGGCGACGTTGTTGATGTTGAGCAGGTTGAAGACCTCGGCAGTGAGCCAGAAGTCATTGATATGTCTGCGCCAGCCGCTACGGTTCTGCCCCTCGGCGCCCAGGATTGCTTGCTGGAAGCCGATATCCACGCGGCGGTAAAGGCTGGTGCGCAGCGTATCGGCGTAACGGTTGTTGTTCGGCGGACCGAAGGGCAGGCCCGTGCCGAAGGCGAGGTTCACGTGCACTTTGGCCGTGGGCCAGCGCGGGAATTCATCCTGGAAGAAGAAGGCCACGTTCACCCGCTGATCGGTGGGGCGCGGGATGAAGCCGGGCTCCACGCGCGAGCTGTCCACCGCCACGTTGTCGAGCGTGTAGCCGGGGAAGATGGTGTCGCCCGCGGCGTTGAAGCGCCAAAGAAGAAGTCGTCCTCCAGGTCTTCGCTGCGCGCTGAGCACGCTGATGCCATCCAACTGTCGATCCCGTCGATGAACTGTCCAGCGAGCTTCATCCAATCCAGTGGCGTAGCCCCTTGGCGTTGTTGGTGCCGTAGTAGCGGATGCGCACGTTGTCCACCTCGTAGGGGATCAGGTCGTCCATGAGTAAAGGCCGCCGGCCAACCAGAAGCTGTAGTCGCGGTCCACCGTCGGAGTCGGGCGGATCACCACCTTCCTTCCAGCCGGAGGCCAGACCAGCCGCACGCGGACGGGCTCACCACTTGCCAGGTTGAAGCTCAATGCTGCGCCCGCGCCCCGGGCACCAGGCTCAACCAGCGGTCGGTGCTGTCCTTGGTCTCCCAGCGCCAGGTGCTCTGCAGGCCGGCGCTGCTGCGCACGCTCAGCGTCGAGGTCGGCGCGCAGGTCTTCTGAAGGCACAGGTCCTCGCCCGTGTTCCGCGGGCACGCTGAAGTCGGCGCTAAGGAGCAGGTACCATTCGTTAAGCCGGTCGCTGATGGTCTCCACGCGCGAGTCGAGGCCCCATTGCAGGTAGCTCTTCCGGACGTTGCCGGTAGCCTTTGTGCGCTATCGGTGATAGACTGGAGGCATCGAGCTGGTTGCGCGCGGTCGAGGTAGGCGCCGACGCCGAGGTCGCGCACCACTTCACCGAACTGCTCGCTGCCGAGGGCGCGCTCCACTCGCCCAAGCGGTACTGGCCTTGAATGGTGAGCGCTCGCTCTCGCGAGGTGGAATAGGCGCTGGCGATGAACTTCAGCGGAGGTCCTTGCTCGCCTGCACATTCAGGTTGAGCGCACCGAACTAGGTCTCGAACTGCGTGCGCTCCTGCCCATCGAAGTAAACGGTGAACCGCAGGGCCTGATTGAAGGGGCCGAACTCCGTCTCGCGGTCGTCGGGCACCAAGGTGTACTGGTTCCGGGAGTAGAGGCCGAGGAAGCCCAATTCCACATTGGGCGTGAGGTCATAGGTCCAATAGGTTTGCGCATCTGTGTACACCGGACGGTAATCGCCCTTCACATCGCCGCCCCGAGCAGGGAGCTGAGTTGGTGCGGTAGCGGATGCCGGTGACGTGGCGCAGGCGCATCTTCAGCATGGCATCTCTCACATGCACCGCGCCGCCCAGCAAGCTGGCCGTGGCCGACCGCCAAATGCCGCGGGCGGCGGTACTTGATGTCGAGCACGCTGCTCATCTTGTCGCCGTAGCGCGCCTCGAAGCCGCCCGCGCTGAAGGTGATGCGCTCGATCATGTCGGGATTCGGGAAGCTCGGGCCCTCCTGCTGGCCCGCACGCACCAGAACGGACGGTACACCTCGATGCCGTTCACATACACCAGGTTCTCATCGAAGTTGCCGCCGCGCACGCAGCCGCTGCTCAGCTCATTGCGCATCACCACGCCGAGTTGTCCGCCCAGCAAGGCCTCCGCCGCCCAGGGCGAAGGTTGAAGCGCGCCAGCTTCGGGTCGATCCGATCAACGCCTGCCTCGCAGATGATGCGCGTAGCCTCCACATCGATCGGCCGCAGGGTGATGAAGCGCAGCTTGGCGTTCAGCACGCGCACTTCGCCGGGCTACAGCATGCCCTCTTCCGTGTAGGACTGCGCGCCCGGGGTAGCTGAACTGCACCTTCAGCGCGCGACCCGCGCGGGCGGCCAAGACGATAATCTCCGAGTTCGTTGCACGAGGTCCCGGGAGGCTGGTACCGACCACGCTTCGTTCGCCAGCGCGGAAGCGTCACCCCGTCTCGCGTCACTCACGGTGCCGCGCAACGTGGCCGTTGCCCGCGCGAAAGCCACTGAACCGAGAGCAACAGGAATAACGAGGGGAGTACGCGCATCGATGGATTGCCTGCCGTTGGTAGGGCGGCAAAGTAACGGGGATGGGCCGGGTGTGGTATGTGTCCCACGAACCATCTCTGCTCCCGGTTGTTCGGGTGGCATGCTGAACCTGTTCAAGCGGAAGACACCGCGCGAGAACTCGAGACCGGTATCGGCGATTGCTGGCCGGGAAGCGCATCGGCTCAGCACCATCAACCGCGCGGCCAGCGACCAAAAGCGCGCCGAGGCCGAGTCGATCCCTTGAGCAGATGGAGCGTTTGGCGAAGGAGGCGGAGCCTGGAAGCCGCGGCTACCTTCGCCGCCCCATGTCCACGACCACTGCCAACCCCGACACCGCCCCGCTGGCGTCGATATGCGAAAAGCTCGGCCTCCTGCCCGAGGGAGTTCGACAAGATCGAGGCGATCCTGGGCCGTGTGCCCAACTTCCACGGAGCCGAGCGTCTGCAGCGCCATGTGGAGCGAGCATTGCTCGTACAAGAACTCCATCAACAGCTAAAGGGACGCTACCGCGCAGCGGGTCCTAAATCGGGTTCTGGCCGAAGCCGGCAGGAGAACGCCGGCCTCGTGGATATCGGCGACGGCTGGGCCTGCGCTTTCAAGATCGAGAGCCACAACCACCCAGAGCGCCATCGAGACTTACCAAGGTGCGGCCACGGAGTCGGCGGCATCATGCGCGACATCTTCACCATGGGCGCGCGGCCGATCGCGCAGCTCAACAGCTTGCGCTTCGGTGATATCATAGGAGAAGAGCAGCCGCTGGCACAGCGTGCGCGGCGTGGTGAAGGGCATCGGCGACTACGGCAATGCGTTCGGCGTGCCGGTGCTCGGCGGCGAAGTATTTCGATCCATGCTACACCACCAACCGTTGGTGAATGCCATGAGCGTGGGCATCGTTCGCACCGATAAGGTGATAGCCGCCACCAGCCACGGCAAGGCAATCCGGTCTTTATCGTAAACAGCAGCACCGGCAAGGATGGGATCCACGGCGCCAGCTTCGCCAGCAAACAACACCACCGACACCAGCATGGATGACCTGCCGGCCGTACAGGTGGGGCGACCCCTTCATGGAGAAGCTGTTGCTCGAAAGCCTCGCTCGAGCCCGCGCAGACCGATGCGATCATCGGCATGCAGGACATGGGCGCGGCAGGCATCACGTGCAGACCAGCGAGATGAGCGCGAAGGGCGAGAGCGGCATGGACATCAACCTGCAAGCAACCGACGCGCCAACAAGGCATGCGCATGGGGAGATCCTCCTCAGCGAGAGCCAGGAGCGCTGCTTGTTGTGGTGAAGAAGGGAAGAGAGAAGGAGGTGAAGGCGATGCTTCGACAAGTGGGACCTGAATTGCGTGTGAGATCGGCGCACGGCGTGACCGAAGGGAAACACTTGCGCTACTTCATGCACGGAGGCTCATTGCCGAAGTGCCTGCGGAGAGCCCCGTGCCCGGCGGAGGAGCACCGGTGTATGAGCGTGAGCAGAAGGAGCCGGCCACATCGCCGAGAACAAAAGTTCAAACTCGACGATGCGGATGAGCCGATGGACCTGAAGGCCGTGGCCTACGAACTGCTGGCCAGCCCGAACATCGCGAGCAAGCGCTGGATCGACTGAGCAGTACGACACGATGGTGCGCACTAACAACATGAGTACCAATGCGCCGAGCGATGCGGACTCGTGCTGGTGAAGGAGACCGGCAAGGGCCTGGCCGTCACGGTAGATTGCGACGGCCGCTACGTGCATGCCGATCCGTACAAAGGCGCCATGATTGCCGTGAGCGAGGCCGCGCGCAACATCGCCTGCACGGGCGGTGGCCCCTGCGGCGTAACCAACTGCCTGAATTTCGGCAACCCGACGACCCTCGAGGTGTATTGGCAGTTCGCTCAGGCCATCAAAGGCATGGGCGATGCTTGCCGCGCCAAAGGCACCGGTGACCGGCGGCAACGTGAGCTTCTACAACCCACACGGTCACGGAGAAGAAGAACATCCCCGGTGTTCCCCACACCCACGATCGGCATGGTGGGCATCGTACCTGATGTGAGCAAGCGCATGACGCCCGACTTCGGACAAGGGTGACTCGATCTTCCTGCTCGGCAAAGTGGTGGACGATATCGCGAGCAGCGAGTACCTCACGCGCATCCATGGAATCCGATCGCTCACCCGCGCCCACGCCCGACATCGAGGAGGAGAAGCGACTGCACCATGCTCATGCTCATCGCAAGGGCCTCATCAACGCCGCGCACGATGTGAGCGATGGCGGCATCTGGACCACCTTAGTCCGAGATGGCCATGCCGCGCAACCTCGGCTTCGATGCGGTGCGACGGCAGAAGTGCGCGAGCGCTTCCTCTTCAGCGAAATACGAGGCCCGTGCCATCGTTGCCGTGAATCCGGGGACAACGAGGACGACTTCCTCGACCTCATGCTCCAGAGCCGTATTGCCGCATCTGCTCGGCCATATGACGCAGGGCAAGCTCGTGGTGGACGATGCGCCCTTCGGCACCATCGCCGATACGAAGAAGGCCTACGAAGAGGCCATTTCCGCGCATCATGCGCGAACAATGACCGACGTCCACTGCTACCGCTGCGGTCACTGCGAGCGCAGCAGAAGCAGCAGCATCGAAACTATGTCCGTATTTCCGAAAACACCATGCCCCAACCACTCTTCTCCGGCACCCTCCCCGTCATCCCGGCGCACCTGCTCCCTCAACTCCGGTATGTCAAGGTCGGCGTGACAAGACCGAAAACTCGCTTGGATGCAGGGCCATGTGGTTGTGCTCTTGATGTTCCCCAGCGTGGATACCAGCACTTGTGCTTTGGAGACGCGCACCTTCAACAAGCTGAGCGCCGGCCTTCGACGCGCACGTCCTTGCTGTTACAATTGACCTGCACTACGCGATGAAGCGCTTCTGCGCCGCCGAAGAATCGAGAACGTTGAAGCGGGCAGCGACTTCCGCTATCACGCGACGCCGATGGCCGCAGGGCACGCGCACATCGCCGAAGGCGGAGTTGAACAGGTTGCTGGGCCGCGTCACCTTCGTGATGGAAACAAAGAGGGTGTGGTGCGCTACTGCGAAGTGGCCCCAGAGCTGGGCGCTGAACCGGACTATGATGCCGCGCTCAACGCGGCGAAGGCACTGCTCTAATAGGCGGTCTTACGCATGCACCCGCTCCGTGCCGTGGCCCAATAGCGCGAAGAACAGAGCGAGCACGGAAAGCCGATCGTCCATTGCGGCCCAAGCGCCTTCCGGCATTTTCAATTGGGCCACGCCGTCCGGTAAATGGTCGCGTCCACGGGAACGAAGGTTCGTTCCGCCGAGACCTGACAAGCTCGAGGCGCACAAGAAGAATAGACCAGTGGCAATCGCAATGGTGACTTTTGCGCGCTTTTTGATGAGCGCTACAACGACCGGCTCGGCGATTAGCGTAACGGCCACGCACGCCATGGTGGGGTTCGTGAGAGTCCCGCTCGGGCTTTGCATACTGGCAGGAACAGCTGCCACCGGATCGTTGTCGTTCATCACCGAGCCTCGTTCAAAAGTGGCGCACGCGCTTCTGGGCCAAACTGGCGCTCCATGACCTCCGCCAATTTCTTGCAGGCGCGATGGAGCTTCAGCACCACATTCGACGCCCCCAATCCCGTAACGGTTACGATGTTTCCTCCACGCTCCAGGTCCTCCAGATACCAAAGTAGCTCAGGATCGAGGGCATCATCTGTCGACAGGAGATTCAGCACGAGGTCAATTGGCGTCGCAGCTCACCGTGGCTTGAACCGGAGTCGCCCTCAGCTGCAGGGTGCGAGTTTCGTCCACGGTCTCGCCGTCGGTCCTGCGGCGTCGGCCGTGTTGATCGCTGTCCGGTGCGCGATGCTGAAGAGCCATGTGCTGAACTAGGATGCTCCCGTAAAAGCCGCGGAGATGCTGGCTCGCCTTCACAGGCTTTAACCTGCGTTGCCTCTTCGGCATCCTCAGTATTTCGGAGCACGCGGTGGCACACGGTGTACACCATATGCTGGTATTGGCGCACCAGCTCCTCATAGGCACGGCTGTCGCCTTCCAGGATGCGTGCAATGAGGGTGCGTGGTCCACGAGCGGTGATGTGATGAGCCGTGGGTACGGCACGGTGCAACATGCACGCCTTGCGGCCCCACCAAGCGCTGTCGGATGAACGCGGAGGCATGCAAGGGACCGCTGGTGGATGAAGCGCCCACAGGGTGCGCGTAACCTCGCCGTCTTCAGGCCGCGTCCGATGAGCAACAACACGAACAATCATGGACGGCCCCTGCATCACGGTTCACCAGTTTCCCTTCTTCCGGACTCCATCATCCCGTTCGGAACCGCCTTCAGCATCCTTTACATCCACTACACCACGCGCGTCACCGCGAGCGCATGAGCATGATCGGCAAAGGGCATGGACCCCGCAGATTGCCAAGCCCGCACCGGACGGCCCCGCCGTGCCATGCGCAATGGGCTGCTCATAGTGGGCATCAGTTTGGGGCTTTTGGCGGGGTGGATGCGTCCAGCGCACCATGCTCGTTCCGGAGGCGAGAACCCGCTGCCGTTCTTCATCGGCATCGCTGTCTGCCCGGGTACGGCGCTCATATCATACTATCATTTCTGCGGCCGCAAGCGGCACGAGGGTAAGCGTCATAGCGGCTCGGAAGAAAGCTGGCCATTCAGGCCGGCCCTTCTACTTAACGCCGCGCTTCCTGTTGCATGCGAGTACTGGCTTCCATTTTCCGGCACATCGGTGCCATCCTCTTCCTGGTCTGGATCGTGATGGCCTCTTGGGCTACCCTGCTCAGCTTGGCTGAACCGCCAGTGCCTTCGTGATGATCGAACAAGCCGGTGAGCAAGGTGGCATCCGCCGAAGCAATGAGCGACTCGAGGAAATGGCGCGTGCCGTACCACTAGCCGTGATCGACCGGTAGGGACCAGCGCTTCATGACGCACAGCGGATTCTCAACGGAA
>JADIYA010000036.1 GCA_016705545.1 Flavobacteriales bacterium
TCTCCTTCACCGTGAAGCGCACCTGGATCGTCATGCCACCGGACCCGCACAGCTTCACGAAGCGGCATTCATCGAAAGGAGCCGTAGTTCAACTGCACCAGTCCGCGCTTTGGGCGGCGGATCGACGAAGAAGCCCGCCGCGCGGGAAAGGATGAAGTAGCCGTGCGCCACGCCCTGTGAAGATGGTGCCTCGAGACTGTTGGCGTCCATGTGCGCGTAGAACTTATCGCCGCTGAATTGGGCGAAGTCCTCGATATCCTGCAAGGTGACGGGGTAGATGTCGGTGATCAAAGTATCGCCCACCTGCAGTTCCTCGAAGTGCATCCACCGACGGAAGGTGTGACGCTCACGTGATGTTCATGCCGCGCCGACTGCTGGTACCGCTGGGTGATGGCGTGATAATGCCGGGGTTGGCCTTGGATGGCGGTGCGCTGCAGGTAGTGCATCACGCCGCGCCCGCCGCTCCTCCTCGCCGCCGCCCCCGCGACCGGGGCCGCCGTGTACCAACGCGGCCAGCCGGACTACCGTGGCCGGTGTTCTCCTTCGCCATCTTCGCGGGTTAAGGATGAGCATGCGTCCGTGGTGGCCTGGCGGCGCCACACGCAGGACGCTGCTTGCCGCCTTCTCATCGTGCAGTAGACGATGCTGGCGCAAGAGGCTCCCTCCCTTGCCGAGCTTAGGTGAGGGCCCGCGGCCTCGCCTCTTTCGATGTCGGTGTGGGGCATCAGTGTGCTCACCGGACGAAGGCCCTCCCACGTTGCTGGCTCACCTGGTTCTTCCAAGGATCGGCGTTGAGCAACCAGATGGGGCTCATGAACGCGCCCTTCTCGGCAGTCCGCGCCCTTCACATCACACACGTTATCGCGGCATTGCCGGAGACGATGCTGCGAGAAGCTTTGAGCGGTTCTCCAGCGCGCGCTTCACCACGTTAGTTTTGCCCGGCGAGGGCGCCCTGGCGCACACCTTCCACACGCGGGTCGACGATGCGCTGGTGTCGCCGAGGCGCTTTCAGAACGGAAATGCGCGTCCTCCAGCACGTTCTGCCCGGGCACGAGGATGCGCCGCGCGCCGGTACCGCGCTTGGCCGCACTTCAACGTCATTTCCTTGCCCGCTTCCTTGGATGAAGAGGTTCGGCGAGACTCCCTCGGTGCCGGGTTGGCGTCGGGACCGAGCACGATGGCGTTGAGACATCGGCCTCCATGTTGAAGGAGCACGCTCGTCCACGTGCGCATGGTGCTTCTTCGGCATGCGGCCCGTGCTGGCGCTGCCGGTGAAGGTCACGACGTCCTGGTGCGCTCCCGCGTGGTCAGCAAACCTTCAGCGCCCTACGTCCGGTTGGATGCGCGTGAGCAGAATGCCTGACTGGACAGTTATCCTTCACCTTTGGCCTCGTAAGGTAGCTGGTGACGGTGGCGTTTACCCCGCCGCCGCTGTCCGTTTGCGATCAGGGAAGTTGAAGGCGTTGATGTGCACAGCCACGCCTTTGTGCATTTTCCATGATGTGGTGACCGATGAAGGTGCCGCCCTTGCTGGTCTTCACGGTGTCGCCATCCACATAGGCATGTTGCCCAGCACGCGCCGCAAACTCGCGTTGGCGAAGAGGTTGCCGATGCCGCCCTCGATGTCACCCAGCTATCGGCAGGTGGCGCCGGTGCGTAGCTGATGCTCGTAGTACTTCTCCTTGCGGTCAAGAAGAGTGTGGGCCAGGGCCTTGTGACATGCGGCTTGCTCAGGAAGGTCATCTTGCGCAAGGGCGGTCCGCCAACGGTGCGGGCGTAGTGGAGCATGTGGGCGAAGTCGAGGCCGCCGCTGCTGGTGGTGCCGATGAGGTCGCCGGTGATGGCGTCAACGAGTTCCGCTTGCTTGCCGGAGCCGGCGATCCATTGACCGGCGGCGTAGTTTCAATTGCATAGCGGCGTTCGCACGAATGGCTATCCGCAGACGACCGATGGGAGGAACCTATCACGCCCAAGCGGGAGTGATGTCAAGCCGCGCTGAGCAATCTGTGGTGGCTTAGTGCGCCACTCCTCCACCCTTTCGCAATGCAAGGCCTATCCCGGCACACGCGTCCGGTCGCCGTGGAAGAGCCGCAGGCTCGGGTCAGCTGCGCCCTTCAGACGCCTTTCGCGGAACAAGCGCCGCAGGTCGGGCAATGTGTCGTGCGTCAGTTGCAATGGTAATAGTTCGATGTGCTCCAGCACCGCCACCACAGAGCCGCTGCCGACCAGAGTGCGAAAGTGCGCTTCCGGTGCGAATCGCCCACCGGACAGCATCCATTGCAAAACGGCCACCACAGGAGCAAGCAGGAGCATATCACGTTCCATCGCTTCCATTTGGTGAAGTGATCCATTCCGGAAGCCGGTGCGACCGAAAGTCCTTCCCGCTTCCGCAGCCTGAGTTGTGCACTACCATGCCTCGGAACAGTGAACATGGCCACCAGCAGGATGCAGTAAGTGAGCAGCCAGCCATGGCGCAGGCCATTGAAGTAGTTGCTGGAACGACCACTGCCCCGATCAGTGCGGAGCGTGCGTTCATCAGCGCTCGGTTGGCTGATACCACTGGAAGCGACGGATGAGTCACCGGGCAAGGTCGCCTGAGTGCGTGGCAGGATTCAGGGTCGCGGGCCACGAAGCTATCGGGGCAAGACTGAAGCAGAGAATGCCATTGATGTCCAGAGCAATTTTCTCTGTACGAGTGGCCATAACTCGGCTTCTGGATCCCATGCTGGGATGAGCGGTCTCTTGCCGGGCAATGCTGCAGCGATCGATCACCGCACCACCACCGCCCCGCTGCGCAGATTCCCGTGCTCATCGCTGATGCGCCAGAGGTGCAAACCCGCGCTTCGCAGATGAAGCGGTGCATTGTGCCGGTCAAGCGCTCTTGCTTGCAGCACCTGACCTTGCATCGCACAGTGTGAGCGTCTCTCCTCGCGCACCCTGAATCTCAATCACGCTGGGCAATCCGAGAACACCTTGGTCTGCGTGGCTGCTGCGAGCTCATCAACGCCGAGGACAATGTCGAAGGTGAAGTGTCCCTGTGTCGGTGTTGCCGCAGGGGTCGTCGTAGGTGTGTGTTACGGTGTAGCTGCCAGCCGTTGCGAAGTTGAAGGTGACCGTTGCTGTAGTGAAGGATTGTCCGTTGCTGCATGTCCAGAGGTGCGTGCCTTGTCCGTTGTGCACCAAGGTGACGAAGTCCGTTCCCAAGGTGTAGTCATCGAGGAGGGCATCGGTGCCGTTGGGCACATCGAGGTTCCAAGTCTCGATCTCGTCCAACACAGTAGCACTGGCGATGGTGCGGAGTATCGTTGCGGTCTCGGGTGGGAGCGATGAATTGAACGTTGCATTGACGCAGCTCTGTTGGAAGAGCGTGCAATAGAACACGCATGCGGCGAGGTAGGTTCCTTCCACCGAAGGATGGCTTTCCATCCGGGTTGTAAAGGTTGATCGCCGGATGCGTATCGCGCACCGTCTTCCACGCAACGCCGACGGGTGAGACATAGGCATCGTTCCATTGGCCAAGTACGCGAGGTATTTCGCAGACCCTGCTGCATGCCATCGTAGGCACATGAAGGGAAGCTGGCGCAGTTGCCCGCATCGCCGTTCTGTCGGCCCCAGGTCATGTAGAAGACGGGGTAAGTGCATTCATAGTTCTCCTCGATGTACCAGCGAGCTGGAGGGCCCGTTCTCGGTGGTGGTCACATCCAAGGGCAGCGCCCCAACTGGCTCTGTTCCTGCATCACCACGAAATCCCATTGGCGCGACTCGATCGCTGTTCGATGGTGGCCGTGTGGTAGCGTGCTGAACAGTGTAACCGCCCGGCGCCGAGCTGGCAACGGTCATGTCATCCCCAAGGAGAGTGCAAGCTGCTTCATGGTGTTGGGCAAGTCGTTCACGTAGGTGTAGCTGTTGCCGATGAAGAGCACGGAGGTCTGTTGGGCCTGCATGGCGGCCCAAGGAGCAGGGCAGGAAGGGAGGAGTGTTTCGCACGGCGTGAAACTAGCGGCGTCGCGTTGCGTCGTCCCAGGCGCGTTCATCACCGAACCGGCACGGCCTCCCAGGGACGTCAGAACTCTAACGAATCGACGGCATGCGGAAACTCCAACGCCGTTCACGAAGGTCCGTGCGCATACGAGGCACTCGCCGCGGTGTAGGGGCCAGCCACGTCGCCGACGTCGGAATTGTGCGGCTGGGTTCAGGAGGGTCTTGCGCTGCAGACGCGCCCCTGTCCATCCCAGGAGTTCGATGCCGATGCACGTGCCCGACGGCACCCTGATGGATACCTGTCGCGGGGTTCGGGAAGAGTTCCATCCCCCTGCCGGTCTCCTCCCTCCAGCATGCCGGTGGTACACGTCTCGAACGCCCCCTCATCGAGCAGGGCGTGCTGGCAGCGCAGGACATCGTTTGTCGGATGGCATATTCGTAGACGCGCGACCAGCGGATAGCCACTGTGGCAAGCCCCCCGCAGGGACCCCAGGGCGTGCGCGGGTGAACTCTCCGGGATGTGGTAGTCGTAGTTCGCGCATCCGCGAACTGCACGGAGGCGATGTCCGTGGCGCGCAGGTTGGCCAGCGTGTCGATGCTCGGCGGCCAGTGCCGGTGAAAGGTGCCGCCACCTGCGAGGATGTTGCTGTACGCTTTGAAGAAGACTTCGGCCGGGCTCTGGAAAAGCCGCCATTGGCCTTCTCGTTCACCATGGTATTGTTCACCGCGTAGAACTCTTCGGGACCGGGATTGCTCAAGCTTCCATGCCGAAGCCCACGATGTTGCTGTTCTCCCTGGAGGCCCTGCTGTACCACATTGCCGATGAGGTAGGCCTGGCCACCGTTGGGCAGATCGATCTCGCGGCTGGCCGTGCCATCCGCCTCGTTCCCGATGCGGTTGTACTCGATCACGTTCACCCAAGCCCGGCTCTTCAGTTCATGGCCCACATCCGCATGATGGCTGTAATTGTATCGGAAGATGAGCGAGTCCACATGGCCGATGTAGAGGTTGTGCGAGTAGCCATCCCCAAAACCATGGTGCCCGAACTCGCTGTACTCGATACGCACCGTGCTGGGATGGTATTCTCCGCAGAGGATGCCGTTCTCGTTGTGTGGAACCAGCAATGCCGGACGGTGAGGTTGAGCTCCCTCCAGGCCGGAATGCCCGCGCCATCGTGGTCCGGCACTTGGCACTCGCTGAACTCGATCCATTCCACCGTGGTGTTATCGCCTTGGATCACCCAGATCGCTTTACCACCCCAGGCCAGGCCGTTCGATTCGAGATGCGCGAAGCCACCGACACCGCGCAGCACCAGATCGTCGGCTTGCCAGCGCGCCACATCGGAATGGTAAATGCCCGCTTCGATGTTCACCGTGTCGCCGTCGCTCACCAGCGCGCTCACCTGGCTCGGCATGGTGTAAGACCAGCCGGGACCGATGGTCCAGGTGGCAGCCAGCCTGCGCAGCGATACCACAACTGGCCATCAAGCACAAGAAGTCTCTCATGATGCCGAAGATAGTCGAGCCATCAGACTGCGGCTATCCCTGACACCGTCGCACCGCATAGATCCACTCATCCTCCACCCGGCCGTTCTTGATCAAAGTGCCTCCCAGGTTCCTTCCCAGCGTAGTCCCGCGCTTCTCCAAGGTGCGCTGCGATGCGCGATTCGTTCGAATGTGCCTTCGCGATGCCGTGTCTACGCCAGGCACCTACTCAAGCCGAACTGCCGTCGGCTGCTGCCACCGATGTTCAACAGGGATAGGGTCGCGGTCGTTGTCTGCTCCGGGGATATAGCGCACCACGCCATCAAGGTTGACATCGGTCCAGATTTCCCGTGACCGTATTCGTTCGAGTCGATCGCCGATCGCCACGAGGATGGGGTCGCGGTCGTTGCCGTTACCGACGTACTTCAACTCGCCATCACCGGTGACATCGCCGGCCCAGAGGACAGTTCGGGAGCCGATGTTGGCTGCGCACTGCTGCCATGCGTGGCGGTGGCAGGAAGCGTGAAGTCCACGGTGGTGGTGGTGCTTGACAAGGTGATCGGGCCAGCGCTCATCACCCCCAGATGGTTCCGGTGGTGGATGGCTACGTGGTAGTTACCGGGTGCCACGTACAGGATCACTGGTGAGCTTCCGTCCATACCCACTGCATCGCCATCGCGCTGCACCAGCGCTCCGCGCGTTGCCACCACCACGGAAGGCGTGGTCGCGTGGCGAAGCTCCACCACTACATGGTCCACAATGGCGTTGTTGCCGGTTGCTGCCAATACCGATGGGGGCACTGAGGTTCCGCCACCGCCCGCCACGTGGGTATAACCAAGAGCGGTATAGGGCTCGATGGACGGCACCAAGGCTGCTGCGCGCAACGCATCGCTCATGGTCTGCGCGCCACTGTCGTATGGGCCTTGGAGGAACACGCGGGGCGAAACGGAAACGGACACATCGCCGCCATTCACCCGGGCCAGACGGTTCTTGCCGGTATCGTTCAGTTCAGTGAACTCTCCGCCTGCAAGCATGTCACCATCCGGAAGCATGGCCAGGGCGAACACGCCGAAGCCGATGCCAGACTGCACCGGGAAATTCATGTCCACGCTGCCATCGGTGTTCAAGCGGGCGAGCATGTGCCGCACCACGCCGTCGAACATGGAGAACGAACCGCCGACCACCACCTTGCCGTCGGATTGCACGGCCATGCACCGCACGTTCGACCCCGCGCCATATCCTGGATCGAAGGTGACATCCACCTCCCCGTTGATAGCAAGCGCCATGCGGGATCGGCTGAGCCATACTGCTTGGGTGAATTCGCCACCGACCAACACACGTCCATCCGGCAGAGACCGATGGCATCAATGCTGGGCAACCCGGTCCCGCTGATCCCAGCGCCCGAAGGGAACAACGGATCGAGCACACCGCTCGAGAGAGTTTCGCGAGGCCACCACGCGCCACCCCATTCACTTGCGTGAAGTAGCCGCCGGTCAAAACGCTGCCATCCGGAAGCAGCGCGATCGAACTCACGATGTTATTGGGGCCGGCTCCGGCATTGAAGGTCGCATCGAGCGTTCCGTTCGTGTTCAAGCGCACCACGCGTGCGCATGGTGAACCGTTGTACGCAGTCATTTGACCGGCCACCAGGATCTTGCCATCGGGTTGCAGCGCCAGCGCACGCACGTCGCCTGTGAAGCCTGAACCGCTGAGGAAGCTGGGGTCAATCGCACCGGTGGAGGTGAAGCGCGTGATGCCTGCGCTGTTCGTGCCCGCGAAGTTGAATTCACCACCTGCAAGGACCTTTCCGTCCGGCTGAATGGCCAGTGCTTTCACACCGAGGTAAATGGCCGTGGCCCCGGTATTGAAGGTAGGGTCGAGCGTTCCATCCGCGTTCACGCGCACCAGAGCCGAACCCGGCCTATCGTTATAACCCTGGAAGGAGCCGCCCACCAAAGCCTTGCCGTCGGGTTGCAATGCGATGGCATTGACCCGCGCGATCCATCCGGGATACAATGATATTCCTGCACCACTGAAGAACCCGGTATCCACGCTCCCGTCCGTGTTCACACGTGCGATGCCTTGTCGCAGCCAACCGTTGTATCGGCTGAGGTACCCCATCACCGCTTTGCCATCCGACTGCAAGGCGATTCCACGCACATGGTCGTTCGCGCCTTCGTTCACCACGAAGGTCATATCCACGGTGCCATTGCTGTTGAGCCTGGCGACGGGACCGTGCAATGCCATTCACCCAACTGAACCAACCGCCTATCAGCACCCGGCCCGTGGAGGTGATGGCAACTCTCATGACGTTTGTTTCGGTCCCGATACCGGGATCGGAAAAGTTGCTGAAGGTGCCGTCCACATCACCAGAGGTGAGAAGCCGCACAACACCGTGTTTGAGGACATTGCCCGCATAAATGAACGACCCCACCACCACGGCTTTTCCATCGCCCTGTATAGCAATGTCGAACACATCGTTATCCACGCCAACGCCACCTGGATGGTAGCTCGCATCGAGCGCACCGGTGCTGCTGATGCGCACGATGTTGCTCCGCGCCGTTCCGTTGTATGCCGTTATATCACCACCGATCACGAAGCTGCCGTCGGACTGCCGGGCGATGGCGTTCACTGCAGGACCGGTGAACCCTGTTCCCGTACTGAACGTGGCGTCGTAACTCCCGTTCGCATTCAAGCGGGCGATCTTGCCGCAGGGGAACCCATTGTACGCGGTGAAGGTGCCGACCACGACCAGCTTCCCATCGGGCTGCAGCACAGCGTCCTCGGGATATCCCCCGGTGAACCCCGTTCCGCTGATGAACGTAGGATCGATGGTGCCGATCGAAGAAAGCCGTGCGATGCCTACGGCGGTGCTGCCATTGTATGAGGTGAAATTCCCCAGGGCAATGATCTTCCCATCGGTCTGCAGAAGGATCTGGCGCACGGTTCCCGAATTGAAGCCCGAACCAATGGACAGGCTCTGGTCCAGTGTACCGTCGCTGTTGAGCCGTGCCAGTCGTTTGATGTTCGTGAAGGTGGTTCCACCGCCCACGCCGCTGTGCGAAACGAAGTCGCCCCCGATCAGGATCTTGCCATCGGACTGGATGGTGCTACAGTACGTATAACCGAGAAAGCCATCTCCGCGACCGTATCCGATGTCGCTTGCGTTGAACAGCGGATCCACGCTTCCGGGCGCTTGCCCATTCGCTATGGCCACGACTATCAGCACGAGGAAGAGGAGAGTGGAACGCATAGGAGAATGCTGTGGATATGTATTGTGGCAATGACGGCTGCATGCCTCAGGGCACCTGCTCCACCCGCACCGCCGTGGGCGAGCTTCCACCGATGTTCACCAGGATGGGATCGCGGTCATTGTTGTTACCCACATAGCGCACAACGCCATCCATGGTCACGTCCGCAGCATGGTAGCCGGTTGCCGTGGCGGTTGGCGTGGAGCCGCCGACCAGTGAGAGAATCGGATCCCGGTCGTTGCCATTGCCTACATACTTCAAGCGGTCGTCAGCAATCACATTGCCGCTCCACAGGGTTCGCGTCGTGCCTACGGCCTTCCGTGGCAGATCGGTGAAAGGCGCCGGGCGCGTGTAGCAGTTCGTGGCCGAAGCGCGGAAGTCGATCGTCCAGGTATTGAAAAGGGCCATGCTGAGCGCTGACGCCGACATGACCGCGAGGTGGTTGCGGTGGCGCACCACCACATGGTAAAGGCCGTCCGTGGTGTTCAGCCTTAGAGCAGAAAAGCCGTCTGCAGACACCACGTCGCCATCGCGCTGCACCAGGCCATGTGCGGCGGCTACGGTGGGGCCGGTGGGCAATGTGCGCAGCTCCACGCGCACCCAGTCAACGATGGCGTTGTTGCCCGTGACGGCAAGTACGGACGGAGCCACGGTCTCCCCGCCCGGTCCGCCATAAATCGCGGAATACGGTTCCGTGGAAGGGATCATCCCGGCCACGCGCAGGTCATCGCGCATCAGGTTCGCACCTTGTTCGTAGGCACCATCCAGCCATATCCTGGGTTGACCCCCACCCAGGGCAGTGTATAGTTGACCGTGATGTCGTCGAACGCGGCGTAGGAATTCCCGGTACCCACCCCGCAGATCAGCATGATGCCGAACTGCGCATTGGGCCCCAACCAGTTCGGTGGGACCGTTTGATACGGACTGATCTTGAACTCCCAATTCGGGAACTGGGAGAATGACGTGATGTTGTTCGCGGTCACATACATACCCGTAGTCAGGTCCATCCAACCGAGGATGGCCCCTGCACCGGCCGTGGCGGCACCGGGCCCAAAGACGTACATGTAACCCGTGATGCGGTACAGCCAGGCCGGATCATAGGGCAGCGGGTGGAAGAGGGGGCCGGAGTAGTTGGTAGGTGGTGACGGCACGCTCAGGTCTTCGGACTCCTTCGAGATGCCGAAGCCGCCGGAAGCTCCGGCTATGTAGACCGGTGGGCTGCCGGTCCAGCTCCAACCGGGTGGCGGAGCCGTGCCACCTGTGCTCTCGAAGTTCTCGTTCAACAAAACGTTCTGGCCCGAAGCCGAGAAGCCGATCAACCATGCGAGGGGAGCAAGCAGATTACGCATGTCGGTGAATCATACCGCTAGACGAGCGCAACTTAATCAGTTGCCCCCGACGAGAGGAACGCACCGGATCGGCCACGCCTAACCGCATAGACCCACTCATCCTCCACCCTGCCGTTCTTCACCAGCGTGCCGACCAGCTTCGCTTCCAGCGTGAAGCCTGCCTTCTCCAAGGTGCGCTGTGATGCGATGTTGGTCCCGAAGGTGGTGCCGAAGATCCGTGTCACTTCAGGGAACTCCGCGAAGCCGAGCACCACCATCTGCTTGATGGCCTCGGCCATGATGCCATGGCCACGGTGCTCGCGCCCGAGCCAGAATCCCACTTCCATGTTGCGCCGCCACAGGTCGTGGCGAGGATGAAGGCCGATGGCACCGCACGCCTCGCCGTTGATGTCGATGCATCTGCGGAAAGGAAGCTGCTGCGCCGCTTCGTTCAGGAAGACTCGGCCATGATCCTCGGTGTACGGATGCGGGAAGGCATCGCTCAGGAAGGCGGCGATGGTTGGATCGTTGGCGTGCTTCACCAATCCCGGAAGATCGGCTGCGCGGAACGGCCGCAGCACGAAGCGCATCACCGCATGTGCAGGTAATAGCTTGGATCGCCGCCGCAATACATCGGACAGGGCAGGCCAACCGCCATCTCAGCTACGCTGCCAACGGCTGTCGCAGCATCATCGGCGATCTTGACCGGCACCACGTCGAAGGTCCAATCCTCAAGAGTGGTATTGCGCTCAAGCAGGCCGATCCCGTTGCAGCCTTCGGCACCGAGCAGCTTGCGCAGCGCGCCGACCTTCACATCGATGCTGTAGGTGGGCTTCGTGGAGCTGCTCGCCCGGCGAACTACATCGGTTGCCGTCGCTTCGTCGATGATATCGAGGTCCGTGGTGCTCCCGCTCAGTGCCTTGAACATGTAGAAGCTCAGTTCGCCTGCAGCGTCGGTGTTGTGCTGACCGTCCTCCTTTGTAGGCGCAGCCACAGAGGTGAGCGCTCCGGCCGCGTCCTTCGCCAGGTAAAAGCGCACGCCGGTTGTTCCCTCGGAACCAAGCATCGTCCCGATGTCCTCCGAATCGAAATAGGCGATCAGGTCCAGCCTCACCGGTTCAGGGGCATCGGGTGGTGGTGGGCAGGGCGGCTTGAAGAAATAGTACAAAGCAGCGCCGCAGGCTACGCAGACTGCGGCCGTCAGGTACAACGAGGCAGCTGAGTACGTTCCAGGTTCCTTGGCCATGGTGAAGGGGGTTTGGTGATGGAAAGCTAGCAGCGTCGACCGGAACCGCAAGCGAATGCCCGCCTATATTTCCGACGGACCCATGCGCCGACCTGCCTTCTTCCTTTTCGTGGCAACCTCGCTCTGCGTCGCGAACCGCTTGGTTGCGCAGGATCCACTGCGGCTGCGCGCCTGCCTCGACAGCTGCACAGAAGCCAAGGAAATCGGCGACTACGAGGCCGCGCTGCGCCACGCCGATATGGCCTTCGCCGAGGCATCTGCGCTCGGCGATACGGTAGCCATGCCCACGGTGCTGGTGCGGCGCAGCGAGCTCCGCCAGTACAAGGGCGACTTCTTTGGCGCCCTCACCGACCTCTACGATGCGCTGCGGCTCTACGAGAAGAACAAGGATGAAGACGGACTAGCCACCGTGTACAACCATATCGGCGCCGTTCACCACTACGACCGCAACTACGCTGAAGCCGGGCGATTCTACGCCTCGAGCCTGGCCATCCGCGAGCGCCAAGGCAACCAGCAGGAGCGCGCGCTGCTTTACGGGAACATCGGCAGCCTGCTTGAGGATCTTGGGCGGCCCGACAGCGCGCTGACCTACCACCGACGCAACCTGCAAATACGCCGCACCCTGGGCGATGGCCGATGGATCGGGATCAGTCTCTCGAACCTCGGCAGTTGCTTCGAGAAGAGCGGCCAGCCCGACAGCGCCCGTCACTATTTGGAAGCCGGCTTGGCCTTCATCCGCAAGGAGCCGGGCGAGTTCCTGCTTGGGCAAACGCTCACCATGCTGGGCAAGGCCAGGTTGCGCGCTGGTGCCCTGCGCGAAGCCTTGGCCCATTGCACCGCAGGCCTCCGGATCGCAGAGCGCTTGCGGACGCTGCCACAGCAGGAAGCCTGCTTCGATTGCCTCTACCGTGCGAATTCCGCGCTCGGGCGCACCAGCGAGGCGCTGATCATGCTGGAACGGCTCACCGCCGCGCGCGACAGCATGTTCGGCCGCGAACGTGCGAAAGGCCTGGTGCGGCTCGAACTCAACTACGCCTTCGAACGACAGCAATATGCCGATAGCCTGAGGCGGCTCGAGGAGAAGCGCCTGGCAGACATCGCCTCGGAGCAGCGCGTGAGCCGTGAGCGTGATCAGAAGCGCCTGTTCCTGTTCAGCTCCATCGGCGTCCTGCTCCTTGCCATTGGCCTGTGGAGCCGTTTGCGGTTCATGCGCCGGTCAAGGAGCCTCGTGCGCAAAGAGCGGGACCGCAGCGAGAGCCTGCTCCTGAACATCCTGCCCAAACCGATCGCCGATGAGCTGAAGGCCAACGGCCGCGCCGCCGCACGCGAAGTGGACGGCGTCTCCATCCTCTTCACCGACTTCCACGACTTCACGCGCATGAGCGAGCGCCTCAGCGCGCACGAGCTCGTAGCCGAGATCGATGCCTGCTTCCGCGCCTTCGATGGCATAGCGGCAAAGCGCGGCCTCGAGAAGATCAAGACCATCGGCGATGCCTACATGTGCGCCGGCGGCCTTCCCGAGCCAAGACGTGACAGTGCGCGCGATACGGTGCTGGCCGCGCTCGATATGCAGGACTGGCTGAAGGCGCGCGCCCAAGAGCGAACGGGCAAGGGACTTCCTTTCTTCACCATGCGCGCGGGCATCCACACCGGCCCCGTGGTGGCCGGAATCGTGGGCGACAGCAAGTTCCAGTACGATATCTGGGGCGATACGGTGAACACGGCGGCGCACATGGAATCGGCCGGCGCCGTGGGCGAAGTGAACATCAGCGAGGCCACCTTCAACCTCCTCAAGGATGAACCGGGCCTCTCATTCTCGCCGCGAGGCCGCGTAGCTGTAAAGAGCAAGGGCGAGATGGCGATGTTCTTCGCGCGCCGAAGGGACGGAACTGCCCGCACTGGAGAATTGCCCGGATCGCCTGCGCCTCTTTGAGCGCATTCAACGCTTGATCACCCGCTCGCAGCGGCCGTCTCCAAGCCGAATCGCATAAGCACCCGAAGAGAGCGCTCCGACATCGAAGACGAAGCGGTCGCCCATGCGCGAGGGCACCGGGCCGGCATGTCGCCCCAGAGCATCAAGCAATTCCACCTGCGCATCCGGTGCTGCATCAAGGACAGAGACAGTCAAGCGGTCGGCCATGGGATTGGGCCATGCGCGCAGGCCATCATTGCCCGGCGCGGCTTCAGCGGCGATGGTCGCATCGTCAGGGCGCACCCATCGGATCCGCGCATCCTGCCGGTCGTTGGTGATCAGGTAGAAACTGCCATCGGGCCTGATCGCGATGTCACGGATCCGCCACAGCGCATCGAAAGCGCCGCCTTGCAGGTACTCCTGCGTGAGCACGGTGTCAAGCTCGGGGTTGAAGCCGAAGAGCATGAGCCCGCGATGCCAGAGGATGCAGGTGATCAGCTTGTCCTGCATCTCGGGGATGGCGTCGCTGGTGTAGAACTCACAGCCCGATGGCGGATGGGTGTAGGTGGCGATGGGCCGCGTGTACGAATAGGTGGCGGATGCGCAGGTGTCCGGAATGAGGAAGCAGCTCAACCCGTCGTAGTATGGATAGCCGTGGTCCTCGTTGGCCTGCAAGAGGTTGATCTCGTTGGACTGGAACATCTGTCCGTGCTCGGTATTCACCACGGCGCCATTGGGAAGCATAGCCAGGCCCTGCGGATTGCGATGCCCCCATGTCCAGGTATGATCCGCGCGCGGGTTATCGGGCGGCACACTGCCATCCGTTGCGAAGCGCAGGGTCTTGCCAACGGGTGAGAACAGCGTATCAGGACCATTGAGCCAATAATCCGCTGTGGTCACCAGCACATTGCCGGTGGTGTCGAAGAGCACTCGCCCACCAGCATGCTCGCCTGCATGGTAGTACGTGAAGAGCACCTCTTCCTCCACGATGGTGTCGTTGAAGGCATCGTAGGTGAAGCGCGAGACCTCGCACTGAAGGTTCCCGCCGTAGTACTGTGCCGTATCGAACACGGCCATGATGATCGGCGTGTTCGGGAAATCGGGATGAAGGGCCATGCCCAACCCGTTGCCGTACCCGCGATCGTGCAGCGTATCCAATACATCCGTCACCGGATCCCAGCGCGTGATCAAGGGGCCATCGGTCATCCACAAACGGTCATCCGGCCCCCAAAGGATCTCCCAGGGGATGTTCACACGGCTGCTATCCACCACTTCGTCGATGAGGAGCGTAGTGTTGCCAAGTTGATAGGTGAGCTGAGCGCTGGAGGACGTCCCAGTCAAGAGCGTGATGACGGTGAGCAGGTGCTTCCGAATGTCCATTTTCGTGTACCGATCAGCATGGTGACGTGCACAGAATCGGAGCCGGTGTCCCGGAAACACGCCGGGGCAGCGTTCCCACTGACCGAGTGCTCGCAGAGCGCTATCGTTTGGTCACCGAGATCAGCGGACCCAGCTGCCCATCCAATTGCCGTAGGGCTTGCGCGGGCATGTAGGCCTTGCTCACGAAGCCATCGAGGTAGAGCGCGTCCACGCAGCCCTGTGCCAGGAAGAAGGCCGCGAAGTCATGGAAGTTCACCGCTTCCTTCGAGATCGCGAAGACCAGATGGCCGTCCTTGCGGATGCCCACGCCATTGCGCAAATGCACGTTGGTGGACCCCTTGGTGAATTGCTTGTTCATCGCACCATCGATCACGAGCATCGGCCCCGATTGCGTGGCGCAACGCACCTCGGCCAGCACCGGGAACTTCTCCGTGGTGCTGATGAAAGCCGTATGGTCGGGCCGCACAGCGAATACCCCGTTCGGCTGCATGTAGAAATTCCCGGTAGTCTCCGTGCGCCGGTTCAGCGGCTTCAGCTTCTTCCCGCCTTCCACAAACAATCCCATGGGCGAGCGATCGCCCAGGAACATGCCGGCGTTCATCGCAACGAGCACTTCTCGACCCTTGCCTTCCAATTCCTTCACGAGCGGTGCCAATTTGCGATAGAGGCTATCGCGGCCGTCCTTCAAGTGCATGTTGATCTCGGCCTTCGCTGGATCCACCACGGTGAACGCGAAACGCGTGTCCTGAGCCAACGCGGGCAATCGGAACAGGACGCACAGGCACAGGGCGATGATCGAGTGAACGTGCATGATGGTCAAGGAATCAGAACCAGGCGATCAGCTTCAGGTTGTAGCGCCGCGGAGGAAATCGGGGATGGAGTATTGCCGGCCGGTGACATCAGTGATCCAGGTGTGGTTGGCCACGTTATCGATGTTGAGCAGGTTGAAGACCTCGGCGGTGAGCCAGAGGTCCTTGATATGCCTGCGCCAGCCGCTGCGGTTCTGCCCTTCGGCACCAAGGAATTGCTTGCTGAAGCCGATATCAACGCGTCGGTAAAGGCTCGTGCGCAGCGTATCGGCGTAGCGGTTGTTGTTCGGCGGACCGAAGGGCAGGCCCGTGCCGAAGGCGAGGTTCACGTGCACTTTGGCCGTGGGCCAGCGCGGGAATTCATCCTGGAAGAAGAAGGCCACGTTCACCCGCTGATCGGTGGGGCGCGGGATGAAGCCGGGCTCCACGCGCGAGCTGTCCACCGCCACGTTGTCGCGCGTGTAGCCGGGGAAGATGGTGTCGCCCGCGGCGTTGAAGCGCCAATAGAAGAAGTCGTCCTTCAGGTCTTCGCGCGCGCTGAGCACGCCGATGCTCATCCAACTGTCGATCCCGTCGATGAACTGTCCAGCGAGCTTCACATCCAATCCAGTGGCGTAGCCCTTGGCGTTGTTGGTGCCGTAGTAGCGGATGCGGATGTTGTCCACCTCGTAGGGGATGAGGTCATCCATCGCCTTGTAGTACGCTTCGGCGGTGAAGCGGAAGGGGCGCTCCCAGATCTCGAACCAGCGATCCATGCCCAGCAATGCGTGGATGCTGCGCTGCGCGCGGATGTCGGGATTCAGCGTGCCATCGAGCATGCGCATCTCGCGGTAGAAGGGCGGCTGGTAGTAGAGGCCGCCGGCCAACCAGAAGCTGTAGTCGCGGTCCACGATCGAGTCCGGACGGATCACCTTCTTCCAGCCGGGATGCCAGACCAGCCGGACGCGCGGACTGGCCACCACTTGCCCGTTGAAGCTCCAATGCTGCGCCCGCGCTCCGGCCACCAGGCTCAACCAGCGGTCGGTGCTGTCCTTGCTCTCCCAGCGCCAGGTGCTCTGCAGATAGGCGCTGCTGCGCACGCTCTGCACGTCGAGGTCGGCGCGCAAGGTGTTCTGAAGGTAGAGGTCCTCGCCCGTGTTCAGCGGCACGCTGAAGTCGGCGCTATCGAGCAGGTACCATTCGTTAAGCCGGTCGCTGATGGTCTCCACGCGCGAGTCGAGGCCCCATTGCAGGTAGCTCTTCGGACGTTGCAGGTAGCCTTTGTGCGCTATCGTATAGACTGAGGCATCGAGCTGGTTGCGCGCATGATCGAGGTAGGTGCCGATGCCGAGGTCGCGCACCACTTCACCGAACTGCTCGCTGCCGAGGTCGCGCTCCAATTCGCCCAAGCGATACTGGCCTTGAATGGTGAAGCGCTCGCTCTCTGAGGTGGAATAGGCGCTGGTGATGAACTTCAGCAAGAGGTCCTTGCTCGCCTGCACATTCAGGTTGAGCGCACCGAAGTAGGTCTCGAACTGCGTGCGCTCCTGCCCATCGAAATACACGGTGAAGCGCAAGGCCTGATTGAAGGGGCCGAACTCCGTCTCCCGGTCGTCGGGCACCACATTGTACTGGTTGCGCGAGTATAGGCCGAGGAAGCCGAGCTCCACATTCGGCGTGAGGTCGTAGGTCCAATAGGTCTGCGCATCGGTGTACACCGGACGGTAATCGCCCTTCACATCGCCGCCACCGAGCAGCAGCTGGTTGGTGCGGTAGCGGATGCCGGTGACATGGCGCAGGCGCATCTTCAGCATGGCATCCTCCACATGCACCGCGCCGCCTAGCAAGCTGGCCATGGCACTGCCGCCAAATGCCCGCGGGCGGCGGTACTTGATGTCGAGCACGCTGCTCATCTTGTCGCCGTAGCGCGCCTCGAAGCCGCCCGCGCTGAAGGTGATGCGCTCGATCATGTCGGGATTCGGGAAGCTGAGGCCCTCCTGCTGGCCCGCACGCACCAGGAACGGACGGTACACCTCGATGTCGTTCACATACACCAGGTTCTCATCGAAGTTGCCGCCGCGCACGCTGTAGCCGCTGCTCAGCTCATTGCGCATCACCACGCCGAGTTGTCCGCCCAGCAAGGCCTCCACGCCGCCCAAGGGCGAAGGGTTGAAGCGCGCCAGCTTCGGGTCGATGCGATCAACGCCTGTCTCGCGGATGATGCGCGTAGCCTCCACATCGATCGGCCGCAGGGTGATGAAGCGCAGCTTGGCGTTCAGCACGCGCACTTCGCCGGGCTCCAGGATCACCTCTTCCGTGTAGGACTGCGCGCCCGAGTAGCTGAACTGCACCTTCAGCGCGCGACCCGCGGGCAGATCAAGACGATAATCTCCGAGTTCGTTGCACGACGTCCCGAGGCTGGTACCGATCACGCTCACGTTCGCCAGCGGAAGCGTCACCCCGTTCGCGTCGCTCACGGTGCCGCGCAACGTGGCCGTTGCTTGCGCGAAAAGCCATTGAACCGAGAGCAGCAGGAATAACGAGAGGAATACGCGCATCGATGGATTGCCTGCCGTTGGTAGGGCGGCAAAGTAACGGGGATGGGCCGGGTGTGGTATGTGTCCCACGAACCATCTCTGCTCCCGGTTGTTCGGGTGGCATGCTGAACCTGTTCAAGCGGAAGACACCGCGCGATAAACTCGAGACCGAGTACCGGCGATTGCTGGCCGAAGCGCATCGGCTCAGCACCATCAACCGCGCCGCCAGCGACCAGAAGCGCGCCGAGGCCGAGTCGATCCTTGAGCAGATGGAGCGTTTGGCGAAGGAGGCGGGAGCCTGAAGCCGCGGCTACCTTCGCCGCCCCATGTCCACGACCACTGCCAACCCCGACACCGCCCCCGCTGGCGTCGATACTGCGAAGAAGCTCGGCCTCCTGCCCGAGGAGTTCGACAAGATCAAGGCGATTCTGGGCCGTGTGCCCAACTTCACGGAGCTGAGCATCTACAGCGCCATGTGGAGCGAGCATTGCTCGTACAAGAACTCCATCAAGCAGCTGAAGACGCTACCGCGCAGCGGTCCTAAACTGCTGGCCGAAGCCGGACAGGAGAACGCCGGCCTCGTGGACATCGGCGACGGCTGGGCCTGCGCCTTCAAGATCGAGAGCCACAACCACCCGAGCGCCATCGAGCCCTATCAAGGTGCGGCCACGGGAGTCGGCGGCATCAACCGCGACATCTTCACCATGGGCGCGCGACCCATCGCGCAGCTCAACAGCTTGCGCTTCGGTGATATCAGCAAGGAGAAGAGCAGCCGCTGGCACATGCGCGGCGTGGTGAAGGGCATCGGCGACTACGGCAATGCGTTCGGCGTGCCGGTGCTCGGCGGCGAGGTGTACTTCGATCCCTGCTACACCACCAATCCGTTGGTGAATGCCATGAGCGTGGGCATCGTCCGCACGGACAAGGTGATCAGCGCCACCAGCCACGGCAAGGGAAATCCGGTCTTCATCGTGGGCAGCAGCACGGGCAAGGATGGGATCCACGGGGCTTCGTTCGCCAGCAAGGACATCACCGAAACCAGCATGGATGACCTGCCGGCCGTACAGGTGGGCGACCCCTTCATGGAGAAGCTGTTGCTCGAAGCCTCGCTCGAGCTCGCGCAGACCGATGCGATCATCGGCATGCAGGACATGGGCGCGGCAGGCATCACGTGCAGCACCAGCGAGATGAGCGCGAAGGGCGAGAGCGGCATGGACATCAACCTGGACAAGGTGCCGACGCGCCAACAAGGCATGCACGCATGGGAGATCCTCCTCAGCGAGAGCCAGGAGCGCATGCTTGTTGTGGTGAAGAAGGGAAGAGAGAAGGAGGTGAAGGCGATCTTCGACAAGTGGGACCTGAATTGCGTGGAGATCGGCACCGTGACCGAAGGCAACACTTTGCGCTACTTCATGCACGGCGAGCTCATTGCCGAAGTGCCTGCGGAGAGCCTCGTGCTCGGCGGCGGAGCACCGGTGTATGAGCGTGAGCAGAAGGAGCCGGCTTACATCGCCGAGAACAAGAAGTTCAAGCTCGACGATGCGGATGAGCCGATGGACCTGAAGGCCGTGGCCTACGAACTGCTGGCCAGCCCGAACATCGCGAGCAAGCGCTGGATCAGCGAGCAATACGACACGATGGTGCGCACGAATAACATGAGCACCAATGCGCCGAGCGATGCCGGCCTCGTGCTGGTGAAGGAGACCGGCAAGGGCCTGGCCGTCACGGTTGATTGCAACGGCCGCTACGTGCATGCCGATCCGTACAAAGGCGCCATGATCGCCGTGAGCGAGGCCGCGCGCAACATCGCCTGCACGGGCGGTGAGCCCTGCGGCGTAACCAACTGCCTGAATTTCGGCAACCCGTACGATCCCGAGGTGTATTGGCAGTTCGCTCAGGCCATCAAAGGCATGGGCGATGCTTGCCGCGCCTTCGAGGCACCGGTGACCGGCGGCAACGTGAGCTTCTACAACCACACGGTCACGGAGAAGAAGAACATCCCGGTGTTCCCTACACCCACGATCGGCATGGTGGGCATCGTGCCCGATGTGAGCAAGCGCATGACGCTCGACTTCAAGCAGAAGGGTGACTTGATCTTCCTGCTCGGCAAAGTGGTGGACGATATCGCGAGCAGCGAGTACCTCACGCGCATCCATGGAATCGATCGCTCACCCGCGCCCTACTTCGACATCGAGGAGGAGAAGCGACTGCACACCATGCTGCTCATGCTCATCCGCAAGGGCCTCATCAACGCCGCGCACGATGTGAGCGATGGCGGCATCTGGACCACCTTGGTCGAGATGGCCATGCCGCGCAACCTCGGCTTCGATGTGGTCACCGACAGCGAAGTGCGCGAGGACAGCTTCCTCTTCGGCGAAGCCCAGGGCCGTGCCATCGTTGCCGTGGATCAGGACAACGAGGACGACTTCCTCGACCTCATGCTCCAGAGCCGTGTACCCAACATCCTGCTCGGCCATGTGACGCAGGGCAAGCTCGTGGTGGACGATGCGCCCTTCGGCACCATCGCCGATGCGAAGAAGGCCTACGAAGAGGCCATTCCGCGCATCATGCGCGAACAATGACCGACGTCCACTGCTACCTGCGGTCACTGCGAGCGCAGCGAAGCAGCATCGGGGAGCTATGTCCGTATTTCCGAAAACACCATGCCCCAACCACTCTTCTCCGGCACCCTCCCCGTCATCGGCGCACCTGCTCCTCAGCTCCGGTATGTCAAGGTCGACAAGACCGAAAGCTCGCTTGCGGATCACAAGGGCCATGTGGTTGTGCTCTTGATGTTCCCCAGCGTGGATACCAGCACTTGTGCTTTGGAGACGCGCACCTTCAACAAGCTGGCTGCCGGCCTAGGCGCGCACGTCCTTGCTGTTACGGCCGACCTGCACTACGCGATGAAGCGGTTCTGCGCCGCCGAAGGAATCGAGAACGTTGAAGCGGGCAGCGACTTCCGCTATCGCGACGCCGATGGCTGGGGCACGCGCATCGCCGAAGGCGGATTGAACGGGTTGCTGGGCCGCGTCACCTTCGTGATCGACAAAGAGGGTGTGGTGCGCTACTGCGAAGTGGCCCCAGAGCTGGGCGCTGAACCGGACTATGATGCCGCGCTCAACGCGGCGAAGGCACTGCTCTAAAAGGCGGTCTTACGCATGCGCCGCTCCGTGTAATGGCCCAATAGCGCGAAGAACAGAGCGAGCACGGAAAAGCCGATGGTCCATTGCGGCCAAGCGCCTTCCGGCATTTTCAATTGGGCCACGCCGTCCAGTAAGCGATCCATCCACGGGAACGAAGGATTCGTTCCGCCGAGACCTGACAAGCTCAAGGCGCACAAGAAGAATAGACCAGTGGCAATCGCAATGGTGACCCATGCGCGCTTGCTGATGAGCGGCGCTACAACGACCGGCTCGGCGATGCGCGTAACGGCCACGCGCGCCATGATCCGATTCGTGAGGTCCCGCTCGGGCTTTGCATGCCCCGCTGCTTGGAACAGCTTCCGCAGATCGTTGTCGTTCATCTCAGGCATCGTTCAAAAGTAGCGCACGCGCTTCTGGGCCAAGCTGGCGCTCCATGACCTCCGCCAATTTCTTGCGGGCGCGATGGAGCTTCACTTTCACATTCGACGCCCCCAATCCCGTAACGGTTACGATCTCCTCCACGCTCAGGTCCTCCAGATAGAAGTAGCTCAGGATCGAGGCATCATCAGCCGGCAGGAGATTCAACGCGAGGTCCAATTGGCGTCGCAGCTCACCGTGGCTTGAACCGGAGTCGCCCTCAGCTGCAGGGTGCTGCGTGAGTTCGTCCACGGTCTCGCCGTCGGTCCTGCGGCGTCGGCCGTGGCTGATCGCTGTCCGGTGCGCGATGCTGAAGAGCCATGTGCTGAACTTCGATGCTCCCGTGAAGCCGCGGAGATGCTGATACGCCTTCACGAAACTGTCCTGCGTTGCCTCTTCGGCATCCTCAGTATTTCGAAGCACGCGGTGGCACACGGTGTACACCATATGCTGGTATTGGCGCACCAGCTCCTCATAGGCACGGCTGTCGCCTTCCAGGATGCGTGCAATGAGGGGTGCGTGGTCCACGAGCGGTGATGTGACGAGCCGTGGGCCCGGCACGGTTACAAAAGCATGCACGAATCGCGGCCCCCGCAAGCGCTGTCGGATGAACGGAGGCATGCAAGGGACCGCTGGTGGATGAAGCGCCCACAGGGTGCGTGTAACCTGTCGTCTTCGGGCCGCGTCCGATGTTCAACAACACGAACAGTCATGGACAGCCCTGCATCTGAGATCCTGGTTCCCTTCTTCGGACTCATCATCCCGTTCGGAACGGCCTTCGGCATCCTTTACATCCACTACACCACGCGTCACCGCGAGCGCATGAGCATGATCGACAAGGGCATGGACCCGCAGATTGCCAAGCCCGCACCGGACGGCCGCCGTGCCATGCGCAATGGGCTGCTCATGGTGGGCATCGGTTTGGGGCTTCTGGCGGGGTGGATCATCCAGCACACCATGCTCGGGCCGGAGAGCGAGAACCCGCTGCCGTTCTTCATCGGCATCGCTGTCTGCGGAGGTACGGCGCTCATGTCATACTATCATTTCTACGGCCGCAAGCACGAGGGGTAAGCGTCATAGCGGCTCGGAAGAAGGGCTGGCCATTCGGGCCGGCCCTTCTACTTTGGCGCCGCGCTTCCTATTGCATGCAGGTACTGGCTTCCATTTTCCGGCACATCGGTGCCATCCTCTTCTGGTGGATCGTGATCACGGCCTCTTGGGCTGCCCTGCTCGGCTTGGCTGAACCGCCAGTCACCTTCGTGATGATCGAACAAGCCGGTGAGCAAGGTGGCATCCGCCGAAGCAATGAGCGACTCGAGGAAATGGCGCGTGCCATGCCACTAGCCGTGATCAGCAGTGAGGACCAGCGCTTCATGACGCACAGCGGATTCTCAACGGAACAGATCAAGCGCTCGCTCGGCATGAAGGAACCGGGATTCTCGTGGCCGGAGTTCATTCAGTCGTTGTGGAAGAAGAAACCGGGAAAGCGCGTGAAGGGGGCGAGCACCATCAGCCAGCAGACGGCCAAGAATGTATTCCTGTGGCCGGGGCGAAGCAAACTTCGCAAGGTCCTGGAAGCTTGGTTCACGGTGCTCATCGAATCATTGTGGACCAAGGAGCGCATCCTGGAAGTGTACTTGAATGTGGCCGAGATGGGCAAAGGTGTCTTCGGCGCAGAGGCGGCAGCCCAGCAGTGCTTCGGCACCAGCTCCAAGAAGCTCACGGCCGCCCAAGCTGCGCTGATCACTACCACCCTGCCTGCTCCAAGGCGGTTCAATTGCAGCGCGCCATCCGGCTACCTTTTGAGCAGGCGGCAATGGGTTCTGCGCCAGATGCGCAATGTGGGCGATGTGCTCGACCCCGAGGTGCTGGCCCGACGAAAAGCCAAACTCGAAGAGGAGGAGCGCCGCGCGAGCCTGCGTCGTAAGCGGAACAAGTGAAATCCCTCAAGGCTTGTACTCGCCCGCAAGCTCCACAGCGGTAGGGTATGCCAAGGACAGTCCTTCCTCATGGAAGCGCCGCAGGATCGCCAGGTTCACCCGCGAATGCGCCTCGAAGATGTCGGCGTCCTTCCGGATGAAATAGATGAAGAGGATGTTCAGCGCGTATTCTTTGAAGGCATTGAATGAGATGATGTGCCTCTCCTCGAGGATTTCCTGATGCGCCATCACGATCTCCTTAAGCACTGCCATGGCGCGCTCCAGTTTGGCAGGCGCTGTCTCATAGACCAGGCCCAGTTCCACCAGAACTCGTCGTGAGGGCTCATCCGATACATTCTCGATGGTGCTCTCGGTGAACTTCTTGTTGGGGATCACCACGATCGGTCCAGCCAATGCTTGGATGCGCGTGCTCCGAATCCCGATCTCCTGCACGAAGCCATCGTGCGCATTCACGCGCACACGCGCGCCCAACTGGAAGGGCCGATCCGCGTACATGGTGATGCCCCCGAATACATTGGCGACGGTCTCTTGAGCCGCAAGCGCCAGAGCCAAACCGCCTATCCCGATGCCTGCGAGCAGAGCCGCCACGTCATATCCCGCATTATTCAGGGCCACCACGATGCCCAAGCCCCAGACCAGCACTTTCACCACGGCTCGTACGCCAGGCAGCATGCGCGAAGTTTGGCTGCGGCCCTCTGACCTGCCCTGAAGCAACTCCTCAATCACGGCCATGGCAATGCGCGCAACCACCCAAGTGACCGCAAGCGCAACGGCCACATGGAAGACACGTTCCGCCCAGACAGAAACACGCTCCCCGAATGTCAGCTGTTGAAAGCTCGCTATGAAGCCGAGCACGGTAATAAGCACCACCACAGGAGCACGCAGCCGTTCCACCAGCAAATCATCCAAGCGTGTGCTTGTCCGCTTTGCCAATGGCCTCAGCACGGCACCCGCCAGGCGGTAAACCACTTGTCCAAGGACCCAAGCCCCCACTGCGAAGGCCACAGCCCTCAACCAATCGTGCAAGCTGTTCACGGACGCAAAGGATTGAAGTGGTTCCAACGGCATATCGCTTCCTTTGAGGGGCGGTCAAAACTATCCACCCATGATAGAGAAGCGGGAAAGCATAATGGTAACCGGGGCTGGGTCCGGAATCGGGCTTGAAACAGTCAGAGCTCTCTTGGTCCGATCGACTGTTGATGTCATCGCCATCGCGCGGAACGGTCGCCAACGGCTTGATGCAGAGCTGCAGGCCTATCCGAAACGGATCCATGTGATCGAGCAGGACTTGTTGGCCCCGGACGCTATGGAACGAATCGTGGCTGTCGTCGGCAAGCAACGCCTAGTTGGCTTGGTTCACAATGCCGCAGAATTGATCAAGGTCGCATTCGGCCAATACTCAAGGGAGGAACTATTGCGGGTGTATGAGATCAATGTTGTCATACCCGTGCTCTTGACCCAAGCACTTACAAACCGGCTCGCGGGTCATCCGAACAGTCATGTAGTGAGCATCAGCAGCATGGGTGGTTTCCAGGACAGCACCAAATTCCCGGGCCTGCTTGGATATAGCAGTAGCAAAGCGGCGCTGGCCTGCATGGCCCAATGCCTGGCTGTAGAGTTCGCGGATCAAGGCATCAGAACCAATTGCCTCGCTTTGGGATCGGTTGACACTCCGATGCTCAGGAACGCTTTCCCAGCATACAAGGCTGCAGCCACCGCTGCGGAGATGGGCCACTTCATCGCCGAGTTCACCCTCACGGGACATAAACACTTCAACGGCAAGGTATTACCGGTGTCTACGAGCACGCCTTGACAATCAGCCAAGATTTTTTTCACTCTGAGGTTGCTCCGAAGCAATAGCCCCATACATTTGCGGCCGCTTTCGACGGACGTTCTTTTTCAGGCTTGGGAAAGTAGCACGATGAGGAAAGAAATTTTCCACATCACTTGCAGGTTGAACCAGCAAGACTACATTTGCAGCCCCTCACGCAAAAACGATGCGCGAGAGTCGCGAAAGCGACGAACGAACAAGATTGGCAAAGGGCTGAAGCCCAGAACCATACGAGTTCTTTGACAGATTGTCTATTCTGAGAACAGCAGGTGTCCTTGTGTTCTGTAAGGAACAACATGAGAGACCTCGTCAACGAACCAGATCAAACAAACATTTACAATGGAGAGTTTGATCCTGGCTCAGGATGAACGCTAGCGGCAGGCTTAACACATGCAAGTCGAGGGGCAGCGGGGTGTAGCAATACATCGCCGGCGACCGGCGCACGGGTGCGTAACACGTATGGAATCTGCCCTTTACTGGGGAATAGCCCGGAGAAATCCGGATTAATGCCCCATAACAAGCGAGGTGGCATCACCTTTCTTTGAAAGCTCCGGCGGTAAAGGATGACCATGCGCACGATTAGCTAGTTGGTGAGGTAATGGCTCACCAAGGCTACGATCGTTAGGGGGCCTGAGAGGGCTATCCCCCACACTGGTACTGAGACACGGACCAGACTCCTACGGGAGGCAGCAGTGAGGAATATTGCGCAATGGAGGCAACTCTGACGCAGCCATGCCGCGTGCAGGAAGACGGCCCTACGCGTTGTAAACTGCTTTTATCCGGGAAGAAACCCTCCGACGTGTCGGAGGTTGACGGTACCGGAGGAATAAGCACCGGCTAACTTCGTGCCAGCAGCCGCGGTAATACGAAGGGTGCAAGCGTTATCCGGATTCATTGGGTTTAAAGGGTGCGTAGGCGGAGTGTTAAGTCAGTGGTGAAATCCTGCAGCTCAACTGTAGACTTGCCATTGATACTGACGCTCTTGAGTGTGTTTGATGTGGGCGGAATGTGCCGTGTAGCGGTGAAATGCTTAGATATGGCACAGAACACCAATTGCGAAGGCAGCTCACTAAGGCGATACTGACGCTGAGGCACGAAAGCGTGGGGATCGAACAGGATTAGATACCCTGGTAGTCCACGCCGTAAACGATGATCACTCGTGATTGGCGATACACAGTCAGTCACCTAGCGAAAGCGTTAAGTGATCCACCTGGGGAGTACGATCGCAAGATTGAAACTCAAAGGAATTGACGGGGGCCCGCACAAGCGGTGGAGCATGTGGTTTAATTCGATGATACGCGAGGAACCTTACCAGGGCTCGAACGCACGACGACAGGGGTGGAAACATCCTCTTCTTCGGACGGCGTGCGAGGTGCTGCATGGCTGTCGTCAGCTCGTGCCGTGAGGTGTCGGGTTAAGTCCCATAACGAGCGCAACCCCTATCTTTAGTTGCCAGCGGGTAATGCCGGGGACTCTAGAGAAACTGCCCGCGTAAGCGGTGAGGAAGGTGGGGACGACGTCAAGTCATCACGGCCCTTACGTCCTGGGCTACACACGTGCTACAATGGCGAGTACAGAGGGAAGCTACCGGGCGACCGGATGCGGATCCTCAAAACTCGTCTCAGTTCGGATCGGAGTCTGCAACCCGACTCCGTGAAGCTGGAATCGCTAGTAATCGCATATCAGCCATGATGCGGTGAATACGTTCCCGGGCCTTGTACACACCGCCCGTCAAGCCATGGAAGCCGGGGGTGCCTGAAGTCGGTGACCGCAAGGAGCTGCCTAGGGCAAAACCGGTGACTGGGGCTAAGTCGTAACAAGGTAGCCGTACCGGAAGGTGCGGCTGGAACATCTCCTTTTTAGAGTAAGTGACAGGTCTCTGCTGATTGCACGCAAGTGTGATCTTCGATGCCTGCTGTCTCTCAGATAGACGATTTTTTTGAACGGTACACCGTTACCTTCTCTCTAGTCCTGTAGCTCAGTTGGTTAGAGCGCTACACTGATAATGTAGAGGTCAGCGGTTCAACTCCGCTCGGGACTACCATGGGACAGGGAACGGGGAATTAGCTCAGCTGGCTAGAGCGCCTGCTTTGCAAGCAGGAGGTCATCGGTTCGACTCCGATATTCTCCACCAGGCCTCGGCATTAGCTGGGGCGGCCCTCCCAAGGGCACCGTTCTTTGACATGTTGTTGGACAGACCAAAACAGACCGAGCAATCGGTCCACCGAGCAATTTGATCTAGTACGATCGAGAAGTTACTAAGGGCGTACGGCGGATGCCTTGGCTCTCAGAGGCGATGAAGGACGCGATAGGCTGCGATAAGCCACGGGGAGGGGCATAATACCCTGTGATCCGTGGATTTCCGAATGGGGCAACCCATCCCGGTGAAGCCGGGATACCCTGCGAAGGGTGCCAACCCAGGGAACTGAAACATCTAAGTACCTGGAGGAAAAGAAAACAAGTAGTGATCCCCCGAGTAGTGGCGAGCGAAAAGGGGACAGCCCAAACCGGAAGCGTTTCGGCGCGGCCGGGGTTGTAGGACCACGACGTGGACTCAGCATGTGTAGTGGAACCCTTTGGAAAGGGGGACCATAGAGGGTGACAGTCCCGTACACGAAATGCATGCTGTACCTAGTGGTATCCTGAGTAAGGCGGGACACGTGAGATCCTGTCTGAATCTGCCAGAACCATCTGGCAAGGCTAAATACTACTGAGAGACCGATAGCGAACCAGTACTGCGAAGGAAAGGTGAAAAGCACCGCGAACAGCGGAGTGAAATAGTCCCTGAAACCGTACGCCTACAAGCGGTCGGAGTCCCTTCGGGGATGACGGCGTGCCTTTTGCATAATGAGCCTACGAGTTGCTCGTCACTGGCAAGGTTAAGGGGTTCAGCCCCGCAGCCGAAGCGAAAGCAAGTCTTAACAGGGCGCTTAGTCAGTGGCGGCAGACGCGAAACCCAAGTGATCTAACCATGGCCAGGATGAAGTCCCGGTAACACGGGATGGAGGTCCGAACTGGTAGACGTTGAAAAGTCTTCGGATGAGCTGTGGTTAGGGGTGAAAGGCTTATCAAACTGGGAGATAGCTCGTACTCTCCGAAATGCATTTAGGTGCAGCCTCGGATGTACTGTCGTGGAGGTAGAGCTACTGATCGGGCTAGGGGGCTTCATCGCCTACCAAACCCGGACAAACTCCGAATGCCACGACATCAGTATCCGGGAGTGAGCGCGCGGGTGCTAAGGTCAGCGCGCGAAAGGGAAATAACCCAGACCATCGGCTAAGGCCCCCAAATGCATGCTAAGTTGATCTAACGAGGTCGGACTGCACTGACAGCTAGGATGTTGGCTTGGAAGCAGCCATTCATTTAAAGAGTGCGTAACAGCTCACTAGTCGAGCGGTCCGGCGTGGATAATGATCGGGCATCAAGCATGCTGCCGAAGCTGTGGGCCCCAATGGGGCGGTAGGAGAGCATTCCGGTCTGCGTTGAAGGTGTGTCGTAAGGCATGCTGGAGCGTCCGGAAAAGAAAATGTAGGCATAAGTAACGATAAGGCAGGTGAAAAACCTGCCCGCCGATAGACTAAGGTTTCCTGATCAACGTTAATCGGATCAGGGTTAGTCGGGACCCAAGGTGTAGCCGAACGGCGAAGCTGATGGACATCCGGTCAATATTCCGGAACCGACTCACATTGCGATGGGGTGACGAAGGAGTGAAAGGTCCGCGCCCAGACGGAATTGGGCGTTGAAAGGCGTAGGTACAGGGATGGTAGGTAAATCCGCCGTTCTTGCTGAAACCCAACAGTACCGCGAGCCTTCGGGCAAGCGGATAGAGATCCTAATCCGACTTCCGAGAAAACCCCCTAAGCTCCAGATGCAAGCCGCCCGTACCGCAAACCGACACAGGTAGTCAAGGAGAATATCCTGAGGCGCTCGAGTGATCCGTGGCTAAGGAACTAGGCAAATTGACCGCGTAACTTCGGGATAAGCGGTACCCCGTGAGGGGTTTCAATGAAATGGCTCAGGCGACTGTTTAACAAAAACACATGGCTCTGCAAAATCGAAAGATGACGTATAGGGCCTGACACCTGCCCGGTGCTGGAAGGTTAAGAGGAGAGGTCAGCCGCAAGGTGAAGCTTTGAATCGAAGCCCCAGTAAACGGCGGCCGTAACTATAACGGTCCTAAGGTAGCGAAATTCCTTGTCGGGTAAGTTCCGACCTGCACGAATGGTGTAACGATCTGAGCACTGTCTCGGCCACGAGCTCGGTGAAATTGTAGTAGCGGTGAAGATGCCGCTTACCCGCAACGGGACGAAAAGACCCCGTGCACCTTTACTATAGCTTCACATTGACATCGGCTGCCCGATGTGTAGGATAGGTGGGAGACTTTGAAGTTGCGTCGCTAGGCGTGATGGAGTCAACGTTGAAATACCACCCTTCGTTCATCTGATGTCTAATCCCTGCGAAACAGGGAAACAGTGTGTGGTGGGTAGTTTTGACTGGGGTGGTCGCCTCCAAAAGAGTATCGGAGGCTTCCAAGAGTTCCCTCAGCACGCTTGGTAACCGTGCGTTGAGTGCATTGGCAAAGGGAGCTTAACTGTGAGACAGACAAGTCGAGCAGATGCAAAGCAGGGCAAAGTGATGGTGGTTCCGTATGGAAGGGCCATCGCTCATAGGATAAAGGTACGCCGGGGATAACAGGCTGATCATTCCCAAGAGCTCATATCGACGGAATGGTTTGGCACCTCGATGTCGGTTCGTCATATCCTGGGGCTGGAGAAGGTCCCAAGGGTTCGGCTGTTCGCCGATTAAAATGGCACGTGAACTGGGTTCAGAACGTCGTGAGACAGTTCGGTCTCTATCTGTTGCAGGCGTTAGAAGTTTGAGGGGAGCTACCATTAGTACGAGAGGACCGTGGTGGACGAACCGCTAGTGTACCAGTTGTCCCGCCAGGGGCACCGCTGGGTAGCTATGTTCGGACGGGATAAGCGCTGAAAGCATCTAAGCACGAAGCCCACCTCAAGATGAGACTTCTTTTAAGGGCCGTGGAAGATTACCACGTTGATAGGCCACAGGTGTAAAGTCAGCAATGGCAAAGCCGAGTGGTACTAATTGCCCGTAAGCTTCCGATCCGTCAGATCGCTCGTGGAACGATTCTCGGCTGTTTTGGTCTTGTCCGACAACCTGTCAAATCGTATCGACGATTTCAGGTGACTTTAGCGGTGAGGTCCACCTCTTCCCATTCCGAACAGAGAAGTTAAGCTCACCAGCGCAGATGGTACTGGGCCAAAAGCCCGGGAGAGTATGTCGTCGCCGATCTCCATGCGCAAATCAACCATTGTCTTCCTCGTCTGTGCTACACAGGCCGCTTCAGCCTTAGGCCAAGTCCTATCCGGACAATTTGCTGACGGGACTTGGAGCACCTGGTCAACATCTTGTGCTCCATCGCATTTCAGGGCAGGAGCGCATTCCCCTAGACTCCATCCGGATATCCAGGAAGGACAATTCCGGTTCAAATCGACCTCCTACCCGCTCGGTTATTACCGATTAGGCGTTGGCGACGACCAGATTGATATCATCCTGAACCCCGCCGAGCCAAGGGTGTCGCTTCGATTCACCGAACGGCCTCTGCAGTCCGGGATCACTTTGGTCGAGTCCCTGAGAATCAACGTCTGTGGGAATACAAGCGCGCCAGCCGCGATGCGCAGGACAAAGATGGGGATCATTGCCGGTCAGCGGAATGCGGTTTCGCTCGCGTGATATTGAATCGCCGCTTCGGTTAGCCCGCGAGGAAGAAGTCGTCAATTCTGAATCTCCAAGCCACGCTCCATCGCCTGGTGCTCAAGACTCCGCATCATACTTCGCTAAAGTCGTTGACATGGACCAGCGCTTGATGGAAGCACTGGATGAAGGGCCGCAAGCCATTCGCGATGCAATGGACTGGCGATGCTTCCCTGACCAGATGCACGGTCTACTCAAAGCCATCATGGCCATATTGCAAGCAGCCACCCCAGCGCACCATACGCTCGCAGCAGCTTCTGATTCGATACTGGCGTGGGGCCGCCTTGTGATACCGCATGCTGGTCCTTCGCGCGCTGGCAACTCGTGGACCTGTTCGCAACATACGGGCCAGAAGAAGTGGTGCGCACATGGTTGACCGCTACGAGGTCAGGACCAATGACGCTTGCTGTTCCAGACGCCCGTTTGCTGCGACTTGTGGCAGCCCAGCCCAAAGTGGCAATCGGTTCAACCCCCCCAATGTGGAGCCGCCCTCCCCTATCCACGCCACACGGATGAACTTTCGGCGCTGATGCGGCCCTACCTTGATCGCCTGTTCTTCTACCGCTCAAGTACGTGGACCATTGCCGCGAGCAGATGCCATTGCTCAATGAGCTCTTCACCCGCCCCGTTAGCAAAGGACTGAACATCACCGGCATTGCCATCGACGATGGATGAAGCGGGAAGTTCGAGCGAACATTGCCGAACGCGATTGCTCTTCCGTGCTATTCAGGCTGCGCGGATGGGAGTTCCCCGGCTGCGAAAATTTGCCGTCCGCGCTACCGCCCTGGTTCGTGGTGCTCAACCGTGTGAGGGCCGTATCCAACGAAACCGCACGATGCGCGTGAACTGCAGGACCTCCTGCCTAGGATTACTCCCTAGAGGCTTCCCGCGCCTTTGAACTGGTCTGGCCAATCCGCAGCAAAGACGGACATGGCCCTGGCGGAAATAGGCCGAATACCGTGGGCCTGAGCCGCTCGCTGGCTGCATCGCCACCCTACTGCCTTAAGCAGGCGTCGACGGCAACAATCTCCGGATATGCGGCTCACCACCCTCCTCCATGGTATTCGGAGCAGAGAGCGCCACGCTCTCATCGGCGGCCTGAATTGCTTCAGCCAGGTGCGCCGATTTCCGATGAGGTGGTCATCGAGAACGCTTCGCCAGTGGAAACGTATGCCGGATTCACCAAGTAGATCCAGAGTGCTGCCGCAGCTCCACAGCGACCAGGGTCAGCAACTCGCCCTACCCTTGCGCCAATTGCGGTCCATTGTTCCCAAGAGCGGGCAGTCGCTGCCCAGTACTAAGGCCATTTCCAGCATCTCTTCGCCCTTGGAGGCGAAGACCGAAAAGCTTGTCCATCAACAACAGCGCATTGGTTCCATCGCTGCTGCCGCCTCCCCAGGCCTGCACCAGCTGGAATCCGCTTGTAAGATGCATCCTAAGCCCGGGCAACGAACGGCGCTCGGCCCCGCAATCCATGTGCCCGGACACAAGATCCGTTCCGCGGATTACCATCAATTCGCGGCCGCGAAGCGCGTGAACTCAAGACCACCGCCCGGACCAACGCTCGTGTCGGTGATTGCCTCAACGCATCGCAGAGCGGAATCGGCACCAGCACGCTTTCGATGTCGTCGAAAGCCATCCGGGCGCTTACGCACCACGTTCAGGCCCAGATTAATCTTAGCTCGAGGGAAGACGATGTTGCCCCTGTGAAATCGATTGAAAGGGTACCCGCAGGCAGTTGGAGCCCCATCAAACCATCCTTCTGCCTTCGTCCGCCCAAGGCCTGACGCATAGAGACTTTCCTGGAGTTCGAGAAACCCATTCAGCATATCATCGAGCAGATGCGAAGCTGAGAGAGTATCCGCACAAAGGCGATGTGGATGTTGGCTACCGCCACACTGAAAAGGACCTGGAGAAGAAGCTGCCGGAAACCGCAACGGTCGATGCACGCCAACCTTACGCCATGGGAAGGCGCGTGCAGGTAGAAAGCCGTCATCTGGTGACCCTACACGTTGAAACCACATCGACCATGTCTCCGATGGCAGTTTCATTGAGCTGCATGGGACCGAACCGTGAAGGACGACAAAGGCCATGGTGGGCGCTTCAGGTCCATGAACAGCCGGACCGTGATGTTCATCGGCCAGCAGAAGGCATCAATACCAAGATGCGGCAGTACCGCAATTTCGGCATAGCCAGCCGGAAGCTACCGGAAAGCGCTTCGCCTGATGAAGCTCGCGGAGAAATTCAGCAAGCCGGTGGTCACGTTCATTTGATACCCTGGCGCCTTCCCTGGGCTGGAAGCGAAAGAGCGGGGCAGGAGAAGCCATCGCCCGCAACCTCTTCGAGATGGTGCAGCTGCGCGTGCCGGTGATCGCGTGATCGTCGGAGAAGGCGCCAGCGGCGGCGCATTGGGCATTGGCGTAGGTGACAAAGTGCTCATGCTCGAGAACACCTGCCTGGTACAGTGTGATACTCGCAGAATCGTGCAACTCCATCCTCTGGCGGGCACAGGATTTCAGGAAACGGCGGCGAAGGCGTTGAAGCTCACGCTGCTGACATGCTCCATGAACAAGCTCATCGACGGCATCGTGAAAGAGCTACCGAGAGCGCCCACGCCGATATCGATGAAGCCTGCCGCT